>CAVYTH010000018.1:0-91707 GCA_963771345.1 uncultured Actinomycetota bacterium
ACGACGCTCACCGAGAAGGACACGATTGTCCTCGCGGACTTCGACAACAAGACCGGCTCACCCGGTGTTCGACGATACGCTGCGCCAGGGACTGTCCGTCGCCCTTTATGAATCTCCGTTCCTCAGCCTCGTGTCGGGAGCGGCAGGTCCAGCAACAGCTGGCCCTGATGGGTCAGGCGAAAGAGACGCGGCTGACGCTGGATGTGGCGCAGCAGATCTGCGAGCGCACGGCGAGCGCCATGGCTCCTGGAAGGCTCTATTGCCAGCCTTGGCAGCCAGTACGTTTTGGGCCTTCGGGCGCGGCACTGCATCACTGGAGACACCGTCGATCCCCAGCAGGTGCAGGTGGCGACGAGAGAGGACGTCCTCAACTTGCTGAGCGAGATTGCAGGTCGCTTCAGAAGCCGCGTCGGCGAGTCGCAGAGCACGGTCGAAAAGCATTCGACGCCGCTCGCTGAGGCGACCACCCATTCCACTCCAAAGCGCTCGGCAAAGTGTACAGCACCGGAATGAAGGCGAACGTCGCTTCCGGGGATGCTCGCAGGGATCCCGTTTTTCCAGCGTGCGGTTGACATCGATTGACAGTTTGCCATCGGGTGTACGCCAGCCTGGGGCTGTCGTCCAGCGCCCTTGGAGAGTCGGTCATGGCAGCCGAGAGCACGACCCGGGCCTGGCAGCTGCGCGATTGCGTGAGCGAGCGGGAGAGATTCTTCATCGAATTCACCTACGACCGCCAGGTCACTGGGAATCTGGAAAAGGCCTACCAAACCCTCGAGTTGTGGGTGCAGACCTATCCGCGCGGGCCTCAACCAAATCCCTACGGCCTGCTGGGGGGTCTTGCCACCCATGGAACCGGCCGATTCGAGAGAGCGATCGAGGCCTCCCGGCAGGCAATTACAGAACACCCCCATCTCCTCTTCGGTACTGCCAGACCGGGCGTCGAGCGATTCAACCCCTTGGGCGTTCTTTGATGACACCGCCCGGACGCTGCAACGAGCCGCCGACCACGGGCTGGAGGATCTCTTCCCTCCTGACGATCAGGTACAACATCGCGGCGCTGCGGGGGGACAAGGAACACAGCGGATTCGAAGCGGCGGCTCTCGCGAAAGGCAAGCGTGGCGCCGAACACCCGGTCGCCAACGCCAAAGCTCTGGCGCGGGCCTGCCCGGGACGTCGATGTTGGCTCGCCAGTCTTCCAGCCGCGCCATCGAGCTGGCCCGGCAGCAAGGCGCAGGCCAGGCGGCAGCGAGCTACCAGGCTGCACGTGCGGTATGGGAGGCGGTGTGCGGGAACTCAGCTGGAGGCGTCATGGAACGCCACGGCGGCGCTGGCACTCTCGACCGGCCGCGATGTCGAATACGCCGCTGGCCTTGCATTGGCCTTTGCGGGGGACGTTTCCCGATCTCCATCTCTTGCCGATGACCTGGAACAGCGTTTCCCCGGAAGTACGTCCGCCAGATTCACGTAAGTGCCCGGTTTCTCGGGCGTCATTTCGGCATCGGGGCGCGGAAGACCCACAGACAGTGTGGTGCAACTGCATGTCGCCGTGCCGTGACCGGGCTGGCGGCAAACGGCCTCAACTTCAAGCTTCTATCTCGGGGGCCTGCACTCGGCCTACGTGCGCGGGGAGGCGCTGCTGGCCTGCAACGGTATGCGGAAGCGGCCGCCGAGTCTCGGAAGATCTCGAACCATCCTGGCATCGTGGGCACGTATCCCATCGGCGGGGCACTGGCACACCGGCAATTGGGCAGAGCGTTCGTTCTGTCGGGGAGAACACGATCAGAGGCGCGGCGGCCTACCAGGATTTCCTCGCACTGGTGGAAGGACGTCGACCCCGACACCCCGATCCTCAGGCAGGCCCGGCAAAATACGCCAGGCTGCCGTAGCGTCTACGGCTTCGGCTCGAACCGGAATACCAGGTAGCTGATCGGCTCGTCCAGCTCGCTGAAACTGTGCGCGGTGCCGGCCGGGATGATGATGATGTCGCCGGGACCGACCCGCCGGGGCGTACCGCCCTGTCGCGTACCGGTCTGGCTCATGCCTGCGTTCACGCGCGTGAGGTCGGTCGGCTTCGGATCGCCCAGGCTTCCCCCGGTCACGATCGTGCCGCTCCCCTTGACGATGTAGTAGGTCTCGGTGACGTCGTTATGGATGAGGGCGCTCGCCTCGGGCTTGGTGCGGTGCAGGCTGGCGACCGAGGCCTTGCCGCCCGGCACGTCGCTCAGCTTGATGGGCTGATCGACGACGTTCTTCGGGATCTGCGCCTTCAGCACCGCCTCGGCTTCGGCGGCCGTGATGAAGGTCGCCGGAACGGAGGGGGTTGACGACTGTAGGGCGAGGGAGAGGAACAACCAGAAAGACATGGGGACTCCAATCACTTGTGCATTGATGATTGATGATTGGCGATTGACGATTCATTGACGATCGGGTGATTGTCGCATTGGGGTATTCCGATTGGTGCATTCGACCATGTGTCCATTGCGTCAATCGAATGGCCCAATCCCCCAATCGCCCGATTATTCAATGAATCGTCAATCGCCAATCATCAATCATCAATGGGAATTATCGGAAGCGCCCTTGCAGCCGCTGCAGCTCGGCGTTCCCCGGACAAAGCTGTTCGTACGGGAGGTTGTAGAGCGGCGCGTCCACGAGCTCGTTCTGCGCGACCATGTCGCGCGAATCGGCCGAGATGTGGAGCAGGCCGGTCAGCACCTCGCCCGCCTTCTGGCGTTCGCGGATGTAGGCGTAGGCGCGGTCCCGGTCGGTTGGGTCGTAGTCCTCGGCCACCTTGTGGAGCCGTACCCAGCTGCCGTCGTGCAGCAGGACGCTCTTGACCGTGCCGGCGTCCTGATCGGACGTGATCTCGTCGCGGGGCGGGACGAAATCCGCCTGCACGACCTCCACCTGGTGCTCCCGGGTGTAGGCGTAGCTCTTGGTCGAGCCTTCGTGATCGTTGAAGGTCACGCACGGCGAGATCACGTCGATGAACGCGAAGCCCTTGTGGGTGAGGCCCGCCTTCAGCAGCGGCACCAGCTGGCCCTTGTCGCCCGAGAAGCTGCGGGCCACGAACGTCGCCCCGAGCGTGAGCGCCAGCAGGACGCCGTCGATGGCCTCCATCGAGTTCACCTCGCCCTTCTTGCTCATCGAGCCGGGATCGGCGGAGGCGGAGAACTGCCCCTTCGTGAGCCCGTAGACGCCGTTGTTCTCGAGGATGTAGAGCATGTTGACGTTGCGGCGGATGGCATGGGAGAGCTGGCCCAGGCCGATCGACAGCGAATCCCCGTCGCCCGACACGCCAATCATCGTCAGGCCGCCGTTGGCGGCGCTGGCGCCGGTGGCGATGGCCGGCATCCGTCCGTGCACGCTGTTGAAGCCGTGCGCCTCGCGCAGGAAATAGGCCGGCGTCTTCGACGAGCAGCCGATGCCGGAGAGCTTGGCCACGGTGTGCGGCGGAATCGACAGGTCCCAGAACGCCTGGATGATCGCCGCCGTAATCGAGTCGTGGCCACAGCCGGCGCAGAGCGTGGTGATGGCGCCTTCGTAGTCGCGGCGCGTCAGCCCGATCGCGTTCTTCTGCAGCGAGGGGTGGTGCACCTTGGGTTTGGCGATGTAGGTCATGCCGCCACCTCGAGCTTCGCCTTCACGCCCGAGACGACGTGATGCGCGCTCATCGGGAAGCCGGCGTAGTAGCGGACCGATTCGAGCCTGTCGATGGCGACGCCGGTCTCGAGCTGGAGGAGCGAGCGCAGCTGGCCGTCGCGGTTCTGCTCCACCACGAACGTCACCTCGTGCTGCTGGACGAAGGCGCGGACGTCCTCGCCGAACGGGAAGCCGCGGACGCGCAGGTAGTCGAGCGCGATGCCGTCCTTCGCCATCTGGTCGAGCGCCTCCATGCACGCGGCGTGACAGCCGCCGACGGTGATCAGGCCGAGCCGCGTCGGCGCGGCGGCCTTGCGGACGAACGGCGCCGGCACGGCGCGGGCCGCGTTCTGGATCTTCCGGGCCAGGCGGTCCACCACGTCCTGGTACTCGTCGGCGTCTTCGGTGTAGGCGCCGTGCTTGTTGTGCCCCGAGCCACGGGTGAAGAACGCGCCCTTCGGGTGCTCGCCAGGCAGGGTCCGGTACGGAATGCCGTCGCCGTCGACGTCCAGGTAGCGCGAGAAGCTCTTCACCTGCTCGAGCTCGGACGGCGACAGCACCTTGCCCCGATCCGGCCGGTAGCCGTCGTCCCACGTCAGGCGCGGCACCATCCAGTCGTTCATGCCGATGTCGAGGTCACTCAGGACGAACACCGGCGTCTGGAACCGCTCGGCCAGGTCGAAGGCCTTGACGGCCATCTCGAACGCTTCGCGCGGATCGGACGGATAGAGGCAGATGTGGCGCGTGTCGCCATGCGACGCGTAGGCGCAGAGCAGCAGGTCGCATTGCTGCGTGCGCGTGGGCATCCCGGTGGACGGACCGGCGCGCTGCACGTCGAACAGGACCGCCGGCACTTCGGCGTAATAGGCCAGGCCGATGAACTCGTTCATCAGCGAGATGCCCGGGCCGGAGGTGGGCGTGAACGCCCGCGCGCCCGCCCACGACGCGCCGATGACCATGCCGATCGGCGGCGAGCTCGTCCTCCGCCTGGAGGATCGCAAAGCGGTTCTTCTTCGTGGCCTCGTCGCGACGGTACTTCTGGCAGAAGCCCTTGAACGCCTCCATCAGCGACGTCGACGGCGTGATCGGGTACCACGCGCCCACCGTGGCGCCGGCGAAGACCGCGCCGAGGCCGGCCGCGGTGTTGCCGTCGATGAGGATGCTGTCCTTGGTCGCGTCCATCTTCTCGAGGTGAATCGGCAGCGGGCAGGCGAAGGTCTTCGTCGCGTAGTCGTAGCCGATCGCGATGGCCTTGTCGTTCGAGTCGAGCAGCGACTGCTTCTTCGCGTACTTCTCCTTGGTCAGGCCGCGGATGACCTCGGTGTCCATGCCGAGCAGCGCCGCCAGCGCGCCGGCGTAGGCGATGTTCTTCATCAGGATGCGCTCGCGCACGCCCTTGAAGGCGGCGTTGCACATCTCGGCCAGCGGCACGCCCAGGTAGGTGACGTCCGCCGCCTCAGCGTGCTGTCGAGCGGCCAGCTGGAGTCGTAGAGCAGCCAGCCGCCGGGCCGGACCTCGGCGACGTCCTTGGCGTAGGTGGCGGGATTGAGCGCGACCATCAGGTCGAAGCGCGGCGTGCGGGCGGTGTAGCCGTCCTTGCTGACCCGGATCTCGTACCACGTGGGCAGGCCCTGGATGTTCGACGGGAACACGTTCTTGCCGGTGACCGGCACGCCCATCCGGAAGATCGCCTGCATGATCAGCCCGTTGGCGCTGGCCGATCCGGTGCCGTTGGCGGTGGCGATCTTGAACGCGAAATCGTTGATCTGACTCATAAGCACTCTGTCGGGAGTCGGGAAGTCGGGAGTCGGCTTCCTTTTGCCTTCTGCCTTCTGCCTTCTGCCTTGGCTTTGCCTCTACCGCCCTACCGCCTCCAGCGGAATAAACGTCACGCCCGCGTAGGGCTGCTGCAGCACGAACTTGCGCATGTCCCACGCGTAGGTCGGGCAGCGTTCGGCGCACAGGCCGCAGTGCAGGCACACGTTCTCGTCCTTCACCATCACGCGGCCGGTCTGCTTCAGCGGGCCGGACACGAACAGCGCCTGCTCCAGGTTCTCCGCCGGCGCGATCAGGCGCTGGCGCAGGTCGGCCTCGTCGCCGTCCGGCGCAATCGTCAGGCAGTCCACCGGGCAGATGTCGATGCAGGCGTCGCACTCGATGCACAGCGAGTCGGTGAAATGCGTCTGCGACGTCGCAGTTGAGGCACCGCTCGACCTCGTGCTTCGTCTGCTCGGCGGTGAAGCCCTGCTCCACCTCGATGGTCATCTTCGAGAAGCGCAGCGGCATCTCGACGTGCGATCATCTTCTGCCGCGCCACCGGGCTGTAGTCGTTGCTGTAGGCCCACTCGTGCAGGCCCATCTTGGTGCTGGTGAGCGTCTGGCCGTCCGGCGGCCGCTCGGTCACCGGGACGCCCTGGCAGTGGTTGTGGATCGAGATCGCGGCCTGATGGCCGTGCGCCACCGCCCAGATGATGTTGGCCGGGCCGAACGCGGCGTCGCCGCCGAAGAACACGCCCGGACGCGTCGACATGTGCGTCACCTTGTCCACGACCGGCATGTCCCACTTGTCGAACGTCAGCCCCATGTCGCGCTCGATCCAGGGGAACGCGTTCTCCTGGCCGATCGCGAGGATCACGGTGTCGCAGGGAACGATGGTGCGGCCGGCCGGCTCCTGGACCAGCTTGCCGTTCTCCTCGCGCGCCGTGAAGGTGTCGAACTCCATGCCGGTCAGCTTCCCGTTCTCGACGATGAAGCGGACCGGGGAGTGGTTCTCGAGGATGTCGACATGCTCTTCCTCGGCGTCCTCGAGCTCCCAGGGCGAGGCCTTGAAGTACTTGCGCGTCTTGCGCGCGATCACCTTCACGTCGGTCGCGCCGAGGCGCTTGGCCGAGCGGCAGCAGTCCATCGCGGTGTTGCCGACGCCGATGATCAGCACGCGCTTGCCGACGGTGTCGACATGGCCGAAGTGGATCGACTCCAGCCACTCGATGCCGATGAAGATCTGGTCGGTCTCGTGGCGGCCGGGCAGGTCCAGCTCCTTGCCCTTCGGCGCGCCGCTGCCGACGAAGACCGCGTCGTACTCCTTCGAGTCGACCAGCGCCCGCAGGCTCGTCACGGGCGTGTCGTACTTCATCTCGACGCCCATGTTCGTGATGTAGCCGATTTCTTCGTCCAGGACTTCTTCGGGGAGGCGGAAGGCGGGGATGTTGATGCGCATCAGGCCGCCCGGGCGCGGCCCTTTCTCGAAGATGGTGCACTGGTAGCCGAGCGGCATCAGGTCGTTGGCCACGGTCAGGGATGCCGGACCGGCGCCGACGAGCGCGACCCGCTTGCCGTTCTTGGCGGCAGGGGCGGTCGGCAGGCGGTCGCGAATGTCGTCCTTGTGGTCCGCGGCGACCCGCTTCAGCCGGCAGATGGCCACGGGTTTGCCGTCCACGCGGGTCCGGCGGCAGGCCGGCTCGCAGGGACGGTCGCAGGTCCGGCCCAGGATGCCCGGGAAGACGTTCGACTCCCGGTTGACGATATAGGCGTCGCTGAAGCGGCCCTGGGCGATCAGGCGGATGTACTCGGGGACGTTGGTATGGGCCGGGCAGGCCCACTGGCAGTCCACGACCTTGTGGTAGTAGTCCGGGTGTCCCGACGTCCGTCCGGTGCATTCGAGAATTATAGGCCGGGGCGGGGGCGAGGCGGGCTCCAGGCTCGGGGCTCTGGGCCCCCCGGCCAAAGAGCTGTGCACGGGGCCTGACGCCTGGCAGGCCGCTGAAAAAGGGTCAGCCTGAAGGCAGAAGGCAAAAGGCTCAAGGCACAACGCCGCAGATTGCTCAGGGATTGCTCGGGAAATACGCCTTCTGCCTTCTGCCTTCGTGCCTTGTGCCTTCAGGTTGCTGGCTCTTTCAGCAGCCTGCTAGAGTCCCACGACCAGCAGCGTCTGATCGTCCTCGGCTTCGCGGCCGCCGACGAACGACTCCACGTCATCCACGAGCAGTTCCAGCAGCACCGCCGGCGCCCTATCGGCGTGGCGCGCCACGCTGGCGGACAGCCGCTCGACGTCGTAGAGCTGGCCGTCCGGGCCCTGCCGGTCGGTGACCCCGTCCGTGTAGAGCACCAGCCGATCGCCGGCCGCAAGGGTCTGCTCGTGGGCGACCAGGTCTCCGAGCTCGCCGAACAGGAGCATCCGCGACTCGCCGGAGGCTGACGGGCGTGACCGGCCGGCCTGGCCCGACAACCAGCGGTGGCGGATGTCCGGCCCGGATCGATCGCCAGGTCCCGCGCCCGACGTCGAGGACGCCGTAGACCGCGGTCGCGAACATCGCCGTGTCCCACAGGAACTCGAAGTGTCGATTGAGGTGGTGGAGGACGGCGGCGGGGTCCGGCAGCATGTCGTCGCAGGTGTGGAGCACGGCCCGGATCATGGCCATCACGATCGCCGCCGGGGCGCCGTGGCCGGAGACGTCGGCGACCACGACGGCGAAGCGGTCGGCGTCGAGCCGGATGACGTCATAGTAGTCGCCGCCCGCGTGACGGCTCGTCTGGTAGAACGCCGCGAACTCCACCGCCGGGTGCTCCGGCATCCGGCGCGGCAGCAGCCGCCGCTGCATGTCGGCGGCATTGGCCAGCTCACGGTCGAGCCTGTCCCGGCTCCGGCGAAGCTCGCGCGAGAGATACTGCCTGGTCAGGTGGCTCGTGACCCGCGCCAGCACTTCTTCGGCCTGAATCGGCTTGGTGATGTAGTCCGCGGCCCCGATGCTCAGCCCCGAGACCTTCTCGGCGACTTCGCCCAGCGCCGAAAGGAAGATCACACGGCGTCGCGCGTCTCCGGGCGCGCCTTCAGGGCCCGGCACACCTCGAAACCGTCCATCTCCGGCATCATCACGTCGAGCAGGACGAGATCCGGGCGCGCGCGCTCGGCGATCTCCAGCGCGGCACGCCCGCTCCGGGCGGCGAGGATGCGATGGCCGCTCGCCTGGAGCGTGCGGACCAGGACCTGCAGGTTGACCGGGCTGTCGTCCACCACGAGGATGGTGGCGGTTTCTGGCAGCGTCATCGCGACGTGTCGGTATTGCCGGCGAGCCGGCCGGCGAGCGCGCGGAGCTCTTCGAAATCGAACTGCCCCGCCAGGCGCGCAATCTGGCGTCCGAGCCTGGCTTCGCCGGGGTCGCCGACCGCCAGCTCCTGGGCCAGCGCCTCGAGATCGGTGACACTGCCGATGACCGCGGCGTCGTGCAGGCGGAGGGCCAGGGCCACGCGTCGAGAGTGATCCGAGAGCTCGGGCTCGGCGGCGGGCTCGGGAGCCGGCTCGGATTCGAACCGCACGCCCAGGTGGGTATGCAGGGCGGCGAACAGCGACTCGGCGCGCACCGGCTTGGACAGGTAGTCCACGCAACCCGCGGCGGAGGCCGCTTCACGCGTGTCGCCGAACGCGCTCGCGGTGACCGCAATCACGGGGATCGCCGCGCCAGCAGCGGGTCCGCCTTGATACGGCGCGTCGTCTCGAGCCCGTCGAGATCGCCCATCCGCAGGTCCATGAAGACGACGTCCGGCCGGTGCTCGCGTACCAGCCGCAGCGCCTCGGCCCCGCCCGCCGCCGTGATCACGCGGACGCCCGCGCTCTCGAGCAGCCGGGCGAGGATGCGCCGGTTCACGGTGCTGTCGTCCACGACCAGCGCCATCAGGTCCTGGCCCGGAGCGAGCCGCGCGTCGAGCGATGGCTCGGCGCTCGCGACGCCCTCGTCGGCGGCGCCCCGCTCATCGTCGGCGCAGACAGCGGCAGCGCGAAGTGGAAACGGCTCCCACGCCCGGGCGTGCTCTCCACCCTCAGCTCATCGCCCATCGTCTGGACGAGATGTCGGCTGATGGTCAGGCCGAGGCCGGTGCCGCCCGCAGCGGCGCCATCCCGGGTCTGGTTGAACGCCTCGAAGATGCGGGTGATGGCGTCGGGTTCGATGCCGATGCCGGTGTCGCTGACCTCGAAGTTGAGCCGGTCGTCGCCCACGGTCTCGATGGCGAGCCGCACTTCGCCCTGCGCCGTGAACTTGACGGCGTTGCCCAGGAGGTTCAGCAGCACCTGACGGAGGTGGCGCCCGTCGAGCACCACGCGTCGCGGCACGCCGGGCCCGATGGTCATCGAAAGCAGGAGCCCCTTCCGGCGGGCCGACTCGGCGACCACGTATTTCAGGTCGATGAGCAGCTGGGCGAGGTCGGTCGTGGTGGCCTCGATGTCCACCCGGCCGGCCTCGATGCGCGAGAGGTCGAGCACGTCGTTGATCAGCTCCAGCAGGTGCGTGCCGCACTGGCCGATCGCCTCCAGGGCCTCACGCTGGGCCGGCCGGAGCCCGCGGTCGCGCTGCAGGAGCTGCGTGTAGCCGAGCACGCCGTTCAGCGGGGTCCTCAGCTCGTGGCTCATGCTGGCGAGGAATTCGCTCTTGGCGCGCGTCGCGGCTTCGGCCGATTCCTTGGCCGCGCGCAGCTGTGACTCCTGCTCCAGCCGATCGGAGATGTCTCGCAGGAACGCGCCGAAGAAGTAGCCCTGGCCGAGCGGCATCGGCGAGGTGATGGTGATCTCGATGGGCAGCTCGCGTCCGGTCCGGTGCAGCGCGGTGAGCTGGAGCCGGCGGTTCACGACCGGCGCTTCCCCGGACGCCAGGAAGCGCTGCATGCCGCGGTGATGGGCCTCGCGATACGCCGGAGGGACCACCAGCGTCGCCATGTCACGGCCGAGCGCCTCGTCTCGGGACCATCCGAGCGTGGCCTCGGCCTGTGCGTTCCACGTCACGATACGGCCGGCAGGGTCGATCCCGATGAAGGCGTCGTGCGCGGTATCGACGATGAGGCGGGACCGGGCCTCGCTGTCGGCGAGGCGCCCCAGCGCCTCGAGCCGATCCTGCTCGGTGAGCGCCATGACGACGAGGTTGGCGGTGGACACCGCGAAGTTCTGTTCGTCCACCGTCCAGGCGCGCGGGCCGCCGACGTGTTCCGCGCACAGGACGCCGCGGAGACGCTCACCCGCCCGGAGCGGGATGTCGAGCATGGCGCCGATGCCACGCGGCGCGAGGTAACTCTGCACGGGCATCGCTGGCAGGGCGCGACGGTCGTTGACCTGACGGATCGCGGGCGGTCCAGGTCGCTGGTCAACGGCCGTCACCACGTACATGGTCGCCTCCTGGTCGGAGCCTACGTCGCCGACTCCAGCCCCGACCGGGGTAGCCGCAAGCTGACCTTGACCCACCGGCTACCACGGCTGCCGGTGCGAGGCCTGCTACCAGGCGCAGTCCGAGGCGAACCGGCGTCGGCCGAGCCGGGCAAGACGTAGCGGCCCCGGGCCGGACCGCCGTAGACGCTTCGAGACCGAGTGCGTGCGGTGCGTAACTGGTGTTGTCGCGCGGCGTGGAACGCGTCTTACCTTCAGGCCCTGCAGTCGTGAAATGGGGGGCCCGGTGACCGATCACGCGAAGGCACGAATCCAAGATTCCGTCCTTGCCGACAGGGGAGCCATGCACAAGTACGCCGCACCCGGCGTGCCGGCCGACCATGCTCGCGAGGCCCTCCGGCTCGGCTTGGACCTGCAGACTGCGGCCGTCGAGCTAGACCACAGACACGCCCAGGACTATCAGCAAGCCAAGAAGATCGATCGCCTGCGACACATCGCCTGGTGGCTCGTCCTGGTCGCTGCCGTGCTCGTCATCATCGCTGCGGCGCCGCTCGAGGAGTGGTGGCAGACCATCAGCGACGCGGCGGTCGATGATGCCGGAGCAGGGCACTGACCACCCCATAACCCCGATGCTTGACCAGCAGCCGGTTGTAGTCCTGCACCTCGTACACCAGTTGCAGCGCATCGACGTACGGCCTGACGTGAGCCGCGGGTACCTCACGCCGAAAAGCTGCCGAAGCCGCTCGACGACAGGGCGACGTTTGAGCATCGGCACGCCGGAGTCGCGGTACACGGCGAGCAGATAGGTCTACCTACTCGCCCCACGTGACGTAGTCGACATCCAGTGGTTTCCTCACGGACCACGGGTGGGTGGGCCTTGCCCCGCCCCCTAGCCGTCGATCCACCGGCGTGCGGTCCCAGGAGACAGGTGCAGCAGCAGGTCAGACGCGCGCGAACTAGATGTCGTAGTACAGCTCGAACTCGTGGGGGTGCGGGCGCAGCCGGATCGGGTCGATCTCGTGGGTGCGCTTGTAGTCGATCCAGGTGTCGATCAGGTCCTCGGTGAAGACCCCGCCCTCCAGCAGGTAGCCGCTGTCCTCCTCGAGCGACTTCAGCACCTCGGGCAGCGACGACGGGACCTGGGCGATCTCGGCGTGCTCGTCCGGCGGCAGCTCGTAGAGGTCCTTGTCGACCGGCTGCTCGGGCTCGATCTTGTTGCGGATGCCGTCGAGGCCGGCCATCAGCATCGCCGAGAACGCGAGGTACGGGTTCGACGACGGGTCCGGCACCCGGAACTCGATGCGCTTGGCCTTCGGGTTCGCGCCGGTGATCGGGATGCGGATGCACGCCGAGCGGTTGCGCTGCGAGTAGACCAGGTTGACGGGAGCCTCGAAGCCCGGCACGAGGCGGTGGTAGCTGTTCATCGTCGGGTTAGTGAAGGCGAGCAGCGACGGCGCGTGCTTGAGCAGGCCGCCGATGTAGTAGCGCGCCATGTCCGACAGCCCGGCGTACCCGAGCTCGTCGTAGAACAGCGGGTTGCCGTCCTTCCACAGCGACTGGTGGCAGTGCATGCCCGAGCCGTTGTCACCGAACAGCGGCTTCGGCATGAAGGTGGCCGTCTTGCCGGCCGCCCACGCGACGTTCTTGATGATGTACTTGAACAGCATCAGCTGGTCGCCGGCGTGCAGCAGCGTGTCGAACTTGTAGTTGATCTCGGCCTGGCCGGCGGTGCCCACCTCGTGGTGCGCGCGCTCGACCTGGATGCCCGCGCGGCCCAGCTCGATCGACATCTTGTCGCGCAGGTCGGCGTAGTGGTCGACCGGCGGCACCGGGAAATAGCCGCCCTTGTAGCGCGTCTTGTAACCGCGGTTGCCGCCCTCCTCGACGCGCCCGGAGTTCCAGGCGCCCTCGATGGAGTCGATGTAGTAGTAGCCGGCGTTCGCCTTGGTCTCGAACCGGACGTCGTCGAAGACGTAGAACTCTGCCTCCGGGCCGAAGTACACGGTGTCGGCGATGCCCGAACCGGCGAGATAAGCCTCCGCCTTGGCCGCGATGTTGCGCGGGTCACGGCTGTAGGGCTCGTCGGTGAACGGGTCGACGATGGAGAAGTTGAGGGCGAGCGTCTTCTCTGCGCGGAACGGGTCCAGGTACGCCGTCTTCGGGTCGGGGATCAGCTTCATGTCCGACTCGTGGATGGCCTGGAAGCCGCGGATGGACGACCCGTCGAACATCTGCCCGTTGGTGAAGAAGTCCTCGTCCACCGACTGGGCAGGGACGTTGAAGTGCTGCATCACCCCCGGCAAGTCGCAGAACCGCACGTCCACGAACTGCACGTCCTCGTCCTTGATGAACCGCAGGACCTCGTCCGCGTTGCTGAACATCCATCCTCCTCGTTACCGGGCGGCCGGCTGCCGTCTGCACGGGACGCTAGGGGGAGGGGATTTCCCTGCCGTGACCCTCATGTTTCCGTCGTGTTACGGCTCCGCACATCCTCACCGCCCGGCCAACGTACGCTTGTCGCGTGGTGGAGAGAAAAGACGTCGCGACCTGGCTGGACGGCCCGGGCGGCGGGCGCAAGGACGGCCAGGGGGAGTACGCCGGGGCGCGGCTGGGCCTGCCCGAGCACGGGTCGGGCTCGGTGGCTGGATTCGGCAGCCGGATCGTGGCCTACCTGATCGACTCGCTCGCCTGCGCGCTGATCGCGTTCGCCCTGCTGCGCAACCAGCAGCTGACCGTCCTGGTGTTCGCGGCGGAGGTCCTGGTGCTGACCTGGCTGGCCGCAGGCTCGGCCGGCCAGCTCGCCTACGGCCTGCGGATCGTCCGCCTCGACGGCAAGCCGATCGGCCTGCTGCGCGCAGCCCTGCGCACGCTCCTGCTCTGCCTGCTCATCCCCGCGCTGATCTGGGACCGCGACGGCCGCGGCCTGCATGACAGGGCCGCCGGCACCGTCGTGGTCCGGGCGCGCTGAGGCTCAGCGCCGGGTGGCCCCCTCCCGCAGCGAGGCCGAGGCCCGCGGGCCGGGCAGCGTGATGCTGCGGTCCGGCTCGATGTTCTGGTTGACCTGGAAGAAGTTGGTCGGGTCGTAGGCGGCCTTGATCGCCGCGAGCCGCGGGTAGTGGTCGCGGTACGTCGCCTTCACCCGGTCCTGGCCCTCGGCCATCATGAAGTTCACGTAGGCACCACCGGCCGAGTACGGGTGCTGGGCGTCCCAGTAGTCGACGCACCAGTCCCGCAGCGCCGGCAGCGCGTCGGCCTCCGGGTCCACGCCGGCGATGACGGTGGAGTACGTGACGTCCCGGTAGGCGAACGCGGTCTCGTCCGGCCCGACGTCCTGCACCGCCCCGTCGACCGAGTAGAGGTGCATCGTCGACTTCCAGGACGGCAGCCGCTCGCCGAACTGGGCGTGCACGTCGACGGCCTCGTCCGGGATCTCGCGGGCGAAGTCGCCGCGCCAGTACCACTGGTCACCCGGCCCGTAGAGGGCGTCGAAGGCGCCGTTCCACATCGGGTAGGGCATCTCGGCGACACCGTCGATGAGCGGGCCCAGCGCCCGGACCTCGGCCAGGTGCCGGTCGGCTCCGCCCTGCTCGCCGGCCCAGCACCAGGCCACGCCGCAGACCTTCTTGAAGTGCAGCTCCTCCGGGAACGGGTCCGCCGGCGGCACCGACATCGTGGCGAAGAAGGCGCCCATGTCCCGCGTCAGGGTCGGCAGGAACTCCCGGTACCAGGTGAGGATCTCCGCGGTCCGCTCGATCGGGAACAGCGTCGGCCCGGCGGCGACGATGCCGACCGGGTGCAGCCGGAAGGTGAACTGGGTGACGATGCCGAAGTTGCCGCCACCGCCGCGCAGCGCCCAGAACAGGTCCGGGTCGCGACCGATGTCCGTGGTCACGAACGAGCCGTCCGCCAGCACGACGTCAGCCGAGGTCAGGCTGTCGATCGTCAGCCCGTACTTCCGGGTCAGGTGGCCGTGGCCGCCGCCCAGGGTCAGCCCGCCGATGCCGGTCGTGCCGATGATGCCGCCGGGTAGGCCGAGCCCGAATGCGTGCGCAGCGTGGTCGAGGTCCCCGACGGTCGCGCCGCCGCCGACGTACGCCAGGCGGGCTGCGGGGTCGATCCGGATGCCGGAGATCAGGTTGAGGTCGATGACGAGCCCGTCACAGCTGCCCAGACCGGCGCCGTTGTGCCCACCGCCCCGGACCGCGACCGCGACGCCGTCCAGGCCGCGGGCGATCGCCACGGCGGCCATCACGTCGGCCGTGTCGACGCAGCGGGCGATCAGCTGCGGGCGGGTCTGGATCGACCCGTTGTGGACGGGGGCCACCTCGTCGTACGACGGGTCGCCCGGCGCCAGCACCGGACCACGGAGAGCATCGCGGAACTCGGCTACCGCGGTGGGAGAGATGGCTGCGCTCGTCATGGGATCGCCTCCGCCGCCCGCGGCGTCCACCAGGGGGCCGGCCCGTCACCGGCGGTGTCACCTGAGACTGCTCCGAGCGAGGTCGTCCGTCACGCTAGACCGGTCGGCGGGGGCCGACCAGACGGATAAAACGGACAGTCAGCCGCGCGGGCCGCGAGGCATCCGCGCGTTGCGCGGCAGCGGGCCCTTGGGGATCGGCAGGTTCATCGTCCCGAGTGCCTTGAGGCGTTGGTTGACCTCGGTGACCTGGTACGGCTTGAGGTTGCGGGGCAGCTTCATCAGCCGGTTGTTGAGCTTGCGCAGCGGCACCTGGCCGTCCTCGTTGCCCGCCTGCAGGTCGTAGATCGGCACATCAGGCACGAACCGGGCGACCTTCTTCTTCTCGGCGATCAGCAGCGCGGTCACCCGGGTCTGCGAGGTGCCCTCGCCCACCAGCACCACACCGGCCCGGCCGACCGCCCGGTGCACGATGTCCTGCTGCCGCGTCACCGCGACGGCCGGCGTGACCGACCAGCCGCGTCGCAGCATGTTCAGGGCGGCAGCCGCGGCCCCGGGCTGGCCCTCCACCTGGGAGAACGCGGCCTTCTCGGCGCGCTTCCCGAACACGATGGTGGCGGCCAGGATGGCGAGCATCAGCCCGATGATCCCCAGGTAGACGGGGTGGCCGATCAGGAAGCCGATCGCGACGGCCACGGCCAGCGTCACGAAGGCGGCTGCCGCGGTGACCCAGCCGACCATCGGGTCGACCTTGCGGGTCATCGTGTAGGCAGATCGGACCTGCGCGGCCCGGCCCGGCTTCTTCGGCGCCGTCGCCGTCTCGTCGGGGTTCTTCTTCTTGCGTCCGATGCGTGCCATGGCCGGAAGGATACGTGGCCTCCCGGGAGGCAGTGACGGTCAGGCGCTGCGCCGCTGCCTCGGCGGCACCGCGAGGGTGGTGGCTGGCCGGACCGCCAGCCCGGACATCACCTCGCGGCTCTGCCGGGCGAGCTCGTAGCGCACCTCGAGAGCCTCGCGGGCGTTGCGCCGCGACCCTTCGGCGAGGTGACCGGTGGCGGCTCGCAGGGCCGTGCCGACGAGCTCGGAGAAGGAAGCCATGGGGGGAAGGGCTGGTGTCATGACCCCACTGCAGCCGAGCGCCGTTACATGCGTGTGTCGGTCAGGGAAAGACCGGAAAAACCTTCCCGGGGTGGACTAAGGCCCACTCGGTGTGCAGGGTGCGGTTGAGGCGCTCGACCTTGCCGTTCTGCCAGGGGCAGTGCGGCCGGATGAACGTCTGCCTGGCGCCGAGGTCGGCGAACGACCTCGCGCAGAGGAGTAGCGGTAGGCCCAGGCGTTGTCGGTCATCACCCGCTCGATGCGGGCGATGCCGTGAGCGGCGAAGTAGGCGGCGGCGCGCTCGAGGAACGCGGCGCAGGTCGGTGCCCTTCTCGTCGGGCAGGATCTCGGAGTAGGCCAGCCGGGAGTGATCGTCGACCAGCGAATGGACGTAGTCGTAGCCGATCGGCCTGCTTGTCCGCGGTCGCGTGGTCGCCATCGCGCGGCCGTGGGCGCGCCAGCCGCCGCCGTCGGGGATCCGCCCGAGCTTCTTGACGTCCATGTGCACCAGCTCGCCGGGACGCTCGCGTTCGTAGCGGACCGCGGTGCTGCTTGCGAGGCCCGGATCACCTCACCGGTGAGCGGGTCGCAGCTCGCGCAGCTGCGGCACCCCATGCCGGCGCAGGATCCGCGACACCGTCCGTGCCGGCACCCCGAGCTTCGGCGCCGATCCACGTCCGGGCCCGCGACGCTGCTCGGCGCGTAGCGCGACGACCTGATGCCTCGACCGCCGCGGAGGTCCTTGACGGGGAACGTGTGCGGGCGCGAGGACCGGTCGTGCAGCCCGGCCTCGCCCTCGGCGGCGAACCGGTCGATCCACGTCTTCACGCACCGGCGGGAGATCACCCATCGCGGCCGCGATGTGCGCCTGGGGCCAGCGGCCTGGTGGCGCTACAACGATCAGCAGCCGGCCATGAACGGTGAGCCGGGCATTACGGTGAGACACGAGAACCTCCGGGTGGATGAGGGCATAAACAAGCCACACCCAAACGGAGGTTCTCACTCATCAAGAAGGAAAGAGGCGGTGGTGGCCGCGGGCGCCGCCTCGCGGGCCTCGATCGCCTGCTGGTACAGCCGGCCGGCGCGGTACGACGAGCGCACCAGCGGGCCGGACATGACGCCGGCGAAGCCGATCTCCTCGGCCTCGTCCTGCAGCTCGACGAACTCCTCGGGCTTGACCCAGCGCTCGACCGGGTGGTGGCGCTTCGAGGGCCGCAGGTACTGGGTGATCGTGATGAGCTCGCAGCCGGCGGCGTGCAGGTCGCGCAGCGCCTGGCTGACCTCGGCGCGCTCCTCGCCCATGCCGAGGATCAGGTTGGACTTGGTGACCAGGCCGAAGTCGCGGGCCTGGGTGATGACGTCCAGGGACCGCTCGTAGGTGAACGCCGGGCGGATCCGCCGGAAGATCCGCGGGACCGTCTCGACGTTGTGCGCCAGCACCTCGGGGCGGCGACTCGAACACCTCGGCCAGCAGGTCGGGCTCGCCGTTGAAGTCGGGGATCAGGTTCTCGACGCCGGTGCCGGGGTTGAGGGCGTGGATCTGCTTGACCGTCTCGGCGTACAGCCAGGCGCCGCCGTCGGGCAGGTCGTCGCGGGCGACGCCGGTGATGGTCGCGTAGCGCAGGCCCATCGCCTGCACCGACTCGGCGACCCGGCGCGGCTCGTCACGGTCCAGCGGCTCGGGCTTGCCGGTGTCGATCTGGCAGAAGTCGCAGCGCCGGGTGCACTGGTCGCCGCCGATGAGGAAGGTGGCCTCGCGGTCCTCCCAGCACTCGAAGATGTTGGGGCAGCCGGCCGCCTCGCACACCGTGTGCAGACCCTCGCGCTTCACCAGCGACTTGAGCTCGGTGTACTCCGGCCCCATCGTGGCGCGGGTCTTGATCCAGGACGGCTTCTTCTCGATCGGGGTCTCCGCGTTGCGGACCTCGAGTCGCAGCAGCTTGCGGCCCTCCGGAGCGATCGTCACGCCGTCCAGGGTACGTCGTCGTGCTCAGCCGGCGCGGAGCACCTCGGCCAGCCGCTTCTCGACGTACGGCGTGGCCTCGGCGACCGTGACCTCGCGGCCGGTCTCCTTGCTAGCGAGGTGACGCTGGCGTCGGTGATGCCGCACGGCACGATCCGGTCGAACCAGGTGAGGTCGCAGTCGCAGTTCAGCGCGAAGCCGTGCATGGTGACGCCCTGCGAGACCCGGATGCCGATCGCGGCGACCTTGCGGTCCTGCCCGCCGTCGGTGCCCGGGACCCAGACCCCGGACCGGCCCTCGACCCGGGTCGCCTCGACGCCCAGGTCGGCGCAGGCGAGGATCAGCGCCGCCTCGACGCGGCGTACGTGGGCGACCACGTCGACCGGGTCGGGCAGGGCGAGGATCGGGTAGCCGACCAGCTGGCCGGGCCCGTGCCAGGTGATCTTCCCGCCGCGGTCGACGTCGATCACCGGGGTGCCGTCGACGGGCCGCTCGAGGTCGAGGGTGCGCTTGCCGGCGGTGTAGACCGGCGGGTGCTCCAGCAGGAGCACGGTGTCGGGCTCGGTGCCGGCCACTACGCCGGCGTGGACGCGCCGCTGCTCGGCCCAGGCCTGCTCGTACGGCACCAGGCCCGCGTGGACCATCCGCAGCTCGCTCACCTGGCCAGGGTACGCAAGACTCCGGAGGATGAGTGAGCTGCGCGTTGCCCTGGTCGGCTACGGCATGGCGGGCCAGGAGTTCCACGCCCCGCTGATCCGGCAGGTGGACGGGCTGCGGGTGAGCCACGTCGTCACCAGCAACGCCGAGCGGGCCGAGACCGCCCGGGCCGAGAACCCCGGTGTTCGGGTGGTCGCGACCGCCGACGAGCTGTGGCCGCTCACCGACGAGGTCGACCTCGTGGTGCTCGCGTCGCCGACCGGCGTGCACGCGGCGCAGGCGGCCGAGGCGGTACGCCGGGACACCGCCGTCGTGGTCGACAAGCCGTTCACCGTGACCGGCGCCGACGCCCGTGAGGTGGCTGCGCTGGCGGCGTCCCGGGGAGTGCTGCTCACGGTCTTCCAGAACCGGCGCTTCTACCCCGACCACACCACCGCGCGGGCGGTGCTGTCGTCCGGCGCGCTCGGCGAGGTCGTGCGGTACGAGGCCCGCTACGAGCGGTGGCGGCCGGTGCCGAAGGAGCGGTGGCGCGAGCAGTCGACCAGCGAGGAGGGCGGTGGCGTGCTGATGGACCTGCAGCCGCACGTCGTCGACGGCGCCCTCGACCTGTTCGGCCCGGCCGCGTCGGTCTACGCCGAGCTCGCGGCGCTCACCACCGTCGGTGACGACGTGACGTTCCTCGCCGCTGCACCACGTGTCCGGGGTCGTCAGCCACCTGGGCGCGACCTCGCTCGCCGGGGCGCCGGGGCCGCGGACCCGGCTGCTGGGCCGGGAGGCGACCTACCTGGTCGCGGACGTCGACGGCGACCCCACGGCGTACTCAGCGTGGCTGGACAAGGACGACGACCACCGCGGCTGGCTGGTGCGCGGCGAGGAGGCCGAGCCGGTGCCGAAGGCGCCGGGGGAGCCGGCCGACTTCTACGCCGGGGTGCGCGACGCGCTGCTCACCGGCGCGGCCCCGCCGGTGCTCGCCGAGGAGGCGGTGGCCGTCATCGAGGTGCTCGACGCCGCGCGCCGGTCGGCCCGCGACAATGTCGTCGTGAGTCTTAGTCGTCGTCACCCTGTCGGCGTCGTCAGCCGGTGAGCAGGCGGGGCTCGATGCCGGGTCTCGACGGCCGTGCCGTCCGGGCCGCGCTCGACGACGTACGCCGCGGCGTCCGGCCGGTCGGACACCGCCTCGACCAGCTCGCTGCCCTCGTAGACCAGCCCGACGCCGTCGTCGGTGGCGTGCGAGGTCGGCAGCGTCTGCTCGGCCACCAGCTTGTGCAGCAGCGGCCGGCGCTGCTCCTCGCTGTCGTAGTGGACGCCGTTGCCGTAGGGGAGCAGCGCGAGGCCGTCGAGCACCGGGCGCAGGTCGCGGCCGAAGCTGTCGGTCGGGCCGCCGACGTACCAGCAGATCGAGCCGGCTGACACGCCGCCGAGGACGACGCCCTCCTCCCAGCACTCGCGCATGACCTCGTGCAGGCCGTGGGTGCGCCAGACCGCGAGCAGGTTGGCGACCGAGCCGCCACCGACCCAGATCACGTCCTGCGCGAGCAGGTGGGCCCTGATGTCGGGCACGTTCGGCATCGAGAACAGCTCGAGGTGCGTGGCCCGCACGTCGGACCCGGCGAAGGCGCGGTAGACGCCGGCGGTGCCGAGGATGTTGTCGCCGCCCGCCGTGCCGAGGTAGCAGAACTTCGGGCGCTCGGGATTGCCGGCCAGCTCGAAGGCGTGCTCGATCAGCGGTCCGCGCTGCCACTGGTAGGGGCCGAGGTCGGTGGGCAGGAAGCCGCCTGAGGTCGCGAGGATCTTCACGCAGCCGACCCTACGCGGGGCTGTGGACAACGGGCACGGTGGATCTCGGCGTCTGCGGCAGGCTCGTCCCATGACCGAGATGCAGCTCCCCGGCTTCGACGTCGTCGAGCTGCTCGGCTTCGGCTCGAGCGGCGAGGTGTGGCTGGCGCGCGAGCGGGCCACCGGGGTGCCGGTCGCGCTCAAGCGGCTGCGGGCCGGCGCCGACCTGGCCGCCCGCGACCGGTTGCGCCGCGAGGCGGCCGTCCTCGCCGGGGTGGATCATCCGCACGTCGTGCGGCTGCGGGGGCTGCACGGCGACGGCGACGCCCTGGTGCTGGTGCTCGACCTCGCCGCGCGCGGCAGCCTGGCCCGGCTGCTGGCGACTCGTCGCCAGCTCTCCGCCGCCGAGGTGGTGACGATCGCGGTGCCGCTGGCCCAGGCGCTGGCAGCGGTGCACGCCCAGGGGCTGGTGCACGGCGACGTGACTCCGGCCAACGTCCTGTTCGCCGCTGACGGCCGCCCGATGCTCAGCGACCTGGGCATCGCCCGCCTGCTCGGCTCGCCGGCCGCGGAGGTCGGCGGCACCGGCGGCTTCCTCGACCCGGCCGGCGCCGGCACAGGGTCACCCGGCCCGGCGAGCGACGTGCACGGGCTGGCGGCGACCTGCCTGGCCGCCCTCGCCGGTCGACCGGCGTACGACGAGCTGGGCGCCCGGCTGCAGGTCCCGCCCGGCACGCCGCCGGCGCTGGCCGACGCCCTGGAGCGGGCCCTCGCGCCCGGCCCGTCCGACCGGCCGACCGCCGAGGAGTTCGCGCTGGCCGTCTTCGACAGCGGGCCGGCGGAGCCGGTCGGCTTCGACGCGTCGGTGTCCGGGGGGCCGGGTCTGGTGCCGGGTGCGGTGTCGGTGGCGGCGGTCGCGGTGCCGCCGACCCATCAGGCGGCTGTGCGGTCGGTGGTGGACGAACCGGCGTCGCCGGCAGCGGCGCGGTCGCGACGGTTGCCGCGGCGGCCCGGGCGGTTGCCGCGGGTGCCCGGACGAGCGGTCGCCGGCGCGGCGGCAGCAGCCCTGGTGGTCGGCCTCGCGGTGCTGGCCGGGGTCACCTGGTCCGCGGCGGACAGGACGCCGGTTGCGGCCGGCAGGTCGTCCGACCGGGAGGTCCGGGCCGACTCCGCGCCGAGCACTCCGGCGCGGAGCGGCCGCCCGGCCGCACAGCCGGCAGCAGACCCGGCCGCTGCGCAGTCGGAGTGGGCCGGCACCCTCGCGGCGCTGGACGCCGACCGGTCCCGCGCATTCGCCGCCGGCGACCCGGAGCGGCTCCGCACGGTCTATGCCAGCGATGCCCCGGCGCTGCACCGCGACACGGCCGTGCTGCGCCGGCTGACCGCTGCCGGGCTGCGGGCGGAGGGGCTGCGGCTGGCGGCGACCGAGGTCGTGGTGGCCGGGCGCTCCGCCGGCGCAGGTGCGGCTGGCCGTCACCGACGTGATGCCGGCGTACCGCATCGTCGACGAGGGGGGCACCGTCGTGGAGCGCCGGCCCGGCCGCGGGACCCGGTCGTGGACGGTCGTGCTGGCGCGCGACGGTGAGCGCTGGCGGGTCTACGACGTGGTGCGGGGGTGAGCCTGGGCGAGCACGTCACGGAGGGCAGGCTCGAAGCTCGGATGGGCGAACGAGAACCCGGCGTCGAGCAGCCGTCGGGGCACGACCCGCTGGCCGCCGAGCAGGTCCTTGCCGAAGTCGCCGAAGGCCAGGCGCACGCCGAAGGCGGGAGCCACCATGATCGTGGGCCGGTGCAGCACGCGGCCCATGGCCGCCGTCATGTCTGCGTTGGTCAACGGCTCCGGGGCGCAGACGTTCACCGAGCCCGAGATGTCGTCGCGCTCGACGAGGAAGCGCACCGCCCGGACGTAGTCGTGACAGCGCCACCCAGCTGAACCACTGGCGGCCGGACCCGATGCGCCCGCCGATGCCGCACCGGAAGATCGGCAGCAGCCGACGGCCGAAAGCACCGCCCTTGGCCGTCACCACGACACCGGTCCGCATCGGCACCACCCGCGCGCCGCCGTCGCGCGCCGGAGCCGGTCGACGCCTCCCATCGGCGCGCGACCTCGGCCATGAAGCCGGACCCTGCCGGGGCCGACTCGTCGAGCTCCGCGTCGCCCGGGTTGCCGTAGTACCCGGTTCCCGAGGCGGACAGCAGGCGCGGGACCCCGGCGTCGGTCACCGCGCGCGACGATCGTCGTGGTCCCGACACCCGGCTGTCCATGACGGCCCTCGCGTGGGCGGGGGTCCACGGCCGGGAGCCCGGGGTCTCGCCCGGCGAGATGGATCACCGAGGTCGCCCCCTTGCAGCGCCGCGCGGTCGACGGTGCCCTCCGGGTCCCACCGAGCCTCGTCGGGCGCCTTCGGGGTCCGGCGCACGAGCCGGACGATCTCGTGCCCGTCCGCGGTGAACGACCGCGCCAGGGCCTGACCGAGCGGACCGGAGGCACCGGTGAGGACGACCTTCATGTGGACGGGTTCCGTCGGGATCGGCCGACCGGATGCGTGATCAGAGGCCGAGGTCGGACTCGAACGCGCCTTCTTCGAGCCGCGCCTTGATCGTGGTGAGGAACCGGGCCGCGTCGGCGCCGTCGACGATCCGGTGGTCGTAGGACAGGGCGAGGTAGCACATCGAGCGGATCGCGATCGTCTCGCCGAGGTCGTCGTCGTCGACCACGACGGCCCGCTTGACGACGGCGCCGGTGCCGAGGATGCCGACCTGCGGCTGGTTGATGATCGGGGTGTCGAACAGCGCGCCGCGGCTGCCGGTGTTGGTCAGCGTGAACGTGCCGCCGCCGAGCTCGTCCGGCGTGATCTTGTTGTTCCGGGTGCGCTCCGCCAGGTCGGCGATCTTGCGGGCCATGCCGGCGATGTTGAGGTCGCCGGCGTCCTTGACGACCGGCACGAGCAGGCCGCGCTCGGTGTCGACGGCGACGCCGAGGTGCTCGGCGTCGTGGTAGGTGATCTCGCCCTTGTCGGTGTCGATGCTGGCGTTGACCATCGGGTGCGCCTTGAGCGCCTCGACGGTCGCCTTGGCGAAGAACGGCAGGAACGACAGCTTGACGCCCTCGCGGGCCTCGAAGTCGGCCTTGGCCCGCTGGCGCAGCCGGGCGATCTTGGTGAGGTCGACCTCGACCACGGTCGTGAGCTGGGCCGACACCTGCAGCGACTCGACCATCCGCGCGGCGATGACCTTGCGCAGCCGGGACATCTTCTCGGTGGTGCCGCGCAGCGGCGACGCCGCGGGCGTCGTGGTGGCCGCGCCACCGGCGGCGGCTGGCGGCCGGCGCCTGCCTGCGCGGGGGCGGCCTTGGCCGCGGCCGCGGCCTCCAGCACGTCCTGCTTGCGGATGCGGCCGCCGACGCCGGTGCCGCGCAGCGTCGAGAGGTCGACGCCGTGCTCGGTCGGCCAGCTTGCGGACCAGCGGCGTGACGTACGCCGAGTCGCCGCCGCCCTGGTCGCCGGCCGGCCGCGGCACCTGCTCCTGGGCCGGGGTCGCCGACGCCGGCTGGGCCTTGGGTGCGACCTGCTGGGCGGGCGCCTGCTGCTGGGCCGGGGCTGCTGCTGGGCGGCGGCTGGGCGGCCTCCTGCTGGGGGGCAGCCTGCTGCTGGCGGTGCCGGCGCCTGCTGCGGTGCGGAGATCAGGGATGCCGGCGCGGCCTGCTCCTGCGGCGCGGCTCCTCCTGCTGCTGGGCTGCTCCTGCTGCTGCTGGCTGCGCTGGCTCCTGCTGCGGCTGCTGCCGGCTGCTCGCTGCTGGCCGCCGCCCGAGCCGCCGCCGATGACGGCCAGCTCGGCGCCGACCGCGACGGTCTCGTCCTCGCCGACGACGATCTTGGTGCAGCACGCCGGCGGCGGGGGACGGGATCTCGGTGTCGACCTTGTCGGTGGAGACCTCGAGCAGCGGCTCGTCGGCGTCGACCTGGTCGCCCTCCTGCTTGAGCCACCGGGTGACGGTGCCCTCGGTCACGCTCTCGCCCAGCGCCGGCATGGTCACCGACGTGCCGCCGCCGCCGCCGCCAGCCGCCGCTGTCGCCACCGGACTGCTGCCGGCGGGCTGCTCGGCTGCTGCTGCTGCGGGCTGCTGCCTGCGGCGCGGCCTGCTGCTGCTGCTGCTGCTCGGCTGCTCGGCGCTGCTGCTGGCCTGCTGCTGCTCCTGCGCGGGTGCCTGCTGCTGCTGCTCCTGCTGGGCCGGCTGCTGCTGCGTCCTGCTGCTGCGCCGCCGTCCGAGCCGCCGCCGTCGCCGTCGCCGCCGATGACGGCCAGCTCGGCGCCGACCGCGACGGTCTCGTCCTCGCCGACGACGATCTTGGTGCAGCACGCCGGAGGCGGGGGACGGGATCTCGGTGTCGACCTTGTCGGTGGAGACCTCGAGCAGCGGCTCGTCGGCGTTGACCTGGTCGCCCTCCTGCTTGAGCCACCGGGTGACGGTGCCCTCGGTCACGCTCTCGCCGAGCGCCGGCATGGTCACCGAGATCGACATCTGCTCTCGTTCTCCTTCAGGTGGGCGGGGAGACGTGGGTGGGTCAGCCGTGCGCGTGCAGGGGCTTGCCGGCCAGCGCGAGGTGCGCCTCGCCGACGGCCTCGGTCTGGGTGGGGTGGGCGTGGATCAGGCTGGCGACGTCGTCCGGGTACGCCTCCCAGTTGTAGATCAGCTGGGCCTCGGCGACCAGCTCGCCGACCCGGCTGCCGACCATGTGGACGCCGACGACCGGGCCGTCCTTCTGGCGGACCAGCTTGACGAAGCCCGCGGTCTTGAGGATCTGGCTCTTGCCGTTGCCGGCGAGGTCGTAGGTGACGCGTCTCGACGCCGTCGTCGCCGTACTTCTCCTTGGCCCGCGCCTCGGTGATGCCCGACCGAGGCGACCTCGGGCTCGGAGTAGGTGACCCGCGGGACGCCGTCGTAGTCGATCGGCGCCGGGTCGAGGCCGGCGAGCCGCTCGGCGACCAGGATGCCCTCGCCGAAGCCGACGTGCGCGAGCTGCAGGGTCGGGATGAGGTCGCCGACGGCGGAGATCGTCGGCGACGCTGGTCTGGCAGTGCTCGTCGACCTTGACGAAGCCGCGCTCCATCTCGACGCCGACCTGCTCGTAGCCGAGCTCCTGGGAGACCGGCCCGCGGCCGACGGCGACCAGCAGCAGGTCGGCCTCGATGGTCTTGCCGTTCTCCAGCGAGACCTTGACGCCGTTCTCGGTCTTCTCGACGCCGGCGAACCGCGCGCCCAGCTCGAAGCTGATCTTGCGCTTGCGGAACGCGCGCTCGAGCGGCTTGGACGCTGCCTCGTCCTCGAGCGGGCACCAGGTGGGGCAGGGCCTCGACGATGGTGACCTCGGCGCCGAAGGACCGCCAGACGCTGGCGAACTCGCAGCCGATGACGCCGCCGCCGAGCACGACGACCGACGTCGGGACGCGAGTCCAGCTTGCAGCGCGTGGTCGCTGGTGATGATCACGCTCGCCGTCGATGCTCCAGGCCGGGCAGCGACTTGGGCACCGAGCCGGTGGCCAGCACGACGTGGCGGCCCTCGTAGCGCTGCCCGTCGACCTCGACCGTGGTCGGGCTGACCAGCCGGCCGATGCCCTCGACGTAGGTGATCTTGCGGCTCTTCACCAGGCCCTGCAGGCCCTTGTAGAGCCGGGCGACGACGCCGTCCTTGTACGCGTTGACGGCCGGCATGTCGATGCCCTCGAACGTGGCGCGGACGCCGAACTGCTCGCTCTCGCGGGACGGAGTCGGCGACCTCGGCGGCGTGCAGCAGCGCCTTGGTCGGGATGCAGCCGCGGTGCAGGCAGGTGCCGCCGAGCTTGCCCTTCTCGACCAGGGCCACCGTCAGGCCGAGCTGGGCGGCCCGCAGGGCGCAGGCGTAGCCGCCGCTGCCGCCGCCGAGGATGACGACGTCGTACACGGTGCCGGCGTTGTCCGCCACGGAGCACTCCTCGCGATCTGCGTAGCCGGGTCCGGGTAGGACCCTTCTGACAGGCTCATCCTGTCACCGCGGGGCGCCCTCGCGGGCAAGCGGGTCCGGGCGGACCCGGCGGAACCAACGGCTGGTGCCCTACCGTTACGGAGCGAAACGGCGACGAGGCGGCAGGAGGTCCAGTGCGACTGTTCCGCAGACGCACCCGGCCCGGCGTCCAGCGCCAGGCCGACAGCGCCGACACCGCGCACCTCGAGCCAGTTCGCCGGCAGCCACACCGGCGTCGAGGCCTTCGTCGAGCCGCCGACCGCCGTCTCGACCACGACCGTCGTGTTCGTCGCCAACACGGGGGAGTGGACCCGGCGCCGGGTCCGCGACGCCCGGGCCGCGCACGAGCTCGCCAACAGGCTGGGCATCCCGTCGTACGACGCGGCCGTGGTCGGCTACCCGCAGCGGATGCGGGACTGGAACGCACGACGCGCCGCCCGAGACGAGTCGGGCGGCGCGTCCGGCGTAGCTCGGACGGGCAGCGGGAGGCTGCCGCGTGCCGACTAGTTGCCTTCGTTCTTGCCGGCCTTGGTGGCGGCCGGCCGGTTGCCTTCCTTCTTCTTCGCGGTCGTGGTCGGCCTTTGCCTTCTTGTGGCTTCTTGCCTTCTTCGGCCTTCTCGGCTTGGCGGCTTCTCGGCCTCGTCGGCCTGGCCTTCTCGGCCTTCGCTGCCTTGCCGCAGTCGGAGTGGGCGGCCGCGCTGACCAGGGCGCCGTGGTCCGGCATCCCCTTGGTCGCGTGCGCGACGTAGGAGACGTAGGCACCGTGGTTGGCCGCAGCCGCGCACGCTGCCGGGTCGAACAGCACGGCCGGCAGCGCAGCCGGATCCGGTGGCCTCGTCGGGGCCTTGGCCTTCGGGGCCTTGACCTTCGTCGGCCTGGACCTTGGCGGCGTCCTTGTCCGTCGTCCTCGGCGGCCGTCGTCGTCCTCGGTCATCGTCGCCTCGCCCTGGTCGTCGCCGGGCTCGAGGGTCGAGGCGACCGACGCTCGGGTCGGCGGTGGGGGTCGAGTCGGCCACGGTGGCGACCGCGGCGACGGCGCCGCCGACCCCGAGCAGCGCAGCGGCGACCGCGATGGCAGGCCATCCGCAGGTGGCCGGCCAGCGGCGATGGCGAAAGTGGTGAGCACGAGGATCCTCCGGGTACGGCGACGGGCGCGCGGCCGGCCGGGCGGCCGTGCACACCTGCCCATCGCCACCGGTCGAGGCTCCGTTACCGTCTGCGACCGCCTGGTCACCCGTTCGGCGGCACGCCGTGCCCGATCTGCCGCCGTGGTCCGGCTCAGGCCTTGAGCCCCCGGCGGCGAGGTCCTCGGCGAGCCGCACCAGGGTGCGCACCGCGTGACCGGTGCCGCCCTTGGACGTGTAGCCGTGCGGCGTCGCGTCGTTGTACGCCGGCCCGGCGATGTCCAGGTGCGCCCAGCGGAGGCCCTCGGCGACGAACTCCTTGAGGAACAGCCCGGCCACCAGCATGCCGCCGTACTTGTCGCCCATGTTCGCGATGTCGGCCACCGTCGACTCCATCGAGGCGCGCAGCTCGACCGGCAGCGGCATCGGCCACATCTGCTCGCCCGCGGCGCCCGCGGCGGCCAGCGATCGCCGCCCGCAGGTCGTCGTCGTTCGACATCACGGCCGACGTCCGGCTGCCGAGCGCCACCAGCTGCGCGCCGGTCAGCGTGGCGACGTCGATCGAGCACGTCGGGCTTGTCCTCGCTGGCCCGCACGATGCCGTCGGCGAGCACCAGCCGGCCCTCGGCGTCGGTGTTGAGCACCTCGACGGTCTTGCCGCCGTAGATCGTGAGCACGTCGGACGGGCGCTGGGCGGTGCCCGGACGGCATGTTCTCGGCCATCGGCGCCCAGCGCGGTGACGTTGACGTCCAGCCCGAGCCGGGCGATCGCGGTGATCGCCGCGATGATCGCCGCGGCGCCGCCCATGTCGGACTTCATCCACTCCATCGCCGCCGACGGCTTGAGCGACAGGCCGCCGGAGTCGAACGTGATGCCCTTGCCGACCAGCGCCAGGTGCGCTCGCGCCGCGGCCGCCCTTGTAGGTCAGCTTGCACCAGGCGCGGCGGCCGGGACGAGCCCTGCCCGACGCCGAGGATGCCGCCGTACCCGCCCTTCTTCAGCGCCTTCTCGTCGAGCACCTCGACCGTGACCCCGGCCGCCTTGGCCGCGGCGACCGCCTCGGTCGCGAACGTCGGCCGGCGGCAGGTCGGCGGGCGGGATGTTGACCCAGTCCCGGGCGAGGTGCACGGCCTCGACCACGGTGTGCGCGCGGGCGACGGCGGCCTTGACGGCCTTGTCCCGGCCGGAGCCGCTGACCAGGCGTGAACGACTCGACCGGCGGCTTGATGCGCTCCGTGCTCGTGACGCGGTAGCGCCGGAACGCGTAGGCCCCGAGCAGCGCGCCCTCGACGACCGCCGCGGCGTCCTCGCGGCGTCTCCGGCGGGCAGCGCGAGCCCGACCTTGCCGTGGCCGGCCAGCGCGCGGGCGGCGGCGCCGGCCGCGCGGCGGAGCACCTCGTGCGTCGTACGTCGGCGCTGCCCTTGCGGCCGCGACTCGACGGCCTTGCCCACGCACGACCGCGAGGACCACCGGCGCGGTGGTCGCGCCGAGGGAGGACAGCTTGGTGACCTCGTTGGGCTGCCCGGTGTTGCCGAGCGCCGCGACGGTCGCCGGCGAGGCGGCCCTTGAACGCCTTGTCGACCTCCTCCGCGCCGGGGAGCAGCACGAAGCCGGAGCCCTTCTTGGCGACGCCGACGACGAGGGCGTCGACCTTGAGGGTGGCGGGCTTGCTGGTGCTGAGTGTGACCGTGGCCAAGGTGTTGCCGTCCTGTTCGCAAGAGGTCGGGCTCGGATGGGTCGAAACGCGGGCATCGGCTCGACGGTCGCGACCGATGACGCGACGCAGTCGCGATGCTAGCGTCCGCCCGATGAGCGACCAGACCGCCCTGAGGCGTTCCCCGCTGCACGACCGGCACCTCGCGCTGGGCGCGAAGATGGCCGACTTCGGCGGCTGGGAGATGCCGATCGAGTACCCCGGCGGCGGCGTCGTCAAGGAGCACACGGCCGTCCGGGAGGCGGTGGGGCTCTTCGACGTCAGCCACCTGGGCAAGGCCGTCGTGCGCGGGCCGGGCGCCGCGGAGTACGTCAACGCGACCCTGACCAACGACCTCGAACCGGGTCGGGCCGGGCAAGGCGCAGTACACGCTGTGCTGCGACGACGCGACCGGCGGCGTGGTCGACGACCTGATCGCCTACTACCGCGCCGACGACCAGGTCTTCCTGATCCCCAACGCCGCGAACACCGCGGAGGTGGTCCGCCGGCTGGCGGAGTCGGCGCCGGAGGGCGTCGAGGTCGTCGACCTGCACGAGCGGCACGGGGTGCTCGCCGTGCAGGGGCCGCGGAGCGGCGAGGTGCTCGACGCGATGGGGCTGCCGTCCGAGCCACGACTACATGTCCTTCGTCGCGCTCGACTGGCAGCGGCATGCCGGTCGTCGTGTGCCGCACCGGCTACACCGGCGAGCGCGGCTACGAGCTGGTGCCGCGCTGGGAGGACACCGGCACGTTCTGGGACGCCGTGCTCGCAGCCGGCGAGCCGTTCGGCATCCGGCCGGCCGGGCTGGGCGCCCGCGACACGCTGCGGACCGAGATGGGCTACCCGCTGCACGGGCAGGACCTCTCGCTGGACATCACGCCGGTGCAGGCGCGCTGCGGCTGGGCGGTCGGCTGGAAGAAGCCGGCGTTCTGGGGCCGGGACGCGCTGCTCGCGGAGAAGGAGTCCGGCGCGCCGCGGCTGCTGTGGGGCCTGGAGGGCCTGGAGCGGGGCATCCCGCGGTCGCACATGGCGGTGTCGACGGCGGACGGCGCCGCGGTCGGTGAGGTCACCAGCGGGACGTTCTCGCCGACCCGGAAGATCGGCATCGCGCTGGCCCTGCTGGACCGCGGCGGTGTCCGAGGGCGACGAGGTGGTGGTCGACGTCCGCGGCCGGCCGGCCCGGTTCCGGGTCGTCAAGCCGCCGTTCGTCACCCCGTCGACGCGCGCGACATGACCGTCGAGAAGATCCTGCTGCGTCGGGATGATGGGCGCGGGCAAGACCTCGGTCGGCCGGGCCCTGACCGCGCGGACCGGCTGGCCCTACCGCGACAACGACGAGGCGGTCGCGCTGCTCACCGGGCTGCCGACCCGCGAGCTGCTCGAGCGTCGCGGCACCGGACGCGCTGCGCACCGCCGAGTCGCAGGCGCTGCGCTCCGCGCTGGCCGAGGACCCGCCGCTGGTGGCCGGGGTGGCCGGCGGCGTGGTCGAGTCGGCCGAGGACCTGGCCGCGCTGCGCGGCACCGACGCCTTCGTCGTCTACCTGCACACGCCCGTCGACGTGCTGGTGGAGCGCGTGGGCGACGGCGCCGGCCGGCCGTGGCTGCAGCCCGACCCGGAGACCGCGCTGCGCACGCTGTTCGCCGGCCGGGAGCCGCTGTACCGGGAGGTCGCCGACGTGGTGGTCGACACCTCCACCGGCGACGCCGACGCGCACGCCGACCAGGTGGTGCAGGCGATGCAGGGGCGCTCGTGCCGGGCGTCAGCTGTAGACGCGAAGGTCGGCGACCGACCACCAGGACGAGGCGGTGGCAGTCTGGTCGATGCGCAGGTAGCGCGCTCGGGTGCGCGGGAGGTCCAGCACGGTGAGCTGGCCGGACCCGGCGACGGACCGTCGCCGGCCGCCAGGTGACGCCGTCGGTGCTGGTCGACAGGGCGACGCCGCGCGGGTAGTCGCCGAGGTCCGCGCCGGTGTCGAGGACGACCCGGCGTACGTCGCGCACCGAACCGAGGTCGACCTGCAGGCGCTGACCCGGCTGCTGGGCCGCGCCGGTCGTCCACCGGGTGGTGGCGTCGTCGTCGACGACGTTCGCGGCGTCAGCGGACGCCGGGACCGAGGTGGCACTGCGCCGTGCAGGTCCAGCAGGCGGTAGCCGTCGTCCAGCGCCTTGCTCTTCGGCCAGACGAACGTCGCGAGCGAGCCGCCCGGCAGCGTGTAGTCGAACGACTGACCGCCCTGGGCGACCGCGAACGACCGCGGGTCGTCGTTCTCGTTGTGCACCACCAGGACCGTCGACCCGTCAGGGTTGCGGAACGCGACGTCCATCACCTGGCCGTTCCAGCCGGTGGTGCCGAACGACGTGCTGGCGATGCGGTGCGCGCCGGGCCGGACGAACCGCGCCAGGTGCCCGAGCGTGTAGTACTCCGCGTTGCGGGTGACCGTGTGCCCCGGGCCGACGGTGACGACGCCGGTGCAGGTGTCGCAGCCACCGTTGTGCGGGCCGCCGCTCGGGTCGAGCGCGAGGTTCCAGTTGACGACGGTCGAGCCCCAGTTGCGGGTGACTCCCAGCACCAGGTTGCGGCTGTGCCACTTCAGGGTGTCGGAGAACACCTGCGCCGGCGGGTCGGTCGGGCCGTGCGAGCCGGAGCACTCGGTGAACCAGAGCTCGGTGTCGGGGAACGCGTGGTGCAGCTTGGTCTGGTCGGCCGGCTCGCCGGCGTAGCAGTGGTACGCGATCCCGTCGAACCACTTCTTCTGCGGGGAGCGCAGCAGCCGGTAGGGGTAGTCGGTCTCGGGGTCCTCGCCGGGCGGGGTCGTGGCGATGTCGTTGGGGTGCTCGGACCAGTTGTGGTCGTAGCCGAGGATCAACGTGTCCAGCCGGGCGGCGTCGAAGGCCGCGCCGACGACGGCCGCCAGCTTCACCTGCTGCCACGCCGGCATGTCGGCGCCGGGGTAGCCGCTGGGGTTGCGGTTCTGCGGCTCGTTCTGCAGCGTCACGGCGTGCACCGGGACGCCGGCCTCGCGGTAGGCCTGCACGAACTTCACGAAGTAGCGGGCGTAGGCCCGGTAGATCTCCGGGTCGTCGATCAGCCGGCCGCCGATCAGCGAGCCGTTCGTCTTCATCCAGGCCGGCGGGCTCCACGGCGTGGCGACCACCGTGAGGTCGCGGTTGAGCCGCAGGGCCTGCCGCAGCAGCGGCAGGATCTGCTTCCGGTCGTGGGCGATGCTGAAGTGCTTCATCGCGTAGTCGGTCTGGCCGGCCGGTACGTCGTCGTACGTGTAGAAGTCGCCGGCCACGAAGTCCGAGGCGCCCATCGGCTGGCGCAGCACATTCAGGCTGTCGCCCTTGCGCGGGTCGAACAGGTCGGCCATCACGGCGTCGCGGGTGTGCGGTGGCAGCCGGTACAGGACCACGGCTGAGGAGTCGGTGATCGAGGCGCCGAAGCCGCGCATCGTCTGGTAGCGGCGGGACGGGTCGACCGTGATCGTCAGCTGGTCGGAGCCGCCGGGCCGGAAGGTCGCACCGGTCGCGGGAGCGAGGCGCTGGGTCCCGTCCGGCGTGGTGACCCAGACCTTCGCGGTCGGCGCCTTGTCCGCGGCGGCTGCGCGACTGGCCGGCGGCCGGGCCGCTGACGACCAGCCCGGCCAGGACGGCGGTGGCCAGCGCGGCGGTGAGAAGTGGGGCGGTGCGGCTACGGATCGAGAGCACGGCAGGACCTCCAGGTCCTTCGCATCGTGCCCAGTCTGTTCCGGTTTGTCACCCGGCAGCGCACGCCGTCTCACCCGACGGCGGCTCGCAGCACGGGCACGGCGAGCAGCGCGCCGGTCCCGTCGTCGCCGCGCAGCCCGAGGTCCAGCACCGGCTCCAGCGACAGCCGGGCCAGCGCCAGCGAGTGCGCGGGGTCGGGGGACAGGTTCCCGGCCAGCCACCAGTCGGCGGCCCGGAAGGCCAGCCGGGCCGCGACGAGGGCGGCAGCGGCGGCGGCCGGACCGTCGAGCACGACCGGCGTACGGCGGGCAGCGGCCTGCAGCAGGACGCCGGTCGCGACCGCCAGGTCGCCGGTCCCCACGGTCGCCAGCAGGTCGACGTGGTCGGCCATCGTCGGGCGGCCCCGGCGCATCGTGTCCCTGGTCGCCGCGCAGGCCACCATCCAGGCCGCGTCGTCCTGGCCGGTGGCCGTCACCGCCGACGCGTCCGCCTTGGTGAGCAGCCCGACGAGGCTGGCGACGGGCACGGCGAGGTCGGGGTCGGGCAGCGCGAGCACCAGCAGGTCGGCGCCGCCGTCGACCTCCTCGTCGGCCAGCGCCACGCCGGCGAGCACCGCGGCCAGCGCCTCGTCGCGGTTCCCGGTCGCCATCTCCCGCGTGCCGACGACCCGCAGGTCGACGCCGGTGTCGACGGCCACCGCACCGTCCGGGCCGGTGCGGTGTCGGCGAGCACCAGCAGCCGCGGCCGGGCCGGCGGCACTGCGGGCACCTGGCTCTGCGCACCCGCGAGCCAGACGGCGAGGTCGACCAGCCGGCCACCGGTGCCGTCCGGGCCCAGCAGGTCGCGGGCCTCGCGGCGGGCGCCGTCGTCCGGCCGCCCGACGGCAGCAGCGAGCTCGTCCAGGTCGGTCACCGGGCCATCGTGCCGTGCGGCTCGACCGGCTCGAACGTCGCCACCGCCTCGAACTCCGCCCGGCGGGCGGCCCGTCGCAGGGCGAGCAGCACCGGGCGGGCGGCGATCGCCACCAGCGCGGCGGTCGTCAGCGCCCGCGGGATGTCGAAGCCCAGCGACGTGATCAGGGTGAACGCGATGAACCGGGCCAGGTTCTCGGTGAGCGGGGCGCCGGCGACGTACGAGATCTCGCTGTCCAGGCCGACGGTGAACGGCCAGAGCCACAGGTTCATCAGCAGGCCGTAGGCGAGCCCGGCGACCGCGCCGTACGCCGTCAGCAGCACCACCTCGGCCCGTCCGGTGGCCCGCGGCAGGCAGCCGGCGAGGAAGCCCACCCAGCCGGCGGCCAGCATCTGGAACGGCAGCCACGGGCCGACCCCGGCGGTGAGCAGCGCCGACGCGAACAGCGTCACCGCGCCGAGCACGAAGCCGAAGCCGCGTCCGAGCACCCGCCCGGCCAGCACCAGCAGGAAGAACACCGGCTCGAACCCGGCGACGCCGCCGCCGAGCGGGCGCAGCGCGGCGCCCACCGCCGCCAGCACGCCGAGCAGCGCGACCGCCTTGGCGTCCATCCCGCCGTCGGCGATCTCGGCGAGGACGACCGCGAGCAGCAGCGGCAGCAGCAGCGACGAACAGCCAGGGCGCGTCGGACCGGCCGGCCAGGTCCGGAGCCCGGCTGCACGAACAGCGGCCAGCTGAACGCCAGCAGCCCGACCGCGCTGACCAGCGAGCAGGGCCAGCGACGGCGCGCGGCCGGATCCGCACCGCGCGGACCCGCGACGTCACCGCCGCCGAGACGCTCATCCGGCCTTCAGCGAGGCAGCGACCTCGGCCACGGTCAGCCACGGCAGCGGCGCGAGCACCTTGGCGACCTGCGGGGCGAACGCGGGGGAGGAGACGACCACGTCGCGGGACGGCCCGTCGCTGACGACCTCGCCGTCGGCGAGCACGACCGTCCGGTCGGCGACCGTGGCGGCGAGCTCGACGTCGTGGGTGGCGAGCACCACGGCGTGCCCGTCGGCCGCGAGCTCGCGCAGCACCCGACCAGCGCGGCCTTGCCGGGGTAGTCGAGGCCGCGGGTCGGCTCGTCGAGCAGCACGACGGGCGGCCGGCCGGCGAGGACGACGGCCAGCGCGAGCGCGAGCCGCTGCCCCTCGGACAGGTCGCGCGGGTGCTGGTCCGGGGTCGCGCCGGTGACCAGCCCGGCGAACACCGCGTAGGCCGTCCCGGCCGGTACGCCGGCGTCCCGGTCGGCCTCGGCGCACTCCTGCCCGACGGTGTCGGCGTACAGCAGGTCGCCCGGCTCCTGCGGCACCATGCCGACCCGCCGGACCAGCTCGCGCGACGGCAGCGTCGCCGGGTCCTCGCCGGCCACCCGCACCGTGCCGGCGTCCGGACTGCGCAGGCCGACCAGCGCCGACAGCAGGGTCGACTTGCCCGCGCCGTTGCGGCCCATCAGGGCGACGACCTCGCCGGCGCGCAGCTGCAGGTCGACGCCGCGCAGCGCCGGCCGGCCGTCGTACCGCACGATCGGCGCCGCGCACCTCGGCCACCAGGTCGCCGGTCGCCGGCGGCGGCGAGCACCGGGACGGGCGCCGCGCCGAGCCGCGCGGCCAGCTCGCCGGCCCGCCGGCGGGCGTCGCGCACCGACAGCGGCAGCGGCGACCAGCCGGCCAGCCGGCCGAGCTCGACCACCGGCGGCGCCACCGGCGCGGTCGCCAGCACGTCGGCCGGTGCGCCGACCACCAGCGGGCGGCCGCCGCCGGGGACGAGCACCAGCCGGTCGGCGTACTGCACGACGCGCTCGAGCCGGTGCTCGGCCATCAGCACCGTCATGCCGAGGTCGTGCACCAGCCGCTGCAGCAGCGGCGAGCACCTCCTCGGCGGCCGACGGGTCGAGCGCCGAGGTCGGCTCGTCGAGCACGAGCACCCGCGGGTGCGGGGTGAGCACCGAGCCGATCGCGACCCGCTGCTGCTGGCCGGCCGAGAGCGTCACCAGCGGCCGGTCCCGCTGCGCGGCCAGGCCGAGCAGGTCGAGCGTCTCCTCGACCCGGCGGCGCATCACCTCGGGCGGCACGCCGAGCGACTCCATGCCGTAGGCGAGCTCCTCCTCGACCGTGTCGGTGACGAAGCCGGCCAGCGGGTCCTGCCCGACGTAGCCGACGACGTCGGCGAGGTCGCGCGGCCGGTGCTCGCGGGTGTCGCGGCCGGCGACGGTCACCCGGCCGGACAGCAGCCCGCCGGTGAAGTGCGGCACCAGCCCGTTGACGGCGCGCAGCAGGGTCGACTTGCCGGAGCCGGTGCGCCCGACGACCAGGACCAGCTCGCCCTCGGGGACGTGCAGGTCGACGCCGGACAGCACGGGTGCGTCGCTGCCGGTGTAGCGGACCCCGACGTGCTCGAAGGGGATCACACGACCTCCTCGACCCGGGCCGGTGCCGGCGCGCTCTCGGGCTCGACAGCGTCGACGTGGCGTTCCGGTGGCGGCGCGACCCAGGCGGGCAGCAGGGCGACCAGCAGGGCGAGAGTCGGTACGACGGGCAGCGTCGGCGCGACCAGCGGCGAGGTCGACGGCGCGCAGCGCACGCCGGGTCGAGCGCGGCGCCGATCAGCACGCCCAGCGCCGCGACCAGCCCGCTGCAGGACACGACCCACTCCTGGGCGCGCCACAGGTCCGGCCGGTAGCGGCTGCGCGTCGACCGGCGGCTGCCGAGGGTGAGACCAGCAGCGGCGACGGCGGCACCGACGACGAGCAACGGCAGCCCGAGAGCCGTCGGCGACGTCGCGTCGATCAGGCCGTAGAGGCCGACGCAGACGCCGAGCAGCCCGACCAGGGTGAGCGCCCCGGAGCGCCGGCGCGCGCCGGGCTCGGCGGCGCCGCGACCGTAGCCGCGCGCGTCCATCGCCGCGGCGAGGTCGACCGAGCGCTCCAGCGCGCCCTCGAGCACCGGCATCGCGACGCCGCGCAACCCGCGCATCCCGGTGTGCACGCGGCCGCGCAGCCGGCGGGCGGCGCGCACCCGGGTGACGCCCTCGACCAGCTGCGGCGCGAAGGTCAGCGCCACGACGACGGCGACGCCGACCTCGTACAGCGCGCCCGGCACGGCACGCAGCAGCCGCCGCGGGTTGGCCAGTGCGTTCGCGGCGCCGACGCAGGCGAGCATGGTGGCGAGCTGCAGCCCGGCGTACACCGCGCCGAGCAGTCCCTCGAGGGTGACGTCGCCGCCGAGCCGCACACCCGCCGCCCAGTCGGGCAGCGTGACCTCCGGCAGGTGCACCAGGACGTGGCCCGGCACGGGGGCGCCGACCACGATCGCGAACACCACCCGGATCGCGACGACGACCAGGCCCATCCGCAGGTAGAAGCCGTACGCGCGGGCCCACGGCGCGTCGGTCCGGCGCGCGGCGACGACGTAGCCGGCGACGGCGAGGATCAGCCCGAGCAGCAGCGGGTTCGTGGTGCGGCTCGCGGCCGTCGCCAGCCCGGTGGCCCACAGCCACCAGGCGCCGGGGTGCAGCGGCGCAGGTGGCGCAGGCCGGCAGGTGCGAGTCGCCGGCAGGTGCCACGTCACGGCGAGCCGCCGGTACGCCGGGAGCGGGCCAGCGCCGCGCCGCCCAGCACGGCGACCAGGACGGTGCCGATCGCGAGCCCGGCCAGCGGTGGCCCGCCGCCTTCGTCGCCCTCGGCCGCCGCGTTCGACGTCGACGGCGCCGGTGCGGTCGTGGCCGGGTCGGTCGTCGGCTCGGTGCTCGGCTCGGGATCGCTCGAGGTGGCTGACGTGGGCGGCTTCGACGTCGCCGACGTGGCCGACGTCTTCGACGTACTCGGCTTCGTCGACGTGCTCGCCGGGGCCGGGTTGGTCAGCTTCTCGGACTGGGTCGGGTCGGGTCTCGGCTCCGGCTCGGCGGTCCGGGTCGGTGCGGGGGTGGCCTTCGTCGCCTGCGGGCAGAGGGTGCCGAACGCGATGTCCGGCGGCTCCTGCCGGCCGCCCTCCTGCCACACCCAGGCCTCGATGGCGCCGGGCGCCGGGTCGTGGCTGCCCGCGCCCTCGGTGGCGTAGACCCACCGGCTGGATCCGGGCGCCCGCCACCAGTAGGACCAGTAGGTGTCCGCGGAGTTGCGCGAGCACTCGGGGAGCCCGTCGAGCTGGCAGATCTGGCCGGGCTGGCGCGGCACGAACGCGTAGCTGACGCCGGCCTTGGTCAGCGCCTCGAGGCCGCTGTCGGGGTCGCCCTCCGCGCAGCCGGTGCGCAGGCCACCGCCGGCCAGCCGGCCGTCGACGATGACGCCGACGCACGGCTTGCTGGCCGCCGACGCCGGTGCGGCCGGTCCGAGGAGCGCAAGCCCGACCACTCCTGCGCCCCCGAGCAGCGCAGGAGCGAGCAGGGCCGAGACGAACCGTCGGACCGTCCGCACCGGAGTCAGCACCCTGCTAGCAGGCCAGCTTGGGCAGACCGCGGCTTGCGCCGTCCCGGCTGATGTCGGCCAGGGTGGCCTGCGCCAGCGCGGGGATGGCCTGGCTGGTGGCGCGGACCGAGTCGCCCTCGCCGCTCCGGGCGTACCGGACCATGCCGCGGTTGGCGGCCTTGCCGGCGCAGCCGACCTGCAGGTCGCGCAGGAAGCCGCGGGCGTCGGCGGCGGCGTTGTCCCGGCCGACGCGCGGTGAGTGCCTGCGCGGCGAGCGCCGTGCTGTTGGCGTTGCGGGCACCGTTGCCGGTGAACGACCCGTTGCCGTGCTGCTGCCGCTTGAGCCAGCGACCGGCGTCGGCTGCCGCGGCCAGGGCGGCCTTGCCGCCGACCGTCGTCAGGGCCTGCACGGCGAAGCCGGTGGCGTCGACGGTGGCCACGCAGGGCGTGGCGCCGAAGGTCTCCGGGAAGCCGCCGTTGCCGCACTGCTGCTCGACCAGGAACGACACCGCAGCGTGCGAGGCGCCACGGTTGGTCGCCCGCTCCAGCCCGATCAGGGCCAGCGACTGCGAGAACGCGTTGCTGAAGTCGCCGTACTGCGAGACGTCGGCGAACCGGCCCTTGTCGCGCCGCGGCACAGGACTGGGCCTTGCCGCACTCGAGGGCGCGCAGCCCCGCCACCAGGTTCTTGCGCGGCCCGCCGCCGAACGCGGTGGCGTCGGCGTTCTGCGCGGCGGCGACCAGCACGAGCTTGGCGTAGGCGCCGGCGTAGTGCTCCTTCGAGTCGCTGCCGCCGGTGTAGTCGAGCACGTTGTGGCGCAGCGCGCCGGTGGCCTGCCGGGCCGCCTTGCGGCCGACCTTCGCGGAGTCCAGGGCGAGGACGACGTCGGCGGTGAGCCCGTAGTCCGGGAACGACTGGCCGCCGAACGAGGTCGTCATCAGGTGGCTGTCGTGGTCGAGCTGACGGCCGAGCCAGCCGGCGCCGGCGTCGGCCCGGTTGCGGGTCTCGGCCGCGTCAGCGGTGCCGGGGGTGGCGAGGATGACGGCCGGGGCCGTCAGGAGCGCCGCGACGGCAAGCAGGTGCTTGCGCAGTCGCGGGTGGGACTTGGTGTGGAGCACGGGTGACGTCCTTTCACGGGAGCGATCCGCGACGGTCCCCGGGCGAGTCCGACGGCCGCACACGACAACGCCCCCGACGCGACAAGTCGCGCGGGGGGCGGAAGGTGCGGACGCTGGTGCGTCCGGGCTCCGCCCCGCATACCTCGACGGAATGAGTGGAGCCGCTCACGTCCACGCAGGTGCTCCGACTCGCCGCACGGCCCGGGGACACCGGGTGCGGCCTACGGTTGCGGGTCAGTGCCGGATTCCGACCGGTCTTCCCCTGCATGAACGTGTATGCAGTTGTGGCGCCGGGTCTCCCCGGCATGCGGAGCACACCACGCGCGGTAGGTTCGCGTCAAAAGCAGTGTCCGGTTCGCGAAGGAGGTCCCGACGGTGACGTGGTCCTGGCGGATGGAGTCCGGCGACGGCTCCACGATCGAGGGCGTGACCGGCGAGCGGTTCCCCAGCCAGGCCGACGCCGAGTCGTGGGTCGGGGAGGCCTGGCAGGACCTGCTCGGGCAGGGCGTCGACCAGGTCAGCCTGCTCGAGGGCGACCGGGTCGTCTACGGGCCGATGAGCCTGCACCCGGCCGAGTAGCGCGCAGCCCCGGCGACTTGGCGACACCCGGCGGCAGCGCCGGCGTACGGCGAACCTAGGCTCGTGGCCATGGACTTCCGACACCTCGGCCGCAGCGGCCTCAAGATCTCCGAGATCACCTACGGCAACTGGCTCACCCACGGCTCCCAGGTGGAGAACGAGGTGGCGACCCAGTGCGTGCGCGCTGCCCTCGACGCCGGGATCTCGACGTTCGACACCGCCGACGTCTACGCCAACACCAAGGCCGAGACCGTGCTGGGTGCGGCCCTGAAGGGCGAGCGCCGCGAGTCGCTGGAGATCTTCACCAAGGTCTACTGGCCGACCGGACCCGGCGGGAAGAACGACGTCGGCCTGTCCCGCAAGCACATCATGGAGTCGATCAACGGGTCGCTGACCCGGCTGCAGACCGACTACGTCGACCTCTACCAGGCGCACCGGTTCGACCACGAGACGCCGCTCGAGGAGACGATGCAGGCCTTCGCCGACGTCGTCCGCGCCGGCAAGGCGCTGTACATCGGCGTCAGCGAGTGGACCGCGGCGCAGATCCGGGCCGGCCACGCGCTGGCCGAGGAGCTCGGTGTGCACCTCGTGTCGTCGCAGCCGCAGTACTCCATGCTCTGGCGCGTCATCGAGGCCGAGGTCGTGCCGACCAGCCGCGAGCTGGGGATCGGGCAGATCGTCTGGTCGCCGATCGCGCAGGGCGTGCTCACCGGCAAGTACAAGCCCGGCGAGGCACCGCCGGCCGGCTCGCGCGCCACCGACGAGAAGGGTGGCGCCGACATGATCAAGCGGTTCATGAACGACGACATCCTCGGCCGGGTGCAGAAGCTGTCGCCGGTCGCCGACGAGCTCGGCCTGACGATGGCGCAGCTCGCGGTGGCCTGGGTGCTGCAGAACGACAACGTCTCGGCGGCGATCGTCGGCGCCTCGCGGCCCGAGCAGGTCGTCGAGAACGTCAAGGCCGCCGGGGTGCAGATCCCGGCCGAGCTGATGAAGCGGATCGACGACGTCCTCGGCGACACCGTGGAGCGCGACCCCGGCAAGACCACGGCGAACGCACCGGCGTCCCGCCCGGCCTGACGGGAGCGGGGCGGCTCACTTGCCGCTGCGGCGCCGTCCCTTGAGCCGCGGGGGCGGCAGCCGGAACCGGCGGATCTGCATGCTGCGCATCAGGGCGTAGGGAACGGCGCCCTTGCGCGGCTGGTCGGGGAAGTTGCGGCTGATGCCGCGGCGCAGCCGCATGATCAGCACCGTCGAGTCGAGAATGATCAGGACGACCAGGACGACCCACAGCGCGCTGCCGGCGAGCCGCAGCTGGTCGCTCGAGGTGAACGACAGCACCAGGATGACCAGCGCGAACGGCAGGAAGAACTCCGCGACCGAGCGGCGGGCGTCGACGACGTCGCGGACGTACCGGCGTACCGGGCCGCGGTCCCGCGGCGGCAGGTTGCGCTCGTCGCCCGTCCGCAGCGCCGCCATCTGGTGGGTCCGCTCCTCGCGCTGCTTCTCGCGCATCGAGCGGTAGGCCTCCTTGCGGGTCTTCGGCGCGGTCGTCGCGCGGCGCCGCCCCTTCTCGGCCTCGCGGCGCTTCGGGGTCGGCCGGCCCTTGCCGCCGGTCTTGGCCTCGCTGGCCTCGACGGCGGTCGCCTCCTCAGCGGCGGGCGCCTTGCTTCGTCCGAACACGGGCGTCAGCGTACCTGCGGGGTCGGTGCCGGGCAGGCGCCCGGGGAAGGTGGGAACTTCCTCGCCGGTGCGGGCGTCCCCAGGAGGTGCAGCCGGTTCTAGGGTGGGTGCGAGGGCCCGGTACGGGCCGCCACGACGAAGGGGGCCCCCGAGTCCGATGAGCGTCATGAAGCGACTCAAGCTGATCTTCAGTGCCAAGGCGAACAAGGCTCTCGACCGCGCCGAGGACCCGCGCGAGGTACTGGACTACTCCTACGAGCGCCAGCTCGAGATGCTGCAGAAGGTACGCCGGGGCGTCGCCGACGTGGCGACCTCGCGCAAGCGCCTCGAGCTGCAGATGCAGCAGCTCGAGCAGCAGTCGACGAAGCTCGAGGGGCAGGGCCGCCAGGCGCTCGCCGCCGGCCGCGAGGACCTCGCCCGCGAGGCGCTGACCCGCCGGTCCGGCGCTGCAGCAGCAGATCGCCGACCTCGCCACCCAGCACGCCGCGCTGCAGGGGGAGGAGGAGAAGCTCGTCCTCGCCTCGCAGCGGCTGCAGGCCAAGGTCGACGCGTTCCGCACCCGCAAGGAGACCATCAAGGCCACCTACACCGCGGCCGAGGCGCAGAGCAAGATCGGCGAGGCGTTCTCCGGCATCTCCGAGGAGATGGGCGACGTCGGCCTCGCGGTCCAGCGGGCCGAGGACAAGACGCAGGCCATGCAGGCGCGGGCCGGTGCCATCGACGAGCTGCTCGCCAGCGGCGCGCTCGACGACGCGTCGGGCACCGCCAAGGACGACATCACCGCCGAGCTCGAGCGGATGGGCAGCCAGGGCGAGGTCGAGCTCGAGCTGGCCAGGCTGAAGGGCGAGCTCGGCGCCGGCAAGGCGCCCGAGGCCATCGAGGGTGGCCGCTCCGCCCGCCGCAGGCACCGCCGCGACCGAGCCGCAGAGCGCGGAGGGGGAGCGGCCGTGATCGTCCGGGTGCTCGGGCGAGGGGCAGTACGACGTCGACGACGCGCACGCCGAGCTGCTCAACGGGCTGGACAGCGGCCTCGAGCGGGCCGTCGAGTCCGGCGACGAGGCAGCCTTCCGGTCCGCGCTCGGCCGAGCTGCTCAGCCAGGTGCGCACCATCGGCGAGCGGCTGCCGGACGAGTCGCTGGAGCCCTCCGACGCTGCGATCCCGGACGAGAGCAGCTCGCTCGAGGAGGTCCGGGCGATGCTGGCCGGCTCGAGCGAGGGTCTGATCCCCGGATAGCCGATGGCCCACTCCCGCTACCGCCCCGACCGCGGCCTCTCCGCCCGGATGGGCTTCACCGTGTTCCTGCTCGGTGCCCTGTTCGTCGTCCTCGGCGCCGTCCTCGTCTACTACTTCGGCGCGCTCGGGCTGATCTTCATCGCCGGCTTCCTCGCCGTGCAGTGGTTCTTCTCCGACCGCATCGCGCTGTTCGCGATGGGCGGCCGCGAGGTCACGCCGGAGGAGGCCCCGCAGCTGCACGCGATCGTCGACCGGCTGTGCGCGCTGGCCGACATGCCCAAGCCGAAGGTCGCGATCGCCGACAGCGACGTGCCCAACGCGTTCGCCACCGGACGGTCGCCGCAACGCGCCGTGGTGTGCGCGACGACCGGCATCATGCGGCGGCTCGACGAGCGCGAGCTCGAGGGCGTGCTCGCGCACGAGCTCTCGCACGTCGCCCACCGCGACGTCACGGTCATGACGCTCGCGTCGTTCGTCGGCGTCCTGGCCGGCTTCCTCACCCGGATGGCGTTCTACAGCGGCATGTTCGGCGGCCGCCGCAACGACAACGGCGGAGCGCCGGTCGTGCTCGTCATCACGCTGGTCAGCCTCGTCGTCTACGCGTTGTCGTTCCTGCTGACCCGCGTCCTGTCGCGCTACCGCGAGCTGGCCGCCGACCGGGCCGGCGCCTTCCTCACCGGTCAGCCGTCCGCCCTGGCGTCGGCTCTCACCAAGATCAGCGGCGAGATGGGCCGCATCCCCACCAGGGACCTGCGCCAGGCGGAGCCGTTCAACGCGTTCTTCTTCACTCCCGCCGTCGCCCCCGGCTTCAGCATCTCCTCGCTGTTCTCCACCCACCCGCCGCTGGAGAAGCGGCTCGACCAGCTCGCCCGCATCTCGGCCGACCTCAACCGCCCCTCGGCGTGAGGCGTACGTCGACGTGAAGTGGCTCGATGCCGTCATGGGCCGCACCAAGCAGGTGCGGCCCGACCTCGACAGCCTCTTCGCCATCCCCGAGGCCGCGATCACGCTGGAGGTCGCGATGGGCCTGCGGCCGACCGGGCTCGGCTCGGTCTGCTTCCGGGCGGTCGAGGGCAGCACGTTCTCGACGGTGCAGGGCGACATCCAGCAGCTGCTGGACGCCGACGGCGGGCCGAAGGTGGAGGCGTCGACCGACTCGTTCGGCTTCACCTGGCTGCTCGTGCGGCACGACGCCGCTCGAGCTGTCGGCCCTGGTCACCGAGCTGCACGCGGTGAACTCGACGCTGCAGGACCACGGCTTCGCGCCGACGCTGCTCTGCTCGCTGGTCGGGTTCGAGGCGCAGGGCGACCGGCCGGTCGGGCTGGTCTACCTCTACAAGCGCGGCACCTTCTACCCGTTCGCGCCCAGCGGCCCGGACCAGCGGGACACCGCCCTGGAGCTGCAGGTCCGCAGTGCCGTCGGCGCCGACCTGCCGGTGGAGGCGGACCTGGCCCGCTGGTTCCCGGTGTGGGGCGCGCCGGGGCTCTGAGGCTGTCGCTCAGGCCGTGCGAGCCGATGCGCACCACGGTGCCGTCGGGGTCGGTGAGCCAGGCCTCCCGCAGCCCCCACGGCTGCAGGGTCGGGGCTGCCGATCGACCCCGGGCCGTCGGCGGGCAGCCCGAGCGCGGCCCACTCCGCGTGCACCGCGGTGGCGTCGCCGACGTGCAGGTAGCAGGCGGTTCGGTTGGCCGCGGGGTCGAGGTCCGGCCGGTGCGCGAAGTGCAGCTCGGCTCCCTCCCGGACGGCGATCAGGTACGGGTCGTCGTCCGGCGTGGCATCGACCACCCGGAAGCCCAGCCGCTGCCAGAACTCCGTGGTCACCGCCGCGTCCCGCGACGGCAGGATCGGCACCGGCCGCCAGTCGTGACTGTGGTCGTGCTCCGCCATCGAGACCTCCCGCTCGTCCGCCAGACCACTCTGGTCATGGCCGCACCCGGTGATCGTGCCACTCGGGGTGCGCGAGGATGCGGGGATGAAGGTCCTGGTGGCGCCCGACCGGTTCGGGGTCGAGCTGGCCGCCGCCGAGGCAGCCGACGCGTTGGCGCTCGGCTGGGCTCGCTCGGCGCCGTACGACGAGCTGGACCTGCTGCCGCTGTCCGACGGGGGACCCGGCTTCCTCGACGTGCTGCACAGCGCCCTCGGCGGCGAGATCGGCGTCGTCACGGTGCGCGGACCGCTCGGCGACCCGGTGCCGGCCCGGCTGCTGCGGGTGGCCGACACCGCGTACGTCGAGGCCGCCGAGGCCGTTGGCCTGCACCTGGTCGACCCCGGCCGGCGCGACCCGGTCGGCGCGTCGTCGTACGGCGTCGGCGAGCTGGTGGTCGCGGCGGCGGGCAGCGGCGCCGGGCGGGTGGTCGTCGGGGTCGGTGGCACCGCCACCACCGACGGCGGCCGCGGCCTGATCGCGGCCCTTGACGGCCACCGCGACGACCTGGCGGACGTCGAGCTGGTGGCCGCGACAGCGACCGACGCCCCGCTGATGGGTCACTCCGGCGCGGCGCACGGCTTCGCCGCCGGCAAAGGCGCCGACCGGGCCGCCCGCGAGCAGCTCGAGACGGCTCTGCGCGAGTGGGCGACCCAGACCGACGGCGGTCTGGCGGTGCGCCCGGGTGCCGGTGCCGGCGGCGGCATCGGGTTCGGGCTGCTGCTCCTGGGCGCCGAGCGGGTCAACGGCACCGCCCTCGTCACGGAGGCGACCGGCCTGGACCAGCGGGTGCGGGCCGCCGACCTGGCCGTCACCGCCCTCGGCATCTTCGACTGGGAGTCGCTGCGCGGCCGGGTAGTGGTCGGTGTGACCCGAGCGGCCCAGCAGGCGGGCCGGCCGACGGTGGTGCTGGCCGACCGGGTCGACATCGGGCGGCGTGAGCTCTCGTCGGCCGGCGTGGACGCGGCGTACGCGGCGGACGACGTGCCGTTGGGTGACGAGCTTCACAGTGCGGCGGACCGGCTGGCCGTGCTGGCCGCCCGGGTCGCGCGGACCTGGTCGCGCTAAGTCCTGGCATCCGCCCGACCCTGTGCAACCATGGTGGGCGAAGGATCAGGACCTCGTACCCAGGAGCACCCACATGACCGTTCAGGACCAGTCCACCGAGCAGGCCGCAGAGCAGGCCCCCGGCGTGCTGCTGACCGACACGGCCGCGTCGAAGGTCAAGAGCCTGCTGGAGCAGGAAGGCCGCGACGACCTCGCCCTCCGGGTGGCCGTGCAGCCGGGCGGCTGCAGCGGCCTGCGCTACCAGCTCTTCTTCGACGAGCGCACCCTCGACGGTGACGTGGTCACCGACTTCGGCGGCGTCGGTGTCGTCGTCGACCGGATGAGCGCGCCCTACCTCAGCGGGGCGTCGATCGACTTCGTCGACACCATCGAGAAGCAGGGGTTCACGATCGACAACCCGAACGCCGGCGGCTCGTGCGCCTGCGGCGACTCCTTCCACTGACCCACTGACCTTCGGTACTCCGGCCCGGCCCGCCTCGTGCGGTCCGGGCCGGAGTGCGGTCCGGCGCTACTTCGCCGGGCCGAGCAGGGTCTCGCCGGTGTCGGCGTCCACCACCTGGCGCTTGTCCAGCGGGGCGTCCAGCGGCACCGTCTTCTTCACCTCGACCGCGAGCTCGATGCACACCTGGGCGCCGTCGTCCCGGCTCTCGACGACGCTGATGGCCACCTTGTCGCCGTCCTCGACGGCCCGCACCTTGTAGTCGTAGCACTCCGGCACGCCGCCCCAGAAGGTGACGTCGATGGTCCGGTCGTCGGCGCCGCGGCTCACGGCGGTGAAGCGCGACTCGGGCTGCGCAGGGGCGGGGTCGGCCGAGGGCGTCTCCGGCGGCACGGCCGTCCCTGAGCTGCCGGGCACGCCGCCGCCGGAGCCCGCGGACGGCTCCAGCAGCTGCGGCTCGACGGCCACCTGCACGAGCGGGTGCATCGACTTCTCGACGGTGAACAGCCAGGACGGCACCAGCATCGGGCCGTCGTCGGTCTCCTGGAGGGACAGCCCGAGCTGCGCGCCGGTGACGGTGACCGGGCCGCCGCACGGCACCGGGTCGGTGCCCTCCGGCAGTGGCTGGTCGCAGGCGGTCAGCGGCATCGGCAGCGGGTTGCGGACGAGCGTGTCCCACGCCTCGCGGGCGGACACCAGCGGGTACTCGGCACCCGGCTGGGTCTCGGCCAACCAGCCGGCGCCGGACTCGACCGAGTCACCGGCGACGACCAGGGTCGTGCCGAAGCCGGTCGTGGGCAGGCCGTCGACCTCCGGGTCCACCTGCACCTCGACCCGCGGGCCGGCCGGGCCCACCGACGCGGCCCCGTCGTCCAGCCCGGCGTCGTCGAGGAACCGCTGGGCGGTCGCCTTCGCCTGGTCACCCGAGGTGGTCACGACGGGCTCCTTGTCGGCGCCGCCCTCCGGCCAGACCCGCTCGTCGGAGGACACCCGCTCGTCCACCGTCCCGTCGCTGGACGAGACGGACCCGTCGTCCGAGGTGACGGCGCCCATGGACCGCCCGTAGTTCCACGGGCTGCCGGCGCTGTGCCGGACGCCGAGCCGCTGCTCCTCGTCCTGCCAGGTGGTCTCGACGCCGGCGTCGACCGGTTCGCCGGTGAGGCCGAGCGCGTCGGCGAGCCGCGCGGCCGCCTCGTCGTCCGGCGTCGCGTCGCGCACCCGGTGCACCGGCGCCGAGCCGGGCCCGTCGGGCAGGTCGGCGTCCGGCGCGAGCTGGTAGCGCGGGTCCGGCTCGCCGGCAGCAGGCGGCGACCAGCCGGCCAGCCGGAGCGGGGTCGCGTCGCCGCCGGAGCCCGAGCTGCTGCCGGCGCCCGAGCCGGTCGGGTTGTCGTCGCGCAGGGCGACCCAGACGACGGCGATCACGGACAGGACCAGCGCGGCGACGACGAGCGGCGCCACGCGGCGTGCGGTATCCGGTCTCATGCCGATCGGACGCGCCGTCGCGTCGCCCGGTTCCTCCGGATCTCAGTCGCCGTAGGTGTCCAGGCCCGCGACGACGCCGACAGCGCGGTCCGGGATGGTCAGCGTGCGGCGCGGCGGGGGGACCTCGGCCAGGTGCCGGGTGACCTCGGCGCAGTCGGAGACGAGGTCGTCGAGGGAGCCCGCCTCGGCCGCGGCAGGCTGCTCGGGGACGATCTGCTGCGAAACCGGGTCGTGGGGGAGGGTCACGACCGAAGGGTAGGCACGCCGGAGATGTGAGGGGAATGCTTACCGATCGGTAGTCTTCGTCCCGTCGCAACCCCCGCCCGACGACGACAATCCCAACTGGAGCATCCGTGCGCATCGCCGTCACCGGCTCGATCGCCACCGACCACCTGATGACCTTCGAGGGGAGGTTCACCGACTCCCTCGTGGTCGACCAGCTGGACAAGATCTCGCTGTCGTTCCTCGTCGAGGACCTCGACGTCCGCCGGGGCGGCATCGCGGCCAACATCGCCTTCGGGATGGGCTGCCTCGGCCTGGACCCGGTGCTGGTCGGCGCCGTCGGTCAGGACTTCGCCCGACTACCGGTCCTGGCTGCAGCGCCACGGCGTCGACACCGGGTCGGTGCACATGTCCGAGCTGCGGCACACCGCGCGGTTCGTCTGCACCACCGACAGCGACCACGCCCAGATCGCGTCCTTCTACGCCGGCGCGATGCGCGAGGCCCGCGACATCGAGCTCGAGCCGATCGCCAGCCGGCTCGGCGGCCTCGACCTGGTCGTCATCTCGGCGCCAACGACCCCGAGGCGATGCTCCGGCACACCGAGGAGTGCCGGTCCCGCGGCTATCCCGTTCCTCGCCGACCCCGGCGCAGCAGATCGCCTGGATGGACGGCGCCGGCATCCGCCAGCTGATCGACGGCGCGACCTACCTGTTCACCAACGAGTACGAGGCCGCGCTGGCCGAGCAGAAGACCGGCTGGACGGCCGAGGAGATCCTGGACCGGGTCGGCACCCGGGTCATCACGCTCGGCGCCAAGGGCGCCCGGATCGACCGCAAGGACGAGCCGACCATGTTCATCGAGTGCACGCCCGAGGAGCGCAAGGTCGACCCGACCGGGGTCGGCGACGGCTTCCGGGCCGGCTTCCTGGCCGGGCTCGCGTGGGGCCTGCCGCTGGAGCGGTGCGCCCAGGTCGGCAGCCTGCTCGCGACGTACGTCATCGAGACCAAGGGCACCCAGGAGTACGAGCTGGGCCAGCAGCGGTTCCTCGAGCGGCTCGAGGCGGCCTACGGCCCGGCCGCGGTCGAGGACGTCACGCCGCACGTGCGGTGCCCGCGCCCCTGACCCCTGCCGGGCGGCCGCCGGTCGAGCCGCCGCCGTCGCGCTACGGCTTCGGCGACGTGGCGGCGGCCGGCCCGGGCGAGGAGCTGCTCGGGGTCGGCGCCGACCTCGAGCCGGGCACGGTGCTCGCGGCGTACCGGGCCGGCCTGTTCCCGATGCCGGTCTCGCGCCGCGGCGCCGATCGGCTGGTGGTCGCCGGACCCGCGCGGCGTGCTGCCGCTGGGCGCGCTGCGGGTCAGCCGGTCGCTGCGGGTCGCCTGCCGGCGCTTCGAGATCAGGGTCGACACGGCGTACGACGAGGTGGTGCGGGCCTGCGCCGACCCGAAGCGGCCGGGCGGCTGGATCCGCAAGGACGTCGTCGCTGCCTACCGCCGGCTGCACGAGCTGGGCTGGGTGCACAGCGTCGAGGCCTGGACGGTCGGGGCGGACGGCCGGGACCGGCTGGCGGGCGGGCTGTACGGCGTCGCGGTCGGCGGCCTGTTCGCGGGGGAGTCGATGTTCCACCGGGACCGCGACGCGTCGAAGGTGGCGCTGGTGGGGCTGGTCGACCTGCTCGGTGCCGACGGCCACGAGCGGCTGCTCGACGTGCAGTGGGCGACCGGGCACCTGGTCTCGCTGGGCGCCGTCGAGGTGGCCCGGCCGGCGTACCTCGGCGATGCTCGCCGAAGCCCTGCCCCTCCCTCAGCCGACGATGGGTCTGGAGTAGGGTTCTGCCCGCGTAGACGAACGCCGGGAATGGCCTCCGGCACGACCACATCGAAGGGGCAACGTTGGGTCCGTCCGGCTCCGCCCGAACACGGCGTGCAGGCCGAGCCGTCGCGCTCGCCGGCCCTGCTCCTCGTGGTGCTCACCGCCTGCTCGTCCGACGAGCTGCCGACCTTCGCGATGCCGGAGCGGGACGCCACCGAGCAGGCGACCTGGATCCTGTCGCTCTGGCAGGGGTCCTGGATCGCCGCGCTCATCGTCGGCGCCATCACCTGGGGCCTGATCCTGTGGCCGGTCATCGCGTTCCGGCGCAAGCGGGGTGCCACCGACCTGCCGCCGCAGACGCGCTACAACCTGCCGATCGAGGTCTTCTACACCGCCGTCCCGCTGATCATCATCGCGGTCTTCTTCTACTTCACCGCCCGCGACGAGGACCGCATCATGAAGGTCTCGGCGAACCCGGACCACAAGATCACGGTCACCGGCATCCAGTGGTCCTGGCAGTTCACCTACACCAGCGACGGTGACGAGCAGACGACGGTCACGGGTACGCCGGCCAAGCCGCCGACGCTGGTCCTGCCCGAGGGCGAGAGCGTGCAGTTCCGCCTCGAGTCCGACGACGTCATCCACTCGTTCTACGTGCCGGCGTTCCTGTTCAAGATGGACGTCATCCCGGGGCGGACGAACACCTTCGAGATCACCCCGACCAAGACCGGGTCGTACAAGGGCAAGTGCGCCGAGCTCTGCGGACGGGACCACTCCCGGATGCTGTTCAACGTCGAGGTCGTGAGCCCGGGGAGTACGACGCCTACGTCAGCGACCTGCAGCAGCGACTCCTCGAAGGGAGTGCCCAGTGACGATCTCGGCCGCGCGGCCCGGCGCCACCGGTGCCCTGCGCACGCGCAACAAGGGCAACACCGTGGTCCGCTGGGTCACCAGCACCGACCACAAGGTGATCGGCCAGCTGTACCTCATCACCTCGTTCGTGTTCTTCCTCGTCGGCGGCCTGATGGCCATGGTGATGCGGGCCGAGCTGGCCCGGCCCGGCAACCAGATCGTCAGCAACGAGCAGTACAACCAGCTGTTCACCATGCACGGCACGATCATGCTGCTGCTGTTCGCGACGCCGCTGTTCGTCGGGTTCGCCAACGTGATCATGCCGCTGCAGATCGGCTCGCCGGACGTCGCGTTCCCGCGGCTGAACATGTTCAGCTACTGGCTGTTCCTGTTCGGCGGGCTGATCGCGATGGCCGGCTTCCTCACCCCGGCGGCGCGGCCGCCTTCGGCTGGTTCGCCTACGCGCCGCTGAACAGCGAGATCTACTCGCCCGGCGTCGGCGCCGACCTGTGGATCATGGGCCTGGCGCTGAGCGGCTTCGGCACGATCCTCGGTGGCGTCAACTTCATCACCACGATCTTCACCATGCGCGCGCCGGGCATGACCATGTTCCGGATGCCGATCTTCACCTGGAACATCCTGCTCACCAGCGTGCTGGTGCTGATGGCGTTCCCGGTGCTGGCCGCCGCGCTGCTGGCGCTGGAGGCCGACCGCCAGTTCGGCGCGCACATCTTCGACCCCGCCAACGGCGGCGCGATCCTGTGGCAGCACCTGTTCTGGTTCTTCGGCCACCCCGAGGTCTACATCATCGCGCTGCCGTTCTTCGGCATCGTGTCCGAGGTCCTGCCGGTGTTCAGCCGCAAGCCGATCTTCGGCTACAAGGGCCTGGTCTTCGCCACCATCGCGATCGCCGGCCTCTCGGTCACGGTCTGGGCGCACCACATGTTCGCCACCGGCGCGGTGCTGCTGCCGTTCTTCTCGTTCATGACGTTCCTCATCGCGGTGCCGACCGGTGTGAAGTTCTTCAACTGGATCGGCACGATGTGGCGCGGCTCGCTGACGTTCGAGACGCCGATGCTGTGGTCGATCGGCTTCCTGGTGACGTTCCTGTTCGGCGGCCTCACCGGCATGATCCTGGCCTCGCCGCCGCTGGACTGGCCGGTGTCCGACACCTACTTCGTGGTGGCCCACTTCCACTACGTCGTGTTCGGCACCGTGGTGTTCGCGATGTTCGCCGGCTTCTACTTCTGGTGGCCGAAGTTCACCGGCCGGATGCTCGACGAGCGGCTCGGCAAGATCCACTTCTGGACGCTGTTCATCGGGTTCCACATGACGTTCCTGATCCAGCACTGGCTGGGCGTGATCGGCATGCCCGCGGCGGTACGCCGACTACCTGCGCCAGCGACGGCTTCACCGGCGATGAACATGTTCTCGACGATCGGGTCGTTCCTGCTCGGCGCGTCCACGCTGCCGTTCGTCTACAACGTCATCAAGTCGCATGAAGGGGCCGAAGGTCACGACCGACGACCCGTGGGGCTACGGCCGGTCGCTCGAGTGGGCGACGTCCTGCCCGCCGCCGCGGCACAACTTCACCGCGCTGCCCCGGATCCGCTCGGAGTCGCCCGGCGTTCGACCTGCACTACCCGCACGTCGCCGCGATGGACCAGCCGACGGAGAACAAGAACCTGCTCGACCAGGCGCTCGGTGAGCCCGACCTCGAGGGCGGCACCGGAGGTGAGCGTCGATGAAGGTCGAGGGCTGGCTGTTCGCTGCCGGGTTCTTCTTCTTCGCGCTGGCCGGGGTCGTCTACTGGGTGCTCGTCCGAGGAGCCGGTCGGCACCGTCGCGCTGGGGTTCACGGCCGGGCTGGCCTTCCTGACCGGCTACTACCTGCTCTTCACCGCCCGGCGGATCGACCGGCGGCCCGAGGACATGGTCGACGCCGAGATCGCCGACGGCGCCGGTGAGCTCGGCTTCTACAGCCCGCACAGCTGGTGGCCGCTGCCGGTGGCGTTCTTCGCGGCGATGGCGTTCCTCGGCATCATCTTCGGCTGGTGGCTGTTCATCATCGGCGCCGTCGGCGGCGGGCTCGTCGGTGATCGGTTTCGTCTTCGAGTACTACCGGGGCGAGCCCGCCCACTGAGGCGCCGGAACTGGTCCCCCTCCGGGGCTACAGGCCGACCCCCTGCCTTGCCGATTCGTTACCAAACGTCTCCGCGGACAATTGGACGGACGCGGGGCAACCGGTCAGACTGATGAGGCGTCTTCCTCGTCAGGAGCGTCGGCGCCTGCGAGGAGGAGTCTGTGGGGGTTCGGGGCGACCTGCGGGTCGGGGGAGCGCGCGTGCGACGCCGTTCGCGCGTGCTGCTGTGCACCGTCGCGGCCGCGACGGCCGCTGGCGCTGGTCGCCGGCTGCAGCTCGTCGGGCAACCCCAACGCCCCCGCGGCCCAGGCTGCCGACGCGACCGCCCCGGCCGTGTCCCGCGCGTCGATCGACCTCCAGCCCGCCAGCGCCTCGCTGGACGTGCCCGTGGACCAGCCGGTCGTGGTCACCGCCACCGACGGACGCCTGTCGTCGGTCACGCTGACCGACGAGAAGGCCCGCGTGGTCGACGGCGAGCTCTCCGCGGACGGGACCACCTGGACCTCCACCGACCCGCTGCGGGTCGCCGACCACTACCGCGTCGTCGCGGCCGCCGTCGACGCCGAGGGCGTCGGCGTCGAGCGCACCGGCTTCTTCGCCACGCTCGCGCCGCGCAAGGTGATCGAGACCTCCATCTCGCCGCTCGGCGGCCAGTCGGTCGGCGTCGGGATGCCGATCATCGTCCGGTTCAACGCGAAGATCCGCGACCGGGCCGCCATCGAGAAGGCGCTGGTCGTCACCAGCTCGAAGCCGGCCGAGGGCGCCTGGAGCTGGGTCAGCGACGAAGAGGTGCACTACCGGCCCAAGGCGTTCTGGCCGGCGTACTCCAACGTCAAGCTCGACGTCGACATCAAGAACGTGCACGCGGGTGGCGGCGTCTGGGGCATGGCCAACCGCACCGTGAAGTTCCGCACCGGCTCGTCGATGATCAGCGTCGTCGACGTCGACCGCCACACCCTGACGGTGTGGCGCAACGGCAAGAAGGCCCGCGTGATCCCGGTCAGCACCGGCAAGGACGGCTTCCTCACCCGCAACGGCACCAAGGTCATCCTGGAGAAGCACACGCTCAAGATCATGGACGCCAGCACGATCGGCATCTCGCAGAGCGACCCCGAGTACTACCGCATGGAGGTCCCCTACGCGATGCGGGTGACCTGGAGCGGCGAGTTCGTGCACGCCGCCCCGTGGTCGACCGGCGAGCCAGGGCCGCGACAACGTCAGCCACGGCTGCGTCGGCATGAGCATGTCCAACGCGATCTGGCTGTTCAACCAGTCGACCGTCGGTGACGTCGTCAAGGTGAAGGGCTCGCCGCGCACGCTCGAGCCGGGCAACGGCTACACCGACTGGAACGTCTCCTGGAGCGACTGGCTGGCGGGCAGCGCCCTCCAGGGCTCGGCCGCCAGCTAGGCGGTCCCGCCTGCATCCACGGCCCTGCCGCGGGCAGTAGGGCCGGTGTGACACCCCGAACCCGTCCGTCGCCGTCGCCGTGCTCACCCGCGACCTGCGGGTCCACGACAACCCGACCCTGGTCGGTGCCGTGGACGCAGCGGACACCGTGGTCCCGCTGTTCGTCCTGGACGACGCGATCCTCCGGTCCGGGTTCAACCGCCCCAACCGGGCGCGCTTCCTGCTCGAGTGCCTGCGCGACCTGGACGCCTCGCTGGCCGCCCGCGGGGCCGGCCTCGTGGTGCGCCGCGGTGACTGGGTGCGCGAGGTGCTCGCCGTCGTCGAGGCAGACCGGGGCCACCAGCGTGCACGTGGCCGGCGACGTGACCCGGTACGCCCGCGGCCGGGTCGAGCGGCTGGCTGCCCGGCTCGGTGCCGACGTCGAGCTCGTGGTGCACGACGGGACGCTGTTCGTCGTGCCGCCGGGGGACGTCACGGCCACCGGCAAGGACCACATGGCGGTCTTCACGCCGTACTTCCGCCGGTGGCAGCGCGAGCCGACCCGGGACCTCGCGCGGACGCCGCGGGCGCTGCGCCTGCCGGACGGGCTCGCCCGGGGCCGGCTGCCGGCCGTCGACGCGCTGGCGGCCGGTGAGCTCTCGCCGGACGTGGTGCCCGGCGGCGAGACCGAGGGCCGGGCCCGGATGACCCGGTGGCTGCGGGCCGGGCTGCCGGCGTACGAGGACGACCACGACGCACTCGGCAACGACAACACCAGCCGGCTGTCGCCGTACCTGCATCTCGGCGCCCTGTCGCCGCTGGAGCTGGTGCGGCGGGCGGGGGAGCGGGACAGCGCCCGCCGCCGACGCGTTCGTCCGGCAGGTGGCCTGGCGCGACTTCTACGCCCAGGTGCTCGCCGCGCGGCCGCAGGTGACCACCGAGGACTACCGCTCGCGCGGCGACCGCTGGCACCGCAGCGCCGAGGAGCTCGAGGCCTGGAAGCAGGGCCGGACGGGCTACCCGATCGTGGACGCCGGCATGCGCCAGCTCGCCCGGGAGGGCTGGATGCACAACCGGGCGCGGCTGATCGTCGCGCACTTCCTGTGCAAGACGCTGTACATCGACTGGCGCGAGGGGGCGCAGCACTTCGTCGACCTGCTGGTCGACGGCGACGTCGCGAGCAACACGATGAACTGGCAGTGGGTGGCGGGCACCGGCACCGACTCGCGGTTCAACCGGGCGTACAACGTGGTGCTGCAGGCGCGCCGCCACGACCCGCGCGGCACGTACGTCCGGCGGTACGTCGAGGAGCTCGCCGGTCTCGACGACGGCTACGTGCACGAGCCGTGGCTGCTGCCCGAGGACGACCGCGAGAAGCTCGGCTACCCGGCCCCGATCGTCGACCAGGACGACGCTCGCGACCGGATGCGCAAGGTCCGCTCTCAGACCACCTGACGCTGCGGCTGCTCGGCGGCGGGGGCGATGTTGCGGGCCATGCCGCCGAAGACGATGCCGTGGAACGGGGCGACGGCCCACCAGTAGACGTGGCCGAGCAGGCCGCGCGGGTGGAACAGCGCCCGCTGCACGTACGTCGAGCGGCCGGCCGACGTCGGGTCGGTCTCGACGCCGAGCTCGAGCCAGGCCAGGCCCGGCAGCCGCATCTCGGCCCGCAGCCGCAGCAGCCGCGCCGGGCTCGACGCTCCTCGACCCGCCAGAAGTCGAGCGTCTCGCCGACGTAGACGTGGTCCGGGTCGCGGCGGCCGCGGCGCAGGCCGACGCCGCCGACCAGCCGGTCCAGCAAGCCGCGGACCCGCCAGGCGAGCGGGAACGAGTACCAGCCGTTGTCGCCGCCGATGCCCTCGACGACCCGCCACAGCGCCGTCGGGGGAGGCGTCGACGGTGCGGCGCCGGTCGGTCGTGGTAGAGGCTGCCGCCGGCCCAGTCCGGGTCGGTGGGCAGCGGGTCGCTGGGCGCGCCCGGCACCGACGCCGACGACCAGCGGGTGGCGACCTCGGCGTCGCGGATGCGCTGCAGCGCCAGCCGGACCGAGCTCGTCGAACCCGAGCAGGCCCTCGGGCGGGTCCGGGACGTAGCTCGGCGATGTCGTGCTCGCGGCAGACCACCTCGTTGCGCAGCGACTCGACCAGCGGCCGGGCGATGCGCGTTCGGCACCGGGGTGACCAGGCCGACCCAGTGGCTCGACAGCCTCGGCGTGAGCACCGGGACCGGGACGATCAGCCGCCGGCGCAGCCCGGCCACCCGCGGCGTAGCGCTGCATCATCTCGCGGTAGGTCAGGACGTCCGGGCCGCCGATGTCGAAGCTGCGGTTGACGTCGGCCGGGCAGCCCGGCGGCCGCCGACCAGGTAGCGCAGCACGTCGCGGACCGCGATCGGCTGGATCCGGGTGTCGACCCAGCGCGGCGTGACCATCACCGGCAGCCGCTCGGTGAGGTAGCGCAGCATCTCGAACGACGCCGACCCCGAGCCGATGATGACCGCGGCCCGCAGCACCGCCGTCGGCACGCCGGAGGCCAGCAGGATCTCGCCGACCTCGCTGCGCGCGAGCGCAGGTGCGAGCGACAGCTCGTCGGCCGGCCGTCGGGGGCCAGGCCGCCGAGGTAGACGAGGCGGCCGACGCCCGCCTCCTGCGCCGCGGCGCCGAAGGTGCGCGGCCGTCTCGCGGTCGGTGCGCTCGAAGCCCGGCCGTGCCGAGCGCGTGGATCAGGTAGTAGGCGACGTCGACGCCGGCCATCGCCGCGCGCAGCGACCCGGCGTCCGAGGCGTCGGCCTGCGACGATCTCGACGTCGACCGGCCCAGGGCTGGTCGCGCAGCTCGTCGCGGGTGCCGGGCCATGACCGCGGACCCGGTGCCCGGCGGCGAGCAGCTCGGGCACCAGCCGGCCGCCGATGTAGCCGGTGGCGCCGGTGACGAGGCAGAGCGGCCCCGGGTCAGTGGTGACCGCTGGACTCCAGCTCGTGGACCTCGGCGGGCGTCGGCGGCTCGACCCGGTCCTCGAAGTAGAAGCGCGACACCCGGGCCCGGATCTTCGACGCGAGCAGCCGTCGGCGCGGTACGCCGTTGGCGTCCGTGGTCGGGCCGACCTCGTGCGGCGCCTGGACGTGGTGCTGGGTGAGCTCCCACTTCTTGGCGTCCGAGATCGGCTCGTGCACCTCGATCATCTCGCCGTGCGGCAGCCGGACGATGCGCCCGGTCTCGCGGCCGTGCAGGACCAGCTCGCGGTCGCGGCGCTGCAGCCCGAGGCAGATGCGCTTGGTGACGACGTACGCCAGCGGCGGGATCACGAAGATCCCGATCCGGAACGTCCAGGTGATCGCGTTGATGGACAGGTTGAACGTGTAGGCGATCACGTCGTTGGCGCCGACGCCCAGCAGGATCAGCCAGGTCGAGATCGCCAGCACACCGAGACCGGTGCGGGTCGGGGCGTTGCGCGGCCGGTCGAGGACGTGGTGCTCCTCGTTGTCGCCGGTGACCCAGCGTTCGATGAACGGGTACAGCGCCAGCGGCGTGAACATCAGGCCGGGGATGATCAGCGCCGGGCCCGATGACGTTCCACGGGAGGGTGAAGCCGAACAGATGGGTCTCCCAGTTCGGGAACAACCGCAGCGCGCCCTCGAGGAAGCCCATGTACCAGTCCGGCTGCGAGCCGGCAGAGATCTCCCCAGGGTTGTAGGGCCCGAACAGCCAGACCGGGTTGATCGCCACGAACGCGGACAGCAGCGTCGTCACGCCGAACGTGATGAAGAAGAAGCCGCCCGCCTTGGCCGTGTAGACCGGGAAGAAGGGGTAGCCGACGGCGTTCTTCTCGGTCCGGCCGGGCAGCGGGTACTGGGTGTGCTTCTGGTACCAGACCAGCATCAGGTGCACGGTGATCAGCGCGAGGAAGATGCCGGGGATGAGCAGCACGTGCACGGTGAACAGCCGCGGGATGATGTCCTCGCCCGGGAACTGACCGCCGAACAGGAAGTACGTCACGTAGGTGCCGACCACCGGGAGCGACAGCAGCACGCCCTGCGGTGATCCGCAGCCCGGTGCCGGAGAGCAGGTCGTCGGGCAGCGAGTAGCCCGCCAGGCCCTCGATGAAGCTCAGCGTCAGCAGGATGACGCCGATGATCCAGTTCGTCTCGCGCGGCTTGCGGAACGCGCCGGTGAAGAACACCCGGGCCATGTGCACGACCATCGCGGCGACGAAGATCAGCGCCGCCCAGTGGTGGATCTGCCGGATCAGCAGGCCGCCGCGGACGTCGAAGGAGATCTCCAGGGTCGAGGCGTAGGCCTCCGACATCTCCAGCCCCTGGAGCGGGACGTACGAGCCGTCGTACACGACGATGCCGCTGCTCGGCTTGAACCACAGCGTCAGGAAGACGCCGGTCAGCAGCAGGATGATGAAGCTGTAGAGCGCGATCTCGCCCAGCATGAACGACCAGTGGTCCGGGAAGATCTTGCGCGCGCTGCGCTTGACGAAGTTGGCCGAGCCGTACCGCTCATCGAGCTCGTTGGCGGTCTTGCCGGCGATCCGCTCGAGTGCCATCAGGCGTTCCCCCGTTCCCAGAAGCTGGGGCCGACCGGTTCCTGGAAGTCCTCGCTGGACACCAGGTAGCCCTCGTCGTCGACGCCGAGCGGCAGCTGCGGCAGGGGTCGCGACGCCGGACCGAAGATGACCTTGCAGTCCCGCGTCACGTCGAAGGTCGACTGGTGGCACGGGCACAGCAGGTGGTGGGTCTGCTGCTCGTAGAGCCCCACCGGGCAGCCCAGGTGCGTGCAGATCTTGGAGTAGGCCACGATCCCGTCGACCGCCCAGCCCCGCTCCTTCTCGTCGACGATCTCGTCGGGCTCCAGCCGGATCACGATCGTGGTCGCCTTGGCCCGCTCGTCCAGGTGGTGCGGCATCTCGTTGACGCCCTCGGGCTGCACGTGGATCACGCCGCCGATCGGCACGTCGGAGGCCTTGATCGGCCGGCCGGTCGGGTCGGTCACGAGCCGCTTGCCGGGCCGCCAGGCGGTGTTGGTGAGGCTGGCGCCGGGCAGCGGGCCGAGGTCGCGCAGCGGGATGATCGCGAGCAGCCCGAGCGGCGCCATGGCGCCGAGCAGGCTGTTGCGGATCAGCTTCCGGCGGCCCAGGCCGGCGCCGGCGGCACCCTCCTTCGATCGCGGCGACGGCCTCCGCGCGGTCGTCGTCGCTGGAGCGCATCGGCTTGCGCTCGCTCGACGATCTCGTCGTCGGGCATCAGGGTCTTGGCCCAGTGGATGGCCCCGACACCGATGCAGGAACAGCGCGATCCCGAGGCCGAGCGCCGAGCAGCTTGGTCGAGAGGCCGACCTGCTCGAGCATCTCGTCGCCCTCGGCGCCGGCCGGCTTGATCGCGAAGTACGCGACGATGAACAGCAGCGTGCCCAGCGTCGAGAGGCCGAAGAAGGTGGCCACCTCGCGCTCGCGGCGCTGCGCGGCCTTGGGGTCGATGTCGGAGCGCCGGTAGACGTGCGCCGGCAGGCCGGGGTTGCGGTAGCTGGTCGCCAGCTCGCCGCCGTGGCCGTCGGAGGTCGCGACGTCGGTGCCGGCCTCCGAGGTCCCCTCGGCACCCATCAGGCCGAGTTCGACGAGTCGCTGGCAGCGTCAGCCGTTCCGCACCTTCCCTTCCCTCGGCTCGCCGGCTGGATGCGGCCCTGGTCCTGGTCCTGTGTCATCGGGCCTTCGCCCCCAGCCAGACGGCGCAGCCGATGAGCGCGCCGATGCCGACCAGCCAGCCGACGGCGCCCTCGGACACCGGCCCGATCTTGCCCAGGGCGAGCGCCGCCGGGCGACGGCTCGGCCGACGTGGTCTTGAGGAAGCCGATCACCGCGCGCTTCTCCTCGGGCGTCATCGTCTTGTCGCCGAAGACCGGCATCGACTGCGGCCCGGTGAGCATGGCCTCGTACATGTGCCGGGCAGTCGTGTCCTTCAGCGACGGTGCGAACTTGCCGCGGGTGAGCGCGCCGCCGGAGCCGGCGAAGTTGTGGCACATCGCGCAGTTGGTGCGGAAGATCTCGCCGCCCAGCGGCGATGTCGGCGTCGGAGTAGTCCAGGTCCTCGTCGGTGGGGACCGCGGGGCCGGGGCCGAGGGAGGCGACGTAGGCGGCCAGCGCCTCGATCTCCGCGTCGGTGAACTCGACCCGCTTGCGGCTCGACCTGGGCGCCGAGCTGGGCCGCGGGCATCCGCCCGGTGGCGACCTGGAAGTCGACCGAGGCGGCTCCGACGCCGACCAGGGACGGGCCGTCGCTGGTGCCCTCGGCGTTGAGGCCGTGGCAGCTGGAGCAGTTCCGCAGGAACAGCGCGCGCCCTTCCTCGACCGACTGCGCCGACGTCGTCACGGCCGCCTCCGCGTCGGTGGTCGGTGCCAGCGGCGGCGTAGGCGCCGCCCATGGTCCCGAGCGCCAGCAGCAGCAGGACCACCGGCGCGAGGCGGTGGCGACGGCGGCGCGACAGCGCGCCGAGCGCGGCCAGCGGCTTGCTGAGTCGGGTCACAGGCTCGCTCACTTCAGCAGGTAGATGGTCGCGAACAGGCCGATCCACACGACGTCGACGAAGTGCCAGTAGTAGGACACGACGATCGCACTGGTCGCGTGGCCGTGGGTGAAGCGCTTCGCCGCGTAGGTGCGGCCCAGCACCAGCAGGAAGGCGATCAGGCCGCCGGTGACGTGCAGGCCGTGGAAGCCGGTGGTCAGGTAGAAGACCGAGCCGTAGGCGTTGGACGAGAGCGTGAGCCCGTCGGCGCTGACCAGCGTGGCGTACTCGTAGACCTGGCCGCCGATGAAGAACGCGCCCATCAGGAACGTGATGATGAACCACATCCGCAGCCGGACGACGTCGCCCTTCTCCGCCGCGAACACCCCGAGCTGGCAGGTGAACGAGGACAGCACCAGGACCGTGGTGTTGAGCGTCGAGAACGGGATGTTGAGCAGCTCGGGCTCGGTCTCCCACAGCTCGGGGCTGACCGAGCGGATCGTGAAGTACATCGCGAACAGGGCCGCGAAGAACATCAGCTCCGACGAGAGCCACACGATGGTGCCCACGGCAGTCGCGTCCGGCCGGTTGGCAGGGACGTGACTGGGCCTGGTTGACGCTCCTGCGCTGCTGCTGTCGCCACGGACGGCATTATTGCGGTCCGGGCGCCGGAGGGCACCCCCGACCCCCCGACCGGGCGCGGCGGGTTCCCCGACGTACTCTCGGAGACGTGCTGACGACCCCTCGGCTGGGCCTGCTGGCCCACGGGGGGGCCGGCGAGGACCTCGCGCCCGCTGGGCCTCGGGCAGCTTCCTCACGGCCTGGGAGCTGGCGTGGCTCCCGATCGTCGGCGTGCTGGCCGTCGGGGGCCTCTACCTGTACGGCGTGCACCGGCTGCGAGCCCGCGGCGACCGCTGGCCGGTCGGCCGGGTCGTCGTGTTCGTGGGGCTCGGTCTGGGGCTCGTTCCTGTTCGCCACCACCTCCGCGCTGGCCGTCTACGACACCACGCTGTTCTGGGCGCACATGGTCCAGCACATGGTGCTGGCGATGCTGGTGCCGGTGTTCCTGGCGCTCGGCGCGCCGATCACGCTGGCGCTCCGGACGCTGCCGCCGCGCGGCCGCCAGCGGCTGCTGGCGGTGCTGCACAGCCGGGTGGCCCGGGTGCTGACGCTTCCCGGTCGTGGCCGGCGTCCTGTTCGTCACCACGCCGTTCGCGCTGTACTTCTCCGGCTGGTACGAGGCGACCCTGCGCAACCCGGTGCTGCACGAGCTCAACCACGTGCACTTCGTGCTGGTCGGCTGCCTGTGGTTCTGGCCGATCCTGAGCGTGGACCCGCTGCCGAACCGGATGCCCTACCCGCTGCGGCTGCTCGCGGTGTTCGCGACCATGCCGCTGCACGCGTTCCTCGGCGTGGCGATCATGACGCTCGTCGACGGTCATCGCCGCGGACTGGTACCTCGCGGCTGGACCGGCACTGGGGCCCCAGCCCGCTCGACGACCAGCACCTGGGCGGCGGGCTGCTCTGGGCCAGCGGCGACCTCGTGTCGCTCGTCGTCCTCGGGGCGCTGTTCCTGCAGTGGGCGCGGGCGTCGGAGCGCGAGGCGGTCCGGGAGGACCGGCGCCTCGACCGGCTGGACCGCGAGCGCGACCGGGAGCGCGGAGCGGGAGCGGGACGCGCAGGCGGCGGCCGAGCCTCCCGCGCCGGGTCGGTAGCATCGCGAGCGTGACCGAGCCCGCCGAGCCCACCATGACCGTCCTCGTCTACAGCGACGACGTCGACACCCGCGAGCGGGTCAAGCAGGCGATCGGCCGGCGGCCGGCGGCCGACGTACCCCGGGTGACCTGGCTCGAGTGCGCCACCGTCGGCGGCGGTCATCTCCGCGCTGGACAAGGGCGGCGTCGACGTCGCGATCCTGGACGGCGAGGCCACCCCGTTCGGCGGGCATGGGGATCGCCCGGCAGGCCAAGGACGAGATCTTCCAGTGCCCGCCCATCGTGGTGCTCACCGGCCGCGTCACCGACAGCTGGCTGGCGAACTGGTCCCGGGCCGAGGCCGCGGTGCCGCACCCGCTCGACCCGATCGAGCTGGCGAAGGCGGTCGCCGACCTGATGCGCCGCCGCGCCGAGCTCACGGCCTAGGTCCCCGCGGTGGACACGGGGCCGGCCAGCCCGACCTGGCCCGGGCTGCTCACGACGCTGCTCGGCGGCACCGACCTGACCTCGGCCGACACGGCCTGGGCGATGGAGCAGGTCATGCTCGGCGAGGCCACGCCGGTGCAGGTCGCGGGCTTCGTGGTCGCGCTGCGCGCCAAGGGCGAGTCGCCCGAGGAGGTCACCGGGCTGGTGCGCGCGATGCTGTCGCTCGCCGCCCGGATCGAGGTGACCGGCCCGGCGGTCGACACCTGCGGCACCGGCGGCGACCGCGCCAACACCGTCAACATCTCGACGATGTCCGCGATGGTGGTCGCCGGCACCGGGGCCCGGGTGGTCAAGCACGGCAACCGCTCGGCGTCGTCGGCCTGCGGCTCGGCCGACCTGCTCGAGGAGCTCGGCGTGGTCGTCGACCTCGAGCCGGCCGCCGCCCTCGACTGCCTGGACCGCACCGGCGTGACCTTCTGCTTCGCCCCGAAGTTCCACCCCGCACTGCGGCACGCGGCGGTCCCGCGCCGCGAGCTCGGCGTCCCGACGATCTTCAACGTGCTCGGGCCGCTGGCCAACCCGGCGCAGCCCTCGGCGCAGGCGGTGGGCTGCGCCGACCCGCGGCTGGCCGGCGTGATGGCCCAGGTGCTGGCCGACCGCGGCGCGTCGGCGCTGGTGTTCCGCGGCGACGACGGGCTGGACGAGCTCACGCCGACCACGACCTCGCAGGTCTGGGTCGTGCGCGACGGCGCGGTCAGCACCGAGCAGGTGGCGCCGGAGGACGTCGGGCTGGACCGGGCGGCTGCCGGATCGCTGCTCGGCGGCGACCGCGCCCACAACGCCGAGGTCACCCGGCGGTTCCTGGCCGGCGAGACCGGCCCGGTGCGCGACGCGGTGCTGCTCAATGCCGCGGCGGCCCTGGTCGCTCTGGAGCCCGGGTCGGGTCCGCTGGCCGAGCAGCTGCGCGACGGGCTGCGGCGGGCCGGCGAGTCGGTCGACAGCGGTGCGGCAGCGCGAGCGCTGGCCGGCTGGGTCGAGACCAGCCGGGCCGTCGCCGGCCGCTGACCGGCGTACCGGCTGGTGGTTAGTCGGACGCCTTCGACGCCGAGCGAGAAGGCCGCGTCGAGGTCGTGCTGCGAGTAGGTGCGGAACGCGATGTGCGTCTCGGTCGCGCGCACGCCGTCGACCTTGCTCAGGCGGTCGGCGATGACGTCGGCGAGCGCCTCGTGCTCGCGGACGCGCACCATCGCGATGAGGTCCGCGGCGCCGGTGACGGAGTAGACCTCGCTCACGCCCTCGAGTGCCGCGATGGCCTCGGCCACCTCGGGGATGCGGTCGGACTCCACGTGCACGAGCACGATCGCAGTGATCACCGAGAGCCTCCAGGGGCGGTACGCCGGGTCGCGGCGAGCCTATCGGTCGGGCGGGTAGACCTACGCCGAACGGGGTAGGCCCGCGATGCCGACCATCGTCGTGTCCGCGCAGGAGGCCCTCATGTCCGTGCCCCGCCGTCCCATTGCCCGCCAGGCTCTCGCCGCACTCGCCGGGGCCGCGGTCACCGTGGCGCTGGTGGTCGCCCCGGGTGCCGGCCCGGGCGTGGCTGCCGCGCATGGTCGCGCCGGGCGCTCCGGGCACCGCGTCGGACTGGGTGCCCGGCGACAAGGACGCCTTCGGGACGGCTCACGGCACGGCCAGCAAGGTCTGGTACACCGCGTCCCGCGGCACCCTCAACGACGTCTACTACCCGCGGATCGACACCCCGAGCCTGCGGGACAGCCAGTTCGTCGTCACCGACGGCTCGACCTTCACCGACCGCGAGGACCGCGATGCCACCCACCAGGTCCAGCTGCTGTCGCCGGACAGCCTGACCTACCGGCTGGTCAACACAGCCAAGAGCGGCGCCTGGCGGATCACCAAGACGTTCGTGACCGACCCCGCGCGCTCCTCGGTGCTGGAGGACGTCAGGTTCGAGTCGCTGACCGGCAAGGAGTACCAGGTCTACCTCCTGCACGACGTGGCGCTGTCGATGACCGGCAACGACGACACCGGCCGCAGCGGATCCGGCGGCGCGCTGCTGTCGTCCGACGGCACCAACGCCAGTGCGGTCGTCACCAGCCCGGCGCTCGGCAAGACCTCGAGCGGCTACCTCGGCACCTCCGACGGGTGGACCGACCTGGCCACCGACCACGACATGGACTGGTCCTACGACGCGACCACGCCGGGCAACGTCGTGCAGACCGGGCGGGTCAAGGTGAACGGCCTGCAGAACCACCAGCGGTTCACCGTGTCGATCGGCTTCGGCTCGACCGAGAGCAGCGCGCTCTCGACGGCGCAGGCGTCCCTCGGCGCCGGCTTCACGGCCGCGCGGACGGCGTACGACACGGGCTGGGCCGGCTATCTCGGTTCCCTCGACCCGGTCCCGGCGTCGGCGTCCGGCTGGACGACCGAGTGGAAGGTCTCGGCGATGGTCCTGGCCGGCAGCGAGGACAAGACCGTGCGCGGCGGCTTCGTCGCTGCCCCGGGCCGGCCCTGGGCCTGGGCGAACTCGTTGCAGTCCCTGGCGGTCTACCACGCCGTCTGGTCCCGCGACCTCTACCAGATCGCGACCGGGCTGCTCGCCGTCGGCGACGACGCGGCGGCCAATCGGTCGCTGGACTTCCTGTGGAACGTGCAGCAGCGGCCGGACGGATCCTTCCCGCAGAACTCGAGGCTGGACGGCACGCCGGTGTTCGGTGACCTGCAGATGGACGAGGTGGCGTTCCCGATCGTGCTGGCGCACCAGCTCGGCCGGACCGGCGCGGCCGACTGGGACAACGTGAAGCTCTCGGCCGACTACGTGGTCGAGCACGGCCCGAGGACCCCTCAGGAGCGGTGGGAGAACGCCACCGGCTTCTCGCCGGCGACCATCGCCGCCGAGATCGCCGGCCTGGTCTGCGCTGCGGACATCGCGACGAAGAACGGCGACGACGGCTCGGCCGCCGAGTACTTGGCGACGGCCGACGAGTGGCAGCAGACGCGTCGAGTCGATGACGGCCACGACGACCGGTCCGTACAGCAACGCGCCGTACTACCTGCGGATCAGCAAGAACGGCGACCCCGACTCCGGCGACGAGATGCAGGTCTCCGACGGCGGTCCGCTGATCGACGAGCGGTACGTCGTCGATCCCAGCTTCCTCGACCTCGTTCGGCTCGGCGTCAAGCGGGCCGACGACCCGGTGATCCGCAACACCGTCGCGGTGGTCGACGACCAGCTGAGCTATCCGACGGGGAACGGCCGCTTCTGGCACCGGGCGAGCTTCGACGGGTACGGCGAGCAGCGTGACGGCAGCCAGTGGGAGCCCAGCGACCCCGGATCAGGAAAGACGATCGGCCGGGGCTGGCCACTGCTCGGCGGCGAGCGCGGGCAGTACGAGCTGCAGCTGGACGGGATGCAGGCGACTGCGGCGGGCCGGCTGGACACGATGGGCGAGGCCGCCGACGACGCCAGTCACCTGATGGCCGAGCAGGTCTGGGACCTCAACCCGCCGGGCGGTACCCCTGGGTTCGTCCCGGGCGAGCCCACGCTTTCGGCAATGCCGCTTGCCTGGACGCACGCCCAGTTCTTGCGGCTCGGCCGCAACCTGGCGGCGGGACGCAACCTCGAAACGCCACAGGTGGTCGCCTGCCGGTACGGGAGCGAGGCCTGCCGGGCTGAGTAACCGTTCGGCGACAACTTAGGCGGAACGCCCACGGTCCGTCAGAGTGGGGGCGTGACCGTCCAGGAGGCTGCGACCGGCAGGCGGTCCGACTGGCTGCGCCGTGTGCGCAGCCTGCCGGTCCCGTCCGCCGGCCGGCGGCTGGTCGAGCTCCTCGTCCTCACCGGGTTCGTCGTCGCCCAGCCGGTGCTCGACGTCTACGGCAAGGCGAGCGAGGTCTTCGTCTTCCGCGACATCAGCGGGGTCGGCGTCCTCGCGTTCACCGCCACCGTCGTCGTCGTACCGCCGCTGGCCCTGTGGTTGGTGGGCAGTGCCGCCGCTGCCGTGAACGACGTGGCGGGCCGGCTGGTGCACGGCGGCTGCATGCTCGTGCTCTGGGTCGCCCTGTGGGTCGAGGTGCTGGCCTACCTCGACGCCCCGCCGGCGGTCGCGCTCGCCGTCGGGGCGCTGCTCGGCGTCTGCTCGACGGCGTTGTTCACCCTGCGCCCCGCCTTCCGGATGTGGCTGTCGTACGCGTCGCCGGCGCCGTTGGTGTTCGCGCTGGTGTTCCTGCTCCTGACGCCGGTCAGCGGGCTGGTGCTCGCCGACGGCGGACCGGTGGCCCAGAAGGTGACGATCGGTCAGCCCGCGCCGGTGGTGATGGTGGTGCTCGACGAGTTCCCGCTCGCCTCGCTGCTCGGGGCCGACGACCAGATCGACGCCGATCTGTATCCCCACCTGGCGGCGCTGCAGGCGTCGTCGAACACCTACCTGAACGCGACCAGCAACTCGCCACGAACGCCCTACTCGGTACCGAGCATGCTCACTGGTCAGCTGCCGGCCGAAGGTGACCTGCCGACCGCGGCGACCCGTCCGGACAACCTATTCGCCCTGCTCGGGCGGTCGCACGACCTGCGGGTGCACGAGCTGCTGAGCATGTGTCCGGACGAGCTCTGCTCGCGTGAACGCAGGAGTGCCTTCGACGGGTTCGGCTCGCTGCTGGGCAACGGCGTCGAGACGTTCGTCGAGATCGTGGACCCGCGCGGCGACCAGGTGACGCCGGGTGCGGACCGCGGCGAGGCCGTCGCTGCGATGCGGCGCCGGTCGGGCGACCCGTCGCGGTCGGGTGAGCCGTCGAACCGTGCCGAGGGCTCCGACCTCCTGCTGCCGGACCGGTTCTCCGCGTTCCTCGACGACCTGGACCGGCCCGGTCGCGGCGGCCGCCCGGTGTTCGGGTTCTTCCACATCCTGCTGCCGCACGCCCCGTGGCTGCTGACGCCGACCGGGCAGCGGTACGCCGCCTCGCCCGGCCTGCCTGGCGTCCTCGACATGGACGGCGAGATCGCCTGGGAGGCGGACGGCAGGTTCCTGGACCTGGCCCGACAGCGCCACCTGCTGCAGGTGCAGTACGTCGACCGGATGGTCGGCGAGCTGATGCGCCGGCTGACGGCCGCCGGCACCTGGGACGACGCACTTGTCGTGCTGACCGCAGACCACGGCGTGGCGTTCCGGGCCGGCCAGCCGCGACGGGCGCCGACTGCCGCCAACCTCAGCGAGCTCGCCTGGGTGCCGCTGTTCGTCAAGCAGCCCGGCCAGCGCACAGGGTCGACCTCGATGGCCAACGCGCAGCTGATCGACGTGGCGCCCACGGTCGCCGACGTCCTGGACGTGCCGCTGCCCTGGCAGGTCGACGGACGCTCGCTGCTCGGCACGGCGCGGCCGGCGGCGCAGCGGCGCCCGTTCCTTGACGACGGAGGTGAGGTGCTGCGGCTGGACGGGGTCCGGCTGCGGCCCGAGGTGTGGGCGCGCTCGGTGGCGACGTTCGCGCCGGCGGTGGGTGACCCGCTGCGGGTGTTCCGGGCCGGCCCGGGTGCCGATCTCGTCGGCCGCCCGGTCGCCGAGCTGGAGCCGGGTCCGCCGGTCGCCGGCCGGGTGCGGCTGAAGCTGCCGGACAGCTGGCGCTGGGTCCAGCCGGCGGCCGACCTGCTGCCGCTGTACCGCACCGGCACCGTGCGCGGCCTGCCGGCGGGCGTCAGCCGGGTCGCGGTGGCGGTCAACGGTGTCGTCGCCGGGGTGAGCGACCTGAGCCGCGGGCCGGGTGACCGCGCGTTCGCGGTGCTGGTGCCGCCGTCGATGCTGCGCGAGGGGACGAACGAGCTCGCCGTCTACGTGGTCGATGGTGCCGGCCGGCTGTCGCCCCTGCGCTGATCGGCGCCGTGCTGATGGCCCGCGGTGATCGTGGCCGCGCTGATCAGGCGATGCGGCTGACGGCGGCGCCGGGCTGGTGCACCGGGCGCACGTCGCGCCGGTCGCCGAACGGGTCGAGCTGGTCGCGGCCCGCCGCGGCGGCGTCGGCCCAGAGCCGGACCCCACCCGCGCCGTACGCCGGGCAGGACCAGGAGCCGGTGAGCGCGACCAGCCGGGTGCCCGGCTGCTCGAGCCAGCGCAGCACGCACTCGGTCTCCTCTGCCGAGGCGGCGGGCGTCGGGCCGGGGCCGGCCACCACGACCTCGGCGGCGGCGACCAGGGAGGTGGCGACGACCCGCGGGTCCTCGGCGCGGCCGGCGACGGCTGTGGCCACCAGCCGGCCGTACCGGACGACGACGATCTCCCAGCCGCCGTCGTCGAGCTGGCGGGCGGCGACGACCTCGGCGCAGCCGGTGAGGGCGGACAGCCGCTGGAGCCGGGCGGCGACCCGGACGAAGGCGGCGACCCGGTCGCGGTGGACCGCGGCCTCCTCGTAGCGCTCGACCTCGGAGAGGCGGGCGACCTTGCGGCTCACGGCCTCGACGACCGGGCGGGCGTCGCCGAGCATCGCCGAGCGCACGGCGGCCACGTGCTCGGCGTACGCATCGACCGACTCGGTGCCGTCGCACGGGGCGCCGCAGCGACCCATCTCGGCCAGCGCGCACGCGGCGGACGGCTTGCGCGGCGACAGCCGGCCCGAGCACTGGCGGATGCGGAACGCCTCGTGCAGGGCCGCGGTCGCGAGCTCGACCTGCCGGGTGCCGGAGAACGGGCCGAGGTAGGTGGCGCCGTCGTCGCGGACCTCGCGGACCCGGGACAGCCGGGGGAACGCCTCGACGGTGAGCTTGAGCCACAGGGCTCGCTCGGGGAAGCGGGAGCGGCGGTTGTAGCGCGGCTTGTGCGCCGCGATCAGGCGCAGCTCGCGCACCTCGGCCTCGAGCGGGGTCGCGCACACGATCGGCCGGACGAGCGGCAGCGAGCCCCACCATCTCGGCCATCCGGCCCCGGGTCTCGCCGGCCGTGAAGTAGCTGCGGACCCGGGAGCGCAGGTCCTTGCTCTTGCCGACGTACAGCACCTCGCCGCGCTCGTCGACGAACTGGTAGACGCCCGGCAGGTGGGGCAGCGCCTCGGCCAGGTGCCGCTTGGCGCGCTGGGCGGGGGAGACCCGCGAGGAGAACGTCGACAGCTCGTCGAGCGAGCGCACTCCGAGGTTGCCGAGCCGCTCGAGCATCCCGTGCAGCACGTCGACGGTGGCGCGGGCGTCGGACAGCGCCCGGTGGTTGGGCGTGGTCTGCGCGCGGAACAGCCGGGCCAGGCTGGCGAGCTTGCAGTTGGGCGCCTCGTCGCGGGTGACGACCTGGCGGGCGAGCCGGGCGGTGTCGAGCACCCGGTTGCCGGGCCACTCGTGACCGGTGGCGGCGCAGGCGGCCTTGAGGAAGCCGATGTCGAACGGCGCGTTGTGCGCGACCAGCACGGACTCGGCCCCGGCGAACTCCAGGAAGGCCGGCAGCGCAGTGCCCAGCCGCGGGGCGCCGGCCACCATCGAGTTGTTGATGCCGGTGAGCACGGCGATGAACGGCGGGATCGGCACGCCGGGGTTGACCAGGGTCTGGAACTCGCCCAGCCGCTCACCGCCGCGGACCTTCACGGCGCCGATCTCGGTGATCTCGCAGCTCTGCGGCGACCCGCCGGTGGTCTCGAGGTCGACGACCACGAAGGTCACCTCGTGCAGCGGCGTGCCCAGCTCGTCGAAGCTCGCCTGGTCGTATCTCTGCCTGACGGCGACCGGGAGAGCGGGCATGGACCTGACGGTAGGCAGGACCGTGGACACAACGGCGGAGGCGCACCGCAGCCCCGCCTGTCGCCCGGCGTACGCCGGTCAGAGCAGGCCGGTGCCGCCGAGGCCGCGCCAGGCCAGCGCCGCGCCGAGGACCACGACAGCCGCCGCGGTGACGACGGGGGCGATCCGGAGGACCGGGGCGAACCGGGACCCCGGGTGGCGCGCCAGCCGCAGCTCGGCGCGCTCGCGCAGCCGCATCACCAGCAGCCCGACGACCGCCAGGGTCGCGGCCATCCCGAGGCCGAACGCCACGACCAGGGCCACGCCGAACCACGGCTTGCCGAGCGCGACCGCTCCGAGCAGGACGAGCAGCGCGGACGGGCTGGGCAGCAGGCCGCCGGCCAGACCCATCGCGACCAGGCCGCGGCGGGACGGCGGTGCGACCTCGGCCGGTGCCTCGTGCTCGTGCGGGTGCGTGGTGGTCGTGCGTGCGGGTGCGGGTCGGGTGCGTGGTCGTGCGGGTGGTCGTGGTCGTGCGGGTGGTCCAAGATCCCCACAGTTGCATGATCGGCGGCGGGGGAAGGGTGCGTACGGGCAGGTCCGGGGGCCGCGGCGACCAAGATCCCCACAGTTGCATGATCACCGGCGGGGTGGGGGGTGTGGTCAGCGGGGTGGGCGGTGTGGGGTCGTGGGTGTGGGTGTGCGGTCGGCCGAGGAGGCCGTGGGAGTGGGTGCCGTCGGGGTGGACGGCGGTGCGGCGGGCGGCCGTCTCGCGGAGCAGGGCCAGCCCGACGAGGACGACGAGGGTGCCGCTGACCACGCTGAGCCACGGGTAGACCCGCGCCGGCACGAACGCGGTGCCGGCGCTGACCAGCAGGCCCAGCGCCAGCACGCCGGCCGTGTGCGTCGCCGTCACGGTGGCGCCGACCGTCGCGGCCGCGCGCAGCGCTCCCTCCCGGCGGCCGGCGAGGTAGAACGCCATCACGGTCTTGCCGTGGCCCGGTGCGACGGCGTGCGCGGCCCCGAGCGCGAGCGCGCCGAGCAGGGCGACCAGGCCGAGCAGCGGGTTGCCCTCGGTGCGGGACAGCAGCCCCTCGAAGGCCAGCGTGAGGCGGTCGGCGCCGCGGGTCAGCGACCCGGCGGTCACGCCCGGCGTCGTCGCTACGCCGCGGCGTCGGAGGTCAGCCGCGGACCGCCGGGGCGCACCGACAGCTCCAGCGTCCGCTCGTCCAGCGGGCTGCTGAGCAGGTCCTGCGGGTACGACGACAGCCGCGCGCTGCGGGAGCGCTCCGGCGCATCCGCGCGCAGCAGCGTCGCCCCGTCGCCGCGGGCGGTCATCTCCCGCCAGCCGACCTCGTCGTCGGCCGCCCGGTCGACCAGCCGGACCGCGGTGGCTGCCGGTGACGGTGACCGGCGCACGCAGGTCGCACTCCAGGCGCAGGGTCGGCAGGCCGGCCTGCCCCGGCAGGCTGCGGGCTGCCGAGCGTCCGCACCGCCAGCGGCGCAGCCGTGCCGTCGACCGTCAGCTGCAACGACCGGGCGGCATCCACGCACTGCGACGCCGCCCACCGGGCCAGCTCGGGTCGGGCCAGCGAGCCGTCGCCGTCGGTGTCGATCGACGGGCTGCGCTGGGCGCTCGGGATCTCGGCCAGGTCGAGGACGTGGTCGACGGTGACGGCGTCGGTCGACACGACGACGCCGCTGTAGCGGTTCACGGTGAAGTTGCCCAGCGGGTGCGCGCTGGCGGCGGTCGGCAGCCCGACGACCAGTGCGACCGCGGCGGCTGCGACGGCGACGAGCCGCAGCGCGACCGCGGCTCATCGGGCACCACCGAGCAGGGCGTCGATCGCGGCTGCGCGGAACGGGTTGGTGCCGGCGTCGAGGCGCTGCGCGGCTCGCAGGTGCTCGGTCGCGCCGGGCAGCCCGAGCGCCGACTCGACCGCGCCGCGGTGGAACAGCAGCCGCGCGTCCTGGGTGCCGAGCCGGGTGGCGAGCCGCACGTAGCGCAGCGCCTCCCGGTCGCGGCCGGCGGCGTGCAGCGCCCAGCCGAGTGCGTCGGCCGTGTGGATCGAGTGCCGCGCGGACCACTCGGCGCGGGCCGCGGCCAGTGCCTCGGCAGGCGACCCGTGGTCGGCCTGGAACAGCGCGGTCTCCAGGTCGGTGACGACACCGTTGGCAGCGAGCAGCCGGGCGGTCGCGGTGGCGACGGCGTACTGCTGCCGGGCCAGCTCGGGCCGGCCGGTCGCGTCGTACAGCTCGCCCAGCTCGACGACGTACTCGGTGAGCGGGAGCCGCTGCACCACGCGCCGGTAGTCGCGCTCGGCCGCGGCCAGGTCGCCGCGCGCCACGGCCAGCCGGGCCCGGCCGGCTAGGGCCGGCAGGTACGTCGGGTCGGCGTCCAGTGCGTTGCGGTAGTAGTGCGCGGCTGCGCCGGGACGGCCGGCGGTGCGGGACAGCTCGCCGAGGTGGAAGGCAGCGAACGCGTACGACGACGCGCTGGTGCCGGCGGCCTCCAGCGACAGCTGCATCAGCCGCCGCGCCTTCGCGAGGTCGCCGCGGAGCTCGGCCTGGTAGGACAGCCGGGCGAACGTCGACGGGCCGGGGTCGAGGTCGTCGGCGTGCCGCGCGGCGCGGGCTGCGTCGTCGTACCGGCCGAGCTCGGTCAGGGCGTCGGAGCGGACCGCCTCGGCCTGCGCGCTGTACGGGTTGACGCGCAGCGCGGCGTTCGCGGCCCGCAGCGCGGCGCGGAAGTCGTGGCGGGCAGCGGCGAGTGCGCCGCGGGCCGTGAGCAGGACCGAGTCGCCGGGCGCGAGCTGTGCGGCCCGCGCCAGGGCCTGGTCGGCCTTGCCGTAGTACGTCGGGTCGGCAGTGGTGCGGGCCTGCTCGACGTACGCCAGAGCGAGGGTCGACCAGGAGCGGTGGTCGCGCGGGGTGACCCGGAGCCGGGCCTGCAGGGTGCGCCACGACGTGTCGCCGGCAGCTCGGTCGGGTCGATCGCGTGCGGCGACGGCCGCGGCCGACGTACGCGTCCGGATGCGGGGTCGGTCGCCGGGTCGGTGCCGGGGAGCCCGGCGGCACCGAGGGTGACCAGGACGGCGAGGCCGAGAGCGGTGGTGACGAGCAGCACGGGCCGGAGCAGCGGTCGCATGCGAAGTCCCTTCCAGGGCCGGTGTCGAGTGGCGCGTTCCGACGGATCCGAGGTGCCGGGACGTGTCGGAACGCGCCACTCAAGGGGGGTGCTGTCGGTTACGGGTTGACCGTCTTGGTGGTCGAGCCGCTTTCCGGCAGGGCGAGGAACGGGAACGTGGTGCCGAACGCGTGGTCGTTCTCGTTCACCCCGTCACCCAGGTCGTTCGGGCTGCCGATGAGCTCGCCACCGACGACCTGCAGGGCGATGTCGAGGACGTCGTCCCCGAGCCGGCGTCCGTTCGGGAAGCCGTTCTTGTCACCGCCGATGACACCGAGCCGGCTGCCGGGCTGACCCGCCTGCCACTTGGTGTTGAGCCGCAGGTACTCGGCCGGCCGCTCCTTGCCGACCGGGTTGTTGATCCCGGTGACACCCTTGAGGAAGACCTGCACCAGGTCGTTGCGGTTCTTGACCTTGATGTCGGTGCCGCAGACCGCGTTGATGGTCGCCGCAAGCTCCGAGTTCTTGACGAACGGCAGCGCCGCAGCGTCCTGAGTCGGCTTGAGCGAGTTGAACGTGTCCTTGACCTTGTACGGGATGACGACCTCGTTCACCAGCGGCTGGCCCAAGCGGGAGATCTGCTTGTACTTGCCGTTGGCGTTCTTCCGGTCGGTGGTGCTCCAGATGCCGACGACGGACTTGCCCTTCTTGGTGAGGTCGCCGCGCGGGACCTGGAGGGCCACGCTGTTGACGTTGAAGCCGGCGAGGCTGTCGTGGCCGGCCTCGGTCATGCAGTCGCCGCCGTACAGCACGTCGAACACCCGCAGGTCGAGGAAGAACGGGTCCTCGGCCTGACCGGCGTACGACTTGCGGCTGCCGTTGTAGGTCGTGACGGCCGCGTCGCGCAGTGCGGCGTAGTTCGGCATGCCGGCGTCACCGACGTGCGACGGGGCGACCGGCGCGTTGTTCAGCACCGTGCGCACCTTGTCCTTGCCCGGGCGCACCGTGGTGCGGGTCAGGTCGTACTGCTGACGGAACAGCAGGTTCTTGTCCTTGAGCGACGTGACCGGGCCGTTGTTGTAGAGGAACGTGCCGTTCCCGGTGAAGCTGTCCGAGTTCTTCGGGGTCCGGGAGTTGCGGAACTTCCAGGTGTAGACGACGTCCGGCTTGGCGTCGCCGTCGTTGTCGATGTTGATCTTGTACCTGGCGTCGGTGGCCCACGGGTAGAAGTTCGGGCCACCGCCCGGCTCCGAGAACGGAGCCCAGTTGGCGATCAGGTTGACCTTGCCGTCGGCCTGCGCGAAGGCATAGACGTCGGTGTTGTCGTACGCCGGCTGGCCGGCGATCGCCGGTGCCTCGCGGTGGCTCGAGGCGGTCGACGTACCGGGTGCGAGCGACGCCGCGATCCCACCACCGACCAACATCGTTCCCACGCCGAGCAGCGCAGTCGCCTTGGTCTTTCGAGTTCGTCTCGACTGAGACATGGATTCCTCCCTTGAGAGGGGTAAGGCCCCCGTCCTCGCCGTGACGGGTGTCACACGAGCGGGTACGACGGCTCGTTCGGCACTGCCGCGCGCCACGGATTGGTCGGGGTCCTCAGCAATTAGGCTGCCGAGCGTGACGAGCCCCCCGATGCCGACCGCTGCCACCCGCTGGCGCTGCTCGCGGTGCGGCAACCTCACGCGGTTCGACGTCACCCGCCGGTCCCGGACCCGCGAGTTCCTGCACGTCGACCTGTCCGGCGAGCCGGCGGTCGAGGAGCGCGAGGTGCTCGAGGAGACGATCGAGAGCGTGCGCTGCCGCTGGTGCGACGGGGTGGGGACGGTCGAGCTGGTGCCGCGACCGGCCGAGGACGCCGTCGCCGACGCGGGCCCGACCCCGCAGGCATGACCGACGAGCCGGGCTGGGACGGGCCGCTGCCCGAGGCCGTCCGGTCCCGGGTGGTCGCACTGGCGGCGGACACCCTCGGTGGCCTGCCCGAGGACGACGTGCCGGCGCCGCTCAAGCGGTTCCGGTCCTGGTCGCCGCAGCACCGGCGTACCCGCGCCGGCACGCCGCTGGCCGCCGCGGTGGAGCGCGACGTGTCCTTCCGGCACCGGGTCGCGGCCGCGGCGCGCGCCGAGCTGCCCGACCTGGCCGACGCCCTGGACGCCGGCTCACCGCCGCCCGCGGCCGACCCGTCCGACGTCGCGGCGCTGGCCTACCTGGCCCGTACGCCGGGCTGGGCCGGCCTGGTCGGCGCTGCGGGAGCGGCCGCCGAGCAGGCCAGCGCCGAGGCCGCCACCGGGCGGGCCGCCGAGGAGGTCGCGCGGCTCGAGGCCGCGCTGGAGGCCGAGCGGGCCCGGCGCCGCGACGAGGTGGCCGCCGCCCGCGCCGAGCAGGCGGCCGCGGCCGCGGAGCTGGCGACCCTGGCCAAGGCGCTGCGGGAGGAGAAGGGTGCCCGCCGGCGAGCCGAGCGGGCCGTCGCCGAGGCGCAGGAGTCGGTCGCGGCCGCGCAGGCCACCGCTGCCGATGTCGTGGAGCAGGCCGGGCAGGAGGTGCGCCAGGCCCGGCTGAAGGTGCAGGAGGCCGAGTCGGCGCTGCTGGCCTCGCGGCGTGCGGTGCGGGAGGGCCACAGCCTGGAGGACAGCAAGGCGCGGCTGCTGCTGGACACCGTCGCCGACGCGGCCGCCGCCCTGCGCCGCGAGCTGGCGCTGCCGCCGGTCAGCGCCCTGCCGGCCGACTCGGTGGACGCCGCGGTGCCCGGCGACGCGGTCGCGGCGGCCGAGCGGGCCCTGCTCTCCGACGACCCGGCCCTGCTCGACCAGCTGCTGTCGCTGCCGCACACGCACCTGATCGTCGACGGCTACAACGTCACCAAGACCGGCTTCCCGGACCTGTCCCTGGAGAAGCAGCGCACCCGGCTGCTCACCGGCCTGTCGAACCTCGCGGCGCGCTCGGGTGCCGAGGTCACCTGCTGCTTCGACGGGGCGGCGCTGGAGGGCCGGGTGCCGGCGGCCGCCGCGCGGGGCGTGCGGGTGCTGTTCAGCAAGGCGGGGGAGACGGCCGACGAGCTGATCCGGCAGCTGGTGCGGGCCGAGCCGCGCGGGCGGCCGGTGTGCGTGGTGTCCAGCGACCGCGAGGTCGCCGACGGCGTACGCCGGGACGGCGCCCGCCCGGTCTCCTCGGCCGCCCTGGTCCGCCGCCTCGACCGCGCCTGACCGCACCGTCGACGCCCGCCGGTGGAGCACGCCCGTTCAAGGTCGTGTGCAACGCTGGGCCGCGACACGCGGTGCCACGGCGTGTCGGGGCCGGCACGCGTCGCCAACGATCACGGGGGTTGTGTCCGGGGGTCTTCGTAGCGTCGCTCGCAGACGACATCGGAGGAGAGATCGTGATCATCGACTGCGACAGCTGCGAGGTGCGGGGCCTGGCGTGCGGCGACTGCGTCGTCAGCGCCCTGCTGGGCGGACCGCCCGGCGAGATCGACGACGGCGAGGTGGCGGCGCTCGAGGCGCTGGCCGACTCGGGGCTGGTGCCGCCGCTGCGGCTGGTGATCCCGGTCGAGGTGGTGCGGCACCGGCCGTCCGACCAGCCGCCCCACCAGCGGCCGGCCCAGGCCGGCTGAGCGCGGCGGCGGGCTGACCGGCGGGCGGACGGCCGGCCGGCGGCACGGCTGAGGGTCCAGGTCGGGGCGAAACGGGTCGAGACCACTAGCACGTCAGTGTTCTCGTCCACAGAAGGCGCGCCGGTGAAGTTGAAGATAACGAACAGGTCACGTAAGGTCCGCCCTCGATGATCGGTATCCCCTCCCGCCATCTGGTCGCCGGTCTGCTGCTGGCAGTCCTGGGCGTCAGCGTGCTCCCCGGAGCGGCCGCGGCCGACCCGAAGCCGAGCCTGAACGAGGTCCAGCGCCGGGTCGACGATCTCAACCGCGCAGGCCGAGCAGGCCGCCGAGCGCTACAACACCGCCAAGGTCGAGCTGACCGAGGCCAACCGCCGGCTGCGCTCGGTCAAGAACCGCCACGCGCTCACCCAGCGCCGCCTGGACGCGATGAAGACCCTCGTCGGCCGGATCGCCGTCGCCTCCTACAAGGCCGGCAGCCTCGACTCCAGCGTCCAGCTGATCCTGTCCGACAACCCCACCCAGTTCCTCCGCCAGGCCAGTGACCTCACCCAGGTCAACCGCCGGCAGGACGCGATGCTGCGCGGCATGGAGACAGCCCGGCTGCGCGCCGCGGCCGACCGCAAGGCCGTCGCCGAGCAGCGCGCCCGGGCCAAGGACCTGCAGGAGCGGATCGCCGCCGAGAAGCGCACCGTCGAGGCCCGGCTGGCCTCGGCCCGCGAGCCTGCTCGCCCAGCTGGAAGCCAAGCAGCTCGCCCGGATGGCGACGATGCGACGGGTCGCCGTCGAGCGCTCGCTCGGCGCGCGCGACGACGCGATGCGCGCCTCCCGGTCCGACCGCGGCGACGACTTCCCGACCGTCGACGGGCCGGCCACCGGCCGCGCCGCCGACGCCGTCAAGACCGCGTTCGCCCAGCTCGGCGACCCCTACTCCTACGGTGCGGCCGGCCCCAACGCCTTCGACTGCTCCGGCCTGACGATGTACTCGTGGGCCGCGGCGGGCGTCTCGCTGCCGCACTCGTCGTCGGCGCAGTACGGCGCGGTCCGGCACATCCCGATCTCCGACCTGCAGCCGGGCGACCTGGTCTTCTACTACAGCCCGATCAGCCACGTCGGCATCTACATCGGCGGCGGCCGGATCATCGATGCGCCCTACCCGGGCCTCAACGTGCACATCACCGGGCTGCGCTCGATGCCGCTGGTCGGTGCCGGCCGTCCGTAGTCGGGGCCGCGCGCACCTAGCATGACCGGGTGCAGCAGTACGACGATCCGGGTGCCGCGGTCGAACCGCCACCGCCCCCGTCGCCGACCGCTGCGGAGCCGGACCGACGGCCGCGCCGTGATCCTGCTGCTGGTCCTCGCGCTGGTCGCCGCGCTCGCGCTGGGGGTCGGCCTCGCGCTGACGGCCACCCGGCTGCTGTTCCCGGACGACGTCGCGCAGCCCGGCCCGGCAGCCAGCCCGTCCGGCAGCGAGCCCAGCCCGACGGGCTCGACCGACCCGACCGACCAGGCCGACCAGGCCGACCCGGCGGCCGGCCGGGCCGAGGCCGTCGAGAAGCTGCTCGACCAGCGAGCGCTCGCGGTGACCAGCGGCGACCGTGACCTGTTCCTGGACACCGTCGACCCCGGGGCGACCGAGTTCTTCGGGGCGCAGACCCGGATGTTCGACCGGGCGACCAGCCTGGAGGTGGCGGACTGGTCGTACCAGGTGACCGGGGACGGCCCGGGACTGACCGACGCGCAGGCCAGTGCCCTGCCGCCCGGCGCCGCGATCGTGCGGGTGCGGCTCACCTACCGGCTGGACGGCACCGAGACGGTGACCGACCGCGAGCAGTACCTCACCGTCGTCCCGCGAGGCGGTCGCTGGCTGGTGGCCGGCGACACCGACGCCGCCGAGAGCGGCTTCGCCACCCAGCGCGACCTGTGGGACCTCGGCCCGGTGCGGGCCGTCCGCGGCGACCGCAGCCTGGTCGTCGCCGACCCCCGGGGCGCGACCCGGGCCCAGATGCGGCGGCTCGCCGACGAGGCCGACCTGGCCGTGCACGACGTCGACGAGGTGTGGACCGAGGAGTGGTCCCGCGCGCCGGTGATCATCCTGCCGCGCGACCAGCAGGACATGGCCACGCTGATCGGCAGCGACGGCAAGGGGCTGGGCCAGATCGCGGCGGTGACCACCGGGTCCTTCGAGTCCGGGCTCAGCCGCGGCGACCGGGTGGTGATCAACCCCGACGCCTGGAACACCCTCGGCGCCCTCGGCCGGCAGGTGGTGATCACCCACGAGATGACCCATGTGGCGGCCCGCTCGTCGAGCGTGCAGACGGTGCCCATCTGGCTGTCCGAGGGCTTCGCCGACTACGTCGCCTACCGGGCCACGCCGGTGCCGACCTCGATCGTCGCCAGCGACATCTTCGACGACGTCCGCGACGGTGACGTGCCGAAGCAGCTGCCCGACGACGCCGACTTCGACGCCGCGCGCGGCGAGGTCGCCTCGTCCTACGAAGGTGCCTGGCTCGCCTGCCGGATGATCGCCGACCGGTTCGGCGAGACGCGGCTGGTGCGGTTCTACCGCGCGATGTCCGACAGCGAGGGCTCCGGCTGGCCGCTCGAGCTGGCGGACGAGCTCGGCATGACGCAGCAGGAGCTGGTGCGCGACTGGAAGGCCTACCTGCGCGAGAAGGCCAAGGCGTGAGCCCGGCCTCGCCGCCGAGCCCGCGACGGCGCCGCGCCGGACTTCGCCGCGACGGACACCACCGCTGTACGGCCGGCCGCGGCCGAGCGCGCTGCGCCGCTTCGTCGACCTCTTCGTGCTGTGCGGCTTCGTCGTGGCACAGCCGGTCCTCGACGCCTTCGGCCGGGCCGGCGAGACGATCGTCTTCCGGAACGTCGACCGGGTCGGGGTGGTGTTCTTCGCTGCCGTCGTCGTGCTCGTCCCGCCGCTCGTGCTGTGGGCTCTGGAGTACGTCGTCGTCGCGGTCAACGACTCGGCGGGCGTCGTGGCGCACGACGTACTCACCGGAGGCTTGTGGATCCTGCTCGCGATCGAGGTGCTCGGACAGGTCGACCGCCTCGGCACGGTCGGGGTGCTCGTCGGCGGCGTCCTGCTGGGCACGACGGTGGTCGTCTGCTCGATCCGCTGGAAGGAGCTGCGGCTCTGGGTGCTGTTCGCGACACCCGCTCCGCTGGTGTTCGCCCTGATCTTCCTGCTGGTCTCCCCGGTCAGCGCACAGGTCACCCGGTCCGAGAACGTGCCGGCCAAGCAGGTGACGGTGGGCCGACCGGCGCCGGTCGTCATGCTGATGCTGGACGAGCTGCCGCTGCGCTCGGTGGTCGACGCCGACGGGCAGCTCGATGCCGAGCTGTTCCCGCACCTGGCCGCGCTGCAGCAGGACACCGACGTCTTCCTCAACGCGTCGAGCAACGCGTGGGCGACGACGTACTCGGTGCCCAGCATGCTCACCGGCCAGCTGCCGCAGGGCCGGACCATCCCGGTCGCCACCTCGCACCCGGACAACGCGTTCACCCTGCTGGCCCGCTCGCACGAGCTGCGGGTGCACGAGCTGCTCGGCCTGTGCCCCGAGTCGCTCTGCCCCCGGCCGGACCGCGTCCGGCCTGCTGCCGCGCGGGACGGGCGGGCTCCTGCAGGACGGCGCGGCGGCGTTCTGGCGGATCATCCAGCCGGGCACCGCGGGGGAGGACCCGGACGGTGCGCTGTTCGGGGAGGCCAACGCCGCGATGAAGCAGGCGTCCGGGTCGGCGCCGCGACGGCTCGGCGACTCCCGAGCTGCTCGCACCACCGCGCTTCGTGGACTTCCTCGACGACATCGACCGACCGAGCACCGACGGCCGGCCGGCGTTCGACTTCCTGCACCTGCTGATCCCGCACTCGCCCTGGGTGCTGATGCCGGACGGCCGCCACTACCTGACACCCGGCGACCAGCTGCGACCGATCGGGCTCACGGGCGACACGTGGAACGAGGACGGTGCGTTCGTCCCGCTGGGCCGGCAGCGGCACCTGCTCCAGCTGCAGTACGCCGACCGGCTGGTCGGCGAGCTCGTGCAGCGCCTCAAGGCGAACGGGCTGTGGGACAAGTCGGCCGTTGTGATCACCGCCGACCACGGCGTGGCGTTCACCCCCGGCGCGCCGCGACGCGAGACCACCAGGGACAACCGGGCCGAGCTCGCCTGGGTGCCGCTGTTCGTCAAGCGGCCCGGCCAGCGCGAAGGCACGACCCGGCTCGACAACGTGCAGCTCGTCGACGTGCTGCCGACCCTGGGTGACGTGCTCGACGTCGACATCCCGTGGCGGCTCGACGGCCGCTCGGTCTACGACAGCCCTCGCGCGCTCGGACGAGCCGCGGCCGTTCTTCTCCCGCGCCGGGCACACCGTGCAGCTCGACAGCGCCTGGGGCCTGGAGCAGACCCGCCTGCGCTCGATGGGGGCCTTCGTTCCCGACCGCGGCGACCCGCTGCGCACCTACCGGGTCGGACCGCACGCCGACTGGGTCGGCCGCGCGATCGCGTCGTTGCCCACCGCGCCGGCGGACCCGGACCGGTCGGCGACCCTCGAGAACGAGGAGGCCTGGGACGACGTGGATCTCGCCGCAGACCCGCTGCCGTCCTACGCGACCGGCTGGCTGGACGACCCCTCCGGCACGACGGAGAAGGTCGTGGTCTCGCTCAACGGTGTCGTCGCCGGCGTCAGCCCGCTGTCGGCCGGCGAGCGCCCCGGCCAGTACGCCGCGCTGCTGCCGCCAGCCCTGCTGCGGACCGGCCGGAACACCGTGGAGCTGTACGGCGTCGGCGCGGACGGGCGGCTGTCACCGATCCCGAGTGGCGGGACGCTCGTGAGCAGCCGGACCGCGTTGGTCGTCGACGACCGTGGCACTGGCAGTCGCCCTGGCCGTCGCCGTCGCGCTGCTCATCCCGTGGCGACCGCTGCCGCTGCACGGCGTCAGCCCGTCGCCGGTCGATGCGGCACGTGACTTCAGCGCCGCGCAGATCGCCCGCGAGGACGCCTTCCACGCAGCCGTGCGCCCGCCGGCGTACGTGTCGATGCTCGTCGCCTTCCTGATCGCCGCCGTGCTGGGCTTCACGCCGCTGGGCGCCCGCCTGGTGTCGGCCGGTGGCCGCGCCGCTGGGTGGCGGCTGGGTCTGGCGGGTCGTGCTCGGCACGGTGGCGCTGACGCTGGTGGGCCGGTTGCTGACCCTGCCGTGGGACGCGTGGAGCGAGTCCGCTCGGCGGCGCTACGGGCTGTCGACGCGCGGCTGGGGCGCCTGGGGAGTGGACGTCGCCAAGGCCTACGGGGTGGGGCTGGTCCTCACGGTCGGCGTCCTGCTCCTGATCGTCGGGCTGGCGCGCTGGTCAGCCGGAGTACTGGTGGGTCGTTCGGCGCGGCGATCGGTGCGCTGCTGGTCGTCGTCGTGTCGTTCGCGTACCCGTTGGTCGTCGAGCCGGTGTTCAACAAGTTCACCTCGATGCAGGACGGCCCGCTGCGCACGTCGCTGCTGCAGCTCGCGCGCGAGGACGGCGTGCCGGTCGACGACGTGCTGGTGGCGGACGCGAGCCGCCGTACGTCGTCGCTGAACGCCTACGTGTCCGGGCATCGGTGCGACGCGGCGGATCGTCGTCTACGACACGCTGGTCGAGACGGCGCCGACCGGAGCAGGTGCGGCTGATCGTGGCGCACGAGCTGGGCCACGCCAAGGAGCGTGACGTGCATGTGGGGGACGTTGCTCGGCGCGCTCGGTGTCGCGTTGGTGGTGTGCGTGCTGGCGATGCTCGGGCGCTGGTCCGTGGCTGCTCGGCGCGGGCCGGGGTCGACTCGCTCGGCGACGCACGCGCGGTGGCGCTGCTGCTGGCGCTGGTGGCGGTGATCGGCCTGGTGTCCGGGCCGGCGCAGAACCTGATGTCGCGACGGGTCGAGACCAGGGCCGACGTGCACGCGCTGGACCTCACCCGTGACCCGCAGGGCGTCGATGGAGATGCAGCGCCGGCTCTCGACGACCAACCTGTCCGACCTGGACCCGCCGCCGCTGGTGTTCGGGATGTTCTCGACGCACCCCACCGGACCGCAGCGCATCGCCCTCGCGCGCGACTGGGCCCGGCTGCACAACGTGCCCGTGCCGCCGGGGCTCGCGAAGTGACCCGCACCCTGGTCATCACCAACGACTTCCCGCCACGGGTGGGCGGCATCGAGTCCTTCGTGCTCGCCCTGGTGCGGCGGATGGATCCGTCGACGGTGGTCGTGCACACCGCCCGGCAACCGGGCGATGCGGCCTTCGACGCCGGCCTGGAGTTCCCGGTCATCCGGGACCCGTCGCGGATCATGCTGCCGACACCGTCGATCACCGCGCGGTCGGTCGACGATCGCGCGGGACATGGGCTGCACCTCGGTGTGGTTCGGCGCGGCCGCGCCGTTGGGCCTGATGGCGGCGACGTTGAAGAGCAAGGCCGGAGTACGGCGGACCGTGGCGACGACGCACGGGCACGAGGTGTGGTGGGCGAAGGCGCCCGGCACCCGGCGGCTGCTGCGCCGGATCGGTGAGACCAACGACGTGCTCACCTACCTGGGCGACGTACACGCGCGGGCAGATCGCGCGCGCTCTGACACCGTCGGCGGCTGCGCGGATGGTGCAGCTGACGCCTGGCGTGGACACCGAGGCGTTCCACCCGTCGGTCGACGGCCAGCCGGTGCGCGACCTCTACGGGCTCGGGGACCGACCGGTCGTCGTCTGCGTCTCGCGGTTCGTCGAGCGCAAGGGCCAGGACATGCTGATCCGGGCGCTGCCGCTGGTCCAGCGCGAGGTGCCCGATGCCGCGCTGCTGCTCGTCGGCGACGGACCGATGCGCGACACGCTGGTGCGGCTGGCGAGCGAGCTGGGCGTGTCGCGCGACGTCGTGTTCGTCGGTGCGAAGCCGTGGGCCGAGCTGCCGCCGTACTTCGCGGCCGGCGACGTGTTCTGCATGCCGACCCGCACCCGCAAGGCCGGGCTTCGAGGTGGAAGGCCTCGGCATCGTCTACCTGGAGGCCTCCGCGACCGGGCTGCCCGTGGTCGCCGGCGACTCCGGTGGCGCACCCGACGCCGTGCTCGACGGCGAGACGGGGTACGTCGTGCCCGCCGGGCGCCCGGACGAGGTGGCCGCGGCCGTGACGAAGGTGCTCGTCGACCGAGACCTGGGGCGCACACTGGGCGCCGCCGGTCGGGACTGGGCGGAACGGTCCTGGACCTGGGACGGCCGGCGCCGCACCCTGCTGGCCCAGCTCGGAGTCTCGAGCTAGCAGGCGTCCCGAGCTAGCAGCCGGTGATCCGGTACAGCCGGGCCGGGCCCTCGGCAGCCACCAGGGTGAAGCCCGGCGCCTTCGCGACCTGCTCGAGGCCGGGGCTGCGCGCGCCGTTCATCGACCGTCGACCGAAGTCCAGCACGAACTGAACGTTCAGCGCGCGGACCGCGTCGCACACCGCCGGGTCCGTGGACAGGTCGTCGAGGTGGTCCATCACCAGGCGGCCATCGCTGCCCTGCACCAGCCCGCTCGACGGCTCGACCGCGCCGCGACCGGCGAGCGCGTAGCCGAGCGCGGCGCCGGTCATCGGGTTGCCCGCGACCAGGGCATCGCGCGGTACGACGTCATCGAGCCGCCGGATCAGTGCGAGCTCGTGGCGAGTGAGCAGCTGCGAGTCCGCGGTGACCCGGTGGGCTGTTCGCACGTCGTGCGCAGTGCCGGACACGGCGGAGGACTGGGTCAGGGCCACCGTCCCGGCCGCCACGAGCACCGCGGCGGCACCGACCACCACGCCGGGCCGGACCGTGAGGCCCCGACGGTGCGGCTCGGCCTGGACCCAGTCGGCTGCCCGGTCGACGCCGATCACGACGAGCGGCAGGGCCGCCAGGGCCAACAGGGACGCCGGCCGGAACGGGTCGCCGTACCAGACGCCGGTGAGCCACCAGCGCAGGTCGGGCAGCGCCGCCAGCTGGCTCGCGGTGTGCAGGACGACGCCGATGGCGAAGGTCCACAGCGCCCAGCGAGCGGTCCGGTCGCGGATGGTGGATGCGGCGCCGATGATCAGGGCGGCCACCAGTGCCCACGCCGCACCGTCGCCGATCGGGATGAGCAGGAGGGCCCGGAAGAAGGCCTCGACCGGCCAGCCCACGTCGTCCCAGTTCGGCACGCGCGGCGGCCGGACGAAGACCCACGCGAGCGCCAGCACCGTGAGGTAGCCGATGACCGCCACCCGGAACCGGCCGGCCCCCTCCCGGTCGCTGGCAGGGAACAGCCGGGCGAGCATCCCGACGACTGCCGGCAGAGCGATGACCAGGCTCGCCACGAGTACGCCGGGGTGCGCGAGGGCGATGGCCGCCATCGACAAGGCCAGGACCCCGAGCACCACCGCGCGACCGCCGTCGGCCACCGCGGGCCGCCCGATGGTGAGGACCAGCGCGAGGGCGGTCGGCAGCATTGAGACCGCCATCAGCCACGGGTAGATCACGCCGAAGCTGAACAGCAGGTACGGGTAGCTGCCGAACGACGCGCACACGACCGCGCCGATCAGCAACGACCGTCGCCGGTCGCCGATGACCGCGGTGGTCAGGTGCAGGCACCCCAGCGGCCACAGGACACAGGCCAGCGTGATGGTGAAGACGTTGACCGCCACCGGAATCGAGCTCCCGGTGAGCTGCGACACCAGGGCGACGAAGTCGTGCCACGCGGCGGGATACAGGTGGGTCCGGTCACTGACGCCCAGCTCGCCGAGGGTCAGCGGCGAACCTTGTCCCGAGTCCAGCACGTACCGGACCGCGTTGAGGTGGAAGGCGTTGTCCTGCAGCTGGGCGACCCGGCCTGGTGCTCCGATGGCCGCCATCAGCCGGGCTCCGATCAGCCCGGCGGCGAGCACCCAGGACAGCAGCAGCCAGCGCGCGGCCGCCGAGTCCCGGTCCGGGGCCTGCTCGACGGCCCACTGTCGACGTCGTCGCACCACGACATCGGTGACGGACGCTGCCGTGACCGTCACGACGGCGACCGGCAAGATGCTCCACTGGACGTGTACGGCCTGGCCGACGATGCTGCCGGTGGCCGTGATCGCGACCGACAGCGGGCCGGCGGCCGACCAGAGCAGGACGCCGCGCAGGCGCAGGGCGGAGCCGAGGGCGAGCCCCGGCAGCAGGAGCACCGCGGCGGACACCGCGAACGCCGGCAGGACGTCGAGCCAGGTCATGTCGAGGAGCCGGCGGTTGTCGGTTCCAGCAGGACGTACTCGCCGTCCACCACGACACGCTGCCAGCCCGAGTCGAGCAGCAGCTGCCGCAGGGCGCTGGTCCGTTGCACCACGACCACGGTCGGGTCCAGCCGGGACAGCCGACGCTGCCAGCCGGCCTCGCCCTGGAGCAGGCCGATGTGCCGCTTGATGGCAGCGTTGCCGTAGCGGTCGGCCCGGCCGTCGATGGCGAGCCGGACCCGGTCCCCGCCGAACTCGCGGAGGAACCCGCTCACGTTGTACGGGCTCAGCACGCGCGCGTCCGGGTGCTCGGCGCGCAGGTGAGTGGCGATGCGGGCCGGGCGGTTCTCCGGGGTCGAAGGCTGCCCGGCGTACACGAAGCCCAGGGTCACCACGGAAACCAGGGCGGCGCCGACCAGGAAGGCGCGGGGAACCGTCGCCGACGTCCGCACCGACGGCAGCGCGGCCGCCAGGGCCGCGGCCACCAGCGGTGTCAGGAGCAGGCTGGCGACGACGGCGTTCCGGAAGGCCATCAGCCCGAAGACCGTGACGACGACGGCGAAGACCATCGCGCGGAGGTCGACCCGAACAGCGGGACGGGCTCCAGGCGGCCAGCAGGATCAGCAGGCAGCCGGTGAGCCCCCAGGCGACGGGGGAGAACAGCGCGGTGTGCTGCCACTCGGTGATCTCGCCGGTCGACGAGTTGATGAGCAGCGGGGCCAGCAGCAGCTTCGGCCCGACCGGCGTGACGGCGCCGGCGACGAGGCAACCGGCCCCGACCGCGAACGGCCGCCAGTCGACGTTCCGCTCGAGCACGCGGATGCCACCCGCCAGGAAGTACAGCGCCGGGACGAGGATCCACAGTCCGTGCAGGTTGGCCCAGCACCAGGTCAGCGGCAGCGCCCACCACGCGGACGGCAGCCGGTCGTCCGACAACCACCGGCGAAGCGCCGGCAGCGAGGCGGCGCACAGCACCAGGCTGATCGTCTGCGGCCGGTCCTGCATCACCAGAGCCGCGGGCAGTCCGACGACGCACAACGTGGTCGCCGCGACCCAGGCGGGGTAGTTCCGGTGCAGGAAGCTCCCGAGCAGCGCGTAGAAGGTCAGCGCGAGCACGAACCGGAGGGCGATCAGACCCTGGTAGCCGAACGCCTCGACGATGAGCGCATAGGCGACCTCGGACAGCCACGCGGTCGGGAACCAGTCGCGGACACCGTCGGTGTAGGCGATCGGGTCCGCGGCGATGCCGAGACTGCGGTGGTCGAGCCAGTACTGGCCCAGGACCCGGTGCCAGTAGATGTCCGGGTCGATGTTCGCGTACGCCGCGACGGCCGCACCGAGGGTGGCGACCAGCAGGCTCACGAGCAGCCAGGCCGACGGCCGGGACGACGTTCCGGGCAGCTCCGGACGTCGCGCCGAGCCTTCGGTCACCCGAGCGCTGTCAGCAGGCGGCAGTGGTGGAGGCCGCCGACTGGACGAGATCGCACGAGTCACTGAACATCTCCGTCACGGTCCCGCCCAGCGCGAACACACCGGCGACGACCACCGCAGCGATCGCCACGAGGATGAGGCCGTACTCGACGGCGCTCGCTCCCGTGTCGCCGGACAGCCGCCAGGTCATGACTGGACAGCCCGTCGGCGATACGCCAGGCATGCCAGTCATGACCTTCGTGCCCCCTTGGAAGGACTTAGCAGTTGGCGGTGGTGGAAGCGCCGCTCTTGACCGAGGAGCAGGTGTCCTGGAAGACCTCCTTGACGACACCACCGAGGGCGAACACGATGATGACGACGAGGGCGGCGATGGCGGCGACGAGGAGGCCGTACTCGACCGCTGAGGCGCCGTCTTCCTTCTTGCTGGTGACCTTGCGGATGTAGGCGAGCATGGTGACTTCCTCCGGTGTGGCGGGCTCGACGGGCTGTGGTGCTGGACCGACCGTGATGCCCAGCGCTGCAGTCTCCAAGCATCGACACTTGCAGGCATCGGCAACATCGCTCAGGCAGTTGACCCCATATCAGCCGAACGGCTGATATTGCCCCGCTAGAAGGCTGAGTCGGCCGGGTTGGCGATCAGGCCGAGGCGCATGGCCGTCATCAGGGCCTGGGCGCGGTTGGCGGCGCCGAGCTTCTCGTAGACCTTCGAGATGTGCGTCTTGGTGGTCGACTCGCTGATGAACAGCTGCTTGGAGATCGCGGCGACGCCCAGGCCGTCGGCGAGCAGGCCGAGCACCTCACGCTCGCGGGGGCTGAGCTGGGGCCCGGTCGGGGCCAGCCGACGCTGCATGGCGCCGGCCAGGTCGTTCGCGGTGAAGGCCCGCGGGGACACCGCGGCGTGCCGCGCGGCCGCGATGACGTCGTCAGCGGGGGCGTCCTTGGGCACGAAGGCCGAGGCGCCGGCCTCCAGCGCCCCGAACAGCTGCTCGTCGCCGGCGTACATGGTGAGCACGACGATGCCCATCGTGGGGTTGGCCTCGCGCACCTTCTTCGCGGCGTCCAGCCCGCTGCCGTCCGGCAGCCGGACGTCGAAGATGACGACGTCGGGGGGAGTGGCCGCCAGCATCGAGAGGGCTTCGGCGACCGTGCCGGCCTCGCCCACCACGGTGAAGTCCCCGGTGCGCTCGAACGCGCGGCGGAGACCTTGCCGGATCAGCTCGTGGTCGTCGACCAGGACGACAGTCGTGGACACGCTCACCACCCTAGTCGGCGGCCCGCTCTGGACCTAGCGTCACCGACGACCGACGTGCCGCCTTGTTCTCGGTTCCCCACGGCCAGGCGGGCGCCGATGCGCTGCGCCCTCTCGCGCATGACCTCGAGGCCGAAGCTGTCGGCTCGCGGCCGGCCGAGACCACCGCCGTCGTCCTCGATCGCGAGGTACGCCGACGGCGGCTCGACCCGGCAGGTGACCCAGAGGTTCTGCGCCTTGGCGTGCTTGCGCGCGTTGGTGACCGCCTCCTGCGCGATGCGCAGCAGCTCGGTCTCGGCGTCGATGGGCAGCCGGACCGGGGACTCGTCCAGCACGAGGTGCACGGTGAGGTCCGAGCTCGCGCCGACCTGGCGGACGTAGTCGGACAGCGCGGTGCCCAGCCCGACGGTGCGTCTGCACCTCGCTGCGCAGGTCGAAGATGGACAGCCGCAGCTCGGAGATGACCCGGGTCAGCTCGCCGCGCAGCGCCTTCAGGTCGGCCTCCAGGTCGGGGATGTACCGCGCCCGGGCGGCGAGGTCGTCGACGACGTAGCCCAGCGAGGCGAGCTCCTGGGCGATCCCGTCGTGGATCTCCCGGGCCAGCCGGCGGCGCTCCTCGGCGGTGGCCAGGCTGCGGACCTCGCTGAACAGCAGCGCCGTCTCCAGCCGCAGCCCGAGCTCCTCGAGGATGGTCTCGGCGGCCGTCACCTGAGCCGGGTCGAACGCTGCGTCGCCGCGCTCGAGCGCCACCAGGCCGAACGTGCGCAGCCCGATCCGCAGCGGCAGGACGGCGGACCAGCCGGTGGCGCCCGGCGTCAGCGGCCGGGCGGACCGCATCGGGCTGCTGGCGGCCCAGGCCTCGTCGAACAGCGGGCTGTCGACGTCCCAGTCCAGCCGGTCGGCCCCGAGGAACGCGACCGGGGACAGCCGGCTGCCGGTCGAGCGCACGTAGACGGCCCCCCGGTCGAACGGCGTCTCCCGGCGGACGTTCTCGAGCATCTGCTGGGCCAGCGTCACCGGGTCCAGGCCGCCGGACAGCTGTCGGGACACCAGCCGCAGCTGGGAGATCAGGCGGTACGCCGACGCGTAGGCGACGTTCTCCGGCTCGGCGGGCCTGCGCCTGCTGCAGGCGCCCGACCCAGGCGCCCAGGAGCCCCACGGCCAGCGTGATGAGCGACCAGCGGCTCAGGACGGCCACGTAGCTGGTCCAGGTCAGGCGTCTCGGAGCCCAGCGGCCGGCCCAGCATGAGGACGAGGGCGCCGAGGCCGGCCGCCATCACCGCGCCCGAGGCGCCGCCGGCCAGCCCGGCCGCGAGCGCCGGTGCCAGCAGGTAGGGCAGCAGGGTCTCGGGCAGCGGCTCGACGATCAGCATGACCCCGCAGGCCAGGACGGCTTCGGCGACGGGCTGGAACTGGGCGCCGGCCGCCCATCGCTCCGGGACCGGGAGGGAGGCGGCCACCGCCACCGCGGCGAGCAGCAGGACGGCGACCACGTCGGACGTCGTGTGCCGCTGCACCAGGGTCAGCGCCGAGCAGCCGACCAGCAGGGTGGCCCGCACGCTCAGCACCACTCGCTGGTCGAGACCGAGGTCGGTGAAGCGTGCGACGTACATGACCGCGACGCTGCCACAGCCGCGCCCGGCTGCCCGCGATCTAGATGCTTCGGTCGTCCCGGGCGTGTCGTGGGCGGTCGGGCGGCTCCGGCTCCAGCGGCGGCACGGCGCTGATCAGGGTGTCGAGGTCGTCGTCCTCGCTGAGCGGGTCGTGCGGGTCGCGGGTGAGCTCGCTCAGCGCGTCGTGGACGGCGTCGCGCTGCCGCAGCGGGGTCGTCGTGGGCTCGACGGCAACGGTCCGCAGAGCGGCCAGCAGAGCGGCGCTGTCGGCCGGCGGCGGCAGCACCCGGGTGGCCGGCAGGTCGCGCAGCTCGAGCGTGTCCCAGCCCGGCTGGTCGCCGGCGACGAGCAGGACGGGAACGAGCGCGACGCGGCTGCGCAGCCGCACGACCGTCGTCAGTGCGAGGTGAGCGCTGCCCAGCTCGAGGACGAACGCGTCGACGTCAGCGCCCGACCCGAGCCAGGCCTCGAAGGCGTCGGGGCGCACCTGGACGACCTGGTAGCCCGCAGCGGACAGCCCTGCGGACAGCACGGTCGTCGGCGAGACGACGACGAGCCGGGTCACTACCCGAGCCGGCCGCTGAACGAGTGGAAGAT
>CAVYTH010000019.1:0-424500 GCA_963771345.1 uncultured Actinomycetota bacterium
CTTCGTCCCGTGCGTTGAAAGGCTCGGCCACGGCGGCAGTCAGCTCGCAGTGGTCGTCGTCGACATACCGACGGTTCACACCGTCGAACGCAGCAAAGTGCCGATCCTCCGACCACAAGAACGGTTCTTCCGGCTCCCATTCCCGCAGTCGGCTGGCGCGGACAGCGGTGCATCACTGCTTCGACACACAGGATCCAGGGCCGCCACCGCGGCAAGTCGAAGCCCGCAGTGCTTCGGCCTCGAAGCCCTCGACGTCGATACTTGCGAAGTGGATGTCGCCAAAATTCAAGGCGGCCAGTGCCGAGCCGACCGGCACCGCGGAGGTGATCTCGCTGGTGACGAAGCCGAGGGACTTTGCGCCCTCGGCCGCCTCACCCTGCACGCTCCCGAGGCCAGTGCCACGAACCGGTGATACTGTGGCTCCACCTACTCGCGCGCCGCCGAGCGGCGACCACTGTGTCGCGCGGCCAGGCGATCTCGAAGCCCATCGGCTAGGTCTGGATCCGCCTCGACGAGTACCCCGCTCCACCCCAATGCGGGCAGCTGGCGGCGGTCACTGAAGCCGAAGGCGTCAGAGCAGCCACTTGACGTAACACCCGGACTCCAGGTCACGCAATGCCCGCCAGACGGGCACGTCCTCGCCGTTCTGCGCGTAGCTGATCTTGGGAAGGGGCCGAGATCCTTCTTTTCACGGTTCTGCTCGTTCCGACGACAGGAGGTCGGTCTCGAAGGTGTCCGGAAGTCGGACGAGACCGCCTCGCGAGTACCCGGCGCCCGGCCTAACCACGAGGTCCAGGGCATCACGCCACACGTCAAACGAGTGCGTCCCCGTGCGGTCCAAAACGGACACGTCGACCGCATAGTTTGCCGCGTTCAGCCAGCACGTCTCCTGGACATAGTCGACTCGGCCGGAACCGGCGCTGGCACGCACCACCTTGCCCGCGGCGCGGGTGTGAACAGCTGTCACCTCCGGCCCGCTCTCGTGTCGGAAGGCCACCAGGACGACTGGATCCTCGACGGACTCACGGCACTGGTAAGCGATGCGGAGCCGGAGCGGTTCGCCGGCGACGCCGGCGGCTGCCGGGCTGCCGTCTGCTCCCAGCAACTCGACCGATGAGACACGGATCTCACCGGATCCTGGCCTTGCCGCTGCGCGGCGTCTCCCGCGGTGGAGCGGTGCGAGGGAACCCTCCTGGGCGTTCACCGAGTCGATGTACCCATCGATGACCTCCTGCGCCGGACCGACGGCCGCAGCTTGCCGTGGTCGAGCCAGGCGACCTCGTCGCACAGCGAGGCCAGCAGGCTGGTCGAGTGGCTGACGATGACGATGGTCCGGCCGGACCGCCGCAGCTTGTACAGGTGGTCGAAGCACTTGCGTTGGAAGTCCTCGTCGCCGACCGCGATGACCTCGTCGACGAGCAGGACGTCAGGGCGCATGTGCACCGCGACCGAGAACCCGAGCCGGACGTACATGCCGCTGGAGTAGTTCTTGACCGGCTCGTCGATGAAGTCGCCGAGCCCGCTGAACTCGATGATCTCGTCGGTCGCCGCGTCGATCTCCTTGCGGGCAGAGCCCGAGGATCGAGCCGTTCAGCCGGATGTTCTCGCGACCGGTGAGCTCGGGGTGGAAGCCCGGCGCCGAGCTCGATCAGTGCGGCCAGCCGACCGTCGACGCGCGACCGAGCCCTCGCTGGGCCGGTAGATGCCGGCCATCACCTTGAGCAGCGTGGACTTGCCGGATCCGTTGTGCCCGATCAGGCCGTAGACCGAGCCCTTGGGGACGCGACAGCGACACGTCCCGGAGCGCCCAGAAGTCGTCGACCTGCTTCGAGCGGCCGCGCACGACCAGCTCCTTGAGCGAGGTGCGCCGGTCGCGCATCCGTCGGAAGCGCTTGCCGACGTCGGTCGAGCTCGACGGCCGCCGGAGCGTCGCGGCTCACAGCAGCTCCCCGACGTCCTCGGTGGTCCGGTCGAAGACCCACAGAGCCGAGCGACGAACACGACGACACCGAAGAGCAGCAGCGCCGCACGTCGTCCAGCATCCCGGCCCGTCGAGCGAGTAGAGCGCGTCGTGCAGTGCGCGCACGTACCAGGACACCGGATGCCAGCTCGACGAACGCGCGCAGCCACGGCGTGCTCTCGGGGATGGCCGACGACCGGGTAGAGCACCGGCGTCAGGAAGTAGAGCGCCGCCGAGGACGACGCCGACGATGTACTGCACGTCGCCGTACCGGGCGTTCGCCGTGGAGAGCAGCAAGCCCGAGCGCCTCGGCGAAAAGCGCCAGACCCAGCGAAGAGGAACGGGGCGTAGAGCCAGGTCCAGCCGACGTTGCCGATCGACCAGGAACCAGGCGAGCAGGACCAGCCAGCTCCAGAGCGACCTGGATCAGCTGCACCAGGCAGACGCCGAGCACCGGGGCCCAGGCCGGGAAGGCCACCTTGCGCAGCAGGGCGCCGCTCTCGCGCAAGCGAGGACATGCTGAGGTTCAGCAGGCCGGCGAACAGGTTCCACGCGACCAGGCCGGTGAACAGGTACAGCGCGTAGCTGCTGCCCCGCCGTTGCCGAGGTCCGGGGCCGGCGCCCGGAACACGACGCGAGAAGACGACCGCGAAGACGGCGAGGTTGGCCAGCGGCTGGATGAGGGACCAGGTCCAGCCGATGGCGCTGGTGCGGTAGCGGGTCCGGAAGTCGCGCTGGGCGAACGCCCACACGCAGGCTGCTGCTGCTGACGATCGCGGGACCAGGGAGGACGCATGCCCGGCGCCGTCGCCAGGCAGGCTCCGAGCCGTGCTCGACGAACGGCTGGTCATCGGCGGCGAACCACCTGACGCGAGGGGCCTGTCCGCTCGTCCCGCCGCGTCGACCGCACGCTGGCCAGCAAATCGCTAACGCAGCTGGCCGAACGGCCCAGCGAAGCAGGTCGCTCCGCGGAGTACCCGCGGCGCCGGAGGTCGTCCGAGCCCCTGCCCGACGAGTCGCCGTCCGCCCAGGCCTCCGGTCCTCCGCTGGCGGACTACAAGGCCGGCGTCGCCGACCACCTCGGGGAGCGAGGTGCGGTCCGAGACCACGACCGGCAGCCCGGCGCCATGGCCTCGAGCGCGGGGATGCCGAATCCCTCGAACAGCGACGGGAACGCCAGCACGTGGGCGCGCCGCAGCTCGACGCGCCAGCTCTCCGGCGATGACGTACCCCGTGAACTGACACGCGTCGCCGAGCAGCTCGCGGGCCTGCTCTGCGTCGGCCCGGCCGGTCGGGTGCACCGTGCCGACGACCCGCAGCGCGACGTCCTCGCCGCGGTCCCGCAGCAGCCGCACGCGCCTGCGCCACCACCGGCAGGTTCTTGCGCGGCAGCACGTTGCCGACGACGAGCACCGTCGGCCGGCCGGACCGGTCCTCCGGGGTCGCCGCGCAGCAGGTCGGCGAACCCCGGGTCGACCGCGAGCGGCACCACGCGTCACCCGGTCCGGGTCCACCCCGTACCGGCGCGAGCAGGTCCTGCCGGGTGTACTCGCTGTCGACCACGACGTGCGCCGCGCGCCGCACGGACGCGCGAACCGAGGCGCGGTAGCGCAGCCGGGTGGCGCAGCGGCAGCCACTCCGCCGCCCGGTCGTCCTCGAAGGACAGGTCGTGCACGGCGACGACCGCGGGCACCGCGGAGCAGCGGGGCGGTGTACTGCACCAGCACCGACGGCGACCCAGCCGGCGCACCGCCCGCGGCAGGTCCCAGACCGAGCCGGCGGGCGCTGCTGCGCGAGACCTGCACCCGCTCGCGGGCCGCCAGCCAGCCGGCGCAGGTCGCCGGCCTCGGCCGCGGAGGTCACGGCGACGTCGTAGCTGCCGGGGCCGTCGTGGGCGAGCAGGCGCAGCGGCCAGCGACCGAGCCCACGACTCGTTGCCCGTCTGACGCAGCCCGAGGTCGTGCAGGTCCAGCAACGGCGGCGCGCGTCACGACGCCCCGGGCAGCAGGTCGACCACGGCGTCGCGCACCGCGGAGCGGAAGACGGCCGGCTCGAAGGCGGCGGCCCGGCTCGCGCGTGCAGTCGGCGACCGACTGCCACGTCGCCGGGTCCAGCAGCGGCGTCATCGCCGCGGCCAGCGCGGTCGCGTCGACACCGCCCGCGTCCACCTGCGGCAGGACGCCGGGCATCGCCGCCGCGCCCGGAGTGCACCACCGGCAGGCCGTGTCGCGCCGCCTCGACGAGCGGCAGGCCGAAGCCCTCGTCGAGCGAGGGCTGCAGGAGCAGCCAGGCGTCGGCGTACGCCGACTCGAGCAGCTCGGCCGGCAGGTCCGACCTCGCGCGAGGTCCAGGCACCGCGCGGGTCGGCCGCCGCGAGGGCCGCGCGCACCGCGGGCTCCGCGCGCCCGGCCGGACCCACCACCCGCAGGCGCACGTCCGTCGCCGGTGTCGGCGCGCAGACCGCGCCACCGCCTCGATGCCGGCCACCTGGTTCTTCACCGGCTCGGTCGTCGCCGACCATCAGCACGATCGGCCGCTGCGGGAAGTCGCACGCGCGCGGCCGCGCCGCCCGGGTGCGGCCAGGCGATGACCCGCACGTCGACACCCGGAGCCATCCGGCGGATCGCATCGGCGGCGTGCTCGGACAGGGTGAGCACCCGGTCGGCGGAGCGCACGCTGCGCGGCACCAGCAGCCGGAAGTAGGCCGCGAACCTGCGGTCGAACAGGTCGGGCCGGTCGAACGGCCATCACGTCGTGCACCACGAGCAGGTGCCGCCGGGCCCGACCCCGGAAGCCGATGTTGCGTCGGGGACACCAGCAGGTCGACGTCCGGCACCGCCCGGGACGCCTGCCACAGGTCCCAGCGCGCATCGGCGACCGCGTTGAGCACCGAGCCCGCGGCCGCCGCGGCTGCGCGGCGACACCTCGTGCACGTCCGCGTCCTCGAGGTCGCGCAGGGCGTCGACCAGCGCACGGGTCGCCGTCGCCGACCCCGAGGTGCCGTGCAGGTAGATCGCGGTGTTGACCGCAACGACGCGGCCGACGGGCTCACGCGCCTCGCGCGAGGTCGTGGCACAGCTGCTCGTACTCGTCGGCGACCTCGTCCCAGCGGTACGTCAGCTCCGCGTGGTCCCGGCCCTTCTCGCCGCGCTCCATGCGCGGCCACGATGTCGGTCTCGTCGGCCGTCACGGCGATCGCCACGTCGAGCGGGTCGGTGAAGTACCTCGCGTGCCCGTTGACCACCTCGCGGTTGAAGACCGCGTCGTAGGCGGTGACCGGAGCGCCGGCGCCCATGGCCCGCAGCAGCGACGGGTTGGTGCCGCCCACCGAGTGGCCGTGGATGTAGGACAGCGCGTTGGCGTACAGCTGGTCGAGCAGCTCCTGGTCCCAGACGCTGCCCAGCAGCCGGACCCGGTGGTCCCGGTTGCGCGGCCTCGCGGACCTCGGCGGTGTACGTCGTCGTCGTACGGGGCGGAGCCGACCACGATCAGTGCCGCCTTGGCGCTGGAGGCCACGAAGCCCGACACGATCTCGCGGACATGGTTCTCCGGCGCGAACCGAGCGACCACCAGGTGGTAGCCGTGCGGGTCGAGCCCGAGGTCGGCCAGCCGGTGCGACCCCGGGGCCACCAGCGGTGCGCCGTAGGGGATGTAGATGGACTCGCGCCCGTGCGCCTCGCGGATGTGGTCGGCGATCCCGCGGGCGTCCGCGATCAGCGCGTCGGCCATGTGCACCGAGCGCTTCTCGGCCCAGCGGTAGTACTTGGCGCCGGCGCCGGCCCACTTGCCCCGCTTCCACTCCAGGCCGTCGACGTGGACGGCCATCGGGACCCGCGCGGCCTTGAGCAACGGCAGCAGCGGTGCGTTCGCCGCGTTGAACACCACGGCGACGTCCGGCCGCCGGCGCACCGTCACGGCATGCAGGACGGACAGCAAGCTGTGGCTCAGCGTCTCGAAGTGGCGACGTCGCAACGCAGGCAGGTTCACCAGGCGCATTCCCTGGTAGCTGCGTGAGCGTCTGGTCGCGGGTTGCGGCAGTAGACCGTCACCTCGTGCCCGCGGGCAGTCAGCCGCCGCCCGACCTCCTCGACCGCGGTCTCGAAGCCGCCGTAGCGCGCGGGCACGCCGCGCGTGCCGATCATCGCGATGCGCACGGGAGCTCCAGGGAGGGGTGGGGGGAGGGCAACGGCGGCAGGCTCGGCCGGCACAGGAACGACAAAGTGTAGGGGGTCGGCTGCGCGATTCGTGACATACGGGCAGTCATGAGCCGCCCCGCAGCGTCGGGAACGCCTCAGCAAGCCTCTCCCGCCAACCGCCGATCGGCGAGATCCCCGACCCGGTTCCACGCCTCGTGCCCGAGCACGCTGTACGCCGGCCGCGGCGCCGGTCGCGGGGAACCGGTCGGTCGTCGTCGGGCGTACCCGGGCGGGGTCGGCGCCGAGCTCCTCGAACACCGCACGGGCGAGGCCGTGCCACGTCGTGTCCCCCGCCGAGGTCGCGTGGTAGGTGCCGGCGGGAGCGTCGCCGAGCACCAGGCCGGCTGCCGCTGTCGCGACGTCGCGGCTCCACGTCGGCTGCCCGTGCTGGTCGGTCACGACGTCAAGGACGTCGCGACTCGCCTCCAGGTTCACCATGGTTTTGACGAAGTTCGGCCCGTGCTCGCCGTACAGCCAGGCGGTGCGCACCATGTAGGACGCGTGCGGCAGCAGCGCGCGCACCGCGGCCTCGCCGGCCGCCTTGGACCGCCCGTACGCCGAGCGGGGCGCCAGCGGCGCGTCCTCGGGGTACGGCGCGGGTCGCGGACCCGTCGAACACGTAGTCGGTCGAGACGTGGACCAGCCGGGCGCCGTCCGCGGCGCAGGCGCGCCGCCAGCAGCTGCGGGCCGAGACCGTTGACCCGCGTCGCGGCCTCCTCGTGCTCCTCGGCGCCGTCGACATCGGTCCACGCGGCCGCGTTGACGACCACGTCGTGGCCGGGCACGGCTGACATCACGGCGGCGGGGTCGGTGACGTCGAGCTCGGCGCGGGTCACCGCGGTGACCTCGCGCCCCGGCCGCGGTGAGGACGTCCACCAGGTCGCGGCCGAGCATCCCGCCCGCGCCGGTGACGAGCATCCTCACGTCAGCCACCTCGTGCGGCGCGACGCGGCGGAGACCATGACGGAGCACTCTAGGCGAGGCGCTAGCGTGACCCCTCATGCGAGGGATCATCCTGGCCGGCGGCTCCGGCACCCGGCTGTACCCGATCACCCGCGGCATCAGCAAGCAGCTCATGCCGGTCTACGACAAGCCGATGATCTACTACCCGCTCTCCACGCTGATGATGGCCGGCATCCGCGAGGTCCTGGTCATCACCACCCCCGAGGACCAGGCGCAGTTCCGGCGGCTGCTCGGCGACGGCGCCGACCTCGGCATCGCGCTCGAGTACGCCGTCCAGCCCCGGCCCGAGGGCCTGGCGCAGGCCTTCGTCATCGGCGCCGACTTCATCGGCGACGAGTCGGTCGCCCTGGTGCTCGGCGACAACATCTTCTACGGCGCCGGCCTCGGCCGGTCGCTGAAGGCAACACGGCGACCTCGCCGGCGGCCGCGTCTTCGCCTACCGGGTGGCCGACCCGACGGCGTACGGCGTCGTGGAGTTCGACGACGACGGCCGGGTGCTCTCCATCGAGGAGAAGCCGGAGCAAGCCGAAGAGCCGCGTACGCCGTCCCGGGCCTGTACTTCTACGACAACGACGTCGTCGACGATCGCCCGCGGCCTCGACGCCGAGCGCCCGCGGCGAGCTCGAGATCACCGCGGTCAACGACGGAGTACCTGCGCCGCGGCGCGCTGCACGGTCACCGTGCTCGACCGCGGCACCGCGTGGCTGGACACCGGCACCTTCGACGTCGCTGATGCAGGCGGCCGCGTTCGTGCAGGCGGTCGAGGAGCGGCAGGGCATCAAGATCGGCTGCATCGAGGAGGTCGCCTTCCGCGAGGGCTTCATCGACGCCGACCAGCTGCGCGCGCTGGCCGAGCCGCTGCGCAAGAGCGGCTACGGCGACTACCTGCTCGACGTCCTCGCCGAGACCGAGGGGCGCTGAGCATGAAGGTCCGCGAGCTGGCCGTCCCCGACGCCTTCGAGTTGACGCCCGTGCAGCACGGCGACGACCGCGGGCGTGTTCCTCGAGTGGTTCCAGCGACGACGCGTTCGACGCAGGCCGTCGGGCACCGCCTCGACCTCGCGCAGGCCAACTGCTCGGTGAGCGCCCGGGGCACCCTCCGCGGCATCCACTTCGCCGACGTCCCGCCCGGCCAGGCCAAGTACGTCACCTGCGTCCGCGGTGCGCGTGCTCGACGTCGTCGTCGACATCCGGGTCGGCTCGCCGACGTTCGGCCGGTGGGACGCGGTGCTGCTCGACGACGACGGACCGGCGGGCGGTGTACGTCGCCGAGGGCCTCGGGCACGCGTTCATGGCGCTCACCGACGACGCGACGCTGCTGCTACCTCTGCTCCGAGGGCTACCGCCCGGCACGCGAGCACGGCGTGCACCCGCTGGACCCGGCGATCGGCATCGAGTGGCCGGCCGACATCGCGCCGCTGCTGTCGCCCAAGGACGAGGCGGCGCCGACGCTGGCGCAGGCCGAGGACGCCGGGCTGCTGCCGTCGTACGACGAGTGCCAGGCGTTCTACCGCAGCCTGCGACACCTGACCGGCGCCGCTAGCGGCGGAGCAGCACCTTGAGCACCTGGGTGCGGTCCATCGGCACCGATGCCGTCACGCCCTTGGGCGTCGGCGTCCAGCCTGGCGGCCGGGTCGGCCGTCCAGCCATCCGGTGCGATGACGGTGAGGTCCAGGGTCGGCGCCCGCAGCATCGACTGCGGCACGACGTAGTCGCGGAAGTACATCCGGTCGCCGCGCACCACGGCCGCGTTCTTCACCCGGTACTTCCAGGTGAGCTCCGCCGACCCGTCCGGCGGCAGCATGATCGCGGCCTGCGCGTAGGTGCGGCCCGCCTGGTCGACGCCGTCGGCCACGGTGGTGCTGAGCAGCACCTCCGGCTGCTCGAGCACCTTCGCACCCGGCGGCATCAGGTTGATGACCAGGTTGGTCGCCTAGCGGGTGTCGTAGCCGCGCAGCCGGTCCGGGAACAGCGCGGTGTACGGCGGCGTCGGGCTCTGCAGCGCGACGGTGCGCGTGACGACGGCCGACCCGTCGGCGCGCAGCCTGACGGTCTCGCGCACCGCCCGGCGCTGGAAGACGTCGAGCTTGTTGCCGTTGCCGTTCTGGGTGTAGACGGCCGACAGGTTGCCGGTGTCGCGCACCGGGATGGTGCCGGCCATGTCCTTGTCGACGACGACGCTCTGCAGGCGCCTTGTCGCGGAAGTACATCTGCAGGTGGCGGCCGGGGATCGCCTCGCCGAGCGCGCGGGCCTTGGTGATCAGGCCGCCGCCCTCGGTCATCCGGAGGAGCATCACGTCCATCAGCTGGTCGTTGACGTCGTGCCGGGCGTTCACCGACGACGTCGTCGCTGCCGCTCTGTGTAGGCGTCGATGATCAGCTTCTGGGCGAGGTTCTTGCCGGTGAGCTTGCCGTAGAAGTCGGTGTCGATCGGTCCGGTCGCGTCGAGCAGGTGCCCGATGGCCATGATGTCCAGGGCGATGACGCCGTCGGTCTTGAAGCCGAAGTTGACCGGCGTGGCCCGCACCATCTGCTCGCCGGAGACCGCGAAGTCGGGGTTGAACGTGGTGTTGACGAAGCGCTGCGGCCTCGCCGGCCGGGAGCTGGAACGGGTCGTCCTTGCCGGTCAGCCGGTTCCAGTAGTACTCGCTGTTCGATCTCGGTCATGTCCGAGGTCGCGCCCTTGAGCGGGACCGTCATCTTGCCGTCCTTGAACCGCACGAAGGCGACCGAGAGCGGGGCGCCGCCGGAGGCGCGCATCTCGGCCGGGTTCATGATCGCGACCAGGTAGGTCTTGCGCCCGTCGGCGCCGACCGCGCTGGGCATGGCGTCGAGCAACGGGGTGAGTGCCCGGATCTCCTTGCGCAGCGAGGTGATCTGCTTCAGTCGCGGACTTCTGCTTGGCCACGGCGTCGTCGCCCTTGAAGCCGTCGCCCTTCACCTGCACCAGCTCGGCCTCGGCGCCGGCCAGCGACCCCTCGATGTCCTTGACCGAGTGCTGGGCCTGCCTGATCGCGCGGGATGCTGAACTTGCCGTCGTCGAAGAGCTTCGAGTCCTCGCCGGAGAAGTTCTCGTAGACGTCCATCGCGTCGCGGGCCGAGTCGGTCATGATCGTGGCGGCGGCGAGCAGGTGGTCGAGGTCCTCGATCGTCGGCCCGACGTACGGCAGGCCCTTGGCGAGCCGGACCTGGCCGCTCTGCGCCGCACCCACTGCATCGCCGAGCGCGTCCTCGCCGGCGCGCAGGTGGGTCTTCGCTGCCTTGTCGTCGCCTGCCTTGAGCGAGTCGCGGAACAGCTCGAGCTCGCTCTGCGCCATGGCGCCTTGTCCTGCAGGGTGTTGGCCGCCAGCAGCAGGCCACCGACCATCCAGAGCAGCGTCGGCGCCGAGCAGCGACGCAGCAGCCCGACCGACGACCGTCCAGCGATGGTCGTGCGACGGGCGCGCGGCTTGGCCCGCCGTCCGCGGCCCTTGCCGGGCCTCCGGGTCCGGACCCGCGACGACACGTCCTCGGGACGAGTCGCGGTCGCGGTCACAGTTCCTGTCCTGAAGCCGATCGGCGGGCATGGCAGAATCCGGGCGGTCGCACCCGGTCTACTAGTCTAGACGCCGCAGAATGTGACCTGGTTCACCCGAAACCGGCCTGATTTCGGCGCCGGAAGCCGTGCCGACTCGCTCGTCGGCTCACTTGAGCAGCCGCGACAGCCGCCGGTCGGCGAGCGGCTTGCCGCCGGTCTGGCAGGTCGGGCAGTACTGCATCGAGGAGTCGGCGAAGGACACCTCGCGCACGGTGTCGCCGCAGACCGGGCAGGGCAGGCCGGTCCGGCCGTGCACCCGCATCGACGTCTTCTTCTCCTTCTTCAGCTGAGCCGCCGCCAGGCCGCCGGCCCGGGCGACCGCGTCGCGCAGCACCGACTGCAGCGCGCCGTACAGGGTCTCGACCTCCTCCTCGGACAGCGACGAGCCCAGCCGGAACGGCGAGAGCCGGGCGGCGTGCAGCACCTCGTCGCTGTAGGCGTTGCCCACCCCGGCGAGCACCGACTGGTCCCGCAGCAGGCCCTTGAGCTGCTGGCGTGACCCGGCGAGCAGCGCGGCCAGCTCGGCGGCGCCGAAGCCGGGGGAGAGGGGGTCGGGGCCGAGACGGGCGATCCCCGGCACGTCGTACGGCGAGTGCACGACGTACATGGCCAGCCGCTTCTGGGTGCCGGCCTCGGTGAGGTCGAACCCGGAGCCGTCGTCGAGGTGCACCCGGGCGGCCAGCGGGCCCTTGCCCATCCGGGGCGGGACCGGCGGAGAGCGCCTCGGACCAGCGCAGCCAGCCGGCCCGGGCCAGGTGGATCACGAGGTGCAGCCCGGAGACGTCCAGGTCGAGGAACTTGCCGTGCCGGGCCACCGAGGCGACCTCGAGGCCCTGCAGCGACGTGACCGGCGGGTCGTAGGTCTTCAGCACGCTCAGGGCGGCCAGGTCGACGCGGGCGACGACCCGCCCCACCGCGCGCTCGGTCAGGAAGGCGACCAGCGCCTCCACCTCGGGCAGCTCAGGCACCTGTCAAGTGTGCCGCACCGAGGGTCACCCATTCGGCCGAGTCATGCCCCGCCCGGGGGCCGCCGACGTAACTAGGGCACCCAGACCCGACATCGGAGACCCGCACCGTGACGCCAGACCGACCTCTCGCGAGCCAGCTCGACCGAGTACGGCGCTGGATCACGCCCCACCGCCGGGTCGTGGCCGCCGTACTGACCACGCTCGCGCTGGTGCTCACCGCGCTCGTCACCGGCGCTGCCGCGGCTGCGCCCGCCTCGGCCGTCGCGCCACCACCTCCGTCGAGGACCAGTTCACCGCCAAGCTGAACCACGCCCGCTCCTCGCGCGGCATCCCCCGACTGACGACCCGCAGCAGCCTGGTCCAGGTCGCCCGCGAGCAGGCGCCGCCGGATGGCCGGCCAGAGCCGGCTCTACCACAACCCCACGCTCACCTCGGACGTCAGCAACTGGCGCTGGGTCGGCGAGAACGTCGGCTACGGCCCGAGCGTCGCCTCCGTCCACACCGCCTTCATGAACAGCCCCGCGCCACCGGGCCAACATCCTGGACCGCGACTACACCGAGGTCGGCATCGGCGCGGTCGTCGCCGACGGCCGGGTCTGGGTCGCCCAGGTGTTCCGGCGTCCGATGCGGAGCGCCACCACGACGAGCTCGCACACCACGCTCGCGCAGTACTCCCACAAGCTCACCTACGGCAGCACCGGGGCCGCGGTCACGCGGGTCCAGGCCCGCCTCGGCGTGCGCCAGACCGGCTTCTACGGCGCGACCACCCGCAAGGCGGTCTCCCGGTTCCAGAAGTCCCTGGGCTGGCGCGGCCGCGGCAACGTCGGTCCGACCACCTGGTCGCGGCTGTTCTGACCGACGGATCCGCGGGAGGAGCAGGCCGCGCTCGGCGCGGCTCACGATCGGACGGCGTCGGTCGCGGGAGGAGGGGCCCGCGACCGGCGCCGTTCTCCTGTCGGCTCTGCTCCGGCCGGGGCGACGAGCACCCGGCTGGGTCTTCCGCCCGACGGCCTCCGGGACGCACAATGTGCCCGTGGGCGCATCCGGCACCGGCGAGGGGCAGGTCCTGGCGTTCCCGGCGAGCGGGGAGATCATCCCCGACCAGCGCGGTGACGGCCGGTGGATGCGCGTGACCTGGCACCATGAGCAGAGCCAGTCCGAGTCGTCGACGTTGTCGTCTTAAGCCTGTGGCGTGAGACCGGCTGCGTCGGGACGATGCGGCTGGAGCGCAGCCAGGTGCCGGGCCTGGTGGCGGCGCTGGTCGAGGGCCTGGCGGACATGCCGGCAGCGCCCGCCGCCCCGACCGCCCCGGTGTCCGCCCTTCCGTGACCGAGGGCACCCGCAGCCCGCTGCCCCCGATGGACCGCGTCGGCGCAGCCGAGCTGTGGTCGGCGTACTGCACGGCTCATCCGGAGCTGGTGGCCTTCCAGGACGACCCGCCGGTGGAGGCCTTCGGCGACTCGGTCGAGCTCGCCGACGAGCTGCTGGCACTGGTGCTGCACGGCCCCAAGCGGGCCACTGCCGGGCTGGTCGCCGAGTTCACCGCCGACGAGGAGCCGCTGCCGCGGATCGGCGGGCACTGGATCGTCTGCGACGGCCGGGGCGTGCCGCAGGCCGTGCTGCGCACGGTCGGGCTGCGGCTCGGTGTGGTGGAGAGCGTCGACGACGCGTTCGCCTGGGACGAGGGCGAGGGCGACCGGACCCGGGCCGACTGGCTGCGCGGCCACCGGGGCTACTGGCAGCGGGTCTGCCGGGCCCGCGGCGTGGAGTTCAGCGAGGACGAGGAGGTCGTCTTCGAGCGCTTCCGGGTGGTCTGGCCGCCCGAGCACGCCGACTGACTTCTAGAAGTAGACCTGCGGGTGCGGGAGGCCGTCGGCGGGCGCGCGGCCGGCCAGGATCCGGGCGAACTCGATCGCGTCGAGCTCGCGGGGCGCCGCGTCGCGACCGGCCGCGAAGCGACCGCCGGCCGGCCCGGTGAGCACCAGGTCGTACGGCCGGCCGTGCTGACCCGCCCAGTCGGCGACGAGGTCGGCGACGATCCGCCCGTCGTGGTCGGCGGTGACCTCCAGGGGTACGTCGGCAGCCCGGGCCAGGTCGACGCGGTGCATCCAGGCGTCCCGGGTCAGGACGACCGACATCAGCCAGTCGAGGGAACGCCCGCCGACGACGGGCATCGGCACCCGGCGCAACGGCCGGGGGAGGTGTCGGCGACCGTGCACCGAGCGCGGCGCGATGGCGCGCAGCTCGGCCAGGAGCTCGGCCGGGGTCCGCTGGGCCCGCTCGCTGACCTGCACCTCGTTGAAGCTGTCCGGGGACGGCCGTCCGGTCCGGCGGGCGGCGCGCGCCTGGCGCAGCGTCTCGCGCTGGCTCGCCGAGAAGGCCGCCGTCCCGACGACGTGGCTGACCAGCTCGCGCACGTCCCAGTCGGGGCAGTCCGTCGGCCGCTGCCACACCGGCTCGGGCAGCGCGGCCAGCAGGTCGATGATCCGGTCGTACTCGGCGGCGGCGAGGTCGGAGTCCTTCGTCCCTGCTCAGGGGGCCGACCTCAGCCGTCACGGTTGCCGGCCCGAGATGTGCCCCAGAAACATGTCCACCGCCTCGTCGACGAGACCACTCCATCGCTGGCCACCAGGATCGTTGCTGATCTGCTGGCTGACCAGCCCGGACAGCAGAGCCGTGTACAGGTCGACGTCCTCGTCGCGCGGCGCTCCCGCGGCGGCGAGCGCCTCGCGGCTGAGCTCGAGCGCCTGCACCGCCAGGGCGTAGGCCGCGGCCGACGGCTCGAAGTCCGGGATCCGGCGCTGGAAGAGCAGCTCGGCGCGGGCGACGTCCTCGCTGCAGAAGTCGACGAACGTGCGGGCGCCGACCCGCAGGTCGCGTCGCGCGTCGCCGGTCGCCGGGACGGATCGCATGCGCTCCAGGAACGCCTCGTTGCCCTGCGCGAACATCGCGTCGTAGATGGCGTTCTTGCTCTCGAAGTAGGAGTAGAGCGACGGCGCGCGCATGCCGACCGCGGTGGCCAGGTCGCGCAGGGAGAGGGCGGCCAGGCCGCGCTCGCGGACCTGCTCCCAGGCGGCGTCGAGGATCTCGCTGCGCGTGGCGGTGTGCCGCTCGGCCCGGCGGTCGCGGGCCGGCGGGTCCTGGTTCGGCTGGGCGGTCATGTCGTCTCCCGAGGTTGTCTAACGTCGTTAGTCTAGCCGAAGAATGTGCGGATTACCTCTTGACGTTCCGGGTTGGCGCGGGCACATTCGTCCGTACAGCGTTAGACAACCCGAACGACTCTAGGAGAGACGCATGACCACGTCAGTTGCCGAGATCGCGGCCGGCATCTACCGGATCTCGACGTACGTCCCCGAGCTCGGCCCCCGCGGCTTCACGTTCAACCAGTTCCTGCTCGACGCGGAGGAGCCGCTGCTCTACCACACGGGGATGCGCGCGCTGTTCCCCGTCGTGTCGGCGGAGGTGGACCGGATCGTCGGCCTGGACCGGCTGCGGTGGATCGCGTTCAGCCACGTCGAGGCCGACGAGTGCGGCTCGATGAACGAGTTCCTCGCCGCGGCCCCGCGGGCCCAGGTCGCCCACGGGGCGACCGGCGTCATGGTCTCGCTCAACGACCTGGCCGACCGGCCGCCCCGCGCGCTCGACGACGGCGAGGTCATCGACCTCGGCGGCCGCGAGCTGCGCGCCCGGCGGATCCGGCACGTCGACACCCCGCACGTGCCGCACAACTGGGAGGCGCGGGTCATCTACGAGGAGGTCACCGGGACGTTGTTCTGCGGCGACCTGGCCACCCAGGACGGCAACGGGCCGGCCCTGACCGGGGACGACCTGATCGAGCAGGCGCTCGCGGCCGAGGACCTCTTCCACCAGACGTCACTGGGCGCCGGCGGTCCCGGCCACGCTGCGTGCGCTGGCCGCGATCGAGCCGACCACGCTCGCGATCATGCACGGCTCGAGCTATCACGGCGACGGCGGTGCGCAGCTGCGCGCGCTGGCCGACGCCTACGAGTCGACGTACGCCGAGACCCGGCCGGTCCCCGCCCAGGCAACCGCCTGACCGGGGGCGGGGGGTGCGGAGGTCTCGTGATGAAGACGGACGTTGTCGTGGTCGGCGGCGGGCCGGCCGGCCTCGCGGTGAGCCACGAGCTCACCACCGCCGGCCGCGACCACGTCGTCCTGGAGCGGGGTGCGGTCGCGCAGTCGTGGCACACCCAGCGATGGGACTCGCTGCGCATGATCACGCCGAACTGGATGGCCCGGCTGCCCGGCTGGCGAGTACCGGGGAGCGGACCCGGACGGCTACATGAGCGCGGCCGAGGTCGCGGCGTACCTCACGTCGTACGCCGGCTCGTTCGGTGCGCCGGTCGTCGCCGGCACCGCCGTCCGGTCGGTCCGGAGCCGGCTCGACGGCTTCGAGGTCCGCACCGACGGCGGCACCTGGCAGGCGGGCAACGTGGTCGTGGCAACCGGTGCGGGCGGGCGGCCCCGTCGCCCGGCGGTCGGCGGCCGGCTGGCCGCGGACCTGACCCAGGTCTGCGCCCCCGACTACCGGAACCCGTCGATGCTGGCGCCCGGCGGCGTCCTCGTCGTGGGGGCCTCGGCCACCGGGCTGCAGATCGCCGACGAGCTGCGGGCCGCCGGCCGTGAGGTGACCCTGTCCGTCGGCCACCACGGGCGGCTGCCGCGCCAGCTGTTCGGCCGCGACATCTGGGAGTGGCTCGAGCAGATCGGCTGGCTCAGCCAGACCATCGACGCCGTGCCCGATGCCGACCGGGCCCGCCGCGAACCCCGGCTCCAGCTGGTCGGGCGCCCGGGCGAGGACCTCGACCTCGGTGTGCTGGCCGACCGTGGCGTCCGGCTGGTCGGCCGGGTGGCCGGCGGGTCCGGGCGGCGGCTGCGCGCTGCGCGACGACCTCCAGGCCAACGTGGCCGACTCGGAGGCCCGGCTCGCCCAGCTGGTCCGGCGCATCGAGCTGGCCGCCGGGCGTCGCGTCGGGCGCGACGACGTACGGCCGGTCGACGTCCGGCCCGCGGCGCGCGACACGCTCGACCTGCGCGCGGCCGGCATCACCAACGTCGTCTGGTGCACCGGCCAGCACCCGTCGTACCCGTGGCTGCACCTGCCCGTCCACGACGCCAGCGGGGCGATCCGGCAGCGCCGCGGCGTCACCGCGGTGCCCGGGCTCTACGTGGTCGGCACCCGGTTCCAGCACCGGCGCGACTCCACGTTCCTCGACGGGCTGCGCCACGACGCGCGGGACGTGGTCGCCCACCTCGTCGCCGGGTCGCGCGCCGCGGCGTACCGGCTGGCTGCCTAGCGGGTTCGCGCCGCGCGGCGCTGCACGTGAGCGAGGTCTCGGGACTCGGGTGACCGATGTCCCGAGACGTCGCAGGTGTGCGCGAGGGGGGAGTTGAACCCCCACGTCCTTTCGGGCACACGGACCTGAACCGTGCGCGTCTGCCTATTCCGCCACTCGCGCGAGCCCGGAAAGGATAACAGGGGGTGACGGGCCGGCTCCGCGCGTCATGGAGCGCCCGCTCGGGGCGTACGGCGGGCCCGCGCCGGGGAACGAGGGAGCGTCAACGGGCCCGGCTACGATCGCGTGGCCGGGCTTCCCGGTTGTCCCCATGACCGCAGCGGCCCACCCGGCCGAGCGGTCGCCGAGCCCGAGGAGGTGACGTGGGCGTCCTGCAGCGCTTCGAGCGGCGCATCGAAGAGATGGTCAACCGCCCCTTCGCCCGGGCCTTCAAGGCCGAGGTGCAGCCGGTCGAGATCGCCAGCGCGCTCCAGCGCGAGTCGACGACCGGGCCGCGATCGTGGCCCGCGGCCGCACGATGGTGCCCAACGCCTTCACCGTCGCCCTCGGCAGCCACGACCACGAGCGGCTCGAGCGTGTACGCCGAGGCCCTCGGCGACGAGCTCGCCGTCATGGTCCGCGAGCACGCCGACGAGCAGGGCTACGCGTTCATCGGCCCGGTGACGGTCGACTTCGAGCGCGACGACGACCTCGCCCACCGGCCGGTTCCAGGTGCGCAGCGCCGCCGTGGCGGGCGCCACCGCGGCCGAGCCGTCCACCGCGGTCACCGGCAGCCGGCGGCGCGGGCGGCGTCCCGTGGGTCGAGGTCGGCTCCACGACGTACGCGCTGGCCCGGGCCGTGACCCGGATCGGCCGCGGCGACGACACCGACCTGCGCATCGACGACCCCGGCATCTCCCGGCACCACGCCGAGCTGCGCCGCTCCGGCGGCGACGTGACCATCGTCGACCTGGGCTCCACCAACGGCGTGGTCGTCGACGGCCAGCGGGTCGACAGGCGCGGCTGCGCGACGGCGCCCGGGTCCGCCTCGGCAGCACCACGCTGATCTTCCACGAGCGGCGCAAGTGAGGCGCGCGCATGAGCGAGATGTCGGAGCTGACGCTGACGATCATCCGGCTCGGCTTCCTGGCCGTGCTGTGGCTGTTCGTGCTCACCGCCGTGTCGCGTCATGCGGTCCGACCTGTTCGGCCGCCGGGCCGCCAGCCGCGGCCGAACCGTCGCCGCCGCGCCCGCGCCGGCGCCGAAGCCGGCTCGCCAGGAGCGGCCGCGCCAAGCCGGCCAAGGGCAAGCGCGGCGTCCCGAGCACCCTCGTCGTCACCCAGGGCGCGCTGTCCGGCACCACGGTCCGGCTCGGCGACCAGCCGGTGACGCTGGGCCGGTCGCAGGACTCGACGATCGTGCTCGACGACGACTACGTCTCGAGCCGGCACGCGCGGTTCTTCCCCAGGACGGCCAGTGGCTCGTCGAGGACATGGGCTCCACCAACGGCACCTACCTCGACCGCACCAAGGTCACCGGCCCGACGCCGGTCAAGATCGGCATGCCGATCCGCATCGGCAAGACCGTCGTCGAGCTGCGGAAGTAGCGGGGACCTCGCCGATGGCGCTTGCGCTGCGCTACGCCGCCCGCTCGGACGTCGGGCCTGCTCCGGGAGATCAACGAGGACTCCGGCTACGCCGGGCCGCGGCTGCTCGTCATCGCCGACGGCATGGGCGGGCACGCCGCCGGCGAGGTCGCCTCGCTCGGTCGCGGTCGGCGTCGCTCGCCGCGCCTCGACGAGGACTCGCCCGGCGGCGACCTGCTCGACCGGCTGTCCACCGCGGTGCACAGCGCCAACAGCCACCTGCGCGACATGGTGCAGCGGCGACCCCGACCTGCAGGGCATGGGCACCACGCTCACCGCGCTGCTCCGGGCCGGCTCCCGGTTCGGCCTGGTGCACGTCGGCGACTCGCGCGGCTACCTGCTGCGCGACGGCGAGCTGCAGCAGATCACCCACGACCACACCTTCGTGCAGACGCCTGCGTCGACGAGGGCCGCATCACCGCCGAGGAGGCCGACCACCACCCGCAGCGCAACCTGATCACCCGCGCCCTCGACGGGCGCGAGGACGTCGAGCTCGACCTGTCGGTGCGCGAGGCCCGGGCCGGCGACCGCTACCTGCTCTGCAGCGACGGCCTGTCCGGCGTCGTCAGCGAGGAGACCATCCGCGACACCCTGGCCGCCGAGGCCGAGCACCGACGTCGCCGTCGAGCGGCTCGTCGAGCTGGCGCTCAAGGGCGGCGGCCCCGACAACATCACCGCGATCGTCGCCGACGTCGTCGAGGTCGAGACCAAGCCGCCGTCGGCCGTGCCGGTCACCGTCGGCGCCGCCGCCGACGGCGCGGTCAAGCACGAGCGCCGACGACACCCCGGCCGGCGAAGGCCGCCGCCCTGCGGCCCGAGCCGGAACAGCTCGACGAGTACGACGACGACGCCGACGCACCCGACGGGCCGCGCCGCCGGCGCGGCGGCATCCTGCTGCTGCTCCTGCTGCTGCTCGTGCTCGCCGGCCGGCGGCGTTCGGCGCCTAGCGCTGGTCGCAGACGCAGTACTACGTCGGCGCGGAGGGCGCGCAACGTCGCGATCTTCCGCGGGCTCTCGCCAGGACGTCGGGCCGGTGCAGACCTCCCGGCTCTACCGCGCCGAGGACGTCGCGCTCGCCGACCTGCCGACCTACCAGCAGGAGCAGGTCGCAGGCCGCCATCGCCGACCGACGGGCCTGGCCGACGCCGAGCGGATCGTCGACACGCTGCGCGAGCAGGCCGAGCTCTGCCAGGCCGCCGCCGCCGCGTCAGCCCGTCGCCGACCCCGTCAGCCGCGACCCCCTCGCCCAGCGGCTCCGGCGAGCCGGTCAGCCCGACGGCCACGCCGACGCCGACGCCCACACCGACCCCGACCACCGACGACGGCATCCGGGTCGACGCCAGCGACTGCGGGGACGGCTCGTGAGCGCCCGCGCCGCCGTGCGGAGCCGGAGCCCGCGCACCACCGAGCTGGTGCTGCTCGTCTTCTCGGTGGCGATCTCGATGGCGGCCTACGCCTCGGTCGGCCTGGCGCACGACGGCGCGCTGCCCGCCGGCATGCTCGGCTACGGCGGCGGGCTCGCGGTGCTGTTCGGCATCGCCCACCTGGCGCTGCGCCGGTTCGCGCCGCTACGCCGACCCGGTGCATGCTGCCCGGCGGTCACCGTCATCAACGGTCTCGGTCTGGCCGTGATCCACCGCCTCGACCTGGCCTACGCCGACCGCGCCGAGCAGCTCGGCCGCGACGTCCCGTCGCGCGGCCGCTCCGGCCCAGCTGACCTGGACCGCCGTCGGCGTGATCCTGTTCGTCGTCGGTGCTGGTCGCTGGTGCGCGACCACCGCGTGCTGCAGCGGTTCACCTACACCGCGATGGTCGCCGGCCTCGTCCTGCTGCTGCTGCCGCTGCTGCCGGTGATCGGCACCACCATCAACGGCGCCCGGATCTGGATCCGGCTGGCCGGCTTCTCGTTCCAGCCCGGCGAGCTCGCCAAGATCGTGCTGCTCGTCTTCTTCGCCGGCTACCTCGTCGTCAAGCGCGACGTGCTCGCGCTGGCCAGCCGGCGGGTCGCCGGCATCGACCTGCCCCGCGCGCCGCGACCTCGGCCCGGTCATCGTCGCCTGGGTCGCGAGCCTCGGCGTCCTCGTCTTCGAGCGCGACCTCGGCACCTCGCTGCTGTTCTTCGGTGTCTTCGTCGCGATGCTCTACGTCGCCACCGAGCGGCTGTCGTGGCTGCTGATCGGCGTCGGCGCTGTTCCTCGCCGGGTCGTTCCTCGCCTGGTCGATGTTCGGCCACGTGCAGGAGCGCGTCGACATCTGGCTGCACGCGTTCGCGCCGCGCAACATCGACGGCGACAGCTACCAGCTCGTGCAGGGGCTGTTCGGCATGGGCACCGGCGGGCTGCTCGGCAAGGGCCTCGGCCAGGGCCGGCCGGAGATCGTGCCGTACGCGCAGACCGACTTCATCGTCGCCGCGATCGGCGAGGAGCTCGGGCTCACCGGCCTGATGGCGATCCTGATCCTCTACGCCATCGTCGTGCAGCGCGGCCTGCGCACCGCGATCGCCGTGCGCGACTCGTTCGGCAAGCTGCTGGCCGCCGGTCTCGCGTTCAGCATCGCGCTGCAGGTCTTCGTCGTCGTCGGCGGCGTCACCCGGCTGATCCCGCTGACCGGCCTGACGATGCCGTTCCTGTCCTACGGCGGCTCGTCGCTGGTCGCGAACTGGGCGCTCATCGCGCTGCTGCTGCGGATCAGTGACGCCGCCCGGCGCCCGGCGCCGCCGCCGGCCCCGTCGCTGGCCGACGCCAAGACCCAGGTGGTCCGACTGTGAACGCGCCCGCTGCGCCGGCTCTCGGTGGCCGTCCTGCTGCTCTTCGGCCTGCTGCTGGTCAACGCCAACTACCTGCAGGTGGTGCGCGCCGAGGACGCTGCACAACGACAGCCACAACCCGCGGCTGATCGCCGAGGAGTACTCCCGCGAGCGCGGCCCGATCGTGGTCGGCGGCAAGCCGGTCGCCGCGCAGCGTCGAGACCGACGACCGGCTGAAGTACCTGCGCACGTACTCCGACGGGCACGCTGTACGCCCCGGCCACCGGCTTCTACTCGCTGGTCTACGGCGCGACCGGCATCGAGCAGCAGGCCAACTCGGTGCTGGCCGGCACCGACGACAGCCTCTTCGTCCGCCGGATCATCGACCTGCTCACCGGCGTGAAGCCCAAGGGCGGCAGCGTCAAGCTCACCCTGAACCCGGAGGCGCAGAAGGCGGCGTACGACGGCCTGCGGGCCAGGAACGCGCGCGGTGCCGTCGTCGCGATCGACCCGAGCACCGGCGCGATCCTGGCGATGGTCAGCACGCCGTCGTTCGACCCGAACGAGCTGGCCAGCCACGACACGGCCGAGGTGCGCGAGAACTACAACCGGCTCGACGTCGCGCCCGTCCCGGCCGATGCTCAACCGCGCGCTGCGCCAGACCTACCCGCCCGGCTCCACCTTCAAGATCGTCACGGCGGCGGCCGCGCTGGAGTCCGGTCGCTACACGCCCGGACAGCCAGGTCGACAACGGCGCGCAGCTGGACCTGCCGCTGACCGACGACCACGCTGCCGAACTACGACGAACGCACCGTGCAACCCCGCGGGCACGGCGACCCTCACCGACGCGCTCATGCAGTCCTGCAACGTGGCGTTCGGCAAGCTCGGCATCGAGCTCGGCGACGACGCGCTCCGCGCGCAGGCCGAGAAGTTCGGCTTCAACGAGGCGTTCGAGGTGCCGATGCGCAGCGTCGCCGAGCCGCTACCCGGAGGACCTGGACGCCCCGCAGACCGCGCTGTCGGCCATCGGCCAGTTCGACGTGCGGGCGACGCCGCTGCAGATGGCGATGGTCGTCGCCGCCGTCGCCAACCGCGGCGTGCTGATGGCGCCGTACCTCGTCCAGGACGTGCTCGCGCCCAACTTCACGGTGCTCGACAGCACCAAGCCGCGCAGCCTCGGCGAGGCCGTCAGCCCGCAGACCGCCGCCGACCTCACCGAGATGATCGTCGCGGTCGTCGAGGACGGCACCGGCACCAACGCGCAGATCCCCGGGGTCCAGGTGGCCGGCAAGACCGGCACCGCCCAGCAGGGTCCGGGCAAGCAAGCCGCACGCCTGGTTCGTGTCGTTCGCGCCGGCCGACGCGACCCGAAGGTCGCGGTGGCCGTCGTCCTCGAGGAGGGCGGCGACGCACCGGAGGTCAGCGGCAACCAGCTGGCCGCACCGATCGCCCAGGCGGTCATGAAGGCGGTGCTGGGCCGATGACCGCCGAGACCGACCGCGTCCTCGGCGGGCCGCTACCGGCTGACCGAGCGGATCGCCGGCGGCGGCATGGGTGAGGTGTGGCGGGCCCAGGACGACGTCCTCGGTCGCGAGGTCGCGGTGAAGATCCTGCGCCGCGAGTACGCCGACGACCCGACGTTCCTCGAGCGGTTCCGCGCCGAGGCGCGGCACACCGCCGGGCTCTCGCACCCGAACATCGCCGCGGTCTACGACTTCGGCGAGGGCCGGCGAGCGAGGGCGGCTCGCCGTACCTCGTCATGGAGCACGTGCCCGGCGAACCGCTGTCGGCACTGGTGTCCCGCGAGGGCGGCTCGACGCCGGACCGCACCCTCGACATCATCGGCCAGGCCGCGCTCGGCCTGCAGGCGGCGCACGACGCCGGCGTGATCCACCGCGACGTGAAGCCCGGCAACATCCTGGTGACCCCGGACGGCGGTCGTGAAGATCACCGACTTCGGCATCGCCCGCGCCACCAACTCGGTCCCGCTGACGCAGACCGGCGCCATCATGGGCACGGCCTACTACATCTCGCCGGAGCAGGCGTCCGGGCAGTCGGTGTCGCCGGGCAGCGACATCTACTCGCTCGGCATCGTGGCCTACGAGTGCCTCACCGGCCGGCGGCCCTTCGACGGCGACACCCCGGTCGGCGTCGCGCTCGCCCAGGTGAGCCAGGAGCCGCCCGCGCTGCCGGACGACCTGCCCGCTCCGGTGCGCGACCTGGTGATGCACATGCTCGCCAAGGACCCGGCCGCGCGGCCGCGCAGCGCCGGCGCGCTCGGCCGGGAGGCGCTCGCCCTGCAGCGACGGTGGCCGAGACGGCCGCGACCGCGCCGCCGCTGGACCGGACCCGCACCATGTCCGCGGTCGACGCCGCGGCCGCTGCCGCCGGGCCCGAGACGCCGGACCCGCGCAGTGACCAGACGACGGTGGTCGTGGGGCGGCTGAGCACGCGACACCGACCCCGGGTTCCGGCTGCCCGACGTGTCGAAGGCACCGCGGTGGCTGCCGTACGCCGTCGCGCTGGCCGTCGGCGCCATCCTGCTGCTCCTGCTGATGAGGGCCTGCGGCGGCGCGGACGACACCGCGGGCACCACCGCCGACACCGGCGACGGCGCCTCCAGCAGCGCCGACCGCCGCGACCCAGGTCGACGTGGCCGCCGGCCGACTACCTCGGCCGTCCGGTGGCCGAGGTCGCAGGCCGAGCTGGTCGGGCTCGGCCTCCGGGTGACGGTCGTCCGGTCCGAGGGCGGGGGCGTTGTCGGTACCGTGAAGGACGTGACGCCGACGGGCACGGTGGAGGAGGGCACGGCCGTCCAGCTCCAGGTCGTCGCCGATCCGAAGCCGAAGCCGGAGCCCCCGCCGGGACCCGACAAGGACGAAGCCGGACAAGAAGCCCAAGCCGCCGAAGCCCGGCCACTGACGATGACACGGACGAGGAAGGGTCGCAGCGCGTGAGCACCGCAGTCCCGCAGCAGCTGGGCGGTCGCTACGAGATCGGCGAGCTGCTCGGCCGCGGCGGCATGGCCGAGGTGCACATCGGGCGCGACTCCCGGCTGGGGCGGACCGTCGCGGTGAAGATGCTGCGCCCGGACCTGGCGCGCGACCCGTCGTTCCAGGCCCGGTTCCGCCGGGAGGCGCACTCGGCCGCCTCGCTGAACCACCCCGCGGTGGTCGCGGTGTACGACACCGGCGAGGACGAGTTCGCCGGCAACCCGGTGCCCTACATCGTCATGGAGTACGTCGAGGGCTCGACGCTGCGCGACCTGCTCGCGTCCGGCAACCGGCTGGTGCCGGAGCGGGCGCTGGAGATCGTCGACGGCGTGCTGGCTGCGCTGGCGTACAGCCACCAGCAGGGCATCGTCCACCGGGACATCAAGCCGGCCAACGTCATGCTCACCGCGCGCCGGCGAGGTCAAGGTCATGGACTTCGGCATCGCCCGGGCGCTGGCCGACATCGAGCGCGACGATGACCCAGACCTCCGCCGTGATCGGCACCGCGCAGTACCTCTCGCCCGAGCAGGCCCGCGGCGAGCAGGTCGACGCGCGCAGCGACCTCTACTCCACCGGCTGCCTGCTCTACGAGCTGCTCACCGGGCGGCCGCCGTTCGTCGGCGACTCGCCGGTCTCGGTCGCCTACCAGCACGTGCGGGAGGAGCCGGTCCCGCCGTCGCAGCGTCGACCCCGACGTGTCGCGCGAGCGTCGACGCGATCGTGCTCAAGGCGCTGACCAAGGACCGCGACAACCGCTACCAGACCGCCGACGAGATGCGCCGCGACATCGCCGCCGCCCTCGCCGGCCGGCCGGTCGCCGCCGTGCTGCCCCCGCCGGTGACCGCGAGCCAGCAGACCCAGCACACCACCGTGCTGCCGGGCACCTCCGCCATCCCGCCGGTCGGCGACGCGACGACCGACGATCGCGACGGCCGCGGCGGCCGCGCCCTCGGCTACGCCTTGCTCGGCCTTGCCGTCGTCGCCGTCTTCATCATCGCGGCCCTGATCGCGCGATCGGTCCTCGACGGCTCGGGCGGCGAGGACGTCGCCGTGCCCGACATCACCGGCCTGACCGTGGCCGACGCACGCAGCAGCGCTGCAGGCCGAGGGCCTCGAGCTCGGCACCGAGACGCCCAAGGCGAGCGACGACCGTCCCCGAGGGCAACATCATCGACCAGAGCCCGGAGTCCGGCGACCGAGGTCGAGGAGGACGCCGCGGTGTCGGTCACGGTGTCGACCGGCGCCGACGAGGCCGACGGTGCCGTCCCTGGTCGGGCTCTCGCTCGACGAGGCCCGCCAGGCGCTGAACCAGGCCGGCCTCGAGCTCGGGCGAGACCGACCCGGTCGCCTCCGACGAGACCCGCAACACGGTGATCCGGGTGAGCCCCGAGCGAGGGCGAGACCGTCCCGGCCGGGAGCTCGGTCGACCTGCGCGTACGCCAGCGGCAACAACAGGGTGCCCGACGTGGTCGGCCAGGACGAGGCCACCGCCCGCAACCTCATCGAGCAGGCCGGCTTCACGGTGGCCACCCGCGAGGAGGAGTCGGCCGACGAGGCGCCGGGCACCGTGATCCGGCAGACCCCGGCCGCCAAGGAGACCTCGCGGCTGGGCTCGACCGGTGACCATCATCGTCGCGACGGCACCGCCCGAGCCGAGACCCCGACCCCGACGCCGCACGCCGACCGGAGACGCCGCTGCCGACGGACACCGTCGACCCCGCCGCCGGCGTGACCTGACCGGTCGACGAGCCGGCTGCCACCGGCGCGAGCCCTTCGGCACGCGCCGGGGCGTCCGGGTCGCCGCAGGTGACCAGCCAGGTGGCGAGCAGCCGGTGCCCGCCCTCGGTGAGCACCGACTCGGGGTGGAACTGCACGCCCTCGAGCGGCAGGTCGCGGTGCCGCAGCGCCATCACCACGCCGCTGGCGTCCGGCCGGTGACCTCGAGCTCGGCCGGCAGGCTGTCCTCGCGCACCGCCAGCGAGTGGTAGCGGGTCGCGGTGAACGGCGACGGCAGGCCGGCCAGCACGCCGGCGCCCTCGTGCTGCACCTGCGCTGGTCTTGCCGTGCAGCAGCTCCGGCGCCCGCTCGACCACGCCGCCGTAGGCGACCGCGATGGCCTGGTGCCCGAGGCACACGCCGAGCACCGGCACCTCGCCGCGCGACCTCGCGGACCAGGTCGACGCAGACGCCGGCCTTCTCGGGGGTGCCCGGGCCGGGGCTGAGCAGCACGCCGTCGTAGCTGCGCGGCGTCGCCCGGCGCCGACCTCGTCGTTGCGCCGCACCGTGCACTCGGCTCCGAGCTGGGCGAGGTACTGCACCAGGTTGAAGACGAAGCTGTCGTAGTTGTCGACGACCAGGATGCGTCGCGGTCGTCAGGTCGGTCACTGGTCCACCGTCACGTCGAGGAAGGGCAGGGAGTGCTCGGCCCAGGGAAACACGGTCGTGAACAGCAGCACCACCACGGCCGCCGCGAGCAGCGCCGCGAGCAGAGCCGCGACCGGCCACGGCCCCGGCAGGTGCCGCCAGATCCAGGCGTACATCAGGCTCCCCGCCGTCGCAGCAGCGCGCCGGCGGCCCGTCCGCCTTGTCCGACCGGCTCTCCAGCAGGTGGCCGAAGACGATCAGCCGCTCGGTACGACGCCCAGCGCGGGTTGCAGGTCGTGAGGGTGAGCAGCTGCTGGGTGGGCGTCGCGTCCGGCTTGCCGGGCACCGGGTCGAGGACCCAGGTGTCGTCGGCGGCACGATCCGGGTCCGGTCCACGACGTAGGTGAACCAGTCGGCTGCGGGTCTCGACGACCACCACGTCGCCCTTGCGCAGCTGGTCCAGGTCGGCGAACGGCTCGCCGTTGGTGGCCCGGTGCCCGGCCACGGCGAAGTTGCCGACCTGGCCGGGCCGCGCGGTCTCCGGGTAGTGGCCGACGCCGCGGGCCAGGTCGTGCAGCTCGACGCCCTCGACGACCGGCACCGACGCAGCGTCTTGCCGAGGCGCGGGATGTGCAGGAAGGCGAAGCCCTTGCCGACAGTGCACCGGCGTCGCGGCTCGGCGCCTCGCCGGTCGTGCGCCCGCGGGCGGTCGCGGTCCAGTCGTCGCGGATGTCGTCGGCCACCCGGTCGGCGGCGCGGTGGGCCTCGAAGTTGGTCCAGACCAGCTGGTAGGCGACGAACAGCAGCAGGACGAGACCGGCCGTGATGAGCAGCTCGCCGAGGCCGCGGACCGCGGTGCGGATCAGCGAACCCACCTGTGGCGTGCATGAGGTCCAGCGAGCCGTCGTAGCCGGGCAGCGTGGTCTTCGCGGCGGCGCGCGTCTCGTAGACCAGGCCGTAGGTGTCGACGTAGTAGCGGTAGAGGTCGCACCCGCGGCGACGGCGTCGAGCGCATCGTTGAGCCGCTCGGGTCACCGATCGCGGTGATCTCGTACGGCGGGGAGTAGACCCGGCCCTGCAGGATCAGCGTGTTGCCGACGCAGCGGACGGCGCTGGTCGTGATCACCCGCTGGTCCATGATCTGCATCGCCTCGGCGCCGCCGGCCCACAGCGCGTTGACCACCGCCTGCACGTCCTGCTGGTGCACGACCAGGTCGTCCGGGCTGGTGCTCTCGGGCAGCACCCGGTCCGCCGAGCGCGGGCGCGTCGGCCAGCGTCACCGTGAGGCCGGGCCCGGTCACCGGCGCGGTCCCGGCGGCCAGCTCGAGCGCCGCGGGACCGCCGCTGCTCGGCGCCGATCCGGCGGTCGGTCGGCGCCGGCCCGGTCGGTGGCCGTCCTCGATCGTCGGCGCGCAGCCGCTCGACCCGGTCGGTGACGTCGTCGGCCGGCTGCTGCTCGGCCCGGATCAGGTCGGCCAGGTCGCTGCGGGTGCCCCGCGCAGGTCGGCCGCCGTTGGCGGCCCCGGCGCTGGTGGCGAACAGCACGCCGGCGGCGGCGAAGGCCAGCGGCGCGGCCACCCGCCAGAGCGCGTGCCACCGCGGCCTCCTCCGGCCCGGGTCATCCAGACTGCGGCCCGATCGACGGTCGTCGGGCGCACCGGTCCTGCGCGAGCGCGTGCCGACGTACGCTAACCGACGAACGGCGCCCCTCGGAGGTGCCTGTCCGATGCCGTCGGTGCCGGCTCACTGACGCCAGCTCGCGCGAGGAGTTCGTCCGGTGCCCAAGTCCCGCATCCGCCGCCGCAGCGCGTTCACGCCGCCGCCGTCCGACCAGCCCAAGGCCGTGCGGATCGGCAGCCCGCCCTGGCTGGTGCCGGTGATGGTCGCCTGCTTCGTGATCGGCCTGCTCTGGGTGGTCGTCTACTACGTGACCCAGACCGAGTACCCGATCGAGTCGCATCGGGCTGTGGAACATGGGCGATCGGCTTCGGCCTGATCATCGTCGGGTTCGCGCCTGTCGCCACCCGCTGGAAGTGAGCCGCCCGGACGTGACGGGCGCGTCCGCAGGTTGCAGGGCCCTCACCTGCGGAAACACACCCGTGTAAGTCGTCCACACCAGTTATCCCCAGTGTGGACAACCGGCCGGCGCACGCTCGGCCGGGCGGTCAGAGCCGCTCGAGGACGGTGGCGTTGGCCATCCCGCCGCCCTCGCACATGGTCTGCAGGCCCCAGCGCCCGCCGGTCTGCTGCAGGTGGTGCACCAGCGTGGTCATCAGCCGGGCGCCCGAGCCGCCGAGCGGGTGGCCGAGCGCGATCGCCCCGCCGCGCGGGTTGACCCGGGCCGGGTCGGCGCCGGTCTCGGCCAGCCAGGCGCCGACCACCGACGCGAACGCCTCGTTGACCTCGAAGGCGTCGATGTCGGCCAGTCGAGCCCGGCCCGCTCAGCACCCGCGCGGTGGCCGGGATCGGGGCGGTCAGCATGGTCACCGGGTCGACGCCGGCGGTGGCGAACGCGTGCAGCCGGGCCAGCGGGCGCCAGCCGTGCCGCGCGGCCACCTCCGAGGTGGTGACCAGCAGCGCCGCGGCGCCGTCGGAGATCTGCGAGGCGTTGCCGGCGGTCACCACGCCGTCCGTCCCGGAAGACGGTCCGCAGCCCGGCGAGCGTGTCGAGCGTGCTGTCCCGGCCGGATGCCCTCGTCGGCGTCGACGCCGCCGACCGGGGCGAGCTCGCCGGCGAAGGCGCCGGCGTCGGTGCGGCGGCGGCGTTGGCGTGCGACCGGACGGCGATCTCGTCCAGGTCGGTGCGGGACAGCTGCCAGCGCTCGGCGATGATCTCGGCGCTGACGCCCTGCGGCACCAGGCCGCCGACGCCGTCGTAGCGGGCCAGCATCCGCGGCCCGAACGGCACGCCCGGGCCCTGGGTGACGGTGCACAGCATCGGCACCCGGCTCATCGACTCGACGCCGCCGGCCACCGCGATGTCGTACTGGCCGGCGATCACCCCGGCGGCCGCGAAGTGCACGGCCTGCTGCGAGGAGCCGCACTGCCGGTCCAGCGTGACGCCGACCACGTCCTCCGGCCAGCCGGCGGCCAGCGCCGCGTTGCGGCCGACGTTGACCGCCTGCTCGCCGGTCTGCGACACGCAGCCCCAGATGACGTCGTCGACCAGGGCCGGGTCGAGGCCGGTGCGCGCGACCAGCGCGTCCAGGACGTGGGCCGACAGGTCGACCGGGTGCACCCCGGCCAGCCCGCCGCCGCGCCGGCCGACCGGCGTACGGACGGCGTCGACGACGACGGCGTCCCGCCCGGCTCATCCCCGCAGATCCAGGTGCGCCAGGCGACGACGGCGAGCGCCAGGACGACCAGCAGCGGCGACCGCCGCCGATCTGGATCGCCGTACGCCGGGCGGCCGGGGCGTAGGCGAACGCGACCGCGCACAGCGCCCCGCGACCAGGCCGCCGAGGTGGGCCCGCCAGTCGATCCGCGGCACCAGGAAGCCGTAGGCGAAGTTGATCGCCAGCAGGACCATGACCGAGGTGGTGTCCCGTCCGAGCCGGCGGTTGACCACGAGGTAGGCGCCGAGCAGGCCGAAGACCGCGCCGGACGCGCCCAGCGACGGGTCGCCGGGCTGGCTGAACGCGTAGGACAGCGCGCTGCCGCCGAGCGCCGACACCAGGTAGAGCACGATGAACCGCAGCCGTCCCAGCGCCGCCTCGAGCGGCGGCCCGAACAGGTAGAGCGCGTACATGTTGAGCAGCAGGTGCACGATGCCGCCGTGCAGGAACGCCGCGGTGAGCAGCCGGTAGTACTCGCCGTCGGCGACACCGACCGTCTCGCTGAATGATCGGGTCGAACGCCGGGCCGCCGATCAGCCAGAAGTGGTGCTCGACCGTCTTGCCGACCGCGAGCTGCAGCACGAAGGCGACGACGTTGATCCCGATCAGGACCTTGCTGACCTAGCCCGGGTTGTCGGTGACCCGGCCGCCGAACACGGTGCGGGCCCGCCGGACGTCCTTGTTGCCCTCGCGCACGCACTCCGGGCACTGGAAGCCGACCGAGGCCGGGATCATGCAGTCGGGGCAGATCCGCCGCTCGCAGCGGACGCAGCGGATGTGCGCCTCGCGGTCGGGGTGGCGGTAGCAGACGGCCGGCGTCACGGCGCCGGCGCCTGGCCCGGCGGGCGGGGCAGGCGTCGTCGCCGGACGGCGCGGTCCGGACACGGGTCAGGCGTCGCGGCGCTCGACGACGACGGTCTCGATGACGACGTCCTCGACCGGCCGGTCCATGCCGCCGGTCGTGACGGCGGCGATCTTGTCGACGACCTCGCGGCTGCGGACCGTCGGCGACCTCGCCGAAGATCGTGTGCCGGCGGTTGAGGTGCGGCGTCGGGCCGACGGTGATGAAGAACTGCGAGCCGTTGGTGCCCGGCCCGGCGTTGGCCATCGCCAGCAGGTACGGCCGGTCGAACTGCAGCTCGGGGTGGAACTCGTCGGCGAACTGGTAGCCCGGGCTGCCGGTGCCGGTGCCCAGCGGGTCGCCGCCCTGGATCATGAAGCCGCTGATGACCCGGTGGAAGACCGTGCCGTCGTAGAGCTTGTCGGTGCTCTTCTGGCCGGTGGCGCGGGTCCACCCACTCCTTGCGTGCCCTCGGCGAGCTCGGTGAAGTTGGCCACCGTCTTCGGCGCGTGGTTGGGGAAGAGCTGCACCACGATGTCGCCGTGGTTGGTCTTCAGGGTGGCGTAGAGCTCCTCGGCCACGGGAGTCCCATCTGTAGAAGGCGGACAGGAAGGTGATCAGCGGGGGCGACCATCCTTGCACGCTGGACCTGCGGTTTCGCAGGGAGGACGCTGGGGAGGAGCCCATCGTACACCGATCGCCCCGACCGGAGGTTCCCGTGTCCCGCATGACCACGCTGCAGAAGAAGAGCCGCACCAAGGCCCGCCACGCCAACAAGCGTGCCGCCAAGGCGGTCTCGCCGGTGGCCGCGGACGCGCGCGACGCCGCGGTCCGGTACGCCGACGCCACCCGCGACTGGGCCGCCCCGAAGGTCGAGACGGCCGTCGACTGGGCTGCTCCCAAGGTCGAGACGGCGGGTCGACTGGGCGTCCCCGAAGGTCGGCACCGCCAAGGACTGGGCCGGCCCGAAGGTCGAGCCGGCCGTCGACAAGGTCAAGAGCGACGTGCTGCCGGCCATCGCCGGCGCCGTCGCCACCGCGCTGGCCGCGACCGAGCCGGCCCGCGGCGAGGCCGCCAACCGCGGCAGCGCCGCCCTCGCCGCCCTCAAGGGCGAGGTCGACCCGCCCAAGGCGAAGAAGCACCGGGTGCGCAAGCTGTTCCTGCTCGCCATCGGTGCTCGGCGCCGCGTACGCCGGCTGGAAGGCCTACGTGGCCCGCAGCAACGACCCGGTCGACGCCTGGACGACGCCGCCCACGCCGGCCGCACCCGCCGCCGCACCGGTCGGCAACGTCACCGCCGTCAGCAGCACCGCGACGACCCGACCACCGACGACCCGGCCGGCGCCAGCCCGGACGAGGCGCTCGCCGACGCCACCGACGAGGACCGAGCGTCGACCTGACGACCACCGAGCCGGTCTCGACGGCCCGCGCGAAGAAGGTCTCCGAGGCCGCGGCGAAGGGCAACAGCAAGGCCAGCAAGCCGACCTCGACCTCCTGAGCGTCCCTCGCTCCCGCGGCTGCCGAGAGATCGTTCGGACGCGGACGCACCACTTCTGCGGCGCGTCTGGTGCGGGAGCGTCCAGTCCATCGCGTGATGGGTGGAGACGAGGGGACTCGAACCCCTAACCCCTGCCTTGCAAAGGCAGTGCTCTGCCAGTTGAGCTACGTCCCCGGGTGCGCCCGAGGGCGCAGACGCGGTGGTCAGTCGACCTTGTCGGTCGCCTCGGCCCAGAGGTCGGCCTCGGCGCTCGCGGTCGGCGGCGACCTTCTTAGGCGACCAGGCCGCCGACGGCCGCGACGGCCGCGACGAGCAGCTTCTTGGACATCGGATGCCCTCCCGGTCCGGGTTCGCGCCCGTCGGCCGCAGGGCGCGGCCGGGGGCGTCGGAGTGGGCCTAAGTGGACTTGAACCACTGACCTCTGCCTTATCAGGGCAGCGCTCTAACCAACTGAGCTATAGGCCCGAGTGCCGCGCAAGACTACCCCACGCGCCGGGTGCCGACCGCAATCAGATCGGGCCGCGCATCGGTGGGTGCTCTCAGACGTCCTCGGTGAAGGTCACGTGCAGGCCGCCGACCAGGCCGGCCGCCATGTTGTAGAGGAACGCGCCGAGGGTGCACAGCGCGGTCATCAGCACCACGTTGACGGCGGACAGCAGCGACGGTGATGGAGAGCACCCTGCCCAGCCCGACGTAGTCGAGGATGTCGACGCCCTGGGCGTTGTCGCTGGACCGGGTGACGCTCTCGACGGTGCGCCCGACCGAGTCGAAGACGCCCATCGCGTCCAGCACCGACCACAGCACGAAGACCGCGACCACGGCGACGATCGCCAGCGCGATGGCGAGCAGGAACGACAGCTTCATCACCGACCACGGGTCGACCCGGCCGAGCACCAGGCGGGCCCGGCGGGCCCGCACCCGGCTGGCCGGCCGCGGCGGCGCGGCCTGCGTGATCGGGTCGGTCACTGGGGGCATGGTGGCGGTCGGCTGGCTGCCGCGCCACCGCTCCTGCGCCGGCCCGTCGGTTGTGCTCACTGCTCGGTCACCTCGTCGTCACCAGAGGGCTCGACCGGGCTTCCGGCCTCGCTGCCGCCTTCTGCACTCCCGTCCGACTGCTCGACCGGGTCCTCGTCCAGCTCGTCCTCGGCAGCAGCCCGCTCGGCGTTGCGAGCGATCGCCACCACGGTGTCATCCTCGGCGAGCGAGATGAACCGCACGCCCATGGTGACACGTCCTGTGGGATTGACCTCCCCCACGGACACCCGGGTGACACCTCCGCTGGCCTTGATCGAGAAGACCTCGTCGTCGTCGCCGACCACCAGGGCCCCGACCAGGGACCCCCGCGCCTCGCTGAACTTCATCGCCTGGGTGCCGTAGCCGCCGCGGCCCTGGAGCCGGTAGTCCTCGACGTCGGTGCGCTTGGCGAACCCGCCGTCGGTCACCGTGAAGACGGTGTGCCCCGGGGCGGCGACCTCCATGGCGAGCAGCTCGTCGTCGCCCTTGAAGCGCATGCCCGGTGACGCCGGAGGTGGCCCGGCCCATCGGCCGCAGCGCCTCGTCGGTCGCGGTGAACCGCACCGACATCGCCTTGCGGCTGACCAGCAGCAGGTCGTCCTCGGCGGTCACCAGCCGGGCCGCGATCAGCTCGTCGCTGTCGCCGTCGTCGTCCTCGCGCAGGTTGATGGCGATCAGGCCGCCGGTGCGGTTGGAGTCGTACTCGGTGAGCCGGGTCTTCTTCACCATGCCGCGCTTGGTGGCGAGCACCAGGTACGGCGCGACCTCGTAGTCCTTGAGGTCGATGATCTGGGCGATCTGCTCGTCGGGCTGGAAGGCGAGCAGGTTGGCGACGTGCTGGCCGCGGGCGTCCCGGCCGGCGTCGGGCAGCTGGTAGGCCTTCGCCCGGTAGACCCGGCCCTTGTTCGTGAAGAACAGGATCCAGTGGTGGGTCGTCGTGACGAAGAAGTGCTCGACCAGGTCGTCCTGGCGCAGCTGCGCGCCGCGGACGCCCTTGCCGCCGCGCCGCTGCGCGCGGTAGAGGTCGGTCCTGGTCCGCTTGGCGTAGCCGCCCCGGGTGATGGTGACGACGACGTCCTCCTCCGGGATGAAGTCCTCGGCGGACATGTCGCCCTCGTAGGGCACCAGCTGGGTGCGCCGCTCGTCGCCGTACTTCTCGACGATCTCGGCCAGCTCGTCGCGGACGATCTGCCGCTGCCGCTCCTCGGAGGCGAGGATCGCGTTGTACTCCTCGATCGTCGCGCATCAGCTCCTCGTAGCGGTCCAGGATCTCCTGGCGCTCCAGGGCGGCCAGCCGGCGCAGCTGCATGTCGAGGATCTCGCTGGCCTGGATCTCGTCGATCTCGAGCAGCTCGATCAGCCCGTCGCGGGCGGCCTCGGCGGACGCGCTCGCCCGGATCAGGGCGATGACCTCGTCGATGCGCTCCAGCGCCTTGAGCAGACCGCGCAGGATGTGCGCCCGCTCCTCGGCCCTGCGCAGCAGGAAGCGCGTCCGCCGGACGATGACCTCGATCTGGTGGGTCGTCCAGTGCCGGATGAACGCGTCCAGCGCCAGGGTGCGCGGCACGCCGTCGACCAGCGCGAGCATGTTGCAGCCGAAGGTGTCCTGCAGCTGGGTGTGCTTGTAGAGGTTGTTGCGCACGACGCTGGCGACCGCGTCGCGCTTGAGCACGACGACCAGCCGCATGCCGGTGCGCGACGACGAGTCGTCGCGCAGGTCGGCGATGCCGGTGACCTTGCCGCTGTCGGCGAGCTCGGCGATCTTGCGGGCCAGCGCGTCCGGGTTGACCTGGTAGGGCAGCTCGGTGATGACCAGGATCGTGCGGCCGCGGTTGTCCTCCTCGACCTCGACGACCGCGCGCATCGTGACCGAGCCGCGGCCGGTCGTGTAGGCGTCCCGGATGCCGTGGGTGCCGACGATCAGGCCCTTGGTCGGGAAGTCCGGGCCCTTGATCCGCTCGAGCAGCGCGGCGAGCAGCTCCTCGTGCGAGGCGTCCGGGTGGTCGAGGTGCCACTGCACGCCGGACGCGACCTCGCGCAGGTTGTGCGGCGGGATGTTGGTGGCCATGCCGACCGCGATGCCGCCGGACCCGTTGACGAGCAGGTTCGGGAAGCGGGCCGGCAGGACCGTCGGCTCCTGCTGGCGGCCGTCGTAGTTGGGCGCGAAGTCGACCGTGTCCTGGTCGATGTCGCGCACCATCTCCATCGCGAGCGGCGCGAGCCGGCACTCGGTGTAGCGCATGGCCGCTTGGCGGTCGTCGCCCGGCGAGCCGAAGTTGCCCTGGCTCTGCACCAGCGGGTAGCGCAGCGACCACGGCTGGCCGAGCCGCACCAACGTGTCGTAGATCGCGGTGTCGCCGTGCGGGTGGTACTGACCCATCACGTCACCGACGACGCGCGAGCACTTGGAGAAGCCGCGGTCCGGCCGGTAGCCACCGTCGTACATCGCGTAGAGCACCCGGCGGTGCACCGGCTTGAGGCCGTCGCGCACGTCGGGCAGCGCCCGCTGCACGATGACCACATCGCGTAGTCGAGGTAGGACCGCTGCATCTCGACCTGCAGGTCGACCGGCTCGATCCGGCCGCCGGGGCCCGGGTCGACGGGCGGGATGTCGGTGGTGTCAGTCACGGGAACGTTCTCCTCGGAGGGCGTACGTCGGCAGCAGCGGTCGCGGTGCGCAGATCAGGCACGGGAGCGCGCTCAGATGTCGAGGAACCGGACGTCCTTGGCGTTGCGCTGGATGAACTTGCGCCGGCTCTCGACGTCCTCGCCCATCAGCTCGGTGAAGAGCACGTCGGCGAGCGCCGCGTTCTCGAGGGTGACCTGCAGCAGGATGCGCTTGGCCGGGTCCATCGTGGTGTCCCACAGCTCGTCGTTGTTCATCTCGCCGAGGCCCTTGTAGCGCTGGATCCCGTCGTCCTTGAGCAGCTTCTTGCCGGCGGCCAGGCCGGCCTCGATGAGGGCGTCCCGCTCGCGGTCGGAGTAGGCGTACTCCGGCCTCGGCCGGGCGCGCCCACTTGAGCTTGTAGAGCGGCGGCTGGGCGAGGAACACGTGACCCTGCTCGACCACCTCGGGCATGAAGCGGAACAGCAGCGTGAGCAGCAGGGTGCGGATGTGCTGGCCGTCGACGTCGGCGTCGGCCATCAGCACGACCTTGTGGTAGCGCAGCCGGGCCAGGTCGAACTCGTCGCCCTGGATGCCGGTGCCCAGCGCCGAGATGATGGCCTGGACCTCCTGGTTGCCGCAGCACGCGGTCGAGCCGGGCCCGCTCGACGTTGAGGATCTTGCCGCGGATCGGCAGGATCGCCTGGGTGCGCTGGTCGCGGCCCTGCTTGGCCGGGCCGCCGGCCGAGTCGCCCTCGACGATGAAGAGCTCGCACTCCTCGGGGTTGGTCGACTGGCAGTCGGCGAGCTTGCCGGGCAGGCTGCCGCCGCCGAGCAGGCCCTTGCGGCTGCGGGCGGCGTCGCGCGCCTTGCGCGCGGCGAGCCGGGCCACGGCCGCGCCCTGCGCCTTGCGCGCGATGTCCTTGCCCTCGCTCGGGTTCTTCTCGAACCACTCGCCGAGCTTGTCGTTGACGACCTTCTGCACGAACGACTTGGCCTCGGTGTTGCCGAGCTTGGTCTTGGTCTGGCCCTCGAACTGCGGCTCGGCCAGCTTGACGCTGACGATCGCGGTCAGGCCCTCGCGGACGTCGTCGCCGGTGAGGTTGGCGTCCTTCTCCTTGAGGATGTTCCAGTCGCGGGCGAACTTGTTGACCAGCGTGGTCAGCGCCGCGCGGAAGCCCTCCTCGTGGGTGCCGCCCTCGTGGGTGTTGATGGTGTTCGCGAAGGTGTGCACCGACTCGGTGAAGCCGGTGTTCCACTGCATCGCGACCTCGAGCGAGAGACCGCCGTCGATGTACTCCGACTCGGCCTCGAAGGACACGACGGTGCGGTGCACCGGGTCCTTGCGGGCGCCGAGGAAGTCGACGTAGTCGACCAGGCCGCCGTCGTACTTGTAGACGACCTCGGTCTGGGTCGTCTCGTCGACCTCGTCGTGCTCCTTCTCCTCGGCCGTGGCGGGCCGCTCGTCGCGCAGCGCGATCGTCAGGCCGCGGTTGAGGAAGGCCATCTCGCGCAGCCGGTTGGACAGCGTCTCGAAGCTGTAGTCGGTCGTCTCGAAGATGTCGGGCGAGGCCCAGAAGGTGATCGTCGTGCCGGTGTCGTCGGTCGGCGCCGCCCTTGGCCAGCGGCGCCCGCGGGACGCCGACGGCGTACGACTGGGTCCAGACGTGGCCCTCGCGGTGGATCTCGACGTCGAGCCGCGACGACAGCGCGTTGACGACCGAGACGCCGACGCCGTGCAGGCCGCCGGAGACCTTGTAGCCGCCGCCGCCGAACTTGCCGCCGGCGTGCAGCACGGTGAGCACGACCTCGACCGCGGACTTGCCCTCGCTCTCGACGATGTCGACCGGGATGCCGCGGCCGTTGTCGGTGACGCGGACGCCGCCGTCGGCGAGCAGCGTGATCTCGATCCGGTCGCAGTGCCCGGCCAGCGCCTCGTCGACCGCGTTGTCGACCACCTCGTAGACCAGGTGGTGCAGGCCGCGCTCGCCGGTCGAGCCGATGTACATGCCCGGGCGCTTGCGGACCGCCTCGAGCCCCTCGAGCACCTGGATGTTGCTGGCGTCGTAGGCGATGGTTCGAGGTGCCGGAGAAGTCCGGGACGGCTGCGATGGGTGGGCTCGGTCGGCTGGGCCGGCTGGGTCACGGATCACCTTTCGTCGCGCACCGGCCGCCAGGCGAGGCGGTCACAGCGGGCTGCAGAGGCTGTCGCGGGGACGCCCGCGGAGGCTGCGTTCATCCTACCTGTCCGGCGGACCAGAATCGGCCTCCAGGGGCGCCTGGGGACGGTTTCCCGGCCCGAACCAGGGTGGGGATGGCTCCCCCCACGCGCACGGGGGTCCGGTGGCGTCCCTGTGGCGGCGTGCGTCGAACGGTGAGACGGGCCGGCGCGCGCCGGATCAGCCGTAGGTGTCCCGCGGACCGCGGCCGCGCACCGCCAGCAGGCCGCGCTTCCAGGACGGCGCCGAGGGCCCGCGCACGGTCACCGAGGTGACCACGCCGGCGCCCAGCTCGTCGGCCAGCCGGGCGCAGCAGGGTCGGCGCGAGCAGCCGGATCTGGGTGGCCCAGGCGGTCGAGTCGGCGCCGCACCACCAGCTCGCCGTCCTCGAACGACAGCGGCACCGCGTGCGCGGAGACCTCCGGGCCGACGATCGCGGCCCACCGGCCCATCACGCCGCCGACCGCGGCGTCGGTCTCCCAGCCGCGCTCGGCGATCAGCCGGTCCAGGGTCGGCCCGAGCAGCTGCGGGTCGCGCTCGTCCGGGTGGGCGCCGCTGCGCTGCTCGGTGATCGGCCGCGGCCCGCCGGCGGCGGGTGCCGTCCGGTGCCGTCGTCCGCGGCTGCGGCTTGCCGGGCGCGAGCCCGCGGCGGCGCGCCTCGGCCCGGGCGCTGGCCAGCGCCTCGCGCGCGACCTCCAGCCCGGCGTCGCGGCCGCGGCGTCGGTCGGCGGTGTCCGTCGTCGGTCACGTGACCCGCCGGACCTCGGCGCCCATGACGTCGACCCGCGCGCCGGCCAGCGCCTCGGGGACGTCGCTGGGCGACGGCCGCGGTCACCAGCACCTGCTCGGCGCCGGACGCGAGGCGTGGCCAGCCGCTCGCGGCGGTGGTCGTCGAGCTCGGCGAACACGTCGTCCAGGACCAGCACCGGCTCGCCGCCGGCGTCGGTCTCGGAACGCAGCAGGTCGTACGCCGCCAGCCGCAGCGCCAGCGCGAACGACCAGGACTCGCCGTGGCTCGCGTAGCCCTTGGCCGGCAGCGGTCCGAGCTTGAGCACCAGCTCGTCGCGGTGCGGGCCGACCAGCGAGATGCCGCGGTCCAGCTCGGCCTTGCGCTCGACGGCCATCCGCTCCAGCATCGCGGCGGCCAGCAGGTCGCGGTCGGCAACGACCGGCACGTCCTCGGCGTCCGACTCGGCAGCGGACCGCCACCGCCCCGGTCCGGCCGGCGGCGCTCGAACAGCGAGCTGCGGTAGTCGATGACGGCCGGTCCGGTCACCGAGGAGCCGGTCTCGGCGACCGCCTGGTACGCCTTGTCGACCAGCGGGCGCAGGTGCGTCGACCAGGTCGATGCCGGCCGGCCAGCAGCTCGGCGCCCGCGGTCGGCGAGGTGGGAGTCCCAGACCTCGAGGGTGCGCAGGTCGACCTGGTCGGCGCGCCGGCCGGCCGCCGGACTTCAGCAGCGCGTTGCGCTGGCGCAGCACCCGGTCGTAGTCGGCCCGCACGCCGGCGTACCGCGGCGCGCGCAGCACCAGCAGGTCGTCGAGGAACCGCCGCCGTTCGGCGGGGTCGCCCTTGACCAGCGCGAGGTCCTCCGGCGCGAACAGCACGGTGCGCAGGATGCCGAGGACCTCGCGGGCCCGCGGGACCGGCGACGCGGTTGACCCGGGCCCGGTTGGCCGGCCGGGCGTGATCTCGACCTCGACCAGCAGCGACCGGTCGTCGCGCACCACCTGGCCGCGGACGACGGCGCGCTCGGCGCCGAGCCGCACCAGCGGCGCGTCCTGCGCGACCCGGTGCGAGCCGAGGGTGGCGAGGTAGCCGATCGCCTCGACCAGGTTGGTCTTGCCCTGGCCGTTCGGTCCGACCAGCGCGGTGACGCCCGGGTCGAGCGGCAGCTCGACCTCGGTGTACGAGCGGAAGTCGCGCAGCGACAGGTGGCTGACCCTCATGAGACGCAGCGGTCGAGCATCAGGCGGGCTTCTCGACCTCGCCCTTGGCGACCTTGGTCACCGCGTGCCCACCGAACTGGTTGCGCAGCGCGGCCACGGCCTTCATCGCCGGCGAGTCGTCCTGGCGGGACGCGAACCGGGCGAACAGCGCCGCGGTGATGACGGGCGCGGGCACCGCGTGGTTGATGGCCTCCTCGATGGTCCACCGGCCCTCGCCGGAGTCCTCGACGTAGCCGCGGATCTCGTCGAGCTTCGGGTCCTCCTCCAGCGCCAGCACGAGCAGGTCGAGCAGCCAGGACCGGATGACGGTGCCCTGGGTCCAGGACTTGATGACGCCGGGTACGTCGTCGACGACTGCCGCTGCCTCGAGCAGCTCGTAGCCCTCGGCGTAGGCCTGCATCAGGCCGTACTCGATGCCGTTGTGCACCATCTTCGCGAAGTGCCCGGCGCCGACCGCGCCGGCGTGCACGAAGCCGGACTCGCCCTCGGGCTTGAGCGCGTCGAACGCCGGCTGCACCTTCGCGACGTTCTCGGCGTCGCCGCCGACCATCAGGGCGTAGCCGTTGTCCAGGCCCCAGATGCCGCCGGAGACACCGGCGTCGACGAAGCCGATGCCGCGCTCGCCGAGCATCGCGGCGTGGTCCTTGTCGTCGGTCCACCGCGAGTTGCCGCCGTCGACGACGACGTCGCCCTCGGCCAGCAGGTCGCTCGAGCTTCTCGATGGTCTGCCGGGTGATGTCACCGGCCGGCACCATCACCCACACCACCCGCGGCGCGGGCAGCTGCTCGACCATGTCCTCGAGGCTCGGCGGTGTCGCTGACGTCCTGGTTGGGGTCGTAGCCGACGACCGTGTGGCCGGCCCGGCGCAGGCGCTCGCGCATGTTGCCGCCCATCTTGCCCAGACCGACGAGTCCGATCTCCATGCTTGGTGCCTCCGCTGTCGTGAGCCGCCGGCCAGTCGTCGCTGGTACCCCGCGTCAGCCGGACAGCCGCACCGGCATCAGCAGGTAGCGGTAGTCGTCGCCCGCGGTCGCGTCGGCGCTGTCCTTGCCCGCGATGACGGCCGGCCGGGTCGACGCGGTGAACCGCAGCTCGGCGTACGCCGCGTCCAGCGCGCCGAGACCGTCGAGCAGGTACGCCGGGTTGAACGCGATCGAGATGTCGTCGCCGGTCAGCCCGGCGTCCAGCGACTCGGAGGCCTGCGCCTCGTCACCGCTGCCGGCCTCGAGGGTCACCTCGCCGCCGGAGAAGCTCAGCCGGATCGGGGTGTTGCGCTCGGCGACCAGCGCCACCCGGCGGACCGACTCGACCAGGCGCGGCGGTCTCGACCGTCGCCACGCTGGCCGACTCGGCCGGCAGCAGCGACTTGTACTTCGGGAACTCGCCGTCGAGCAGCCGCGACGTGGTGCGCCGGCCGGCGCCCTCGAAGCCGACCAGGCCCTTCGCCGGCGCCGCCGGCCAGCGCGACGGTGACCTTGTCGGCCGCGGCCAGCGACTTCGCGGTGTCGGCGAGGGTGCGGGCCGGGACCAGGGCGATCGCCGACAGGCCGGACTGCTCCGGGGTCCAGGCCAGGTCGCGCACCGCGAGCCGGTAGCGGTCGGTGGCGGCCATGGTGATCTTCTCGCCCTCGATCTCGAGGCGGACGCCGGTGAGCACCGGCAGCGTGTCGTCGCGGCCGGCGGCGACCGACACCTGGGCGACGGCGGCGGCGAACACGTCGCCGCGCAGCGAGCCGGACGCGCCGGGCATCTCGGGCAGCGTCGGGTAGTCCTCGACCGGCAGGGTCAGCAGCGTGAACCGGGACGAGCCGCAGGTCACGACCACCTTGGCGGCGTCGGTGGTGACCTCGACCGGCCGGGACGGCAGGCTGCGCGAGATGTCGGCGAGCAGCCGGCCGCTGACCAGCGCCGCGCCGGGCTCGGTGATGTCAGCCGGCGACCTCGACCCGGGCCGAGACCTCGTAGTCGAAGCTGGACAGGATCAGCCGGCCGCCCCTCGCTGCTCGCGTCGAGCATCAGCCCGGCCAGCACCGGCACCGGCGGCCGCGCCGGCAGGCTGCGCGCCGCCCAGGCCACCGCCTCGGCCAGCACGTCCCGCTCCACCCGGAACTTCACCGGTCACCGCCTCCTGACGTCTCGTCCGTCGCCCGGCAGCCGACGTGCTCGTCTCCGACCAGTCGTGTGTGCCGATCCAACTCCCTAGGTAACTGTCGTTGTCTCACCAGGGGTGGTGGACACTGTGGAGATCCTGCATCGTCCCAGGTCAGACCGTAGAGAGGCCTGGGGACAGTCTGGGTACGGGCCTGCGGACGGCGCCCCGTGACCTGTGCACGACCGGCGGCCGTCCCCACGGTCCACACGATGTCCCGCGGCCGACCCACGGCCTGTCCACAGGGTTGTCCCCATGGTGTGAACGCGAGCCTGAGCGGCCGGTGCGAGGCAGGACGGCACGTCAGCCGGCCCGGGCCTGCGACTTGATCCGGTTGGTCAGCTCGGTGACCTGGTTGTAGACGCTGCGCCGCTCGGCCATCAGCTGGCGGATCTTCTTGTCCGCGTGCATCACCGTGGTGTGGTCGCGGCCGCCGAACTGCTGGCCGATCTTGGGCAGCGACAGGTCGGTGAGCTCGCGGCAGAGGTACATCGCGATCTGCCGGGCGTTGACCAGCACCCGCGAGCGGGACGAGCCGCAGAGCTCCTCCATCGACTGGCCGAAGTAGGCCGAGGTCTGGGCCATGATCGTCGCCGCGGTGATCTCGGGCTGGCTGTTGTCCGGGATGAGGTCCTTGAGCACGATCTCGGCCAGCGCCAGGTCGACGCCCTGCCGGTTGAGGCTGGCGAACGCCGTCACCCGGATCAGGGCGCCCTCGAGCTCGCGGATGTTCGTCGAGATCTTGCTGGCGATGAACTCGAGGACCTCGGGCGGGGCGGCCAGGCGCTCCTGGGCGGCCTTCTTGCGCAGGATGGCGATCCGGGTCTCCAGCTCGGGCGGCTGGACGTCGGTGATCAGGCCCCAGTGGAAGCGGTTGCGCAGCCGGTCCTCCAGGGTGACCAGCTGCTGGGGCGGCCGGTCGCTGGAGATGACGATCTGCTTGTTCGCGTTGTGCAGCGTGTTGAACGTGTGGAAGAACTCCTCCTGGGTCTGCTCCTTGTTCTCCAGGAACTGGATGTCGTCCACCAGCAGGATGTCGACGTCGCGGTAGCGGCGGCGGAAGCCGTCGGCCCGGCCGTCCCGGATCGAGTTGATGAAGTCGTTGGTGAACTCCTCGGAGCTCACGTACCGCACCCGGACGCCGGCGTACAGGCTCATGCCGTAGTGGCCGATCGCGTGCAGCAGGTGGGTCTTGCCCAGCCCGGAGTCGCCGTAGATGAACAGCGGGTTGTACGCCTTGGCCGGCGCCTCGGCGACCGCGACCGCGGCCGCGTGGGCGAACCGGTTGCTCGAGCCGATGACGAAGGTCTCGAACAGGTAGCGCGGGTTGAGCCGGGTCGGCTCGCTCTCGCTTGCGGGCGCCCGGCTCGCGCCCGGTGCCCGGGGGTGTCCGGCTGCTGACCGGTGCTGCCCGGGGCCGCCGTCGTCCGCCTGGGAGCCGGGCTGCTCCTCGGGGACGACGACCGGCGGCGCATCGGCGGCCTCGACGCCGGCGGTGGCGTCCAGGCTGGGGTCGACGACGACGGCGATCCGCAGGTCCCGGCCGAGTGCTCGGACAGCACCGCGGTGATGACCTGGCGCAGCCGGGCCTCGATGACGTCCTTGGCGAACTGGTGCGGCACCGAGATCAGGGCGGTGTCGCCCACCACGCCGTCGAGCCGGCTGAGCCGGATGAACGCGCGCTGCTGGGGGGTGACGGTGTCCTCGAGCACTCCGAGGGCCCGCTCCCAGACCTGGGCCCACTCGCCGTCCCCGCCGGCATCGAGGGTCGAGGCCGGGGTCCACGGTGAGGTCGTCACCGGCGGGCGGGCTGTCCAGCTGGGTCGTCGGGGCACCGGTCTCGTCGGTCACGCGCTGGTCCCTCCGGGGTGCGCGAAGCGCACCGTGTTCAGTTCGAGCCACGCGGAGATACGGCGGCTCGGGATGTCCGTCCACACGGTCGTCCACAGCCTGTGTATCTAGGTTGCCCCGGAATGCCCCGCTCTAGCACCCCGGCGGGGGACCGTGACGGTCCGCACCCGGATGCGACGGGGTGGGGAAGGGCCCGGCGACCCGCGAGACACTAACGAGGGCACGCGCCTGCCAGCAAGCCGTTGTCCACAACCCGCGGGACTAATTTCGGCCGCCGACCAGGATCCGGACCGTCGGCGCCGGTGTGTCGGCTCCCGGACCACGGGCTGACCTGGGACAATGCCAGGACGACCGGTGTGTCCGGCCCCGGAGCTCCGTTTGACCGCGGGTGTGCCGCGCCCGTACCGTTGCCCGGTCGAGTTGCCGACGGCCGCTGTGGCGTGCCCGCACCAAGCGGGGTCGCCGCGCGATCACCGTGTGAGCTACCCGCCACCGACCCTGGCACCACTCTGCGGTGCCGCGCACGACCGCCCACCAGTCCGGGAGCCCACGAGTGAGCAAGCGCACGTTCCAGCCCAACAACCGCCGCCGGGCCAAGACCCACGGCTTCCGCCTGCGCATGCGCACCCGGGCCGGCCGCGCGATCCTCGCTGCCCGCCGCCACAAGGGTCGCTCCCGGCTCTCGGCCTGACCCGCGTGCTTCCGGCCGCGGCTCGGCTGCGTCGTTCGGCCGACTTCACCGCCACCCTGCGCGCCGCCCGGGCGGCGCGGGGCGGACGGGATGGTCGTGCTGCACGCGTCGCCCGGCGACCCCGAGGCGAACGCCGGCGGTCCCCGCGCGGGTCGGGCTTCGTCGTCCCGCGGGCGGTCGGGCCGGCGGTGACCCGCAACCGGGTCCGCCGCCGGCTGCGGCACCTCGTCCGGGACCGCCTGGACCGGCTGCCCGACGGCACCCGGCTGGTGGTCCGGGTGCTCCCGGCGGCCGCGGCGGCCACCTCCGACCAGCTCGCGCGCACTGCGGGCGCTGGACCGGGCGCTGGACCGGCGTGGTGCCGTCGTGAGCCGGCTGTCATCGCCCGGCTGCTGGTGCTCCCGATCCGCGCCTACCAGCTGGTGATCTCCCCGCTGCTCGGGCCGCGCTGCCGGTTCTACCCGTCCTGCTCGGCGTACGCCGTCGAGGCGCTCACCACGCACGGTCCGCTGCGCGGCACCTGGCTGGCCGCCCGCCGGCTGCTCCGCTGCCACCCGTGGAACCCCGGCGGCCCTGACCCCGTTCCCCCCACACATCCGGGCGCCGACCGCGTCGCTCGCGCCCCCCAGGGAGCCAGAACCCAGTGATCCCCCAGGTGATCCGACGCCGTCCAGCTCTTGGAGCCGCTGTACGAAGCGGTGACCTTCGTCATGGTGGCGTTCCATACCTTGTTCAAGACATCGGCATGGATCCGGCCGGCGGGCTGGGCCTGGGGCTGTCGATCGTCGGCCTGGTGGTCGTGATCCGGATCCTGCTGATCCCGCTGTTCGTCAAGCAGATCAAGGCCCAGCGCGGCCTGCAGATCCTGCAGCCGGAGATCAAGAAGATCCAGGCGAAGTACAAGGGCAAGACCGACCCGGAGAGTCGGCAGAAGCAGCAGCAAGAGATGATGAAGCTCTACAAGGACAACGGGACCAACCCGCTGGCCAGCTGCCTGCCGATCCTGCTGCAGGCGCCGATCTTCTTCGCCCTCTTCCACGTCCTCAACGGGATCGGGAAGGACCCGCCGCAGGGCAAGGGCTTCATGTCCGACCAGGACGCGGCAGCAGGCCGCCGACGCCTCGATCCTCGGCGCGCAGATCTCGGACAAGTTCCTCGGGCGCCGACAGCCTGCACGTCCAGATCGTCTGCGCGCGTGCTCATCGTGCTGATGTCGGCGACGACGTTCTTGACGCAGAAGCAGCTGATGAGCAAGAACATGCCGGCCGACGCGATGAACAACCCGTTCGCCCAGCAGCAGAAGATCCTGCTCTACGTCTTCCCGCTGGTGTTCGCCGTCTCCGGCGTGAACTTCCCGATCGGCGTGCTGCTCTACTGGCTGACCACCAACGTCTGGTCGATGGGCCAGCAGTTCTACGTGATCCGCCGCAACCCGGTCGCCCGGCTCGCCGGCCGCCGAGGCGCTCGAACGACGCAGGGCGGCCAAGGCGGCCCGGCACCGACGCGACGGCAGGCGGCAAGGCGGCCCCGCGCGGCCGGCGGGGCCACGACCGCGGTCGACGACGCCGACGGCACCCCGCCGCCCAAGCCGAGCGGCCAGCGCCAGCAGCCGAAGCGCACCAAGAAGCCGAAGGGCGCCGCCCGGCCACCCGGCGCCAAGCCCGCCGGCGGCGAGCCCGGCGCCGGCGAGCGGCCGCCGGACGCTGCGACGTCCTAATCCTGAACCCCGCCGGCGGCCGAGCTGCCCACCGGCCCGCCTGCGTCAGCACCACTGGAGGACACCGCGATGACCGAGTCGCCCGAGACCCTGACCGCACCGACCGACGACGAGCCGACGGCCGCCGCCGACGAGTCCGCGCCGCCGGCCGCGACCGGCCGACCGCCCAAGGGACCCGCACCCGACCTCGAGAAGGAGAGCGAGATCGCGGCGGACTACCTCGAGGAGCTGCTCGACATCGCCGACCTGGACGGCGACATCGACATGGACGTGGAGCACGACCGGGCCGCCGTCTCGGTCGTCGGCGGCGACCTGGACGACCTGGTCGGTCGCGAGGGCGTCGTCCTCGAGGCCCTGCAGGAGCTGACCCGGCTGGCGGTGCTGACCGCAGACCGGGCAGCGCAGCCGGCTGATGCTGGACATCGGCGGGTACCGGGCCGGACGCCGGGCGGTGCTGTCCGAGCTCGGGACGGCGACCGCGGAGAAGGTCAAGGCCACCGGCGAGCAGGTCCGCCTCGAGCCGATGAGCCCCTTCGAGCGCAAGATCGTGCACGACGCGGTCGCGGCCGCCGGGCTGCCAGCGAGTCGGAGGGCGAGGAGCCGAACCGGCGCGTCGTCGTGCTGCCGGCCTGACCCGGCTGCCGCGCCCGACGGTCCGGGACGCCTGGGATGGATGTTTCACGTGAAACAGCAGAGGCGATCTTCGGGACCCGGCTGCCGCTCGTCGGGCCTATGCCGATCCTGCTGAGAACGGACGGGGTCACCCGGGGGCTGATCGGGCCGCGGGAGGCGGATCGGCTCTGGGAGCGGCACCTGCTGAACTCGGCGGCGGCCGCCGGCGCGTTCCCGCCGACCGGCCTGGTGGCCGACATCGGGTCCGGCGCCGGGCTGCCGGGGCTCCCGCTGGCGATCCTGCGACCGGAGCTGACGTCCGGCTGGTGGAGCCGCTGCTGCGGCGGGCCACGTTTCTCGACCGAGGTGGTCGAGCGAGCTCGGCCTGTCCAACGTCGAGGTGATCCGGTCCCGCGCCGAGGACTGCACGGGCAGCTGGACCGTGCCGACGCGTGACCGCCCGGGCGGTCGCGCCGCTGGACCGGCTGGCCGGCTGGTGCCTCCCCCTGGTGGCCGCCCGGCGGCAGCCTGCTCGCCCTCAAGGGCGACCGGGCCGACGACGAGCTGGCGGCCGCACTCCCCGCCCTGCGGCGGCTCGGCGCCACCGAGTGGTCGGTGGAGGTGCACGGGTCCGGGGTCGTCGACCCGCCGGTGCGGATCATCCGGGTCGTCGCCGGGCCCGGCCGGCCGGCCTGGTCGTCCACAACGGTGACCGTCGCCTGGTGTCCGATGGCCCCGGCGGCATAGGGTCGGCGGCACGGTCCGGGCCGCGCCACTGATGTGGCTGTGCCGACCGTCCCCGCGATGAACGACCGAGTTCCCCCGAGAGCAGGTGCGATGCGAACCACCGGTCTGGGCTGGCCGACCGAGTCGGCTCAGCCCCCGGTGGCGAGACCGCGGCCACCGGCCTCGGCTGGCCAGCCGTTGACGGTGAGCCGGACACCGAGACCCCGCCTCTCGCTGATGTTTCACGTGAAACACCTGCCCCACAGGGAACGGTCTGGGAGGCGCGGGTCCGACCATCGAACCAGCCACCACCCCATGTTTCACGTGAAACCAACCCGGCCACCGTTTCACGTGAAACACCACCGGCGGGGCGGGCGGACGATGCCGAACCGACCCCCGTGGACGCCGACTCTGCCGCACGACCGGCCCCCGGCACCGCCCGTCCTGACCCCGCCCAACCCGTTGCTGCTCAGCGGCACCGCGACCGCAAGGAGCTCGCTGTGACCGAATCGGTGGAGCCGGACCACGGCACGGCCGAGCCGGAGCACGGCGAGGACACCCCGATCGCCCGGGCCGCCGAGACGGCGCTGCGGGTGCTGGCCGGCCGGGTGGGGGACCCGCTGCCCCGCCCGCTGGCGACCCGGGTGCTCACCGTGGCGAACCAGAAGGGCGGCGTCGGCAAGACCACGACGACGGTCAACCTGGCCGCGGCGCTCGCGCTGCAGGGCTCGAGGTCCTGGTCATCGACCTCGACCCGCAGGGCAACGCCTCCACGGCCCTGGGGGTCGACCACCACGCCGAGGTGCCGTCGATCTACGACGTGCTGATCGAGGGCGCCCGATGCACGAGGTGGTCGCCCCGGTCGCCGGGATCGACGGGCTGTGGTGCGCCCCGGCGACCATCGACCTGGCCGGCGCCGAGATCGAGCTGGTGTCGCCTGGTGGCCCGGGAGTCCCGGCTGCAGAAGGCGATCGCGGCCTACGACCGAGTGGTGCCAGCGAGCACCGGGACACCCGGCTGGACTACGTGCTGATCGACTGCCCGCCCAGCCTCGGACTGCTGACGGTGAACGCGCTGGTGGCGGCGCCCGGAGGTCCTCATCCCGATCCAGTGCGAGTACTACGCGCTGGAAGGGGTCGGGCAGCTGCTCCGCAACGTGGAGCTGGTCAAGGCGCACCTGAACCCCGACCTGCACGTCTCGACCGTCCTGCTCACGATGTACGACGCCCGGACCCGGCTCGCCGCCCAGGTCGCCGACGAGGTGCGGACCCACTTCGCGGCTACCGTGCTGCGCACGACGATCCCGCGGTCGGTGCGGATCTCCGAGGCGCCGAGCTATGGCCAGACGGTGATGACCTACGACCCAGGTTCGACCGGCGCGCTGTCCTATCTCGAGGCGGCCCGCGAGATGGCGCTGCGGAGCGCGACCGACCCGCAGCGGGACTGGAGGACGCACCGGTGAGCCGGCACAAGCGACGTGGCCTGGGCCGCGGCGCTGGGTGCCCTGATCCCGGCGGCCCCCGGCAAGGGGGAGGCGACGCCCAGCGGTCCGTCGCCGGTCGACGTCCTCATCCCGGCGCCGGGCGACGGACGGCGCCGAGGGCGCCGAGTGCCGGTGGCACGGCGCGGCCGATGCGACCTCGCCGGCCACCGGTCAGGCACTGCCCGTTGTCGGTGGACGGCGCGCTACTTCGCCGAGCTGCCGCTGGACGCCATCACCCCGAACCCCCGGCAGCCGCGGGTCGTGTTCGAGGAGGAGGCGCTGGCCGAGCTGGTCGCACTCGCTGCGCGAGGTCGGCCTGCTGCAGCCGGTCGTGGTCCGGCCGCTCGGCGACGGACCGCTACGAGCTGATCATGGGTGAGCGCCGGTGGCGGGCCGCCCGGGAGGCCGGCTTCACCGCCATCCCGGCGATCGTCCGGGAGACCGGCGACGACGCAGCTGCTCCGGGACGCGCTGCTGGAGAACCTGCACCGCAGCCAGCTGAACCCGCTGGAGGAGGCCGCCGCCTACGACCAGCTGCTCCAGGACTTCGGCTGCACGCACGACGAGCTGGCCGGCCGGATCGGCCGGTCCCGGCCGCAGATCTCGAACACCCTGCGGCTGCTCAAGCTGCCGCCGCTCGGTGCAGCGCCGGGTCGCCGCCGGGGTGCTCTCGGCCGGGCCATGCCCGGGCCCTGCTCGGGCTGGACGACGCCGCCGCCCAGGAGCGGCTGGCCCAGCGGATCATCGCCGAGGGCCTGTCGGTCCGCTCGGTCGAGGAGATCGTCGCCCTCGGGGGAGACCAGCCGCCGGCCGACCGGGCACCCCGCAGCCGCCGGCCGGTCGGCACCGAAGCTGGCCGTCCTGGCCGACCGGCTCTCCGACCGGTTCGAGACCCGGGTCAAGGTCGACCTCGGCCGGTCCAAGGGCCGGATCGTCGTGGAGTTCGGCTCGATCGACGACCTCGAGCGGATCGTCGCCCTGATGGCTCCGGACACCGAGCTGCCGCCGGACCTCACCGCGACCTGAGGGCCTGGTGGGGCCGGCGGGGTCTCCGGGGTGACCGACGGCCGGTGACGGCTGGCGGTGCAGTCAGCGTCGGTGACATGTCGACGTGTCGACACGGCCGCATGTCGACGTACCGACGTACCGACGTACCGACCTGGTCGATCTCTCGATCAGGCGACCGGCCGCCATCCCGATCTAACGACATGTCGACTTGCCAGCCATGTCGACATGTCGGCACGGCGGTCGGGGTCTTCCCGCGCGCGAGCCCCGGGGGTAGCCTGCCTGCCGACCGCGGGACGCTCCGAGGAGGCACCGTGTCACGCCGGTGCGCAAGCCTGACCCTGGACAACCTCGACGACCTGCCGCGGCAGTGCCGGCGCTGCGTGTTCTGGGAGCTGGACCCGGTGGCCCGCGAGGCGGCCGAGGAGTCCGGCGACGTCGGCGCTGGAGAAGGAGGCCTGGCTCTCGGCCACCCTGCTCGAGTGGGGGTCCTGCGGGAAGATCGTGTACGCCGACTCGCTGCCGGCCGGCTACGTGACCTACGCGCCGCCGGTCCACGTGCCGCGCAGCCTGGCCTTCCCGACCTCGCCGGTCTCCGGGGACGCGGTGCTGCTGATGACGGCCCGGCTGCTGCCGGAGTTCGCCGGCGGCGGGCTGGGGCGGATGCTGGTCCAGGCGGCCGCGAAGGACCTCACCCGGTCGCGGCGTCAGCCGGCGATCGAGGCGTTCGGGCGGGCCGGACCTGGGTCGAGCGAGGACGTGCCGGCTGCGGCGAGCGTCGGCCCGGGCTGCGTGCTGCCGGCCGACTTCCTGCTGCGGTCGGCTTCAAGACCGTCCGGCCGCACCACCGGTTCCCGCGGCTGCGGCTGGACCTGCGCAACGCGCTGTCCTGGCGCGAGGACGTCGAGGTCGCCCTGGAGCGGCTGCTCGGCTCGATGAGCCCGGAGCCGGCGTTCCGGCCGGTCTGAGCAGCGCCGACCGGCGGCCGCCAGCAGCGCGGTCTAGGTCGAGACCGCAGCAGTCGGGGATCCGCAGGACGCCGGTGTCGGCGTCCTGGTCGGCCGGCAGGTAGAGCCGCTGCACCGCGGCCACGACCGCCTCGGCGAGCACGTCGCGGAACGCCGGGTCGGCCAGCCGGGCGGCGTCGCCCGGCGTTGGTGAGGTAGCCGACCTCGATCCGCACCGCGGGCATCCGGGTGCGGCGCAGCAGGTCCCAGTTCTTGGCGTGCACGCGGCAGTCGACCAGGTCGGTGCGGGCGCAGATCTCGCGCTGCACCAGGTCGGCGAGCTGCTCGCCGACCGTGGAGTAGTGGCCGTACTCGGTCGCTGCCGTAGTAGTAGGTACGCGACGCCGCTGGCGGCGCGGGTTCTCGTGCCGGTTCGACGTGCAGCGAGATGAGCAGGTCGGCGCCGGCGGCGTTGGCGAAGCTGGCGCGGTCGACTCCTCGCCGCGGGCCGTCCGGCGCGACGTCGGGGCCGCGGGTGAGGAACGCGGAGGCAGCCGGTGGCGGTGAGCCGCCCCTCGATCCGGGCGGCCAGGTCGTAGACCAGCTCGCCCTCGTCGACCGGACGCCGGTCGGCGTGCGCGTCGTCGGCCCGCCGTGACCGGGGTCGACGATGAGCAGCTTGCCCGCCAGCGTCGGGCCCGGCCCGGTTGATCGCCTCGGAGTCGCGCATCGCGTGCGGGCGGCCGCCGACGACCGTGCGGGTGAGCTGGTTGAGCGCCTTGAAGGTGGCCGGCCCGCAGGTGCCGTCGGCGCACGACGCCGACGTTGCGCTGGAACTCGCGCAGGGCCTGCTCGGTCTCGACGCCGAACAGGCCGTCGACCCGGCCGCAGTCGAAGCCCATGTCGAGCAGCCGCTGCTGCAGCGCGGCGACGTCGTCGCCGGCCATCAGCCGGGCCGGGACGTAGAACAGGATCCGGTCGCCGAGGCGCCAGCGGGCCTCGTCGAGCGCGTGGTACGTCTGCGGGCCCACGATGCCGTCGACCGGGATGCCGCGCTGCTGCTGGAACGCCCGCACCGCCCGGTCGGTCGCCTCGTCGAACAGCGCGCCGGTCGGGTCCGAGCAGCTCGGTCGCCCGCACCGTCGGCGAGCAGGCCGAGCACGGTCAGCTTCGCGCGGATCTCGGCGACCGCCGCGCCGGTCGTCGCCGCGGCGGTAGCGTGCGTCCTCGAGCGACATGTGCTGGGCGCTCCTCGGGGAGGTCGGGTACGTCGGGGACGATCGGGTGCGCGCGGCGACCGGTGGACCTAGCTCGCGTGCGGCCCCGACGGCCTGCAGTCAGGGGCCGGGACGCCGGTGGCGTGCCGTCGGGGTCGCCGATCTACAGGAAGGCCTCGAGGTCGCGCAGCAGCATCGCCTTGGGCTTGGCGCCGACGATGCGTCTTCACGACCTCGCCGCCCTGGTAGACGTTCATCGTCGGGATCGAGGTGATGCCGTACTCGGCGGCGGTGCGCGGGTTCTCGTCGACGTTGAGCTTCACGACGTCGATCTTGTCGGCGTGCTCACCGGCGATCTCCTCGAGGATCGGGGAGACCTGGCGGCACGGACCGCACCACTCGGCCCAGAAGTCGACGAGCACCGGCTTGTCGCTCTGCAGCACGTCGGCGCTGAAGGTGTCGTCGGTGACGGTCTTGGTGTTGCTCCCACAGGGCTTCCTCTCGGTCGTGCGTTCGGTCAGCGGTCGCGTCGTCGGTGTCCCGGACGGTGCAGGTCGGCGGATTCCCGTGCTCAGACGCGACCGACGGCCTGGGCGACCTGCGCCGGGTCGCCGGTCGCTGCCGCGTCCTCGAGCGACGTGAGGTAGCGCTCGGCGTCGAGGGCGGCGGAGCAGCCGGTGCCGGCCGCGGTGACGGCCTGGCGGTAGGTGTGGTCGACGACGTCGCCGCAGGCGAAGACGCCGGCGAGGTTGGTGTGCGTCGACGGGGCGTCGACCAGGATGTAGCCCTCGTCGTCGCGGCGTACCTGGCCGGCGAAGAGCTCGCTGCGCGGGTCGTGGCCGATCGCGACGAACAGGCCGGTCACCTCGAGCTCGGACTCCTCGCCGGTGCGCGGTGTTGCGGACCTGCAGCGCCGCTCGACCTTGTCCTCGCCGAGGACGTCGACGACCTCGCTGTCCCACAGGAAGCGGATCTTCTCGTTGGCGAAGGCCCGCTCCTGCATGATCTTCGACGCGCGCAGGCTGTCGCGGCGGTGCACGATGGTGACCGAGCGCGCGAAGCGGGTGAGGAAGGTGGCCTCCTCCATCGCCGTGTCGCCGCCGCCGACGACGGCGATGTCCTGGTCGCGGAAGAAGAAGCCGTCACAGGTGGCGCACCACGAGACGCCGCGGCCGGAGAGCCGCTTCTCGTGCGGCAGGCCGAGCTCGCGGTAGCCGGAGCCGGTGGCGATGATGACGGCGCGCGCCCGGTGCTCGGCGCCGGCGCCGTCGGTGACGACCTTGATCTCGCCGGTGAGGTCGACGGCGGTGACGTCGTCGGTGACCAGCTCGGCGCCGAAGCGCTCGGCCTGCTTGCGCAGGTGGTCCATCAGGTCCGGGCCCATGACGCCGTCGGGGAAGCCCGGGAAGTTCTCGACGTCGGTGGTGTTCATCAGCGCGCCGCCGGCGGTGACCGAGCCCTCGAACACCAGCGGGCGCAGGTCGGCCCGCGCGGCGTAGATCGCGGCGGTGTAGCCCGGCGGGCCCGGAGCCGATGATGATCACGTTGCGTACGTCGTCCACAGCGGTCCTGCGCAACCTTCCGGTGCTGCCGGGCCGCCCGGAGAGCCGGGCAGTCGTGCTCGTCAACCGATCCTAGGGGTCGGCGATTCCCGCAGCCGCAGTCAGGGCAGCGGCACGCGGGCGAAGTGGAGCAGCTTGGCGTCCGCGGGCGAGCAGCTCGGGCGCGACGACCCAGACGTCGACCGTGGCCGGGTCGTCCGGGGTGGGCAGCACGATCACCGCCGCCGGCTGGCCCTGCCAGCGTGGCGAGGTCGACGGCCAGCGGGGTCACCGGCTCGCCGGCGAGCGCGGTCGACGCAGTCGGCCAGGGCCGGGCCGCCGGCCAGCCGGGCCGGCCGGCGCGCTCGGCCAGCGCGCGGCTGCGGTCGCTGCCGTCGTCGCCGGAGCCTTGGCGTCGTCGTCGGCCGCCGGCGGCTGCGCGAGCTGGCCGACGGCGGCCGGGGCGAGCGCGCCGTCGACCAGCTCCGGGCGCCGCCTCGTGCAGGGTCTCGGGCGTCCAGTCCCGGCCGCTGGCGGTCACCGGGAAGGTCGCCGCGTCGGCCGTCTCGGTCGGCCGTCGCCGCCGGCGTCCGACGCGGTCGCTGCCGGCGTCGTCGCTGCCGCCGCCGCCGCCGTCGAGCAGCGCCGAGACGCCGATGCCCGCGCCGGCGAGCAGCAGCACGAGGACCGCGGCCGCCTGCAGCAGCCGCATGCCGCGCGGGCGACCTGGTCTCCGGCGCCGCAGCGGCGTCGACGGTCGTGCTGGCGACGGCCGGGCGCCGGGCTCGCGCCGCGGCCTCGGCGGCGAGGGCCGGTCCAGCCGGTCCACGAGATCCGCCGGGCATCGGGCCCGACGTCGCGGCGGCCGCCGGCGAGCAGGTCCGGATCTCGTCGAGCGCGGCCAGGTCGCCGCGGCAGCGTGGCGCAGCCGCGCCAGGTGCGCCGTCGCGGCGTCGGCGGCCGGCGCGTCGAGCAGGCCCTCCTGCAGGTCGGCGAGCACGTCGGGGTCGAGGTGCGGCGTGCCGCCGCCGCAGCGTGTCGGTCATCGGTGCTCACCTCCCTCGCGGTGCTCGGGTCGGTCTGGTGGCGGATAGTCCGGCGGTGTGACGTGCTGGGCGCGGCGTCCGCGGTTCCCCTCCCGGAGCAGCGGCAGCAGCCGGGCCCGGCCGCGGGCGCACCGGCTCTTGACCGTGCCGGTCGGGCAGTCGAGCACCTCGGCGGCGTCCTCGACCGACCAGCCGTACATGTCGACCAGGACCAGGGCGCGCGCTGCTCGACGGGCAGGGTGCGCCAGCGCCGCCTCGACGTCGAGCGCGGTGACCCGCGGCGGCGAGGGCGTCCGCCGCGCGCCGGCAGCGTCCTGCTCGGGCAGCGGGTCGGTCGGCCGGGCCGCGCGCCGGCGGACCCGGTCCAGGCAGGCGTTGACGACGATGCGGTGCAGCCAGGTGGTCACGGCCGACGTCGCCGCGGAAGCGCGGCCGCCGCTGCGGCCGGCGCGGAACGCGGAGAGCAGGGCGTCCTGCAGCGGCGTCGGCGGCCTCCTCGCGGTCGCCCGAGGGTGCGCAGCGCGACGGCCCACAGCCGGTCGCGGTGCCGGCGGACCAGCTCGCCGAACGCGTCCGGGTCGCCGTCGGCGTGGGCCTGCAGGAGCGCGGCGTCGGCTCGCGTGCGGGTCCTCGACCCGCCACGCTCCGACTCCGTCCTGACCCCACGCGCTACCGACCGTCGTCCGTGACGGCGCCCCCTAGGTCGGCAGCGCGCGTCCCCGGCTCAGGTCGGCAGGTCAGCGTGCGGCGCTCAAGCGCGCCGGTCAGCTGCGCGGACCGCGATCTCGGCGATCGAGCCGCGGTAGCGCGAGCCGTCGGCGACCGGCAGCCGACGTGAGCCAGACCAGCAGGTAGCGCGCGCGCACGGGTCTCGGTCGGCCGCAGCGTCGCCCGCCCGTCGACGTCGACGGCCTGCGCCACTGGGTCGAAGTCGTCCAGCGCGGTCGCCGCAGCTGGTTCGCCGCCCGGACCTCCAGGTCGGTGGTGCCGCCGCGGTCCACACCGTGACCGACCCGCACCTTCGGTGCTCGCCCCGAGGTCGAGCACCAGCCCGACGCCGTCCTTGAGCCGGTCGGCCCGAACGGGTCGTCGTAGCTCTTCGTCGTCCACACCGTCGAGCGGTCGCCGTCGATCGCGCGGCCGGCCCGGTCGTCGTTCTCCTCGCCGTGCCCTCCGGCGGCGGGTCGAAGCTGAGCGACGTCGCGGACCGTCGAGCTCGGCCGCGTCGGGGGCCTGCGGTGCTGCTCGCCGAGCTGCTCTGCGCCGGCGGCTCGTCGTCGCCGGATGCGCCGTCGCCGTCCAGCGCGGTCATCACGAGCTGCCAGCCGGCCAGCGCGAAGCCGACGACCAGGACGAGCGAGGACCGCGGCCCAGGCCAGCACGGCGGCGCGGCTGCGGCGGCCGGGTCGCCTGGTCGTCGTACGGCGCGAGGTGCGACGGCTGGTACGACGGCGGGGTCGGCTCGGCGACCGTCCGACCGGCGGATGACCGGGACCCGGGTGGTCACCTGCACGGCGGCTCAGCGCCCGGGCCAGCTCGGCCGGGCTCGTGCAGCGGCTCGGTCGTGCCGGCCGGGGATGTCCAGGGCGCGGCAGGCGATGCTCGTCCAGGTCGTGCGGGACGCCGGCGCGCACCTGCCGCGGGCTGCACAGCCGGCGCCGTCGCGGGGGGCCGGCGGCAGGCCGGTGCCGGTCGCCGCCGGGCCACCGGGCGGTGAGGGCGGCGTAGAGGATCGCCGCCGCACCCCAGGCGTCGCGCCGGGCCGCGTCGGCCTCGCCGGCGTCGGCCACGCCGCGCACCGCGGCGTCGACGGCGAGCCCGGCGAGCTTCACCTGGCCGTGCGTCGTGCGCAGCACGTGCTCCGGGCTGCAGGCACAGGTGCGCCAGCCCGGCCTGCGTGCGCGGCGGTCAGGGCCTCGGCGAGGTCGATGCCCAGCGACCGCGCCTCGCCGGCGGGCAGCGGGCCGTCGGCGAGCAGGTCGACCAGGTTGGTGGCGCTGACCCACTCGCTGACGACGTAGACGACCGCCGTCGACCTCGCTGGCGTCCAGCACCCGCAGGAACCGGGCGTCGGTGAGGGCGGCCGCGCGGCGGGCGGCGCGCAGGACCCGCTCGGCGTGCTCGTCGGCGGCCGGCGAGCAGGCAGACGCCGACCGGTCGGTCGAGCAGCTCGTCCTGGGCCCGCCAGTACGACGTCCGCGTGCCGGCCTCGCCGAGGTGCTCCTCGAGGCGGTAGCGGTCGACGAGCCGGGTGCCCGGCTCGACGGCGTCGGGCGACACGGAACTCCTCGAGGACAGCGCGCGTGGCGACGCCTGCGTCGGCAGGCCCGCCCATCGTAGGCTGCGGCCTACCCCGCTGTCCGCGCCGGTCAGTCCTGCGGCGCGGCGCGGTCAGGCGACGCTGCGGCCCTGCGCCGTCGCGGCTGACGTGCGCCCACTCGGCCGTGCGGCCCCAGCGGAAGAGGACCAGGGTCGGCGCCTCCGGCTGACCACCAGGTGGACCGTGCCGTCCGGGTCGACGCGTGAAGTTCTTCGGGTCGACACGACGTTCTGCGGGGTTCTGCTCGGTCGGCCGCGGCGGCCGCGGCGAGGTAGGCCTGCTGGAGGTCCTTCGTCGCTGCCAGGTCTCGACGCCTCGCGGGCGGCGTAGTTGCCCTGGTCGCGAGACGCTCGCCGTGGTGCCGACCGAGATGGCGTCGAAGAGCACGATGCCCGACGAGGCCGAGCACGACGACGAGCTTGGTGAGCCAGCCCAGCACGATGTCGCCGCGGTCGTCGCCGGGCTCGCGGCAGAGCGGACGGTGGTGCAGGGCAGAGCGCATGGTCTTGTCGGACGGCCGGACCGGCCCGCCTTGAGCGCTCCGGCGCCGGTCAGCGCCGCGGGCCGAGCCGCACCTGGCCAGCAGGGCCGTCAGCTCGGCCACCTGCAGGGCCCGGGCGACGCCGACGTAGACCGCCAGCAGCACCAGACCGCCGGCCGCCAGCGACACCAGCGAGCCGACGAAGCCGTCGCCGAGGGCCCGGCCCGACAGCCCAGGACGACCGTCCAGCCGAGCAGGCCGGCGGGGACTCGCGGCGACGCACCAGCCGCACGTAGTGTGCGGACCACCCGGCGGCCGTCCAGCCCACCGGTCCGGCGGCGCAGGACCGCCGTCGACAGGGCCAGGCCGACGACGTAGGTGACGGCGTAGGCGAGCGCGACCCCGACCATCCGCCAGCGCAGCGGCAGCACGGCGTAGGCCAGCCAGCGCGAGGCAGACGTTGGTGCCGGCGATCACGACCTGCAGCAGGAACGGCGTCCGGGTGTCCTCGAAGGCGTAGAAGCCGCGCAGCGCGACGTACTGCGCGGAGAAGGCCGGCAGGCCCGAGGGCGAAGGCCGCGGCGACCAGGCCGATGTAGCTGCGCGCCGTCCGGACCGACGGTGCCGGAGTACAGGATCCCGGTCAGGTCCGGGCCCAGCGCGACCAGGGCGGCCGCGGCCGCGACGACGCCGACGCCGGTGAGCCGCCAGGCCTCGGACAGCGAGGCGCCGGACCGCGCGCCAGGTCGCCGTCGGCGGCCTCCCGGCTCAGCCGCGGGCAGCAGCCCGGTCACCACCGAGACGGTGATGATCGAGTGCGGCAGGATGAAGATCAGGTAGGCGTTCGCGTAGGCGGCGTAGCCGACGCCGTAGTCGAGGACGTCGCTGGCGGCGTCCACGTCGGCCCGAGCGGCCAGGTTGACGATCACGACGTAGGCGAGCTGGTTGACCAGCACGAACAGCAGCGTCCACTTCGCGAGGTCGCCGGCCCGGCCGAGGCCCGACGCCGCGGAAGTCGAACCGCGGCCGGTAGCCGAAGCCGGTCGCGCCGGAGCACCGGCACCAGGACCAGCGGCCTGCAGCGCGACGCCGAGCGTGGTGCCCGGCGCCGAGCAGGGCGATCGCGCCGCGTGGACAGCGACGACGGGTCGACTCGGGTCGACGGTGAAGAGCGGCGATGAACACCAGGCCGGTGACGATGGCGACCAGGTTGTTGACGATCGGCGCCCACATCATCGGCCCGAAGCTGCCGCGGGCGTTGAGGACCTGGCCGAGCATCGTGTAGAGCGCCGTAGAAGAAGATCTGCGGCAGGCACCAGAACGGCGAACAGCGTCGCCGACGTGCGCGTCCTCGGCGCGGTCCAGCTGTCGGCCGTGTAGAGCTCGATGACCAGCGGCGCGGCGAGCGGTCGCGACGACGGTGATGCCGAGCAGGACCAGCCCGGCGAGGGTCAGCAGCCGGTCGGTGTAGGCCCGCGACGCGCTCGGCGCCGTCCTTCATCGCCCGCACCAGCTGCGGGACGAACACCGCGTTGAGGACGCCGCCGGCGAGCAGGATGTAGATGATGTTGGGCACCGTGTTGGCGACGTGAAGCGTCGAGCGGTCAGCGCCGAGCCCAGGGCCGCGGCGAGCACCGCGCTGCGCGCGAAGCCGAGGGCGCGGGAGACCACCGTCCCGGCCGCCATCACGCTTGCGAGCGAGCGGACCAGGCGTGGCGTCGGGCGGGCTCGCGGCAGTCGGCTCCCGCGGGTCGGCCGGCCGGCGGCGTCGGTCGGGGCGTCGTGGTCGGCGGCACGTCGTCGGCGGCCGGTCGGTGCCGCTCGTGCCGGCACCTCGGTGGACTCTGGCCGGGGCCGGCTCGTCCGGCCCGGCGCCGCGCGCCGGGCGACGCGCACCCGGCGACGACCCGGATGCCCGCGGCGAGGAACAGGACGACGGCCGCCGCGACCGGTGATGTACAGCGCCACCGTGCCGATACTGCGTGATGGTGACCCGCAGCGGCACCGGCTGGCCGTAGGGCGCCCCGCCGCTGGTGTGCAGCTGCGCGTCGACGACGACCGGGCCGCCGGCGACCGCGCTCGGCGGGCACGGGCACCTGGAGCTTCTGGTTCGGGCCGATGGTCTGCGGCTCGACGCGCACCGAGCGCAGCCGGGGGGTCTGCGGGTCGAGCCGGAGCACGACCGCGACCTCCTGGGTCAGGCCGTTGACGATGGTGAGCGGGATCATGCCGGACTTGCTGCCGAACGTGAAGCTGCCCGGGCTGCACGTGCACCGAGCTCGCGCGGTCGCCTTCAGGTAGCGCTTCTCGCGGTCCAGCCGGATGCTGCGCGGCGTCGCGGCCACGCCACCAGGACGACTCGAGCCGGGCTGCGAGCTCTGCAGACCGGGATCAGCAGGGCGCTGCTGCCGGGCACCGGCTGGTCGAGGATCGGTGAGCACGCCACGGAAGTTGTCGATGCCGGCCTCGCATGGTGCCGACGGCGCGCAGGTAGTCGACGTCGGCAGCTCGGCGCGGCGCTGCGGCGCGCGGGTAGCGCAGCGGCTGCCGGTCGACCTCCGGCGGGGCGAGCCGCGGCCAGCTCGCGCAGGCTCACCGGCGCGGCCCACGGCGCCGCGGCCCACGGTGCGACCAGCTGGTCGAGGAACTCCTGCGGCGGGTCCCAGCGGCGCGGCGGCATCGCCACGATGGTGCGCGCCGGTGCCGGTGCTCGGCAGCTCGGAGGTGATCATCGCGGTCTCGGCGAGGAACCGCTGCGCCGCCAGCACGGCGACGGGGCCGCGGCCGGGTCCGGGCGAGCAGGTCGGCCAGCGACGGGGTCGGCGAGCAGCGCCGCGATCCGCCCGGAGCGGCGCCAGCCGGCGCCCGGCCGGACGGCGTGTAGCTGAGGTCGATGGTCGGTGGGCAGGGCCCGGCCGTCCAGGACGGTCGCGGTCACGCCCTCCCGGCCGAGGGCGTCCAGGGTGTCCCGGTCGAGGTAGCCGTCGATCGGCCAGGCGATGTCGGTCGACCAGGCTGGCCGCGGCAGCAGCTCGGCCAGGACCGTGGCGCCGTCGATCCGGGCCGTGCCCGAGCGTCACCCTGCAGGCCGTGTCGGTCAGCGCGACCAGGTCGGGGTCGGCGTACGGCAGGGGCAGCACGTCCTCGCCCGGCGGTCGCGATCCGCAGCCGGTCCAGCCAGCTGCCGGGCCAGCCCGCCGCCGCCGCCCGGCAACGGTGCCGTTGTCGGGGGTGGCGACCTGGTAGCCGTTGTCGTCGCCCATGTCGGCGACGGTCTCGACCAGGTCGGGGTCGATGGCCCAGGTCACCGCCGCGCCCTCGCTGAGGGCGGCGCCGGACTGGAGCAGCCGGTCCAGCCGGCCGCCGGGAGCGATCGCGGCGGCCAGCGAGTCGTCGGCGAAGGTGCCGTCGGCCAGCCGGACCGGGACGTCGCACGAGCGGCCAGACCCAGCTGAAGCCGGTCGGGCTGGAAGTCGGTGGTGGCCGGCACCCACGGCAGCAGGGTCCGGGTGATGGCGAGCCGGCCGGTGGCCGCCGCCGCGGGTCCCGACGCACCTCGATGCCGAGCACGTAGACGCCGAACTCGGTCAGGCTCGGCAGCTCGTCCAGCTCCAGGCTGAGGTCGAGGACTGACGGTGCCGCCGGGCGGCAGGTCCGGCAGCGGCTGCTCGACGACGACCTGGCCGTCGCGGCTGGCGACCTGCGCCGTCCATCGACGGCGGCGAGCTCGGCCCGGCTGTTCAGCCGGGTGTCGGACAGCCGCAGCCGGACCTCGACGTCGCGCACGGCCCGCTTGCCGCGTGTTGGTCACCGTGCCCGGCGACGCGCAGCGTCGACCCCGCCGTCGCGACGGCCGGGGTCAGGCTGCTGAGCGCGATCCGTACGCCGCCGGCCGCGTCGGCGACTGGCTGGCCGGCAGGCACCCGACGGCAGCCGGTGGCGAGCGAGCAGCGGCGAGCGCCGCCGAGGACCGCCCAGCGCGACGGAACTCGCGTGGGCCGGCGGTCATGCCGAGTCCGCGAGCAGGTCCGGCCGCCGTCTCGGCGAGCCGCCGCTCACCGGCGTACGCCAGGCGCTCGCGCGAGCTCGTCCGAGCGGCACCCAGGCCACCTCGTCGACCTCGACGTCCTCGTCGCTGAGCTCGCCGCCGGAGGCCTCGAGCAGGTAGTGGTGCACGGTCTTGTGGATCCGCCGGTCGTCGGCGACGAACCAGTAGTCGATGGTGCCCGAGCGCGGCCAGCACCCGGCCGCGGATGCCGGTCTCCTCCTCGACCTCGCGGACGGCGGCGTCCTCGGCGGTCTCGCCGGCCTCGAGGTGGCCCTTGGGCAGCGACCAGAGCAGCCGGCCGCGCCGGTCGACCCGGCCGATCAGCGCCACCCGCGGCGTGCCGCCGGTGCGGTCGACGACCAGCCCGCCCGCCGAGGTCTCCTCGACCTTGCGCAGCCCGCGCCGGCCGGTCGCCGGCGCGCCGGGACCGGCGGGACGACGGGGAGCGGGCCATCTGTCGATCGTAGCCAGGCCGCCGGGAGCGGTCCCGGGAGCCCGCGGGCGGCCCGGGCGGCGGCGTACCGCCGTACCCTTCCCTCCCGTGCCCGACGTCCCTGCAGCCGCCGCGCCGCTCGACCTGTCCGCCGCGCGGCGACGGCTCGCGGCCGGGCTGGTCGCGCGTCACGCCGCTGCTCGACGAGCTGGCGCGAGACGCTTCGCCGCGCCGGGCCACAGCCTGGCGCTGGTCGGCGGCTCGGTGCGCGACGCTGCTGCTCGGCCGGCGAGGCCCGGACCTCGACTTCACCACCGACGCCCGCCCCGAGGTGGTCCGCGAGCTGGTGAAGGGCTGGGCGGACGCCTGGTGGGAGGTCGGCATCGCCTTCGGCACCGTGGGTGCCCGCAAGGGCGAGCATCGTGATCGAGATCACGACGTACCGCGACGAGGTCTACCGCGACGACTCCCGCAAGCCCGAGGTGACCTACGGCGACACCCTCGACGGGGACCTGCGCCGCCGCGACTTCACGGTCAACGCGATGGCGGTGGCGCTGCCGGCAGCGACGTTCGTCGACCCGTACGGCGGGCTCGACGACCTGGCCGCCGGGCTGCTGCGGACGCCGGGCCGGCCGGAGGACTCCTTCAGCGACGACCCGCTGCGGATGATGCGGGCCGCCCGGTTCGCCGCCCAGCTCGGGCTTCGCGGTCGACCCGGCGGTGGTCGAGGCGATGACCGCGATGGCCGAGCCGGATCGCGATCGTCTCGGCCGAGCGGGTCCGCGACGAGCTGACCAAGCTGCTGCTCTCGGCCGACCCGCGGGCCGGGCTCGGCGCTGCTGGTGACACCGGGCTGGCCGAGCAGGTGCTGCCGGAGCTGCCGCGGCTGGCGCCTGGAGATCGACGAGCACCACCGGCACAAGGACGTCTACGAGCACACGCTGACCGTGCTCGAGCAGGCGATCGCGCTGGAGCACCGACGGGCCCGGATCTGGTGCTGCGGCTCGCCGCGCTGATGCACGACGTCGGCAAGCCGAAGACCCGGCGGTTCGAGAAGGACGGCGGGGTCTCGTTCCACCACCACGAGGTGGTCGGCGCGAAGCTGACCCGCGCGCGGCTGCAGGCGCTGCGCTTCCCCAAGGACGTCATCGAGGACGTGTCCCGGCTGGTCGAGCTGCACCTGCGCTTCCACGGCTACGGCACCGGGGCGTGGACCGACTCGGCGGTGCGCCGCTACGTCGCCGACGCCGGGCCGCTGCTCGACCGGCTGCACAAGCTGACCCGCTCGGACTGCACCACCCGCAACCGGCGCAAGGCCGAGGCGCTGCGCCGGACCTACGACGACCTCGAGGAGCGGATCGCCCGGCTGCGCGAGCAGGAGGAGCTCGACGCGATCCGGCCCGACCTCGACGGCAACGCGATCATGGCAGATCCTCGGCGTGCCGCCCGGCCCGGTGGTCGGCAAGGCGTGGCGGCACCTCAGGAGGTGCGCCTGGAGCAGCGGCCCGATGTCCGCGCGACGAGGCCGAGGCCGAGCTCCGCCGCTGGTGGGCCGCCCAGCAGCCGAGTCCTGACCGCCGCCTGCCCGTTGACCACGTATGGCAGGCGAGTGGGCACTTTGCCAGGCGCAGGTGCCTCGCGAAGTGACCGATACGCCTGCCATACGTGGTCGAACGCGAGCAGCTAGACGGCGGCCTCTGCGGTGCGGGCGGTGAGGTGCTTGGTGGCGCGGGCGTAGACGACGGCGGTGACGGCGTACCCGACGGCGACGACGGCGAAGACGGCGCGGCGAGTTGCCGTCGGCCGGCAGCGCCACGGCGCCGAAGGCCGCGGCCGACACGAACGCGATGTTGAAGATGACGTCGTAGAACGAGAACACCCGGCCGCGGTACGCGTCGTCGACCGAGGTCCTGCACGATCGTGTCGACGCAGATCTTCGAGCCCTGCGCGGCGACGCCGATCACGAAGGCGCCGACCAGCAGCAGCCACTCGCTCAGCGCCACCACGAACACCGCCTCGACCACGGCGGCCATCGACGAAGCAGATGACGATCCAGGTCTGCTTGCGCACCCGCTGCGTCGCCTCGGGCGTGACCACGGCCGCGAGGAAGAACCCGATGCCGGACGCCGCGAACGCCGTCGCCAGTCCGGCGAGCCCGGCGTCGACGTCGTCCGGGTCGTTGAAGTAGGCTGCGGAACAGCAGGATCGCCGGTGATCGTCGAGACGCCGTAGAAGAACCGGTGCGCGCCGATGGCCGCCAGCGCGTGGCCGGCCGGCCGGTGGTGCCAGACGTGCCGGGCGCCGTCGACCAGGCCGCGGGCGACCCGGCGTACGGCCTCGCGGGTCTGCGGGCGGCTCGGCTGGCCAGGTCCGGGCCGAGCAGGTCGCGGTCCATCCGGGCCGCGAGCGCCGGCCGCCAGCGCGTAGACCAGCGCGGCGACCACGATCACCTGCGCGTCGGCCGTGCTGCCCTCGCCGAGCAGCTTCTTCAGCCCGAAGCCGATGCCGCCGCCGAGGATCGCGACGATCGTGCCGGTCGTGGTCGACACCGAGTTGGCCATCACCAGCTCGTCGCGGCGTCACGACGTGCGGCAGCGCGGCCGACAGCCCGGCCAGGAAGAACCGGTTCACCGACAGGCAGGCGAGCACCGCGACGTACAGCGGGACGCCGGTCACGTCGGCCGCGCTGAGCGCCGGCGACGCCGAGGACCATCACCGTGCGCAGCAGGTTGGCGACGACCAGGATCTGCGGCGCCGCCAGCGGTCGAGCAGCACGCCGGCGAACGGGCCGACGAGCGAGTACGGCAGCAGCAGCGTCGCGAACGCCGCGGCGACGCTGCCCGCCGAGGTCTGCCGCTCCGGCGAGAAGAAGAAGAGGCTGGCCAGCGCGGCCTGGAACGCGCCGTCCGCGGCCTGCGAGGTGAGCCGGGTCGCGAACAGCCGGCGGAAGTCCCGGTGCCGCAGGACGGCCCGCAGGTCGCCGGCGAAGGACATGCCCCGGAGCGTACGGCGGGTAGCGCGGGCCGTACGACGAAGCGGACCGGCCCGCGTGCCCCTGACGGGGACGGGAACCGGTCCGCTCTGCTGTCGTGCGGGTCGGCGGTGCTGCGTGCCTAGCGCTCGACCTCGCCGCGGATGAACTGCCTCGACCTTGTCGCGCGCGGTGTCGTCGTCGTACTGCTCGGGCGGCGACTTCATGAAGTAGCTCGACGCCGACAGGATCGGGCCGCCGATGCCGCGGTCCATGGCGATCTTCGCGCAGCGCAGCGCGTCGATGATGACGCCGGCGGAGTTCGGGGAGTCCCAGACCTCGAGCTTGTACTCGAGGTTCAGCGGGACGTCGCCGAAGTTGCGGCCCTCGAGCCGGACGTAGGCCCACTTGCGGTCGTCGAGCCACTGCACGTAGTCCGACGGGCCGATGTGCACGTTGCGGGCGGAGAGCTTGTTCTCCATGTTGCTGGTGACGGCCTGGGTCTTGGAGATCTTCTTCGACTCGAGGCGGTCGCGCTCGAGCATGTTCTTGAAGTCCATGTTGCCGCCGACGTTGAGCTGGTAGGTGCGGTCGAGGATCACGCCGCGGTCCTCGAACAGCTTCGCCAGCACGCGGTGCGTGATGGTGGCGCCGACCTGCGACTTGATGTCGTCGCCGACGATCGGCACGCCGGCGTCCTCGAACTTCTTCGCCCACTCCGGGGTGCCGGCGATGAAGACCGGAAGCGCGTTGACGAAGCCGACGCCGGCGTCGATGGCGCACTGCGCGTAGAACTTCGCGGCGTCCTCGGAGCCGACGGGCAGGTAGCAGACGAGGACGTCGGCCTTGGTGTCGCGGAGCACCTGCACGACGTCGACCGGCTCCTCGTCGGACTCGGTGATGGTCTCGCGGTAGTACTTGCCGAGGCCGTCGAGGGTGTGGCCGCGCTGCACGGTGACGCCGGTGGGCGGCACGTCGCAGATCTTGATGGTGTTGTTCTCGCTGGCGGCGATGGCGTCGGCGAGGTCCATGGCCGACCTTCTTGGCGTCGACGTCGAACGCGGCGACGAACTCGACGTCACGGACGTGGTACTCGCCGAACTGGACGTGCATGAGGCCGGGCACCCGGCTCTGCGGGTCGGCGTCCTTGTAGTACTCGACGCCCTGGACCAGCGACGCGGCGCAGTTGCCGACGCCGACGATGGCGACGCGTACCGAACCCATGGGTGCTCCTTCTCGGTGTTCTGTGTGGTGCCGGTGTGGGACGTCTGCCCCGGCACCGTTGCTGGGACCGGGCACGTTGCCCGGATCGTCTGTGGACTCGCGGCGTCGCCGCTCGTCGTCGATCAGCTCGGAGAGCCAGCGCACCTCGCGCTCGACGACTCCAGCCCGTGCCGCTGCAGCTCGAGGGTGTAGCTGTCGAGCCGCTCGCGGGTGCGGGCGAGCGCGGCCCGGAAGCCGTCGACCCGCTCCTCCAGCCGCGATCGGCGGCCTTCCAGGATGCGCAGCCGGGTCTGCGGCGTCGGTGCGGCCGAAGAAGGCGAAGTGCACGCCGAAGCCCTCGTCCTCCCAGGCGGAGGGGCCGCTCTCGGCGAGCAGGTCCTGGCGAAGTGCTCCTTGCCCTCGGCCGTGAGCTGGTAGACGATCCGCGACCGCTTGCCGGCCGGCGCCGGGCACCGCTCGGCCGAGGTGTCCTCGGTGATCAAGCCGTCGGCCGAGCAGCTCCTTGAGGCAGGGGTAGAGCGAGCCGTAGGAGAACGCCCGGAACGACCCGAGCGACGGCGTTGAGCCGCTTGCGCAGCTCGTAGCCGTGCAGGGGGCTCTCGTGCAGCAGGCCGAGGACGGCGAACTCGAGGACGTCGGACGCGCTTGGCCACCGTCGCACCTCCCCGTCGTACCGCCTGATGTATCGAACCGATACATCGCGACGATAGGCGCAGAACGCCGCCGATGGCAAGCCGACGGGTCGGGACGAAACGCGACACCGGCACCGGGCGCCCGGTCGTACGCTCGGCTGTGTGTGGTCCCAGCGGTCGGTGGTCGACTACGGGCTGGCCCGCCGCGCGACGCTCGACGCGCTGCTCGGGCGGGCACCGGGCGGACCGATCATGCCGCAGGACGTCTGTGACGCCCATCCCTACCTGCTGCGGGCCGCCCGGTTCCACGGCGAGCCCACCGGCCGCGACTGCCCGGTCTGCCGCCGCGAGCGGCTGGTCGCACGTGAGCTACGTGTACGGCGACGAGCTCGGGCAGTACTCGAGGGCCGGGTCAAGGGCCGCGCCGAGCTCGAGCGAGATGGCCCACGAGCACGGCGAGTTCCGGGTGTACGTCGTCGAGGTCTGCGCGCGGCTGCGGCTGGAACCACCTGGTGCAGTCCTACGTCCTGGGTGACGGAGTGCCGCCGCGATGCGCCGGAGCGGGCACCGGGCACGCCGCGAAGCACGCGGGCGCCGGCGCCAGTTCGGGCGGCGCCTCCAAGGGGTAGGTCCAGCCCGCGTCGTTAGTCTGGCGCCCGCCGCCACACTGCCCCTGCCGTCGCCGGACCTGCACCTTGAACACCGTGCCGAACACCGTGAGCCGAACCAGCGAGCCCGATGAGAGTCGACTACCCCCGCCAGGACTACGACGGCGTCCGCCGCTGGGTGCCCTCCTGGCGAGCAGTTCCTCGCGCTCTGCGGCGTGGGCTTCCTCTGCCCTGGTGGCGCTGATCGGCGTCGCCTACGCGGCGACGCCGATCCCGCAGCCGAACGACCTGATCAGCGCCCAGACCACGATCGTCTACTTCGACAACGGCAAGACCGAGATCGGCCGGTTCGGCGAGCAGAACCGCATCATCGTCGCGCTGGACCAGGTGCCCGACCACGTGCAGAAGGCGGTGCTCGCCGCCGAGGACCGCTCGTTCTACGAGAACCGCGGCATCTCGCCGACCGGCATCGCGCGGGCCTTCTGGACCAACGTGCGCGGCGGCGCCACCCAGGGCGGGTCGACGATCACCCAGCAGTACGCGAAGAACGCCTACCTGTCCGCAGGAGCGCACCTACACCCGCAAGTTCAAGGAGTTCTTCATCGCGGTGAAGCTGGCCCGCCGCGACGACAAGGACAAGATCCTCGAGGACTACCTGAACACCATCTACTTCGGTCGCGGCGCCTACGGCATCGAGACCGCCGCGCAGACCTACTTCGGCAAGGCCGCCAAGGACCTCACGGTCGAGCGAGGGCGCGGTCCTCGCCTCGGTGATCCGGTCGCCGGCCAACTACGACCCGGACGACGACGCCGAGCGGTTGCAGGGCCGCTTCGACTACGTGCTCGACGGCATGGTCACCAAGGGCTGGCTGCCGACGCCGGCGAGCGCGCCGGCATGCAGGTGCCGAAGACTGGCCGACCCGAAGAAGCCCAAGGGCGGCACCGACTACTACCTGCTGGACACCGTCCGGCGCGAGCTCAAGGCGCAGCGGCTTCAGCGACCAGGACATCGACCTCGGCGGCCTGCGGGTCACGTCGACCTTCGACCGCAAGGTCGCAGCGGGCGGCGGTGCGGGCGGTGCGCCAGGAGCGGCCGCGGGAGAACGCGCGCAACGTGCACATCGGTCTGTCCGCGGTGCAGCCGGGCACCGGTGCGGTCGTCGCGATGTACGGCGGGTCCGAGGCCGGCCAGCTCAACGAGGCGACCCAGGCCCGGGTGCAGCCGGGCTCGGCGTTCAAGCCGTTCGCGCTGAGCGGCGGCGCTGCGCGACGACATCAGCCTGCAAGAGCCGGTTCAACGGCAACTCGCCGCTCGACGCTGCCGGGCACCGACAAGGAGGTCAACAACGAGTTCGACAACGACTACGGCACCGTCGGTCGACCTGGTCAAGGCCACCGAGGACTCCATCAACACGGCGTTACGTCGACCTGACGCTCGAGATGGGCACCCGCAAGGTGGTCGAGGCTGCCGTCGACGCCGGCATCCCGGAGGACACCCCGGGGCTCGAGGCCGAACGCGGTCATCCCGCTGGGCACCGCGTCGGTGCGCAACATCGACATGGCCAACGCCTACGCGACGTTCGCCGCGCAGGGCGAGGCCGCGCCGTGGCACGACGGTGCGACGAGGTCAAGGGCGCCAACGGCGGCACGCGCTACAAGGCCGAAGCCGAAGACGGACCCGCGCGTTCGACGAGGACGTGATGGCCGACGTGAGCTACGCGCTGCAGCAGGTGGTGGAGAACGGCACCGGCACCGAGGCGCAGTCGCTCGGCCGGCCCGGCTGCGGGCAAGACCGGCACCGCGGCGCTGCGGCCGGACACCACGACGTCGGCGTGGTTCGTCGGCTACACGCCGCAGCTCGGCGGCGGCGGTCGACTTCTACAAGGGCACCGGCCGGGCCGACCTCGACGGCGTCGGCGGCCTGCCGACGTTCTTCGGCGGCGAGTACCCCGCGCGGATCTGGACGGCCTTCATGACGGCGGCGATGCAGGGCAAGGCGGTCAAGGACTTCCCGGAGCCGCGCCGAACGTCGGCGAGACCGTCAACCCGCAGCCGACCTCCGACGCCGTCGCCGACCGAGACGCCGACCGAGACACCGACCACCGAGACGCCGACGCCGACCGCGACCGACGACGGTGCGTCCCGCCGACCGAGCGTGCCCACGACGCCGTCGCCCGGCGAGTCGCCACCGGGCACCGTCGTCATCTCGCCGAGTCTGGAACCTCCGGACAACGGCACGCAGGGCGACGACGGCGGGGACGATGGCGGCTAGCGGGTGATCACGCGCGACGACGATCGTCCGCGCCGTCGCGCGACGACCCCGTCGTACGGCGGGCAGCGAGGTCGTCGGCGGGCCGCTCGGGTCGGCGCGCGTCGCCGGCCCGCGCGTGGTGGACGCCGTTGCGGGTGCTGCTGGCGCTGACCTTCCTCACCTGCGGGGTCGGTCTGGTGCAGAAGGACTGGTGCCGCGACCACGCGTGGAGCGCGCCGGGCGTCTACACCCACGCCTGCTACAGCGACATCCCGCCGCTGTACTACGGCCGCGGCCTGGCTGACGGGCGACGTCCCTACATCGGGCAGCAGCCGCGAGCAGCAGGTCGAGTACCCGGTGCTGACCGGCGCGGCGATGTGGCTGTCGGCCAAGCTGGTGCCGTCGTCGGACGACGCCGCGAAGCGCACCAAGTGGTACTTCGACATCAACGCGCTCGGGCTGGCGCTGTGCTGCGGCGGATCGCCGTGGCGGCGACCGCTCTGCTCGCCGGGCGACGCCCGTGGGACGCCGCGATGTTCGCCGTCGCGCCGGCGCTGGCGCTGGCCGGCGACGATCAACTGGGACCTGTACGCCGTCGCGCTGCTCTCCCTCGGGCATGCTGGCCTGGGCCCGCGAGAGACCCGCGGCCGCCGGCGTACTGATCGGGCTCGCCGCGGCGACGAAGTTCTACCCGCTGTTCCTGCTCGGGCCCGTTGCTGCTGCTGTGCCTGCGGGCCGGGCGGATGCGGGAGTACTGGACCGACGCTGGCCGCCGCGGCTGCGCGCTGGGCGGCGGTCAACGTGCCGGTCATGCTGGCCGACTTCGACGGGTGGGCGAAGTTCTACCGGCTGTCAGCAGGAGCGCGGCGTCGGCTTCGGCTCGATCTGGTTCGTGCTCGAGCCAGCAGGGTCACGGCAGTGCCGGACGGACGCGCTGAACCTGATGGCGGGCGGGCTGTTCGCGCTGGCCTGCGCGGCGATCGCGGTGCTCGCGCTGATCGCCGACCGCCGGCCGCGGCTGCCGCAGCTGGCGTTCCTCGTCGTCGCGGCGTTCCTGCTGACGAACAAGGTCTACTCGCCGCAGTACGTGCTCTGGCTGCTGCCGCTGGCGGTGCTGGCCCGGCCGCGGTGGCGGGACTTCCTGATCTGGCAGGCGGGCGAGGTGGTGCACTTCGTCGGCACCTGGCTGCTGCTCGCGGGCTACCCACCGGGCACGGCCGAACGGGCGCTCGAGCGACGACGGCGTACGGCGCTCACGGTGCTCGCGCACGTCCCGGCGACGCTGTGGCTGTGCGCGATGGTGGTGCGCGACATCCTGCGCCCCGAGCACGACCCGGTCCGCGCCCCGCACCCGACGGCACCGCCGCCGACGACCCGGCCGGCGGCGTCCTCGACGGGCGCCGACGACGCCCTGCGCCTGGCGCCGCGCGCCGCGACCTGAACCCGGTCGCGCGACGCGGCTGAGCGGCTGAGTGCGCCGCGGGTCAGGCCGGGGCGACGCGGTCGGGGTGCAGGGTGGTGAGCCGGACGTCGCAGACGAGCTCGGTCGCCGATCGCCGGCGGCGCGACGGACGCCGGCAGCAGCAGCAGCGACACCTGCATGTGCGGCGGCTCGGCGAACCACCGCTGGCGCCCGGCCCAGGTGAACGGCGACAGGTTGCGGTTGGCCGCTGCCAGCGTGCCGACGCGCCAGCGCCTTGCCGCGCGCCGACCGGCCCGCGCACCGTCCGGGCGCCTCGAGGGCGACGCCGTGCGCCGTGCCGCCGCTCACCACGACGAGGTGGCGGTCGCGCGGCGCCCGCCGCCGCCGGTAGCCGTAGTGCTCGCCGCGCGCCAGCGGGTGCACGTCGAGCACGGTGCCGCGTGCGCGTCGAGCGCGCCGCGGTCGCCGAGCCACAGCGCGGTGCCGATCCGCGGCCGGAACGTCGTCGCCGGGAAGTCGCTCGCGCAGCCCGGCCAGCTCGGCGCGCCGTCAGGTGGCTGACCCACGCGGTGTCGGTCGGCACGCCCGGCAGCGGTCGAAGCGCTCCAGCCAGACGGCCACCTCGGCCGCCGGGCTGGTAGCCGCCGTGCCGGTCCATCGGCAGGTGGAAGCGCGAGCCCTCCAGCCGTACGCCGTCGAGCAGCCCGGCCAGCCGACGGCACGTCGCTCGGCCGGCAGGCCGTGCCGGCGCATCGAGGTCATCGCCTCGACGACCACCCGGGCACCGCCGCCGGCCCGCAGCGTCGTCGAGGTGCGCGACCGTCCGGATCACCCGGCCGGTCGGGTCGTCCTCGCACGGCGCGGGTAGGACGGGCGTCAGCACCAGCACGTCGCCGGCGAAGTGCTCGCCGCACCTCGGGCAGCTCGTCGGTCGTGCCGACCGCGACCGTGTCGACGCCGAGCCGGGCGGCCTCGGCCGCCAGCCGGGCGTTGCCGAGGCCGTAGCCGTTGCCCTTGATGACCGGCACGATGCCCGGCGTCGCGTCGACCACGGACGGCAGGTGCGCGCGCCAGCGGTCCTCGTCGACGTACAGCGTGAAGGTCATCGGTCGCCGCTCACCGGTCGACGCGTCCATGTAGACCTCGAACGCCTTGAACAGCACCTTGTTCAGCGGCAGGTCCCACTCGCCGAGGTACTCGACCGCCTCGCCGCCGGTGCCGAGCTTGAACTGGATCAGCCCGAAGTGCGGGTCGTCCTCGGCGAGCGTGTCGGTGATGCCGCGCAGGTCGTAGACCGTCGGCGCCGGCCGCCTCCGCGTCGCGCAGCATCCGCCACTGCACCGCGTTGGAGCCGCGCACCTCGCGCTTCGCCGTCGACGAGGCGCCGTAGGAGTACCAGGCGTGCCGCGCCGACCCGCACCAGCGTCGTCGCGGCCACCAGGTCGCCCTCGTGGCGCGGCGAGGTAGAGCCGGATGCGGTCCGGGTCCTCGGCGCGCATCGCCGCCCACATCCGCTGGAAGTACGACAGCGGCCGGCCGGTGAAGTGGTCGCGCTCGGCGGTCTCCAGGTAGAGCGCGTGGAACGTCCGGCAGGTCGGCCTCGGTCGCCCTAGCGTCACCTCGACGCCGGCCTTGTCGGCCTTCTTGATGTTGCGCCGCCACAGCTGGTTGAAGCCCTTGAGCAGCTCGTCCTCGTCGCGGCCGGCGAGCGGCACCTGGAAGACGTACTGCGGCTGCCCGGCGGCGAACCCCTCGTCGGTCGACGGCGGCCGCCACCCGAGGCGCGCGCAGGGTGGCCGCCACCCGCTCGCGCCGTCGGGTCCGTCGCTGTCCGGCGGTACGTCGGCCGAGCCGCCGGGCCGAGCCCTCGGCGACGGCTGCCTTGACCGTGGCGGCCGACCAGCGGCGCCGGGCGACCAGCGGGCCCATCTTGACGCCGAAGGCGCCGGCGCCCTTGAGGTGCTCGACCATCGGCGTCAGCCAGGCCGGCCAGGTCGTCGGCCGCCCAGTCGATGACCGGGCCCTCGGGCAGGTAGGCGAGGAACTTCTTGACCTTCGGCACCTGGCGCAGCAGCACCAGCCCGGCGCCGACGAGGGTGCCGTCGGCGTCGTACCAGCCGAGGCTCTGCGACGCCCCACTCCTGCTTCACCGCGGCCCACGACGGGCACTGCAGGAAGCTCACCGACGCGCGCGGGACGCGCGGTCAGGAACGCGAGGTGCTCGTCGCGCGCGTGATCGGGCGGACGGTCGAGCGCCATGCGGCGGGTGCTCCTCGGGCAGTCGGGCGGTCACGGACGGGTCGAGGCTACCCAGGCGGCCGAGCCGCGACCGGATGCGACCGCCTCGCCGGACGCGCGACGCGCCGCGGGCGCGCGAGAGCCGACTCCGGGGCGGTCGCGCAGCAGGCGAGCGATCAGGCCTGGCGGACGGCCTGCGCCTCGATCTCGATGACGACCTTCTTGGAGACCAGGACGCCGCCGGTCTCGAGGGCGACGTTCCAGGTCATCCCGAAGTCCTCGCGGTCGATCTCGGTGCGGGCGGTCACGGCGAGCTTCTCGTTGCCCCACGGGTCCTTCGCGACGCCGTCGAGCTCGACGTCGAGCTCGACCTCGCGGGTGATGTCCTTGATGGTGAGGTCGCCGGCGACCGTGAACTCGGTGCCCTTCTGCGACGGTGACCCTGGCGTTGCGCGAAGGTGATCGTCGGGTACTTCTCGGCCTCGAGGAAGTCGCCGGAGCGCAGGTGGGTGTCGCGGTCCGGGGTGCCGGTGTCGATCGACGCGGTCTGGATGGTGGCCTGCGCGGTCGGAGGCGGTCGCGTCGTCGCCGACGGTGATCGAGCCCTCGAACTCGGCGGAAGCTGCCGCGGACCTTGGTGACCATGAGGTGGCGGGCGACGAAGCCGATGCGGGTGTGGGTCGGGTCCAGGACGTAGGTGCCGGCGGCCGGCAGGGTCACGCCGTCGACGACGCGGAGGCCCGGCTGCGTTCTCGGTGGCCTGCTCGACGGCGATGTCGGCGGTCTCGGGTGGTGGTCATGGGGTGTTGGTCATAGGGGTGGTCCTCTCGGGAGGTCGGCCGGAGTGCTGTGACTGTCTGCTGAAGCAAACATTGCCTGCTCAACATTCCCGTTGTCAAGTACCGGTACGATGGAGCGTGACCGACCAGCCCACCGCGACGCTCGACGTCCGACGCGAGCCGCTGCTGCCAGGACGAGCGGCTGACGGTCATGGGCCTGCTCGCCGAGAGCGCTGACGGTCTGGCCTGCGCGCCGCGCAACGGCTGGCGGCCCAGCTGGCCGAGCACGGGCTGGCGCGTCGGTGGAGTTCGAGGTGCTGCTGCGGCTGGCCCGCTCCCCGACGGGCTGCTGCGGATGACCGACCTGACCGCCCAGACGACCCTGACCACCAGCGGCGTCACCCGGGTGGTCGACCGGCTCGTCGACCGCGGGCTGGTGACGCGGCAGGCCTGCGACACCGACCGGCGGACGACCTACGCGGTCGTCACCGAGGCGCGGCCGGGCCCTCCTCGCGGAGGTCGCTGCCCGGCCACCTGGAGCTCATCGAGCAGTGGCTGCTCGAGCCGCTGCGGGCCGGGGGCGACGAGTCGCTCGCGACGTTCGTGCAGGCCGCTGCGCCGGGTGCGCGACCACGTCGTGCCCTGCGCCACGGCGGGCAGCGCGGGACCGCTCGCCCCCGGCTGCCGCTGAGCCCAGGCCGGCGTCGAGGTCGCGCGAGGCTCAGCCGGGCAGGCGCTCGCGCAGGAAGGCGATGTCGGCGCCCTGACCCGCCGCGCCGCCCGGGGTCTCGCACGACCACCGGCGCGCCCGCGGCCGCCACGACCGCGACGATGTCGTCGCCGTCGATCGGCCCGCAGCCGAAGTTGGCGTGCCGGTCGGCGCCGGAGTCGAAGGCGTCCCGCGAGTCGTTGGCGTGCACCAGGTCGATCCGCCCGGTGATCGGCCTTGACCCGGTCGACGACGCCGGCGAGCTCCTCGCCGCCGGCGTGCGCGTGGCAGGTGTCGAGGCAGAAGCCGACGCTGGCCAGGACGTCGCGGCTCGACCCGGTCCTCGAGGACCTCCCACAGCCGGGCGACCCGGTCGAGCCGGCGGGCCATCGCGTTGTCGCCGCCGGCGGTGTTCTCGATCAGCACCGGCAGCGGCGGCGTCGAGCGCTCGAAGGTCTTGCGCCCAGTTGTCGAAGCCGCCCTCCGGGTCGTCGTCCTTGAGCGACGTGCCCGCCGTGCACGATCAGCCCCTTGGCGCCGATCTCGGCGGCCAGCGCGGCGTGCTGGCCGAGCAGCTTGCGGCTGGGGATGCGGATCCGGTTGTTGCCGGTGGCGACGTTGAGGACGTACGGCGCGTGCACGTAGAGGTCGATGCCGGCCGCCGCGGCGGCCGGCGCGCAGGGCGGCGGCTCCCCCGGCGTACGCGACCGTCGGGTCCTTCCAGCCCTGCGGGTCGCCGAGGAAGATCTGCACCAGGTCGGCGCCGCGGGCGGCCGCCTCGGCGAGCGGGTCGGCCTGGTCGACGTGGGCACCGATGCGCAGCGCGGTCACGGGTCCGACCCTACGACCGGGCGCCGACACCGTGGAGCGCGCCTGTGGACGACGATTTCGGGCTGTCGCCGCGCGCCGGTAGTCGCTAGCACCTGGTCGGCGGCCACGGTGCGATCAAGCACTGGCACGACGCAGTAGCCCTCCTGCCACGGAGAGACCGTGGCCGCCGAGTCCAGAGGAGGTGGGTTGTCCGCATGCGTCACTACGAACTGATGGTCATCCTCGACCCCGACCTCGAGGAGCGCACCGTCGCTCCCGCTCTCGACCAGTTCCTGTCCGTCGTGAAGAACGACGGCGGCAGCGTCGAGAAGGTCGACATCTGGGGCCGTCGCCGGCTGTCCTTCGAGATCGCCAAGAAGACCGAGGGCATCTACGCCGTCGTCGACCTGCAGGCCGAGCCCGCGACCGTCAAGGAGCTCGACCGCCAGCTGAACCTCAACGAGGCCGTGCTGCGCACCAAGGTCATCCGCCCCGACCAGCGCTGAGCGAAGGAGCCAACCGACCATGGCCGCAGGCGACACCGTCATCACCCTCGTCGGCAACCTCGTCGACGACCCCGAGCTGCGCTTCACCCCCAGCGGTGCGGCCGTGGCGAAGTTCCGCATCGCCTCGACCCCGCGGTACCTCGACAAGCAGACCAACGAGTGGAAGGACGGCGAGAGCCTCTTCCTCACCTGCAACGTCTGGCGCCAGGCGGCGGAGAACGTCGCCGAGTCCCTCCAGCGCGGCATGCGCGTCATCGTCCAGGGCCGGCTCAAGCAGCGGTCCTACGAGACCAAGGAGGGCGAGAAGCGCACCGTCTACGAGATCGAGGTCGACGAGGTCGGCCCGAGCCTGCGCAGCGCCACCGCGAAGGTCACCAAGACCCAGCGCGGCGGCGGCGGCGGCGGCTTCGGCGGCGGCGCGGCGTGCCGACAACGACCCGTGGGCCTCGGCGGCCCCGGCTCGCCGCGGCAGCAGCGGCGCGCGGCGGCGGTGGCGGCGGCTGGAACGCGCCGGCGGCACCTCCGACGAGCCTCCCTTCTGATCCACCCCGAGCTCCGCCGCCACCTGACCGATTGACCATCCCGGCCACCGAGCCGGGCATCCAGCGACTGGAGCACCACGATGGCCAAGCCACCACCCCGCAAGCCCAAGAAGAAGGTCTGCCAGTTCTGCAAGGAGAAGACTCCTACGTGGACTACAAGGACACCGGCCTGCTGCGGAAGTTCATCTCCGACCGCGGCAAGATCCGCGCCCGCCGGGTCACCGGCAACTGCACCCAGCACCAGCGTGACGTCGCCACGGCCGTGAAGAACAGCCGCGAGATGGCGCTGCTGCCCTACACCAGCACCGCGCGCTGAGGGGAGCGACGACCGATGAAGCTCATCCTCACCCAGGAGGTCGCCGGCCTCGGCGGCCCCGGCGACGTCGTCGAGGTCAAGGACGGCTACGGCCGCAACTACCTGATGCCGCGCGGCGCCGCGATCCGCTGGACCCGTGGCGGCGAGAAGCAGGTCACCTCGATCCAGCGCGGCCGCGAGGTCCGCGAGGTCCGCGACCTCGGGCAGGCCGGCCGAGATCAAGGGCGAGCTCGAGAGCCTGTCGCGTCAAGCTCCCGGTCCGCGCCGGCGACGGCCGGCCGCCTGTTCGGCTCCGTCACCGTCGCCGACATCGTCGAGGCCGTCACCAAGGCCGGCGGCCCGCAGGTCGACAAGCGCCGGATCGAGATCGGCCAGCCGATCAAGACCGTCGGCGCCCACCAGGTCACCGTCCGGCTGCACCCCGAGGTCACCGCGACCGTGTCGGTCGAGGTCGTCCCGCGCCTGACGGCCGCATCCGACGCCGTCCGTCGAGCCCGTACGCCCGACGGGTCGCCGGGCCTCGCGCTCCGGCCGCCGCGGAGGGCGCCTCGCTCATCCGGTCGCACGGTCGGCCTCCCGCCAGTCCCGCACGGCTGCGGCTCACTGTCGGCGAGCGGCTCGGTAGGTTCGTCCGTCATGACGCGTGGACCGCACCTGACGTCGAGCGCCCGACGGCCGCGAACATCGCGCCGGAGCGGCAGGCCGTCGAGGAGCTGCTCGAGTACCACCGGGCGACCTTGCTGTGGAAGTGCGCCGGCCTGACCGGCGAGCAGCTGGCCACGACGGGCCGTGCCGCCGTCGTCGATGTCGCTGCTCGGGCTGGTCCGGCACATGGCCGAGGTCGAGCGGAGTGGTTCCGGCAGCGGGTGGCCGGCGAGGACGTCGGCCGCGCATCTACGGCGCAGTGGGACGGCGACTTCGACGACCTCGACCCGGCCGGCGCCGAGGCCGACTTCGCGACGTACGCCGCCGAGGTCGAGGCGGCCCGGGCGGTCCTGGCGGCCACGGGACTACGACGACACCTTCGACCTCCAGCACCGCGACGGGGCCGAGGACGACCATCGACATCCGGGCGCTCGTGCTGCACATGATCGAGGAGTACGCCCGGCACAACGGCCACGCCGACCTGCTGCGCGAGGTCGTCGACGGCACCACCGGCGACTGACGACTCGCCGGTCGAGCGGCTGACCGGCGGTACGCCGGGGCAGCGCGGCGCCGGTGACCAGCCAGCGCTCGCCGCGCCACCGCACGACCAGGGTGACCAGCCGGGCGAGCAGGAAGCCGTTGAACGCCCACCACAGCGCGACCAGCCCGGCGTCCGCGGCCAGCACCAGCAGCGCCAGCGGCACGAAGCGAGGCCAGCGTCGACGACCCCGGCCCAGGCCAGGTAGCGCCCGTCGCCCGGCGCCGATCAGCACGCCGTCGAGCGCGAAGACGACACCGCACACCGGCTGGCAGACCGCGGCCACCACCAGCACCGACGCGAGCAGCGCCCGCACGTCGGCGTCCGGCGGTGAACAGCGGGACGTAGAGCGCGCGCAGCGCGACCACGCACCAGCGCCGAGCAGGACACCGGCCGCGACGCCCCACTCGACCATCCGCCGGGTCGCCGCCCGGGCGCCCTCGGCGTCACCAGCGCCGAGGTAGCGGCCGACGATGGCCTGGCCGGCGATCGCGATCGCGTCCAGCGCCAGCGACAGGAAGCATCCAGATCGTGAAGGCGACCTGGTGCGCGGCGACGGCGACGGTGCCGATCGCGCGTGGCGACGTACGTCGTCAGCAGCAGCGCGGCGCGCAACGTCAGCGGTGCGCACGACCAGCGGGACGCCCGCCGCCGCCGGCCGCCCTGATGCCGGGCAGGTCGGGGCGCAGCGGCGCGCCGTGCGCGGCGCGCACCGCGCACGACGACGACGACGAACGCGGCCGCCATGCCCGAGCTGCGCGAGCACGGTGCCGAGCGCCGAGCCGGCGACGCCCAGGTCCGAGCCCGTAGACCAGGAGCACGTTGAGGACGACGTTGGCGACCGCGCCGGTCGCGGCGACGACCAGCGGGGTGCGGGTGTCCTGCAGGCCGCGCAGCACGCCGGTCGCGGCGAGCACGACGAGCATCGCGGGCAGGCCGGCAGGGAGATCCGCAGGTAGGTCAGCGCGTACGGCCGTGGCCGCCGACGGGGTCGAAGGCCGCGACGAGCGGCTCGGCGGCGAGCAGCCCGGCGGCCGCGAGCAGCGACGCCGAGGCCGAGCGCCAGCCAGAGGCCGTCGACGCCCTGGCGCGACGGCGGCGCGCAGGTCGCCGGCGCCGACCCGGCGGGCGACCGACGGCGGTGGTGCCGTAGGCGAGGAAGACGCACAGCGAGACGGCCGTGGCGAGCAGCGCGCCGGCGACGCCGAGCCCGGCGAGCTGCGGGGTCCGAGGTGGCCGACGATCGCCGAGTCGGCGAGCAGGAACAGCGGCTCGGCGACGAGCGCACCGAACGCGGGGACGGCGAGCCGGAGGATCTCGCGGTCGTGCGGGTGCCGGCCGGACGCTGCCGGGCTCGGCGCTGCCGTCCGGATGTCGGTCGCACTGTCCGCATCGTAGACAGCGGGCGAAAGTTTCTCCGGTCCACAGGCGGTGGACGGAGCGTGCCGCACTGCGACAGCCCTGCGGCGGCCCGGGCGGCGCGCCGTGCACAGGGCTGTCCACAGCGGGGTCCACAGCTGGCCCGGCCTCGGTCCCCACCTCAGCGGACGTTGTCCACAGCTTGTCCACAGGGCGATTCGGGTCATCGGCACGATGGCCCGTAGCGTCTCCGCGAACACGAGAGGGTTCTGTCCAGAGGTCGCGATCTGTGGCGTATGAGCGACCGCGTTGTGTCCCGGGCTAGTGGCGAGGCGGAGCGGTCGCCGGTGAGCATCGCGGAGTTCCCCGGCGTCGCCGTCGACCGGTGAGCTGGTCCGGACGCCGCCGCAGGACCTCGCCGCCGAGCAGTCCGTGCTCGGCGGCATGCTGCTGTCCAAGGACGCGATCGCCGACGTCGTCGAGGTGGTGCGCGGCCACGACTTCTACCGGCCCGCCCACGAGCTGGTCTTCGAGGCGATCCTCGACCTCTACGGCCGCGGCGAGCCGGCCGACGCCGTCACCGTCTCCGCCGAGCTGCAGAAGCGCGGCGAGATGGGCCGGGTCGGCGGCGCGCCCTACCTCCACACCCTGCTGCAGTCGGTGCCGACGGCGGCCAACGCCGGCTACTACGCGCAGATCGTGCGCGAGACGGCGATCCTGCGCCGGCTGATCGAGGCCGGCACCAAGATCGTCCAGCTCGGCTACACCGGCGACGGCGACGCCGACGACATCGTCGACGCCGCGCAGGCCGAGGTCTACGCCGTCACCGACAGGCGGACCTCCGAGGACTACCTCCCGCTGTCGCGCGATCATGGAGGGCGCGCTCGACGAGATCGAGGCGATCGGCTCCCGCGGCGGCGAGATGGTCGGCGTGCCGACCGGGTTCGCCGACTTCGACGAGCTGACCAACGGGCTGCACCCGGGCCAGATGATCGTCGTCGCCGCCCGCCCGGCCGTCGGCAAGGCGCACGCTGGGGCTCGACATCGCGCGGTCGGCGGCGATCAAGCACAACATGGCGACCTGCGTCTTCTCGCTGGAGATGAGCCGCAACGAGATCACCATGCGACTGCTGTCCGCCGAGGCCAGGGTGCCGCTGCACCACATGCGCACCGGCAAGCTGACCGACGACGACTGGACCCGGCTGGCCCGGCGGATGGGCGAGGTGTCCAACGCGCCGCTGTTCATCGACGACTCGCCCAACATGTCGATGATGGAGATCCGGGCCAAGTGCCGGCGGCTCAAGCAGCGCCACGACCTCAAGCTCGTCGTCATCGACTACCTCCAGCTGATGACCAGCGGCAAGCGGGTCGAGAGCCGCCAGCAGGAGGTGTCGGAGTTCTCCCGTGCGCTCAAGCTGCTGGCCAAGGAGCTCGAGGTGCCGGTCATCGCGATCTCGCCAGCTCAACCGTGGTCCGAGCAGCGCACCGACAAGAAGCCGCAGATGTCCGACCTGCGCGAGTCGGGCTGCCTGCCGGCGTCGACCCGGATCATGCGCGCGGACACCGGCGCCGAGGTCACGCATGGGCGAGCTGTTCGCCGCCGGTGCGCGCGACGTGCCGGTGTGGTCGCTGGACGACTCGCTGCGCTACCGGCCGCGGACGATGACCCACGTGTTCTCGACCGGGCGCACGCGAGGTCTTCCAGCTCACGCTGGCATCCGGCAAGACGGTCGCAGGCGACGGCCAACCACCCGCTGCTGACCTATGACGGCTGGCGCCCGCTCGGCGAGCTGGACGGGGGTCCCGGGTGGCGGTCCCGCGCCACGTCCCGGCTCCGGACACCCAGGCGAGCTCGGACGCGGCGACCAGCGTCCTCGTCGCCCCGTCGCACTGCGCCGAGTCTTCGCGGTGGCCAAGAACTGCGATCGGCCGCCATGCTGCTGCGGCACCTGTGGGCGACCGCGGTGGTGTCGACTGCGACCAGGACGGTCGCGGCGGACGCATCTACGCTCGGACGAGCCGCCGCCCGCGTGCGGACGACATCGCGCGGCTGCTGCTGCGGTTCGGCATCTCCGGTCCGGGCCATCCACGCGGGCTACCGACCGTGGTCCCTCGAGATCTCCGATGCGACGACCAGCGCCGGTTCCTCCGGGAGATCGGCGTGCCCGGTCCGCGGTGCCGCGGCATGCTCCGTCGCGGTCCTTACGAGACGGACTCCGCGTCGACACCGTCGACGACGTATGGACGCGGGTCCGTCGGGCGCTGGTCGAGCAGGTGCACGAGCCCCGCGCGTGCAGCCGCTGCGGCACCAGTTCTCCGGCAGCCGAGCGGCAGCACGGGCCGCGCGCCGCCTGCGTCCGCGGGTGACCTCCGTCCTCGCCGACGCCGACCTCGAGATGCGCGGCGACCAACGACGTGCTCTGGGACACCGTCGTGTCGGTCGAGAGCGTGGCGAGGAGAGGTCTTCGACGCGACCGTGCTCGGCACCCACAACTTCATCGCCGACGGCGTCGCGGTCCACAACTCGATCGAGCAGGACGCCGACATGGTGGTGCTGCTGCACCGCGAGGAGCTCTACGAGCGCGAGTCACCGCGCGCCGGCGAGGCCGACTTCATCGTCGCCAAGCACCGCAACGGCCCGACCGCGACCATCACGGTCGCCTTCCAGGGCCACTACTCGCGCTTCGTCGACATGGCGCAGAGCTAGCTCTCGGGCGACTCGGTCCGGCGCAGCATGAGAGCGCTGTCGGCGACCCGCGAGAGAAGCACCCCGATGACGAGACCGACCGCCAGAGCCGTGACCGCCGTCGCCACCTGAGCACCCTGGTCGCTGCCCACGGCGAACGGCGTCACCGCGGCGGCCACCGTGAGCAGGAAGATGATCCAGCCGAAGAACGCCCGCGGGCTCGGAGTGCTCAGCAGCAACAGGTGCAGCAGGGCGGTCGCGAGCAGCGCCGCGACCGCCGCCGTCGCCGCGAACCGGGTGGACAGGGCAGCTTCCCCACTGTCACCGACCAGCCAGTCGGGAGCCACCGGCGTGACGTCGAACGCGACCGTGGCGACGAGCATCGCGACAAGGGCCACCAGCGCCGCGACCAGGGCGGTCGCGGCGCCGCCGGCCCACAGCTTGCCCGCGTCCACCACCCGGGTCCCTGACACGCCATCGCCGCCCATGTCGCTGCCTCCTCCGAGCCCCTCGCCGACGTATTCTCACTCCCGAGTCTGGTCGGACATCCGGCCCCGCGGTTCACCCGGAGCGGAGGAGTTCGCCCGCGTCACCAAGCCTGCTCAGCAAGGCACGACGCTGGGCCGTCGATAGTCGCAGCCCCCTCAGGCCAGCGCCACGTCGGCGTAGAGCGCGGCATGGTCGGATGCGGCGTCGGTCGCCTTGGTGAGGGTGTCGTAGTGCGGCCACAGGGTGCCGTTACTCCCGCCCCAGGCGCCCATTCCGCCAGATCCCGCCGCCGGTGGCCTTCGTGTACAACGCCGGGGACAGCAGCAGGTAGTCGATCTGTCTGGGTGGCAGTGCAGTTGCCGAAGGTGCCCGGCCGGCCGCCGTTGTCGAAGCCGGGGTGGGTGGAGATGTCACGCAGGTCGGTGCCGGTCGAGCAGCGGCGCGAGCGGCGCGGAGTCAGGGGTGTCGTTGAAGTCGCCCAGGACCGCGACGTACGCGACGCCCGCTTGCACGAGGCGGCGATAGATGTCGGCGACCCGCTGGGCCTGGCGCCGCCGGCGTGGCGTTGTTCGTCGGCCTGCGAGCCGTAGCCCTTGGACTTCAGATGGTTGACCAGGACGACGAGCCGGTGACCGCCAGGAGTCCGCAGCTCGTACTCGGGGCAGTCGCGGCGAGAACACGACTCCCGCTCGTCGGTGTCGTCGATGTGGGAGCGCATGGGTCCGAGCGGATATCCGCGCTGGGTGAGGAGTGCGACGTCGATGCCGCGGTCGTCGTTGCCGTCGATGAGCATCACGTGCGGGAACAGCGGCACGTCCTGCCGGTGCCGCCGGGCCGCAGTCCGCAGCTGGGCGTCGGTGAAGTGCTTGAGCACGACCCGGTTCTCGGCCTCGACGACGCCGAGGATGTGCGGGTTGAGGTCGCGGATGACCCGGGCGGTGTTGCCGATCGCGGCCGCGGTCACCGGCTCGGTGGTCAGGTCGACCCAGCCGACCCAATCGCCCCGTCCGTTGGCGACGACCTCGACCCCGCCACCCTGCGGCCGGCGGACCAGCTGGCCGCGGATCTGTCGCAGGACCGCCATCTCGGCGTGTCGGTGCGGGTCAATCCAGGACGCCCAGCAGCTCGACCATCCGCTCCTTGTCGCCGGCGGTGTACGGCGGCTTCCTCGATCAGCGCGTTGAGCTCGGCATGTGCCGCGAGCACCGGCCGGCCTTCCGCCCAGGTGGCCTGGTTCATCGCCCGCGGTCGTGGAAGAAGTTCTCCACGTTGAACGAGCAGATGCGCATCACAACCCCCTCACCGATCGATCATCGACGAGCAGAGAGGGCAGGTCCAGACCCGCCGGAACGGGGGGCGTTCTGTCCCCTGGTTCACCCATCGTCACGGGGGTACTTTTTCGGTGCATCCAGCCCCGGACCACCGCGGCTACCTCGGGACGGAACCATCGACTTCGACGCACTGTTCGGTGCGGTGCGGAGGATGGGCTACACCGGCCCGGTCACCTTCGAGAGCTTCTCGTCGGCGGTCGTGCACCCCGACCTGTCCGACAACCTCGCCGTGTGGCGCACCCTGTGGGACGACTCGCAGGACCTGGCAGAGACCGCATACTCGTTCATGGCTTCCCGCCTGACCAACCACTGAGGCGCACGTGACCCGACCCGCCAGCTACCTGGGCATCGACCTGGGCACCAGCGGGCTCAAGGTCGCCCTGGTCCGGGAAGACGGTCACCTGGTCGCCGAGGGTGAAGCCGCCTACCAGGTGCAGGCCCCGCGCACCGGCTGGGCCGAGACCGACCCGCGCGCTGGTGGGCTGCGCTCGGCCAGGTCGTCGGGGGCATGGCCGAGCACCTGCAGGCGCATCAGCTCAACGGCATCGGGCTGGCCGGCCAGATGCACGGCGTGGTGCTCTGCGACCGGGCCGGGACACCGCTGCGGCCGGCGATCCTGTGGCCGGACCGACGGTCCCAGCAGCACCTGTCCCGTTGGCACGAGCTGTCGGCAGCCGACCGGGCGCGGCTGTCGAACCCCATCGTCCCGGGGATGTTCGGTCCCATCCTGAGCTGGCTGGCGGAGAACGAGGCCTCCGTCGTCGCGCGCGCAGCCGTCGCCCTGCTGCCCAAGGACGTTGTGCGGGTCGGCCTCACCGGCGATCCCTGCACCGACCGGAGCGACGCGTCGGCGACGCTGCTGTGGGACGTGACCCAGGACGGCTGGGCCCATGACGTCACCGCCCGCACCGGGGTCCCGGATCGGTTGCTCCCCACAGCTGTCGCGTCCGAGAAGGTCACCGGGGCCACGTCCTGGCTGGCGAAGACGGTCGGGGGCGGCCCGGACGACGTGCCCGTGGTCGCCGGTGGCGGGGACACACCGGTGGCGATGCTGGCGGCGGGCTCCCAGGGGCTGCACATCAACCTCGGCACCGGTGCGCAGGTGCTGCTGGCCGGCGTCGAGCCGGTCGCCCGGGCGGATCCGGACACGCACCTGTACGGCGACACCTCGGGCGGCTGGTACGCGATGGCCGCGGTGCAGAACGCCGGGCTGGCCCTGGACTGGGTGATGACCGTGCTGGGTCTGTCGTGGGCGGACCTCGTCACCGTCCTGGACACGCAGGCTCCGCGGCAGGGGGTCTCGTTCCTGCCGTTCCTCACGGGTGAGCGGGGCGCGCTGGCCCAGCCGGACAGTCGGGCCGCGTGGGTCGGACTGGACCAGGCCACCACCCGCGACGACCTGGCCCGCGCGGCGCTGGAAGCGCTCGTGTTCACCGTCCGACGGGCCGTCGAGCTGCTGCCCGCCGCCCCGGCATCCGCCGCCGGGGCCGTCTGCCTCACCGGCGGTGGCGGACGTGAACCTGCCGTGCAGCAGCTGCTGGCAGACGTCCTCGGCCGGGAGGTGCAGCGCGTCGAGGTCCGCAGCTCGTCGGCTACGGGAGCGGCGGTGCTGGCGGCCAGGGGGACCGGCGGCGCCCTCGCACCGCACCGTCGACGGGGACCGGTGGTGACCCCTCGGCGTGCCGTCGCCCTCGACCAGGCGTACGAGCGGTGGCTCAGCCGGGTCCCGGTCGCCGACGCCTGAGCCCGCGATGAGACCGACGTCACGGTCCGGAAACCAATCCGCAACGTCGAGAAGGGAAGGTGGAGCCGATCCCCACCGCCCCGAGGACGACCATGCACCAGTACGACGAGCTGTGGGTTCCGGCACGCCCGGATCCGCCCGGCCGACTACCTCCCGCCGCAGCGAGCCCTGCACGGCACCCGGTTCGAGCGGGACGGGTTCGCCGTCGGCTCGGCCCCGCGGGACGTGACCGAGCTGGCCGTCCTGTCCGGCCGGGTGCTGCTCTTCGGCCCGGCCGGAACCCTCGACTCCATACCGGTCACCGCGGAGGTCGTCGTGCACCGCCGCACGGACGACACGGTCGACGACCCGGCGGACGCCGGCCGCACCGCCTGACCGCCAGGGTTCATCCACCCCGCTGACCTGCCGAGACAGAGAAGGTGGCTCGAGCCGGCACTCCGACCTTCGCGCTTCCGCCGGTCAGTCGTGCGGAAGGCGAACGCCTGCGTTCCCTCGCGGCGATGGCCCGCGCCCTGGGGCGCTCCGGCACCGTGCTGGACGTGGTCGAGCGGGCGGTCACCGAAGGCTGCCGCGTCGTGGACGCCGACTCGGGCTCGGTGAGCGTGCTGGACCGTCCCGCGGGGCTGGTCCGGGTCCTGGTGAACGTCGGCGACCTGAGCCCGCAGGAGGAGCCGCGACCGCGGAACGAGACCTACCAGCTGTCGGACTTCCCCAAGCTGAGCCAGGTGGTGGGTGAGCTCCGGGCGTGGACCTGTTCGCGCGACGACGACGATCCCGACCTCCGCGAGCTGTCCCTCCTCGACGAGCTGGACAAGGGTGCGTCGATGGGCGCCCCCATCGTGGTCGACGGAGACCTCTGGGGCGAGCTCTACCTCACCCGGCACCTCGGTCGGGTCGGGTTCGACGACGCCGACCTCGCCTACGTCGAGACGCTGGCCGCCATCCTGGCCTCGGGCGTCTCGCGCGCGATCCGGGAGAGCCGGCTGACCGAGCTCGCCTACCAGGACCCGTTGACCGGGCTGGCGAACCGGCGCCGGCTGGACGCGGTCGCCGCGACGATGATCCCCGGACCGGAACGACGTCGTCGTCGTCTCGATCGACGTGAACGAGCTGAAGCCGCTCAACGACCGGGACGGTCATGACGCCGGCGACCGCCTCCTGCAGTCGGTCGGCCACGCCCTGCTCGGCGCCAGCGCCTCGATGCCGGGGGCGCTGGCTGCGCGCACCGGCGGCGACGAGTTCTGCCTCCTGGTGCCCACGGCCGACGTCACCGCGGTCGACGCAGTCGTCCGCCGGTTCGCGGCGGAGATCCTCGATCTGCCGCACCCTGCCGGGGTCAGCTGTGGGATCGCGCACACCGAGGGCCAGGTGAGCTCGGTCCGGCTGCTCTTCGCCGCGGCCGACCGGGCCATGTACCACGCGAAGAAGCGGCACCTGACCGAGCCGCACCACGTGGCAGTGCCGCCCGGCTGACGGGCCGCACCGTCGGCGTACCTCAGGCGTCGATGATGATCGGCAGGATGATCGGGCTGCGCCGGTAGGTGTCGCGCGCCCACCGGCTGACCGTGCGGTGGATCAGCTGCTCGAGCTGGTGCGGCTCGCCGATGCCTTCCTTCGCGGCGTTGTCCAGCGCCTTCTCGATCAGCGGCACGACGGCGTCGAAGGTCGTGTCGTCGTGCACGAAGCCGCGGGCCAGGAAGTCCGGCGGCTCGGTCAGCTTGCCGGTGTCGGCGTCGACCAGGGCGACGATGGTGATGAAGCCTTCCTCGGCGAGGGTCCGCCGGTCCTTCAGCGAGGCCTCGGTCGCGCCGCCGACGGTCATGCCGTCGACGTAGACGAGCCGGCCGGCACCTTCCCGGTGACCTTCGCCTGCCCGTCGACGAGGTCGACGACCACGCCGTCCTCGGCGAGCACCACGTTCTCGGCGGGTACGCCGGTGCGGATCGCGAGCTCGCCGTTGGCGCGTCAGGTGCCGCCACTCGCCGTGCACCGGCATGACGTTCGACGGCCGCACGATGTTGTAGCAGTAGACGAGCTCGCCGGCGCTGGCGTGACCGGACACGTGCACCTTGGCGTTGCCCTTGTGCACCACGTTGGCGCCCCACCGGGTGAGCGAGTTGATGACCCGGTAGATGGCGTTCTCGTTGCCCGGGATCAGCGAGCTCGCGAGCAGCACGGTGTCGCCCTTGCCGACCCGGATCATGTGGTCGCGGTTGGCCATCCGGGACAGCGCGGCCATCGGCTCGCCCTGCGAGCCGGTGCAGATCAGGGTGATCTTGTCGTCCGCCAGCTTCTCGAGCACCTTGAGGTCGACGACCAGGCCCTTGGGCACCTTGAGGTAGCCGAGGTCGCGGGCGATGCCCATGTTGCGCACCATCGACCGGCCGACGAAGGCGACCTTGCGGCCGTGGTCGTGCGCGGCGTCGAGGACCTGCTGGATGCGGTGCACGTGGCTGGCGAAGCTGGACACGATGATCCGCCGCGGGGCGGTCCGGAACACCTTCTCGATCGCCGGCGCCAGGTCGCGCTCGGAGGTGGTGAAGCCGGGCACCTCGGCGTTGGTCGAGTCGGTCAGGAACAGGTCGACGCCCTCCTCGCCGAGCCGGGCGAACGCCCGCAGGTCGGTGATGCGCTCGTCCAGCGGGAACTGGTCCATCTTGAAGTCGCCGGTGTGCAGCACCAGTCCGGCCGGCGTCCGGATGGCGACCGCCAGCCCGTCCGGGATGGAGTGGTTGACGGCGACGAACTCGCAGTCGAACGGCCCGAGCTTCTCCCGCCGCCCTCGGTGACCTCGACGGTGACCGGCTTGATCCGGTGCTCCTTGAGCTTGGCCTCGATGAACGCCAGGGTCAGCTTGGAGCCCGATGACCGGGATGTCGGCCCGCTCGCGCAGCAGGTAGGGCACGCCGCCGATGTGGTCCTCGTGCCCGTGGGTCAGGACGATGGCCTCGATCTTGTCGAGCCGGTCCCGGATCCAGGTGAAGTCGGGCAGGATCACGTCGACGCCCGGCTGGGTCTCCTCGGGGAACAGCACGCCGCAGTCGACGACGAGCAGCTGGCCGGCGTGCTCGAAGACCGTCATGTTGCGCCCGATCTCGCCGAGCCCGCCGAGCGCGACAACGCGCAGGCCGCCCTTGGCCAGGCCGGCGGCGGGCCGAGCTCGGGGTGCGGATGGCTCACGGGTCAGTCCTGTCGTGATGCGTAGCCGGTGGCGCGGACCCGCCTCATCGTGCCAGCGCGAGCGGCGTTCCGGCCACGGCGCCCTGGGCTACTCCGACCCGCGGTCCTGCTGGGCCCGCGGTCTGCTGCGACGGCGGGGGGGGGCCGGCCCAGCTCAGCAGCACGAGGGTGGCGTCGTCGCGCAGGTCACCGCCGCCCTGGTGGTCCAGGAGGCTGCGGACCAGCCGGCGGAGGGTCTCCTCGGGCGTCGTCTCGGCGGCAGCCTCGCGCTCGAGCAGGTCGGCCAGCCGGTCCAGGCCGAACTCCGCACCCGCGCTGGTGCGGGCCTCGATGACGCCGTCGGTGTAGAGCAGCAGGGGTCGCCGGGCTCGAGAGCCGTGACCTGGGCGTGACAGCCGTGGCCGTCGAGGCCGAACGGCGGTGCCGCCGTAGCTCGAGCGGTCCCAGGACCTTGCGGTCCCGCAGCAGCAACGGCACCGGGTGCCCGGCGTTGGACCAGGTCAGCTCGCCGGTGTCGAGCTGCAGCCGGGCGAGGACACCGGTGACGAAGGCGTCGCCGTCGTACTGCGCCTCGACGGCCCGGTCGATCGCGCGGTGGGTCGCGTCGAGGTCGGGGCCGTCGCAGCCGGCGTGCCGGTAGGCACCGACGGCGAGCGTGGTCAGCAGGGTCGAGGAGATGCCGTGGCCCATGCCGTCGAAGAGCGCGATGTCGAGCCGGTCGTCGTTCAGCGCGTAGTCGAAACGTCACCCGCCACGTCGTACGCCGGCTCCAGCAGGCCGGTGACGACGGCCGTGGCGAGCGGAAGGGTCATCGGCGGCAGCAGGTCCCACTGCATCGAGGCCGCCAGGGACATGCTCCGGCCACGCCGCCGCACGTGGATCAGGTCGGTGTACCTCCCGGCGCCGGCGACCGGCAGGCCGGCCAGCTCGCCGAGATACGTGCAGTGGGCCAGGGTGGGCTCGTCGGCCGCCGGGACCGTGATCGCCAGCACACCGATCCGCGCCGAGTGCTCGTGCACCGGTACCCAGACCCGGAACCCGTCGGGCCGCGCGGCGACCACCGGCGTGGAGGTCATGAAGGCCCGGCCCGCCAGACTGGTGGAGAGACGTTCTCCTCGGCCACGACACGTGGCTTCGACCAGGCTCGGGACCGCCTGCAGCACGACCTGCTGGAAGTCGACCAGGTAGAGGGTGACGTCGCTGCCGAGGGGGTGCGCGACCCGTTCCAGCAGGTCAGCCACGTCCTGCGGGTTGGAGTCACGCAGGTCGGACATCACGGCCTGAACATCGAGCACTCGCGAACCGTATCCCGCCCTGCTGGACCCCGGTCGCGGCGAACGGCCAAGGTACGGGGGGGCCGACCGGGGGTCGTCTGCCTACTCCGCAGGGGTGAGAAGCATCAAGGCGAGCCTGGTTTCCCGACGATGCAGTGCATTCGTGACACTGGGTGGAGGACAGCTGGACCAGACGGACGGGGCACGCGCAGCGGCCACCGTCCCGACCTCCCTGCGCGCACCCTGGGGGCCGGGTGCGCCGGAACGCGTCCGGAGCTGGCGCACCTGGATCTCACCCGGCTGCGCAGCTACCGGCGGACCCTGCTCGAGGAGGAGCTGCGCACGTCGTACTGGCGCCGGCTGATGCAGGCCGGCCGCGACCTGCTGCGCTCCGGTGGCGAGCCCGGCGACCGGCAGGCGCTCACCGAGGCGCTGACCGAGCAGCGGGGTGGCTCCGGCCGCCAGGTCATGCTCACCCTGCACCCGGAGGGCGGGATGCCGATCCTCCCCCACCTGCCCGAGCTGTGGGCCAGCAGTGTCGACCACGACGACGAGGCGGTCCGGGCCGAGCTGTTCGCTCGGCTCGCCTCCGCCGAGAGCGTCCTGTCGTCCTACCGGGAGGCGTTGCACCGCCGCCTGGACCGGGCCACGGCCGAGCTGGTCGCGCGCTACCACGAGGACCCCACGCAGTGCCTGGCCGCCTTGACGTTGGAGCGATCCGCGCGCCGTCCCTAGGGTGAGCGGGTGAGCAACGACACCGCAGGGTCCGGCCCCCGGCTGCGCGCTGCCCTGGACGGCATCCCCACCTACAAGCCGGGCCGGCCGGCCGCGCGCCCGCGACGGCGCGCCGGCGTACAAGCTGTCGTCCAACGAGAACCCCTACCCGCCGCTGCCGGGGGTGCTGGAGGCGTGCGCGAGCGGCGCGGCGCGTTCAACCGCTACCCCGACATGGCCGCGACCGGGCTGATGGCGGCATCGCCGACCGCTTCGGCGTGCCGGTGACGCACCTGGCGACCGGCACCGGCTCGGTCGGGCGTGCGCAGCAGCTCGTGCAGTCGACCGCGGGCGCGGGCGACGAGGTATCTACGCCTGGCGGTCCTTCGAGGCGTACCCGATCATCACGCAGATCGCGGGGCGCGGTCGGTGCAGGTGCCGCTGACCGCCGGCGAGCTGCACGACCTGGACGCGATGGCCGACGCGATCACCGACCGGACCCGGCTGATCTTCGTCTGCAACCCGAACAACCCGACCGGCACGGCGGTGCGCCGGGCCGAGCTGGAGCGGTTCCTCGACCGGGTGCCCGCCGACGTCCTGGTGGTGCTGGACGAGGCCTACCGCGAGTTCGTCCGCGACCCCGAGGTGCCCGACGCGCTCGAGATCTACCGCGACCGCCCCAACGTGGCCGTGCTGCGCACCTTCTCCAAGGCGTACGGGCTGGCGGGGCTGCGGGTCGGCTTCGCGGTCGCGCACGAGCCGGTGGCCGCGGCGCTGCGCAAGACGGCGGTGCCCTTCGGTGTCAGCGGCTCGCGCAGGACGCGGCGGTGGCGTCGCTGCGCGGCCGAGGACGAGCTGCTCGGGCGGGTCGGCTCGCTGGTCGCCGAGCGCGCGCGGGTGCACGACGGCTGCGCGAGCAGGGCTGGACGGTGCCGGACACCAGGCCAACTTCGTCTGGCTGCGGCTGGGCGAGCGGACCGCCGACTTCGCCGCGGCGTGCGAGAAGGCCGGCGTCGTCGTGCGGCCGTTCGCCGGTGAGGGCGTGCGGGTCACGATCGGCGAGCCCGAGGCCAACGACATCTTCCTGCGGGTGGCCAAGGACTTCGTGCCCATCGCTGACCGCACCCCGATTTCGGTGCCGGACCCGGTGCAGAGTGAGATGGTCGAGCGTGCGACTCGACCACATCTCCTACGCCGCCGGCCCCGAAGGCCTCGGTGCCACCGCGCAGCGACATCGGCTGCGGCGCTCGGTGCGGGCTTCCGTGACGGCGGGATGCACCCGCGCTTCGGCACCCGCAACTTCGTGCTCCCGCTGGCCAACGGCGTCTACCTCGAGGTCGTCGCGGCGCTCGACCATCCGGCCGCCGACAAGGCGCCGTTCGGCCAGGCCGTCAAGGCGCGCACCGAGGCCGGCGGCGGCTGGCTCGCGTGGGTGGTCGCGGTCGACGACATCGCGCCCGGTCGAGTCGCGGCTCGGCCGGGCGGCGGTGACGGGTCACCGTCGTCGTCCCGACGGCGTCGAGCTGACCTGGCGGCAGATCGGCGTCCTCGACCTGCTCGACGACCCGGCGCTGCCGTTCTTCATCCAGTGGACGGGCGAGCCGGCGCTGCACCCGGCGCCGCACCGACGGCGTCGGCGCCCGGCATCGAGCGGGTCGAGATCTGCGGCGACGCGGACAAGGTCGTCGACTGGCTCGGCAAGCCGGTCGCAGGGCCGATTTCCGGATCGACTGGGTCGACGCCGAGGACCCGGGGCTGACCGCCGTGCACTTCGCCACCCAGCACGGCACCGTCCGCATCGACTACGGACAAGGGGTCGCCGGCCGCCGCTACTGTCCCCTAGCCTCGCCGGCATGACCGGGGCCGAGGTGGAGCTCCGCGGCGTCGGCTTCTCGCACGGACCTCACACCGTCCTCGCCAACGTCACCGCGACCGTCGGACCGCAGCCCGGCTGGCGGTCGTCGGCCCGAACGGCGTCGGGAAGTCGACACTGCTCGCGGTGCTCGCCGGCGACCTGAGCCCGAGACCGGACGGTGACCGTGTCGCCGCCGTCGGCGACCGTGGTGCTGCTCCCGCAGGAGCGCGACCGCCGAGCCGGCGAGACGCTGCGCGGGTACCTCGCCCGGCGTACCGGCGTGGCCGCCGCCGACCACGCGTTAGACGCCGCGTCCGACGCACTCGCCGCGGGGACGGCCGGCGCGGACGACGTTACGCCGCGGCACTGGAGCGCTGGCTGGCCCTCGGCGGCGCCGACCTCGACACCCGCGCGCCCGCGTGCTCGACCGGCTCGGGCTGGCCGGCTCGCTGCTCGACCGCGAGACCACCACGTTCTCCGGCGGCCAGCTGGCCCGCTGCGGGCTGGCGGCGATCCTGCTCGCCAGGTCGACGTCCTGCTGCTCGACGAGCCGACCAACGACCTGGACCTCGACGGGCTCGCCGCGCTGGAGTCGTTCCTGGCCGGCCGGGCGGGTGGCCTGTTGGTCGTGTCGCACGACCGCGCGTTCCTCGAGCGGGTCGCGACCGCGGTGCTGGAGATCGACGAGTTCACCCGGCAGGGCACCGTGTTCGGCGGTGGCTTCACGGCGTACCTCGAGGAGCGCGAGCGCGCCCGGGCCGCCGCCAAGGCCGCCTTCGAGGCGTACGACGAGACGCGCAGCGGCCTGGTCGAACGGGCCCGCCGGGAGCGGGAGTGGGCCCGGCAGGGCACCGCGCGCGCGACCAGCGCGAAGGCCCGCGCCGCGGAGCCGGACAAGAACATCCGGGCGCACAAGATCGCCGGCGCGCAGGCCCGGGGCGCGGCGGCGGCGCGGGTCCAGAAGCAGGTCGACCGGCTGGAGGAGGTCGAGGACCCGCGCGACCCGTGGCAGCTGCGGCTGGCGCTGGACCCGGCGACCCGCGGGCCGGACGAGGTGGCCGGGCTGGCCGCGGCGGTCGTCGAGCGGGGCGGGTTCCGGCTGGGGCCGGTCGACCTCGCGGTGCGCCGCGGCGAGCGGCTGGCGGTCACCGGGGCGAACGGCTCGGGCAAGTCGACGCTGCTCGCCGCGCTGCTCGGCCGGCTGCCGCTGACGTCGGGGCGGTCCTGGCTGGGCCGCAGCGTCGTCGTCGGCGAGGTCGACCAGGTGCGCCGCACCTTCGACGCCGACGCGACGCTGGTCGAGGCGTTCCGCACCGCCACCGGGCAGGACGAGGCCGAGGCGCGCACGCTGCTGGCGAAGTTCGGCCTCGGGGCCGACGACGTGCTGCGCGCGGTCGGCACCCTGTCGCCGGGCGAGCGGACCCGCGCCGACCTCGCGCTGCTGATGGCCCGGCGCGCCAACCTGCTCGTGCTGGACGAGCCGACCAACCACCTGGACCTGGCCGCCATCGAGCAGCTCGAGGAGGCGCTAGGGACGTACGACGGGACTCTGCTGCTCGTGAGCCACGACCGCCGGCTGCTCGACCAGGTGTCCACCGACCGGCACGTCCACGTGCACCTCGGGCAGGTCCGCGAGCTCTGACGGCGGCTCGCTCTCGCGCAGCCGCAGCGCCGAGTAGACGGCGGCCGCGCCGATGCCGACCGCCATCACGCCGAGCGGGATCCGGTAGTCGACCAGGGTGACCGCGATCGCGCCGGCCAGGATCGACAGCAGCTGCGGCACGCCGCAGAAGAGCTCGAACGCCGTGAACGCGCGGCCCTGCAGGGCACTCGGCGTACGTCGCTGGATCACGGTGGTGAGGCAGACGATGAGCACCGGCAGCCCGGCGCCGAACAGCAGCACGCCGGCGCCGACGACGTACAACGACGACGACATCGTGAGCACCACACCGACCGACATGACGGCGAAGGCCCACGCGACCGGCCGCAGCTCACCGGTGCGGCGGATCAGGGCGGTGATGGTGACACCCGCGAGGATCGCGCCGACGCCCTGGATCGCGCCGAGGACGCCGACGAACTCCACCGGCTTGCCGAGCCCGTCGTCGACGATGGCGAAGAAGACCGACTCGCTGATGCCGATGGCGAGCATGCAGATCACGGTGGCGACGACCGTGGCGCGCAGCACCGGGTGGCCGAGCAGGTGCCGTGCCGCCGCTGCTCGCCTCGGCGAGGAAGTGCAGCTCGGAGCGCTCCGGCTTGGCCTCGTCGATCCGCATGGCCAGCAGGGCGGCCGCCGAGAGCAGGAACGTCGCGGCGTCGAGGATGGCGACGGCCGGGCCGCCGAACCCGGCGTACAGCGCGGCGCCGGCGAGCGGTGCGACCAGCCGCAACCCCTCGCGCACGGTGCCCAGCGAGCCGTTCGCCTGGCCGAGCTGCTCGTCCGGCAGCATCGTCGACAGCAACGCCGACCGTGCGCTGGAGAACGCGACCAGCGAGAGCGCCGTAGCAGAACGCGACGACGTAGAGCAGCCAGAGATCCTCCTCGCCGTCGACGAGCAGGAGCAGCAGCACGACCGCGGCGGTCGCGACATCGACGACGATCATGACGGTACGGCGGCGGAAGCGGTCGATCACGACGCCGTCAGAGGTGCCAGCAGGCTGGCCAGGGCGAGCACCGCGAACACCGAGCCGGCGATGCCGTTGGAGCCGGTGAGCTCCTTGGCCCACATGGCGAGCACCAGGAGCATCGCCATGTCGCCGAACATCGACAGCGTCTGGCCGGCGAACAGCAGCCGGAAGTCGCGCTGCCGCAGCAGGTCACGCATCGGGGGCCTCGTCGTCTGTCTGCGGTGTCGGGGACCTCGTGCGGTTCGACGTCGAGGCGCGGGAAGCCGTGCGCGAACATGTGCACCATCCGGGCGCCGTCCGGTCGCTGCGCCGGGTCGCGCAGCCGCTCCAGGTACGGCTGCCACATCGCGATCAGCTGCTCGCCGATCTGGGACAGCTCGTCGGCGGTGAGCCAGCCGCCGAAGTTGGAGTGCACGATCGCATCGGTCCACTCCTCCGGCAGCTCGGCCTGGCGGGCGTGGAAGTCGTCGAGCAGCTCGCGGTCGCGGTGCCGGACCACGGCGGCCAGCGCCTCCGCCGCCGTACGCTCCGCGGCCGGGGTCTCCGGGCCGGACCGCCAGCGGTTGCCGACCCGGACCACCCGCCACGGCCGCTGCCGGCCGGTGCCGCCCTCGGCCTCCTCGACGAAGCCGTACTTCGCGAGGGTGCGGAGGTGGAACGAGCAGGACGACGGCGACTCCCCGACGTGCTGCGCGGCCTCGGTGGCGGTCATCGCGCCGCGCAGCGTCAGCTCCTCGATCAGCCGCAGCCGGGTGGGGTGCGCCAGGGCCCGCATCGCGAGCGGCTCGGCGCCCAGGTCCCGCGGCTCCAGCCCCACGTCCCGCGGCTCGTAGCCGTCCTGCGCCCCCAGGCCGCGGCTCCGCGGTTCGGCGTCGTGCGAAGCGGCTCGAAGTCCTCGACGGTGCTGCCTGCCGACCGGACATCGTTCGATAGACACTCTTTCGACAAGTAGCCCTGATGCGATCACAGTCCCACGTTGCTTCAGCGTGATCATGCAGTGCTTGAACGTCAGGTGAGGGGGAGGTCGACGACGGGGGTGAGGCGGGGGGTGCCGGAGCGGTCCAGGCCGGCCTTCTCGATCACCAGCCGGGCGGAGCGGCCGTCCAGCAGCAGGGTCGCGATCTCGTTGCCGTAGTACGGCCCGGCCAGCTTCGACCAGGACAGCTCCTGCTTCGGCACCCGCGCCACGCTGGACAGCAGGAACCGGGTGCACGCCTCGGCCGCGCGGCTCCAGCCGATCCGGAAGGCCACCTTCATCCCGGCGGGCACGTAGTTGTGCACCGGCGAGCAGGTCAGCTGGTACACCGGCGACTGCACGTCGTCGCCGAACTCGGCCCGCGCGGCGTAGGCGTGGTGCACGTCGCCGGAGAGCACGCAGATCGACCCGGGCGGCTGCTGGCCGGACCCCGCGTGGTCGCCGCGGCCGACGCAGCGGAACAGCTCGGCCAGCCGGTCGAAGGACTGCCGGAACGCCGCCCAGTGCTCGAGGTCGGCGGCCCGGCGCAGCTTCTCGGCCCAGCGCGCCACCAGCGGCCCGCGGGCCCCGTCGGCGAGCACCTCGTTCCACGACTCGATGTCGTGCAGCGCCCGGGCCAGCAGCCACGGCAGCGAGGTGCCGACCAGCAGGTGGTCGTACGGCCCCTCGACCTGCTGCTCGATCCAGCGGAACTCCGCGTCCGACACCATCGACCGGTCGCCGGACTCGAGCACCCGGCCGCACCGCGAGTCGATGACGAGCAGCCGGACGTCGCCGAGGTCGCGCCGGTAGGACCACTGGGTGCCCTTGCGCCCGTCGGCCTCCTTGTCGGCGGCGGCCGCGAACTCCCGCAGCGCCGGCTCGCAGTCCTCACCGGAGGCGCGCACCCGCTGGTAGAGCTCGAGGTCGGCGAGGTCGGCCGGCGCGAGGTTGCCGAGGTGCTGGTAGACCCAGTACGACGACAGGCCGCCGATGATCCGCTCCTCCCACCACGACGTCTGCTGCATCTCCCGCCGCCACAGCGCCGAGGTGTTCCAGTCGTCCCGCACGTCGTGGTCGTCGAAGATCATCGAGGACGGGATGGTCGACAGCAGCCAGCGGACGTCGGGGTCGGCCCAGCCCTCGTGGTAGAGCCAGGTGTACTCCTCGAAGTCCTTGATCTGCTCGCCCGGCTCGACGCTGGTGTCCCGCCGCTCGCGGATCTTCGCGCGGACCGCCTCCGAGGTCTCGTCGGCGTACACCTGGTCCCCGAGCAGCAGCAACGCGTCCGGCCACCGGTCGTCCGGCAGCCGCGCCATCCGCTTCGCGTACGTGTCCAGCGCGTCGGCGTCGAAGTGGTCGTCGTCGGTGACCGCCTCGGGGGTGGCGTAGCGGCAGGACCCGAAGACCACCCGCAGCGGCGAGTCCGGGTCGAGCGTGCGGATCCGTGGCGGCGGCAGCGTGGAGTCCGACGGCGGCCACACCACCTCGCCGTCCAGCCGCACGTCGTACGGCGTCGTGGAGCCCTTCGCGAGGCCCTCGACGACGACCAGCGCGTAGTGGTGGCCGCCGACCTGCCAGGTGCGCTCGGTGTGCCCGAGGACCTCGACCGTGCACGCCCGGTCGGTCTCGACCCAGACGGTTGCGTCGTGCTCGCCGACATGCCGGAGCAGCGGGCCGATCACCAGGTCGGTCATGTCCGGAGGTCTACCACCTCCGCGCCGGCGCCAACCGGCTGCGGTTCGGCCCGTCGGGGCCGCTCCGAGGTCACGACCAGGCCGACGCCGACCACCACGATCGCCCCGCCGCCGACCACAGCGGCTGCGATCGGCTCGTCCAGCACGAGCGCGCCGAGCAGGACCGCGACGACCGGGTTGACGTACGCGTAGGTCGCGGTGAGCGAGATCGGGGCGTGCAGCAGCAGCCAGACGTACGCCGAGAAGGCGACCAGCGAGCCGATCACCACGAGGTACGCCAGCCAGGCCCAGGCCTCCCCCGACACCTCGCCGATCTCGAAGCCCCGAAGCTCGCCGGCACCCACGCCCGACAGCACGAGACCGGCGCCGCCGGCCAGCATCTCCCAGGTAGTGGCGACGAACGCGTCCTCGGGCATCGGGATGCGGCTGCTGACGAAGGACCCGACCGCCCAGCAGGCAGCCGCGACGATGATGACGATCAGGCCCCAGGACTCGACAGCGGCGCCGTTCTCGTCGGCCAGCCCGCCGGGCAGCACCAGGACCGCGATGCCGACGAAGCCGAGGGCCGTCCCCGCCAGGGTCATGCGCGCGACCCGGTCGCCGACCACCCGCCGCAGCACGACCAGCCAGAGCGGCGTCGCCGCGACCAGCAGCGCCGCCACCCCGGACGGCACGGTCTGCTCGGCGACGGCGACCCCGCCGTTCCCGCACAGCAGCAGCAGGAGACCGACCAGGGCAGCGCCGCCGAGCTGTCGGCGGGACACCGCCAGCGCCCGCGGCACCGCGGCGGAGCAGCAGGAAGGTCGCCAGCAGCAGCCCGGCGGCCAGGAACCGGGCGCCCATCGCCAGCAGCGGCGGCGCGGTGTCGACGACGACCCGGATCGCCAGGTACGTCGAGCCCCACACCAGGTAGACGGTGACCAGCGCGATCCAGATCGTCAGGGTGCTGGCCGGGACCGGCGGACGACCGGATGTCATGAGCGACAGCGTACTTTGCTCCTGTCGTCGCCCGCACGGTGTCGTCCGCGTTACGGACAGCGGTACGAATTCACTACATCGGCCCTGCCCGACGTCCGATAGTGTCACATATGGTGGTCTCCCCGTCACCCGCGGTACGCGGATGGCGCCTGACCATGTCCGGCCTTCGGGCCGTCCAGCGAACGAGGACGATGACCAACCGAGAAGGCCTGCGCGCCGCCCGCGACACCGGGAGCACCACCGGTATCGCGACGGCTGTCCTGGCGCTGCTCAGCGCCGGGACGCTGGCCACCCTCGGCATGGTCACGGCCGGCGAGCTCCGCGAGCTCGCCCCCGAACGCCCGCCGGCCCGGCAGCAGGCGGCCGTCCAGTCGCCCGGCGCCGTCCGGGTCACCGAGCCCCCGGCCCCGTCGCCGTCCGGCGACGGGTCCACCAGGCCCGACGTCCGGCCGCGTGACCGCGGTCCGCAGCGACCGCCCCGCTCGGCCCGGTGATCGTCCCCGCCGTCGGGAACGACGGCGGCGGGACCGCCCTGGCGACCGCTGGGCCCGGTACGCCGGCCGCCCCCGTGCCGACCCCGACGCCTCACGCCGACGCCTGTCCGTCCCGGTGCCCCCCGACCTGACGGCCGGCGACCCCTCCCGGTCCCGACCCCGACCGGTCCGGTCGTCGCCGCGCTGCCCGACCCGGCGCCGGCGACCTCGGTGCTGAACGGGAAGCACGGCCAGGCCGCCAGTCGGCAGGTCACGACAAAGGCGTCGCGGGAGGCCAGCCAAGGCTGCCGAGAAGGCCGCGCGGGCAGCCGAGAAGGCCGCGCGGGCAGCCGACAAGGCCGCGCGGGACGCGTTGCGGGAGGCAGACGCAGGGCGTCGCGGGAGGCCGAGCAGGCCGCGCGGACGCGCCGGGCTGCCGAGAAGGCCGCGCGGGACGCGACGCGGGCAAGCCGAGAAGGCCGCGCGGGACGCGACGCGGGAAGCCGAGAAGGCCGCGCGGGAAGCCGAGCGGGCCGCCCGGGCCGCGCCGCCGGGTCCCGGAGATGGGGCGGCGGCGAGGGCGACGAACGCGGTCGCGACGGAAACGACGACCAGCGGGCCCACGAGCACGATGACCACGAGCGCGGCCACGGGCACTAAGTCCCGGCCCGGTTCGTCCTCGGGTGCCTCCCGCCGGTACGTTAGGGGCGCGTCTCACCCTGTGGGCCGCAGCACGCCCGACCCACCCGAACGGGTACGACACCGAGCCCACCGGCTGCGGCGCCGCGACCCGCGAGCAGAGCACGACGGCACCGGACGCGGAGACCCCGCGGGCGCCTGCCGCGAGCGAACGAGGAGTGCCCGTGCCCGACAGCGCCGACGGCCCAGTCGCCCACCCGCCGAGCCCCAGCGAGCCACAGCTGGTTCAGCTGCTGACACCCGAGGGTGAGCGCGTCGAGCACCCGGACTACTCCGTCGACCTCACCGACGAGGAGATGCGCGGCCTGTACCGCGACCTCGTCCTGGTCCGCCGGGTCGACTCCGAGGCCACCGCGCTGCAGCGCCAGGGCGAGCTGGGCATCTGGGCCAGCCTGCTCGGCCAGGAGGCCGCCCAGGTCGGCTCCGGCCGGGCGATGCGCGAGGACGACTACGCCTTCCCGACCTACCGCGAGCACGGCGTCGCCTGGTGCCGCGGCGTCGACCCGCTGAACCTGCTCGGGCTGTTCCGCGGCGTGAACCACGGCGGCTGGGACCCGAACGAGAAGAACTTCCACCTCTACACGATCGTCATCGGCGCCCAGACGCTGCACGCCACCGGCTACGCCATGGGCATGCAGAAGGACGGCGCGGACGCCGCGGTCATCGCGTACTTCGGTGACGGCGCGACCAGCCAGGGCGACGTCAACGAGGCGTTCATCTACGCCAGCGTCTTCAACGCGCCGGTCGTGTTCTTCTGCCAGAACAACCAGTGGGCCATCTCGGAGCCGATCGAGAAGCAGAGCCGGATCCCGCTCTACCAGCGGGCGATGGGCTTCGGCTTCCCCGGCATCCGGGTCGACGGCAACGACGTGCTCGCCGTGCTGGCCGTCACCAAGGCCGCGCTGCAGAACGCGCGCGAGGGCAACGGCCCGACGCTGGTCGAGGCCTACACCTACCGGATGGGCGCGCACACGACGTCCGACGACCCGACCCGCTACCGGCTCTCCGACGAGCTCGAGTCGTGGAAGCTCAAGGACCCGATCGAGCGGGTGAAGGCCTACCTGGTCCGCACCGGGATCGCCGACCAGGCGTACTTCGACGCGATCGAGGCGGAGTCCGACGAGCTCGCCGCGCACGTCCGCAAGGGCTGCCTCGAGATGCCCGACCCGGAGCCGCTGTCGATCTTCGACCACGTGTACGCCGAGCGGCACCCGCTCATCGAGGAGGAGCGCGAGCAGTTCCGCGCCTACCTCGAGACGTTCGAGGAGAGCGCACTCATGACGCAGATCACCCTGGCCAAGGGCATCACGATGGGCCTGCGCAAGGCCATGGAGCACGACCCCAAGGTCCTGGTCATGGGCGAGGACGTCGGCAAGCTCGGCGGCGTCTTCCGGGTCACCGACGGCCTGCAGAAGGACTTCGGCGAGGACCGCGTCATCGACACCCCGCTCGCCGAGTCCGGCATCATCGGCACCGCGATCGGCCTGGCGCTGCGCGGCTACCGGCCGGTCTGCGAGATCCAGTTCGACGGCTTCGTCTACCCGGCGTTCGACCAGATCGTCAGCCAGCTGGCCAAGATGCGGGCCCGCGCGCTGGGCAAGGTCTCGCTGCCCGTCGTCGTCCGCATCCCGTTCGGCGGCGGCATCGGCGCGGTCGAGCACCACAGCGAGTCGAACGAGGCCTACTTCGCGCACACCGCGGGGCTCAAGGTCGTCGCCTGCTCCAACCCGGTCGACGCCTACTTCATGATGCAGCAGGCCGTCGCCAGCGACGACCCGGTCATCTTCTTCGAGCCCAAGCGGCGCTACTGGGAGAAGGCCGACCTCGACGAGTCGCTCACCCCGAGTCGGCGATGTCGCTGTACTCGGCTCGGGTCGCGCGCGAGGGCACCGACATCACCGTCGCGGCGTACGGCCCGATGGTGAAGACCTGCATGGAGGCCGCGACCGCTGCCGCCGAGGAGGGCAAGTCGCTCGAGGTCATCGACCTGCGCTCGCTGTCGCCGCTGGACATGCCCACGCTGCGCGCCTCGGTCGAGAAGACCGGCCGGCTGGTCGTCGTCCACGAGGCACCGGTCTTCCTCGGCATGGGCGCCGAGATCGCCGCCCGGGTCACCGAGCAGTGCTTCTACTCCCTCGAGGCGCCGGTGCTGCGGGTGGGCGGCTTCGACACTCCCTACCCGCCGAGCCGGGTCGAGGAGGAGTACCTCCCCGACCTCGACCGGGTGCTCGACGCCGTCGACCGATCTCTCGCGTTCTAGGAGCCCGACCACATGAAGCAGTTCAAGCTCCCCGACGTCGGCGAGGGCCTCACCGAGGCCGAGATCGTGTCGTGGAAGGTCAAGCCCGGCGACACCGTCAAGGTCAACGAGATCGTCGTCGAGATCGAGACGGCCAAGTCGCTGGTCGAGCTGCCGTCGCCGTTCGCCGGCGTGGTCGGCGAGCTGCTGGTGCCCGAGGGCACGACGGTCGACGTCGGCACGCCGATCATCACCGTCGACGACGGCAGCGGCGCCCCGGCTGCCCCCGCGGCACCGCCGCGCGACGACATGGCGCCGGCCGTCCCGGACCCGTCGGCGATCGCCACCCCTCGTGACGACGAGGCCGTCGAGCCCGGCCTGATCGGCGGCCCGGCACCGGGCGGCCGCACGTCGGTGCTGGTCGGCTACGGCCCGAAGACGACCACTGCGGCCCGCAAGCCGCGCAAGGGCGCGACACCCGCAGGTGCCTCCGCCGCCACCGCGCAGCAGGCCGTGCAGACGTCGATGATGACGACGCCCACGCCGGTGCAGGAGCCGTCGGCCGACGACACCGCCGAGGCGGCGCCGGCGCACACGGTCGAGTCCGGGTCCAACGGTGCCGGCGCGAAGGTGCTGGCGAAGCCGCCGGTGCGCAAGCTGGCCAAGGACCTCGGTGTCGACCTGACGACGCTGGTGCCCTCCGGCGACGGCGGCGTGATCACCCGGGCCGACGTCGAGTCCGCGGCAGCCGGTGGCGGTGCCGCGGCGGCGGCTGCACCGGCGTACGCCCCGGCTCCTGGTCAGCGCGAGACCCGCATCCCGGTCAAGGGCGTGCGGAAGATGACCGCGCAGGCGATGGTCTCGTCGGCGTTCACCGCGCCGCACGTGACCGAGTGGGTCACCGTCGACGTGACCCGCACGATGGACCTGGTCGCCAGGCTGAAGAAGGACCGCGACTTCCGCGGCGTGAAGGTCAGCCCGCTGCTGCTCGTCGCCAAGGCGCTGATCCTGGCCGTGCGGCGCAACCCGGAGATCAACGCGACCTGGGACGAGGCGGCGCAGGAGATCGTGGTCAAGCACTACGTGAACCTCGGCATCGCGGCGGCCACGCCGCGCGGCCTGATGGTGCCGAACATCAAGGACGCCGACCGGCTGTCGCTGCGCGAGCTGGCCGAGGCCCTGCAGGGTCTGGCGGCCACCGCTCGCGAGGGCCGCACCCAGCCGGCGGACATGGCCGGCGGCACGATCACGATCACCAACGTCGGCGTCTTCGGCGTCGACGCGGGGACGCCGATCCTCAACCCCGGCGAGGCCGCGATCCTGTGCTTCGGCGCGATCCGCGACATGCCGTGGGTCGTCGACGGCGAGATCGCGGTGCGCAAGGTCACCCAGCTCGCGCTGTCCTTCGACCACCGGCTGGTCGACGGGCAGCTCGGCTCGATGTTCCTCGCCGACATCGCCCGCGTCCTCGAGGACCCCGCGACCGCCCTGCTCTGGTAGCCCGCCGCGGTCCCGGAGTCGACCACGTAAAGCACGCGGGCGGACGCGACAGCATGCGTGCACAGCGTAGCGAAGTGTCCGGATGCCTAGCGAGGCGAATGGGTACCTTGCGAGGCACCTGCGCCTGGCAAGGTACCGATCCGCCTGCCATACGTGGTCGACGGCGGGAAGCGGGCGGCCGGGCGTAGCCTCGGCGGATGGGCCTGGTCTTCGCGATGACGTTGCCGGGGCTGGTGCTCCTGCTGCTCGCCGTCGCTGCGGTCGACCAGCTGCTGCTCCGGACCCGGGGCCGCGGCATCATGCCGGGGCGGGGTGAGGGTCACACCCAGGTCTCCTCGACCGGCTTCGACCTGCTGCACGCGGCACTGTCGCCCGGCAAGGCCGACGAGCTGGCGCAGCGGCAGACCGAGGAGCTGGTCCGCGACGAGGAGGACGACGGCGCCCCGCCGCACAGCGCGATCGACCTGGACGCCGGCGTCGCCCGGCTCCGGCTGCCGCGCGCCCGCTAGCCCCGGTCGCCCCGACCCCGGTCCGCACGCGTGCGAGGCTAGGGGGCGTGCAGGTCCACGTCATCCAGCTCGCGTACGGCGACAGCGAGACCACGTCCGAGCGCGTCGACCGGGTCGCCGCCCTGGTCCGCGCCCAGTCCGGCGCCGACCTCGTCGTGCTGCCCGAGCTGTGGCCGAACGGCGGCTTCGCCTACGACACCTGGGAGGACGGCGCGCAGCCGCTGGACGGCCCGGTCGTCACGGCGCTCCAGGCAGCGACCCGGGAGCTCGGTACGACGGTGCACATGGGCTCCTTCGTCGAGCGGGATGCCACCGGTCGCCTCTTCAACACCTCGGTGCTGCTGGGTCCGGACGGCGCGGTGCTGACGACGTACCGGAAGGTGCATCTCTTCGGTTTCGGTGAGGGCGAGCCCAAGCTGATGACGCCCGGCGACGGCCCGGTCGTGCACGGGAAGTTCGGCCTGGCCACCTGCTACGACCTGCGCTTCCCGGAGATGTTCCGCGCCCTGCTCGACGCGGGGTCCGAGGTCGTGCTGATGCCGGCGGCCTGGCCGGCCAAGCGGGTCGAGCACTGGCGGCTGCTCTCGCGGGCGCGCGCGGTCGAGGACCAGTCCTACGTCGTCGCGTGCAACACCGGCGGCACCCACGCCGGCGTCCCGATGGGCGGGCACTCGATGGTGCGTCGACCCGTGGGGCGAGGTGCTGGCGGAGGCCGGCGACGGCGAGGAGGTGCTCGTCGTCGACCTGGACGACGAGCTGGTCGCCCGCACCCGGGCGTCGTTCCCGGTCCTCGCCGACCGTCGGCTCTGACCCGTGGGACTCGGCGGCGGACAGGGGGAGTGGGACGACTACGAGTGGTTCCCCTCCGGTGGCGCCGCGCCCGAGCCCATCGTGCGGTCGCCGTCGGCGCTGGTCGAGCGGGTCGACCGCGAGGACATCTGGCAGGCCGGTGACGTCCCGCGGATCCTGCTGGTCGACCTGGACAACATGCGGGCCGGGCCGCTGCGCTGGAAGGCCCGGATGGCCGTCGTGGTCGCGCTGGCCCGGCAGGCCGACCACGCCGTGCTGGTCGGTCAGGAAGGCGCCGTGCGCCGGGCCCGCCCGCACCTCGAGGAGTTCGCCGACACGGCGCTGGAGGTCCCGGCGGGCAGCGACCTGGCCGATGTCGCCCTGCTCGAGGCGGTCGACCAGCTCGACCTGCCCAACGCCCAGGCGCTGGTGGTCAGCAACGACGGCATCTTCGCCGAGCTCGCGCAGTGCGGACCGTTGGTGATCCTGAGTCCCGGGACGGGACGCGCTGAGTGACGCTCTGGAGGCTGCCGCCGTGCGTGTCGTGGACCTCGCAGCCCTCGAGCATGAGCTTGCGGCTCCCGTGCGAGGCAAAGGGGGCGCATAATGGTGGCGATGACATCGTCCAGGTCCAACCCACGCCCCCGCCCCGCCGGCAGCCCGTTCAGCGACCCGGTCGCGAGGCCGGTCGAAAAGTTCGCCGTCGGTGACCGGGTGACCCACGACCAGTGCGGGCTCGGCCGCATCATCGGGGTGGAGGAGGGCATCGCCGTCCTCGTCGACTTCGGTGGCCGCGAGCTGCGGATCGGTACGCCGTACCCGAAGCTCAGCAAGCTCTAGCCGGTACGTCGGTCAGCGCCGCCCGCGAGGCGGCGCGGTGCTGTCGCGCACGACCAGCTCGGTCGGCAGCAGCACCCGCTTGGCGCGCGGCGGCTTGGTGCCCGTGCGCGCTGCCTCGATCGCGGCGGTGAGCGCCGCGGCGGCTGCCTGCCCCTTCGCCCGGATGTCCTGCCGGACGGTCGTCAGGGCCGGGTGCATCCGGCTGGCCAGCGGGCTGTCGTCGAAGCCGATGACCGAGAGGTCCTCCGGCACCCGCAGGCCCAGCTCCTGCGCGATGCGTACGACCCGGAAGGCCATCACGTCGGAGAAGCAGAGGATCGCGGTCGGCCGGTCGTCCTGCTGGAGGAGGTCCCGGGTCGCGAGGACGAGGGCGTCGTCGTGGTTGCGCCGCTCGCCGGTGGTCTCGTCCACGCATCCAGTCGGCAGCCTCGACGATGACCGGCTCGATGCCCGCGGCCGCCAGCGGCTCGAGCCAGCCCAGCTGGCGCTGGTGCGACACGTGCTTGCCGCCGATGCCGGCTCGCGACGACCTCGTGGGCCACGCCCGGCTCGTGGTTGACGATCGCGACCCGGCGGTGGCCGAGGTCGACCAGGTGCTGGGCGGCGGCGCGGGCGCCGCCCTTGTCGTCGACGTTGATGCTCGGGATGCCGGGCACCGGGATCTGGTCGACGTACACGATCGGGAGGCCACGGCGGATCAGCCAGTCGACCGCGGTCGAGTCGAGCCCGCAGGAGTAGACGAGCGCGCCGTCCATCGGGACGTCGCGGGCGGGCACCTTGTCGCTGCGGACCGTGGAGGCGAGCAGGGTCAGCGCCAGGCCGGTGGGCGCGAGCTCGTCGGCGATGGCACCGAGGAACCCGGTCGACACCTCGTCGGTGAAGGCGTACGACAGCGAGTCGGTCATCAGGATGCCGATGGCGCCGGACGTGCCGCGGGCCAGCGCGCGGGCGGCCGGGTCGGGCCCGACGTAGCCCAGCTCGTCGGCGGCGGCGAGGACCTTCTCGCGCAGCGCGGCCGAGAGCTGGTCGGGCTTGGAGAACGCGTTGGAGACCGTCATCCGGCTCACGCCGACGCGGTCGGCGATGGTCTGCAACGTCACCCGGCCCACGGGGCCCAGCCTATGCAGGTCGGGCGGCGTGGACCGGGTGACGGGTGGAGCTCTCATCGGGCGGGTGAGTACTCCGAGGGCGCGACCGCGGCCGCGGCGCGCTCGAGCAGGCCGGCGACGGCCGAGCGGCTGCGCTTGGTCGGCGTGACCCGCACCGGCTCGTCGACGACGGGGGCGTCCGGGCGGGCGCTGTTGACCTCGTGGGTGGTGGACTCGGAGCAGTCCGAGCTGGCTGTTCAACATGATCTGGACCTCCTGGTCCGGTCGGTGGGTCGTTCTCTGTACCGATACAGTAGACCGGTCGTCTGTACCGGTCAAGTACTTTCTCGACCGGTACAGAATTTCTGTCCGGTGCCTCGGGACGCCGCACCGCGCGGGCCTTGGTCGACCAGGAACAATGGGCCCATGACCTCCCCGACGTGTGCGCCGGGCGCGCGTGCGCGCGCCGGAGCTGACCGGGCGCGGCTGGCTGAACACCGGCGGGCGCGACCTGACCCTCGCCGACCTGCGCGGCAAGATCGTGCTGCTCGACTTCTGGACGTTCTGCTGCATCAACTGCCTGCACGTCCTGGACGAGCTGCGCCCGCTCGAGGCAGCGTACGCCGACGTGCTCGTCACCATCGGCGTGCACTCGCCGAAGTTCGCGCACGAGGCCGACCCGGACGCCCTGGCCGCCGCGGTCGAGCGGTACGCCGTGCACCACCCGGTGCTCGACGACCCGGAGCTCACGACCTGGCAGCAGTACGCCGTGCGGGCCTGGCCGACGCTGGTCGTCGTCGACCCCGAGGGCTACGTCGTCGCGCAGCTGTCCGGCGAGGGGCACGCGGCACGCGCTCGAGGTGCTGCTCGACGACCTGGTCGCCGAGCACGAGGCCAAGGGCACGCTGCACCGCGGCGACGGCCCGTACGTCGCGCCGCCGCCGCCCGCCACCGAGCTGCGCTTCCCCGGCAAGGTGCTCGCGCTGCCCGGCGGCACCCTGCTGGTCTCCGACTCCGGGCACCACTCGCTGGTCGAGCTGGCGGCCGACGGCGAGACGGTGCTGCGCCGGATCGGGTCGGGACAGCGCGGCCTGGTCGACGGCGGCGCCGGCCGACGCGCGCGTTCAGCGAGCCGCAGGGCCTGTGCCTGCTGCCCGACGACGGTCGCGGCCGAGGTCGGGCTACGACGTCGTGGTGGCCGACACGGTCAACCACGCGCTGCGCGGCCTGCGGCTGGACACCGGCGAGGTGACGACGGTCGCCGGCACCGGCCGGCAGTGGATGCAGGGCTCCGGGCACGGCCGACCTGTCCTCGCCCTGGGACCTCGCCTGGCACGACGGCCGAGGTCGTGGTCGCGATGGCCGGCATCCACCAGCTGTGGTCCTTCGACCCGCGGCACCGGCGCGGTCGGCGTCCTCGCCGGCACGACGAACGAGGGGCTGCTGGACGGGCCGGCCGCCGAGGCGTGGTTCGCCCAGCCGTCCGGGCTCGCGGCCGCGCGGCGACCGGCTCTGGCTGGCCGACGCCGAGACGTCGTCCCTGCGCTACCTCGAGGCGGGGGCGGTCACCACCGCGGTCGGCACCGGGCTGTTCGACTTCGGCCACGTCGACGGGCCGGCGGCGCAGGCGCTGCTCCAGCACCCGCTCGGCGTCACGGCGCTGCCCGACGGGTCGGTCGCGGTGAGCGACACCTACAACGGCGCCGTACGCCGGTACGACCCGGCCGCCGGGACCGTCACCACGCTGCTCACCGGGCTGGCCGAGCCCAGCGACGCCGTCGTGCTCGACGGCGACCTGGTGGTCGTGGAGTCGGCCGCGCACCGGCTGACCCGGGTCCGGCTGCCCGACGAGGCGCTCGTCGTCGACGGCATCGCGCAGCGGACGCACCGCCCGGTCACCGAGGTCCGGCCCGGGACGGTCGAGCTCGAGGTCGTGTTCACGCCGCCGGCCGGGCAGAAGCTGGACGAGCGCGGCGGCCCGGCGACCCGGCTGGTCGTCTCGTCGACGCCGCCCGGGCTGCTGCGCGACGGCGAGGGCCGCGGCGAGGGCCTGACCCGGACGCTGGTGCTCGACGGGCACGTCGGTGACGGCGTACTGCACGTGGCGGCGATGGCGGCGTCCTGCGACGACGCGACGGCAGCGAGTTCCCCGCCTGCCACGTGCACCAGCAGGACTGGGGCGTCCCGGTCCGCCTGGTCGACGGCGCCCCCGCCGAGCTCCGCCTCTACCTCGCCGGCTGACCCCGCCGCTGACGCGCAGCCTCACCCTCAGACTCGCCGCAACCCAGCCGGTGACATGCGGATGACCGCATGCAGCGGCAGTCGGGCTGTCGCGCGTGACGCGCTCGACCGCACTGCGGTCCATGTCGGCGTCGGCGTCGGGATCGGGCCGTCAGGCGTCGGCCGCGGCCGCGGACGGTGGGCAGGTTGCGGTCTGGCCGGCGTACCCGGGACGGTGCACGTCGTTGGCGTACCACTGGTCGGTGCGGTCGTCGTACGCCGAGCCGCGCGGGGCGGCGCGGCTTCCGCGGCCGGTGCATGACGACCTGCATGACCAGCAGCAGGACGCCGGCCCAGACCAGGATCAGGCCGAGGTCGAGCAGGTCGACGTACTTCTCCACGCCGGCCGGCGCCTGGACGCCGAACGCGAGGACGCCGCCGACGGCCATCAGCAGCACGGCGCTACCGACCGATGCCTTGCCGATCGGGTTGCGCAGGGGTCCGAGCGGTCATGGTTCTCCTCTCCGGACGTATCGCGGCCGGCGACCCGTGGTGCTGGGTCGCCGGCCGGCGAGACGCTCGTGCAGTGCTCAGATGCGGTCGTCGTAGACCCTGCGCTCCTCGACCACGTCGCCACTGGCGTGGGTCCGGTTGCGCGGGCCCCAGATGAACGCGGTCATGATCAGGCCGATCACACCGACGATCATCAGGATGTAGCCGACGACGTTGATGTCCAGGCCGGACACCTCGAAGTTGACGGCGAAGGCAAGGATGGCGCCGACCGCGATCAGGAAGATGCTGACCCCGATGCCCATGGTTCCTCCCGGGTTGGTCAGTCGAGCGGCTCGGGAGAGCCGATGCAGACCGACGGTTGACGGTCGCTAGAGCCGGTGTACCCCGGCCACTGCCCCGCACACCGACCTGCACCCGATCGGCCCCCGACAACAAGATCGTTCGCGACATTTCGCCCACCGACACGCCGAGGCACGCGGCGTGTCGTGGCCCCCAGCGTCGCAAACGATCTTGAGTACGGCGGCTAGAAGGCGTCCTCGGGGACGTCCATCAGGGCATTGTCGACATTCTCGGCAATCGCCCGCTGCGCCGTGACCAGCGGCAGCACCTGGGCGGCGAAGAACCTGGCCGCCGCGACCTTGCCGGCGTAGAACGCGCCGTCCCGGCCGGTGGCGCCGGCGTCGAGGGCCGCCAGGGCGACCGCCGCCTGCCGGAGCAGCAGCCAGGCGACCACGAGGTCGCCGCAGGCCAGCAGCAGCCGGGAGGTGTTCTGGCCGACCTTGTAGATGTTGGTGACGTCCTCGGCCGAGGCGGTCAGGGACCCGACCATGGTGGCCACGATGCCCTGCACCTCCTCGAGGGCCTTGCCGAGCAGGTCGCGCTCGGCCTGCAGCGCGCCGTTGCCCTCGTCGCCCTTGGCGAACTCCTGGATGTCGGTCATCAGCTTGGTCAGCGCCTGGCCCTTGTCCCGCACGATCTTGCGGAAGAAGAAGTCCATGCCCTGGATCGCCGTGGTGCCCTCGTAGAGCGTGTCGATCTTGGCGTCCCGGATGTACTGCTCGAGCGGGTAGTCCTGCAGGTAGCCGGAGCCGCCGAAGGTCTGCAGCGACTGCGAGCCGAGCAGCTCGTAGGACTTCTCCGAGCCGTAGCCCTTGACGATCGGCAGCAGCAGGTCGTTGAGCCGGATCGCCAGGTCGTGCGCGTCGCTGACCTCGCCCGCGGCCTCGGCCAGCGCGACGTCGTCCTGCACCGTCGCGGTGTAGAGGACCAGCGCGCGCATCCCCTCGGCGTACGCCTTCTGCGTCATCAGGGACCGGCGTACGTCGGGGTGGTGGGTGATCGGCACCCGCGGCGCGGTCTTGTCGGTCATCCGGGTCAGGTCCGCGCCCTGCAGGCGGGTCTTCGCGTAGTCGAGGGCGTTGAGGTAGCCGGTCGACAGGGTGGCGATGGCCTTGGTGCCGACCATCATCCGGGCGAACTCGATGATCTTGAACATCTGGGCGATGCCGTCGTGCACCTCGCCGACCAGCCAGCCGATCGCCGGCTCCTTCTCGCCGAAGGTGAGCTCGCAGGTGGTCGAGGCCTTGAGGCCCATCTTGTGCTCGACGTTGGTCGTGTAGACGCCGTTGCGCTCGCCCAGCTCGCCGGTCTCCCAGTCGAAGTGGGTCTTGGGGACGATGAACAGCGACAGCCCCTTGGTGCCGGCTCCCGCGCCCTCGGGCCGGGCCAGCACCAGGTGCACGATGTTCTCGGCCATGTCGTGCTCGGCCGAGGTGATGAACCGCTTCACGCCCTCGATGTGCCAGGTGCCGTCGGCCTGCTGGATGGCCTTGGCGCGGCCGGCGCCGACGTCCGAGCCGGCGTCGGGCTCGGTGAGCACCATGGTCGCGCCCCAGCGGCCCTCGACCATCCGCTCGGCGACCTTGCGCTGCTCCTCGGTGCCGAGGCGGTAGACGACGTGCGCGAAGCTCGGGCCGGAGGCGTACATGTGCACGGCCGGGTTGGAGCCGAGCACCAGCTCGGCCACGGCCCACCGCAGGCTGGGGGGTACGACGGTGCCGCCGAGCTCCTCGGGCAGGTCCATCCGCCACCACTCGGCGTCCATGTAGGCCTGGTAGCTCTTCTTGAACGACTCGGGCATGGTCACGGTGTGCGTGGCCGGGTCGTAGACCGGTGGGGTGCGGTCGGACTCGAGCAGCGACGCGGCCAGCTCGTGGGTGGCCAGCCGCTCGACCTCGCCGAGGATGCTGCGCGCGGTGTCCTCGTCGACCTCGGCGTACGGACCGGTGCCGAGGACCTTCGCCCGCTGGAACACCTCGAACAGGGTGAACTCGATGTCGCGCAGGTTGCTCTTGTAGTGCCCCATCGGGGTCGACGTCCTTTCCAACGACGGCGTCCGGCTGCTCTCGCAAGCATTCCTACCCGCGAGTAACAACCATGATGCTACTCGCCAGTAACACTTGGCAAGGGAAACCGCCGCACTCGCCACGCCCGGCCCAGCCGCCTCACCAGTCGGCGGTGAGAGCGCAGTGGTCCGACACGGCGGTGACCCGCGGGCCGGCCCGCCGGGGTGCGGGCAGCCCGCGCACCAGCAGGTGGTCGATCTGCCGGGCCGGCTGCCAGGACGGGAAGGTGGCACCGGTCGCCGCAGGCCGCAGCCGGGTCACCCGGCCGGCCAGCGCCGGGCCCATGTTGAGGTCGCCCATCAGCACCAGCCGCGGGCTGTCCCGGACCGCGCGCACCAGCGGGCGAAGCTGCACGACGTTCCACCCCGGCAGGAACGACAGGTGGGTGCAGGCGACGGTCAGCGGCCCGAGCGGCGAAGCCACCTCGGCGATGACGGCCACCCGCGGCTCGTCGGCCACCAGGTGCGGCGTCCGCTGGCCGCTGAACCGGTACGGCGCGCGGCCGGGCAGGGCGGGCAGCCGCAGCACCCGCCAGGCGGAGACCGGGTAGCGCGAGAGCAGGGCCACGCCGTACGCCGGCGCGCCGAGGTCCTCGCCACCGGTCGCCGCCGTCCAGGTCTCGCCAGGCGTGCCGGTGAGGGCGGGCACGAACCGGTGGTCGACGGCAGCCATCGCCTCGGCCGCGACCGCCGTCAGGTCGGTGTGGCCCGAGCGTGCCTGGCCCCGGTCGACCTCCTGCAGGGCGAGGACGTCGGCGTCCAGCTCGCGTACGACGTCGGCGAACCGGGCCGGGTCCACCCGGTCGTCAGCCGGCGAGCGGCCGCTGAGGATGTTGAAGGTGGCGAGGCGCATCGCGGCGGCGGTCAGGCCGCGGCGGGAGTACCGAGGATCGCGGCGAGGGCGCCGAGTGCGCCGGGGACCGGGCTGAACCAGGCCCACCGCCCGCGCTTCTCGCGCTGCAGCACGCCGGCCTCGACCAGCACCTTGAGGTGGTGGCTGACCGTGGGCTGGCTCAGCCCGATCGGGGCGGTGAGGTCGCAGACGCAGGCCTCGCCGCTGGCCAGCACGATCGACAGCAGCCGCAGCCGCGCCGGGTCGGCGAGCGCCTTGAGGCGACCGGCCAGCTCCTCGGCGTCCGACTCGGACAGCGGCTCGGCCGTGAGCGGCGCGCAGCACAGCTCGCCGGGCTCCTCGAGCAGCGGCAGCACGGACCGGGTGGCGGTGGTCATGCGGCATGATCCTAGCCGACGTATTGACAACTGTCGATACGTCGTGCACGGTGAACCCATCGATGTACGTCGATGGAAGGGAACCGCCATGGACACGACCACTCTGCTCGCCGCCGAGCAGCCGCCCCGCGTCGCGGAGCTCATCCGGGCCGCCGATGCCGCCCGCCGGGCCCGCGCTGTTCGGCGCAGCCCCGCCTGGCCGGCTGCGTTCGCCACAGCGCTGCGCGCCAGCCTGCGCCGGCCGGAGGCATCCACCGCCCGGCCTGTCTGCTGCGCCTGACCCTGTCCCGTCGTCCCCGGAGGTCCTCTGATGTCCCGTGTCCAGCTCGCCCTCAACGTCGACGACGTCGATGAGGCGGTCGCCTTCTACTCCCGCCTGTTCGGTGCCGAGCCGGCGAAGCGTCGGCCGGGGTACGCGAACTTCGCCCTCGTCCGAGCCCGCTCTCAAGCTCGTCCTGATCGAGAACCCCGGCGCCGGCGGTTCCCTGAACCACCTCGGTGTCGAGGTTGCGTCCGCCGCCGAGGTGGTCGACGCGACCCGGCGACTGGCAAGCACCGGACTCGCGACCGAGGTCGAGGACGGCACCACCTGTTGCTACGCCCTGCAGGACAAGGTCTGGGTCACCGGACCGGGCGGCGAGCGCTGGGAGGTCTACACGGTCCTGGCCGATGCCCCGAGGGAGGTGACGACGATGAGCGACTGTTGCGACGAGACCACCGAGTGTTGCGAGCCCGGCTGCTGCTGAGCCCGCGCGGCACGGCGGTCGCCAGGACCCGGGGCCACCGCCGTGCCGTTCACCAGCCGTTCGTTTGCGCCGACGGCCTGATCGGGTGACGATTCACGGTGCCATGACGAATCACGCCACCGTGAATATCATCGCTCGACCGCCCGACCCGCCCGAGCCGTTGGACGATCGCTTGCTGCGGCTGCTGGCTGACCCGCTGCGCGCCCGGCTGGTGTCGTTGCTCGCGTCCGAACAGCTGTGCACCTGCCACCTGGCCGAGGTGACCGGGGCCTGCCGTCTGCGGTGTCGAACCAGCTGCGACATCTGCGGGAGGCGGGCGTGGTCGAGCGCGAGCCGGCGGGTCGGTTCACGTACTACCGGCTGCGGCCGGAGGTCCTGGACGGGCTCGGCGCGGGGTTCGCCGCCTGGCGGCGGCTGCGCGGGCAGCCAGAAGAGGCCCTGCTGATGGCACCGGGACGACCGGCGCTCGCCCGTCGGCTGCTCGCCGAGGCGGTCGGGACCGGGCTCCTGGTCACGGTGGTCGTCGGCTCCGGGCGTCGCCGCGACGAACCTGACCCCCGACGACGTCGGGCTGCAGCTGTTCTACAACTCGACCGCGACCGTGCTCGGGCTGACGGTGCTCATCCTGATGTTCGGGCCGGTCTCGGGGGCGCACTTCAACCCGCTCGTGTCGGCCGCGGACTGGTGGCTGGGCCGGCGCGCCGGCACCGGGCTGTCGGGCCGCGAGGTGGGCGCCTACACCGTGGCCCAGACCGCGGGCGGCGTCGCCGGTGCCGTGCTGGCGAACGTCATGTTCGACGTGCCCGCCGACGTTCTCGACCCACGACCGGTCGGACTGGCACCTCTGGGTCGGGGAGGTCGTGGCCACCGCTGGGCTGGTCGCACTCGATCTTCGCCCTGGCCCGGACCGGTCGGGGGGCGTGGGCGGCGCCGGCGGTCGGCGCGTACATCGGTGCGGCGTACTGGTTCACCTCCAGCAGTCTTCGCGAACCCGTCGGTCACGGTGGGGCGCATGTTCTCCGACACCTTCGCCGGCATCGAGCCATCGTCGGTGCCCGGGTTCGTGGTCGCGCAGGTCATCGGTGCCGCATGCGGCGTCGGTCTGGTGCGGCTGGTGTACCCGGACGTTGCCGCAACCGCCGGCGACGTCGTCGTCCGCGATGCTGTTGAGACGAAGCAGTAGTGAATGACTCGATGCAGTTGCACGAGCAGCCGGCGCTGCCGATGCCGCAGGCACGCCTGCTACGGGCCACGGACGCCTTGGCGGTGCGGTTCACCGGGGTGTTCGGCAAGGAGACGGTCGACCAGTGCGCATTCGACTCGCGGAACCCGACCCGTCAGCCGACCGACCGACACCAAGGACACGTCTCGTGACCAGCAAGCCGCGCATCCTGTTCGCCTGCCGCGCCAACGGCGGCCGGTCGGTCGCCAGCAAGGTGCTGACCGAGCACTACGGCGGGGACGCCGTCGAGGTGTTCTCGGCCGGCTCCGAGCCGGGCGACCGCGTGCACCCCGAGGTCGCCGACGCGCTGGCCGCGCTCGGGCTCGACGTGAGCGGCGAGGTGCCGAAGGGCTTCGACACCGGCGCGACGTACGACGTCGTGGTCACCCAGGGCTGCGGCGAGACGTGCCCGGTGTTCCTCGGCGCGCGCTACGAGGACTGGCCGCTGGACGACCCGAAGGGCCAGGACCCGGCAGCGGTACGTCGCATCATCGCCGACATCGACCAGCGGGTACGCCGGCTGCTAGGCGAGCTGGTGCCAGGCCACGACCTGCCGCCGTCGGTGTTCGCGCAGGCGCCGCAGGACTGAGCGGCCTAGCCGGCGGCAGCCTCGGACTCGGCGGCGATCTTCCGGCGTACGTCGGCCATGTCCAGGCCGCGCACGGCGGCGACGAGCTCCTCCAGCGCGGGAGCCGGCAGGGCGCCGGGCCGGGCGTAGACGAGGTAGCCCTCGCGGAACGCCATCAGGGTCGGGATCGAGGTGATCGGACGCGCGGGCCGCGAGCTCGGGCTCGGCCTCGGTGTCGACCTTCGCGAACGTGATGTCGGGGTGCGTCTCCGATGCTGCCTCGAACACCGGACCGAAGGAACGGCACGGTCCGCACCAGGCGGCCCAGAAGTCGACCAGCACGATGCCGTCGTCCTCGATGAGCTCGTCGAAGGTGCTGGTGGTCGCCGTGACGGTGGCCATGGATCTCCTCGGCTCTGGGGTGCGTACCCAGGTTGCAACAGCGTCGGGCGTCGGAGTCTTCCGCGATGATGCGGCCATGGCGACGACCAGGCGCAGCGCGGGCGTGCTGCTCTTCCGGCGCGGCACCGATGGCCGGGTCGAGGTGCTGATCGGTCACATGGGCGGCCCGTTCTGGGCGCGCAAGAACGAGCGGGCCTGGTCGGTGCCCAAGGGCGAGCACCCGCCGGACGAGGAGCCGTGGGCGGCGGCCCGCCGCGAGTTCGCCGAGGAGACCGGGCTGCCGGTCCCGGAGGGGGAGCCGCGTGCCGCTGGGCACCGTCCGCCAGTCCGGCGGCAAGGAGGTCACCGTGTGGGCCGTCGAGGGCGACCTCGACGCGGCGGCCGCGGTGAGCAACACGTTCAGCCTGGAGTGGCCGCGCGGCTCCGGCACGATCCAGGAGTTCCCCGAGCTGGACCGGTTCGCCTGGGTCGACGTCGACACGGCGCGCGGCCTGCTGGTCGCCGGCCAGACGGCCTTCCTGGACCGGCTGGTCGAGCACCTCGGCTAGCCAGGCGCGGGCTCGGCGACCGCATGTGCCGCGCGGCAGCCGTCGTACGGCCGGAAGGCTGGCGATCACCGCCGCCGCGGTCACGCCGAGAACCGTCATCGCGAACAGCGCCTCGCGTACGCCGACCGCCGCGCTGACGCCGCCGATGAGCAGGTTGCCGAGCGGGATCAGCCCGGCGCTGGTCAGGTAGTCGTAGCTGGACACCCGGGACAGCGCGCGGTCGGGGATGTGCTCCTGCAGCGAGGTCTCCCAGAGCGTGAAGGTGCCGGTCACGCAGATGCCGGCGAGCACCTCGAGACCGGCGATCGCCCAGACGCCGAACCCGCTGCCGATGAACGCGGCCTGGCAGGACGCGCCGATCAGCATCAGGCTGGCGACCCGCAGCGCGAACCGCGGCTTCCACCGCAGCAGCAGCAGGTCGCCGAGCACGCAGCCGACACCGAAGCCGGCGGTGATGATCGCCCACGACTTCGCGCCGTCCATCTCGTCCGCGGCGAGCACCGGGCCCGAGCACGAAGATCGCCGGCAGCACGATGACGTGGTACGACGCCATGCCGCCGAGGAAGGCCGTCACCCACGAGCGGCTGCGCACCTCCGACCAGCCCTCCCTGAGGCTGGTGAAGAAGTGCGTCCGTCGACGCCTTCGGGTCCTCGTCGTGCAGCACGTCCGCGACCATCCGCGGCCGCAGCGGGATGCAGGCAGCGCGATGGACACCGCGAACGTCGCGGCGTCGAACAGCAGCGCGCCGCCCGGGCCGCCGGCGAACGCGACGAGCAGGCCGCCGAGCACCGGGCCGACGATCGAGCCGGTCGAGTAGCTCAGGCCGCGCAGGGCGTTGGCCGGCTGCAGGTTCACCGGCGCGACGGTGCCGGGCAGCAGGCCGGTGAAGGCGGGGGCGAAGAACGCGTCGGCGGCGCCGTAGACCGCGGCGAGGACCGCGAGGTGGGTGACCTCCGCCGAGCCGGTGACGAGCAGCATGCCGGCGGTGAGCTGGTACGACGAACCGCGCGACGTCCGAGCCGATCAGGATGAGCTTGCGGTTGTAGCGGTCCGCCCACACGCCCGCCGGCAGGGCGAGCAGCGCGAACGGCAGGAACTGCGCGGCCGAGACGATCGCCACGTCGCCCACGTCGCCGCCGACGGCGAGCACCGCGAACGGCAGCACGACGCCGGTCACCCGGTCGCCCAGGATCGACAGCACCTGCCCGGTGAAGAGCAGCCGGTACTGCGGCTCGTCGCGCAGCACCGCGGGCAGGCGCGGGCGCAGGCGCCGTGGCGCCGGCGGCGCGGGTGGTTCGTCATGGCGCCACGAAGCGTGGCAGCCTCGGCCGCGACGCGCCAGCGATCTTCCCGACCGGAGGAGGGCCGAGATGCAGGACCGTACGCCGGACCCGGCGACCCTCGAGCCGGTCGAGCGGGCGTCGGTCGACGAGCTGCGCGCCCTGCAGCTCGACCGGCTGCGGTGGTCGCTGCGGCACGCCTACGACAACGTGCCGCACTACCGGCAGGCGTTCGACGCGGCCGGGGTGCACCCGGACGACTGCCGGTCGCTGGCGGACCTGCGGCTGTTCCCGTTCACCACCAAGCAGGACCTGCGCGACAACTACCCGTTCGCGATGTTCGCCGTCCCGCGGGAGCAGGTGTCCCGGGTGCACGCCTCGTCCGGTACGACGGGCCGCCCGACGGTCGTCGGCTACACGGCGCAGGACATCACGCACCTGGTCGACCGTGATGGCCCGGTCGATCCGGGCCGCGGGCGGCCGGGCCGGCGACCGGGTGCACGTCGCGTACGGCTACGGGCTGTTCACCGGCGGGCTCGGCGCCCACTACGGCGCGGAGGCGTTGGGCTGCACGGTGATCCCGGTGTCCGGCGGCATGACGGAGCGGCAGGTGATGCTCATCCGCGACTTCGAGCCCGAGGTCATGATGGTGACGCCGTCGTACATGCTGGCGGTCGTCGACGAGATGGAGCGGCAGGGCGTCGACCCGCGCACCACGTCGTTGCAGGTGGGCATCTTCGGCGCCGAGCCGTGGACCGACGACATGCGTCGCGAGCTCGAGGAGCGGCTGGACATGCACGCCGTCGACATCTACGGGCTCTCGGAGGTGATGGGGCCGGGTGTCGCGCAGGAGTGCGTGGAGACCAAGGACGGCCTGCACGTCTGGGAGGACCACTTCTATCCGGAGGTCGTCGACCCGCTCACCGACGAGGTGCTGCCGGACGGCGAGACTGGGCGAGCTGGTCTTCACCTCGCTGACCAAGCAGGCGATGCCGGTGGTGCGCTACCGCACCCGCGACCTGACCCGGCTGCTGCCCGGCACGGCGCGGCCGATGCGCCGGATGGAGAAGGTGACCGGCCGCTCCGACGACATGATCATCCTGCGCGGCGTGAACCTGTTCCCGACCCAGATCGAGGAGCTGATCCTGCGCACCCCCGAGCTGTCACCGCACTTCCAGTGCGTGCTGCGCCGCGACGGGCGGCTGGACTCGATGACGGTCCGGGTGGAGCGGCGGCCGCGCGCGCCGGCAGCGGACGCGGCGCGGGCGGGGGAGGCGCTGGTCGGACTGGTGAAGAGCGACGATCGGCGTCAGCGTGGCGGTCGAGGTGGTCGAGCCCGAGCGGCATCGAGCGGTCGATGGGCAAGATGCGCCGCATCGTCGACGAGCGGACGGGCTGAGATGGCGGTGCGCACCGCCGAGGGCGAGCGGTTCCCGAGGGTCGACTGGTACGGCGAGGACCTCGGCGCCAGCGTGTTCATCGGCTGCGAGTTCGTCGACGCCGACCTCACCGAGGTGACCACGCGTGGCGCCCGGTTCGAGGACTGCGAGTTCCGCGGCGGCCAGCTGAACGCCTCGACCCACGAGGGGTCGTCGTTCACCGGCTGCCGCTTCGCCCGGACGTCGTTCTTCGCCGCGTCGCTGATCGGCTGCAAGCTGGTCGGCTCGTCGTTCTCCGGGGCGAAGCTGCGGCCGATGACCGTGGAGGGCGGGAACTGGTCGTACGTCTCCCTGCGCGGGGCGGACCTGTCCGGGGTGGACCTGTCGGGGGTGCGGCTGGTCGAGGCCGACTTCGCCGAGGCCGACCTGCGCAAGGTGGTGCTGCGCGACGCCGACCTGAGCCGTGCCGTCCTGCGCAACGTGCGGCTGGGGGAGACCGACCTGGTCGGCGCCGACCTCACCGAGGTCGACCTGGCCGGCCTGGAGTGGAACGGCACCAAGGTCGACGCGACCCAGGCCCTGCTGATCGCCGAGGCTGCAGGGCGCCGTCATCGACGGCTGACGCCGGCGAGCAGCGTCGCTGCCGGTCAGGCAGGCTCGGCCACCCAGGTCATCGGGTCTCCGGCAGCGAAGTCGTCGAGCCCGGCGTCGGACAGGGCACCGCAGACCAGTACCCGCCGGTGCGCGGCAAAGGTCAGCACGTGGGCGATCATGCCGCCGTACGTGAACACCCGCGCCGGGGTGCAGGTCGCGTCGACGAACGTCTCGTCGAGCCGGCCGTCGTCGATGATGCCGTGCACCTTGGCCAGGAACGCCGGGCCCACCTCGGCAAGCTTCACCCGGATGTCGTCGAGGGTCTCGGCCCGCTCGGCGTCGAAGTCGTAGGGCTGGCTCTCGGTGGCGGCGTCCCACATCGCCATCTGCCCGACGAGCCGCGCAGAGCAACGAGCGGACGGTCGGGGCGTCGTCGATGCCGTCGACCGAGATCTCGACGGGAGCGTCCAGCTGTTCGGGGGTCAGCCGGCCGCACTCGTCGACGAGCCGGCCGACCAGCCAGACGTGGTGGTCGACCATCCGGGTCAGGAGGTCCATGGCAGTGACCTTCCGGTGCGCGGGGACCCGCAGGCCCCCTGGTGGGGTGAAGTGGACTTGGCTCGGAGCGTCGAGCCGGTAGCTGGTCGGCCGGGCCCGCCAGCGGGACGGCGCCAGGCCGAACGCCCGCGTGAAGGCCCGGGTGAACGCCTCGTGGCTGGAGTAGCCGGCCTCGACGGCCACCCGCAGGACGTCGTGGTCGGTGGTGATCAGCCGGTACGCCGCGCGCTCGAGCAGCACGCGTCGGCGCAGGGCGGCCGGGGGTTCGCCCGCAGTGGCGGAGACAGGCGGTCGCAGTGGAACCGGGACAGGTGCAGCTGGGCCGCCAGAGCCGCGCCGTCGGTGTCGTGGTCGTCGAGGCTGTCGGCGAGGACCTCGAGGAACCGGGCGAAGGTGTCGGCTGCCGTCGAGGTCACGGGACCGATGCTCCCAACCAGGTGCCGCTGCCGGCTTGATCGGCGTTGCGGAAATGGTCAAGGTCCTGCAGAACCGGCCGGACGCGTCGGGACGCTGGCAGACTGCCCGGCGCCGGCAGCCAGGTCGACGGGGAGGAGGCGATGGTGCACGAGCCGCCCGGCTTCCGCCGCTTCGTCGAAGCGCGCTACTCCTCCCTTGGCCCGTTCGGTGTCCTGCTGTGCGGTGACGCCGGCCGCGGCGAGGAGCTCACGCAGGCCGCGCTGGTCAAGACCTTGCACGCGTGGAACCGGCAGGGCGTCGGACTCGGTGACCCGGAGGGGCACACCCGCACGGTCATGGCGCAGCAAGCGTGGCGGACAGGGCGACCGGCGGGGTGGTGGTTCGCCCACCGACCGGACGCCGGCGCGCCGTGGTCCGGCAGTCCTGGACGGGTTCGTCCCGGCCGACACCGGCGAGCCGGAGGCGCCGGTCGATGTCGGCGAGGCGATGCGCAGTGCGCTCGCGACGCTGCCCGCGCAGCAGCGGGTAGCCCTCGTGCTGCGCTTCTGGGTCCATCTCAGCGAGGCCGACATCGCCGCCGAGCTGCGCTGCTCGACCGGCACCGTCCGGAACCGCACCGCCCGAGCCGTCGCCGCCCTGCGCAGCAGCGGCCTGCTCGACGAGACGGTCGGCGGTGAGTCGCGATGACCGAGGCCGAGCAGATCGAACGGCTCCTGCTCCGCGCCGCCGACGTCGCGCCGGTCAGCACGCAACCGACCGACGACGTCCTGGCCCGCGCGGAACGGGCGCCGCGGGCCTGGTTCCGTCGGCACCTGCTCGGCCTGGTCGGCGCCGTCGTCGTGTGCGCGCTGCTCGTCGGTGGCGCGGTGGGCATGTCGGCCGACAAGGACGAGCAGACGCCCGGCCGCGAAGCCGAACCCGCTGCGCCTCACCGTCGACCTGCCCGCCGGCTGGCGGTACGACGACAGCGGCCTGGCGCTGACCTGCTCCAGCACGCTGCAGGCGCACACCGTCTACCGCCGCGCGACGATCGGGGACCTGCGCTGCCCCAAGGGTAAGGGGCCGACAGTCGACGGCCCGGTGCTGGTCGCCGGCCGGCTGGACCTTCTGCTCGCCGAGCGGGTCCGCACCAGCGGGACGCCGACCATGATCGGCGACCGGCCGGCGTGGGTCGAGCCCGGCGGTGACTCGCCGTACGCCTTCGCGACGTACCTGGTCGGCGGCACCGACGACCTCGGGTACGTCGTCGTCGCGCCGCGTGGCGCCGGTCCCGAGGAGCCGGTGGTCGCCTCGCTGCAGGGCGAGGACGTGTGGCCCGTCCCGGTGGCGGCGCTGGCGGCCGGCTCCGGCGTCGGCGTCCGCGGCGGCGAGCAGCCTTCGCGGCATCTGCTGCCTCCGACGTCCGCGCGGTCGTGCTCGCCACCGAGCCGCGCAGCACTGACGCTGCTCCCGGCGCCACGGCCTGGACGCCGGGAGGGGTGCGACAGATCCTCCGGCACCTGCGAACCCGCCAAGCCCTCGTTGCCGCCGTGCGGGCCGCCGGTCAGTGCCCGCACCCTGTGGCTGCAGCGCGACAGCGGCTCCTGGGTCCGGGTGGACGTCACCGTGGACGCCACCGGGTGCCAAGCGGCGGTCTCGGAGCTCGGCGGCGCGGGCCGGGTCGCCGGGGACCCGGTCGGGATGGCGCGGGTGATCGACGAGGGGGAGCCAGGACCGTGGCCACCGGCTACAGCCGGGTCGTCGGCGCCGCCGGCCTGTCCTTCGTGGTGCCAGCGGCTGGCAGGTGACAGAGGCCGAGGGCTTCGACCCGTGCACCGCGACCGTCCCGACGGTGGTGCTCGCCGAGCGGCTCGCGCCGTCCTGTCAGCACGGCCTCGGGCAGCGGCCCTCGCCAGCCCTACCTGTGGATCACGAAGCAGCCGCTGGAGCACCGGCGCATCCGGACCGCCGACGGGGAGCCGCTGCCCGGGCCGTCGCGGCTGGTGACCGGTCGGGACGGGAAGCAGGTCCGGTGGAGCGAGGCGGTGGTCGAGGTCGACGGCGCCACGCTGCAGGGCCGGCTAGGCGTGCCGGAGAAGGGCGCCGGGCGGATGCTGCTCGTCGGGGTGCAGTGGGTGGAGGCGGCGACCAACCTGGAGCGGCTGGTCGCGTCGAAGTAGGCGGGTCGGACTCAGGTGACGCAGAGAGCGGGTGACGAGAATCGAACTCGCACTGTCAGCTTGGGAAGCTGATGTTCTGCCATTGAACTACACCCGCGGGGTGGAACTCGGACATGTTAGCGCCTGGCAACGGCGCCCTCGTCCGGCGCCGATAGGGTCGCGCGCGTGCTGCTCTCCGACAGGGACATCCGCAAGCCGAGATCGACGCCGGCCGGATCGCGCTCGAGCCCGTACGAACCGGAGATGGTGCAGCCGTCCAGCGTCGACGTACGCATCGACCGGTACTTCCGGGTCTTCGAGAACCACCGCTACCCGCACATCGACCCGGCGGTCGAGCAGGCCGAGCTGACCCGGCTGGTCGAGCCGGACGGCGACGAGCCGTTCATCCTGCACCCGGGCGAGTTCGTGCTCGGCTCGACCTACGAGGTCGTCTCCCTGCCCGACGACGTGTCAGCCCGGCTCGAGGGCAAGTCGAGTCTCGGCCGGCTGGGGCTGCTGACCCACTCGACGGCGGGGTTCATCGACGCCGGCTTCTCCGGCCACGTCACGCTCGAGCTGTCCAACGTCGCGACGCTGCCGATCAAGCTGTGGCCGGGCATGAAGATCGGCCAGCTGTGCTTCTTCCGGCTGACCAGCGCCGGCCGAGGCGCCCTACGGCTCCGGCGCGCAGGGCTCCCGCTACCAGGGCCAGCGCGGCCCCACGCCGTCCCGGTCGTTCCAGAACTTCCACCGCACCCGCACCTGACGCCGACCCGACAGCGCCAAGATCCACAGCGGATCCGTCACAGACCGTGGTCGGGACGTGATCACGGTGTGGATCACGGCGGGTGCAGGTGCGCGGGGTCAGCGGACGGTGCGGAGCAGCTGGGCGCGCGCGGTGCCGCCGGTGAACGGGTACTGCGGCCGGGTCGCGATCCACAGCGGCAGCAGCTCGGCCGCCATCGACCGGGCGAAGTAGTGGCCCTGGCCGAGCTGGCAGCCGAGCCCGGCGAGCAGCTCGGCGGTCTCCGGCGTCTCGATGCCCTCGGCGACGACCTCGAGGTCGAGGTGCCCGGCCAGGTCGGCGACCGCGGCGACGATCGCCCGGTCGCGGCCGGCCTCGTGCACCTGGCTGACGAACGAGCGGTCGACCTTGAGCTGCTGGATCGGCAGCTCGGACAGGTGGGTCAGCGACGAGTAGCCGGTGCCGAAGTCGTCCAGCGAGAGCCGCACGCCCAGCTCGCGCAGCTCGGCCAGCATCCCGAGGGCGCGGTCGGCGTCGCTGAGCACGATGCTCTCGGTGATCTCCAGCGTCAGGCGGTCGCTCGGCAGGCCGTGCCGCGCCAGGGTGTCGGCGACCGCGGTCGGCAGCATGGTGTCCAGCAGCGAGCGGGCCGAGAGGTTGACCGAGATGCTGAGGTCGAGGCCCTCGGCACGCCAGGCGGCGCACGCCGACACGGCGCGCTCCAGCACCAGCGTGGTGAGCGGCACGATCAGCCCGTTGCGCTCGGCCAGCGGCAGGAACAGTCCGGGCCGCAGCGTGCCGCGCACCGGGTGGTGCCAGCGCACGAGCGCCTCCGCCGAGACGACCCGGCCGTCCTGCAGGTCGACCAGCGGCTCCACCTCGATGTCGACCTGGCCGGTCGCGATCGCCTCGCGCAGCTCGCCCATCAGCGACAGCAGCGAGGGGTCGTTCGCGTCGATGTCCGGCCGGTAGAGCACCCGGGAGTCGGCGCCGTTCTTCGCGGCGTACATCGCGATGTCCGCCCGCTTGAGCAGGTCGGAGACGTTGCGGCCGTGCTCGGGCGCCAGCGCGATGCCCACCGACCCGGACAGGTGCAGCCGCTCCTGGCCGACGGTGAAGTGCTCGCTCAGCGTGCCGAGCAGCAGGTCCGCCATGTCCTCCGGCGTCGTCTCCGCCCAGGCCTGCACCAGCACGGCGAACTCGTCGCCACCGAGGCGGGCGACCGTCACGCCCGTCGGGGCAGGCAGCGTGGAAGCGGTCGGCCACCTCGCGCAGCAGCTCGTCGCCGATGTGGTGGCCGAGGGTGTCGTTGACGGCCTTGAAGCCGTTCAGGTCGATGATCATGACGGCCACCTGGCCGCGGCGGTGCCGGGCGTCGGCGAGGGCGGCGATGGCGTCCGCGGTGAGCTGCGAACGGTTCGGCAGGCCGGTCAGGGTGTCGTGCATCGCGTCGTGCCGCAGCTGCCCGATGAGCATCTCGTTGTGCAGGGCCACCGAGGCATGGTTGGCGACGGTCTGCAGCAGCTGCACGTCGCTGGTCGAGAAGCCGCGGACCTCACCCATCCGGTCGTGCACGGCGAGCGCACCGACGGTCTGGCCGTCGTAGCGCAGCGGCGCGATCACGGCCTCGTTGGCGTTGCGGGAGAGCAGGTACGCCGCCGCAGCGCCGTCGGTGGCGCGCACCAGCAGTGCCTCGCTGCCGTCCAGCAGGGCGCGCAGCAGGCCGGTGGCCCGGGCGGCCTCGGCCGGCTCGAGCTCGCGCACCCGCTCGCCGTCGAACCGCGTGACCGAGATGCCGTCCTCGCCGAACCGCATGACCTCCGCGGTCTCGCCGCGCAGCAGCTCGCGGGCCTGTGCCAGCACCGAGGGCAGGACGTCGTCGGACGCCGGCGCGACGCTGAGCTCGCGGCTGAACCGGAACAGCCGTTCGAGGCTGGTGTGCCGGTCGGCGAGCGAGGCGTAGGCCCGGTAGCCGAACATCAGCATCGCGCCGGAGGCGACGAGAGGGATCGCGGCGAGCGCGCCGAGGCGGAGCGTGAGCAGCGGCATCAGGCCGAGGACGCCGCTGGCGGCGGCGATGCCGACCCCGGAGACGAGGCTCCGTACGCCGGACAGCGGCGGCTTGCCGTCGTACCAGCGGATGATCAGGCTGAGGACGACCAGGTCGACGGCCATCGCGGCGGCGCACGCCGCGACCCCGGCGACCCACTCGCGGCCGCCGTCGGCGGTGCTGCCGCCGCCGATGATGCGGAACACCACCAGCGCCACGGTCGTGTCGGCGAACATCAGGGCGGCGTTGACGCCGGACTTCAGCAGCGTCTGCCGGCGGTGCAGCAGCATCACCAGCGCGGAGCCGACCACCCGGGCGACCAGGAGGTCCTGGGGCATCGAGTAGAAGAGGGCGAGGATCAGCGGGCACCTCGCTGATGCTGATGCTCTGCGCCTCGCGCCCGACCTGGATGTGGAAGACCCAGATCTCGGTGACGGCGAACAGCAGGGCCAGCACCCACCAGGGGATCTGCAGGCCCAGCGGCGGCGTCCGGCGGGAAGGCCAGCAGGCCGACCCAGAGCCCGGCGCCGACCACGGCGAGCACGGCCATCAGGGCCAGGACGCGGCGCGTGGGGCGCACCGCGCGGCGGACCGGCGCGGGCGCCCCGGCCTTCGCCAGCGCCGTCCCCATGCCTCCTGCATCGGAGGGTTCGCGGTTCGAGCCTTAGCCCGACGGGCGTGAGCGGGCCCCGCTCAGACCCAGGTCGCCCCGGGGACGTCACCCTTGTCCGTCCTGCTCATCGTGGTCCCCCCGTCGGTGGCGCTCATCGGTCCCGTTGTGGTCATGTCGTCGGTCGTCGTCATGGCGCTCATCCCCAGCTCGCGCTCGACCAGAGGTCGTTCGCCCAGTAGGCATCGGCCCAGGTCGCCCCGGCCCAGGTGGCTCCGGCCCAGGTGGCCCCGGCCCAGGTACGCGTCGGCCCAGGTCGCGCCGGCCCAGGTCGCCCCGGCCCAGGTCGCGCCGGACCACTTGGTCCCGGCCCAGGTCGCGCCGGACCACTTGGTCCCGGCCCAGGTCGCGCCCAGCAGCGGCGGGCCCGGTCCACTGGCCCGCCGGCCCAGGTGGCGCCGGCGGTGCCGGCGACCTCGGCCGCGGCCAGCTGCGCCGGTGTCGGTCGGTGCTGCCGAAGATGTCCTGCTCGCCGGTCAGCGTGACGCCGTTCTTCTTGACCTTCTTGGTGCCACGGGCCTTGTCCAGCGAGCCGCCGCCGGCGTGCACCTTGGCAGCCGCCACTGCGCGGCTCGAGTAGCCGTATGCCGCATTCAGGTCGAGCGCCCCGTCGCCCTCGGCGTCGACGCCGGCTTCCGGCACGTCGTAGGCGGAGCGGCGCAGGATGTCCTTGACCTGGTCCGGGTTCAGCCAGGGCCGCTGCGAGAGCAGCAGCGCGGCGGCGCCGGAGACGACGGCCGCGGCCTGCGAGGTGCCGCTGCCCTTGAAGAACGCGGCCGTTCAGCGTGCCGGTGTCGCCGTGCATGATGTCGACGAACGAGCCCGGGGCCCGCAGGCTGACGATCGAGGAGCCGGGCGCGACCAGGTCGGGGGCCCGCTTGCCCTCGAGGATGGCGCCGCGCTGCGAGAACGCGGGCACCCGGTCGTCGGTGCGGTCGGCCGTGCCCTGCGTGTTCACGGCGCCGACGGCCAGCACGGCCGGGTCGTACGCCGGGTTGGCCAGCCCGGTGGTGGTCCCGCCGCCGTTGCCGGCCGAGACGACCACCACGATGCCGCTGTTCCAGGCGACCTCGGCCGCGTGGGCCAGCGGGTCGAGCCGGTAGTCCTGCGTCGAGTCGGTGCCGAACGACAGGTTGAGCACCCTGATGTTCAGGCCGGCGTCGCGGGCGTGCGTCACGACCCAGTCGATGGCGGCGATGACCTGCGACACGTCGGTGTTGCCCTGCGCGTCGGCCAGCTTGAGGCTCACGATCCGCGAGCCGGGCGCCATGCCGAGGTAGCGAGTGTTCTCCGTCGTGTACGTCGAGGGCGTCGTGCCGGAGTCGCGGCCGGCGATGATGCCGGCCATGTGCGTGCCGTGACCGAAGGTGTCCAGACCCTGAAGGGTCGGGCGACTGCGACTCGAGCGAGAGGTCCGGACCGATGACCAGCTTGTTCGGCGTCATCAGGCCCTCGACGGGCAGGACGCCCGAGTCGAGCAGTGCGACGTCGACGCCCTGGCCGCTGTAGCCGTTGCGCCAGAAGGTGGTGGCTCCGGTCAGCTTCGCGACGTTGGTCATGTCGCCGGCGGTGCCCGTCGGGCCGACGGCCCGGCCGACTGTGAGTCTGCAGCTGCAGGGGCGTCCTCGGTGACGGCCCGCACGGCCGGGCTGGTGCGCAGCCGGGCCACGGCCGCGGCCGGGACGTCGGCGACCACGGTGCCGAGCGAGTCCTGGGTGGTGACCACCGTGCCGCCGAGCGAGACCGCGGCCGAGACCGCGGCGGCGAGGCGGCCCTCGTGGGCCTCGACGATGACGCGGACGCTCGGGGACGAGCTCGTCGAGCGCGAGGTCGTCGGCCGTCCGGTGCTGACCGCGAGCGCATCTCCCGTCGACGGCGCGAGCAGCAGACCCCCCAGGGCCAGCGCTACGGCGGCGGCAGCCCGCCAGCGCAGTGGCCGGTCCAGTCGGTGCGGTGTCACAGCGGTCCCCCAGGAGGTGTCGTCGTGAGGACGTGACTATCCCTTTACCTGTTACCGAAAGTCACGTGACCTTCACGGAAAGCACACGGACGGCGTACACGACCCGTCCGAACGGTGCGCCGCCTCCAGCCGAACGGAGGAGCCCACACCCCCGCATTTCGCGCAGGGGTGCGGGCTCCGGCGGGCTCCGGCGGGCTCGGTCAGCTGGTCGCGATCGCGTCCAGCACGTCGAGCCGGGCCGCCCGCCGGGCCGGCAGCAGGGCCGCGACGATGCCGCAGGACGCGGCCGCCGCGACGATCACCGCCAGCTGCCCGATCGGCACCACGGTGCGGGCCGTCTCGATGCCGGACTCCCGGATGGCGAAGACCAGCGACCAGCCGAGGAACAGCCCGACGCCGAGCCCGAGCAGCGTCCCGTACAGCGCGACCAGCGCCGCCTCCCAGCGCACCATCCCGCGCAGGTGGCCGCGGGACATCCCGATCGCGCGCAGCAGGCCCAGCTCGCGGGTCCGCTCGACGACCGCCAGCGACACCGTGTTGCCGATGCCGATCAGCGCGATGAGGATCGCGAGCGCCAGCAGCCCGTAGACGACGCCCAGCATCGCGTTGAAGTCGTCGATCACCGACTGGCGCATCTCCTCGCGGTCCATCACCTGCACGTTGCCGTACGCCGCCGTGACGGCGTCCACCGATCGACGCAGCGCCTCCGCGGTCGCGCCGGGGTCGCCGACGACGTACACCGTGGTGTCCAGGGCCGACGGGTCCACGGCCTGGTAGGCCGCGCGGTCGATCCAGGCCTGGCCGGTCCAGTCCGGGTGGTCGAACAGCGCCCGTACGACGAAGGTGCGCCGCTCGCCGTTGCCGAACGTCACCGGGACCTCGCTGCCGATCCGGAGGTCCTTGCCCTCGGCGTGCCGGGAGCCCAGGGCGATGCCGTCGGTGCCCATCGATGTCCAGCGAGCCGGCCGAGACCCCCAGGTCGAAGACCTGCTCCACCGACGCGGCCGGCCAGACGGCCAGCTCGGACATGCCGTCGCCGACCTCCGCCTGGGTGTACTGCCGCGGGACGGCAGCCTCGACGCCGTCGGCGCCCGCCAGGTCGGTCGCCAGCTGCGGGCTCACCCCGCCGTACACCCAGGCGCCGGTCTCCAGGACCAGGTCGCCGCGGAACTCCTTGTCGAAGGAGTGGCTGACCGACCACTTGCCGGAGGCCGCGAACACGGTGATCCCGCCGACCAGCGCCACACCGATCATCAGCGCGGACGCCGTGGCAGCGGTACGCCGGGGGTTGCGCATGGCGTTCTCCCGGGCCAGCTGCCCGCGGGCGCCGGTGAGCCGGGGCAGCACGAGTCCGAGGACGCGCACCACCGGCCGGGCCAGCACCGGGCTGAGGGTCGCGACGCCGAGGAACCCGGCGAGCGCGCCGAGCAGGACCATCGGCACCGTGCCGCTGGTGATGCCGCCGAGCACCGAGCGCGACGCTGCCCGCGACCAGGACCAGGCCGAGCGCGATCCGCCGCCGCGACGTCCGGGTCGCTCTCGGCCGCGACCGAGCGCATGGCCTCGACCGGCGCGACCCGGGCAGCGCGGCGGGCCGGCAGCAGGGCCGAGCCGACCGTGACCGCGACGCCGAGCGCGAACGCGATGAGCAGGGACGCCGGGCGCACCACCAGCGGGCCCTCGGGCATGGTCGACGCCGAAGCTGCGCCAGAGGGCACCGATGCCCTTGGCCACGCCGACGCCGGCGAGCAGGCCGAGCAGCGGACGCGACCACGCCCACCACGGCCGCCTCGATCGCGACGCTGCGCCGCACCTGCTTCGTGCTCGCGCCGATGGCCCGCAGCAGGGCGAGCTCCTTGGTGCGCTGCGCGACCAGGATCGCGAAGGTGTTGTTGATGATGAAGGCGCCGACGAGCAGGGCGACGGCGGCGAAGACCCGCATGAAGATGCCGAAGAAGTCGACGTCCTCGTTGCCGCGGGTGCTGTTCTCCTCCTCGAGCGCGGTGCCGGTGACCACGTCGAGGTCGCCGCCGAGCGCGCGGCGGATGCTGCCGGCGAGCTCGGCCTGGCTCACGCCGGCCGCGGCGTCCACCGCGATGCTGTCGACGGTGCCGTCCCGGCCGAGCAGCCGCTGGGCCGCGTCGAGCGTGAACAGCACGGTGCGGTTGCCGGCCCGGTTGTCGGCGTCGCCGAAGCGCGCCACGCCGACCACGGTCACGTCGGCCGGTCCGGACGACGGTCAGCACGGTCACCGGTCGCCCGGCGCCAGGTCGGCCTCGTCGGCCAGCGAGCGGTCGACGACGACCTCGTCGCCCGCGCGCGGCCCGCGGCCGGTCGACGAGGTTGAACGGGTTGAGCCGCTCGGCGTCGGTCCAGGCGGCACCGGCGGGTGCGGCGCCCATGCCGATGTCGTCGACGGCCTCGCCGTCCGGCCCGACGACCTGGGCGAAGCCCTCGACGCGCGCCGCGACCTGCGCGACACCGTCGATGCCGGCGACCCGCTCGACCATGGCCTCGTCGACCGGGGCGTGCTGGGTGCCGTTGAAGCCCTCGATCGTCGCCGGGTCCGCGGACCAGCGCGTCGGTCTGGCGCTCGGCGTCCGCGAACACCCCGGCCAGGCTGGCCCGCATCGTGTCGGTGAAGACCATGGACCCGGCCATGAAGGCGACTCCGAGCAGGACGGCGACAACCGTCGAGACCAGCCGCCGCTTGTGGCTGCGCAGTCCGCGCAGGGTGAGGGTCAGCACCGCTCAGCCCTCCAGGTTCTTCATGTGGTCGAGCACTCGCTCCGCCGTGGGCGCGGCCATGTCGTCGACGACCCGGCCGTCGGCCAGGAAGACGACGCGGTCGGCGTGGCTGGCGGCGACCGGGTCGTGGGTGACCATGACGATCGTCTGGGCGTTCTCGTCGACCGAGCGCCGCAGGAAGGACAGCACCTCGAGGCCGGACCGCGAGTCGAGGTTGCCGGTCGGCTCGTCCGCGAAGACCACCTCGGGCCGCGCGACCAGGGCGCGGGCCACGGCGACCCGCTGCTGCTGCCCGCCGGAGAGCTCGCTCGGGCGGTGGTGCAGCCGGTCGCCGAGCCCGACGACCTCGACGACGCGGTCCAGCCAGGCCTGGTCGGGGGTACGGCCGGCGAGGCGCATCGGCAGCGCGATGTTCTCGGCGGCGGTCAGTGTCGGCAGCAGGTTGAACTGCTGGAACACGAAGCCGACCCGGTCCCGGCGGAGCCGGGTGAGCTGCTTCTCCTTCAGGGTGGTCAGGTCGGTGTCACCGACCCAGACCGTGCCGCTGGTCGCGGTGTCCAGGCCGGCGGTGACGTGCATCAGGGTCGACTTGCCGGAGCCCGGACGGGCCCATCACCGCAGTGAACTGGCCCGCCGCGAAGTCGACGTCCACGCCGTCGAGGGCGTGCACGGCGTTGTCCCCGCTGCCGTAGGTCTTGCGCAGGCCGGCCGTCCGGACGGCGGCGGGCGCGGTTCCGGTGCGCGCTGCGGGGATGCTGGTGGCGGTTGCCGGTGCGTTGGGGGACATGCGTTCTCCCGGGCTCGGCCGGCCCCCGGTGGGGCGGCGGCGGTGTCGTCGTCGACACCACCGTCGTCGTCGGCTACCGCCGCAACGAGCCTGCTGGCAGGAGAGTCGAGGGTGGTGCCAGCACCCCTACCCGCAGCTCAGCCCGAGACGTCCGGTTCTGGTGCGCCGCTGCCCACCGGCACCACCTGGATGTTCCGGTGCACCGAGCGCAGCAGCAGCTGGCTGACGTCGAGGACCTCGACGTCCTCGCGGGCGGACCCGTCCTGCTTCTTCGCCGTCACCGCGTCGCCGAGCATGACCAGGCAGAACGGGCAGGCGGTGGAGACGACGTCGGGGTCCAGGGCGAGGGCCTCGTCGACCCGCTCGACGTTGACCCGCTTGCCGATCTTCTCCTCCATCCACATCCGCGCGCCGCCGGCGCCGCAGCAGAAGCCGCGCTCCTTGCAGCGGTGCATCTCCTCGGTGCGCAGCCCCGGGACGCTGGCCAGGACCTCGCGCGGCGGCGTGTAGACCTTGTTGTGCCGGCCGAGGTAGCACGGGTCGTGGTAGGTGACGAGCTGGTCGATCGGGGTGACCGGGGTGAGCCGGCCCTCCTCGCACCAGCCGGTCCAGCAGCTGGGTGTGGTGGACGACCTCGTAGTTGCCGCCGAGCTGCGGGTACTCGCGGCCGAGGGTGTTGAAGCAGTGCGGGCAGGTCGCGACGATACCGTCTTGTCCGCGCCGGCCTCGTTCAGCGTCTCGACGTTCTGCTGGGCGAGCATCTGGAACACGAACTCGTTGCCGAGCCGGCGGGCCGGGTCGCCCGAGCAGGCCTCGGCCTCGCCGAGCACCGCGAACTTCACGCCGGCGATGTGCAGCAGCTCGGCGAAGGCCCGGGTGGTCTTCTTGGCCCGGTCCTCGAGCGCGCCGGCGCAGCCGACCCAGTAGCAGGTAGTCGACCTCGGCTGAGGTCCTCGACGTCCTGGCCGAGGACCGGCACCTCGAAGTCCAGGCCCTGGGTCCACTCCAGCCGGGCCCGGGCGTTCATGCCCCACGGGTTGCCCTTGTTCTCCAGGTTCTTCAGCATCGTGCCCGCCTCGGACGGGAACGACGACTCGATCAGCACCTGGAAGCGGCGCATGTCGACGATGTGGTCGACGTGCTCGATGTCGACCGGGCACTGCTCGACGCAGGCGCCGCAGGTGGTGCACGACCACAGCACGTCGGGGTCGATGACCCCGCGGTGCCGACCAGCGGCGCTGCCTGCCCGGTCAGTCGCCGACCGACTCGGACGCCGGGTCCGCGTGCGCGCTCTCGGCCGTCCGCGGTGCCAGCCGGCCCAGCGGCGGCCTTGGCGAACAGGTGGTCGCGCAGGTCCATGATCACCAGCTTGGGCGACAGCGGCTTGCCGGTGTTCCACGCCGGGCACTGGTCCTGGCAGCGACCGCACTCGGTGCAGGTCGCGAAGTCGAGCATGCCCTTCCAGGTGAAGTCCTCGACCTTGCCGCGGCCGAAGACGGTGTCCTCGTCGAGCTCGTCCAGGTCCTCGAAGTCGATCGGCTTGCCGTCGACCATCATCGGCAGCAGCGGGCCGAGCGCGTTCGGCTCGCGCTTGGTCAGCACGTTCAGCGGCGCGAGGAAGATGTGCAGGTGCTTGGAGTAGACGACCAGCACCAGGAAGCCGAGGACCACGCGCGATCTGCAGCAGGATCCCGATGGTCTCCAGCGCCTCGTTGGTGTCCTCGCCCAGCGGCTCGAGCAGGTCGGCCGACCGCCTGCGAGGCGAACGCCTCGCTCACCGAACGGGAAGACGCCGGTGTTGACCTGCGCGCCGCGGTAGAGGAACAGCGTCCAGATGACGTTGAAGATCATGAACAGCACGAGCCAGGCGGCGCCGGTGTGCGAGCCGAAGAACCGCGACTTGCGCTCGCGGCGGGCCGGCGCGTTGCGGATCCGGATGACGGCGAACGCCGCCGAGCGACAGCAGCACGGCCACCGCGAAGAAGTCCTCGAGGAAGCCGAGCAGCGGCCAGTGCCCGATCACGGGGATCGCGAAGTCGCGGTCGAACAGCGCGCCGTACGCCTCGAGGATGGTCGCGGCGAGCACGACGAACGCCCAGAACGTGAAGAAGTGCGCGACCCCGGGGACCGACCACTGCAGCAGCTTGCGCTGGCCGAAGACCTCGCGCAGCTGGCTCTTGGCGCGGGTGCCGATGCCGTCCAGCCGCCCCGGCGCCGGCTGCCCGGACGACACCAGCCGGTAGAGGTAGTGGGCCCGCCGACCGACGACCGCCAGCGTCACGACGGTGATGACCAGACCGATCGCGAGTCGCACGCGAACGTCCTCCAGGGTGCTCGGCTGGCGGGGTGACAGCGTAGGGACCGCTGACCCTACCGAGCGGTAACTTGCGGCCGCGACCAGCCCATGGTCGTCAGAGCAGCGAGGACGCCCACCGCAGCACCGGGACCAGCACCGGAGCGGCGATCACCAGCATGCCGACCAGCACCAGGACCGCCAGCAGCCGCAGCGGGCCGGCCGGCTTGCCGCGGTGGTCGCGCAGGGCGGGGAGCACGCCCATGAGCGTACGACGGCAGCCGGTCGGCGTCTGCCACCGAGGCTTCGCCGAGTGCTAGGTGACCTCTTCCATCCCGGGCGGCAGGTGCCCGGTGGACTTCCGGTAGTAGTCGGCGGCCTTGCGGGTGGCGAGCATCCGGGCCAGGCCCATCGCCGCCCCGCTGGCGAGCGCGTAGGGGATCGCCTCGCGCCACTGCGTGCCGGGCTGGGCCGGGTTCGCGGGCGGGTTGTCGCCGGTGGTCGCCCGCCAGCCCTTGACCAGTGCCTTGCGGGCGGCGATGCCGGCCAGGATCGCCGAGATGCCGCCGAGCAGTTTCCAGCCCATCGATGAGTTCGCTGCCACGCGGTCACCTTGCCCGGGTCCCGCCGACCCAACCGCCCAACCGCCCCCTGTGCACGCCGTCCGGTCAGTACCCTTCCGGTGACGGTCCGTGCCGGGTCTGTCGCCGTTTCGTCCATCGGGGGATCTCGCGTGCTGCGCAGCAACGCCCGCCGTGCCCGGCTGCTGGCCGCCGTCCTGACGGTCGGCACGCTCGTCGGGCTGCTGGCTGCTGCCGCCCCCTCCCAGGCCGCCGCGCCGGTCCGCGGGTCGCAGGAGCCCGGCCACCGGCTGGTCCGGGACGACGGCGGCCGGGTCCGGCTGCTCGCTGGCACCGGTGCCCGCTCCGGCGCCGCTGCCTCGACCTCCGCGCTCACCGCCGCCCGGAGCCACCTCGGCCGGGTCGGCCGGGTGTTCGGCGTGGCCGCGCGCGACCTGCGGACCGCGGGCGTGAGCAGGGTCGCCGGCCGCGACGTCGTGCGGTTCCAGCAGACCCGCCGCGGGCTGCCGGTCCTCGGCGGCCAGCTGGTGATGGTGCTCGACGGCCGCGGTGGGCTGCTGTCGGTCTCCGGCGAGACCGCAGGTCCCGTCACCTCCACGGCGTACGACGTCGCCGCCTCGACCGCGGCCCGCACCGCCCGCCGCGCCACGGCCACCCACCACGGGGTGGCGCACCGGTCCTTGCGCACCGACCGGCCGACCCGCTGGCTGCTCGACCGCTCGCTGCTCGACCCGCGCGCCACGCCTGGCCTGCGCCCGGTCTGGCGGGTCCCGGTGCGCTCCGCTGCGCGCCCGGACCTGCGCGACCTCGTCCTCGTCGACGCCCGCACCGGCCGGGTCGCGCTGCGGCTGGCCGAGGTCGCCGGTCTCGACCGGGTCGTCTGCGACGACGTCCGCACCCGCAGCTACCGCTGCCAGCGCGACTACGACCGGGTCGAGGGCGGGCCGGCCACCGGCATCGTCGACGCCGACCAGGCCTACGACCTCACCGGCGCGACCGCGGCCTGGTTCGGCGGCACCCTGGGTGTCGACCTGACGGCGCTGATCGGCAGCGACCTGGGCGACGGCCGCAAGCTCCGCTCCACCACCAACTTCTGCCCGCCCGGCGAGTGCCCCCTGGACAACGCGTTCTGGAGCGGCGACCAGATGGTGTTCGGCGCCGGCTACACCTCGGCCGACGACGTGGTGGCGCACGAGCTCGCGCACGGCGTCATCCAGCACACCGCCGGGCTCGTGTACTGGTACCAGTCCGGCGCCATCAACGAGTCGATGGCCGACGTGGTCGGCGAGCTGGTCGACCTCGCCGACGGGATCGGCAGCGACGCACCCGAGCTGCGCTGGCAGCTCGGCGAGGACCTGCCGATCGCGGCCGGCGGCGTGACCCGCGACATGGCCGACCCGCCGCGGTTCGGCCAGCCGGACACCACCCGCAGCGGCCTCTACGACTTCGCCCAGGACTACGACGACAACGGCGCCGTCCACACCAACAGCGGCGTGCCCAACAAGACGGCGTACCTCATCACCGACGGCACCCTGGGCGAGCCCGGCGGCACGTTCGCGGGCCGCGCCTTCCCCGGCATCGGCACCACCCGGGCGGCGACGCTCTACTGGGCGACCCTGCAGATGCTCACCCCCGGCGCGGACTTCGTCGACCTCGCCGTGGCGCTGCAGCAGGCCTGCGCCAACCTGGCCTTCAGCCCCGCGGAGTGCGCCACGGTGACGGCCGCGATCGAGGCGACCGAGCTCGGCCGGTGGGACGGCCCGACCGTGCCCCGCAACGTGACTGCGACCGGTGGCACCGGCCCCGGGCAGGTCCTGCTGACCTGGACCCGGCCGGCCTCGAGGGGGGCGGCAGCCCTGGGCTCCTACGTCGTCGCGGTCTCGCCGGACGCCAACGGCGACAAGTTCGCCACCCTCGGGCCGGGCACCACCTCGTGGCTGATCGAGGACCTGGCACCCGGAGTCGACTACACGGTGCGGCTGATCGCGGTGACCTCGGCCGGTACCTCGCCGCCGGTGACCCGTGTCCTGTCGGGCAGCGCGTTCGCGGTGGCCGGCACGTCGTCGACCCAGTGGGGCAAGCGGATCCACGTCGCGGGGACGCTGCGCAACGCGCCCGGAGCGGGGCTGCCCGGCCGGCGGGTCCGGCTGGTCCGCCGCGACGCCGGCTCGTCGTCGTACCGGGTCGCTGACTCGACCCGCACCAACGCCGCCGGCCGGTTCTCGTTCGCCTGGGACGCCCGGCGCGGCGGCCGGTGGTTCGTCGTGTACGCCGGTGCGCCCGCCGAGATCGGCGCCCGCACCGCGTCCCGGCACACGACCGTGCACCAGCGGGTGACGCTGTCGCGGCCGGACGCGCCGGCCCGGCCCGGGCAGTCCGTCGCCCTGCACGGCAGCGTGCTGCCGGCCCGCAGCGGCCGGGTCGTCCTCCAGCGGCGTGACCCGGACGGCGGCTGGGCGGCCGTGGCGCGCACGACCCTGGACGACGGCAACTGGTCGCTGAGCTACCGGGTGCCGTCGGCCCGCCCGACCGACCTGCGGGTGCGCGTCGCGGCGCGTCCGGCGGCCGGGCTGGCCGTCGGAACCAGTCGGGTCGTGACCCTGGCCGTGCCCCGGTGAGTGCTGAGGCCCGCACCGCCACGCTGCACGGGCACGACCTCAGCTACCTGGACGTCGGCGAGGGGCCGGCGGTGCTGTTCATCCACGGCCTGCTGGGCTCGCACCAGAACTGGCGGCACCTCGTCGACTCGCTGGACACCGACCACCGGGTGATCGCGCCGGACCTGTTCGGCCACGGTGCGTCGGCGAAGCCGCGCGGCGACTACTCGCTGGGCGCGCACGCCGCCACCTTGCGCGACCTGCTCGACCGGCTCGGGGTCGACCGGGTGACGTTGGTCGGTCACTCGCTCGGTGGCGGGGTCGCGATGCAGTTCTGCTACCTGTTCCCGGAGCGGGTGCAGCGGCTGGTGCTGGTCGCCAGCGGCGGGCTCGGCCGGTCGGTGAGCCCGCTGCTGCGCTCGGCCACGCTGCCCGGCGCCGAGTGGGTGCTGCCGCTGGTGGCGTCCCGCTGGGTCCGCGGCCGGGCCGAGGCCGCCGGGCGGGCCGTGTCCCGGCTGGGCTGGCGGGCCGGACCCGACCTGCGGGAGGGCTGGCGCGGGTTCACCGGCCTGCAGGACGTCGACGCCCGCCGGGCCTTCCTGGCCACCGTCCGCGCGGTGATCGACCCCGGCGGCCAGACCGTGACCGCGCACGACCACCTGCCGATGGCGGTCGAGATCCCCACGCTGATCGTCTGGGGCACCCGGGACCGGATGATCCCGGCCTGGCACGCCGCCGCAGCCAGCGCGGCGATCGCCGGCAGCCGGGTGGAGCTGTTCGAGGGCGCCGGGCACTTCCCGCACCTCGACGAGCCGGACCGGTTCGCGGCCGCCCTGCGCACCTTCATCGCCACCTGACCCGCCCAGCGATGTTGATCACGCCAGCGTGATCAACGGTTGCTGGGTGCGGTATCCGCACCGCACCCAGCAGCGACTCGCCGCACCCGGGAACGCGCGGCCTGCGTACCGCGTTGAACCAGGTACTTGAGTCGACTGGGCTCAAGTTTTTTGACAGCGCCGGACCTAGGGCGCAGACTATGAGCCACTTCGACTCAACCCTGTCCCGCGTCGGGACGGGTCTGGACCGCCGGGTACCCCGGCAGTGAGGATCAACAACCATGGCACGTGCGGTCGGCATCGACCTCGGGACGACCAACTCCGTCGTCTCGGTCCTGGAGGGCGGGGAGCCCACCGTCATCGCGAACGCCGAGGGCTCGCGGACCACACCGTCCGTCGTCGCCTTCGCCAAGAACGGCGAGGTGCTGGTCGGCGAGGTCGCCAAGCGCCAGGCCGTCACCAACGTCGACCGGACCATCCGCTCGGTCAAGCGGCACATGGGCACCGACTGGTCGGTCGACGTCGACGGCAAGAAGTACACCGCGCAGGAGATCTCCGCGCGGGTGCTGCATGAAGCTCAAGCGCGACGCCGAGGCCTACCTCGGCGAGACCATCACCGACGCCGTCATCACCGTGCCGGCGTACTTCGAGGACGCCCAGCGGCAGGCCACCAAGGAGGCCGGCGAGATCGCCGGCCTCAACGTCCTGCGCATCGTCAACGAGCCCACCGCGGCCGCCCTGGCCTACGGCCTGGACAAGGGCGAGACCGACCAGACCATCCTCGTCTTCGACCTCGGTGGCGGCACCTTCGACGTGTCGCTGCTCGAGATCGGCGAGGGCGTCGTCGAGGTCAAGGCCACCAGCGGTGACAACCACCTCGGCGGTGACGACTGGGACCAGCGGGTCGTCGACCACCTGGTCAAGGCGTTCCAGAACGGCCACGGCGTCGACCTGTCCAAGGACAAGATGGCGCTGCAGCGGCTCCGCGAGGCCGCCGAGAAGGCGAAGATCGAGCTGTCCTCGTCGCAGGAGACCACGATCAACCTGCCGTACATCACGGCCTCGGACGCCGGCCCGCTGCACCTGGACGAGAAGCTCACCCGCTCGCAGTTCCAGCAGCTGACCGCCGACCTGCTCGAGCGCACCCGGGCACCGTTCCAGTCGGTGCTGCGCGACGCCGGCATCGCGGTCTCCGAGATCGACCACGTCGTGCTCGTCGGCGGCTCGACCCGGATGCCCGCGGTCGTCGAGCTGGTCAAGGAGCTCACCGGCGGCCGCGAGCCGAACAAGGGCGTCAACCCGGACGAGGTCGTCGCCGTCGGCGCCAGCCTGCAGGCCGGCGTGCTCAAGGGCGAGGTCAAGGACGTCCTGCTGCTCGACGTCACCCCGCTGTCCCTCGGCATCGAGACCAAGGGCGGCATCATGACCAAGCTGATCGAGCGCAACACCACGATCCCGACCAAGCGCTCCGAGATCTTCACCACGGCCGACGACAACCAGCCCTCGGTGCAGATCCAGGTCTACCAGGGCGAGCGCGAGATGGCGTCGTACAACAAGAAGCTCGGGATGTTCGAGCTGACCGGCCTGCCGCCGGCGCCGCGCGGCGTCCCGCAGATCGAGGTCGCCTTCGACATCGACGCCAACGGCATCGTGCACGTGTCCGCCAAGGACCTCGGCACCGGCAAGGAGCAGTCGATGACGATCACCGGCGGCTCGGCGCTGCCGAAGGACGACATCGAGCGGATGATGCAGGACGCCGAGGCGCACGCCGAGGAGGACCGTCAGCGCCGCGAGGAGGCCGAGGCCCGCAACACCGGCGACCAGCTCGTCTACCAGACCGAGAAGTTCCTGGCCGACAACGCCGACAAGTTCGCCGAGGGCGACGCGGCGGCCACCAGGGCCGAGGTCGAGGAGGCGGTGGCCGAGCTGAAGAAGGCGCTCGAGGGCACCGACGCGGCCGCGATCCCGGCCATCAAGGACGCGACCGAGAAGGTCGCGACCGTCAGCCAGAAGCTCGGTGCGGCGATGTACGCCGAGCAGCAGGCGACGGCGCCCGGTGCCGACGGCGGCGCGGCCGGTCAGTCGGCCGACGGCGGTTCCGACGGTTCCGCCGCCGAGGACATCGTGGACGCCGAGATCGTCGACGAGGACGAGACGCCTGAGGGCGAGTCCAAGTGACCGATCGCCCCGGCGAGCACCCCGACGAGCACGCCGGCGAGCAGGACCGGGCGGAGGAGCACCAGGGTCCGGTGGTGCGCGACAAGCGCCGCATCGACCCGACCACCGGTGAGGTGCGGGAGCCGGCGACGCCGGACCCCGCACCCGCCGGGGTCCCGGACTCCCCGGCCGACGGCCTCGGTGACGACGTCGCCGAGGAGCTGAGCCGGCAGCTCGCCGAGCGCACCGCCGACCTGCAGCGGCTGCAGGCCGAGTACGCCAACTACCGGCGCCGCGTCGAGCGGGACCGGCAGGTCATCCGCGAGACCGCGGTGGCCAACGTGCTCACCAACCTGCTGCCGGTGCTCGACGACATCGGCCGGGCCCGCGACCACGGCGAGCTCGAGGGCGGCTTCAAGTCGGTCGGCGAGGCGCTCGAGCAGACCGTCTCGTCGCTCGGTCTCGTCTCGTTCGGCGCGGTCGGTGACCCGTTCGACCCGATGATCCACGAGGCCCTGACCCACGCACACTCCGACGACGTCACCGAGGCGACCTGCATCGAGGTCTTCCAGCCCGGCTACCGGATCGGTGACCGGGTGGTCCGCCCCGCGCGGGTCGCCGTCGCCGAGCCCGAGTAACCCGAGAAGCAGACGAACCAGAGAAGGAGAGGGGGACGCCAGATGAGCACCGGGACTTCCTGGAGAAGGACTTCTACAAGACGCTCGGCGTCCCCAAGACCGCCAGCAGCGACGAGATCAAGAAGGCGTACCGCAAGCTGGCCCGGACGCACCACCCGGACGCCAACAGCGGCACCGGCGAGGCCGACCGGGACAAGGCGGAGGCCCGGTTCAAGGAGATCTCCGAGGCGTACGACGTGCTGTCGGACCCGAGCCGGCGCAAGGAGTACGACGAGGGGCGCGCGCTGTTCGGCGCCGGTGGCGCCGGGCGGTTCCGCACGCCCGGCGGTGCCGGCGCTCCGGGCGGCCAGACCTTCGACTTCAGCGACCTCTTCGGCGGTGCGGCCGGCGGCGCCGGGCTCGGTGACGTGCTCGGCGGCCTGTTCGGCCAGCGGGCCGGTGCGGGTCGCCAGGGCGGTCCGCGGCGCGGTGCCGACGTCGAGTCGTCGGTGACCCTGCCGTTCGACGAGGCCGTCGAGGGCGTCACGGTGCCGCTGCGGATGAGCAGCGAGCAGCCGTGCCCGTCCTGCCACGGCACCGGCGGGCGGGACGGCGCGCTGCCGCACACCTGCCCGTCCTGCCACGGCACCGGGCAGACCAGCCGCAACGCGGGCGGCTTCGCGTTCGCCGAGCCGTGCCGCGAGTGCCGCGGCCGGGGCATGATCGGTCGACGACCCGTGCCCCGACTGCGCCGGCAGCGGCCGGGCGCTGGGCACCCGGACCCTCACCGTGCGCATCCCGGCCGGTGTGAAGGACGGCCAGCGGATCCGGCTCAAGGGCAAGGGCGCACCCGGCGAGCGGGGCGGCCCGCCCGGCGACCTGTACGTCGTGGTCGCCGTCTCGCCGCACCCGTTGTTCGGCCGCAGCGGCGACAACCTCACGCTGACCGTGCCGGTGAGCTTCGCCGAGGCGGCGCTCGGCGGCGAGGTGCGGGTGCCGACCCTCGGCGGGGCACCGGTGACCCTGAAGATCCCGCCGGGCACCGCGAACGGCCGCACCTTCCGGGTCAAGGGGAAGGGCGCGCCGCGCAAGCGCGCCGACGGCACCCCGCGCGGCGACCTGCTCGTCACCGTCGCAGGTCGACGTCCCGACGACGCTGTCCGCCGAGGCCAGGTCGGCCGTCGAGGCACTGCGCGACGCCACGACCGGCGACGACCCGCGGGCCGGGCTGCTGGCCGCGCCGCCGAAGGGAGCCTGAGATGCCGTTCACCGCCGGCCGCGACGGCGCCTGGGAGAGCGACGACACGACGCCGGTGTTCGTCATCTCGGTGGCCGCCGAGCTCACCGGGCTGCACGCCCAGACCCTGCGCCAGTACGACCGGCTCGGGCTGGTCTCCCCCGGCCGCACGCCCGGCGGCGGCCGCCGCTACTCCCGGCACGACATCGCCGTGCTGCGCGAGGTGGTCCGGCTGTCCGGCCTCGGCCTCGGCCTGGAGGGCGTCCGGCAGGTGCTCGAGCTCGAGAACCAGGTGGCCGCCCTGCAGGCCCGGGTCGCCGAGCTCGAGGCCGAGCTCGACTCCTTTCGGGAGCGCGACCGACGTACCGCCCTCGTCGTGTGGCGCCCCGACCACCCCCAACCCGACGCTGACCAGAGTGGGAAGAACCCGATGGACGCCAACCAGCTGACCACGAAGAGCCAGGAGGCCTACGCCGCCGCGGCCCGCCGCGCGCTGCGCGAGGGCAACCCGGCCGTGGAGCCCGAGCACCTGCTGTGGGCGGTCGCCCAGGACGACCAGGGCATCGCGCTCCAGGTGCTGGAGTCGGTCGGCGTCGAGCGCGCCGCCCTGCGCGAGGACGCCGAGAAGCTGGTCACCGGGCTGCCCCGCGCCAGCGGCTCGTCGGTGGCCGCCCCGGCGCCGTCGGCCGGCGCTGCAGCGGGTGGTCGCGACCGCGATCGACCTGGCGTCGGCGCGCGGCGACACCTACGTCTCGACCGAGCTGCTGCTGCTCGGCCTGGCCACCGTCGGCGGGCCGGTGGCCGACCTGCTCCGCGAGCGCGGCGCCACCGCCGAGCTGCTGACCGAGGCCGTCGACCGGGTCCGTGCCGGGGCGAAGGTCACCTCGGCCGACCCGGAGCGCACCTTCCAGGCACTGGAGCAGTACGGCGTCGACCTCACGGCTGCGCCCGCGAGGGCAAGCTCGACCCGGTCATCGGGCGCGACGCCGAGATCCGCCGGGTCGTGCAGGTGCTCTCCCGGCGTACCAAGAACAACCCGGTGCTCATCGGCGAGCCCGGCGTCGGCAAGACCGCGGTCGTCGAGGGGCTCGCGCAGCGGATCGTCGCCGGCGACGTGCCCGACTCGCTGCGCGGCAAGTCGCTGATCGCGCTGGACCTCGGCGCGATGGTCGCGGGCGCGAAGTACCGCGGCGAGTTCGAGGAGCGGCTGCGCGCCGTGCTCGACGAGATCAAGGGCAGCGACGGGCAGGTCGTCACGTTCATCGACGAGATGCACACCGTGGTCGGCGCCGGCGCGACCGGCGAGGGCGCGATGGACGCGTCGAACATGCTCAAGCCGATGCTGGCCCGCGGCGAGCTGCGGATGGTCGGCGCGACCACGCTGGACGAGTTCCGCGAGCACGTCGAGAAGGACCCCGCGCTGGAGCGGCGGTTCCAGCCGGTGCTGGTCGGCGAGCCGTCGGTCGAGGACACCATCGCGATCCTGCGCGGGCTCAAGGACCGCTACCAGGCGCACCACAAGGTCGACATCTCCGACGCCGCGCTGGTCGCGGCGGCGACGCTGTCCGACCGCTACATCACCTCGCGGTTCCTGCCGGACAAGGCGATCGACCTGGTCGACGAGGCGGCGTCCCGGCTGCGGATGGAGATCGACTCGCGGCCGGTCGAGATCGACGTGCTGCAGCGCCAGGTCGACCGGCTGCAGATGGAGGAGCTCGCGCTGGAGCAGGAGACCGACGAGGGCTCGCGCGAGCGGCTGGAGCGGCTGCGCGCCGACCTGGCCGACAAGCAGGAGCAGCTGCGCGAGCTCAACGCCCGCTGGGAGCAGGAGAAGGCCGGCCTCGACCAGGTCGGCGAGCTGATGGCCCGGCTCGACGACCTGCGCGGGCAGGCCGAGCGCGCCCAGCGCGACGGCGACCTGGCCACCGCGTCCCGGCTGCTGTACGCCGAGATCCCGGCCGCCGAGAAGGCAGCTCGCCGACGCGCGGGCCGCTGCCGAGAACCGCGAGGCGATGGTCAAGGAGGAGGTCGGCCCGGACGACGTCGCCGAGGTCGTGGCGGCCTGGACCGGCATCCCGGCCGGGCGGCTGCTCGAGGGCGAGACCGCCAAGCTGCTGCGGATGGAGGACGAGCTCGGCAAGCGGCTGGTCGGCCAGACCGAGGCGGTGCGCGCGGTCTCCGACGCCGTACGCCGGGCCCGGGCCGGCATCTCCGACCCCGACCGGCCGACCGGGTCGTTCCTGTTCCTCGGCCCGACCGGCGTCGGCAAGACCGAGCTGGCCAAGGCGCTGGCCGACTTCCTGTTCGACGACGAGCGGGCGATGGTCCGCATCGACATGAGCGAGTACGGCGAGAAGCACTCGGTCGCGCGGCTGGTCGGTGCCCCGCCCGGCTACGTCGGCTACGAGGAGGGCGGGCAGCTCACCGAGGCGGTGCGGCGCCGGCCGTACACCGTCGTGCTGCTCGACGAGGTCGAGAAGGCGCACCCGGAGGTCTTCGACGTCCTGCTGCAGGTGCTCGACGACGGCCGGCTGACCGACGGCCAGGGCCGCACCGTCGACTTCCGCAACGCGATCCTCGTGCTGACGTCCAACCTCGGCTCGACGTTCATCGTCGACCCGACGCATGACGCCGGACGCCCGCCGCGAGGCGGTGCTGGCCGCGGTGCGCACGGCGTTCAAGCCGGAGTTCCTCAACCGGCTGGACGAGATCGTGGTGTTCGACGCGCTCGGCACGGACGAGCTGGCCCGGATCGTCGACCTGCAGGTCGAGCACCTGCGCAAGCGGCTGGCCGACCGGCGGCTCGGCGCTCGAGGTCACCCAGGCGGCCCGCGACTGGCTGGCCAGCACCGGCTTCGACCCGGTCTACGGCGCCCGGCCGCTGCGCCGGCTGGTGCAGTCGGCGATCGGCGACCCGCTGGCCCGGGCGCTGCTCGCGGGCGAGGTGCGCGACGGCGACACCGTGCTGGTGGACCTGGACGACGCCACCGGCGGCGCTGAGCGTGCGATCCGGCACTCAGCCACGCCTGCTGCCGTGACTCATGCTGACCCCGGTGTATCTGGGGTCACAGCAGTACCGCCGACGCGCCGAGAGGCGTGGCCGGCTGGACTCATCGGGTACTACTGTGGCTATCTTATCCATGGATCTGGTGGACAACAGGGAGAACCCGCCATGAAGTCAGTCGTCACCATCGCCATCGTCGGGTTTGGTGCCCAGCTCGTCGACGGGACCCTGGGCATGGCCTACGGCGTCACCTCGACCACGCTGCTGCTGACCGCCGGGTACGCCCCCGCGGTCGCCTCGGCCTCGGTGCACCTGGCCGAGATCGGCACCACGATGGCCTCGGGTGCGGCGCACTGGCGGTTCGGCAACGTCAACTGGCAGGTCGTCCGCAACATCGGCATCCCCGGCGCGATCGGCGCCTTCGCGGGTGCGACCTTCCTCAGCTCCCTGTCGACCGAGAACGCCGCCCCGTGGATGGCCGGCATCCTGCTGGCGCTCGGTGTCTACCTCCTGCTGCGGTTCGCCACCAAGGTGCCGACCCAGGCCCACGAGGTGCCGCCCCGCAAGCGCTTCCTCGCTCCCCTCGGCCTGTTCGCCGGCTTCGTCGACGCCACCGGCGGCGGCGGCTGGGGACCGGTCGCCACCCCGACCCTGATCAGCAGCGGCAAGATGTCGCCGCGCCGGGTCATCGGCACCGTCGACACCTCCGAGTTCCTCGTCGCGGTGGCCGCGAGCATCGGGTTCTTCATCGGCATCGGCAACGAGAACATCCCGTGGTCGGCCGTCGGTGCCCTGCTCGTCGGTGGACTGATCGCCGCCCCGATCGCGGCCTACCTGGTGCGCCACGTGCCGGCCCGCCTGCTGGGCGTCTCGGTCGGCGGCATCATCATCCTCACCAACACCCGCACCCTGCTCAACGCCTTCGAGGTCAGCAACTCGCTCCGCCCCGAGCATCTACGCCACCATCGCCGTCGATCTGGCTGGTGTTCGTCGGCCTGGCCGTGCAGGGGCTGCGCAAGGACCGCCGCGAGGAGCGCCTCGAGCGCGAGCGCGAGCTCACGCCCGCTGCCTGAAGTCGATCACGCGAGCGTGATCAACCGCGCTGGGTGCGGTGAGCACACCGCACCCAGCACCGTTGACCACGCGACGTGATCAACCTCGGGGCGCCTGAGAGGGTGGGCGGATGTCTACCGCACTCGTCACCGGGGCGACCGCCGGCATCGGCAACGCCTTCGTCCGCCGGCTCGCCGCCGACCGCTACGACCTGGTCCTCGTCTCGCGCAACGAGCAGCGACTCGAGGAGCTGGCGGCCGAGCTGCGCACGTCGTACGGCGTGCAGGTCGAGACGCTTGCCGCGGACCTCGCCGACGACGCCGGCTGCCGCACGGTCGAGGCCCGGCTCGGCGACCGCGACCAGCCGGTCGACCTGCTCGTCAACAACGCGGGCTTCTCGGTCAACAGCCGGTTCATCACCGGCGACGTCGAGGACGAGGAGCGGATGCTGCGGGTGCTCGTCCGCGCCGTGCTGCGGCTGACCCGCGCCGCGCTGCCCGGGATGCTGGAGCGCCGAGCACGGCGTGATCATCAACGTGTCCTCGGTCGCCGGGTTCGTGCCGCAGGGCACCTACAGCGCGGCGAAGGCGTGGGTCACGAGCTTCACCCAGGGTCTGGTCGGCGACCTGGCGGGCACCGGCGTGCAGGTGCTGGCGCTGTGCCCGGGCTACACGCACACCGAGTTCCACGAGCGGGCCGGCATCGACATGCGCCGCACGCCGGACTGGCTCTGGCTGGAGGCCGACGACGTGGTGTCGGACGCGTTCGCCGCGCTCGCCCGGGGACACGTGGTCTGCGTGCCGGGCCTGCAGTACAAGGCGATCGTGACCGCCGCGCGGCACGTGCCGACCCGGGTGCTCAGCGCGGTGGCCGGCCGGGTCCGCGGCACCCGGCGTGGAGTCGCTGCCGGTCGTCGCGGCTAGCGGTCGTCCTCGGCGCGGCTCCGCCGCGGATGGCCGCGGCGCAGCTGCCGCGCCCCGCGCAGGGTGCCGAGGCCGATGAGCAGCAGGAGCCCGGCGTAGACGGCCGCCTCCCCCCAGGCGCGGTCGACGAGAGCACCGAACAGGCTCAGCGTGCCGGTGAGCAGCAGCAGGCCGCCCAGCACCACGAGCAGCCACGCGCCGAGCGAGTCGACCCATCGTCCGGCTGCCATCGCCACCCCTTCAGCCGGACCGCGGCCGCAGCGCCTGCAGCCGGGTGAGCGCCTCGTCGAGCACGTCGTCACGCTTGCAGAACGCGAACCGCACCAGCGGCCGGCCGGCCTCGACGTCGTCGTAGAACACCTGGTGCGGGATCGCCACCACACCCGCCTTGTGCGGCAGGTCGCGGCAGAACTCGACGCCGTCGGTCCAGCCGAGCGACCGGACGTCGGCGGTGACGAAGTAGGTGCCCTGCGGGGTGAACACGTCGAAGCCGACGTCGCGCAGGCCCGCACACAGCCGGTCGCGCTTGCCACGCAGGGTCGTGCGCAGCTCGTCGAAGTAGCTGTCCGGCAGCCGCAGGCCGACGGCCACCGCAGGCTGGAACGGCGCTCCCGAGACGAAGGTGAGGAACTGCTTGGCCATCAGCACCGCGCGCACGAGGTGCGCGGGCCCGGTGGCCCAGCCGACCTTCCAGCCGGTGAACGAGAAGGTCTTGCCGGCCGAGCTGATGGTCAGGGTCCGCTCGCGCATGCCGGGCAGGGTCGCGATCGGCCGGTGCGCGACGTCGTACGCCATGTGCTCGTAGACCTCGTCGGTGACGACGGTCAGGTCGTGCTCGACGGCCAGCTCGGCGATCGCGGTCAGCTCGTCGTCGGTGAGCACCGTCCCGGTCGGGTTGTGCGGGCTGTTGAGCAGCAGCAGCCGGGTGCGGCTGGTGACCGAGTCGCGCAGGCGGTCGACGTCGAGCCGGAAGTCGGGCGCGCGCAGGGTGACCGGGCGCCGCACGCCGCCGGCCATCTGGATGCAGGCGACGTACGAGTCGTAGAACGGCTCGAGGGCGATCACCTCGTCGCCGGGGTCGACCAGGCCGAGCAGCGCCGCGGCGACCGCCTCGGTCGCGCCGGTGGTGACCACGACCTCGGTCGCCGGGTCGAGGTCGATGCCGTAGAAGCGCCGCTGGTGGTCGCAGATCGCCGACCGCAGGTCCGCGATGCCCGGGCCGGGCGGGTACTGGTTGACGCCGGCGCGGATCGCCGCGATCGCTGCCTCGGCGATCTCGGTCGGGCCGTCGGTGTCGGGGAAGCCCTGCCCGAGATTGACCGCGCCGGTCTCGACCGCGAGCGCCGACATCTCGGCGAAAACGGTCGTTCCGAGGCCCTCGAGTCGCCGTGAGAGGTGGTGGGTCCGCACTGATCCACTCTGACACGGGCCGACTCTTCCGAAGACGGCCGTCGCGTGGTTGGCTGCAAAACATCGGCTGATCATCCTGCGGGGGGCGCGGAAGCTGAGGAGTGAGCGCATGGTCCAGATCCAGGTCACTGTCGACGGGGACGTACGCACGGACGAGGTCGAGCCCCGGCTGCTGCTGGTGCACTACCTGCGGGAGCAGGCCGGCAAGGTCGGTACGCCGGTGGGCTGCGACACCAGCAACTGCGGCGCCTGCACCGTCGACGTCGACGGCCAGACGGTCAAGAGCTGCAGCGTGCTCGCGGTGCAGGTCGACGGCAGCGCGGTCACCACCATCGAGGGCCTCGCGAACGGCGAGTGGCACCAGGTGCAGAAGTCGTTCAAGGAGTGCCACGGCCTGCAGTGCGGCTACTGCACGCCCGGGGATGATCATGGCGGCGGTCGACCTGCTGAAGGAGAACCCGGACCCGAGCGAGGAGGAGATCCGCGACGGGCTCGAGGGCAACCTGTGCCGCTGCACCGGCTACCACAACATCGTCAAGGCCGTGCAGCACGCCGCCGCCGCGGGAGGTGCCCAGTGACCGCCGACTCGAGGACACGCGCCGGGACCGCCGATCCATCGGCCAGCCGCTGCGCCGCAAGGAGGACGCGCCGGCTGCGTCACCGGCCGGACCCGGTGGACGGACAACGTGACGGTGCCCGGGCTGCTGCACGTCGCGTCCTGCGCAGTCGCCGATGGCACACGCCCGGGTGACCCGGGTCGACGTGTCGGCCGCGCTGGCCAGGCCGGGTGTGGTCGCGGCCTACACCGGCGCCGACCTCGCCGACGACATGGGCGGCCTGCCGACGGCCTGGACGGTCAGCGAGGACATGAAGACTCCGCCGCACCTCCCGATCGCGCAGGACAAGGTCCGGTACGTCGGGGACGCCGTCGCCGTCGTCGTCGCCACCGACCGCTACGCCGCCGCCGACGCGCTGGAGGCCGTCGAGGTCGACTACGAGCCGCTGCCTGCCGTGCTCGACATGGAGGCGGCGCTGGCCGACGGCGCCCGCTCGTCCACGACGACATCGGCACGAACCTCTGCTTCACCTACGACGAGGAGCACGGCGACTACGAGGCCGCGCAAGGCGAAGGCCGACGTCGTCCTGCACCGCCGCTACATCAACCAGCGGCTGATCCCCAGCGCGATGGAGCCGCGCGCGGTCGTGGTCGACCCGACGGCCGGCGTCGACTCGTACACCATCTGGTCGGCGACCCAGGTGCCGCACTTCGTGCGCATCTTCATGTCGCTGGTCGACCGGCATCCCGGAGCACAAGATCCGGGTGATCGCCCCCGACGTGGGCGGCGGCTTCGGCTCGAAGCTGGACATCTACGCCGAGGAGGCGATCTGCCTCGGCGCTGGCCCGGAAGCTCGGCCGGCCGGTCAAGTGGACCGCGTCGCGCAGCGAGGACATCCAGGCGACCATCCACGGCCGCGACCTGATCCAGGACGTCGAGATCGCCGCCACCGCCGACGGCCGGATGCTCGGGCTGCGGGTCGACCTGCTGGCCGACATGGGCGGCTACCTGCAGCTGCTCACACCGGGCATCCCGCTGCTCGGCCGCTACATGTACCCGGCGATCTACAAGTTCGAGTCGCACTCGACTTCCACTGCAAGGGCGTGTTCACCAACAAGACGCCGACCGACGCCTACCGCGGTGCCGGGCGGCCGGAGGCGACGTTCGCCATCGAGCGAGCCGTCGACGACCTGGCCGCCCAGCTGGGCATCGACCCGATCGAGCTGCGCCGCAAGAACTGGATCGCCCACGAGGAGTTCCCGTACACGACGGTCGTGCGGGCTGGAGTACGACTCCGGCAACTACGAGGCGGCGACCGCGACGGGCGCTGGAGCTGTTCGGACTACGACGGGCTGCGGGCCGAGCAGGCCAGCCGGCGGCGAGTCGGGCGACCCGGTGCAGCTCGGCATCGGCGTGTCGACGTACACCGAGATGTGCGGGCTGGCGCCGCGCCGCTGGCTGGGCGAGAAGGGGTACGTCGCCGGCGGCTGGGAGCGCGCGACGGTGCGGATGACGCCGCTCGGCAAGGCCGAGGTGGTCGACCGGCACCTCGCCGCACGGGCAGGGTCACGTCACGACGTTCAGCCAGATCGCCGCGGACGCGCTGGGCGTGCCGTTCGAGGACGTCGAGGTCATCGTCAACGACACCGCTGCCGTGCCGTGGGGGCTCGACACCTACGGCTCGCGCTCGCTGGTCGTCGGCGGCATCGCGATCCGCCACGCCGCCGAGGGCCTGGTGGAGAAGGCCAAGCAGCTCGCTGCTCACCTGCTCGAGGCCGACCCCGGCGACCTCGAGTTCGACGCCGGCACCTTCCGGGTGAAGGGCACGCCGACGGCGACCAAGACCATCCAGGAGGTCGCGTTCGCGTCGTTCGCCGCGCACACCATGCCGGACGGCAGCACGCCGATCCTGTCCGGCCGACTACCTGATGGACCCGGAGACCTTCTCCTTCCCGCACGGCACGCACCTGTGCGCCGTCGAGGTGGACACCGAGACCGGGATGACGAAGATCCGCAAGTACGTCTGCGTCGACGACGTCGGCAAGGTGGTCAACCCGATGATCGTCGAGGGCCAGGTGCACGGCGGCATCGCCCAGGGCATCGCGCAGGCGCTGTTCGAGGAGGCCGTGTACGACGACGACGGCAACCTGGTGACCGGCACGCTGCGTCGACTACCTGGTGCCGGCGCCGCCGGACCTGCCGTCCTTCGCCACCGACCGGACCGAGACGCCGTCGACCACCAACCCGCTCGGCGTCAAGGGTGTCGGCGAGGCCGGCACCATCGCGTCGACCCCGGCCGTGGTCAACGCGGTCGTCGACGCGCTGCGGCAGTTCGGCGTCGACGACGTGCGGATGGCGTGCACGCCGGAGCGGGTGTGGCGGGCGATCCAGGACGCCAAGGCGGCGGCGGTGGCGATGGCGGCGACCGTGCCGCCAGGGCACGATCGCCTACGGCGGCGCAGCACCGAGAGCACCGCGGGAGGTGGGCAGCATGATCCCGGCGCAGTTCGACTACGTGCGCGCCGGCTCGGTCGACGAGGCGGTCGCCGCGCTGGCGCGAGCACGGCGACGACGCCAAGGTGCTGGCCGGCGGCCAGTCGCTGATCCCGCTGCTGCGACTGCGGCTGGCCTACCCCGAGGTCGCTGGTCGACGTCGGCCGGGTCGCGGAGATGCGCGGCGTCCGCGAGGACGGCGACCATCTCGTCATCGGCGCGATGACGACCCACCACGAGGTCATCCACGACCCGCTGGTGCGCCAGCACGCGGGGCTGCATCGCCCAGGCCACCGAGACGGTCGCCGACCCCGCGGTCCGGCATCGCGGCACCTTCGGCGGGTCGCTCGCGCACGCCGACCCGGCGGGCGACCTGCCGGCCGTGGCGCTCGCGCTCGACGCCGAGCTCGTCGTCGCCGGGCAGCGGCGGGCGGCGCACGGTGCCGGCGGCGGAGTTCTTCGTCGACTACCTGCAGACGGCGCATCGAGCCCGACGAGGTGCTGGTCGAGGTGCGGGTGCCCAAGCTCGGGGCCGGCTGGGGCTACCAGCTACGAGAAGTTCACACCGGGTCGCGCAGGCGTGGGCGATCGTCGGGGTCGCCGCCGCCGTACGCCGCGACAACGGCTCCATCGCCGAGGCGCGCGTCGCGCTGACCAACATGGGCGCGACGCCGGTGCGGGCCAGCGGCGGTCGAGGAGGCGCTCGCCGGCGCGGCGCCGCGACGCGATCGCGAGCGCCGCCGAGCGGGCCGCCGAGGGCACCAGCCCGCCGAGCGACCTCAACGGCAAGGCCGACTACCGCGAGCACCTCGCGCGGGTGCTGACCCGGCGCGCCGTGACCGCTGCCGCCGGGGCAGGCTGACCGCCGATGCAGCTGGAGCACGAGTTCACCGTCCCGGTCCCGGTCGCGCAGGCCTGGGACGTGCTGCTCGACGTCGAACGCATCGCGCCGTGCATGCCCGGGCGCGACGGTCGAGTCGTTCGACGGCGAGACCATCGTCGGCAGGGTGAAGGTGAAGGTCGGGCCGATCCAGGTGACGTACGCCGGCACGGCGCGGTTCACCGAGAAGGACGAGTCCGCGCGCCGGGCCGTGATCGAGGCCAAGGCCAAGGAGGCCCGCGGCAGCGGCACGGCCAACGCGACCATCACCGCGCAGCTGCACGACGACGGCGGGTCCTCGACCAGCGTCAAGGTCGACGACCGACCTCGCGATCACCGGCAAGCCGGCGCAGTTCGGCCGCGGCGTGATGGTCGAGGTCGGCGACAAGCTGCTCGGCCGGTTCGCCGACTGCCTGGCCGGCGAGCTCGGCAGCGGCGAGGTCGGAGCACCCGCTCCGGTGCCGGCGCCGTCGCCGAGCGCTGCGCGCGGGCCGTCGAGCGACGGGTCCGCGCCGCCGGCCAGCCGGCAGCGGCGATCGCAGCCGCCACCACCGGGACGTCGAAGGCGCAGGCCCGGCCGGCGTCGTCCCCCACGCCGATCCGGCGCGCGGACAGCGACGCGATCGACCTGCTGGACACCGCGGGCGTGCCCGGTGCTCAAGCGGCTGGCGCCGGTGCTCGTCGGGCTGGTGGCGTTCATCGTGCTCTGGCGACTGGTCGCGCGGCGCCGCTGACTACCGCCGTACGGCGACAGTTCTGCGCTCTCGGTGAACGACCTGGCGCCGGCCTGGTCCGCCGGGCCAGGGTCGTCGGATGAAGCTGCTCATCATCGGCGGGACCTCCTTCCTCGGCCGGGCCACTGCGGTCGAGGCCCTGGCCCGCGGCTGGGAGGTGACCACCTTCAACCGCGGCAAGAGCGCACCCGACGTCGACGGTGTCGAGGTGCTCCGCGGTGACCGGGACGACGACGCCGCGCTCGCGCAGCTGGCCGGCCGGCCGTTCGACGTCGTCGTCGACACCTGCGGCTTCGTGCCGCGGGTGGTGGCGAAGTCGGTGCGCGCACTCGCCGAGTCCGGCGCGCACTACGTCTTCGTCTCGAGCATCTCCGCGACGACCACCTGGCCGGGCAAGCCGACTCCCGAGGGCCTCGACGGGCAGGACTGCCCGTCGGACGCCGGGCCGGACGACGGCGACTACGGGAAGCTGAAGGCCGGCTGCGAACGCGCGGTGACCGAGGTGTTCGGCGAGCGGTCGACCATCGCCCGGGCCGGGCTGATCATCGGCCCGCACGAGAACGTCGGGCGGCTGCCCTGGTGGCTGCAGCGGATCGCGGCCGGCGGCGAGGTGCTGGCGCCCGGTGATCCCGACGTACCGATGCAGCTGGTCGACGCCCGCGACCTCGCGGCGTTCATGCTCGACTGCGGCGAGCGCGGCACCGCCGGGACGTTCAACGCGACCGCGCCGACCGGCAACGCGACGTTCGGCAGCTGGCTCGCCGACTGCGTCGACGCCACCGGCAGCGGCGCGACGCTCACCTGGGTCGCCGACGACGTCCTGCTCGCGCACGAGGTGGAGCCGTGGACCGAGCTGCCGCTGTGGATGCCGCCCGGGCAGGACGGCGACGCGGTGTGGCAGGCGGACACCGACCGCACCGAGGCCGCCGGGATGCGCAACCGGCCGGTGCGGGAGACCGTCGCGCGACACCTGGGCCTGGATGCAGGCCGCCGGCCACCTGCCGGACCAGCCGGACCGCGCCTACCTCGGCCAGCAGGGCATCGACCCGGAGAAGGAGCAGCGGATCCTCGCCGCCTGGCACGCCCGCTGACCGCCGCAGATCGTTCGCGACGTGGCGGCCGACACGCCGATGGCACGGCGGTCGCGGCCAGCGTCGCAAACGATCTTGCGTCACAGGCGCGCGAGCAGCCTCGAGGTCGTCGGCGACCGCGTCGGGGTCGACCAGCGCCGCGAAGTGCCCGCCCGGCCGGTCGTCCGGCCCGAGCAGCACCGGCCAGCCGCGCAGCCCGGCGACGCGGGCGGCCGAGTCGTAGCCGCGGCGAGAGCCGGAGGAAGCCGCACAGCGCGTCCGGCCAGTCCGGCGCGACCGGCAGGGGCTCGGTGAAGAAGTCCGTGCCGCGCGCGGCGGAGCGACGGCGACCAGCGACCGCGCGCGCCGCGTCGTCCGGCACCAGCTCGCGCAGGTCGTCGTCGGTCCAGTCCGGGAACGCTGCCGCCGGCCGGCGAGCAGGGCGCGAGCTCGTCGGCGAACTCCGGCGTCCTCGGCGCGCATCAGGTCCAGGCGGCTGGTCGGCCGGCCCGGCGGCAGCCCGGCGTCCAGGAAGACGTACCCGGCGACCGGCGCCCGGGCCGCTCGCCGGGCGGCGCCGAGCAGCGGCAGCAGGTAGCCCGCGCCGGAGTGGCCGACCAGCGTGACGCGGGCGTCGCCGCAGGCCGCGCGCACCTGCAGGGCCGCGCGGGCGACGAACCGCGACGGCGTACGGCGGCGCGTCGTCGTCCGGTACGTCGACCACGACCACGTCGTGCCCGCGGTCGCGCAGGACCGACGGCAGCAGCGCCCCACGCCTCGGGTCCGGTCAGCGGGCTGTGCACCAGCACGGTCGTCGCGTGCGCGCCGCCCGGAGTCGCCGTCACGGGGCCAGCCTGCCCTAGGCTCGCGAACCCATGAGCACCCGCGACGACCTGCTGGCCCAGATCACCGACAAGGCGGTCGTGCACGGCAAGGTCGTGCTGTCGTCGGGGCGGGAGGCCGACTACTACGTCGACCTGCGCCGCATCACCCTCGACGCTGCCGCGGCGCCGCTGGTCGGCGAGGTCATGCTCGACCTCACCGACGACCTCGACTTCGACGCCGTGGGCGGGCTCACCCTCGGGGCCGACCCGGTCGCGGCCGCGATGCTGCACGCCGCCGCCGCGCGCGGCCGCCGGCTGGACGCGTTCGTCGTCCGCAAGGAGGGCAAGGCGCACGGCCTGCAGCGCCGGATCGAGGGCCCGGACGTGGCCGGCCGCCGCGTCCTCGCGGTCGAGGACACCTCCACCACCGGCGGCTCGGTGCTCGCCGCCGTGACGGCGCTGCGCGAGGCCGGGGCCGAGGTGGTCGGCGTGGCCGTGATCGTCGAACGCGGTGCCGCCGGGAAGATCGAGGCCGAGGGGCTCACCTACCGCGCGGCGTACCAGCTGGCCGACCTCGGGCTGGACTGAGATGGCCGAGTTCGGGCCGATGCTGCTGTTCCTGGTCGGCATCGTCCTGGTGGTGGCGATGATCGTCGGCGGCTACCTGCTGGAGCGCAAGCGCCGGGAGAAGCTGATGCAGGTCGCGATGGCTGCGCGGCTGGACGTACGTCGGCGAGGACTCGAGCCTGGTCCATCGCTGGCCGGGCGAGCCGTTCGGTCACGGTGACAACCCGCGCGCCCGCAACGTGCTGACCGGCACCGAGTCGGGCCGGCCGTTCACCGCCTTCGACTACACCTACGAGACGCACTCCACCGACTCCAAGGGCAACCGCAGCACCACGACGCACGACTGGACGGTCTGCGTCGTGCCGATGCCCGGGTGGCTGGGGAACGTCCAGGTCATGCCGGAGTCGGCGCTGGACCGGATGGCCGAGTGCCGTGGGCCTGCGGACCGACATCGACCTGGAGAGCGAGGAGTTCAACCGGCGGTTCCGGGTCGCGCGGACAACCCGAAGCTCGCCAGCGACATCCTGACGCCGCGCACGATGCAGTACCTGATCTCCGTCGACGCCGAGGCCTGGCGCACCTGCGGGTCGGACCTGGTGGGCTTCGCGGAGGGCACGGCTCGACCCGTTCGAGGTCGTGCGCACCTGCGGTGTGCTGCGGCAGGTCCAGGAAGGCATCCCGAGCTTCGTGTGGAAGGACGCTGGTGGCACCGGGAGTGGATACAGTCCCGGTCCATGACCTTGCTCTGGATCGTCCTCGGGCTGGTCGTGCTGCTCGCTGTGTTCGTGGCGGTGTCCTACAACCGCTTCGTCTCGCAACGGAACCTGGTGCAGGAGTCCTGGCGCCAGATCGACGTCGAGCTCAAGCGCCGGCACGACCTGATCCCCAACCTCGTCGAGACCGTCAAGGGCTACGCGACCCACGAGCGCGAGGTGTTCGACGCCGTCACCCGGGCCCGGGCCGCTGGCTGCGTCGCCGGGCTCGTCGCCGGCCCAGCAGGCCCAGCAGGAGGGTGCGCTGGGCCAGGCGCTGGGCCGGCTGTTCGCGGTCGCCGAGGCCTACCCGGACCTCAAGGCGAGCACGAACTTCCTCGAGCTGCAGCGCGAGCTCGACCGAGACCGAGGACCGGATCGCCGCTGGCCGGCGCTTCTACAACGCCAACGTGCGGGCGCTGAACACCCGGGTCGAGTCGTTCCCGTCGAACTTCGTGGCGAGCAGCTTCGGCTTCCACAAGGAGGAGTACTTCGAGGTCGAGGACGAGGCGATCCGCTCCGCCCCGTCGGTCGACTTCAGCTGACGCCGGGACCGCGCGCGGGGAGGGGATCCACTGCTCAGCCGAGGGCCATGCCTTCTGCGGAGTTCGACGGTGTGGGGTCCGGTAGGCGCATCATGCGGAACGAGTTGAGGAGCCCGAGGAGTGCGGCGAGGAGCGGAATGAGGAGGGCGACCTGCAGGGCGATGGGCCGGGCGTCGGTGTTGATGCGGATGATCTCGGCCTGAACATCCGCGGGCTGGCCGGCGAGCTGCTCGGCCAGGTGCGGTGTTGCGTCATCACCTCCGCGTCCTCCTCGAGAGCGCGTGCGCGACCTGCTGCTGCTGCGGCCGGGGTCGAGCACCGTGCTGTCCTCCGCCATGGTCGGTGAAGGTGAAGGACAGCGTCGCCAGCATGATCGCGCCGGCGAAGGCCAAGCCGAACGAGAGCCCGAAGGATCCGGCCGCCGAGTTGACACCGGCCGCCTCGCTGACCCGCTCTTCCGAGATCGGCGCCGAGCGTGTAGTTGTTCAGCTGGGACACCAGCAGGCCCAGCCCGACTCCGGCGATCATCAACGGGACCACCAGGTACCAGCCCGAGGTCGCCCGGGGCACGAGCGGGATCAGCACCACCACGCCCGACGGTCAGCGAGCAGGAATCCCGCCCGGATCATGCTGGCTCGGTCGCCGCTCGCCGGCCCGCTTCCCCGCGAGCAATCGCGGTGGCGAACATCGTCAGGGACAGGGGCGCGAGCGACAGGCCGGCCTGCATCGCGTTGTACTCCAGCACCATCTGCAGGTAGATCGGCAACACGATCATCGTGCCGCCGAGGGCGATCTGCTGCAGCATCTGCCCGGAGATCCCGAACCGGAAGAGCTTGGACTGGAACAGGTCTGGGTCGATCAGCGTCGGCTTGCCCTCGCGCTTGCGGCGCACCAGCCAGTAGACCGAGCGAGCCCAGCGCGACCGCACCGGCGGCCAGCAGTGCACCGACGGACTCCCCGCCCTCCTGCCAGACCAGGATGCCGAGCACGATGCCGCCCATGCCGACGACGGAGAGGACCGCGCCGACCGGCGTCGACCTGCCGCGGACCCGGTGTACGGCACGTCCTGGACCAGCTTGATGCCCGACAGCACGATCGCAATGATGACGACCTCGAGCGCCGAACGCCGACGCGCCACGACAGGTAGGTGGTGATGAAGCCGCCGAGCAGCGGTCCGACCGCGGCGGCGATCGCGGCCGCGGCCCCGACCAGGGCATACACCTTCTTCTGAGCCGCGCCCTCGAAGTTGCCGTGGATCAGGGACTGCATGGCCGGCAGCAGCAGCGACGCCCCGAGCCCACCGATGATCGCCCAGAAGATGATGATGGCGAGCAGGCTCTGGGCCAGCGTCATCGCCAGCGCGCCGATCGCGTAGCCGAGCAGACCCGAGGACGTAGGCCTGCTTGCGCCCGATCAGGTCGCCGACCTTGCTGCCGATCAGGATGAACGCCGCCGACACCAGCGCTTCCAGCGCGATCGCCGACTGCACGCCGCTCACGGTGGTGTCGAGATCCTCGACCACCGCGGAGATCGACACGTTCATCAGCGAGGTGTCGACGACCAGCACGAACATGGCCATCGACAGCAGGATGGCCAGCCGCATGTTCAACGGCTGCTTCAGTGGTGGCCGGGCCGGCCACGTGGGTCATCGGTCAGTCGGTCGGGTCGATGACCCGGGCGCGCTCGGCCGGCTCGTCGTAGCGGGTGTCCCGCCGGCGTCCGCGGCTGCGCAGCAGCTCGACACCGATCGGCACCAGCGAGACGCCGACGATCGCCAGCAGGATGACCTCGATGTGCTCCCGCACGAAGTCGACGCCGCCCAGCGCGTAGCCCAGCGACGTGACGCCGGCGCCCCAGAGGATGCCGCCGAGGACCGAGTAGATCGTGTAGGTGCGGTAGTCCATCTTGCCGACGCCGGCGATCACCGTGATGAAGGTGCGCACGATCGGCACGAACCTGGCCAGCACGATGGCCTTCGGGCCGTGCTTGTCGAAGAACGCGTACGTCTTGTCGACGTACCCCTGCTTGAACAGCCGTGAGTCCGGCCGGCTGAACAGCGCGGGGCCGGCCTTGCGGCCGATCAGGTAGCCGACCTGGTTGCCGGCGATCGCGGCGATGCAGACCAGCAGGCACACCAGCCACAGCGGCTGGGTGATCTTGTCGTCGGCGACGAGCAGGCCGGCGGTGAACAGCAGCGAGTCGCCCGGCAGGAAGAAGCCGATCAGCAGGCCGCACTCGGCGAAGACGATGACGAGCAGGCCGATCAGCCCGAAGGTCGAGATCAGCTGGTCAGGGTCGAGCCAGGACGGGCCGAGCGCGGTGATTGACACCGTCCGAGGCTACCCGGCCCGCTACTTGCGCCTGACCGTGAAGGTCTCGGTCTGGTCCGGTGGGCCCTGCTTGCGGACCTTCCCGTTGACGACGAACCGGACGGCCTCCGGCCGGCCGTTGACCACCTCGAGGACCTTCTGGTCGAACGACGCCTTGGCGCCGGTCTTGTAGACCTTGGACACCAGGGTGCGGCCGCCGGGCACCCGCACGGTGATGTACGCCGGGTAGCGCACCGTGAAGGCCAGCGTGGGCGGCCGCTTGGTCGCCGACGGCGACGGGGGACGACGACGAGGGTGCGGGCGAGCTCGACGCCGGGCGAGCTGGACGCCGGCGCGGAGCTGCTGGCCGAGGCCGTGGGGGAGGGGCTGTCGGACGGTGCGGCCGTCTCGACCTCGCCGCCGTCCAGGGTCGCGGAGCGCGAACCACCCGCCGACGAGGACGACCACGAGCGCTGCGACCGCGAGGCGCACCCAGAAACCCCGGTCCGGTTCCGGGGTCCCGGTGCCCGGCACCGTGTGTCGACCCACAGGCCGACGCTACTGCCTGCTTGCCTCGCGACGGCGCAACCAGCCGACGACACCCACGACCAGCGACCCGACGATGAAGACGCCGGCGACGGCGTACGACGCGTGCTTCAAGCGCCGGCTGCGAGGCTGCGTAGTGGCCGAGCACCGTCAGCCCGACGGCCCAGGCCAGGGCGCCGACCACGTTGGCCGACAGGAACCGGCCGTACGGCATCTTGCTGGTGCCGGCGACCACCGGCGTGAAGGTGCGCACCCAGGGGATCCAGCGCGCGACCACCACCGCCCACCAGCCCCAGCGCTGGTAGAACGCCTCGGCACGGAGCAGGTGCCGCTCGTCCAGCCGGCCGCCGGCCACCTTGCGCTCCAGCCAGCCGCGGCCGAGCCGGGACCCGAAGGTGTAGCCGACCGAGTCGCCGGCGACGGCGGCCACGAAGGCGCCGGCGGCGAGCAGCGGCAGGGACACCCCGGAATCGGGCTCGGCGGAGACCAGCCCGGCGCCGAACAGGATGGTGTCGCCGGGCAGGAAGAAGCCGACCAGCAGCCCGGACTCGACGAACACGAAGCCGAACACCACGGCGTACACGGCGCTGGCCCGGAGCGCGCCGAGGTCCGGCGAGAGGTCCGGGAAGACGTCGAGCACCGTGGCCACCCCGGAAGCCTAGGGTTGGCCGGGTGCAGGACGGCGATGTCGAGACGGGGGGCGTGGAGCAGACCGGTGACGAGCGCCGGCGACGAGGTCGGCGTCGGGCCGTGGCCCGGCGACTGGCCGGACGACCCGCACTACGACCCCGAGCTGCTCGAGCACGGCGACCGCCGCAACGTCGTCGACCGCTACCGGTACTGGAGCCGCGAGGCGGTGGTCGCCGACCTCGACACCCGCCGGCACGAGTTCCACGTCGCCGTCGAGAACTGGCAGCACGACTTCAACATCGGCTCGGTGGTGCGCACCGCGAACGCGTTCCTGGCCCGCGAGGTGCACATCGTCGGCCGGCGGCGCTGGAACCGGCGCGGCGCGATGGTCACCGACCGCTACCAGCACGTGCGCCACCACCCGGACCTCGACGTCGTTCGCGGCCTGGGCCGCGGCCGAGCAGCTGCCGGTCGTCGGCGTCGACAACCTGCCCGGCTCGCAGCCGCTGGAGCAGACCCGGCTGCCGCGGGCCTGCGTGCTGCTGTTCGGCCAGGAGGGCCCGGGGCTGTCCGAGGCGGCCCGGGCACAGCTGACGCTCGTGGTCTCGGTCGCGCAGTTCGGCTCGACCCGGTCGATCAACGCCGGCGCCGCAGCCGCTGTCGCCATGCACACCTGGGTCCGCCAGCACGTCGCTCGGCCACCCCCTCTGACCGCGCGTCGAGTGGCGCGATGGGTATCGCAGGCACTGCCCTCGCAAGGTACCACTCACCTGAACGTGGTCAACGCGGAGGGAAGCGGTCGACTCGTACGGCGGTCCTAGGGTCGCGGCATGCCACCCGCCACCGACGCCGAGCTGCTCGCGGCCTTCGACACCCAGATCCGTCGCGCCGGCGAGGAGCCGCCCGGCTTCCAGCTCGAGCGGATCGACGACCCGGCCCCCATGCTGCGGATCACGCCCACCGGCGCGGACGCGGCCTGGGGCGGCGGCGTGTTCTGGAGCGACCTCGACGAGTCGAACGCCGACGCGGCGATCGCGGCAGCGGTCGCGTGGTTCAGTCCGCGCGGCCGCGAGTTCGAGTGGAAGCACTACGGGTACGACCGGCCGGCCGACCTCCCGGACCGGTTGCGCGCGGCCGGCTTCGAGCCGGACGAGGAGGAGGCGCTCATCGTCGGGGAGGTCGGCCGAGGTGCGCGACCGGCTGGCCGAGCGCCGCCGACCCCGAGGGCATCACGGTCCGGCGGCTGCGGGAGGACGCCGCCGGCGCGGCCGAGGACTGGGCAGGGGATCAACGACGCTGAACCGGGCCGTGTGGGGCAACGACGACTCCACCGACATGCACCGCGCCATCGCGGCTGCGATCGCGGCCGACCCGCGCGGCACCTCGATGTGGCTGGCCGTGGCCGACGACGGCACCGTCACCTGCGCGGCGCGGGCGAACTTCCACGAGGGCACCGACTTCGCGTCGCTCTGGGGCGGCAGCACGCTGACGGAGTACCGCGGCCGCGGCATCTACAAGGCACTGGTCGCGCGCCGGGCCGACGAGGCGGCCGAACGCGGGTTCCGCTACCTGCAGGTCGACGCGTCCCCGGACAGCCGGCCCATCCTCGAGCGGCTCGGCCTGCGCACCCTCACCTCGACCACGCCGTGGAACTGGCAGCCGCCGTCCTGACCTCTGCGCGCACCAAACACGTAGCCTCGCGGCATGAGCGAACGGGTCGTGGTGATCGGCGGCCGACGCGGCCGGGATGTCGGCGGCGTCGCAGGCCAAGCGGCTGCGCGGCGACGACCTCGAGGTGGTCGCCCTCGAGCGCGGCGCGCTACACGTCGTACTCGGCGTGCGGCATCCCCTACTGGGTCGGCGGCGAGGTCGGCTCGGTCGACGACCTGGTCGCCCGTACGCCGGCAGGAGCACCGGGCCAACGGCATCGACCTGCGGATGCGCGTCCGAGGCGATGGCGATCGACCTCGACCGCCGCGAGGTCGAGGTCCGCGACCACGCGGACGAGCACGACGTACCGGCTCGGCTTCGACCAGCTCGTGATCGCGACCGGTGCCCGGCCGCGGCGTGCCCGACGTGCCCGGCGTCGACGCCGACGGCATCCACGGCGTGCAGACGCTCGACGACGGCGAGCGGCTGCTGGACGCGCTGGGGCGACGCGCCGCGCACGGCGGTCGTCGTCGGCGGCGGCTACATCGGCATCGAGATGGCCGAGGCGATGGTGCAGCCGCGGCCTCGACGGTCACCGTGGTCGACCCGGCGGCCGAGCCGATGGCGACCCTCGACCCGGACATGGGCCGCCTGGTCCACGCGGCGATGGAGGGCATGGGCATCGACGTCCGGACCGACGGTCGAGCTGCGAGGCGTTCGAGACCGACGACGCGGGACGCGTCGCGCGGCGTCGTCACCGAGCGACGGGACCATCGACGCCGACCTCGTCGTGCTCGGCATCGGCGTCGCGCCGGAGACGGCGCTGGCGACGGACGCCGGGCTGCCGCTCGGGCGGTGGGGCGGCCTGGTCACCGACCTGCAGATGCGGGTCTTCGACGCCGAGGGCATCTGGGCGGCGGGCGACTGCGTCGAGTCCATCGACCTGGTCGTCGGGCAACCGGGTGCACGTCCCGCTGGGCACGCACGCCAACAAGCAGGGCCGGGTGCTGGGCACCAACCTCGGCGGCGGCTACGCGACCTTCCCCGGCGTCGTCGGCACCGCGGTGAGCAAGGTGTGCGACCTGGAGATCGCCCGGACCGGGCTGCGGGAGGCCGACTGCGACGCGGTCGGCTTCCGGTGGCTGACCGTCACGGTCGAGTCCACGACCCGGGCCGGCTACTACCCCGACGCGGCGCCGATGACGGTCAAGCTGGTGGCCGAGCGGCGCACCGGGCGGCTGCTGGGCGGCCAGATCGTCGGCCGGGAGGGTGCCGCGCAAGCGGATCGACGCGCTCGCGGTGGCGCTGTGGAACCGGATGACGGTCGAGGAGGTCGCGATGCTCGACCTCGGCTACGCCCCGCCGTTCTCGCCGGTGTGGGACCCGGTGCTGATCGCCGCCCGCAAGGCCGCGGACGCTGTGCGCGCTGGCTGAGACGCCGCTGCCGTCGTACGGTCGGCTCTGGTTGGATTGACGCACGAGAAGCACCACCGCCCAGCCGTGATCGACCGACGGAGACCGCCATGCCTATCGCCACCCCCGAGGTCTACGCCGAGATGCTCGACCGCGCCAAGGACGGCGCCTTCGCCTACCCGGCCATCAACGTCACGTCGTCGCAGACGCTGAACGCGGCGCTGCAGGGCTTCGCCGAGGCGGGCAGCGACGGCATCGTGCAGGTCTCCACCGGCGGCGCGGAGTACCTCTCCGGCACCAAGGTCAAGGACATGGTGCTCGGCGCCGAGGCGCTCGCCGAGTTCGCCCACCACGTGGCCAAGGCGTACGCCGTGCACGATCGCGCTGCACACCGACCACTGCCCGAAGGACAAGCTCGACGGCTACATGCGGCCGCTGATCAAGATCTCGCAGGAGCGCGTCGCCGCCGGTCGCGAGCCGCTGTTCCAGTCGCACATGTGGGACGGCTCGGCGGTCGAGCTGGAGGAGAACCTCGACGATCGCCGCGGAGCTGCTCGAGCAGTGCGCGAAGGCGAAGCATCGTGATGGAGCTCGAGATCGGCGTCGTCGGCGGCGAGGAGGACGGCGTCGACAACGAGATCAACGACAAGCTCTACACGACGCCCGGTGACGCGCTGCGCACCGTCGAGGTGCTCGGTGCTCCCGGCGAGGTCGGCCGCTACCTGCTGGCCGCGACGTTCGGCAACGTGCACGGCGTCTACAAGCCCGGCAACGTGAAGCTGCGGCCGTCGATCCTCAAGGAGATCCAGGACGAGGTCGGGCAGCCAAGCTCGGCACGCGAGAAGCCGTTCGACCTGGTCTTCCACGGCGGCTCGGGCTCGCTGCTCGAGGAGATCCGCGAGACCCTCGACTACGGCGTGGTGAAGATGAACGTCGACACCGACACGCAGTACGCGTTCACCCGGCCGATCGTCGACCACATGTTCGCGCAACTACGACGGCGTGCTCAAGATCGACGGCGAGGTCGGCAACAAGAAGCAGTACGACCCGCGCGCCTACGGCAAGGCGGCCGAGGCAGGCATGGCCGCCCGGGTCGTCGAGGCCTGCGAGGACCTGCGGTCGGCCGGGACCTCGCTCGGCAAGTAGTCAGGCCAGCGCGCGCAGGCCCGCCACCCGGCGGGGTCGCCACTGGTCGAGCCAGGGCACGAAGTCCGCGGCCGGCATCGGGCGGCCCATCCAGTAGCCCTGCGCCGAGTCGCAGCCGAGCTGCTGGAGCAGCTGCCAGGTCGCCTCGTCCTCGACGCCCTCGGCGACCACGCGCCGGCCGAGCCGGTGACCCAGGTCGACGATGGCAGCGACGATCGCCAGCGAGCTCGCGTTCTGGTCGCCGGGCCGGAGGAAGGACTTGTCGATCTTCACCTCCGAGACCGGCAGTCGCTGCAGGTAGGCCAGCGAGGAGTAGCCGGTGCCGAGGTCGTCGATGGACAGGTGCAGCCCCAGCGACCGCAGCCGCTCCAACGCCTCGATGGCGCGTTCGGGGTCGGCCATCAGGCTCGACTCGGTGATCTCGAGGGTCACCGCGTCGGCCGGCACCTCGACGGCCGCCAGCGCCCGGGCCACCTCGTCGACGAATGACGGCTCGGCAAGACTGCGCGGGGAGATGTTCACCGCAACACCGACAGCCCACCCGGCCCGGCGCCACGACTCGCACGCGGCCAGCGACTGGCGGAGCACCCAGTACGTCAGCGGCGTGATCAGCCCGCTGTGCTCCGCCTCGTCACAAGAAGTAATCAAGGGATCACCAAAAGTTACGCCGGATGGGTGAGCCCGGACGAGTGCAAGGATCGTGCGATGACGCACCCCAACCTGCTCGGTGAGCCGCCCGCGACCCTCCTGCCGGACGAGCCCGGGCCGCGCGAGGCGCTGGCCGCGGGCGCGGACGCTGCCCAGGTCGCCGCCGACCACCCGACGTCCTGCCTGGCCTGGGCCGTGCTCGCCGAGGCGGCGCTGGCCGACGGGCGCACCGTCGAGGGCTACGCCTACGCGCGCACCGGCTACCACCGCGGGCTGGACGTCCTGCGCCGCAGCGGCTGGAAGGGCGCCGGCCCGGTCCCGTGGGAGCACGAGCCGAACCGCGGCTTCCTGCGCGCGCTGCACGCGCTCGGCCTGGCGGCGGCAGCCATCCATGAGGACGACGAGGCGGCGCGCTGCGTGCAGTTCCTCGCAGACAGCAGTGCGACAGCGGTCCGCGAGCTTGCCTGAGACCGAGCTGTCCTAGAGACAGCAGACGAGGCGCGGAACCGTCCCCTGCCGCGGTTCCGCACCTCGTCGGGGACCATGGTGCCCTGAATCGCCGGCACACGGTGTCCGGTCTGGGCCAGTGACACCATCCTGCCAATCACCGCTACGGTGACGCCATGAGCTCGCTGGACGTCTGGGGCCTGGACGACGTCGCGGAGACCGCCTACCGCGCGATGCTGCGCAACCCCGACCTCGACCTGGGCCAGCTCTCCCGCCACCTGGACCTCGACGCCGAGGTCGTCAACGCCGCCGTCGACGAGCTGCGGCGGGTGGGGCTGGTCAGCCGGTCCGGTCCCGGCCTCGCGCCGGCGTCGCCCGCGAGCACCCTGGCCGCGCTGGTGCACGTCGAGCTCTCCGACCTGGAGGAGCGCCGGGCCCGGCTGGACGCGGTGCGCGCCAGCCTGTCCGGCTTCGCCGCCGACCACATGGTCGGGCAGTCCCGGGCCTGGTCCAGCATGCCGTTCGAGCTGCTCAGCGCGGACGAGTCGTTCGCCGCCGTCGAGGACCTCCAGCGCGGGACGACCGGCGAGGTGCTGTCCTCGCACCCCGTCGTCGACATCGACGTCGACGCACCGACGTACGTCGAGCTGATCGAGCACCAGCTCGACGCCGGCCGTCCGATGCGCGGCCTCTATCCCACGGAGGTGCTCGACGACCCGGCCCGCCTCGCCTACGTCCGCCGCTGGGCCGAGGCCGGCGAGACGGTGCGCCTGCTGTCCGAGTCGCTGCCGTCGCTCGCGGTCTTCGGCTCCGAGTCGGCGCTGGTGTCCACGAGGTGGGGAGGGGCCGCAGGCTCCACCGGCTCACCTCGTGGTGCGCGCGCCGGCGCTGGTGGCGATGGCGCGCGAGCTGTTCGAGCAGTACTGGGCCCGCGGGGTCGGCCTGCCGACGACCCGGCTCGAGGACGTCGACGACGTCCGGCCGGTGCTCGAGCTGCTGCAGCTGGGCCTCAAGGACGAGACCATCGCCCGGCACCTGGGGGTCTCGCTGCGGACCGTCCGGCGGCGGGTGGCGATGGTCATGGACGAGCTCGGTGCGTCCACCCGGTTCCAGGCGGGTATGGAGGCAGCGCGCCGCGGCCTGATCTGATGGGCCCCGTGACCACCATCGACAGGAAGGCCCCCGAGTGAGCGACCAGGTCGACGTCCTGCGGCGACGCCTCGAGGTGGTGATCGGTACGCCGTTCACCGAGGGCAACGCCATCGAGGTCCTGCGCAACGGTGACCGGATCTTCCCCGCGATGCTCGAGGCGATCCGCGGCGCCGAGGCCACCGTCGACCTGATGACCTTCGTCTACTGGCAGGGCGACATCGCGGTCGAGTTCGCCGAGGCGATGTCCGAGCGCGCCCAGGCCGGGGTGCGGGTGCGGCTGCTCATCGACGCGCTCGGCGGGCGGCTGATCGAGAAGACCCTGGTGGACCGGATGGACCGCGCCGGCGTCCAGGTCGAGTGGTTCCGCAAGCCACTGATGAAGTCGCCGTTCAAGTCCAACCACCGGCTGCACCGCAAGATCTGCGTGGTCGACGGGCGGGTCGCGTTCACCGGCGGGGTCGGCATCGCGGAGGAGTGGTGCGGCGACGCGCGCAACGAGCACGAGTGGCGGGACACCCACCTGCGGGTCGAGGGCCCGGCGGTCGACGGCCTGCAGTCGGCGTTCATCCAGGACTGGGCCGAGAGCGGCCGGCCGCTCTACGGCGACGACGACGAGTTCCCGGCGCAGAAGCAGGACGGCACCTCGACGGTGCAGATCGTCCGCGGCTCGGCCAGCCTCGGCTGGGACGACATGCAGTCGGCCTTCCACGTGATGCTCAGCTCGGCCCGCGAGCGGCTGCGCATCGCCACGGCGTACTTCGCCCCGGACGACGACTTCCTCGAGACCCTGTGCGCCGCGCCGGCCCGCGGCGTCGAGGTCGACCTCCTGCTGCCCGGGCCGCACGCCGACAAGCGGGTCTCGCAGCTGACCAGCGAGGGCTCCTACGCGCGGCTGGTCGACTGCGGGGTGCGGGTGTGGACGTTCCAGCCGTCGATGATGCACGCGAAGGTCATGACCGTCGACGGCATCGCCGCCGTGGTCGGGTCGTCGAACTTCAACCGGCGTTCGCTGGACCACGACGAGGAGGTCGTGCTCATCGCGCTCGACCGCGAGCTCGCGGGCACCCTCGACGCGCGACCTCGACGACGACTTCGAGCGCAGCGAGGAGATCGACCTCACCCGGTGGCGCAACCGGTCGCCCGCCCAGCGCGCGATGGAGACCGCGGTCAAGCCGATCCGGCGCTGGATGTAGTCAGGCCGGGACGACCAGCGACCACGCGCCGGGTCGCACGGTCCAGGTCCGGCTGGTGAGCGGCCCGTCGAGCTCGCCGTCGGCGTTGAGCGGGAACGGGTCGCCGGTCACCGTCACCTCGCGGCCCTGCAGCGACCAGGACGTCGTCGCGCTCGACGTGCTCACCCTCGCGCAGCGCGACGGCGAAGCCCAGCCGCGCCAGCGGGCCGGTCGAGGTCGCGACGACGACGTCGAGCAGGCCGTCGTCCGGCTCGGCGCCCGGAGCGAGCTCCGCGCCGCCGCCGATCGTGCGGCCGTTGGCCACCGCCACCATCAACACCTCGCCGTCGACGTGCACGACCGAACCGTCGAGCACGACCCGCAGGTGCCAGCCCGTCGCGCCGGCGCCGGCCGCGACGCTGCCCACGGCGTACGCCGCCTTGCCGAGCCGGTCCTTGAGCGCCGAGGCCTTCTCGGCAGCCTCCGCGCCGACGCCGAGGTGCACGGCGTTGACGACGACACCCCCGGCGTCGTCGACGACCAGGTCGAGCGGCCGCGGCCGGCCGGACACCAGGGCCCGGGCAGCGTCGGCCGGGTCGAGCGGGATGCCGAGGGTGCGGGCCAGGTCGTTGCCGGTCCCCAGCGGCACCAGCCCCAGCGGCCGGTCGGCCGCCAGCTCGCCGCGCGCGTGCAGGGTCGCCACCGCGGTGTGCACCGACCCGTCGCCGCCGACGACCACGAGCATCCGGTCGCCGAGGTCGTCGAGCAGCCGGTCCAGGTCGCCGGGCTCGGCGCACACCTCCCGGCGTACGTCGGTCGCCCCGCGCAGGACGGCGAGCGCGGCCTCGACCGGCTCGTCGTCCGTCCCACCTGCTGCCGCGTTCGTGACCACGAGCAACGGCTTCACGTAGCATCTCCCTCCCGACAAGAGGTAGGTGTACCTGATGCCGGCCATCGTGCTTCTCGGTGCCCAGTGGGGCGACGAGGGCAAGGGTAAGGCGACCGACCTGCTCGGGTCGTCGGTCGACTACGTGGTGAAGTACAACGGCGGCAACAACGCCGGCCACACCATCGTCATCGGCGACGAGAAGTACGCCCTGCACCTGCTCCCCTCGGGCATCCTCACGCCGGGCGTGACCCCGGTGATCGGCAACGGCGTCGTCATCGACCTCGCGGTGCTGTTCTCCGAGATCGACGCCCTCGAGGCGCGCGGCGTCGACACGTCGAAGCTGCTGGTCAGCGCGAGCGCCCACCTCATCGGCCAGCACCACCGGGTCATCGACAAGGTCGCCGAGCGGTTCCTGGGCAACGCCAAGCTGGGCACGACCGGCCGCGGCATCGGCCCGACGTACGCCGACAAGATGTCCCGCGTCGGCGTCCGGGTGCAGGACCTGTTCGACGAGAAGATCCTGCGGCAGAAGGTCGAGGGCGCCCTCGAGCAGAAGAACAACCTGCTCGTGAAGGTCTTCAACCGGCGCGCCATCACCGTCGACGAGGTCGCCGAGGAGTTCCTGTCGTACGCCGAGCGGCTGCGGCCGATGGTGGCGGACACCTCGCTGGTGCTGGGCGAGGCGCTGGACCGCGGGGAGACCGTGCTGCTCGAGGGCGGCCAGGCGACCCTGCTGGACGTCGACCACGGCACCTATCCGTTCGTCACGTCGTCCAACCCGACCGCGGGTGGTGCCTGCACCGGCTCGGGCATCCCCCCGACCCGCATCGACCGGGTCATCGCGGTCGTCAAGGCCTACGCCACCCGGGTCGGCTCCGGACCGTTCCCCACCGAGCTGCTCGACGCGGACGGCGAGCGGCTGCGCACCGACGGCGCGGAGTTCGGGACCACCACCGGCCGGCCGCGTCGCTGCGGCTGGTACGACGCGGTGGTCGCGCGGTACGCCGCCCGGGTCAACGGCGTCACCGACTTCGTCCTGACCAAGCTGGACGTCCTCACCGGCTGGGAGCGGATCCCGGTCTGCGTGGCCTACGAGGTCGACGGCGTCCGCCAGGACGAGATGCCGATGACGCAGACCGACTTCCACCACGCGAAGCCGGTCTACGAGCACTTCGACGGGTGGGACGAGGACATCTCCGGTGCCCGCTCGCTGGACGACCTGCCGAAGACCGCGCAGCAGTACGTCCGGGCGCTGGAGGAGATGTCGGGAGCGCCGATGTCGGCGATCGGCGTCGGGCCCGGCCGCGACCAGACGATCGAGATCCGCTCCCTGCTCGGCTGACCGCTGACACTCCGCGTAGTCACCCGGTCACCGCCGATCGGCGGTATCTGTCGGATGGTCGACGAGCCCTTCCCAGCCCGCAGATCGGGACGTAGGGTGCGCGAGTCGCGCTCACGCCGTCATCGTCGAGGAGTTCCTGTGTCCCGCAGTCGCATCGCCCGCCCGGCTCTCGCCGCCGTCGCCGTCGCCGGCCTGGTCGGCGCCCTCTCCGGCACGCCCGCTGTCCGGCGCCGGCGCTCCGCAGGGCGCGGTCTTCGCGGTCAACCCGGTGCAGTCCAGCGGGAACCAGAACCTGGTCGACGACAAGGACTCCGCGACCGCGGTGCCCGCGTCGGAGTACAAGCGTCGTCGCCGCTCACCAACCTCGACGGCAGCGGCTACCTGCGCGGCGACTGGGCCAACGTCGTGACCCAGACCGGCAAGCCGGTGTCGGCCAAGACCGGCTACGTGTTCAACCGGCACGAGGACGGGTTCGAGCAGGTGATGGCCTACTACTGGGTCACCCAGGCGCAGCGGTACCTGCAGAGCCTCGGGTTCGGCGCCGGCGGTGCCAACGGCCTGCGCCCGGTGAACAAGGAGTCGCAGGACGTCAGGATCAACCAGTACGGCGCGGACAACTCGTTCTCCTGGGACAAGCACGACCTGCTGCGCTTCGGCAAGGGCGGTGTCGACGACGCCGAGGACGCCGAGGTGATCGTGCACGAGTACGGCCACGCGGTGCACGACGCGCAGGTGCCCGGCTACGGGACCTCGCTGGACGCCGGCTCGATCGGCGAGGCGTTCGGCGACTACCTCGCCGTGTCGGTCGGCCTGTGGGCCGCGGGCCAGAACAGCTGGCCGGTCAAGGCTCCCGCGGCCTGCGTCATGGACTGGGACGCCACGTCGTACACCTCGACCGTGCCGCACTGCCTGCGCCGGGTCGACACCAACCTCACGGTGGCGCAGCGCCGCAACCAGGTGCACTTCGACGGCCAGATCTGGTCGCGCGCGCTGTGGGACATCCGCAACGGCATCGACGCCACCCCGCAGGGCACCGTGCGCGACGCCGACCGGATCATCATCGAGGCGCAGTTCGCCTTCGACCCGGGCACCAGCTTCGCGGCCGCCGCACAGGACACCCTGGACGCGGCGCACAAGCTCTACGGCTCGCCAGTACGACGCCGTCATCACCAAGGCGTTCAAGGACCGCGGCATCCTCTGACGCGTCCGGCAGCGGGCGCTCCGGCCGGCCGCCGGTCGCGGGTCAGGGCACCCAGTGTGGAAGCCGATCAGGTTGCCGTCCAGGTCGACCGCGTCGCGAACTCCCGGGTGCCGAAGTCCGACGTCTCGACGCCCGCGCGCGACATGGGTGCAGCACGTCCCGCTCCTGCATCTCCGGAACAGCGTGTCGATGTCGGTGACCTCGATCCGGCAGCTCGCTGTGCCGGCGAGGAACGACTCGGCACCGGACCGGATCGGCCGCTCCAGCGAGTCGCGGTGCCGCCATTCCTCGTCCGAGGACTCCCACAGGTGCACGACAGCGTCGTCCCGGCGCAGCACGGCGAAGCCGCCGTCGTGGTGCAGCACCTCGAAGCCGAGCCGGTCGCGGTAGAAGGCGACAGCAGCGGCGGCGTCGCGTACGGGGAGGGCCGGGATCGTGCGGCCGAACGTCATAGGTGGCCTCTCGTGCCGATGGACCGTGCCGGTCACGTTAGTTTCTCGGCGTGACCTCTGCACCGGCTGCCGTCGAGCTCGCCAACGACGTCGTCGTCCTGTCGCCGGCCTCGACCGACGACGCGCCGGGTCTGTTCGCGGCGCTGGACGACGAACGGGTCTGGGCGGCCGGGTACGGCGGCGGGCCGGCCGGCCGCTGGCCGGACGTCGCGGCGACCCGGGCGGCGCTGGAGCGGTTCGACCAGGGGACGACCGGGCCGCGGCAGGCCTGGGTGGTGCGGCTCGCCAGCCGACTCCGACCTCGGCGCCGCGGGCACCGTCGTCGGCACCAGCAGCCTGGCCGAGTGGGACCTCGTCAACCAGCGCGTGCACCTCGGCTGGACGGCGTACGGGCCGCCGTGGTGGGCGACCCCGCGTCAACCCGGCCTGCAAGCTCGCCATGCTATCCTACGCCTTCGACGACTGCGGGTTCGGCCGGGTCAAGCTGCAGACCGACCTGATCAACACCCGGTCGCAGGCCGCGATCGCCAAGCTCGGCGCGACCCGCGAGGGCGTGCTGCGCCGGCACGTCCTGCGGGCCGACGGCAGCTGGCGGGACTCCGTGGTGTTCTCGATCCTGGTCGACGAGTGGCCGTCGGTCCGAGACGGTCTGCTGGCCCGGCTCGGGTAGCGCATATCCTGCGGTTCATGAGTGAGCTGACCGCCCCGGACCCGGCCGCGGGGGCTCGTGCCTACGAGCTCGACCGCGCGCACGTCTTCCACTCCTGGTCCGCGCAGGGCGCTGATCGACCCGCTGGCCGTCGCCGGTGCGCGAGGGGTCGTACTTCTGGGACTACGACGGCAACCGCTACCTCGACTTCTCCTCGCAGCTGGTCAACACCAACATCGGCCACCAGCACCCGAAGGTCGTCGCCGCGATCCAGGAGCAGGCCGCGCGGCTGTGCACCATCGCGCCGCAGCACGCCAACGACGCGCGGTCCGAGGCCGCGCGGCTGATCGTCGAGCGCGCCCCCGAGGGCCTGGAGCAAGGTCTTCTTCACCAACGGCGGCGCCGACGCGATCGAGAACGCCGTCCGGATGGCCCGGCTGCACACCGGCCGCGCACAAGGTGCTCTCCGGCCTACCGCAGCTACCACGGCAACACCGCCACCGCGATCACAGCTGACCGGCGACCCGCGCCGGTGGCCCAACGACAGCGGCGCGCCGGCGTCGTGCACTTCTTCGGCCCGTACCCCTACCGCTCGCCGTTCTGGTCCGAGTAGCGAGAGCAGGAGTGCGACCGCGCGCTCGAGCACCTCGAGCAGGTCATCGCGTTCGAGGGCCCGGCAGACGATCGCGGCGATCGTGCTGGAGACCGTCCCCGGCACCGCGGGCATCCTGATCCCGCCGGCCGGCTACCTCGCCGGCGTCCGCGAGATCTGCGACCGGTACGGCATCGTCTACATCGCCGACGAGGTGATGGCCGGCTTCGGCCGCACCGGCGAGTGGTTCGCCGTCGACCACTTGGGACGTGCGACCCGACCTGATCGCCTTCGCCAAGGGCGTCAACTCCGGCTACGTGCCGCTCGGCGGCGTCATCATCAGCGACCGAGATCGCCGCCACGTTCGACGAGCGGGTGTTCCCCGGCGGGCTGACCTACTCCGGCCACCCGCTCGCCTGCGCCGCCGTCGTCGCGACGCATCAACGCGATGGGCGAGGAGGGCATCGTCGAGAACGCCCGCCGATCGGCGAGAACGTGCTCGGCCCGGGGCTGCGCGAGACTCGCCGAGCGGCACCCGTCCGTCGGCGAGGTCCGCGGCCTCGGCGTGTTCTGGGCGCTCGACCTGGTCAAGGACAAGAGCACCCGCGAGATGCTGGTGCCCTACAACGCCTCCGGTGCGGCCAACGCGCCGATGGCCGCACTGGTCGGCGCCTGCAAGCAGCGCGGGCTGCTGCCGTTCGTCAACTACAACCGGCTGCACGTCGTCCCGCCCTGCACGGTCTCCGAGGCGGAGGCCAAGGAGGGCCTGGCGATCCTCGACGAGGCGTTGTCGGTGGCGGACGAGCACACCACCGGATGACCGGGATAGCGTCGCCGCGATGAGCTACGACATCTTCTTCGTCCGCCGCGACCCCGGCCAGACCTTCGAGGACGCGCTGCAGGACGTCGAGGACTCCTACGAGGGCGGCGACCCCGGCCCGCTGACCGACACCGACCTCGAGGTGTGGGACGCCCTGCTGGAGCGGGCCCGGGACGTCCTCGGTCCGGCGTCGAGGTCGACCGACGAGGGCGACGAGACCCGCGAGCTCACCGACCCGGAGACCGGCATCGGGCTGACGTTCTTCCAGGGCGAGTTCGCGATCCACGTCCCGAACAACCTGCCGGGCAGCGACGACCTGGAGCTGATGAGCACGGTGTACGAGCTGGCCCGCGAGGTCGAGGAGGTCACCGGCCTCGAGGGGTACGACCCGCAGCTCGGCGAGCCGATCAGCGACACCAGCGACACCTCGCCGACCCGGCGGCACTGGGACGACGACGAGGACGACGACGGCCCGGCCGGCGCGCCCGGCGGCCCGCCCGGTCGCCCGGAGCGGCACCACCGAGCAGTTCGCCGACAGTGGCACGCCGGCGGCCGCGCGGCCCGCCCGCTGGTGGGAGTTCTGGAAGCGGTGAGGGTCCTCGTCGTCGGCGGCGGTGCCCGCGAGCACGCCCTGGTGCGCGTCGCTGCGCGCCGACCCGGCCGTCACCGCGGTCGTTCGCCGCACCGGGCAACGCCGGCATGGCGGCCGAGGTCGAGATCCGGCCCGCTCGACGTCGCCGACCCGGGCGCCGTCGCCGACCTGGCCTGCCGGCTCGGCGGTCGACCTCGTCGTCGTCGGCCCCGAGGCGCCGCTGGTCGCCGGCGTCGCCGACGCCGTCCGGGCAGCCGGCATCGACTGCTTCGGCCCGTCCGCCGCGGCCGCGCAGCTCGAGGGGTCCAAGGCGTTCGCCAAGGAGGTGATGGCCGGCGGCCGGGGTGCCGACGGCGCGCGCGCTCGTCGTGCAGCACGCCGGACGAGGCGGCCGCCGCGCTGGACGAGCTCGGCGCGCCGTACGTCGTCAAGGACGACGGCCTGGCCGCCGGCAAGGGCGTCGTCGTCACCGCCGACCGGGCCGAGGCGCTGGCGCACGCGGCCACGCTGCAAGCGGGTCGTCATCGAGGAGTACCTCGACGGTCCGGAGGTGTCGCTGTTCGCGATCACCGACGGCACGACGGTGGTGCCGCTGGTGCCGGCGCAGGACTTCAAGCGGGTCGGCGACGGCGACGCCGGCCCGAACACCGGCGGCATGGGTGCCTACTCGCCGCTGCCGTGGGCGCCGGACGGCCTGGTCGACGAGGTCCTCGCGGACGTGCTGCAGCCGACGGTCGACGAGATGGCCCGGCGCGGGACGCCGTTCGCCGGGCTGCTGTACGCCGGGCTGGCGCTGACCAGCGACGGGCGTGCGGGTCATCGAGTTCAACGCCCGGTTCGGCGACCCGGAGACCCAGGTCGTGCTGGCCCGGCTGCGCACGCCGCTCGGCGGGCTGCTGCGCGCCGCCGCCACCGGACGGCTGCACGAGGTCGGCGCCGCTGGAGTGGTCCGACGACGCCGCGGTCACCGTGGTCGTGGCCGCGCACGGGCTATCCCGCGTCGCCGCGGGCGGGGACGAGGTCGCCGGGCCTGGACGCCGGCGGGGTCGGTGCCGGGCGCCACGTGCTGCACGCCGGCACCGCCCTCGACGGCGTCCGGCCGGGTCGTCAGCAGCGGCGGGCGGGTGCTGTCGGTGGTCGGCACCGGTGCCGACCTGGCGGCCGCGCGCGCCGCGGCGTACGCCGCGGTCGACGCGGATCGAGCTGCGCCGGCAGCCACCACCGCACCGACATCGCGGCCGCCGCGGCCGGCACCCGCCGGACGATGTGAGCGCCTCGTGGTCTGCGCGAGCACCAGGTCCGACAGTCGACGGTCGAGGGAGAATCGGCCGCGTGACGCGATCCCCGACGTGCTCGCCGCGCGCTACGCCAGCGCCGAGCTGGTCCGCATCTGGTCGCCGGAGCACAAGGTGGTGCTGGAGCGCCGGCTCTGGCTGGCCGTGCTGCGCGCGCAGCGCGACCTCGGCGTCGACGTGCCCGACGGCGTGGTCGAGGCGTACGAGAAGGTCGTCGACGACGTCGACCTCGACTCGATCCGGCGCCGCGAGGCGGTCACCCGGCACGACGTGAAGGCGCGCATCGAGGAGTTCGCGGCGCTCGCCGGGCACGAGCACATCCACAAGGGGATGACCAGCCGCGACCTCACCGAGAACGTCGAGCAGCTGCAGATCCGGGCGTCGCTCGAGCTCTGCGCGACCGGGCGGTCGCCGCGCTCGCCCGGCTCGCGCGGCTCGCGACCGAGCACAGCGACCTGGTGATGGCCGGGCGCTCGCACAACGTGGCGGCGCAGGCGACGACGCTGGGCAAGCGGTTCGCGTCGGCGGCCGAGGAGCTGCTGGTCGCGGTCGAGCGGCTCGAGGAGCTGATCGAGCGCTACCCGCTGCGCGGCATCAAGGGGCCGGTCGGCACCGCGCAGGACCAGCTCGACCTGCTCGACGGCGACGTCGAGCAAGCTCGCCGAGCTGGAGCGACGGGTCGCCGAGCACCTCGGCTTCTCGCGGGTGCTGACCAGCGTCGGGCCAGGTCTACCCGCGCTCGCTCGACCTCGACGTCGTGTCGGCGCTGGTGCAGCTCGCGGCCGGGCCGTCGTCGCTGGCGACGACGATCCGGCTGATGGCCGGGCAGGAGCTGGTCACCGAGGGCTTCCAGGCCGGCCAGGTCGGCTCCAGCGCGATGCCGCACAAGATGAACACCCGCTCCTGCGAGCGGGTCAACGGCCTCGCGGTCGTGCTGCGCGGCTACCTGTCGATGGTCGGCGAGCTCGCCGGCGACGCAGTGGAACGAGGGCGACGTCTTCTGCTCGGTCGTACGCCGGGTGGCGCTGCCGGACGCGTTCTTCGCCGCCGACGGGCTGTTCGAGACGTTCCTCACCGTGCTCGACGAGTTCGGCGTCTACCCCGCGGTGGTCGAGCGCGAGCTGGACCGCTACCTGCCGTTCCTCGCGACGACCAAGGTGCTGATGGCGGCGGTGCGCGGCGGCGTCGGGCGCGAGCAGGCGCACGAGGCGATCAAGGAGCACGCGGTCGCGGTGGCGCTCGCGATGCGCGAGCAGGGGGCGACGACGCAACGACCTGTTCGACCGGCTGGCCGGCGACGCGCGGCTGGGGCTGTCGCGCGCCGACCTGGACGCTCTGGTCGCCGACCCGGCCGGCTTCACCGGCGCCGCCGGCGCCCAGGTGGCCGCGGTGGTCGACCGCGGTCGAGGCCGTCGTACGCCGTCACCCGGAGGCGGCGTCCTACACCCCCGCCCCGATCCTCTAGCCCGCCGACACCTCTCTTGGAGCCCGACCACCCGACGACAACTTCCCCGTTGATCATGCAACGTTTGGTGATCCCCAAAGTTGCATGATCACCGCGGGAAGTTGGGGCTGTGACCTGCGTGGTTTGTCGCAAGATCCCCACAACTGCATGATCAACTGGGAAGTGATCATGCGACTGTGGGGATCTTGGTCGCGCTACGTGGTAGGCGGTCTAGGTGGTCAGGTCTGGTCAGGTGGGGCGGTAGAGGCGGTCGGCGTAGGCCGGGCCGTAGTAGGTGTCGAGCTCGGCGAGGTCGGCGTCCGGCCGCTCCAGCGTCGCGGGCGATGACCGCGCGGCGCGGCAGCGCCTCCGGGTCCCACGACTCGCGGGTCCCACAGCCGGGACCGCAGGAACGCCTTGCCGCAGTGGTGGAAGACCTGCTCGATCTCGACGACCAGGGCCAGCTGCGGCCGGTGCCCGTTGACGACCAGGTCGTCGAGGAACGGCGCCTCGCGCACCAGGCGGGCCCGGCCGTTGACCCGCAGGGTGTCGACGCGGCCGGGCACGACGAAGATCAGGCCGACGTGCGGGTTGGACAGCACGTTGACCCAGCCGTCGGCCCGCTTGTTGCCCGGCCGCTCGGGCATCACCAGGGTCTGGTCGTCGAGCACGTGCACGAAGCCGGCCGGGTCACCCTTCGGCGAGACGTCGCAGCTGCCGTCGGCGGCCGAGGTGGCCATCAGCAGGAACGGTGAGGCGGCGATCCAGGCGCGGTCCAGGTCGTGCAGCCGCTGGCGTTCCTTGCGGACCGCCCCCTCGGACGGCGTGCCGAGCAGCTCGCGCAGCTCGTCCTCGGTGCTGATCTCGGTCCAGGCTGTCGGTGGTCACCGTCAACCTTGACCCGGCAGCCGCAGGACCGCCACCTTGTTGCCCGTGTAGTCGCTGACGAAGGCGGTGCCGTCGCGCTCGATCACGTCGTTGTTCGCCTGCGTCGAACAGCCGGCCGGACTCACCCGCCGGAAGCCGCTCGACCGAGTCGTCGGCGAGGTCGACCACCGCGAGGCCGGGCCGTCCTGCAGGCTGACCAGCACGGTGCTGCCGGGACCGGCGGCCAGCCCGTCCGGGTCGCCCTCGACCGTGATCCGCCTCGTCACGCGCGAGCGTGTCCGGGTCCAGCCCGACCAGCCGGTTGTCGGTCATGCAGGCCGCCCAGACGGTGCCGTCGAGGACCAGCAGGTCCTGTACGCCGGCACAGACCGGCTTGCTCTGTGCGCACGTCCTCCTTCGGGCCCGGCTGCACCCGCACCACCCGGCCGCCGGCGAAGTCGCCGACGTACAGCGCATCCCGCGCCGGTGCACGCATCCGCGGCTCGCCGCCGACGTCGTAGCGCCGGAGCAGCGCGCCGTCGGCCGGGTCCACCTCGACGAGGGCGGCGCCGGCCTGCAGCACGAGCGAACAGGTGACCGTCGAGCGTAGTGATGCCTCCGGCTCCTCGCCGAGGGTCACGGTGCGGCCGACGGCGCCGGCTGCGGGTCGACCTGCGGCGAGCCCGCCGTCGCCGATCGTGGTGACCCAAGCGAGCCGTCAGCTCGGCGACGCGCAGCGGGCGTCGCCGACCACGATGGCTCGCGCGGTCCGCCCTCCTGCACGGGGCGATCGCGTCGCTGCCTGCGAACGCCGCCCACACCGAGCCGTCGGCGGCCTCGACCAGCCCCACCGGGCCGAGCAGCGGCAGCGCGGACGACGACGCCGACGACACGGCCGACTCCGAAGACTCGGTCGCCGGAGAAGTCGTGGGGCCAGCCTCCGAGCCACCCCCACCGCAGCCGGCCAGCGAGAACAGTGGTGATCAGCAGCCTGCGAGTCCTGGCCAGATACCGCCGCATGGATCGAGGACTCGGCGGCGATGACGAACGTGGCCGACGCCCGCGACGTCACCGTGGCCGGCGAGAAGACCTACCGCATGCTGCGACACTTGCCCGGTGACGATTCCGACACCTGCACAGCGGCAAGGTGCGCGACCTGTACGAGAGCGCCGGACGGGCTGCCTGCTGATGGTCGCCAGCGACCGGATCTCCGCGTACGACTGCGTGCTGCCGACGCCGATCCCGGACAAGGGCCGCGATGCTCACCCAGCTGTCGCTGTGGTGGTTCGAGCAGCTCGCCGACCTGGTGCCCAACCACGTGGTGTCGACCGACGTGCCCGCGGAGTTCGCCGGCCGCGGGCGTTCTCTGCCGGCGGCTCGAGATGTTCCCGGTCGAGTGCGTGGCGCGCGGCTATCTCACCGGCTCCGGGCTGGCCGAGTACCGCGCGACCGGCGTCGGTCTGCGGCGTCGCCGCTGCCGGCCGGCCTGGTGGACGGCTCGCGAGCTGCCCGAGCCGATCTTCACGCCCGGCGACCAAGGCCGCGCATGGGCGACCACGACGAGAACGTGGCGTACGACGACGTGGTCGCCACCGTCGGCGCCGACGCCGCTGCCGAGCTGCGCCGGCTCACGCTCGCGGTCTACGGCCGGGCCGACGACATCGCGCGCGAGCGCGGGATCATCCTCGCCGACACCAAGCTCGAGTTCGGCCGCGACGGCGACGGCCGGCTCGTGCTGGCCGACGAGGTGCTCACGCCGGACTCGTCGCGCTTCTGGCCCGCCGACCAGTGGCGAGCCGGGCCGCGCCGCAGCCGTCGTACGACAAGCAGTTCGTCCGCGACTGGCTCACCTCGCCGGCCTCGGGCTGGGACCGCAGCTCCGGCGAGCCGCCGCCGCCGCTGCCCGACGAGGTGGTCGAGCGCACCCGGGCGAAGTACCTCGAGGCCTACGAGCTGCTGACCGGCCGCAGCGCTGTGACCTGAACGCGGACGCTTAGGGTGAGGCCATGACCTGGATGCTCACCGGCGGCGCCGGCTACATCGGCGCGCACATCGTGCGCGCGTTCCAGTCGGCCGACCTGCCGGTCGTCGTGCTCGACGACCTGTCCACCGGCATCCGGGAGAACGTCCCGGACGACGTGCCGTTCGTCGCAGGCGATCGATCGCTCGACGCCGACGCGGTGCGGGCCGCGCTGCGCGAGCACGCGGTCACGGGCGTCGCTGCACCTCGCGGCCAAGAAGGCGGTCGGCGAGTCGGTCGAGCAGCCGCTGCTCTACTGGCGACGAGAACGTCGGCGGGATGCGCTCGCTGCTGCAGGCCTGCCTCGACGCGGGTGTCGACCGGGTGCTGTTCTCCTCCAGCGCCGCCGTCTACGGCAGCCGCCGGTCGAGCTGGTCACCGAGGAGACCCCGACCGTCCCGATGAGCCCGTACGGCGAGACGAAGCTGGTCGGCGAGTGGATGCTGCGCGACCTGGCCGGCGGCCGTGCCGCTGCGGTGGGCCGCGCTGCGCTACTTCAACGTCGCCGGCACCGGCGCGCCCGAGCTGGCCGACCGCAGCGTCAACAACCTGGTGCCGATGGTCTTCCAGGCGCTCTCGCGAGGACCGCAACCCGCAGCTGTTCGGCGACGACTACCCGACCCGCGACGGCTCCTGCATCCGCGACTACATCCACGTCGTCGACCTCGCCGAGGCGCACGCCGCAGCCGCCCGCCGGCTCGACGACGGCCCGCTCGGCGAGGTCTACAACGTCGGCCGCGGTGAGGGCATCACGCGTCAAGGAGGTGCTCGAGACGGTCCGCGAGGTGACCGGCATCGACTTCACGGTGGACGTCGTCGGCCGCCGGCCCGGAGACGCGCCGGTCTACTTCGCCGACGCGACGAAGATCGGCAAGGAGCTCGGCTGGACCGCCCGGCTGGACCTCAGCGACATGGTGCGCAGCGCCTGGGAGGCCTGGCAGAGCCGCTCAGTCGGCAGGTAGCCGCGCCGGCGGGCGACCGCCACCGCCTCGGTGCGCCCGACGGCGCCGAGCTTGGCCAGCATGTTCGACACGTGCACGCTGACCGTCTTCGCGCTGATGAACAGCTGCCCGGCGATCTCGCGGTTGCTGCGGCCCTGGGCGACCAGCGCGAGCACCTCCTGCTCGCGGGCGGTCAGCGGCTCGTCGCGGCGGGTCGCCTCCTGCCGCCCCGCCGGCGCGCCGAGGGTGCGCAGCTCGCGCAGCAGCGGCTCGGCGCGCAGCGACCGGGCGGTCGCGCGACGCGGCGCTGGTCAGCTCCGCGGCCTCGGCGGTGCGGCCGGCGGCGATCAGCACCGACGCCAGCCGGGCCTGCGACCGGGCCCGCTCGAAGACGTGACCGAACGCCTCGAACCCGGCCACCGCCCGCTCCCAGGCGGCGACGAGGTCGTCGAGCGCGGGCGCGTCGTCGCCGGCCAGCCAGCGGAACCGGGCGTGCTCGGCCTCCACCCGGGCCAGCCAGGCGCGGCCCTCGGGGCCCTCGTCCCACACCGACTGCTCGCGCAGCGCGGTCGCGCGGTGCGCCGCCTCCACCAGGTCGGCCGCGCGCACCACCAGGTCGTCGCGGTCGTGGCTGCCGACCTCGGACACCGCGGACGCGAGCTGCCCGAGCAGCAGCCCGGACAGCCGGATCCGGGCCTGGAAGTCCTTGTTCCCCCACATGCCGCCGACGGTCGCGACGGTGTCGTCGTGCGCCTCGGTGGACGCCGTCGAGGTCGCCCCGGTCGCCCTGCAGGTCGATCGCGGCGAAGCCGGCGAACAGCGAGACCATGCCCTCGCGCCGGCCGTGCGGGACCAGCCCGGGCAGCAGCTCGCGCGCCGCGGCGTCGCCGCGACCGGCGCGCACCAGCAGGCCGCTGGCCACGATCATCGCCTCGACGAGGTCCGGCGGTGACTGGTGGCGCAGGTCGGCGAGCGCGCTCGCGCCGTCCCAGTCGCCCAGCACGTACGCCGCCTGGATGCCGAGCACCCGCGACTCCAGCCCGTACGGCGACCAGGGCCGGCCGGTCTCCTCGGCCCGCTCCTGGGTGCGGGCGTACTCCTCGCGTGCGGCGTCGATCCGGCCGGCCTCGTACTGCAGCGTGCCGAGGTTGAACATGCTGCGCAGCTCGCCGGCCAGGTCGCCGGCGCTGCGGGCCTGCAGCACGGTCTCCTGGAGCATCGCCTGCGACGCGGCCGTCTCGCCGGGCCGCTCGCGCAGCCGGGCCAGCGTGGTGCGGGCGTCGGCGGCGACACCGGCGAGCCCGAGCCGGTCGGCCAGCTCGAGCGCCTCGGTCGCGAACCGGGTCGCCTCGTCGTGCTGGCGCTGCTCGTGCAGGGCGCGCGCGTGCAGCGCGAGCATCTGGGCGCGCATCGGCTCGTCCGGGTGCTTCTCCAGCAGCTCCATCGCCTCGGTGGTGACCTTGAGCGCGTCGCCCTCGGCGTCCGCGACGATCGCGACCGAGCCCTTGACGTGCAGCAGCCGCAGCCGGGCCTGCGGCGAGGTGTCCGGGGAGGTGGCGCGCAGCTGGTCCCGGGCGAGCGCCAGCGCCCGGTAGGTCTGGCCGGCCGCCAGCGCCGCCTCGCAGGCCCGGGCGGTGAGCTCGACGACGTCGATGTCGTCCATGCCGGAGTCGGTGGCCAGCTCGAGGGCGAGCTCGTAGTGCCGGGAGGCCTCGTCCGGCCCGGCCACGGCCATCGCCTCGTCGCCGGCGGCGATGCTGGCCCGGACCGCGGTCTCGGTGTCGTTGGCGGCGCGGGCGTGCTTGGCCAGCTCTGCCGCCGTACCGCCCACACCGCCCTGCTGCAGCGCCTTCGCGTACGCCATGTGCAGCCGCACCCGCTCGCCGGGCAGCAGGTCGTCGTAGACCGCCTCGGCGAGCAGGGCGTGCCGGAAGGCGTAGCCGTCGCGGCCCATCGGCAGCAGGATGTTGCGCTCGACGGCGGCGCGCAGCGCGGTGTCGAGGCTGGTCACCTGGCCGTCGACGACCCGCTCGAGCAGCAGGTGCGGCACCCGGCGCCCGGACACGGCGGCGGCCCGGACCACCAGGCGGGACTCGTCGTCGAGCTGGTCGAGCCGCACCAGCAGCAGGTCGGCGAGGGCCTCCGGCAGGGCACCGGGGCTGTGCGACGCGGCCTGCACGAGCTCCTCGGTGAAGAACGCGTTGCCCTCGGCGCGGTCGATGATGCCGCGCACCGCGCGCTCGGTCAGGGGCTCCGGGTGCAGGCTGCCGACCAGGGCGCGGACGTCGGAGTCGGGCAGCTTGGCGAGGTCGAGGCGGGTGACGCCGGGCAGCCGGGCCCACTCGGCGGCGGCGTTGCGCAGCGGGTGGCGGCGGTGCAGGTCGTCGCTGCGGTACGACGCGACCACGGCGACCGGGGAGTCGAACCGTCGGGAGAACAGGAAGCTGAGCAGCTCGCGGGTCGACCGGTCGGCCCAGTGGACGTCCTCGATGATGAGCAGCAGCGGGTCGGCCCGGCCCAGCAGCTCCAGGGCGGCGTGCGCGGACGCGAACAGGTCCGGCCGGTCGAGGTGGCTGGTGTCGTCGGTGGGCTCGGGCTGCTCGGGGATCACCCGGCGGGCGGGCATCAGGCGGGCGATCGCGGGGCCGGCCTCGACGAGCGAGCGGGCCAGGGTCGGCGAGTCGGCGGCGAGCCGGCCGAAGGCCTCGCTGAACGGCAGGTAGGGCAGGGCGCTGTCGCCGAAGTCCAGGCAGTGCCCGACCAGGACCCGGTAGCCGGCTGCCTCGGCGCGGGTGCGCAGCTCGGCGAGCAGCCGGGTCTTGCCGACACCGGCGTCGCCCGAGAGCAGGACGGCGCTCTCGGGCTCGGGCTCGGCGGCGGTCAGGCCGACCAGGGTGGCCAGCCGCTCGATCTCGTCGAGGCGGCCGACCAGGGGGACACGGTCGTCGGGCACATGCCCATTCTCGTCATGGGCACCGACGACGGTGGCCAGAACACTCACGCGCGACCTCGGCGGCGGCCGTCGGTGGCGCGGAAGGACAGGACGCGGCTGGCCTTGCGGTGCTCGCGGAACGAGGCGGTGATGCGCTCGCGGCGGTAGTCCGCCTCGACGCCGCCGTAGGGACCGGTGAGAGACATGGGAGCTTCCTTTCGGGTGGTGCAGGGGTGGGTGGTGGCCCGCCAGACGGTCGGCCTCAGTGGCGCGACCGGCTGGCGGGCCGGTGATCTCGGTGCTGGCCGGCGGCCGGGCGGGGGTTCTGGCCCGGCGTACGACGGGTGCGTGCTCGGCGCCGCGTGCCTCGGAGAGCTCACGGAGCACCCAGGCGGCTGCGGTGCTCACGCGCCGAACCAGTCCACGGGGGTCGGCTCGGACCTTGGTGCGCCGACGCGGGACGAACCGGCGGGCGGTGTGCTTGTGGTCGCGGAACGAGGCGGCGATCTGGTTGCGGCGGTAGTCCGACTCTGCTCCGGCGTAGAAACCGACGATGGTCGACATGGTGTGCTCCTCAGTGGGCGCTTGGTCTTGCTGACAGGTATGAATCTGCGCCCCTGAGGAGGGGGGCTACATCGGGACGATGACCTATCTCTGCCGGGCGCCCCGGCCTAGGACGGCTTAGGCCCGCCTCAGACGGCCTAAGGACCCTCTGACCTGCGGTTTTGCGCACGGCCCCGCGAAGTTGATCACGTCAGCGTGATCAACGGTTGCTGGATGCGGTGAGTTCACCGCACCCAGCGACAACTGACCGTGCCCAGCGCCGTGGGGAGCCGGTCTGCTCGGGTGCTTAGAGCCGGCCGGCTTCGAGGATGCGGGCCAGGAACTGCCGGGTGCGCGGCTGCACGGGGTCGGCCAGCACCTGCTCGGGCGGGCCCTCCTCGAGGACGACCCCGGCGTCGAGGAAGACCACCCGGTCGGCGACCTGCCGGGCGAAGCTCATCTCGTGGGTGGCCATCACGATGGTCATCCCCTGCTCCTTGAGCTCGCGGACCAGGCTGAGCACCTCGCCGACCAGCTCGGGGTCCAGCGCGCTGGTGACCTCGTCGAGCAGCAGCAGCCGCGGCTCGTTGGCCAGCGCCCGCACGATCGCGACCCGCTGCTGCTGGCCGCCGGAGAGCCGGTCCGGGTACTCCTGGGCCTTGTCGGCCAGCCCGACCCGCTCCAGCAGCGTCCGGGCCCGGTCCTCGGCCTGCTCCCGGGCGACCTTGCCGACCAGCCGCGGCGCCAGCGTGACGTTGTCCAGCACGGTCATGTGCGGGAACAGGTTGTAGGCCTGGAACACGACGCCGATCCGCCGGCGGACCGTGTCGGCGTCGATCCGGGGGTCGGTGATGTCCTCGCCGTCGAGCCGGATCATGCCGTCGTCGACGGTCTCCAGCAGGTTGATGCAGCGCAGCAGGGTGGACTTGCCCGACCCGGACGCGCCGATCAGCGTCACCACCTGGTGCTCGGCGACCTCGAGGTCGATCGAGCGCAGCACCGTGTGCTCGCCGAACCGCTTCACCACGCCCTCGCAGGACAGCACGACGTCGTCGGAGGCTCGGCGGTGCCTCGGCGTCGGTCACAGCGCCCCGCTCGCCTGCTGCCGGCGTACCGCGCGCAGGCTGTACCAGTCGGCCACCCGGATGGTCGGGATCGCGAGCAGCACGAACAGCAGCCCGGCCACCAGGTACGGCGTGTAGTTGAACGTGTCGTCGGCGTGGATCTGCGCCTGCGCGGACCGCGTCGTACGCGCCCAGCACCGAGATCAGGCCGACGTCCTTCTGCAGCGCCACGAAGTCGTTGAGCAGCGGCGGCGTGACCCGGCGGACCGCCTGCGGCAGCACCACCCGGCGCATCGTCTGCCCGTAGGAGAGCCCCAGCGACCGGGCCGCCGCCCGCTGGCTCGGGTGCACCGACTCGATGCCGGCCCGGAACACCTCCGCGACGTACGCCGAGTAGGTCAGCACCAGCGCCGAGGGTGCCGAGCACCACGGGCGAGGTCGGCACGCCCTGCAGCCGCAGCCCGGGCACGCCGAACCCGACGAGGTACAGCAGGATGATCAGCGGCATCCCGCGGAAGAAGTCCGTGTACGCCGCGCCAGCGCGCGCACCGGGAACCACAGCGGGCCGCGCAGGGTCCGCAGCGCTGCGATGCCCAGGCCCGACGATCACGATGAGCACCGCGGAGACCATCAGCACCCGCAGGTTCAGCCACAGCCCGTCGCAGGATGGCCGGGCAGCGAGTCCTGCGCGATCTCCGAGGTCGAGGAACGACTCGCGCACCCGGGGCCAGCCGGGCGACCGGACGATCGCGACGCCGAGACACGACGAGGAACACCGCCGTGCTGACCCCGGCGAGCGACGTCGACCGCCGGGCGCGGCGCCGGCCGGTAGTCGTCCCGCCAGCGCTGCAGGTCGCTCGGGCCGGCGTCGTCCGGCAGGACCGGGAACGTCTCGGCCGGGACGGTCATCGGCGCGCGGTCACTGGAGGACCGGCGCGCCGCCCTGCGCGAGCCACTGGTCGGCCAGCTGGTCGAGGGTGCCGTCCGCGCGCAGCGCGTCCACCGCCTGGCTCACGCAGTCGGTCAGCGGGCTGTCCTTGTCCAGCACCAGGCCGAACTGCTCCGGCGTCCCGCCGCCGGCCGGCAGCTGGCCGACGATGCTGCCCTTGGAGAGCTGGGCGGCCGCCATGAAGAACGCCGTCGGCAGGTCGGTGACGAGCGCGTCGATCTGGCCGTTCTCCAGCGCCTTCACCGCGTCGTTGTTGGAGTTGTAGACCCGCGGCTTGCGTGCTGGGGGCGATGACCTCGTTGATCGCGTCCAGGCTGGTGGTGCCGACCTGCGCGCCGAGGGTGAGGCCCTTGAGGTCGGCGATCGTCGTGACGCCGTCGGCCTTGGAGCCCTTGGTGGTCACGACCGCCTGGCTGACGTCGTAGTACGGCGAGGAGAAGTCGACGGCCTGCTTGCGCTTCTCGCTGATCGAGAACTCGTTGATGTCGAAGTCCCAGTCCTTCGGCGTCGGCTTGAAGACGCTGTTGAACCCGACCCGGGTCCAGGTGACCTCGTCGGCGGTGTAGCCCATCTGCTCGTAGACCGCCTTGGCGACCGCGCCCTCGAAGCCCTCGCCGTTCTCCGGGTTGTCGTCGACGAACCACGGCTCGTAGACCGGCTTGTCGGTGGCGATGGTCAGCTTGCCGGGCGCGGTGGTCTGCAGGCTCTCCTTGGCGCACGGGTCCGCGGTCTCGCTGGCCGACCCGGAGGCCGACGGGCTGGACGTCGTGCCCGCCTCGCCGTCGTCGTCGTCCTCGGGCGCGCAGGCGGCCAGCAGGGCGACGGCGAGCAGGGCGGCGGCGCAGGAGCGGGTGGCGGAACGGTTCACGACGACTCCCGGGACGTTGAGTGCGGCCAGCCGCATCGTACGAGCCCGATGTTGCCTGCGCGGGGACTTGCGGCTACCAGTCGTCGCCGGCGCGGGCCTCGCAGGACAGCGGTGCCGTCAGGTCGACGTCGGCGCTGGGCCCGAAGCGGAGCACCAGGACGCCGTCGTCCTCGTCCGGGGTGCGGACCGTGGCGTTGCCGCGCCGGACGTACGTCGGCCCGCGCCAGCGCTCCCAGCCGAGGTGCTCGTAGAACGCCGGCCGCCCGGTCGAGAGGGCTCCGAGCTCGAAGCCCGCGCGGACCAGGTCGCCCGCCCGGGCACTCGCGAGCGAGCCGAGCCCGGCCCGTTGCCGCCCGGGCTCGGTGCCGACGCCCTCGACGTACCCGGTGCGGAACGGGCGGCCGGCGACGTGCAGCTCGCGGGGGACCACCGCCGCGTGCGCCACCACCACGCCGCCCTCGGTGACCACCACGTGCTGGCCGCCGCAGGCGTGCTCCCAGTCCTCGTCGGTGAAGCCGCCGTCGAAGGCCCGGTCGAGCAGGCCGCGGATCTCGGCCAGCAGGGCCGCCGGCGCCTCGTCGGTGGTCAGCACACGCGTGTCGGGCACGAGACGAGCCTGGCACGTACGCCGGTAGGCTGGCGGCGCAGCACCGCACCACGCCCCGCGACCTCACGCCGACCTTGCAGGAGTGCCCCGGATGGCCCGCGTCGTCGTCGACGTCATGCTCAAGCCCGAGATCCTCGACCCGCAGGGCAAGGCGGTCGCCCAGGCGCTGCCCCGGCTCGGCTTCGACGGCATCGCCGCCGTCCGGCAGGGCAAGCGGTTCGAGCTCGAGGTCGAGGGCGAGGTGACCGAGGAGCGGCTGGCCCAGATCCGCGACGCCGCCGAGACGCTGCTGTCCAACCCGGTGATCGAGGACTATCACGGTCCGGGTCGAGGACGCCGTGAGTGCGCGGATCGGGGTCGTCACCTTCCCGGGCTCGCTGGACGACGCGCGACGCGGCCCGCGCGGTGCGGCTGGCCGGTGCCGAGGCGGTGCGCGCTCTGGCACGGGGACGCCGACCTGCACGGCGTCGACGCGGTGGTGCTGCCCGGCGGCTTCTCCTACGGCGACTACCTGCGCTGCGGGGCGATCGCCCGGTTCGCGCCGGTGATGGAGCCGGTGATCGACGGCTGCCCGCGGCGGGCCTGCCGGTGCTCGGCATCTGCAACGGCTTCCAGGTGCTGTGCGAGTCGCACCTGCTGCCCGGTGCGCTGATCCGCAACGACCACCGCAAGTTCATCTGCCGCGACCAGGGCTGCGGGTCGAGAACGCGGCGACCGCGTGGACGTCCGACTACGCAGCCGGCCAGCGAGATCGTCGTCCCGCTGAAGAACGGCGAGGGCGGCTTCGTCGCCGACGAGCGCACGCTGGACATGCTGGAGGGCGAGGGCCGGGTCGTCGTGCGGTACCTCGACGACAACCCGAACGGCTCCTACCGCGACATCGCCGGCATCACCAACGAGCGCGGCAACGTCGTCGGCCTGATGCCGCACCCCGAGCACGCGGTCGAGGCCCTGACCGGGCCGACGACCGACGGGCTGGCGTTCTTCACCTCGGTGCTCGAAGGCGCGTGACCGTACGAGCGTCATGACGTCGACACCGTCAAGGACGCCGAGGCGACGCCGGAGGCCGAGCAGCCCTATCGCCGAGCTCGGGCTCAAGGACGACGAGTACCAGCGGATCCGCGAGATCCTCGGCCGGCGGCCGACGTCCGCCGAGCTGGCGATGTACTCGGTGATGTGGAGCGAGCACTGCTCGTACAAGTCGCGCAAGGTGCACCTGCGGCAGTTCGGCGACAAGGCCCCGAAGACCGACGCGACTGCTGGTCGGCATCGGCGAGAACGCCGGCGTCGTCGACATCGGCCAGGGCTGGGCGGTGACCTTCAAGGTCGAGTCGCACAACCACCCGTCGTACGTCGAGCCCTACCAGGGTGCGGCGACCGGGGTCGGCGGCATCGTGCGCGACATCCTGTCGATGGGCGCGCGGCCGGTCGCGGTGATGGACCCGCTGCGCTTCGGTCCGGCCGACGCCGACGACACCCGGCGCGTGCTGCCCGGCGTGGTGGCCGGCATCGGCGGCTACGGCAACTGCCTGGGCCTGCCGAACATCGGCGGCGAGGTCGTGTTCGACCCGTCGTACCCCGGCAACCCGCTGGTCAACGCGCTGTGCGTCGGCGTGATGCGCCACGACGACATCAAGCTGGCGCACGCGTCCGGCGTCGGCAACCAGGTGGTGCTGTTCGGCGCCGCGACCGGCGGCGACGGCATCGGCGGCGTCTCGGTGCTGGCGAGCGAGACGTTCGACGACGCGAGGCCGAGCAAGCGCCCGAGCCGTGCAGGTCGGCGACCCGTTCATGGAGAAGGTGCTCATCGAGTGCTGCCTCGAGCTGTTCGCCGCCGACCTGGTCGTCGGCATCCAGGACCTCGGCGGTGCCGGGCTGTCCTGCGCGACCTCCGAGCTGGCGTCCAACGGCGACGGCGGCATGCACGTCTGGCTCGACCGGGTGCCGCTGCGCGACTCCACGCTGCGTCCCGAGGAGATCCTGATGAGCGAGTCGCAGGAGCGCATGTGCGCGGTCGTCGAGCCGGACAAGCTCGACGCGTTCCTGGCGATCTGCGCGAAGTGGGACGTGCTGGCGACCGTCATCGGCGAGGTCAACGACAGCGGCCGGCTCACCGTCGAGTGGCACGGCGAGACGATCGTCGACGTGCCGCCGCGCACCGTCGCCCACGAGGGCCCGGTCTACGAGCGGCCGTATCGCCCGCCCGTCGTGGCAGGACGCGCTGCAGGCCGACGGCCCCGACGACGCTGCCGCGCCCGGCGACCGGCGACGAGCTGCGCGCGACCCTGCTGCAGATGGTCGCCTCGCCGAACCTCGCGTCGAAGTCGTGGGTCACCGACCAGTACGACCGCTACGTCCTCGGCAACACCGTGCTCGCGCAGCCCGAGGACGCCGGCGTGATCCGGGTCGACGAGGAGACCGGCCTCGGCGTCGCGCTGGCCACCGACGGCAACGGCCGGTTCGCGAAGCTCGACCCGTACGCCGGTGCGCAGCTCGCGCTGGCCGAGGCCTACCGCAACGTCGCCGTCAGCGGGTGCGAAGCCGCTGGCCGTCACCAACTGCCTGAACTTCGGCTCGCCCGAGGACCCGGACGTGATGTGGCAGTTCGCCGAGGCGGTCCGCGGCCTGGCCGACGCCTGCCTCGAGCTCGGGCGTGCCGGTCACCGGCGGCAACGTCAGCTTCTACAACCAGACCGGCGACGTCGCGATCCACCCGACGCCGGTGGTCGGCGTGCTCGGCGTGATCGACGACGTCGCGCCGGCGGACGCCGATCGGCTTCGCCGCTGCGGACGAGGTCGTGCTGCTGCTCGGCGAGACGCGCGACGAGCTCGGCGGCTCGGAGTGGGCGCACGACGTGCACGGCCACCTCGGCGGGCTGCCGCCGGCGGTCGACCTCGCGCGCCGAGCAGGCGCTCGGCGCGCTGATGGCTCGCGGCTGCGCGCGACGGGCTGGTGACCGCGGCGCACGACGTCTCCGACGGCGGCCTGGCGCAGACGCTGGTCGAGATGGTGCTGCGCCGCGGTGTCGGCGCGACGGTGGCAGTCGACGGGTGACCCGTTCGTCGCGCTGTTCAGCGAGTCGGTGGCCCGGGCCGTCGTGTCGGTGCCGGCCGACCGGGTCGCGGACCTCGAGGCGCGCGCATCGTCGTACGGCGTGCCGGTGACTCGGCTGGGCACCACCGGTGGCGAATCCCTTGCGGTACAAGGGATTCCGGCGGTCGGCCTCGACGAGCTGCGCGCCGCGCACGAGGGCACCCTGCCCGCGCTGTTCGGCTGAGGCAGCCTCTCGGAGGGCTGTGGAGCGGGCGGCTGGTCGCGAACCAACACCTCCACCCTGGAAGGGTGGCGCTCTAGCCGGTTGAGCTACGCCCGCATGCGCCGCCCCGGGTTGCAGGTGCACCCCACCGCGACGGGCGCCCACCCGAGCCCCACCGGGGTTGCGAGGGCTGACCTGCAGGGTTGGGTACGTCGGCGGGGCTGGTTAGGGTCGCGGGGTGAGCGAGCGAGCGGTGCCGACGGCGCAGGACTTCTACGACCGGGCCGTGGCGGCGGCCGATGCCGAGCGGCGGTTGCCGGTGCCCGACCAGTCCGGCTGGGACATCTTCCCGTTCGAGCAGGAGAGCCTGCGGGTCAAGGTGCTCGGGCCGCTGACCCTGCCGGAGCCCCCGCGGGGCGGGGAGGGCGGGTCCGAGTGCTGGCGCTGCACCAACCCGGACAAGAACGTCGTGTGGGAGAACGAACGCTGGGTGCTGACGGCGTTCGGGACGACCCGGCTGCCGTTCGCCGTGATGCTGATGCCGCGCGAGCACCTCGACTTCGGCGACCTGTCCGACGGGATGGCCGCCGAGCTCGGCATGCTTGTCCGTCCGGATCGTGCGTGCCGTGGAAGCACTCGACGCGATCGGCCGGGTGCACCTCTACAAGATCGGTGACGGTGGGGCGCACCTGCACGCGTTCCTGATGGCCCGCCCGGCCGGGATGCTCCAGCTGCGCGGCTCGTGCCTGACGCTGTGGGAGGAGATGCTGCCCGAGCTCCCGGCCGACGATGCTGCCGCGATCCTGGCGGTGGCCGTCGACGCGCTGGCCGAGCTCGGCGAGCCGCGGGTCTGACGTGCCACCCCGTCGACGTACCGATCCCGAGGTGGGGCGGGCAGCGCTGACCCGGGTGCTCGAGGCGCACACCCTCGAGCCCGACGACCTGCGCGACGCGGTCCGCTTCCTGCTCGAGGAGCTGGCGGCGCAGGCACCCGGCCGCTCGGTCGAGGTGCGGGTGCCGCCGTACGGCGCGGTGCAGTGCGTCGAGGGCCCGCGGCACACCCGCGGCACCCCGCCCAACGTCGTCGAGCTCGACCCGATGACCTGGGTCGCGCTCGCTGTCGGCGGCACCGACTGGCCGACAGCCGTGGCCGAGGGGCTCGTCCAGGCGAGTGGCGAACGTGCCGACCTGTCCGCGTTCCTCCCGCTCGTCTGACACGCTGGCCGCGTGACCCCCCGCCGCAGGTACGCCGTCGCCGCCGTGCTCGCGGCCCTGGTCGCGTCGCTGCTCGCCGCCGGTCCGGCCGAGGCGGCGGGCGTCAGCGGTGGTCACCACCCGCGAAGTGATCGGTACGTCGGTACAAGGCCGGCCGATCGTCGCCGTGCACCGGAGCCGCCAGTCAGCAGCGGTGCCCGACGGCACCGAGCCCGCCGCAGCCGAGACCCGGACGGTGCTGGTCATCGGCAGCGTGCACGGCGACGAGCCGGCCGGGATGCGGGTCTTCCAGCGCCTGCGCGACCGCGACCACCTGCCCGCCGGGCTCGACCTCTGGCTGGTGCGCACCGTCAACCCGGACGGCACCGCGGCCCACCGGCGCACCAACGCCCACGGCGTCGACCTGAACCGGAACTTCCCCTACAGGTGGCGGAGCAGTGCGCGCGGTGCGACCTGGTCGGGGAACCAGCCGCTGTCCGAGCCGGAGAGCGTCGTGCTGCGCGACCTGGTCCGCCGGCTGAAGCCCGACCTGACGGTCACGTTCCACCAGCCGCTGTTCGGCGTCGGCGCCAACGACAAGGGGATGCCGACGGTCCGGGCGCTGGCCCGCGGGATGCGGCTGCCGGTCGACGAGTTCCACTGCACCGGCGTCTGCAACGGCACCTTCACCGGCTGGGTGAACCACCGCACCGACGGGCTCGCCGTCACGGTGGAGTTCGGCCGACGGGTCCCCACCTGGCGAGTCAGCCGGGCTGCCGCGACCGTCGTCACGGTGGGCTCACAGCTGACGCTGTGAGCCCACCGGACGTGCGGTTGTGCTGACCTGCCTAGAAGGAGCTCACGTCGAGCAGGCGCTCCTTGACCGGGTCCGGGTCGTCCGAGTCGTTCCAGTCCAGGGTGCCCGCGGACTGCAGCGCCGAGCGCACCGCGGCCGGCGACGCGCTCGGGTGGGTGGCCTTGTAGAGGGCCGCGCCACCCGCGACGTGCGGTGACGCCATCGAGGTGCCGGAGATGGTGTCGTAGCCGCCGTTCATCCAGGTGCTGAGGATGCACGTGCCCGGCGCGATGATGTCGACGTCGGTGCCGTAGTTGGAGTAGTCGGCGAACGTGTCGTCGACGTCGGCCCGGCAGGTCGACGCGGCGCCGCCGCCCGGCACTGCCGTTGAAGTCGGACAGGGCGCTGACCGTGATGACCTCGTCGTACGCCGCCGGGGCTGACGTCGGCTGCGTCGGCGGAGTCGTTGCCGGCCGCGACGACGTAGGTCACGCCGGCAGCAACCGATGCGCAGATGGCTGCGTGCTCGGCGTCGCCGTCGGTGCGGCCGCAGTTGCCGTCGTCGCTGCCGTCGCCGCCGAGGCTCATGTTGGCGACCTCGATGGACGCGGCGTTGGCGGTGACGTAGTCGATGCCGCACACGATGTCGGAGGTGAAGCCGACGCCGGCCGCGTTGAGCACCTTCACCGGCCAGATCCGTGCACCGGGCGCCATGCCGACGACGCCGGCACCGTTGTCCAGCGCGCCGATCGTGCCGGAGACGTGCGACCCGTGGCCGTTGTCGTCGTCCGCCGACAGGGCGAGCGCGCAGTTCTTGGCCTTGGCCCGGTTGACGTTGAGGTCCGGGTGGTCGAGGTCGACGCCGGTGTCGATGACGGCGACGTCGACGTCGACCCGCTGGTCGACGCCGTTGATGGCGGCGGTCGGGCTGGCGTCGGCGTTGGCCCGGTTGATGCCGGTCGGCGTCGTCTGCGCGGTCGCGTGGACCTTGCGGTCGGCCTGCACGTAGGCGACCCGCGGGTCGGCGGCGACCAGGTCGGCGACCGCGGCCGGCATCCGCGCGGCGTAGCCGTCCAGCGCGCTGGAGTAGACGTGGCCGGTCAGCACGCCGAGGCTCTGCGCGTGGCTCGGCGGCCACGGCCCCGGCGTTGCTGCCGTCGTCGAGCACGACGATGTAGCGCCGGAGCGTGTCGTCGGGCGCGGCGGTGGCAGAGGTCGCGGTGGCGGTTGCTGCGGCGGTGAGGGCTGCGGCGGCCGCGACCAGCGCGACCCCCGTCCTTCTCCGGGTCAGGCGCATCGGGTGAACCCTTCGTCGGTGACGTTCCACCCCTGCGGGGCGGACGGCGTGCTGTCACCGTGTCGCGTGCTCCGGTGACGCACCGTGCCCAACGAGCCGGTGTGGGCCCGGTCACGCCGAATGCTGAAGGCAACCGACACATCTCGGTTCTGCCACGATTTCGGCGGTATGGACCCGCCTTCACGACGGAATTCGTTCCCCTGACCGTCCCGGGGCGCTAGCGTGGCGCGCGTCGGCGGGACTCCCAACGGAGGTGGCGGTGAGCGAGGCCGCGGTGCGCCTGGTCGGGCTGCGCAAGGTGTTCGGCAGCCGCGGCGGCTCGGCGGACGACGTGGTCGCGGTCGACTCGATCGACCTCGAGGTCGGCGACGGCGAGTTCTTCGCGATGCTCGGCCCGTCCGGCTCCGGCAAGACCACCGTGCTGCGGATGATCGCCGGCTTCGAGGCGCCCGACCGCCGGCTCGGTGCACCTGGGCGGCCGTGACGTCACCGCGGGACGCGCCGTTCGACCGCGACGTCAACACCGTGTTCCAGGACTACGCGCTGTTCCCGCACATGACCGTGGCGCAGAACGTCGGCTACGGCCTGATGGTCAAGGGGGTCGGCAAGGCCGAGCGGCGGACCCGGACCGAGGCGGCGCTCGGCTCGGTGCGGCTGCAGGGGTACGGCGACCGGCGGCCGCAGCGAGCTGTCCGGCGGGCAGCGGCAGCGGGTCGCGCTGGCCCGCGCCCTGGTCAACCGGCCGCGGGTGCTGCTGCTCGACGAGCCGCTGGGCGCCCTCGACCTCAAGCTGCGCGAGCAGATGCAGGTCGAGCTCAAGGCGATCCAGCGCGAGGTCGGCATCACCTTCCTCTTCGTCACCCACGACCAGGAGGAGGCGCTGACGATGAGCGACCGGATCGCGGTCTTCAACCAGGGCCGCATCGAGCAGGTCGGGACGGCCAACGAGGTCTACGAGCACCCGTCGACCGCCTTCGTCGCCGGCTTCGTCGGCACGGCGAACCTGCTCCAGGGCGAGCCGGCGGCGGCGCTGCTCGGAGACCGCGCCCCGGTGTCGTTCCGGCCCGAGAAGGTCCGGGTCGGCCGGCCGGGCGGGCCCGCAGCCGCGGGCGAGGTCGTGGCCGACGGCGTGGTCGTCGAGGTCGTCTACACGGGCGTAGCCAGCCGGGTCATCGTGCGCCTCGACGCCGGCGCCGAGGTCCAGGCGCTGGTGCAGAACACCGGGCTCGCGGCCGACGACGCCGTCGGCCGCGGCGACCGCGTGCAGGTCGCGGTCAGCAGGGCGCACGTCTACGGGGTCACCACAGACGTCCCGGTCGCGGACTCCGCAACCGAGGTCGAACCCACCACCGCGGACCGGGTGCAGGGCGCGGTCTCCCAGGGAGGCAACACATGATCACCAACAGACTGCTCGCACTCGGCGTGGTCGCGATCCTCGCGCTCACGGCCTGCGGCGACGACGGCGACTCCGCGACGGGCACTGACGACGACAAGCCCAGCGGCAACGAGGCAGCTCCGCAGGGCTTCACGCCGCCGGACCTCAAGGCGCTCGACAAGCTCGGCGAGCCCGAGGGCGAGGTCAACATCGTCGCCTGGGCCGGGTACGTCGAGGACGGCTCGACCGACCCGGCGGTCGACTGGGTGACGCCGTTCGAGGAGGCGACCGGCTGCCAGGTCAACGTCAAGACGGCTCCGACCTCCGACGAGATGGTCAACCTGATGAAGACCGGGCAGTACGACGTGGTGTCGGCCTCCGGTGACGCCTCGCTGCGGCTCATCGCCGCCGGCGACGTCGAGCCGGTCAACACCGACCTGGTGCCCAACTACGTCGACGTCTTCGACGCCTGAAGATGAAGGCCTGGAACTCCGTCGACGGCGTGGCCTACGGCGTCCCGCACGGTCGCGGCGCCAACCTGCTGATGTACCGCACCGACGAGGTCAGCCCGGCGCCCGACGTCGTGGGGCGCGGTGTTCGACGACGCCTCGCCGTACCAGGGCAAGGTCACGGCGTACGACTCGCCGATCTACATCGCCGACGCGGCGCTGTACCTGATGAAGACCAAGCCCGACCTCGGCATCAAGAACCCGTACGCCCTCGACGACAAGCAGTTCACGGCGGCCGTCGACCTGCTCAAGGCAGCAGAACGCCCACATCGGCGAGTACTGGTCGGACTACACCAAGGAGATCCAGGCCTTCAAGAACGGCGACTCCGTGATCGGCACGACGTGGCAGATCATCGTCAACCTGGCCAAGGCCGACAAGGCCCCGGTCGAGGCGGTGCTGCCCGAGCGAGGGCGCGACCGGTTGGTCGGACACCTGGATGGTGGCGACCAAGAGCGAGCACAAGACCTGCGCCTACAAGTGGCTGGACCACATCATCAGCCCCCAGGCGAACGCCGAGGTGGCCGAGTGGTTCGGCGAGGCGCCGTCGAACGCCAAGTCGTGCGACCTGACCGCGGACAAGGGGCACTGCGACACGTTCCACGCCGAGGACGAGGCCTACTTCGACCAGGTCTGGTACTGGAGCACGCCGATCGCCCAGTGCCTCGACGGGCGCACCGACGTCGACTGCAAGGACTACGGCGAGTGGACGGCAGCCTGGCAGGAGATCAAGGGCTGAGTGCAGGGAGCGGGAGGGCGGGACCGTCGCTGAGGGGCTTCTCCAGCAGCCTGCACCGGCATCCGTGGCTGCGGCTGGTGCTGCTGCTGGCACTGCCGATGCTCGTGCTGGTGGTGGTGTACCTCGGTGCGCTCGCCGTCCTCCTGCTCTCCGCGTTCTGGAGCACCGACGTCTTCACCGGGGACGTCGTGCGCGTCCTTCACGACGGACAACTTCCGCGAGGTCGTCACCAACGACACCTACCGGACCGTCATCCTGCGGACGGTGGCGGTGGCCGCGGCGGTCACCGTCATCTGCGCGGTGCTCGCCTTCCCGATGGCGTTCTACATGGCGAAGGTGGCCTCGCCACGGGCCCGGCGACTGGCTCGTCGTCGCGGTGCTCACGCCGCTGTGGGCCAGCTACCTGGTCAAGGCGTACGCCTGGCGGGCGATGCTGGCCGGCGACGGCGTCGTCGACTGGGCGCTGGAGCCGTTCGGCCTGCAAGGTCCGGGTTTCGGGCTGCCCGCGACGGTCATCGTGCTGAGCTACCTGTGGCTGCCGTACATGGTGCTGCCGATCTACGCCGGGCTGGAACGGCTGCCCGACTCGCTGCTCGAGGCCTCCGGTGACCTCGGGGCCAAGGCGGGCCGGACGTTCCGCTCGGTGGTCGCGCCGCTGGCCTTCCCCGCTGTGGTGGCCGGCGCGATCTTCACGTTCTCGCTCAGCCTCGGCGACTACATCGCGGTGCAGATCGTCGGCGGCAAGAGCCAGCTGCTCGGCAACCTGATCCACGGCAACGCGGGAGCCGCGAACAACCTGCCGTTCGCGGCGGCGCTGGCCGCCGTCCCGATCGTGATCATGGTCGTCTACCTGCTCGCGGTCCGCCGCACCGGCGCCCTGGACAAGCTGTGACATCTCGTCCCGCGGTGCGCGCGGCCGTTGCTGGCTGCCTTCATGGTGCTCGGTCTCGCGTTCGTCTACGTGCCGCTGGTCGTCGTGCTGATCTCGTCGTTCAACATCGACCGGACCTTCGGCTGGCCACCCGCGGGCTTCACCTTCGAGTGGTGGAACCGCGCGTGGGACAACCCCGGTGCGCGCGACGCACTGGCGACCTCCGTCAAGGCCGGCGCTCGGTGCCACCGCCCTCGCGCTGGTCCTCGGCACGATGGCGTCGTTCGCCGTTGCCCGGTACCGGTTCTTCGGCCGCGAGGCGGTGTCGATCCTCATCCTGCTGCCGATCGCGCTGCCCGGCATCGTCACCGGCATCGCCCTGTCCAACGCGATCACGACGACGTTGCAGCCGCTGGGTGTGAACTTCGGGCTGTTCACCGTCGTCGTCGGTCACGCGACGTTCTGCGTGGTGGTGGTCTACAACAACGTGCTGGCCCGGCTGCGCCGCACCGGCGGCTCGCTCGAAGAGGCCTCCATGGACCTCGGCGCGGACGTCGTGCAGACCTTCCGCTACGTCACGTTCCCCGCGGTCCGGTCGGCGCTGCTCGCCGGCGCCCTGCTCGCGTTCGCGCTGTCCTTCGACGAGATCATCGTCACCACGTTCACCGCGGGCGCCGAGCGTGCAGACGCTGCCGCTGTGGATCTTCAGCAACCTGGCGCGGCCCAACCAGGCGCCGGTCGTCGACGTGGTCGCCGCAGTCCTCATCGTCGCGTCGATCATCCCGGTCTGGCTGGCCCAGCGGGTGTCGTCCGACACCTCCGGTGGACGACTGTAACGGCTCAGGTCAGGGAGTCCGGGTCGATCGGCCGCAGGGCCGCTCCGACGACGATCACGGCGAACAGCGCGACGGTCGAGACGTGCACGACGGTGCACCACAGGCAGATCGCTTCGATCCGGAACAGCTCGGCCCACACCAGGTACAGCACGAAGACGACGCCGCTCGCAGCCGCGAGCAGCCGAATCCGCGCGACCCACGGGCTGCTCGCCCGCCACGCAACCGGCAGGCACAGTGCGGTCACGCCCAGGTAGAACAGCAGCCCGAGCAGGGCCACCGGTACGCCGAGCAGCTCGGCGTACGAGCTGCTGGTGACCTTCACGCAGTTGATCGCGCTGTTCTCCGGGCAGGCCAGCGTCGTGGACGCCGAGTAGTGCTCGTAGGTGAGGTACGCCGATACGGCCAGCCCGACCAGGGCCAGCAGCAGCGAGCTGACGACCACCCAGCGGGGGTCGCTCGGGCCGGCGCGCCCCGTGTCGGTGGCCGACGTCTGCTGCGCCGTCACGGAATCGACTCCTTCGGGAGCGCGACGGCCGCGGCGGTCACCCCCGGTGCGGTGCACACCTCGGCCGGCTGGCCGTCGGTGGCCTCGCAGATCGCCGCGGTGAGGATGTTCGCGGACCCGTTGACCGCCTTCGCGATCGGGTCGTCCGGGTCGGCCAGCGCGGCGGCGATCTCTTCCCGGGACTTGCCCTTGAGCACCTCGACGTCGTAGCTGCTCGCCGACGGCGATGAACTTCCCGCCGATGTTCAGGAACGGGATGCTCCCGCCGTCTCCCTCGACGTACGGCGGCCGGTTGAAGGTCTCGAACGTCTTCTGGTCGGCCGGGCTCAGCTGGTCCAGCGGTGTGTACTGCCCGTCCTTCATCGTCCGTCGTCTGGAGCTCGGTCCCGGTGAACGACACGTGGTCGCTGGTGTAGCCGGCGCCGTGGAACGACACGGACGGGGTGTCCGGGAACACGTCCTCGCTGGCGGACGTGGTCGCGCCGAGGTCCGACCAGGTGCCGAACCGGGACAGCGCGACGACCACCGGCCAGCGCTGGGCCGCGCAGAACGGGCAGTACTCGGCGCCGACGTACAGCACCTGCGGCTTGCCGTCGGCGGTCAGCGGCGGTGCGTCGATCCGGGTCGGGGCTGCCTGGGCCGTCCCGAAGCCGACCGCGTCCAGAGTGGCCGCCGGGACAGTAGTGACGTCCTTCACCACCGCGGCGGACGCGCGGTCGGAGCCGGTCGCTGCCGGCGAGTCGTCAGGGCTGTCGCTGTCGCCGTCACCGAGCCCGACGGCCTTGGCGACGACCAGGCCGACGATCAGCAGCAGGACGACGCCGATGGCCGCGCCGGCCAGCAGGAGGCGGCGTCGCCGCTCGGCGGCCCGGGCCTGCTCGGCGCGCATCGCGGCCGTCCGTGACCGGGTGGTGCGGGCGGCTGCGCGGTTGCTCATGCTCCGAGTGTCGCGCACCTGGCAGCGGATTCACATTCCGGACACCGCGGGCTGAACGCCGGCGGACCGAAAGGCGTAGAAAGGGCACAACGACGCGTCCCGGGAGGTCCCATGCGCACCACACCCACCGCCCTCATCGCCGCTGCTGCCGCCGTCGTCCTGACCGTGGGCCTCGGCGCCCCTGCCGACGCCGCGAAGGCCCACGAGCCCTACCTCATCGATCCGAGCGGGCCGGCGGCAGACCTGGTGTTCCCCGAGGGCATCGCCACCGACAGGCACTCGTTCTACGTCGGCAGCACCACCGACGGGACGATCTACCGCGGCGCCCTCTCCGGGAGCACGGCGACGCCGTTCCTCCTCGGCGGCCAGGACGGCCGCACCTCCGCCGTCGGGCTCAAGGTGTCCGACGGTCACCTGTTCGTCGCCGGCGGCGGCCACCGGCCGCTTCTTCGTCTACGACGTGGCGTCGCGCGCGCTGGTCGGGTCGTTCGCGGTCCCGGACACCGGCGCCGCGACCTTCCTCAACGACGCGACGGTCGCCCCCGACGGCAGCGTGTACATCACCGACTCGCAGCGCCCGGTGCTCTACCGGATCGGCGCCGGACGACTACGCGACCGACGGCGTCGAGACCCTGCCGGTCTTCGTCGACTTCACCGGCACCCCGCTGCAGTACGTCCTCGGGCAGTTCAACGTGAACGGCATCGTCGCCACCCCGGACGGCGACTCCCTCGTGCTCGTGCAGTCCAACACCCGCAAGCTCTACCGGGTCGCGCTGCCGAGCGGCGAGGTCACCGAGATCGACCTCGGCGGCGGATCCGTGGCAGGCGACGGTCTGGTGCTGCGTGGCCGCACTCTGTACGCCGTCGAACGGCAGGGCGAGGTGGGCTTCATCGTCACGATCCGGCTGTCCGGAGATCTCGGCAGCGGCACCGTCCTCCGCCGCACCACCGACCCCACGTTCGACGACCCGACCACCGCCGCGATCGCCCGCGGCCGGCTGCTCGTGGTCAACAGCCAGTTCGCCGAGCGCGGCGGCGTCGGCGTCCTCGACCCGTTCACCGTCTCGAACGTCCGCATCCCGTAGGGGACGTAGGGTCGGGGGGTGCCTCGCCGGAACCCTCGCTACGCCGCCTTCCTGCTGACCGGCGCCGTCGTCGGCGTACTCGCCGCGGTGGTGCTGGTGCTGGGTCCTGGGGCCGATGTGGCCGACCGGCCCCGGCTGCTCGCCTACCTCGCGGCGCTGCTCGGCGGGCTGGGCGCGCTGGCCGGCGGCGTCGTCGCGGTGCTGCTCGAAGGCCGGCGGCGCTGACCGGATCGAGACCCGGCCGCCCCGTAGACTGGCCGCGTGCCCCGAGGCGACGGACGGCTCAATCTCGATCTCGACCCCGCTGAGCGGGGCCCGCAGGACTCCTGCGGGGTCTTCGGGGTCTGGTCCGGTGACCGCTCAGGCGACGACCCGACCGAGGTCGCCAAGCTCACCTACTTCGGCCTCTACGCGCTGCAGCACCGCGGCCAGGAGTCGGCCGGCATCGCGGTCAGCAACGGCTCGCAGATCCTGGTCTACAAGGACATGGGCCTGGTCGCCCAGGTCTTCGACGAGGGCCACCTCAACTCGCTGCGCGGCCACCTCGCGATCGGCCACACCCGCTACTCCACCACGGGTTCCAGCGTCTGGGAGAACGCCCAGCCGACCTTCCGGTCCACCGCCGCCGGCTCGATCGCGCTGGGCCACAACGGCAACCTCACCAACACCCGCGACCTGCTCGAGCTGGTCGAGAAGCTCGCCGCCGAGAGCGGGCAGCTGACGTACGACGGCGCCGGCCCGACCCAGGAGGAGACCCGGCGCTGGCGCGAGGGCATCCGCGGCAGCCACGCCGCCCTGCACAGCACGACGGACACCGAGATCGTGACGGCGCTGCTGGCGTCGTACCCCGACATGTCGCTCGAGCAGGCGGCGCTCGAGGTGCTCCCGCAGCTGCGCGGCGCTTTCTCGCTGGTGTTCATGGACGAGGAGACGCTGTACGCCGCGCGCGACCCGCAGGGCATCCGGCCGCTGGTGCTGGGCCGGCTGGAGCGCGGCTGGGTGGTGGCCAGCGAGACGGCCGCGCTGGACATCGTCGGCGCCGCGCAGGTCCGCGAGATCGAGCCCGGCGAGCTGATCGCGATCGACGCCCACGGGCTGCGGTCGTCGCGGTTCGCCGAGGCCGAGCCCAAGGGCTGCCTGTTCGAGTACGTCTACCTGGCCCGGCCGGACACCAAGATCGCCGGCCGTTCGGTGCACGCCACCCGGGTCGAGGTCGGCCGCCGGCTGGCCGCGGAGGCCCCCGCCGAGGCCGACCTGGTGATCCCGGTGCCCGAGTCCGGCACGCCGGCCGCCGTCGGCTACTCGCAGGGCAGCGGCATCCCGTACGGCCTCGGCCTGGTGAAGAACTCCTACGTCGGCCGCACCTTCATCCAGCCCTCGCAGACCATCCGCCAGCTCGGCATCCGGCTCAAGCTCAATCCTTTGAGAGAAGTGATCGCCGGGCAGCGGCTGGTCGTGGTCGACGACTCGATCGTGCGCGGCAACACCCAGCGGGCGCTGGTGCGGATGCTCCGGGAGGCCGGCGCCGCCGAGATCCACGTGCGCATCTCGTCGCCGCCGGTGAAGTGGCCGTGCTTCTACGGCATCGACTTCGCCTCGCCGGCCGAGCTGGTCGCCAACGGGCTCACCGTCGAGGAGATCCGGGTCTCGATCGACGCCGACTCGCTCGCGTACATCTCGCTCGAGGGACTCGTCGAGGCCACCGAGCAGCCGATGGACAACCTGTGCCGAGCTTGCTTCGACGGTGTCTACCCGGTCGACCTGCCCGAGCCCGAGCTGCTCGGCAAGTACCTGCTCGAGGTCGAGCCGGTGACGCATCCTCCGTCCGCACACCACGTCGCGCCGGCGTCGACGCCGACGCTGGTCGCCGGGGCCGGCGCCACCGACGCACTCGGTCGCCCATGACGACCGGCGCGAGCTACGCCGCTGCCGGCGTCGACATCGAGGCGGGCGACCGGGCCGTCGAGCTGATGAAGGCCTGGGTGGCCAAGGCGTCCCGGCCCGAGGTGGTCGGCGGCATCGGCGGGTTCGCCGGGCTGTTCGACGCCAGCGCGCTCAAGGCGTACCGGCGTCCGCTGCTCGCGACCTCCACCGACGGTGTCGGCACCAAGGTCGCCATCGCGACGGCCGCCGACCGGCACGACACCATCGGCCACGACCTGGTCGGCATGGTCATCGACGACCTGGTGGTCTGCGGGGCCGAGCCGCTGTTCATGACCGACTACATCGCCTGCGGCAAGGTGGTGCCCGAGCGGATCGCCGCGATCGTCAAGGGCATCGCCGAGGGTTGCGTGCTCGCCGGCTGCGCGCTGGTGGGCGGCGAGACCGCAGAGCACCCCGGCCTGCTGGGTCCGGACGAGTACGACGTGGCCGGTGCCGGCACCGGAGTGGTCGAGGCCGACCGGCTGCTCGGCCCGGACCGGGTCGGCGATGGTGACGTGCTGGTGGCGATGGCGGCCAGCGGCCTGCACTCCAACGGCTACTCGCTGGTGCGGCACGTGCTGCTCTCCACGGCCGGCTGGCAGCTGGACCGGGACGTGCCGGAGCTCGGCCGCCCGCTGGTCGACGAGCTGCTCGAGCCGACCCGGATCTACGCCCGCGACTGTCTGGCGCTGATCGACGGCGTCGAGGTGCACGCGTTCAGCCACGTCACCGGCGGCGGGCTGGCGGCCAACCTGGCCCGGGTCCTGCCGACTCACCTGTCGGCCGCGGTCGACCGGTCGACCTGGTCACCGGCGCCGATCTTCGGGCTGGTCCGGGACCTGGGCGGCATGGCCGTCGACGAGGTGGAGCGCACGCTCAACATGGGCGTCGGCATGGTGGCGGTGGTCGCCGCCGCAGATGCGGACCGCGCCGTGGGGCTGCTCATCGGCCGCGGCGTACCTGCCTGGGTGCTGGGCACCGTCACCACCGGCGACGGCACGGTTACTGTCGGCGGCACCCACCCCGCCTGACCTGCCCCGCCCCGCCCCGGCGCGTCTCGCGCAGGTAAGGGCGATCCAAAATCTGTCGGAATGCCCGTGGATAGGTCTTCCCCATCGGTGCGACTGCCGGTTACCGTGCCTGCACTCGACCGTGATGCGGGCACGGAAACCGGTCGAATGTGCCATCTGCGGGTGGCACGAGGAGGCAGTGATGGCACCCATGCACCGATCCCTGGCCCGCGCTCTCCGCGCCCTCGTCGCCGCGACGATGGTCGTGCTCTGCCTCGGCGCCGGCGGCGTCAGCACCGCGTCCGCCGCGTCCGCGGCCGCCCCGGACTGCGGCGGCGGCCGAGGGGTGCCGACGAGCAAGATCTCGATCCAGCTCTGGACGTTCGCCGAGTACATCGGCTTCGGCACCGACGCCGCCACCATCGCCAGGACCGAGGAGGTGCTCGGCGCGCCTCAGCGAGATGGGCTACCGAAACGTCGAGCCGTTCACGCTGAGCGGCCTGACCGCGGAGCAGTACCGCGCGCTGCTCGACGAGTACGGGCTCAAGGCGTCCGCGCGGCACGTGGACGTCGGGACGCCGGAGAACCCGGCCGACATCGAGCAGATCCTCGCGGACAACCGGACGCTGGGGATCCAGTACTTCGGCTCCGGCTCCACCCCGATATTTGGGCCGACGGCGTACACCACCGAGGCCGCAGTGGATCGCCTACGCCGAGTACCTCGAACGAGCTCGGCGCCCTGGCCCGCCAGCAGGGCCAGACAGCTGATGGTGCACAACCACGACATCGAGTTCGAGATGGTCTTCGGCGACCAGACCGTGTTCGACATCCTGATGGCCCACACCGACCCGAAGAATGTCGTGTTCCAGCTCGACCTGTACTGGGCGACCAACGGCGGTGGCGTCGCCAATCCGCTCGACGTGATCGAGCAGTACGGCAACCGGATCAAGCTCTTCCACGTCAAGGACATGGCGGCCGGTACGTTCCCCGGCCGGATCGAGATCGTCGGTCGAGGGCATCATCGACTTCCCGGCGATCTTCGCGGCCGCCGGCGGCAGCACGAAGTACTACGTCGTCGAGCACGACCCGCGCTTCGGCGACCCGACGTTCGACCCGTTCGAGGCGGCCCAGAAGGGCTTCGACTACCTCGACTGCGTGACGTTCTGAGCCACTCCCGCGGCGGGGTGGCCGTCGGGCCGCCCCGCCGCGCGTTCGTTCCCTGCTCGACTTCCAAGGAGGACCACGTGCGAACAAGCACGAGCGCTGGCAGCCCTGGCAGGGGCCCGCGTCGCGGTATTCGCCATTCCCTCGGCCGCGCGCTCGGCCCGAGCGCGCCGCCGCCCGATTCCGCGTTCCAGAAGGTCGTGATCGACGCGACCCCGGGTGAGCCCATCGACCTCGCCGTGCTGCCGGACGGCAGCGTCCTGCACACGGATCGCAACGGGGAGGTGTGGCTCCACGACGCGGATACCGGCCTGAAGACCCTCGCGGCGAAGCTCGACGTCTACTCGCCATGACGAGGAGGGCCTGCAGAGCATCGCGCTCGACCCGAACTTCGAGGAGAACGGCTGGGTCTACCTCTACTACTCGCCGCCGCTGAACACGCCCGTCGACGACCCGGCGACGCCGACGATCAACGAAGGCGATGCGCCGGAGTTCGGCACTCCCGCAGCAGTTCGCCGCCTTCGAGGGCTACATCCAGCTCTCGCGCTTCCAGTGGACCGGCGACTGAGATCGACCTCGACTCCGAGCAGCAGATCCTCCGGGTCCCGGTCGACCGCGGCATCTGCTGCCACGTCGGCGGCGACATCGTCTTCGACGAGAACGGCAACCTGCTGCTCTCGACCGGCGACGACACGAACCCGTTCCAGTCCGACGGCTACGCGCCGATCGACGAGCGCGAGGGCCGCAACCCCGCGTTCGACGCACAGCGCAGCGCGGCCAACACGAACGACCTGCGCGGCAAGATCCTGCGCATCCACGTCAACGAGGACGGCAGCTACACCAGCGTCGAGGGCAACCTCTTCTACGGCGACAACGACCCGCTCACGCTGGACGAGATCTACGTGATGGGCCTGCGCAACCCGTTCCGCATCGAGTACAACCAGGAGACCGGCGAGCTCTACATCGCCGACTACTCGCCCGACGCGAACACGGCCGACCCGCTGCGCGGGCCGGCCGGCCAGGGCAAGTGGTCGATCGTGACGGAGGCGGCCAACTTCGGCTGGCCGTACTGCGCGACCGCCGAGCTGCCCTACGTCGACTACGACTTCGCCACGGGCATCTCCGGCGAGCCGTTCGACTGCGCCAACCCGGTGAACGAGTCGCCGAACAACACCGGCCTCACGGAGCTGCCGCCGGTCGACGCAGCCCGACGTCTGGTACACGTACACGCTCTCCGCCGAGTTCCCGGAGCTCGAGACGGGCGGCATCGGGCCGATGGCCGGCCCGGCGTACCAGTTCGACGCCAAGGCGACCAAGGGCAGGAACCCGACGGCCTGGCCGGAGTACTACGACGGCGTGCCGCTGTTCTACGAGTGGACGCGTGACTACATCAAGGCGTTCTTCACCGAGGGCGGCGACGTGACGCGGATCGAGGACGTGCTCGCCTCGTTCGACCTCCAGAACCCGATCGACATCGAGTTCGGGCCGAACGGGTCGCTGTACGTGCTCAACTACGGCAACGGCTTCTTCGGCAGCAACCAGCCGGGCGCCGAGCTCGTGCGCATCGACTACCTCGGGCCGCGCGGCAACTACACGCCGACGGTGAACGTCACGGCCAGCCAGGTCGAGGGCGCGCCGCCGCTCACCGTGACGTTCACGAGCACGGTGGCCGATCCGGAGGGTCGCCGCATCAAGTACGCGTGGGACTTCGACGGTGACGGCACGATCGACTCGCGCCAGCCGAACCCCACGTTCACCTACACCGAGGAGGGCGTGTACCGCGCCACGCTGACGGTGACCGACCAGGGCGGCCGGACCGTCGTCGGACTACGTCGAGATCACCGTCGGCCAGCGGCCGGTGGTGGACCTGACCGTGACGGTCGACGACGACGGGTTCCAGTTCGGCGACACCGTGCAGTACTCGGTGGCGGTGACCGACGACCAGCCCGTGGACTGCAACAAGGTGCAGGTGACCTACATCCTGGGCCATGACACCCACGGGCACCCGCAGAGCACGGCCTTCGGGTGCACCGGGCAGTTCGTCACCACGGTGCCCACCGGGCACGATCCCTCGACCGACGACCTGAACGCCGTCTTCGCGGCGTCCTACACCGACCCGGGCAGCGGCAACCTGCCGCCGCTCACGGGCACGGACCAGGTCGTCATCGCGCCCACGGAGTAACCAGCACCACGCGCGAACGGGGGGTGCCGCCACGGCGGCGCCCCCCGTTCGCTAGCGCCGCGGCTGAGGCAGGGCTACGGTCCCCGTCCATGGACATGCTGAAAGGCGAACAGATCGCCGCGGCCAACCTGACCGACTGGCGCAAGCTGGCCCAGGGTTTGCATGCCCGCTACCTGGTGGACGACTTCGGAACCGGCGCACGATTCGTCGCGGAGGTGGGCGAGGCGGGCGACGCGATCGGACATCACCCGAGCGTGTCGATCGGTAACGGGCTACGTCGACCTCAAGCTGAGCAGCGACGACGCCATCTACCGCGACGACGAGGGCACTGAGTACGTCATCGAATGGGTGACCCAGCAGGACGTCGACCTCGCGAGACGGATCACCGAGATCGCCGCCGACCACAAGATCGACGCAGACCCTGCTTCGGTCAGCGTCATCGAGCTCGGCCTCGACACGGCGCACTCCGCGACCATCGCCCCGATGTGGGCCGCCCTGCTGACCGGGAACGCCGAGGCCCAGGGCCGCGGGACCCCCAGCGACGAGATCCGTGACGCCACGGGACGCGTACCGAACCTGTGGTTCGGGGACGCCGACGCACAGGAGACCCCGCGCCAGCGGTTCCACATCGAGGTCTATGTGGCGCCCGAAGTGGCCGCGGAAAGGATCGCCGCCGCCCTCACCGCGGGTGGGACCGTCGTCGACGACAGCAACGCCCCTTCGCTCACCGTGATCGCAGACCAGGACGGCAACAAGGGAGTCGTGTGCGTCGACGCGTCCGCCGCGGCGAAGGATGGAACCGTCGACTGACGGATGGATCGACCCGCCTGCGGCGCCCGTTACTCGGCGTCCGCCCGCACCGGGGGAGAACCCGGTTCTGCCGGAACTGGGCAGTAGCCCCGTCGCCTCGCGTGAAGGATGTTCAGCACGCCGATGGCGGCTGCGGCAGCCAGGACCACGATCGGTGCCAGATCGAGAGCAAAGCCGAGCAGCACCAGCACGACTCCCGCGCCCACCCCCCACAACACCGGGTGAGCCACGACCCAGTCACTGAACCGGCTCAGCAGACTGCGCATCTGCCACCACATCCCTCGCTCGGACTGCCAAGGACCGTAGGGCCAATCTCCGCCCGATGTCGAGCACGTTCGCAGGTGGATGCCGGACTTGGTCGGCTCAGGCGGCTCGGATCCGGGCGGCCAGGACCTCGGCCGTCTCCTCGAGTTCGCCGCGATGGCCGGACCAGTCGTCCTTCACCTCCCCGAGGTAGCCGCGGAGAGCCAAGGTCATGACTGGTTGCCCACGTCGGTCCAAGCGGGGAAGGACCTGACGCGCCGCATCGTCCTTCGACACGATCTGTCCGGTGTCGAGTGTGACCACCATCCGGGCCAGTGTGAGCAGCACGTTGCGCTCGTCACCCTCCAGGTCGCCCAGGAGCGACGCAAGGCTGTCCTTCACGGATCTGCGTAGATCGTGCGCTGCTACCGGATCCAGCACCTCGGTCGGTCGTACGCCGGTGAGGACTTGCGCGTGCTGCTGAAGGCTGGTGAGAAGCACCGCCAGGTCAGGGTTGACGTGCGGTTCGGGGACCCGACCCTCGCCGAACTCGTCCCGCAGCCACTCGCCGTACAGGAAGTCGCAACGAGGTGGGTAGGTCCAGGGGACGACATCATCGAGGACCAGTGACGTGAGCTCCAACGGTCGCCCCGGCGCAGTGATCGCCCGCCGGCCCGAACGGTTCAACAGGAACTCGAGGAGACTCTCTCGTTCATCGTGCCGCAGCGACCGCTGTGTGAGCAGCAGCAGATCGAGGTCACTGTCCTGGCGCAGCCCTCCGGCCACTGCAGACCCGTAGAGGTACAGACCGACGACCCTGCCAGGGTCATGGTTCTCCACGAGGCCGGTGAGGTCCTCGATCACGCTCAGGTCGTTCCACCCGCGCATGATGCCGCCCCCGGCTGGCCCGCGTTCACGAAGGGCCTGGCCGTGCGCGGTCAGGCCGGCTCCGCGGGTACGCCGGTGACGTGGACCGTGCGGACCCGCGACGGCACGGCCCACCACTGGTCGGGGCGGTCGACCACCGGGGCGGTCAGGCCGTCGTCGAGGACCCGGGCCAGCCGGAGCAGGAAGGCCGCGATCCCCGCGGCGCCCTGCATCCAGGACGTGCCGGGCGGCAAGAGCGGCGGGTCCACGCGGTGCTCCAGGAACTGCCACCGTGCGCCGGCGTCATCCCGGACCGCGCGCTCGACCAGCGCGTCGCCCATCGTGCACGCCCACCCGAGGAGTACGTCGGCCCGCGCCGGGTCGGTGCAGTCCTGAGCCGCGTCGAGCAGCACGTCCCCGACCCCCGCGGTGCCGCAGCAGCGCCCGTCGTTGTCCCAGAAACCGGGCCGGAGCCGCTCGGGTACGCCGGAAGCGAGCACCGACTGCAGGCAGCGGTCCCGCAATGCCGTGACCTCGAATCCAGCGACCTCGGCCACGCCCGCGTGGGCCAGTGCCGCGAACAGCAGCGAGGTGCCGGCCGGCCCGTGGCACCAGGTGTAGGTCACCGGCTCCACCACGCGTCTGGTGGTCGGCGGGATCGTGTGCGGGACGACGAACCCGTCGTCGTCCAGCGAGCCCACGCTGAGCAGGTGTGTCGCGCCCTGGCTCGCGGCGGCGACGAAGTCCGGCCGGTCCGCGGCCATTCCGGTCACGGCCAGCGCGGCGGCCACTCCGGCAGTGCCGTGCGAGTAGTTGGGCGAGCTGTGCGCGCAACCCGGGTACATCCGCCAGTCCAGGCCGCCCTCGGTCGGCTCCGCCACGCGGAGCAGCGCCTCGCCGCCGGTGGTCGCGATCTCGCGGCTGTCGCTCGCCACCGGCCCACAGCGCGCCCAGCACCACGCCGGCGGTGCCCGCGATCAGATCCGTCAGGGGTGCCGATCCGGGGCGGAAGTCCAGCGTGGTCTCCCAGCCGGCGGGGGTCATCAGCTCGGCCAGCCGGCCCACCGCTACCTGCTCGCTCCCGGGGGCGAGCAGCCGCAGAGCCACCGCGTCGCCGGCCAGGCCGTCGTACAGCGACGCCTCGACCCGCTCGGCGGCCACCGCCGTGAGGCGGGCGACGATCCCGGCCGCGAGCCCCTGCTCCGGCCCGCTCAGCGCGCGGGACAGGCCGATCTCGGCCAGCACCGGCGCCAGGCCGGCGATGCCGGCGTACAGCGAGTCCCGGTCATCGGCGGGCTCCTGCGGCGCCTCGCCCTCCGCCACCACCGCGGGCAGCCACGGGCCGTCGACACCGCGGACCTGCCCCAGGACCCAGGACCAGGCGGCCTCACCGAGCTCCCGGTAGGCCTCGCTCCCCGACACGCAACCAGGCTAGGGCGCTGTGGCCGCAGCGCGCAGCCGGCTGGATGCGGTGAACGGTTGCTGGGTGCGGTGAACTCACCCCACCCAGCAACTGTTGATCACGCCAGCGTGATCAACGCGCGGCAGCCCGGCGAGGTCGGTGGGGTGACGCAAGGGCGTGCGGGTCAGCGCTGGTCGGCTGCCCAGTCGTCGTACTCGTCCTTGTCGGAGTCCGTCATCTCGGACCGGTTGACAGAACCTGATGCGAGCTCTCGTTGCAGCGCCTCGAAATCGGTGCCCTGCGAGCTGTACTTGAGCTCGCGCGCGACCTTGGTCTGCTTCGCCTTGGCTCGGCCGCGCCCCATGGCTCGACCCCCTCGTACATAAACGGGGCGGCCAGCGAGTGACGGCCCCGGATCAGTGTGTCTTCCGTGGGGGCAACGTTACATGCCCGCGGGCTGTTCCGCTCACCTAGCCGGACCGTGGGACGCCGGTGAGCCCGCGGCCGCGTCCATCCGGCGCTCCGCCAGGCGGTCCGCGGCCGTCGCGGGCGGGATGCCCTCCTCGGCCGCGGTCGCCAGCACCCGGGCCGTGGTGGCGAAGATCTCGCCCGCCTTGGCCTTGGCCCGGTCGAACGAGAAGCCCCTTAGCTCGTCGGCCACCTGGATGACCCCGCCCGCGTTCACGCAGTAGTCCGGCGCGTAGAGGATGCCCCGGGCGACGAGCTGGTCCTCGATGCCCGGGTGGGCCAGCTGGTTGTTGGCCCCGCCGCAGACCAGCCGCGCCGACAGCACCCCGACGACCTCGTCGGTGAGCGCGTGACCCAGCGCGCAGGGGGAGTAGACGTCCAGGTCGGCCGCCACCAGCGCCGCCGTGTCGTCGACGACCTCGACCTCGGGATGCGCCTGCCGTACGACGTCGACCGCCGCCGCCGAGACGTCGGTGACCACCACGGTGGCGCCGTCGTCGATCAGGTGGCCGACCAGGTGCCGCCCGACCTTGCCGACCCCGGCGATGCCGACGGTCCGGCCAGCCATCGTGGGCGCGCCCCAGAGGTGCTCGGCGCCCGCCCGCATGCCCTCGAACACGCCGTACGCCGTCAGCACCGACGAGTCGCCGGCGCCGCCGTTCTCGGGGGACCGGCCGGTCGCGAACCGGGTGGCCCGCGCCACGACGTCCATGTCCTGCACGTAGGTGCCGACGTCGCAGGCCGTCACGTACCGCCCGCCGAGCCCGTCCAGCAGCCGGCCGTAGGCCAGCAGCAGGGCCTCGTTCTTGTCGACCGCGGGGTCGCCGATGATCACCGCCTTGCCGCCGCCGTGGTCCAGCCCGGCCAGCGCGTTCTTGTACGCCATGGCCCGGGAGAGCTCGAGGACGTCGGCGAGGGCCTCGGCCTCCCCGGCGTACGGGTAGAAGCGGGTTCCGCCCAGCGCCGGGCCGAGCGCGGTCGAGTAGATGCCGACGATGACCCGCAGGCCGCTGTCGTCGTCGGCGCCGAAGACGACCTGCTCGTGCGCGTGGCGGGAGCCAGGGTGCGGGCCGAACACGGTCGCAGCGGCGGGGTCGGGCACGGCCCAACCCTACGGTCCGTAGCATGCGGAGCGTGCCGCAGCAGCTGCCGAACCCGTACGCCGCCTACCTGCGGGTCTACGAGCCCCTCGCCGCCTTCCCGGAGGCCGACCGCGCGCTCTGGGTGCGGTACGCGAGCAGCCCCACCGGCGCGGTGGCCCGGGCCGACCGGCTGGTCGCCGAGCACCGCACCGCCCTGGCCGGCGTGATCAGCGTCCCGCCGCGCCCGGTGCCCACAGACGAGGCCCACGACGCGTTCGTCCTCGAGGTCGACGGCCTGCTGCACGTCTGCCCGGTGCAGTCCCGGCTGCGCTCCTGGGTGGCCCTCGGCCAGTTCCGGGACGGGCTGCCCGACACGCTGCTGCACGCCTTCGTGCCGCCGGCCTCGCTGGCGCGCGCGGACGCCGACCACGCCCGCTGGGCCACCACCGAGAGCGGCTCGCTGCTGCGCATCCTCACCGCCACCTGGACCGTGCCTGTGCCCTGGTTCGTGCCGTTCGCCCCGTCCGACCGGGCCGCCGTCGACGAGCAGGCGCGCCGACGAGCACGAGCCGACCGTCGTCCACCGGACCCGGATGTCCGCCGCCCGGCGCCGGGTGGCCCGCGCGCTGCGCACGCTCCGGCTGCGGCTGGGCGACCTGGACCTCCAGCTCGACGTCATCGACGAGCTCGAGGAGCTCGGCCGGTGGCTCGAGGAGTTCCACGCCCGGTCCTGGGTCGAGCTCGACTACGCGGGGCTGGGCCGGCTGCTCGGCCCCGAGGTGGTCGCCGAGGACACCTCGGTCGCCGATGTGGCGGCCTCGGTGGCGGCGCTGGGGGCCGGTGACGAGGAGGGCGCCGTGCTCACCTACCGCAGCGTGGTCGACCGCTGGTCGGCCGTCGCGGCCCTCGAGCACGCCAACTGACCAGCCGGTCACGCTCACCGCACGGTGGGCGGGCTAGTCACCTGGGCCCATGCCGAAGATGGCCCGTAGTGACCATTTCGGACATCCCGCCCAACGTGCACTATTGCCGTAGAGATTCCGAGACCTCTCGGTATCTACCTTCGAGGCCGACGGAAAGGCCGACCCGATGACGACTCGCACCCCTGACGCCGAGCCCCTGCTGACCCCCGCCGAGGTCGCCACCATGTTCCGCGTCGACCCCAAGACGGTGACGCGCTGGGCCAAGGCCGGCAAGCTCACCTCGATCCGCACCCTCGGTGGCCACCGCCGCTACCGCGAGTCGGAGGTCCGGTCCCTGCTGGCCGGCATCCCCACCCAGCGCACGGACGGCTGACCGCCCTCCACCACGTGCTGCACCCCGGGATCACCCTCCCGGGGTGCCGTGCTGTCCGCTGGCGGGCTGCAAGCCACCCGCAAGTCGACTCTTAGTGCCCGCGTGCACCGTGAGGACGTTCCCACCAGTCCTCACCGCAGGAGCACGCGATGTCCCGCTTCCTCCACCGTCTCGGTGGCTTCTCCGCCCGGCACCCCTGGCGGGTGATCGCCACCTGGGCGGCGGCCGCAGTCGTCGTCCTGGGCCTGGCCGCGTCGTACGGCGGCAGCCTCAACGACGACTACGTCATCCCTGACACCAGCAGCCAGCGCGCCTACGACATGCTCCGGGAGAAGTTCCCGGCGTTCTCCGGCGCCGACGCCCGGGTCGTCGTCCACGCCGACTCCGGCACCGTCGACCCGGCCGACCTCGAGGCCGCGCAGCAGCAGCTGGCCGGCGTCGAGCACGTGTCCCAGGTCGCCCCCGCCATGGTCAGCGCCGACGGCGCGACCGCCCTGATCGCCGTGCAGTACGACGTGCCGGTCACCGACTTCAAGGGCGACGCGGGCATCGTCGCCCTCGAGGACGCGACCGCCGACCTCGACGGCGCAGGGCTACCAGGTCGAGTTCGGCGGCCAGATGCCGGAGAACTACGCGGCGCCCGGCGGCACCGCCGAGATGGTCGGCATCGGCGTCGCGATGCTCATCCTGTTCCTCGCGTTCGGCTCCTTCGTGGCCGCCGGGCTGCCGATCGGCATCGCGCTGGTCGGTCTCGCCATCGGCACCGGCGGGGTCACCCTGCTCGCCGCCATCACCGACGTCACCACGATCGCGCCCACCCTCGCCTCGATGATCGGCATCGGCGTGGGTGTCGACTACGCGCTGTTCGTCGTCACCCGGCACCGCGACGCGCTGGCCCGTGGCCTGTCCGTCCCGGACGCCGCGGCCGAGGCCACCGCCACCGCCGGCCAGTCCGTCGTGTTCGCCGGCGGCACGGTCCTGCTGGCCCTGTCCGGCCTGCTGTTCACCGGCGTGCCGAACTTCCGGGCGATGGGCTACGCGCCCGGCATCGTCGTCCTGCTGATCGTCGTCGCGGCCGTCACCCTGCTGCCGGCCCTGCTCGGCCTGGCCGGGATGCGGGTCTACAGCCGCAAGACGCGGCGGTCCGGGCACTTCGAGTCGGCCGCGTCGCACTCGCCGGCGGCTGCCCGGCTGGCTCGCACCGTTTCCGGCCGCCCGGTCGTCTGGCTGCTCGGGTCGCTGGTCCTGCTGCTGGCGCTCGCCGCGCCGGCGCTGGGCATGAAGCTCGGCAACGCGGACGCCGGCAACGAGGCGGAGTCGACGACCATCCGCCAGGCCTACGACCTGGTGTGCCGACGGCTTCGGCCCCGGTGCGAACGCGCCGCTGCTGGTCGCGATGGACGTCGACAAGGTCGGCGGGACCGCCGGGATCGAGGCTCTCGCCGACGACCTCGCGGCGACCGACGGCGTCGCGTCGGTGTCGCCGGCACAGGTCTCGCCGGACGGCTCGGCCGCGGTCATCACCGTCACCCCGACCGACGGCCCGCAGGACGATGCGACCATCGCGTTGCTCGACCGGATCCGGGCCGAGCTGCCGGCGGGTGCCGAGCTCGGCGGCAACACCCCGGGGATGACCGACTTCACCGACCGGCTGTCGTCGAACCTGTGGGTCATCGTCTCGGTCGTGCTCGCCACGTCGTTCGTGCTGATGGTGCTGGCGTTCCGGTCGATCGTCGTGCCCGGTCAAGGCCGTGCTGGTGAACCTGCTGTCGATCGGGGCGGCGTACGGCGTCATCACGCTGGCCTTCCAGACCGACACCGGTGCCCACCTGCTCGGCCTGCCCGATGCGGTGCCGATCGCGCCGTACGTGCCGGTGCTGATGTTCGCGATCCTGTTCGGCCTCTCGATGGACTACGAGGTGTTCCTGCTCAGCCGGGTCCGCGAGGAGTTCCTGCGCACCGGTGACAGCAAGGCCTCGGTGGTCGCGGGCCTGTCCTCGACCGCGCGGGTCATCACCTCGGCCGCGCTGATCATGGTGGCCGTGTTCATGGGCTTCGCGCTGGACCCGGGCGTCGCGATCAAGATGATCGGGATCGGGCTGGCGACCGCGATCGCCCTGGACGCCACGATCGTCCGGCTGGTGCTCGTGCCGGCGACCATGACGCTGCTCGGCGCTCGCAACTGGTACCTGCCGGCCTGGCTGGACCGGGTGCTGCCGAACGTCGACCCGCACGGCCACCTGCCGGTGGACGAGGCGCCGGTCGTCGAGCTGCCCGACCAGCGGCAGCCGGTGGGAGCGGGGTAGCGTCTAGCTCGGCCCGGTGGTGCTGGGCGGGCCCGCCGTCACCGTGAGGGTGACCGCCGCGAGCGCGGCGTAGATGCCGGCCGAGAAGCGGTCGACCACCTTCAGGCGTACGGCGGGCAGCAGCCGTCGGAGGCTGCCGCCGGCCACCGCCCACATGGCGTCCAGCACCGACGCCAGCACGATGAACAGCAGGCCGAACACCAGCAGCTGCACCCAGACCGGGCCGCCGTCCGGGCTGACGAACTGCGGCAGGAACGCCAGGTAGAACACGGCGGTCTTCGGGTTGAGGGCGCCGACCAGCAGGCCGCGGGAGAACGCCGTCGACGACGTCACCCCGGCCGTCCGCGGGCTCAGGTCGGCCAGCGTCCCCTCGGACCTGGCCCGCAGGCTGCGCCAGGCCATCCACAGCAACCAGGCCGCGCCGAGCACCTTGACGGCGGTGAACAGCTGGGCGCTCGCGGCGATGACCGCGGACAGCCCGACGACCGCGCCGAGCACGTGCACCAGGTAGCCGGTCTCGACGCCCGCTGTCGCGGCCAGCCCGCTGCGCCGGCCGGCCCGCAGGGTCGTCGCGAGGATGAACGCCACCGACGGCCCCGGGAACAGGATCAGCGGGATGCTCGCCGTCAGGAACAGCAGCAGCGAGCCGGTGGTCACCATGACGTACGACGGTACGCGCCGCCGCGCCCCGGCGTACCTCCGCGTTTCTGGACGGCTCAGCCGAGGGCGGCGCGGCGCTGCCGGGCGAACCGCGGCGTCGAGACCGCGAGCAGCCCGGGTGCCGCGCCCGCGCCGGACAGCGACCGCTCGACCTCGGCGGCGGTCGCGTGCTGGGCCACCCACGGCAGCAGCCAGGCCAGCCGGCGAACGCCTGCGCGCCGCCGCATCCGGGCCAGCGCGGCGTCGTAGTCGGCGACCGAGACGAAGGCGGCCACCGCCGGGAACAGCACCCGCTCGCTCCTCGGCGACGTGCTCCTCGACCAGCCCGAGCAGGTCGGTCATGGCGCCGGCGAGCTGCGCGGCCGCCGCCAGGTCGTCGGCGGCCACCGTCAGGGTGGCCACGGCCGTGCGGCAGCGCGCCAGCACCGTGTCGATCGCGTGGTGGTCGTCGGCCAGGTCGGACAGGTCCACCGCCGAGCCGGCGGACGCGGCGACCACCGGCCACAGCTCCTCGCTCTCCGCGTCGTTCAGGCTGCCGATCTCGATGCAGAGCCGGTCGGCGTACCGCCGAAGCGCTGCCCTCCGGTCGCCGCCCAGGGTCGTGGTGCCGCCGGCGACCCGGTCGGCCAGGTCGGCCAGCGCCCGGACGTCGGTGAGCATCGCCCGGTGCACCAGCCGGACCGCGGTCAGGTCGACCTCGGGCTCGCCGTCACGGCGCGGCGTGACCGCGGGGGTGGTGCTCGACATGCGTGGGTCCTCCAGGGTCCGGGCTGACAGCTCTGGCAGTCGTACTCTCGGCTGCCCCGCTTGCGGCTGACTTGGGGCCGACTGCGGGCGAACGCCGGTCGCGGCCCCGCCCGGCGACCTACGCTCAGCGCTCATGACGGTGACCGCGCTGCGGGTGCGCGTGCTCGGCGGCTGCGACGCGGACCTCGGCGGCCGCCCGGTCGACCTGGGCGGGCCGCGCCAGCGTGCCGTCCTCGCGGTCCTGCTGACCGCGCGCGGCGCGGTGGTGCCGGCCGACCGGGTGTCGGAGGACCTGTGGCGCGGCGAGCCGCCGCCCCGGGCCGCGGGGGCGCTGCAGGCGTACGTCTCGCACCTGCGCAAGGCCCTCGAGCCGGACCGGCCGCCGCGGGCGCCGGCCACGGTGCTGGTCAGCGCGGCGCCCGGCTACGCCCTCCGGCTGCCCGAGGAGCAGGTCGACGCGTGGCACTTCGAGGCGCTCGTCCGGGCCGCGCTGCCCGTGCTGCCGACCGACCCGGCGCGCGCCCGCGGCGGGCTGACCGAGGCGCTCGCCCTGTGGGGCGGCCGCCCCTACGGCGGGTACGCCGACGAGGACTGGGCCGCTCCCGAGGTCACCCGCCTCGAGGAGCTGCACGGGGTCGCCGTCGAGCACGCGGCGGAGGCTGCCCTCGCCCTCGGCGCGCCGGTCGAGGCGGTGAACGACCTGGAGCCGCACGCCGCGGCGCACCCGCTGCGGGAGAGCGCCTGGCGGCTGCTGGCGCTCGCGCTCTACCAGAGCGGGCGGCAGGCCGATGCCCTCGCGGCGCTGCGCGACCTGCGGCGGCGGCTGGCCGACGAGCTCGGTGTCGACCCGAGCCCCGGCGTCCGGCAGCTCGAGGCCGACATCCTGGACCACGCGCCCACCTCGCCACCGCAGAACGCCCGGCCGCGCCGCCGCGCCACGACCCGGCTGCCCGCGACGGCTCAGCCGCCGGCTCCGCACCCGCGGCCGACAGCGCGCCGCCGCCGGCGGCCGACCGGTCGACGGTGTTCGTCGGGCGGGGCGCCGAGCTGACGTCGCTGGCCGGGGCGGCCGCGGCGGGCGGCGGACGGGGCGCTGCAGGTGGCGCTGGTCTCCGGCGAGCCCGGCGCCGGGAAGTCGACGCTGGCCGAGGAGGCGACCGGCTCGCTGGCCGGCTGGACCGTCGTCTGGGGTCGCTGCCCCGAGGTCGAGGGCGCCCCGCCGCTCTACCCGTGGAGCCAGGTGGTGCGCGACCTGCCCGGCGAGACCGGACCGGCGCTGGCGCCGCTGCTCGACGACCACGCGCCGCTGCTCGAGGGCGACACCGCGACCCAGCGGTTCCGGCTGCACCGCGCGATCGGCGCGCGGCTGCGCGAGGCCGCGTCGCGCCGGCCGCTGCTCGTCGTCCTCGACGACCTGCACCGGGCCGACGACGAGACGCTCGCCCTGCTCGTCGACGTCCTGCCCGAGCTCGCCGACGCGCCGCTGCTCGTGCTCGGCACCTATCGCTCGGCGGAGGTCACCGAGCCGCTCGCGGCCGCGCTGGCCGCCCTGGCCCGGCACGAGCCGCTGCGGCTCGACCTCGCCGGCCTGGACGACTCCGACGCCTCCGAGCTGGTACGCCGGGTCGCCGCCGCCGAGCTCGCCCCCGAGGTCGTCGACGCCATCGTGGCGCGCACCGACGGCAACCCGTTCTACGTCCGCGAGTCCGCCCGGCTGGCCGGCGCCGGCGGCGACATCGGCGAGACGGTCCCGGAAGGCGTCCGTGACGTCATCGGCCGCCGGGTGGCGCGGCTGCCGGCGAGCGCGCACTCGCTGCTCCGGCTGGCCGCCGTGCAGGGTCGCGAGGTCGACGTCGACGTGCTGCTCGACGTCAGCGACCTGGACGAGGAGGAGGCGCTCGACGGCCTGGACTCCGCCCTGGTCGCCGGCCTGGTCGAGGAGCCCGAGCCGGGCGGCTGCGGTTCAGCCACGCGCTGGTCCAGGAGACGCTGTACGACGAGGTGAGCCTGCTGCGCCGCGGCCGCTGGCACGCCCGCATCGGGCAGTCGCTGGAGCGGCTGCGGCCGGCCGACCACGCAGCCCTCGCGTACCACTTCCGGTCGGCCGGACCGGCGTACGACGAGCAGGTCGTGCAGTACGCCGCGCTGGCCGCCGAGCAGGCCGACCGCCGCCACGCCTACGCCGCCGCGGTCGAGCTCTGGCGGCACGCGATCGAGGCCCAGGGCCGGCGCCCGGGGGCCGACCAGCGCGAGCTGGTCGAGCTGTGGATCGGTCTGGTCCGGACCCTCGGGCACACCGCCTCGGGCATCGAGGCCGGCCGGGCCCGGCTGGACGCGGTCCGGGCCGCCCTCGTCGTCGGCGACCCGGTGCTCACCGCCCGCGCGGTGACGGCGTGGGACACCCCGATGGTGTGGGCCACCCACGACTACTCCTACGAGGAGGTCTGGCTGATGGAGCAGCTGGTCACCTCCGCCGAGCAGCTGGCCGAGCTGCCCCAGACCGACGAGATCCGTGCCCTGCACTGCCGCCTGCTCGCCACCCAGGGCATCGAGATGGAGGGCGCCGGGGACGAGGCCGCGATGGCGGCGGCGCAGTCGGCGGTCGTCGAGGCGCGGGAGCTGGCCGACCCGTCGGCGCTGGGCTACGCCCTCGACGGCCTGGCCCGCCAGCTGATGGGCAACGGCACCCGGGACGAGCGGCAGGCCGTCGCCGACGAGATGCTCGAGGTCGCGCGCACCCACGGCCTGGCGGGTCACCGGGGCCTGGCCCACTTCCTGCTCGAGCAGGCCGCGCTCGCCGACGGCGACCTCGCGGCGGCCGAGGAGCACGGCCGCGAGCTCGAGCGGCAGGGGCGGGCGTTCTCGCTGCCCGGCCTCGTCGTGGTGTCCCGCCAGGTGCCCGCCGCGGTGGCGCTGGCCCGAGGCGACCTCGACGAGGCGCGGGCGCGGTACGCCGAGTTCGCCGACGCGCTGCGGAGCATCGGCGCCTTCTCGGTCGACGCGCTCGAGTGGATCGCGGCCTGGCTGATCGCCTACCAGGCCGGCCGCGCCGAGGACGCGCTGGAGCCGGCCCGGGAGGCGGCCGCCGTCTACCCGCCGGTCGTGCCGCTGCTCGTCCGCAGCCTGCTGTCGGCCGGCCTGACCGACGAGGCCCGCGCCGCGCACGCCGGTCGGCCGCAGCCGCGCCGCGACCTGCTGCGGTCGATGTTCGCCACGCTCGACGCCGAGAACGCGCTCGACCTCGACGACGGCGTCGAGTCGGCGTACGACGAGCTGCTGCCGTGTGCCGGCGAGCTCGGCGGCGGGGCCAGCGGGTTCTTCGTCCTCGGGCCGGTGGACACGGTGCTCGCCCGGCTGGCCCACCGGCTCGGCCGGCTGGACGCCGCGCGGGCGCACGCCGAGGCCGCCCGGGAGCTGGCGGCGAAGGTCGGCAACGAGCGCTGGCTGGCGGCTGCCGACGGCCTGGTTGCCGACGTACTTGCAGCCGACTAGCGGCGACTAGAAGCGCGCAGTCAACCCCGGGTCAAGTTGATCACAAGGTCGCTCCACGAGGGTCTCCCCGAGACACGGAGACCGACCAGAGGAGACCCTCGATGCGACCCCGCGCGGACGCGCGGCACCCGGACCGCGCGCCGCGTACGCCGCGCCGCTGTCGGGGCTGCTGACCGCAGCCCTCGGCGCCGGCCTGCTCGTCGTGCTGCCGACCACGGCACAGGCGGCCGGCAACTCGCTCTACTTCTCGCACAACGGCTCGGACCACGCGAGCTTCAGCGCCAACGGCGTCGTGATGATCGACGGCACCATCACCTTCGACGACGACTGCCTCGGCTGGGGCGGCACCCGCGAGGGCACCGACGACTTCGTCTACCCGGCGACCGACGTCTACATCGTCGAGGCCGGCTCGGCCACCGACGGCAGCGGCCTCACCGACGTCGCGGGCGACGGGCCGAACACCATCGTCGGCACCGGCAGCGGCGCCTTCCTCGGCGAGCTGATCGGCGTCGTCACGCCGACCGGCATGCTGCCCGGAGGGCGAGTTCGACATCGTCTACGACACCTGCCAGGACGGCGTCGTCGACGCCGAGGACGAGATCTTCTACGACGCCATCACCGTCGACGTGCCGGACGGCCAGCTGCCGCCGGTCGACAGCTCGATCCGGCTGCTGAAGGACCGGGCCCGCGAGGAGTACGCGACCTGGCTGATCATGCACATGGGTCTGCAGGCGCTGTTCAAGCTCGACGACGCGAAGGCGATCGCCGCCTGCCTGCTCGCGCCGTCCCCGGACTGCCTCTTCGAGGTCTTCGCCATCATCAAGGACCTGGACCACGCGCGCGCCAAGGGCGAGGACTGGATCGAGGAGTCGACCCTCAAGCTGGTCATGAACCGGGCCAAGAACTACGGCGCGATCTGGAAGGACCCGGCCGACCCCGAGTTCCGCAAGCTGCCGTCGGTCACCCCCGAAGCAGCGCAGATCCCGCCGGCGGCCGGCCAGCCGATCGCCGACGCGGTCGCCGGTCTCACGGCGCCCGCTCGCCCAGGAGGGCGCACTCACCGAGGCGCTGCTGCACGCGCTGGAGCGCTACCAGGGCGCGCAGGCCGCCGGTGACCAGGAGTGGGCGCTGGTGCAGGCCCGCGCGGTCCGCGACCTGTCGACCGCGCTCGACCAGCACCTCGGGTCGACCACCGCGGTGGCCGACCTGCGGGCAGCCCTCGCCGCCGACATCGACGACGTCGAGGCCAACGCGGCCGAGGGTGCAGCGGTCATCAACCGGATCCGCAAGCAGGGCTTCAGCCCGGCCGAGCGGCGGCAGCTCGCCAACCGCGGCCTGACCGCAGCGCAGATCGGCGCGACCGAGGACGGCTTCGTCCGGCAGGGTCCGGCCTACGCCCCGGAGGGGTCGCAGATCCTGGCCGACATCGACGCCGCGCTGGACGCGCAGGACGGCATGCGCGACGCGCTCGCCGGCTCCACCGACGGCTGGAACACCCTGGTCGAGGCGCTCGAGGAGCGCGTCGACGAGCAGCACCCCGAGGCCGACGCCGGTGGCCCGTACGGCACCAAGAACGGCGGCCCGGTGACCCTGGACGCCTCGGCGTCCTCGGCCGCCCCCGGTGCGGCCCGCCTGACCGGTGCGGCGTGGGACCTCGACGGCGACGGCCAGTTCGACGACGCCGACGGCACGGTCGTCGACGTCACCGTCGCGACGTCGCGCACGGTCGCGCTCAAGGTGACCGACGACGCCGGTCGCTCGGCCGTCGACTTCGCCCGGGTGACCGTCGAGGGCGGTGACCGCGCGCCGGTCATCACCTCGACCAGCCCGGCCAACGCGGTCGAGCTGCGCACCGGGGCGACCCAGGCGTTCTCGGTCGTGGCCGCGGACCCGGACGGCGGCGTGCCGACGTACCGATGGACGCTCGGTGGTGAGGTCGTCAACGGTGCCACCGGTGCGACCTTCACCTACGCGCCGACGGCGTCGGACGTCGGCGCGCGGATGCTCTCGGTGCAGGTGACCCGCGGCGGTCTCTCGGCCGCGCACTCGTGGGTCGTCACGGTCATCGGGCCGGACGCCGACGGTGACGGCTGGACGTCGACGCCGGACTGCGACGACACCCGCGCCGACGTCCACCCCGGTGGGCTCGAGCGGCTGGGCAACAACGTGGACGACGACTGCGACCCGAGCAGCGCCGACGCGCCGCCCGGCGGTCTCACCGGCTCGGTCTGGGCCTGGGGCTCGTCGTCCGGCGTGGGCCTGGCTCCGCGGCCGAACCAGGACATCCCCTACAGCTCGCCGGTTCCGGTGCCCTCGCTGGGTTCGTCGGTGCGCGCCGTCGAGTCGACCAGCACCGCCGGCTACGCGGTGATGGCCGACGGGACCGTGCAGTCCTGGGGAGTCAACTGGAGCGGTCGCCTCGGCGACGGCACCCTGGACAAGCGCTGGACGCCGGTGACGGTGAAGAACGTCAACGGTGAGGCCGGCTCGCTGAGCAGCGTCACCAGCGTCGCGGCCGACGGCGACAACACCCTCGCGCTGCAGCAGGACGGCAGCGTGGTCGCCTGGGGCACCAACGTCAACCAGCAGGTCGGCGACGGCACGCTGGTCGGCGAGCGGCCCACCCGGTGCGGCGTGCTCACCGAGGCCAGCACCCCGCTGACCGGCGCCGCGCAGGTCGAGAACGGCGAGACATCGTCGTACGCCGTGATGCGGGACGGGACGGTGCGCAACTGGGGTGTCGTCCGTTGCGACGGCACCCCGGCGACACCCACACCCGCAGCAACCTCGCCGTGGTCAACGACCGCTTCGGGACCGGCGTGGTGCAGCTGGCTTCCGGTGACGGCGGCGGCGCGCTGGTGCGCAAGGCCGACGGCAGCCTGTGGTCCTGCGGTGGGTACGACGACGTCCTCGGGCGGCCGTCGACCATCTACACGAAGGACCAGCTGCACCCGGTCGTCGGCCTCAACAAGGGCGTCGTCGACGTGTCGATGGGCGGTGCCGTCGCGGTCGCACTGACCGAGGACGGGAAGGTCTGGACCTGGGGACGCAACTACAACAACGTCCTCGGTGTGCTCGGCCTGGCCGCACGGTGCGACGCAGGTGACGCCGGCAGCAGGTGCCGTTGCCGCCCGGTCCGCCGGTCGTGGCGGTCGACGTCGACTACGCGACACCGTGCAGGCGCTGCGGGCCGACGGCTCGGTGGTCGTCTGGGGCTCCAACCCCTACAGCTCGGCGGGCATCGGGACGACGGACGTGCACGTCCCGGGCTTCAAGGTGCTCGACCTCGGCGGCAACCTCGCCTTCGGCGCATCGCAGTCGGTGTGGAACGGGCTCGCGCTCGTCCGGCCGGCCGACGAGCCGGAGTGGGAGCGGCCCCTGCAGTGGGTCTCGGCGACTGTTGCCGACACGTCGGTCGACGAGGGCACCGGTGGCTCGGCGACCCTGACGCTGACCGAGAACGCGCCGGACGACCTGACCGTGACCTACACGGTCGGCGACGGTCCGGAGCGCACCGCGCCGGTGGCCAAGGGTGCGCACACCGCGCAGCTGCCGGTCACCGTCAAGGACGACCAGCGTGACGAGGACGACGAGCAGCTGCCGCTGCAGGTCGTGTCGATCTCGCACGGCGTGCGGGTCGACGGCGGCTCGGCTGTCGTCACGGTGCTCGACGACGACGCGGCGCCGACCCTGTCGGTCGGTTCCGTCGAGGTCGCCGAGGGCGGGACGAGCCTCACCGACGTACCGGTGAAGGTGTCGCTCTCGGCCGTCAGCGGCAAGGACGTCGAGGTGCTCTGGACCACGGCCGACGGCAGCGCCGTCGCTCCCGCGGACTACACCGAGGCGCACGGCCACGTGCTCGTGCCGGCCGGCGCTACCTCGGCCACCGTGCACGTCCCGGTCAACGGTGACACCACACCGGAGCCGGACGAGGAGCTGGCCGTGCGACTGTCCGACCCGGTGAACGCCTCGATCGCCACGGCGGAGGCGTCGGTGACCCTCACCGACGACGACCCGCTGCGGCTCACGGTGGACAGCCCGTCGGTCACCGAGGGCGGACCCGGCACCACGCCGGCGACGTTCACGGTGTCGGTGCGGGAGATGCCGGCAGGCGAGTCGTTCACCGTGCCGTGGTCGGTCAAGGCCGGTACGGCCGAGATCGGCAGCGACGTCGTCGACGCCGACGGGTCGCTGACCTTCGACGCCGGCCACCTGGTGCGCGAGGTGACCGTGGACGTGATCGGTGACAGCAAGGCCGAGCCGCTCGCGACCGAGCTGTTCTCGCTCGCGCTCGGCACACCGACGTCGACCACGGGTCGCACGGTGATCCCGGCCGACTCGGCCGCGGCCACCATCGCGGACGACGACAACGGGCCCAGCGTCTCGGCCGGCGGCGACGTCGCCGGAATCGAGGGGTCCCCGGTCGCGATCGTCGGCCAGGCATCGGCGCCGGCGACCTGGGCGGTGGACGCCGCGGGTTGCACCGTGGCCGACCCGGCTGCGTTGTCGACGACGGTGACCTGCGTGGACGAGGCGACGGCGACACTGACGCTGACGGCGGACGACGGTGCGAACCCGGCGGTCTCCGACACGGCAGAGCTCACCGTCGGCAACGCGGCGCCGACCGTCACCGTGACGTCCCCGTCCGCGGGGACGACGGTGCAGACCGGCCAGCCGGTCACGGTGGCCGCCACGGTGACCGACCCGGGCACGCAGGACGTGCTGGGCTGCTCGGTCGGCGTGGGGCGACGGTGCGACCTCGACCGGGTGCACGCCGACGCACGCCTACGGTGCGGCCGGGTCGTACGACCTGGTCGTCACGGGCACCGACGGTGACGGCGGCCAGGACAGCAAGACGGTCCGGGTGACGGTGGTGGCACCGAACCCGAGCCGGGCCGGCGAGTGGCCGTGGCAGGGGTTCTTCGCCCCGGTCGACAACCTGCCGGTGGTCAACTCGGTGAAGGCCGGCTCGACGGTGCCGCTGAAGTTCTCGGTCGGTGGGTACCGCGGGATGGACATCTTCGCGGCGGGCTATCCGGCGTCCGGTGCGCACTCCTGCACCGGGGGCACGGTGGACGCGCTCGAGGAGACAGCCACCCCTGGCTCCTCGGAGCTGACCTACGACGCCGGGTCGAACGCGGTACCACTACAACTGGAAGACCCAGAAGTCCTGGGCCGGCCAGTGCCGGACGCTGACGGTCAAGCTGGCCGACGGCAGCGTGCACACCGCGGAGTTCCGGCTGAAGTGACCGCGGGGGTTCCCGCTTCATGATCCACACGGGATCGGTACCACCAGGTGGTACCGATCCCGTGTGGATCTCGGCGTTTGTAGCGCGCGGGTCTAGACGACGCGGCCTTCGTTCAAGCGGACCACCCGGTCGGCCGCCTCGAGCACCCGCTCGTCGTGGCTGGCGACCAGCACTGCGCTGCCGGCGGCCGCGGCGGCGCGGACCGCGGCCAGCACCTGCTCGACGTGGACGTCGTCCTGGTGGCCGGTCGGCTCGTCGAGCACCAGCACCCGCGGGTTCAGCACCAGGGCGCGGGCGATCGCGGTCCGCTGCTGCTCGCCCAGCGAGGTCTCGGCGGCCGTGCGTTCGGCCAGCTCGGTGAGGTCGAGGGCGTCGAGCAGGGCGGGCGACCCGTCGGTGCCGGCCGACGTACGCATCGCCGGCAGCAGCACGTTCTGCTCCACCGAGAGCTCGGCGAGCAGCCCGTGCTGCTGCGGCACGACAGCGACCATCGCCCAGTCGCCGACCTCGGCGGCCGGCGTACCGCCGACGGTGACCGTGCCGCTGTCCGGCTTCTCGAAGCCCGCCACCAGGTGGCACAGCGCGGTCTTGCCCGAGCCGGACGGGCCGGCCACGCAGACCACCTCGCCCTCGTCGACGGTCATCGACACCTCGGCCAGCGCCTGGGTGTGGTCGGCTCCCGTCGCCGTACCCGTGGCTCACGTTCGTCACGACCAGGACGCTCACGGCTGCTCCGTCGGGGGTCGCAGGGTGACCTCGCCGTCGGCCATCAGCAGCTCGGCCCGGCCGGTGGGGAACAGGTCGAGCGCCTCCGGCGGCAGCTGCAGCCGGCCGGTCGAGTCGATCACCGCGACCGTCGTACCGGCCCGCGCCGTCTCCGACGACAGGACGCCGTGCCGCAGCCGCAGCACCCGGTCGGCCCGTGCGACGACCCGGTCGTCGTGGCTGGTGACGACGACCGCGGCGCCGGCGTGGGCCGCCCGCGCCAGCGCGGTGAGCACCAGGTCGGCGTTGCCGTGGTCGAGCTCGGCGGTCGGCTCGTCGGCGACGACCAGCGCGGGCTCGCCGACCAGGGCGAGGGCGACGGCCAGCCGCTGCTGCTCGCCGCCGGAGCTGGCCGACGGCAGGTGGTTGCCGCGGTGCTCCAGCGAGACCGTCGCGAGGGCGCGGTCGACGTCCTCGGCGGCGCCGCCGCGCAGGTTCGCGACCTGGCGCAGCTGCTCGGCGGCGGTGAGGTGCGGGAACAGCGCGCCGGAGGCCCGCTGCGCGACGAAGCCGATCCGGCGGCGGCGCAGGTCGCGCAGCTCGCGGGGCGACGCGTCGGCGAGGTCGGAGCCGAGCACGTCCAGCCGCCCGGCGCTCGGCCGGTCGCGGGCGGCGAGCAGGTGCAGCAGGCTGCTCTTGCCGCTGCCCGACGGGCCGGCCACCACGGTCACCACACCGCTCAGCACCGAGAGGTCGATGCCGCGCAGGGCGTGCGTCTCGCCGGTGGCCGACCGGTAGACCTTCACCAGCCCGTGGCAGACCACCGCGGCGGCCGGGTCCTGAATCTCAGCCGTTGCCACGCAGCACCTCCGCAGCGTCGGTGCGTCCCGCCCGGCGGCGGGCGACGGCGGCGCCGGCCGCAATCATCGCCGCCGCCACCAGGAGCAGCAGGGCCAGGTCGGGTACGCCGGGGATCGGCCGGGTCTCGGGCAACAACGACACGTCCGGCTCGACCATCGTCGGCACCAGCGTCAGCGCGATGACGGCGATCACGGCAGCGACGACCGCCGATCCGACCACCCAGGCCACCTCCCAGGTCCGCGACAGTGCCAGGTCCCGCGCCGAGAAGCCCATCCGGCGCAGCAGCACGTCCGAGACGCGGTCCCGGTCGGCCAGCCGCACGGCGAGCAGCAGGGCTGCAGCGCCGACCAGCAGCATCGCGCCGGCGCCGAGTGCGACGACGTACCCCGACGACCAGTGCGCGGCGAGCAGGCGACTGCGCGCGGCGGCCTCTTCACGACGCAGGGTCGCGCCGGCTTCGATCGGCTTGCGCCGGTTCTCGAGCCCGGCGCGGACGGCCCGCGAGCTCTGGGCGGACCAGATCTCCGCGGTGAACGCGCCGGCCCCGGGGTCCTCCGGTCGGCGGAACACGGTGGGGTTGGCGAACGGGATCTCCTTGAACATCCGCCGGGCGTCCACGACCAGGGTCACGTCGCCGGGCTGCGCCTCCGAGCCGGGGAACGCGGGCACCACGCCCACCACCTCGAAGGGCACCTGCCAGTCGCTGGCGGCGTCCATCACGCCGGTGTCGCCGATCGGACCAGTCGGTGTCCCCGGCCATCAGCACGGGGACCGGGCCGGGGTGCTTCTGGTGCACGCCGTGCGGCAGCGCGTCGAGCAGGTCGCGGCCGGCGTCCAGCCGACCGGTCGCGCCCCAGTCGGCGATCGCGGCGAAGGTCTCGGTGTCCACCGCCAGGATCGGCTGCGCGCCGAAGACCGGCGGCAGGGTCACCGAGTTCCGCCACACGACCGTCGACTGCGGCAGCGGCGAGTCCGGCAGCGCTCGCGGCGGCTTGTGCGCGAGCTGGTCGGCGACGTCGACCACCGTCCGGGCGCCGACGGCTGCCGCGACCTTGTCGTCGACCCCCTCGGTCACCCCGCGCTGCACGGCCAGCGCGTAGCCCAGCACGGACAGGCCGACGGCGACCGCCAGCGCCACCGCCGCCGTCTCGCGACTACCGGCCCGGGCCCGCTGCGCCGCCAGCCAGAGCGGGCCACCCGGCCGGCCCCGGCGCCGCAGCCGTCCGGAGGCCAGCCGCAGGAGCCGCAGCACGATCAGTGCCACCGATGCCGCGAGCAGCACGGGGAAGACGACGGCGAGCGGTGTCGAGGGCCGGGTCTGGATGCTGGTCGTCATCACGGCGACTCCGGCGGTGACCGTCGCGACCAGCAGCGCCGCCTGCCAGGGGACCCGCCGCCGGGCGGCCTGCAGGCCGCCGGTACGCCGGTCGCTGAGCCATGCCGCGACCCCTGCGCAGCCCGCCATGAGCACCAGCGCGCCGGCCCCGGCCAGCGCCGCGCGCTGCGCGGCCTGCTCCGGCGCGCCGGCCCGGAACGCTCCCGGCGGCCCGACTGCCGAGACCGTCAGCCAGGCCAGCGCCGCACCGCCGACGACCCCGACGACGACAGGCAGCAGCGCCTCGAGCGCGGCGAGCCCCGCCACCTCCCCGGCCCGCATCCCCAGCCCGGCCATCAGGTCCTGCTCGCGGCGCCGGCTGCGGCCGAGCAGCACCGCCGCAGCGCAGACCACGATGACACCCAGCGCGATGCCGGCGCCGACGAAGGCCGACGACTGGTTGCGGGCCACTGCGGTGGTCGTCTCGTGCCCGCGAGCACGATGTCCGGCAGCCCGGAGATGACATCCAGGTGCGACGGCTCGGGCTTTGCCGACATCGTGGCGATGGACAGCTTGCTGCCGTCCTCGAACGCCTTGTTGCCGAGCCGCTGCACCGCCTTGCGCAGCGGCGGCCGCCTGCTCGGGGGACGGGTCTTTCACGAGGTCGGCGTCGGCCGTCCACAGCACCTGCTCGAGCATGGCGAGTGCGACCTGGTTGAACGTGGCCACGTCGGCAAGCGCGATCGGCGTACCGCGGCCGGGACGGTCCGGGTCCCACGGCAGGTCGCGGCTGGCGACCTCGCCCGTCCTGGTGACCGCTTCCGGCAGCGCCGAGCCCGGCGCGCGGTCGAAGATGCCGGCGACCTTGGCGTAGCCGGGTGGCAGGGGGCGCCCGAGGCTGACGAGCCGCAGGGCGACCACGTCACCGACCTCGATCCGGAGGCCCGCGGCGACCTCCCGGTCCAGCCACACACCTGGGCCGGCTTTGCCCGTCGGGTCGAGCGCCTCGATGGCGCCGTCGCGGTAGTACAGCGAGGCCTGCTGCTGCCGGCGTCCGAACTCCGCCACGGAATCGGTGTTCCGGCTGCTGCCGCCGATGCCGAGCGCGGACACGGTCGGGTGACCGTAGCCCGGCAGGTGGTCAATCGCGCCGACGACGGTGGCGTAGTCGCTGGGCAGGAGCACGCCGGTCCAGGTGCCGCGGACCGCGGAGGAGGTGCTCGCGAAGGCATCCTCATCGACGGTGCGGAGCTCTTCGCTCAGCGCCGCGTCGTTGGCCGCGCGCAGGAAGAGCGCCGGAGCGACCACCGCGGCCGTGAGCAGCGCGACGCTCGCGGCCACCAGGGCGAACCAGCCGGGAGCGCTGAGCAACCGGCCCGGGGCGGCTCGGCGCAGGGAGTGAGTTGGCCGCCCCGTCACGCCGGACAATCTAGGGCGCGCCGCCGCCTGAGGGCCGCCATCAGCGGCGGCGGAAACCAGACCGTGACCGCGCGGGCGGCGAACGACCAGGTCTTCCGTGGGTGAGGCCGGGCGCTCGCCACTAAATGTGCCGATATGTGCCGGATAACTGCCTGTTTGGCCGATGTCCGATCTCGTCCTTTCCGCCGAGCACCGCCTCCATGTCGTGGATCAAGATCGGCTGCTCAGGTGATGGGGGATCTGCCGGTGCTTGCCGATGCAAAGGGAGTGGTGCAAAGGGCACCCCAACTACTGCCCGCCTCAGTCGGGCATTCGACAGGAGACATTGCGATGAGCACTTCGACCTTCCGGCGCCGCGGCACGGCCGTCCTCGTCACGCTGCTGGTGGTCTTCGGAGTCGGCGTGGCCGCCGCTGCGTGGGTCCAGACCGGTACCGGCTTCGGCTCGGCCCAGGCCAAGACCGCCGTCGCCAGCACCGTCGTCGCCGGCACCCCGGTTGCCGACCTGTACCCCGGCAAGACCGGCGGCAACGTGATCTTCACGGTCAACAACCCGAACGACTACCCCGTGACCTTCACGAGCCTCGCGGCCGGCACCGTCACCTCGAGCAACCCGCCGGCTGCCCGGCGTCCAACGTCACGGTGACCACCCCGGTCGTCGTGAACATCCCGGTCGCAGCCGGCGCCACGAGCGCCGCCCAGACGGTGGCCGGCGTGACCAACATGGTCAGCAACGCGGACAACCTGTGCCAGGGCGTGACCTTCACGGTCGCACTCACCCTGACCGGCGCCTCCTCCTGACACTGAGCAGGACCGGGCCCGCGAGCTGAACGGCTCACGGGTCCCATCGGAGAGGCAAACATGACAGGCACATGGCGAGAGCGCGAGGTCACACCTCGCGCTCTCGCCATGTCCGCATCCGGCCGTTCACTCGTCCCGACGATCGTGGTCAAGTTTCTCGCGGTGGCGATGACGGCCCTCATGACCCTGTCGGCCGGGCGTTGCCTACGCGGCCTGGATCGCCAGCGGCACGGGACGTCGTCGGCCCGCGCGGCCACGGCCGGCGCCGGCAACGCGCCGACGTCCGCGGTGTCCGGTCGCACCGTCTCGCTGAGCTGGTCCGCTTCGACGTACTCCAACGGCGTGCCGGTGCCCACCTACCTGGTCAAGCGCTACAACGCCGCGGGCACGATCGGGCAGGTCATCGCCTCCGGCACCTGCGCGGCACTGGTCACCGGCACCACGTGCTCCCAGACCGCCGCGCCTTCGGGGTCGTGGAGGTACACGGTCACGCCGGCCGTGGGCTCCTGGCGCGGCACCGAGAGCGCCCAGGTCAGCGTCACGGTCGGTCGCACGACCTGACGCTGACGCCGACGTTGACCCGGGCCACCGCGACCCTGACCGGAAGCGCCGCCAACTTCCTCGCCGGCGAGTCCCTGACTTTCCGGCTGGACAACGCGACGAGCGGCACCGTGCTGGCCGGCACCGTCGGCCGGCGTCGCGACCCCGACCGCAGTGCCCTCCGGCGGCGGCGGGGCGGTCACGGTGCTGCTGCCTGGCGGTACGACGGCGGGCGCGCACACGGTCTACGCCGTCGCCTCGCCCAGCGGCGAGAACGCCGGCCAGGCCATCACCGTCGACAACACGCCGCCGCCGGCTCCGTCGATCACGGGCGGCCCCAGCGGCACCGTCGCCGCGACGGCGGCGACCTTCACCTTCACCGACACCGAGCACCCGTGACCTTCCGGTGCGCTCTCGACGGCGGCGCCGCCGACGCACCTGCACCACCGGGCAGAGCTACTCCGGCCTCGCGGACGGCGTCGCACACCTTCTCGGTCTCGGCGGTCGACCCGCGGGCAACACGAGCGCGGCGACCACGCGGACCTGGACGGTGGACGGGACCGGCCCGGTCAACAACGATCACCTTCCCGACGACCGGACGTGCTGTACGGGACCGCGGGCTACCAGGCCGGCTGCGCGACCCCGGCCGCCGACCTGTGCGGCACGCACCAGCGACGCGCTCGGGCGTCAGCACCGTGCGGATCAGCATCCTGCAGGCTCCACCGGGAAGTACTGGAACGGCAGCGGCTTCACGCCGCTCACCGAGACGATGCTCACGCCGACGTGGGACAACGTCCTGGACCTACGCGTCCCCGGCCGGCGTCACCGTTCACCGACGGCAGCTACACCCTCCGCGTGCTCGCCACCGACACTCTCGGCAGCACCAGCTCGACCCTCTCGACCTTCAGCTACGACAAGACCTTGCCGCCGAAGCCCACCATCAACACCTTCCCGCCGGCAGACACGAACTCGTCGGCGGCGACCTTCACGTTCTCGGACACCGAGGCTGGGGTCGCGTTCACCTGCCGCTGGACGCCGGGCCGACACGAGCTGCACCAGCCCGGTCACGTACACCAGCGCTGACCGAGGCGAACCACGTGTTCACCGTGACGGCGACGGACCCGGCCGGGAACTCCGACAGCCGGTCCTACACCTGGAACGCCGACTACACGGCGCCGACCGGGACGGTCACCTCCCCGGCCAACGGCACGGCGTACAACGCCGCGACGCTACACCGCGCTCTGCGGCGCCCTCGACCTGTGCGGCACCACCGCAGACAACCTCAGTGGCGTCCAGACCGCGCAGGTCAGCGTCCAGAGCGGAGTCGGCAACTACTGGAACGGCACGGCATTCTCGAGCGCCACCCCGGTCCTGCTGAACACCGGCGGGAGCTGGAGCTACGCTCTCGCCGCGGCCTCGCTGCCGGACGGCACCTACACCGTGCGGCTCTACGTCACCGACAAGGCCGGGAACGTCAGCTCCGCAATCCCCTCGACCTGGACGATGGACCGGGTCGCGCCGCCGGCACCCTCGATCACCGGCAGCCCCAGCCAACCCCACGGCCTCGACGACGGCAACCTTCAGCTTCAGCGACACCGAGCCCGGCGTGACCTTCCTGTGCGCGCTCGACGGTGGCGCGGCAAGCGCCTGCACGACCGGCAAGACCTATACCGGGCTGGCGGACGGTGCGCACACGTTCGCCGTCACCGCGGTCGACGCCGCGGGCAACACCAGCACGGCGACGAGCGCGACGCCGTGGACCGTCGACTCCACGAGCCCGGTCAACACCGCGACCTTCCCGGTGAGCGGGACGACGTACAGCGCCGCGACCTACAACGCCGGGTGCTCCACCGGCGGCGGCGACCTGTGCGGGACGACCAGCGACGCGGTCACCAGCGTCAGCCAGGTGCGGGTCAGCATCCAGCAGGTGTCGGGGGCCTCTACTGGAACGGCACCGGCTTCGCGTCCGCCACCGAGAGCCTGCGCACGCCGACCGGCACCACCTCGTGGTCGCTGGCGCTGGCCGCTCGCCAGCATGGCCGACGGCAGCTACACCGTGCGCACCTACGCCACCGACGCCGCCGGCAACGTGAGCACGACGACGACGACCTTCACCATGGACACGACGCCGCCGCCGGTGCCGACGATCAGGGTCTTCCCCTCGGGGACGACCACTGTCGTCGACCGCGAGCTTCACGTTCAGCGACACCGAGGCGGGAGTGACGTTCCTGTGCTCATGGACGGCGGCACCGCGGTGGCCTGCACCAGCCCGACCGTCTACCGCGCTCTGAGCAACGCCTCGCACACGTTCTCGGTCACTGCGACCGACGCCGCTCGGCAACACCAGCGCCGCGGCGACCAAGACCTGGACCATCAACGCAGCGGTTCCGGGCGGCGCGCTGACCTTCCCGGTCAACAGCGCCACCTACAACGGCACGACGTGGAACGCGGGCTGCACGACCGCCGGCCGGCGACATCTGTGGGACTGCGCCCGCGCGGCACCACAGCCGTCGCGCTGAGCATCAAGCAGGTCAGCACCGGCCTGTACTGGAACGGGCACTGCCTTCACCGGCTGCGACCGAGGCCGTCGTCAACGCGACCGGCACCACCGCGTGGAGCTACTCGCTGACGACCGGCCAGCTGCCGGACGGCAGCTACACCGTGCGCTACTACGTCACCCCGGCGAGCGGCAACGTCAGCCAGGGCAGCACGGCGGTGACGTACACCGTCAACATCCCGCTGACCCCCGACCCGCCGAGCACGACCAACGCGGGAGTCAATGGCGAGCTGGACCTCGATGACACGCTCGTGCTCAGCACGTCGTCGCCGCTCCTCCCGGCCTCGGTCCTGGCCGGCTGGAGCGGATCGAGCACCAATATGGTCGTCCGCGTCACCCATGGCGGCACCGGCAACGACATCATGACGTTCTGGAACTCCACTAACACGACCCAGCTCAACCTCGGGACCCTCGACCTCGATGAGAAGAACTACGTCACGGCGGACGTCACGTTCGGTCTCAACGGGACGCCGTCGACGATCGTGCAGTCGGGTACCTCGATCACCATCACGTTGGGGACCGTGAGCGACGCCACCAAGCTCGGCCTCGGCAAGAAGAAGGTCGACATGGTCTGGACACCGGGCGTCGGGGCCACCGACTCGCGCGGCACGACCTTCCTGCCCACGGCGAGTGCCAAAGAGGCCGACAACGACAAGGACTTCTGAGTCGGGACGCACCGGTGGGCTGAGCGTCAGAGGAAGTCGTAGCGGAGCACGTCGTCGCCGTCGATCTGGGTCACTCCGAACGCCGCCGCGTCGCCGAGCGACATCCGCGCGCTGAGGTCCATGCGCATGGTGCCGTCCGAGGTGGCCGTGAAGGTCCCGGCCGGGACGCGGTCGCCGGTCTCGTCCTCCATCCACGCGCCGTACGGCTCGCCGGGCTGGAGACCGGCGACCGTGAGGCTGATCGCCGTACCCCAGTCGCGCTCCCAGCAGACGGCGCTGCCGCGTGCCGTGCCCTGCCCGACCAGGGTGTAGCGGCGTCCGTCGTCGGAGCCGTCGCGGAGAACGGCGACGGTCCCGCCGATGCCCACGACCAGCGCAACGACGGCTGCCGCGGCGGCCACCCGCCACGACGGCCGCGGCGCTGGGCCCGCTCGCGGCGCACGGTGCTCAGCACGCCGTCGAGCCCCGGCGGCGGCGGGGGTGGGGTCGGGGTCACGGACTGGGTCGGCTCCGCGGCACTGCTCGTCAGCGCCAGCGCCGCGACCACCGGGCGCAGCGAGTGCACCTCTGCGGTGCACGACGGGCACTCGGCGACCAGCGCCGCGATCCGCAGCTCCTCCTGCGGGTCGAGCTGGCCGAGCAGGTAGGGGCCGAGCTCCTCGGGGAGCACCTGGCACTGGTGCTTCATCGCTCCCACCCCATCTCTTCCAGAGCGACGCGCAGCGCCCGCAGGCCGTAGAAGGCCCGGCTGCGCGCCGTCCCCTCGGGGATGCCGAGCTCGGCCGCGACCGAGGAGTAGCTCCGGCCGCGCAGGTAGGTCTCGAGCAGCACCACGGCGTGCTCGGGCCGGATCCGGCGCAGTGCCTCCTCGACCAGCCAGCCGTCCATCGCCTGGTCCAGCTGGGTCTCGCTGTCCTCCCAGCGGAGGTCGGCCTCGGCCGCCGTCGGCAGCGCCCGGCGCTTGCGGGCCCGCGCCTCGTCGACGACGAGATGGCGCAGGATCGCGAACAGCCACGGCCGCAACGGCTGGCTGGCGTCGTACCGGTCCGCAGCCCGCCAGGCGCGCAGGAAGGTCTCCTGCACGACCTCGTCGGCGGCGCCCGGGTCACCCAGCGCCCGGCGCGCCCAGCCGTGCAGCTCTCCGGCGTGCGCGTCCCACGCGTCCCGCAGGCCCTCGTCGGCGGACAGGTCCGGGCCGGTCGAGCCGGACGCAGCCGAGCCCGGGCGCCTGACCTTCACCGCCGCACCACCTGTCCTGCACCCCTTCCCGTCACCGCTCGTGTCGCCCGCCAGGAGTACGCCGGGTCACGGCGAGACGTTCATGTGACACCGGTGGACATCATGCGCCGACCGTCCCGCCTGCTGGGCATGCCCCGACGACGCTCACATCGCGGTCGACGGCTGAGTCTGACCGGGGAGGACGATCGCCGGCCGCAGCAGCTGCAGCTCGACGTCCTGGCGGAGCAGCGTGGACAGGTCGACGTCACGCGCCTTCGTGAGCACGGGTGTCCCGGCCAGGGTGAGCGAGCCGGTCGCGGTCGCCGAGCCGGACGCCAGCGCCACGACGGCACCGTGGGCGACCTCGGCGATGACGCTGTGCACGACCAGCTCGAGGCCGACACCGAGATGCACGGTCGTGATCAGGCGCCCGTCGACGAGCACGTCGAGATGGACGTCGTGCTCCGCGGGCAGCGTGTGACGGGCCAGCGCCACCGTCTCGGTCGAGCCGGGGTGGTCACGGGTGTGCCGGGCGGCCGCCAGCAGGTCGGCGTACCGGCTCCAGCCGTGCTGGAACACATCCGCGAGCGCGATGCCCTCCATCGCCCGGCGACCGGCGGCGGCGAGCTGGCGCTGCACGACGGCGGTCACGCCGGGCGGCGCCCAGGGCGCGTGGCTCCGGATCGCGTTGCGGACGTCGGCGCCGGCCAGCACCTCGTTCCACCGGCTGAGGCCGTCCTCGTCCCGGGAGCCGAACAGCACCTCCCATAGGGTCCGGACCGGAGCCTCTCGTCGCCTCAGCATCGTCGTTGCCTCACTCGTCTCCGGGCCCGTGGCCGGTCCGCGTCTCGACCCTGACCCGCAGTGCCGGCTCGGTCGGCATCGGTGGCGGCGGCAGCTGCCGCGGTACCCGGCCGGACCGGATCCGCACGTGCTGGGCGACCCAGCGCCTCGGGCGGCGCGTCCGCACCTGGTGTGCGCCGGCCGCTCCGGCCAGCAGCGCGATGAGCAGGCCACCGGCGAGCAGCAGCGCCGTCCGCGTCGGGTAGCCGTCGTCGACGACAGCGGCGACCAGTTCGACGCTGACGGTGTCGCCCGGCTCCGCGGGCGTGTCGGCGGGTGGGTCCTGCTGCTGGATGCGGCCGTCGCCCTCGGGGGCGTCCAGGTCGAGGTCGAGGCGGGCCAGCGACGTGCGTGCCTGGTCGACCGTGAGCCCGAGCAGGTTGGGCACCCGCAGCACCACGTCGAGCGTGACGGTGACGGTCGAACCCGCGGCGACCCGAGAGCCCGCGCGCGGCTGCTGGGTGGCCACCGATCCGCGATCGTCCGGCGACTCGAGCCGCAGACCTGCGGCGGCCACCTGGTCGCGGGCCTGGCTGACGCGCAGGCCGATCAGGTTCGGCACCCGCGCCGTTGCCGGGAGCGAACGTCAGGGTCACCAGGTCGCCGCGCGTGGCAGGGGTCCCGGCGGCCGGCCGCTGCCCGGTGACGACACGATGGTCGCCGATGCCGAGTCGCCGCCGGTCGTCGAAGCCGTCGACCGGCGCGAGGCGCAGCCCGGACTGGTCGACGGCCTGCCTCGCCTCGCCGAAGGTGAGGCCGACCAGGTTGGGCACGGTGAGCCCGGGCGTCGCGGGCAGCGTGACACTGACCGTGCTGCCGCGGGCGACCAGCTCCCCGGCCAGCGGCTGCTGCGTGACGACCCGGCCCGCGCCGTCCTGCGGGTTCATCAGCAGCCCGGCGCGCTCCAGGGTCTGCCGCGCCCGGCTCGCCGGCTGGCCGACGACGTTGGGCACCGGCACGACGTCCGCGAAGCTGACCACGACGGGGTCGAGGAAGCCGACCAGGCTGCCCGCCGTCGGCGACTGGGAGACGACGGTCGCGTCCAGCGCGGCCCCGGCCGGCTTGTAGCTGACGTCGGTCAGGCCGAACCGGGCGAGCAGCTGCTCGGCGACGTCACGGGTCTGGTCGGTCAGGTCCGGCATGACGAAGCCGAGCGTGAGCGGCACGACCAGGTGCTCGACCGCGTCGACCTGGTCGGGGTCGTCGAACGGAGTCCCCTGGCGGACGACGATCACCCCGCCCATACCCTGCGGCGGGTCGGTCGGCGTGAACTCCGGTCGAGCAGAGCCGCCCTTGCTGGGCACCCAGCCAGAGATGATCTTCGTGGCCGCTGCCTGGGTCTCGCGGACGACATCGGGCACCGGCTCAGTGGCGACCAGCACGATGTTGGGGCGTGCGAGCTGCGCGGACCCGGCCAGCGTCAGGGCGACGGTGGCGACGAGCAGGGCGCGCGGAGCCCGACGTCCATGCATGAGGCCCCCACCTCTCCGCACGCCCCCGCTGCGGTTGCTCTCTTCTCGGGATACACCTGCGGGGAAGGGCCGACAAGGCACGCCGTCCCCCGGTTCGGTCAAGGTTGCGGTCAGGGTCCGTTCGGACAGCGGACCGCACCCGGCGTGCCTGCCGATCAGGGGGCGTGAGCTCGGCGCGTACGCCGATCAGCCGGACCGGTCGCCGGTCGGTGAACAGCTCGAGTGCGACGAGCGCGGCGTCGGTGATGGCGGCGGCGTCGGCGGCCGGCTGGTCCAGCTTCCGGCTGTGCGTGCTGGTGAAGAACGGCGCGAAGCGGACCTTGACGACGACCCGGACCACCTGACGTGCCTCGGCGGCCACGTCGTCGGCGACCCGCTGCGCAGAGCAGCGCGAGCTGGCGCCGCACCTCGTCCCACTCGTCGAGGTCGGTCTGGAAGGTGACCTCCCGGCTCTTGCCGCGCGCGACGTACGGCGTGCCGGTGATCGTCCGGCTGCCATGCCCGTTCCCGAGGCTCACCAGCCACGGCCCGGTCGACGGGCCGAACGGCGCCTTGAGCGACTCCGGGTCCGCGGCGGCCAGCTCCTTGACGGTGGTGATGCCGACGTCCGCCAGTCGCTTCGACAGCTTGCGGCCGATGCCCCACAGGGCGTCGGTCGGCTGGTCGCCGAGCACGGCGAACCAGGTGTCGTAGGTGAGCCGGAAGACCCCGGCCGGCTTGCCGAAACCGGTGGCCAGCTTGGCCTGCAGCGTGTTCTGCCCGATGCCGACACTGCACTCGAGCGCGGTCGCGTCGCGCACCCGGTCCTGCACCTCGCGGGCCAGCGCCTCGGGGTCGTCGGTGTCGGCGCCGAGGAACGCCTCGTCCCAGCCGAGCACGTCGACCGGCATGCCGAACGACTGCAGCGCCGTCATCACGTCGGCCGACGCCGCGTCGTACGCCTCGCTTGTCGACCGGCAGGAAGACGGCGTCCGGTGCCCGCCGGGCGGCGGTGCGCAGCGGGACGCCGGAGTGCACGCCGAGCGCCCGCGCCTCGTACGAGGCGGTGCTCACGACGCCGCGCTTGGTGGTGTCGCCGTCGCCGCCGACCACGACCGGAAGGCCGCGCAGCTCAGGTCGCCGCAGGACCTCGACGGCCGCGATGAACTGGTCGAGGTCGACGTGCAGGACCCAGCGCAGCGGGTCAGGCCTCGGCGGGAGCGGACGCGGAGGGGGCGGTACGGCTCGCCGGGATCGTCGTCTCGGGGCGGCACAGGGCGGTGGTGTCCGCGATGGCGTCGACGAGCAGCTGGCGCAGGATCGCGTCCGGGTCGACGACGCAGGCCTCCGCGATGCCGTGGACCGACAGCCGCACGGTGCCGGGTGCGGCGTGCCGCTTGAAGCCCTTCACGGCGACGCCGGCCCGCCGGACGAACGACGCGGGCCCACTCGGCGGCCCGCGGCGCCGCCTCGAGGGCGGTCCGACTGGCGGGCTCCAGGTCGTCGCTCTGCCGGCCGTCCATGCCGGCGAGGACGCAGTCGGCGCTGAGCACCGACACGGCGAGCACGTTCTGCCGCTCCTCGGACGCGACCGGCAGCGCGGTGGTGGCGCAGCGGAGGGCGATCCGGGCGTCGACCCGTGGGTCGTCGCTGGTGAGGCCGACGACCTCGGGGATCAGCAGGGCGAGCTGGTGGCGGTTCTCGTCCGAGGTGGCGTCGTTGACGTGCCGGGCGAGGTCGGCGAGCAGGGGATGGGTGCAGCGGGGGTGGTCGCTCCACTTCTCGCCGGCCAGCACGGAGGCCATCTCCATGAAGCAGGCGCCCTTGCGGCTGTTCCGGTGCTTGCCGCGGGACAGGATCGGCAGCAGGTCGGGCGAGGCGGGCACGGAACCGGTCATGGGAACCCCCACGTGACGACTGTCGTTCGGCCCAGTCTGCGCTCGATTTCAGCCGAGGAACAGCCCCTTCCAGGCTCTGGCGCCGGGTGCGTCAGCGCGGAGCATAGTTGCGGCAACAAGAGCCAGGAGGGGACTGCGATGCCGACCGATGCCGAGCTGGTCGAGCTGGAGGCGCGACGTGCCGAGCTGCGGGACAAGTACCTCAAGCCGCCGGCGGACCGACCGTCGACACCCGGCCGTGGCATCCACCACGCCGCGCTGATCTGCTCCGACGTCGAGCAGACGATCCGGTTCTACCAGGACCTGCTGGGCTTCCCGCTGGTCGAGCTGGTCGAGAACCGGGACTACAAGGGGTCGTCGCACTTCTTCTTCGACCTCGGCAACAAGACCCTGCTGGGCTTCTTCGACTTCCCCGGGCTCGGCCTCGAGCCCGGCGTCGAGTCGATCGGCAGCGTGCAGCACATCGCGATCTCGGCCCCGCGCGACCGTTGGGAAGAGGTCCAGAAGCGGTTGGACGAGGCCGGCGTGAAGTACGCCGGTCCGGACCTCGGCATCCCGGAGTCGATGTACTTCAAGGACCCGGACGGCATCCAGATCGAGCTGCTCAGCGACCCGCTGATGTATTTCGGCGGCCAGCAGCTCGACGAGTAGCACCCACCTGAGAGAGGTCAGCCATGAGCGAGTGGAACGCCATGACCTACGAGGGCAAGGACACCATCCTGCGGGTGGTGCGCCACGAGGCGGAGCGGTTCTTCGCGCTCGCGGACGACGCCCGAGGCGTGGGAGCGGCAGACCGCCTGCGACAACTGGACGACGCGCGACGCGGTGGCCCACATCGTCGACACGACCGAGGGCTACTTCCGGGCGTTCGACGCCGCCCGCGGTGGCGGCGAGGCGCCGGAGCCGTTCGGGCTGCCGGTCATGCACGAGAAGGCCGACGAGTTCGCGACCGCGTTCCGCGGGGTGCCGCAGGCCGAGCTGATGCAGCGGCTGCGCGACGACTTCCACAAGATGCAGGAGCTGCTCGTCGCGCTCGGCCCCGACGACTGGACCGGCTTCATGATCACCCACCCGTACATGGGTCCGGTGCCGGCGTTCTTCTACGCCGCCGGCCAGCTGATGGACTACGCCGTGCACTCGTGGGACATCCGCCAGGGCAGCGGCAAGGAGCACGGGCTCTCGGGTGACGCCGCCGACCTGCTGGTGCCGTTCATGTTCGAGATCTGGCGGGGCACGGTCCGCACCGACGAGGTGACCGAGCCGTTCACCATCGGCATCCGCGTCAGCGGCCGCAACGCCGGCGACTACCGGGTCTCGGTGAGCGGCGAGGGCCTCAGCTACGAGCCGGGCGAGATCGAGAGCCTGCCGGCGTACATCGAGTTCGACGCCGGCAGCCTGGTGCTGTGCGCGTTCGGCCGGTGCAACACCGGCACGGTCCGCGGCGACATGGAGCTCGGCGAGCGCTACCTCACCTCGTTCTTCCGGATCTAGTCCGTCCCATGCGTCGGCTGATCGTCAGCGACCGGAATGGCGGTTCAGCTCGGAACTTTCAGTTGACGGAGCTCGGCTAGCTGCCGGCGGCTGGTACTCCGCTGCGCGGTCGACCTGCTCGTAGATGGCCGGGCCGAGCGGGCGGCGCATCTCCTCGGCGAGGTGCCCGACGAGCCCGGCGGTGCGGGCCAGCAGCGCGAAGCCGCGCAGGATCTCCGGGGTGAAGCCGAGGTCGCACAGGGCTGCCCCGCAGACGCCCGCGCCGTTGAGCGGCAGGGTGCGGCCGAGCAGCTCGGGGTGCACGCGGCCGACGGCCTCGAACAGCCGCAGGTGCGGGCCGCGCAGGCCCTCCTCGTCGGCGATCCGGATCAGCACCGGCGTACGCGGGTCGCCGTTCTTGTGCACCGGGTGGCCGAGCCCGGGGACGCGGCGGCCGGCGGCCTGCGCGGCGCGGACGGCAGTCGCGCGCCAGGTCGTCCCAGCCGTCGTCGGACGTCGGCAGCTCCGCGCCGCCGCCGGTGTGCTCGGCGAGGGCCGCGGCGAGGAACCCGCCGGCGTCCTCGGTCACGCCGAGGTAGCGCGACCCGCCGCCGAGCAGCCCGGCCGCCAGCGCGCCCTGCACCGACTCCGGTGCGCCGGTCAGGGTGAGCCGGGCGGCGATCGCCGACGGCGTGAGGCCGTGGTCGGCCAGCGCGACGAGCACGCTCTCGAAGACCCGCAGCTCGCCCGCGGTGGGGCGGCGCATCGCGACCAGCCAGAAGGCGAGCTCGCCGAAGCCGACCTGGCCCATCAGGTCGGCGGCCAGGTCCTGGCCGAGCAGGTGGATGGTCGACTCGTCGGAGGTGCCGATCGACGTCGGGTAGCCGGTCATGGGCGGTCCTTCACGCTTCTGCGTCGTACTCGTCGGGCGGGTGACCGGTCGGCAGCCGGTGCTTGGCGACCCGCGAGGTCGGCGTGCGCGGCAGGGCGTCGACAGCCTGCCAGAACCGCGGCACCTTGAAGGCGGACAGCGTGCGCGCGGTCCAGTCGTGCAGCTCGGCGAAGTCCAGCGCGCGGCCGGGCGCCGCGACGACGAACGCCTTGACCTCGTCCTCGGTCAGCTCGGACGGCACGGCGACCACGGCGACCTCGAGCACGTCGGGGTGGCTGAGGATCGCGTCCTCCACCTCGGCCGGCGAGAGGTTCTGCCCGCGCCGGCGCAGCACCTCCTTGCGCCGCGACACGAACGTGTACGTGTCGTCGGCGTTCGACGGTCACCAGGTCGCCGGTGTGCAGCCAGCCGTCGACGATCGCGGCGGCCGTCTCGTCGGGCATCCCCCAGTAGCCGGGGGTGACGACCGGGTTGCGCAGCAACAGCTCGCCGGTCTCGCCGACGCCGAGCGTCCGCGCCGTCGTCGTCGACCACCCGGGCCTCGTTGACGACGCCGAGGGTCGGGTGCTGCCGGACCGAGCCGAGGGTGCCGAACGGCCGGCTGCCGTGCCGCCAGATCAGGCCGTACGGCGACTCCGACATCGCGTAGCCGCAGACCACCCGCAGGCCGAAGCGCTGCTCGAACGCCTCCTGCCACTCCTGCGTGCGGCGACGGGCCGGTGTAGCAGAGCCGCAGGTCGGTGTCGGCGTCGTCCGGCCGCGGCGGCTGGCGCATCAGGATCTCCAGCATCGCGCCGATGGCGTTGAACTCGGTCGCGCCGTGCCGCCGGGCCGAGTCGAGGAAGCCGCTGCCCGAGAAGCGCGGCAGCAGCACCAGCCCGGCACCGCAGGCCAGCGAGCCCATCACCGAGTACGCCGGCGCGTTGATGTGGAACAGCGGCAGCGAGGTCATCAGCCGGTCGGCCGCGGTGAGCTCCATCCAGTACGGGAACCCCTCGCCGGCCATGGCGTACGCCCGGTGGGTCTGCATCACCAGCTTCGACCGGCCGGTGGTGCCCGAGGTCGGGATGAGCACCGCCAGGTCGTCGGCCTTGGCGTCGGTGCGCAGCGGCTGCGGGCCGTGCGGTGCCACCCGCCAGTCGTCGACCAGGTCGTCGATGTCGGACGACACCCAGCTCCGGCGGGTCGTCGCGGATCGCCTCCTCGGCGAGCGGCGACAGCTCGTCGTCGGTGACGACCAGCCGCGGGCCGACCTGCCCGACCAGACCGGCCAGCTCGCCCGCCGTACCTTTCGGATCGGTGGGGACGGTGACCGCGCCGAGCGAGGCGAGGGCGAGCCAGCACAGCAGGTACGGCGGGGTGGTGCGGGTGGTGACGAGCGACCAGGTCGCCGTGGCGTACGCCCGAGGTCGTGCAGGCGGTGCGCGAGCTGTGCGACCTGGCCGGCGGCGGCCGCGAAGGTCGCCGTCCCGTCGTCGGTGCGCAGCCACACGCCGTCGGGGTCGCGGTCGGCCGCTGCCGACAGCAGCACCGGGATGTTCTCTGCCCCGGCCGCCTGCACGGTGCTCAGTATGCGCTCGATCACCCCACGGGAGTGAGCTCGCGCTCGACCGGCGCCGGCTCTGCGAGGCGTCGGCTCTGCGGGCGTCGACTCCTGACGGCGCAGTCCGGCGACCAGCAGTGACCCGCCGATGACGAGCAGCAGGCCGCCGCCGACGAGGCTGCCGACGGCGAGGACACCGAGCACCGGAACCTTGACCGACAGGCTGCCGTCGACGCCGACACCGGGCGAGCCGTCGGCGTTCATGACGACGACCCGGTAGCTGCCGTCGTCGATCTTCCAGCTGGTGGCGGCCGAGGTGGCACCGTCGGACTGCGCGACCCAGAACGTCTCGTCCAGCGGCGAGCCCGGCGTGCGGTTGCCGTCGCGGGTCTCGGTGTCGAGCTGCAGCGGCCAGAGGTCGAAGTCGGAGACGGTCTGCACCGTGGAGCCGGCCAGGAAGCGGTCGACGTCCTCGGTCGGACCGATGCCGACGAAGACCGGCTGGTCCGAGTCGCTCACCGACACCTTGAGCGTCGGGTCGCCGAACGCGAGGTTCGTCGACCCGCCGAGGTCGCCCTCGTCGGAGACCACGGCGTTGGCGGTGGTCTCGTGGTGCTTCGTGCCGGTCGAGAGGGTGCCGTCCGTGCCGCCGAACGCACCGAGGACGACGCCGCCGGCGGCGAGCGCACCCCCGGCGGCGGTCAGGACGACGCCGGAGGCGATCAAGGCGGTGCGCGTGCTCATCGGTGTGCTCCTGTGCTGGGACGAACGTGTCGAGCCGGAGGTCTCCGGTCCTTCTCGAAGGTCGCAGCGCAGCCGGGCGCGCGTCAGTGGGCCAGCACGGCAGCTGCCGGCGGTCAGCCGCCGTGCGCCGTGCGGCCAGCCGCCGGTGGGCCGCCGAGTTGATCACGTCCGCGTGATCAACGGTGCCCAACAGTGGTGAACTGGGCGCTGTTGGGCACCCGAGGCCGCGGTCGGGCCCAGGCAGTGCTGTCCGCGGCACCACGGCAGGAGTCGAGAAGTGAAGTTCACCGACGGGTACTGGCAGCTCCGTCCCGGCGTCAGCGTGCTGCGCCCCGGCGGCATCGACTCGGTCGAGCCCGAGCCGCGCGGCTTCACCGTCTTCGCGCCCACCGGACAGATCACCGGGCGGGGCGACACCCTCAACCGGCCGGTGGTCACGGTGGAGTTCTTCACCCCCGCGCCAGGCGTGGTCGGCGTGACGATCGGCCACCACTCGGGCGGGCTGCCCAAGCAGCCGACGCTTCTCCCTCGACGCGGGTGACGAGCACCCGGTCGCCGTCGACGTGACCGAGTCCGAGGCGTCGCTGACCACCGGTGACCTGACCGTCCGGGTCGAGATCGGCGACCGGTGGCAGGTCGACTTCCTCCGCGGCGGCAGGGTGGTGACGTCGTCCACCGCGCGCAGCATCGGCATCGTCACCGACGCCGACGGGCCGCCGGTACGTGCACGAGCAGCTCGGCGCTCGGCGTCGGCGAGACGTCTACGGCCTGGGCGAGCGGTTCGGCGCGTTCGTGAAGAACGGCCAGAGCGTCGACATCTGGAACGCCGACGGCGGCACGTCCAGCGAGCAGGCGTACAAGAACGTGCCGTTCTACCTGAGCAGCGCCGGCTACGGCGTGTTCGTCGACCACCCCGAGCACGTGTCGTTCGAGGTCGGCTCCGAGGTCGTGTCGCGGACCCAGTTCTAGCGTCGAGGGCCAGTCGCTGAGTACTACGTCATCGACGGGCCGACGCCCAAGGACGTGCTGCGCCGCTACACCGCGCTGACCGGCCGCCCGGCCGCAGGTGCCCGGCCTGGTCGTTCGGGCTGTGGCTGTCGACGTCGTTCACCACGCACGTACGACGAGGCGACGGTGATCGCGTTCGTCGACGGCATGGCCGAGCGCGACCTGCCGCTGAGCGTCTTCCACTTCGACTGCTTCTGGATGCGCGCAGTTCCACTGGTGCGACTTCGTCTGGGACCCGGCGACGTTCCCCGACCCCGAGGGGCATGCTGCGCGCGGCTGCACGAGCGCGGCCTGAAGGTCTGCGTCTGGATCAACCCGTACATCGCGCAGCGCTCGGCCCTGTTCGAGGAGGGCCGCGCGGCCGGCTACCTGGTGAAGCGACGCCGACGGCTCGGTCTGGCAGTGGGACAAGTGGCAGGCCGGCATGGCGCTGGTCGACTTCACCAACCCCGACGCGGTCGCCTGGTACCCGGCCAAGCTGCAAGGCGCTGCTGGACAAGGGCGTCGACTGCTTCAAGACCGACTTCGGCGAGCGGATCCCGACCGACGTCGTCTGGCACGACGGCTCCGACCCGCAGCGGATGCACAACTACTACACGCACCTCTACAACCAGGCGGTCTTCGAGCTGCTCGAGGCCGAGCGCGGCGAGGGCGAGGCCGTGCTGTTCGCCCGGTCGGCGACCGCGGGCGGCCAGCAGTTCCCGGTGCACTGGGGCGGCGACTGCGAGTCGACGTTCGTCGTCGATGGCCGAGTCGCTGCGCGGCGGGCTGTCGCTGGCGGCGTCCGGGCTTCGGCTACTGGAGCCACGACATCGGCGGCTTCGAGGGCACGCCCGGACCCGGCCGTGTTCAAGCGCTGGCTCGCGTTCGGGCTGCTCTCGTCGCACCGCCGGCTGCACGGCTCCGGCTCGTACCGGGTGCCGTGGGCGTTCGACGAGGAGGCCGTCGACGTCGCGCGGCACGTTCACCCGGCTCAAGCTGCGCGCTCATGCCGTACCTCGCGGCGGCTCGGCCGAGGAGGCGCACCGCGACGGGCGTCCCGATGATGCGGCCGATGGTGCTGGAGTTCCCCGACGACCCGGCCGCGGCCTACCTCGACCGGCAGTACATGCTCGGCCCGGACGCTGCTGGTCGCTCCGGTGTTCACCGCCGACGGCGAGGTGACGTTCTACGTCCCGGCGGGCACCTGGACGCACCTGCTCACCGGCGACCAGGTCACCGGCCCGGGCTGGGTCACCGAGCAGCACGGCTTCGACGCGTGCCGGTGCTGGTCCGGCCCGGGTCGGTGCATCCCGTCGGCGCGCGTCGACGACCGGCCGGACTACGAGTGGGCCGACGGCGTCACGCTGCGGCTGCTTCGCCCCGGTCGAGGGCCAGCGCGACCCGGGTGCCGGGTGCCCGGTCAGCCCGGGCGGCGCGCCGGTGCGCCGAGTTCGAGGTCGACGCTACCGTGATCGGTGCAGCCGTCGCGGACGCTGCGCTGCGTCGCGGCGACGTCGTCGTCGGTTCAGCTGCGTCACGTTCGGACCGGGAGGAGGCGCACTGAATGGCCCGCGACACTTTCCGCCCGACTTCCTCTGGGGCTCGGCGACCGCGTCCTACCAGATCGAGGGCGCGGCCACCGAGGACGGCCGCGGCCCGTCCATCTGGGACACGTTCAGCCACACGCCGGGCCGGACGCTCGAACGGCGACACCGGCGACGTCGCGGCCGACCACTACCACCGCTGGGCGGAGGACGTCGCGCACATGAACGACGCTCGGCCTGCGACGCCTACCGGTTCTCGATCGCCTGGCCGCGGGTGCAGCCCGGCGGCTCCGGCGCGTTCAACCAGGCCGGCCTCGACTTCTACTCGCGGCTGGTCGACCGGCTGCTCGAGCCGGCATCCAGCCGGTCGCCACGCTGTACCACTGGGACCTGCCGCAGGAGCTCGAGGACGCCGGCGGCTGGCCGGTGCGCGAGACCGCGCTGCGCTTCGCGGACTACGCCGCCGGCATCGTCGGGGCCCTCGGCGACCGGGTGCACACCTGGACCACGCTGAACGAGCCGTGGTGCTCGGCGTACCTCGGCTACGCCTCGGGCGTGCACGCGCCGGGCCGCACCGAGCCGGCTGCCGCGCTGGCCGCCGTGCACCACCTGAACCTCGCCCACGGCCTGGCCGGCCGGGTCGTCCGCGAGGCTGGCGCCGGCGGCCGAGCTGTCGGTGACGCTGAACCTGCACGTGATCCGGCCGGCGACTCCGACTCGGACGCCGACCTCGACGCGGTGCGGCGCATCGACGCGCTCGCCAACCGGGCGTTCCTCGGCCCGATGCTGGACGGCGCGTACCCGGCCGACCTGCTGGCCGACACCGCGAGCGTCACCGACTGGTCGTTCGTGCAGGAGGGCGACGAGAAGGCGGCCGCGCAGCCGCTCGACGTGCTCGGCGTCAACTACTACTCGACCGGCCGGGTCCGTGCCTGGGACGGGGTGTCGCCGCGGGCGGACGCCGACGGGCACGGCAGCTCGGCGCACTCGCCGTGGGTCGGCGCCGACGACGTCGAGTTCCTGCCGCAGCCCGGCCCGCACACCGCGATGGGCTGGAACATCGACCCGCAGCGGCCTGACCGAGCTGCTGCTCCGCCTGCAGCGCGAGTACCCCGGCCAGCCGCTGATGATCACCGAGAACGGCGCCGCGTTCGACGACGTGGTCGCGCCCGACGGCCGCGTGCACGACGCCGACCGGGTCGACTACCTGCACGGGCACATCGACGCGGTCGGCGAGGCCATCGACGCAGGGCGCCGACGTCCGCGGCTACTTCGTCTGGTCGCTGCTGGACAACTTCGAGTGGGCGCTACGGCTACGACCGCCGGTTCGGCATCATCCGGGTCGACTACGACACGCAGGAGCGCACCTGGAAGGACAGCGCGCACTGGTACCAGCGTCTCGTGGCGACCGACGAGCTGCCGCCGGCATGACGGAGCCGCCGGACGTCCGCGGCGTGCTCGGCTACTACGACAGCTGGCTGGCCTTCCAGCAGCGCTACCGGCGGGTGCCCGGCGTACAGGCCGCGGTGCTCGTCGACGGCGAGGTCGTGATGTCGACGGCGTACGGCGTCGCGGACGTCGCGACCGGCACCCCGCTGACGACGGACCACCTGTTCCACGTCGCGTCGCACTCCAAGACGTTCACCGCCACGGTCGTGCACCAGCTCGTGGCGGCCGGCGCGCTGCGGCTCGACGACCCGGTGGGGCAGTGGCTGCCCGACCTCGCGGGCACGGGGGTTGCCGCTGTCACGGTGCGGGCGCTGCTCGCCCACGGCGGCGGTGTCGTCCGCGACGGTCAGGACGGCGACTTCTGGGCGCTCTACCGCGCCTTCCCCGACGCCGACACCCTGCTGGCCGTCGCGCGCGACGAGGGCGCCGTGCTCCCGGCCAACGAGCGCTTCAAGTACTCCAACGTCGGCTACTCGTTGCTCGGGCTGGTGATCGAGGCGGTCACCAGCCGGCCGTACGCCGACGTCGTCCGCGAGCAGGTCATCGACCGGCTCGGCCTCACCCACACGGCACCGGACCACGACCCGGACCTCGGGGCGTACGCCGGCGGGCACAGCGCGCTCGCGTACGCCGAGCAGCGGCTCGCGGTCGAGCACGTTGCCACCGGGGCGATGGCGCCGGCGACCGGCTTCGTCAGCACCGCGGAGGACCTCGTGCAGGTACGTCGCCGCGCACATCCCCGGTGACGACCGGCTGCTCGACGACGACGCGAAGCGCGTCATGCAGCGGACCGAGTGGCGGGTCGACGGCCCGGGTCCGGAGCCGTTGGCGGAGTACGCGCTCGGGATGATGGTCAGCCACGTCGGCAGCCGGCGGCTGCTCGGGCACGGCGGCGGCTGGCCCGGCCACATCACCCGCACCCTGCTCGACACCGAGAACGGCATCGCGGTCAGCGTGCTGACCAACGCCATCGACGGCCCGGCCGACGTGCTGGCCTCCGGCCTGTTCCGGCTGCTCGCCCTGGCGGCCGACCGCGACGCGCCCCGCAGCGGGCAGGACGTGTCGCGCTTCGCCGGCCGGTTCGCCAACCTGTGGGGCGTGGCCGACGTGGCAGACCTGGGCGGCCGGCTGGTCTGGCTCGACCCGACGTCCGACGATCCGTCGGAGGCGCCGGTCGACCTGGTCGTCGAGGACGAGTGGCGGCTGCGGATGACCGGTGGCAGCGGGTACGGCTCGCACGGCGAGCCGCTGGAGTACGTCGTGACCGACGGTCTGGTGTCCGCGCTGCGTGGCTCGAGCGGCTCGACCTGGCAGCCGATCGAGCAGGTCACCGCAGCAGCCGAGCGCGGCGAGCCGGTGCGTCTCGGCGTCCCGCTCGTCGGCTGACGTCGCCAGGCGTGCGGGCCGACCGACACCGGTCCCACGGTGAGCTCCGCGGTCGCCTCCAGGATCTCGCCGACCCGCGCGACCTGCTGCTCCAGCTCGCGTCGCCGGCCTGCGGTCAGCCGGCCCAGCGGCTCGACCGTCACGGCGACCTTCCGGCCGGCCCGCCGGTGGTGCCACACGCCGGCGACCGTGCCGTCGACGAGCAGGACCGGGAAGTTGCCGGCCTGGCCGCGGGCGAGGGCCCGGTCCCAGGCCGGTCCCGGGAAGAGCAGCGTGCGTGGCTGACCGGCGACGGCGTACGCGTCGAAGTACGGCAGCAGCCGGACACCCTCGGCGTCGGGACCCGCGACCTCACCGGCGAGCTGCCAGGCGGCAGTGTCCTCGACCTCGACCGGCTCGAGCTCGTCGTCGAGCGACGCGAACAGCTCGGTCGCCCAGGTGACTGAGGCGTTGAGCCAGCGCGCGAAGTGCTGCGGGGTCGCTGGTCCGTAGGCAGACAGGTACCGGCGCAGCAGCTCGGCTGGGCGCCGCCGTCGTCGTCCACGTCGTGTCCGGCAGCCACCGCCGGGGGCTCGTGTACGTGACGACGCGACCGCGGTTGGGTCCGAAGCAGAGCACGCCGCGGGCGCCGGCCAGGGAGAGCGCCTGCCGCCACCGCGGCCACATCCCTTGGAACGCCGGCATCACCAGGTCGCCGGCCCACGGCCCGGTGCGCTCGACGATCGCGGTCGTCAGCTCGTCGACGGTCAGGTCCGCGTCGGCCAGGGCGTCGGCGATCGCCGCGAGCACGTCGTCGGTCTGCTGCTCCGTCATCTGCGCGTCCGGTGCGAACGGCGACCGCGGTTGCGGCACGGCGGACAGCGCGCCGACCCACATCGGCAGGTCCCGCGCGGGGAGCAGGTGCACGGTCCCGCGCGGGCCGAACGCCTTCACCAGGCTGCGGTCGTCCCAGAGCGCGGTGCGGACGTCGGACTGGGTGGCGTCGGCGAGCCGGAGCGCGATCGACAGCTCGGCGGCGGACTGCACCTGGGCGTGGGTGCCGCACATGGCCGCTGCTGCGTCGGCCGGCCCGGCGTCGGCCATCGGCGTGGTCAGGCCCTGCCGCGACGAGTCGCCGGTGCGAGACCTGCGGCTCAGTCGTCGCGGACCACGCCTTCACCGGCGGCTCCCGCGCTGTAAGGGGATCGTCGCAGCCGGCACCGACACCCGGGAAGTGCGTCAGGCCGCCGTGCCGGCGCGAGCCCGGGCAGGCGTGGCCGACCGCGCAGTCGAGCTGCTTCACGACGTACTCGCGCGTCCCGGCCGGCGCCGCCGATCAGCATCGAGGAGAACGCGTACTGGAAGGCCAGGCCGACGAAGTAGAGGCCGGGCGCCGCGTCCACGACGCCGCGCCGCTCCATCGGCCAGCCGTCGTCGCCGATGATCGGCAGGTCGATCCAGGAGAAGTCCTGCTTGAAGCCGGTGCACCAGACCACGTTCGTCACGTCGAGGGCCCGGTCGCCGTCGAGCACCGGCCGGCCGTCCTGCACGCCGACCGTGCGGGCGTCGGTCATCTCGACGCCGACCCGGGCCAGGTCCTCCTTCTTCACCCGGATCAGCGGGCCGCCGTGCGCGCGGATCTCCGGCCGCATCTTGCGGCCGAGCGGCGTGCGCATGGTGAGCAGGTGCTTGGCGAGGAAGAACAGGATCGGGGTCGCGACCTTGGCGGCCGGCGTCCCCGGCCGGAACGGGATCTCCCCGTGGATCGGACCGCTGAGCACCACCGGGTGCCCGGCCGCGCCGGCCTCGAAGGCGATGTCGCCGCCGGAGTGCGAAGCGCCGACGACCAGCACGCCGCCGGGCTTGAGCTGGGACGGGCGCTTGTAGTCGCTGGAGTGCAGCTGACGGATCGCAGGGTCCAGCTCGCCCGCGAACGCCGGCACGTTCGGCGTCCGGCCGAAGGTGCCCGTCGCGACCACCACGTTGTCGCAGGTGTACGACGACCCGTCGGTGCAGGTGACGACGTACTGCTCGCCGTCGCGGCTGACCGTGCGCACCCGCACCCCGCCGCGGACCGGCAGGTCGAACCGCGCCCGGTAGGCCTCGAGGTAGTCGGCCATCTCGTCCTTGGTCGGGTACGTGTTGCGCGGCGCGGGGAAGTCCATGCCGGGCAGCCCTGCTGCGAGTGCCGGGATGTAGAGCTGCAGCGAGTCCCAGTGGCAGCGCCAGTTGTCGCCGACCCGCTCGTACGAGTCGAGGATGACGAACTCGCGGCCGCGCTTGCGCAGGTGGTAGCCGGTCGAGAGCCCGGCCTGGCCGGCTCCGATGATGACGGTCTCGATGTGCTGCGGGTCGGTGCTGATGGTGTCCACGGCGGACCTCCCTCTCGTCTGCGTTCGACGCTAGGGAGACGTGTGCGCGGCGGCTTCGGCCGAAGCACCCAACTCGGTGGCGCGGGGATGGGTAGTTCTACCCATCGGGCGCTCAGACCAGGTCGTGCTCGTAGGCGTAGGCCGTGGCGGCCGACCGGGACGACAGCCCGAGCTTGCGCGAAGATGTTGCTGAGGTGCCGGGCGACCGTCTTCTCGCTGAGCACCAGCTCGGTCGCGATGGCGTGGTTGGTCCGGCCGGTCGCGACCAGCCGGAGCACCTCGAGCTCGCGCGGGCTCAGGACGCCCGCGCCGTTGCCGGCTCGGCTCGCTGCGGGGCGAGCCGGTCCAGCCGCTCGACGTCGGGTGCCGCGCCGAGCTCGACGAACACCGCGCGGGCGCCGTCGAGCTCGAGCTGCGCGGTGTCGTCGTCGCCGAGCGCGCCGCCGGGCCAGGCCGAGCAGGACCCGGGTGCGCGCGCCGTCGTACCGCGCCTGCAGGCTGCGCCAGCCGTCGCCGGCCTCGCGCAGCGCATCGAGCGCTGCCCGCGGGTCGCCTTCCGCGAGCAGCACCGCGCCCCGCGCGTGCGCGGCCATGGTGAGCAGCACCGGCACGGCGACGTCGGTGGCGATGCCGGTCAGCTCGTCGGCGGCGGCCCGGGCGGCAGCGACGTCACCGGCGGCGAGCGTGATCTCGACGCACGCCGCCAGCAACGGTGCCCGGTTCAGCTGGTCCGGTCGCCTCGTCGGCGGCATTGCGGATCGCGGCGGCGGCCGCGTCGAGCCGGCCCTGGTTGACGCGCAGCAGGGCGAGCCCGGGCTGCGGGTGGTGGCCGTACTCGCTGGCCTGGCGGTAGGCGGCGTCGGCCTCGTCGGTCTCGCCGCGCAGCCGGTGCAGCTCGGCCGACCTGGTACATCGCGCGGCCGAGCGCCGGCTGCACGGTCGGAGTGGAGAGCCGCTCGCAGGCGAGCCGTGCCTCCTGCATCGCGTCCGGCCAGTCGCCGGACTGCTGCATCACCTCGGAGCGGTGCACCAGGCACTGCCCGCGGTAGGGGACCAGCTCGGGCTGGGCCGCGCACCAGGCACTGAGCGCGGCGGTCCACTCGCGGGCGCGCCGGAAGTCGTAGATGTCGTGGCAGGTCTCGATGACCGCGCAGTAGATGAGCCCGCTCGGCGATCGGCCCGACCTCGCCGGCGGTGACCGCGGTCATCACCTCGTCGATGCAGCGCCATGCCGGACGCGACGTCGCCGCGCATGATCAGGGACTGGCCCAGACCGTGCCGGCCGAGCGCCACCAGGTCGCGCTCGGCGGTGCGCTCGCCGATCGCGGTGGCCTGCTCGAAGATGGCGTACGCCGCCGCCGGGCCGCCGCCGCCGAACAGTGCCTGGAACGCCGACGGCAGCAGCAGGTAGCCGTGTGCCGGGCCGTCGAGGCCGTGCTCGTCGACCAGCCGCTGACCGCGGGCGACCCAGCCGCCGGCGCGCGCCGTCTCGCCGCGGAAGATCGAGCGCCATCGACCGCCAGAACGCGCACTGAGCGGCCCGCTCCGGGTTGTCCTCGCGGAGGTACGCGTGGTGGGCCTGCTCGCAGGCGGCGGCGCTGTCGTCGGCCCGGCCGGCGAGGTGGGCCGCGACGGACAGCCGCTCCAGGTCGGCGGCGTCGAGCGGCGACTCCTCGGCCGCCGCCGTGAGGTCGTCGGCCGCGGTCGCCCACGCCTCCCGCTGGAAGGCGTCGCGTCCCCGGTCGAGCGCCTTGCTCGTCGTGTCGGCGGCCACTCCCGGAGCATCCGCTCGTGGGAAGGGGCCGTCAACATCGCGTTGGTGTCGCTGGCCGGCCCGGCTCGACATGTCCCGGAGACGACGCCGACATCGACTGTTAACCGCGCTCGGTGACGTGCATCACCACGCACGCTCGCGACGGACGATGTGACCCAGAAGACACCGGCGGGAGCAGGGCAAACGTCATCTGGGTGCCGAGACTTGAGGTGTCGGCCGAAGCCTCGGTCGGCACCGTCTCACTCGACAAGGCAAGCCATGAGCTTCATTCGATCCACCGTCACGACAGTGCGTACCACCGCGGATCGCTACCGCGCCGGCCTGCGTGAGCAGCGCCAGCTGGAGCGGGAGATCGCGGAGTACCGCACCGACTCCGACCGCCAGGACCTCTACGCGATGCTCTCGCGGCACACCGCCGAGGAGATCGCTCCGATCGAGCGGATCCTCACCCGGCAGGCCCGCACCGGAGGCCTCGCCTACAACCGCTGACGCACCGCGTCGGCAGCACCGCCGACGCACGCTGTCGGCAACCGGACCGGCCGCGAACCCCACGGGGTTCGCGGCCGGTCGTGCGTCTCGGCTCAGGTGGTACGGCGCGGGGTGTCGTCTCGGCCGTCGGGCTGGTGGCCGGCGTCTCCGGCACGGTGACGGAGCCGGAGTCGGTCGGCGTGGTGGTGGTGACCGACGGCGTGGGTGTCGGTGTGGTGGACGTGACCGTCGGGCTGGGTGTCCGGGTCGGCTTCTTGGTCTTCGTCGCCTTCGGGGTCGGGCTCGGCGTGATCGTCTGCGCCGGGGTCACGACGACCTCGGGCGGGGGCGGCGGGCGGACCAGCAGGTAGACGACGAGGGTCACGACGAAGAAGGCGGCGAGCGCCCAGGTGGTCGGCCGGATCCGGCGCAGCGCGCTCATCAGTCCGCTGCCTGGCCGCTCGGCTCTTCGGTGTTCAGTGTCGGCGCGACGACGATGCCCGCGATGCGCAAGGCGTCGGCGATGCGCGCCCGCATCTGCCGGCCGACCTCGAACTGCTTGCCCGGCAACGTCCGCGCCACGATCCGGATGTTCGAGCGTGTCGACCTCGATGCTCTCCACGCCCATCACGGTCGGGGCGTCCAGCAGCAGCGGTCGCAGCTCGTCGTCGGAGTACGCCGCCGTACCGACCTCCTGCAGGATCGCCGTCACGGTGCTGACGTCGGCGGTGCTCGGCACCGGCACGTCGATCACGGCGCGCGCCCAGTCGCGCGACAGGTTGGTCGCCTGCACGATCTGGCCGTTGGGCGTGATGACGACCTCACCGTTCACGGTGCGCAGCTGGGTCACCCGCAGGGTGACGTCCTCGACGGTGCCCTGCACCGGCGCACCGGTGCCGGGGACCGAGAGCCGGACGACGTCGCCGTACCCGTACTGCCGCTCGGTGATGACGAAGAAGCCGGACAGCACGTCCTGCACGAGGCGCTGCGCGCCGAAGCCGAGGGCGACGCCGATCACCGCGGCCGGTGCCACCAGGCTGCCGGTGGGGATGCCGATGCGTTGCACGACCAGGACGGCGGCGACGATGTAGATCAGGACGACGAGGGTCCAGGTGACGACCTGGGTCAGGGCGTGCCGGTGCTTGGCGGCCTCGGAGCGGACCAGCGCGTCGGACTCCTCGACGTTGGAGTCGATGCGCTCGGTGGTGGTCTCGCCGACCCAGCTCACGGCCCGGGCCAGCAGGATCGCGCCGGTGATGATGAGCAGGATCTCGAGCCCGCTGCCGCGCAGCCAGGTCTGCACGTCCGTCAGGGGTTGGACGGCGGTGACCATGACCCCATAGTGCCCGTCGGGTCGCCGTAGATCTTCCCGGGGTTGAACAGGTCGAGCGGGTCCAGCGCCGCCTTGACGGCCGCCTGCATCGCCAGGGCGCCGGGGTGCATCTCCTGGCGCATGCCGTCGCGCTTGAGCAGGCCCACGCCGTGCTCGCCGGTCACCGTGCCGCCGAGCGCGATGCACTGGTCGAGGATCTCCTCGAACGCGGCCTGCGCCGCCTCGCGCGCCTTCTCGTCGTCGGCCGGCGTGATGATCAGCGGGTGCAGGTTGCCGTCGCCGGCATGCGCGATGGTCGCGATCTGCACGCCGTGCTCGGTCGCGATCTTGTCGATCGCCTGCAGCATCGCCGGCACCTGCGACCGCGGCACGCAGACGTCCTCGGTGAGGACCGGACCGAGGCGTTCGAGTGCGGGGTAGGCCAGCTTGCGCGCCGCGAACAGCGCCTCCGCCTCGGTCGCGTCGGTGCTGGCCTCGGCCCAGACGCGCGCCGGCCGAGGTGAAGGCGTCGGCGATCGCTGCGGCTTCGGTGTCGCCCGAGGTGCCGGGGGTGTCGACCTGCGCGAGCAGCAGCGCCTCGAAGGACGGGTCGAGGCCGAGGTGCTTCCAGTCCTCGACGGCCTGCAGGGTGTACTTGTCGAGCAGCTCGAGGACGGCAGGCACCAGCCCTTGTCGGGTGCACGCGGCCACGGCCTGCCCGGCGTCCACCAGGCTGTTGAACGCGCCGACGACGGTGCGCGGCGGCTCCGTGCGCGCCGGCCGCAGCCGCAGGGTCACCTCGGTGATGATGCCGAGCGTCCCCTCGGACCCGACGAACAGGCTGGCCAGGTCGAGACCGCTCACGCCCTTCGTCGTACGCCGACCGAGGCGCACCGTCGTGCCGTACGCGCCGCCCGGTCCGCCGACCACGGCCTCGAGCCCGAGGACGTAGTCGCGGGTGACGCCGTACTTGAGGCAGCACAGGCCGCCGGCGTTGGTCGCGACGTTGCCGCCGATGGTCGACCACGGCGAGCTCGCCGGGTCGGGCGGGTACCAGAGTCCTTCGGCGGCGACGGCGGCCTTGAGGTCGTCGTTGATGACGCCCGGCTCGACGACGACGACCTGGTTGTCGGTGTCGATCTCGAGGATCCGGTTCAGGCCGGAGACGTCGAGGATCAGGCAGCCGTCGGTGGCGTTCGCGCCGCCGGACAGTCCGGTGCCCGCGCCGCGCGTGACGACGGGCACGCCGAGGTCGGCGCAGGCCGCGACCGCCTGCGACACCTCCTCGCGCGTGCTGACGCGAAGGACCGCGACGGCCTGCCCGACGTGAGCCCACGAGGCCTGGTCGTGGTCGAGGCTCCCGACGACGTCGCGGTCGGTGACCAGCCGGCTGTCCGGAAGGCGGCGGACGAGCTCGTCGAGTGCGCCGACAGTGTCGTTGATGGCTAGCCTCCCGTTCGCGGATCGAGCCAGGCTATCGAGGAGGCGGTGTGAGGCCGTAGCGGTCGATCAGGTCGGGGAGCCACGGCGGGTCGCCCATCTGCAGGCCGTAGCGCTCGGCCAGGTCGGCACCCTCCTCCGGGTAGGGAGGGCCGCCGGCTAGTACGTCGGCCACTTCGGCGAAGAAGTGCTCGAACCCGGCCGGGCTGATGATCTCGATCATCCGAGCCGGCACCTTGCCGGCGTTCCACATCGCGTGCAGCTCGCCGCGCGGCTTGGTGATGTAGCCGCCCGCGCCCAGCACGACCTCACGGTCGCCGGACCGGAAGCCGATCTCGCCCTCGGTGACGATCGAGTACTCGTCCTCGCGGGTGTGCAGGTGCGGCGGGACGAGGGCGCCGACCGGGAACGGGTGCTCGACGACCGACACCGCGCCGCCGGTGTCCGCGCCCCAGAGCTTGAAGTCGACGCCGATCGAGCCGAGCTGTCCGCTGCGGCCCTCGCCGGGCTGGACGATGGTCAGGGCCGGTGGATCAGAGCTGGTCATGTCGCGTCGCCTCTCTGACAGTCGATGAACATGGCTGCATATTCTGCCGCGAGTCGATGCTGACGCGGGCCGGTCGCGGGCCGGTACGGCCTCGCCCGGAATGCGGACGATTCAGCCCATCTACGGTGGGCCTGCGCCACCCGTCGGGACTCGCCGCTGACGGAAGATCTCGAAGCGTCGCGGCGACCGGCTCCGGCTGAGTACCGTCGTCCCAGGTGCGGATCGAGCACCGGCGGCGGGGGCTTCGAGACCCCACGTGGGAGGTGGCGTGAGCACCTGCGCGGCGTGCGCCGAACAGCTCCCGGCCGGCGCCAGGTTCTGCCTGGAGTGCGGCACACCCGCGCCGCTGCGCACCTGCAGCGCGTGCGGCACGCCGGCCGAGCGCGGGCGGTTCTGCGGCAACTGCGGGCAGCCGCTCGACGACGGCGCCGACGCCGGCCGCTGCGCCCGTCACCGAGCGGCCGGTCGCCGAACGCCGGGTCACCTCGGTGCTGTTCGGCGACCTGGTCGGCTTCACCCCGCTCTCGGAGAGCAGGGACGCCGAGGAGGTGCGCGAGCTCCTCTCGACGTACTTCGCGCAGTGCCGAGTGGTGATCGGCCGGTACGGCGGTGTCGTCGAGAAGTTCATCGGCGACGCGGTGATGGCGGTGTGGGGTGTCCCGGTCGCGCACGAGGACGACGCCGAGCGCGCGGTCCGCGCCGGCCTCGAGCTGGTCGCGACCGTCGCGGCGATGGGCCAGGAGGTCGGAGCCGCAGGGCCTCGCGCTGCGGGTCGGGGTGGTGACCGGGGAGGTGGCCGTCACCGTCGGGGCCACGGCGGAGGGCATGGTCGCCGGCGACGCCGTGAACACCGCCGCGCGGGTGCAGGGCGCCGCGGAGCCGGGTCGGGTCTGGGTCGACGAGACGACCCGTGGGCTGAGCTCGGCGGCGATCACCTTCACCGACACCGGTGAGCACGCGCTCAAGGGCAAGTCCGAGCCGATGCGGCTGTGGGAGGCCGGTGTCGTCGTCGCGGACGTCGGCGGCGGGCAGCGGGTCGACGGGTTGGAGGCCCCGCTGACCGGGCGCGGTTCCGAGCTGCGGATGGTCAAGGAGCTCTTCCACGGCACCGAGGAGTCGCGCCGTCCCCGGCTGGTCGTCCTGGACGGCGCGGCCGGGATCGGCAAGTCGCGGATGGCCTGGGAGTTCGAGAAGTACGCCGACGGGCTGACCGCTCCGAGCTGGTGGCACAGCGGTCGCTGCCTGTCCTACGGGGACGGCATCGCCTTCTGGGCGCTCAGCGAGGCCATCCGGGGCCGGTTCGGGCTGGTGGAGTCGGACACCGGCGAGGTGGTGCTCGATCACCTCGACGCCGGGCTGGCCGAGTACGTGGCCGACCCGGACGAGCGCGAGTGGCTCCGACCACGGCTCGCGGTCCTGCTCGGTGCGGGTCCGGCGCCACCTTCGTCCGGGAGGACATGTTCGCCGCCTGGACGGCCTTCCTCGAGCACCTCGCCGAGCAGGGCGGCATCGTCGTCCTGGTGATCGACGACGCCCAGCACGCCGACGACGGGCTGCTCGACTTCCTCGACCACCTGCTGTCGACCGCGCGGGCCCCGGTGTTCGTGCTCGCGGTCGCCCGTCCCGAGCTGCTGGACCGACGGCCGGACCTCGGGGGCCGGCGCGCGACCGTCGTACGGCTGGAGCCGTTGGACGACTCCGCGATGGCCGACCTCGTCGACGGCCTGGTGGTCGGACTGCCCGCCAGCACGCGGGCCGCGCTGGTCGAGCGGGCGGAAGGCGTTCCGCTGTTCGCCGTCGAGACGGTGCGCGCCCTGATCGACCGGGACCTCGTCATCGCGAGCGGCGGCCAGTACGTGCCGGCGGACGGCGCGGACCTGGACCTCGCGGCCATCGGCGCCCCGGCCTCGCTGCAGGCGCTGGTCGCGGCCCGTCTCGACGCGCTCACCGCCGAGGAGAAGCGGGTCGTCACCGATGCCAGCGTGCTGGGTGCGACGTTCGCCCGCGACGGCCTGGTGGCATTGGGGTGCGACGACGCCACCCTCGACTCGGTGCTGGGCTCGTTGGTGCGCAAGGAGATCGTGGCGCTGCAGGTCGACCGGTTCAGCGCCGAGCGCGGGCAGTACCGGTTCGTGCAGTCGGTGGTCCGCCAGGTCGCGTACGCCACGCAGGCTCGACGCGACCGCAAGGCCCGGCACCTGGCGGCGGCCGCGCACCTTGTCGCGCAGCCCGACCGCGGCGACGAGCTCGCGGTCCTCATCGCCGAGCACCTGCTCGACGCGGTGGACTCGTCCTCGGCCGGCGACGCGGACGTCCCGCAGCTCCGGAGCCAGGCCCGGGACCACCTCGAGCGCGCCGCTCTCCGAGCCCGCCGCATCGGTGCCCCCGCCGAGGCGCTGCGCCTCTTCGAGGCGACTCTCGACCTCGCCCCCGAGCCCGCCGACCAGGCTCGACTTCAGCTCGAGGCTGCCCAGGCGGCCCTCGACGCCGGCAACTACCCGCAGGCTCGCAAGCACGCGACCGGGGCCGCTGACGGCTACGACCGGCTCGACAATCCGGTCGACGCGGCGCACGCAGTGGCCGCTCAGGCGACCGCAGTGATGCTTTCCGGCGACAACGCGGCTGCGATCGAGCTCGCCGAGGCTCGGGTTCGTCTGGTCAGCGATCGTCCTGGGGCGGAACCTGCCCTGCTCCGGCTGCTTGCCGCGCTGTCCCGGGCGACGGCGCGAACCGCGGACTGGGACGCCCAGGCCCGCTACACCGAGCAGATGCTGCTGCTGGCCGAAGCTCTCGGTGATCAGGACGCGCTGGCCAACGCGCACATCCAGATGGGTCTGCGCTATCCCGCGATCGGCGCCCCGGCGAGCGGGATGGCTTCGGACCAGACGGCGATCGCCATCGTCCGTGACCACGACCTTCCCGGTCCGCTGGCCCGAGCCCTGGTCAACCTGGCCGCGGCCAGCAACAGCCGCAACCTGTCGGCCGCGTTGGCGCTGTCGAGCGAGGCGATCGAGGTGTCCCGCCGGGCCGGCCTGAACGAGTGGGCCCACTACGCGACCCTGAACCACCTGATCGCGTTGTGGACTGCGGGCCGGTACGCCGATGTGCGCCGGTTGCTGTCCGAGGCCTACGAGAGCACGACCGACCAGACGGTCCTCGGTGACGCTGGTGACGATCGAGGGCTGGCTCTGCGACGCCGTTGGCGCCCCGGCCCCGGATTCCGTTGTGGTCGTCGGCGACTTCACGGACGACGAGTCGACGCTGGCATGGATCACCAGCAACGAGCTCACCCTGGCCCGGCTAGCCGGTGACGACACTGCTGCCGTCGCCCTTGCCGCGGCGACAGTCGAGCACTTGCTTGCCGCGTCCGGCATCGAGGACGACTTCAATACGCTGTGGCCGCCGCTGGTGCTCACCGCCCTGGCGGCCGGCGACCTCGACCTTGCCGAGCGCCTGCTCGAGCCGGTGGCGACTGCCCAGCCGGGACTCGTCTCACCCGGCGTGGGCGCGCAGTGGCTGCGGCTCCGCGGCCTGGTCGGGGCGGCGCGTGGCGCTGACCCGTCAGTGCGTGGAGGCTGATCTGCGCGCCGGGGTCGAGGCCCTGGGAGCCTTCGGCGCCGTAGGTGAGCAAGCCCGCGCGCAGGAGGAGCTGGCCCGGTGGCTGGTCGAGCAGGACCGGGCCGCAGACGCTGCGCCGCTGGTCGTGAGTGCCCGCGAGACGTACGCCGAGATCGGCGCCGACGGTTGGCTCGCCCAGCTCGACGCCTGGCAGGTCGGCCTGCTGTCCGACACCCGGCCGGCGTAGGTCAGCCGGCTCGCTGGCGGGAATTGCGTGATCAAGAAGCGGTGACTCGAAGCCGAAGACCCGCACATGCGCAACAAGAGAAGGGTCAACGGGGGCCGGGTCGAGGCGTGGAAAGCCGCCCTGTCCTATCTGACGGAGGACCGCTGGCTCGTTGCGCAAGTCACCGAACGTCTTCGACGTTGTCGCAAGCCTGAAGTTCGGCCGGGAGGACGTCGACCACGTCGTCGTCGCCCCGTGTGGCGTCATCGCCGTCGAGACCAAGTGGCGGTCCCGAACCCCATCCGCCAAGGAACTTTCTGTTCAGGCCGACGCAGCGGCACGCAAGGCGCGCAGCCTGCGGAACACCTTGGCTGAAGCTCAGACGACCGGCTTGCCACCCGATCTCGTCACGGCCGCTCTGGTCATCTGTGGCCCCGGGAGCAAGGGCGTACAGAGCCGGCGGGTCGAGGCGGGACTCGGTCCCGTCGACCTCATCACGGCCGGGGATCTGGACAGGTGGCTTGAGAAGCGGGGTCGGGGCATCGTGGGTCCGGACTTCGCGCAGACACTTGCCTCGGAACTTCACCAGCTCGCTCGAGACCGGGACAAGGCAGCCGTCACCGCGGGCCCCGTTGTCAGGTGGCTTGCCCGCCAGCGCTAGACGGTCTATGCGTGGACAGGCCTGCGCTCACGACACCGACTCCCCGCGATCTCACCGCCGTCGGCTGACCGTCGCGGTCGGCTAGCTGGCCCGCGAGAAGACGACCGTGCAGTCCTCGGAGACGTAGGGCTCGCAGGTGGTGCACCGCGGGGCGGAGCAGCCGGGGCACGGCTCGACCGGCTGGCCGCAGTCGCAGAGCTCGGGCAGTGGGTCCATATGAATCATGACGACAATCCTTGACGCGACATGTCTCGGCCGTGCTGCGCGCAGGTGAAGTCTGGGTGACGTCGTCGGAGCGTCTTCCACGCGGTGTGGGGCACCAGTCGCCCGCCTATAGCCCTGATAGCGGCGCCGCTATCAGGCTATAGGTGCGCTGGTGGCGGACCCGACAGGCGTCGCGCAGGCCGGTGGCCGGCAGCGGGGCGGCCGACGGCCTCGACGAAGGCCTCGGCTGACCCGATCACGCGGACGTGCGTCGTTGCGCGGGTCACCGCGGTGTAGAGCGTCTCGCGGGTGCCGAGCGGTGAGCCGGCCGGCCGGCAGCAGCACGGTGATGCGGGCGAACTGGCTGCCCTGGCTGCGGTGCACGGTCATCGCGTGCAGCGGCCGCACCGCGCCGAGCCGGACGAGCGGCACCGCGATCGGGTCGCCGCCGCGGCCGAAGACTGCCGTGAGCCCGCCCTTGCCGTCGTCGACGACCACGCCGGTGTCGCCGTTGTAGAGCCCGATCTCGTAGTCGTTCGCGGTGACCATCAGCGGCTCGCCGGCGTAGCGGCCGTCGGCGCGCGGCAGCACCGGGTGCTCGTCGTTGATCCAGCGGGCAGCGAGCGCGCTCCAGTGCTGCACGCCGCGCGGGCCGCGGCGGTGCGCGCACAGCAGCCGGTGCCGGTCCAGCGCCTCGAGGGCGGCGGCCGCGTCACCGCGCTCGGCGGCGTCGAGCAGCGCCGCGCCGCTGACCACGACATCGGCCCGTACGCCGTCGAGCTGCGGGGGCGACAGCTGCGTGCCGTCGTCGACCTCGACGAGCTCGACCTCGGGGGTGTCGGCCGAGCGCAGTACCTCCAGGGCGTCGTCGCCGCGGCCCTCCTGCACCGCGGCGGCCAGCAGCGCGATGCCGCTGGTCGCGGGGAACCGGCGGTTGGTCGCCAGCGTGGCGACGGCGACCCGCGTCCGGCCGCCTGTCGCCCTGCGCACGTCGCGGCAGCTCACGGCGTCGTGCGCGTCGACCAGGTCGCCGAGCACCGCGCCCGCCTCGACCGACGCGAGCTGGTCGGGGTCGCCGACCAGCACCAGCCGGGTCGACGGCCGCAGCGCCTCGAGCAGCCGGGCCATCATCGTCAGCGACACCATCGACGCCTCGTCGACCACGACGACCTCGACCGGCAGCCGGTTGGTGCGGTCGTGCCGGAACCGGCTGCGCGCCTCGGGTCGCCAGCCGAGCAGCCGGTGCAGCGTCGTGGCGGGCAGCTCGCCGAGGCGAAGCTTGTCCTCCGCTGGCAGCGTCGGCCGTCGACGACCGGACCGCCTCCTCGAGCCGGGCGGCGGCCTTGCCGGTCGGTGCCGCCAGCCGGATCCGCCAGTCCGGGTGCTGCTCGCGCAGCAGCGCCAGCAGCCGGCTCACGGTCGTCGTCTTGCCGGTGCCCGGGCCCGCCGGCCAGCACGCTGACCCGCGACAGCGCACACGTCCGCCGCGGCCGCGCGCTGGTCGGCATCGCCCGCGCCGGGGAACAGCCGCGTCCAGCCCGGCCGCCAGCAGCTGCGGCGTCGAGGTCGTCCGGCTGCGTCGCCGACCGCTCGAGCAGCTCGGCGGCGACCTGCTCCTCCTGGTCCCAGTACCGCGCCAGCCACAGGCGCGAGCCGGCCATCCGCAGCGGACCGCCGCGCTGCCCATCGTCGACCAGCGGGCTGGCCGTGCACCGTGCCACCCAGTCGCTGCCCGGCCAGTCCAGCGGCACCTCCACCACCGGCGCGTCGGCCTCGTCGTCGACGTCCGGGCTCGTCGTCTCCTCGGCCGTCGCGAGGTCGAGCACCACCGAGCCGTGCCGGGTCGACCGCACCACCAGCGCGGCCGCGAGCAGCACCGCGTCGTCGGTCTCGCCGCCGATCGCGCCGAGCCGGCGCGCCACGTGCACGTCGGCGGCCGTCAGGATGCCGGCCCGGTTGAACGCCGACAGCAGCCCGTCGGCCCGCAGCGCCAGCGACGCGTCGTGGGTCGCCGTCACGACTTACCTGCCAGCAGGTCGGACAGCCCGGTGACCAGACCCGGTCGGCGGCCGCCACGCGAACACTCCGGGCGCCTTGCCGTCGGCGTCGACCACGCCCGGCCCGGACATGCCGCGCAGGAACAGGTAGAGGCACCCGCCGAGGTGCACGTCCGGGTCGTACGCCGGCTGCCGCCACCGCAGGTAGCGGTGCAGCGCCACGGCGTACAGCACCGCCTGCAGCGGGTAGTGCGCCTCGATCATCGCGGTCTCCAGCGCGGCCGGCCGGTAGTGCCAGGCGGTCAGCGGCTCGTCGTACCCGCCGAGCCGGTTGGTCTTGTAGTCGACGACGAGGTAGCGGGGCGCTGCCGGTGCGCCGACGCGCAGCACGGCGTCGATGCTGCCGGTGAGGTAGCCGCGCAACGGCACGTCCGGCAGGTCGGCGAGCGCATCGGCGTACGACGACAGCGGACCGGTCGGCACGTGCGCGCGCCACAGCGGCACGACGTCCTTGAGGAACGCGTCGCTGAGGACGACCGACGACGTGCGCGCCTCGTCGCCGCCGGCCAGCGGCAGCTCGAAGTCGAGCTCGGGCAGCCGGTCCTGGGCCGGTACGCCGGTCAGCGCGGCGCCGTCGGTCAGGTCGCCCATCGGGGTGGCCAGCGCGGCGAGCAGCGCGGTGGTCAGCAGCTCGGCATCGAGGTCCGGCGCGAAGCGGGCGACCTGCGTCGCAACGGTTGCGGCGACCGCTGTCGTCGTCGGCCGGGTCGTCGAGCTGCTCGAGCACGGTGTGCACCAGCGTGCCGAAGGCGGCGCCGCCGGGGATCGCGTCCCACGCCGACACGACGTCGCGCAGCGCGGAGTCGAGCAGCGTCGCGTCGGCCGGGACCTCCTCGAGGTCGGCCTCGTCGTCCTTCTGCGCGACCTCCGGCTCGCTGCCCAGCCGCTGCTCGTGCGCGGCGGAGGTCAGCGCGCTGTAGGACGTGCGCCGCCAGCCGATGTCGAGGTCGCGGGTGAAGGTCGCGAGCTGCAGCGCCGGCGCCGGCTCGACGGCGGGTGCCCACACCTCGGGCGGGCGCGTCTGCACCGACCTCGATGCCGAGCCCGCCGTTGCTGCGGTCGGCCCGCGCGCGGAAGGCCGCCATGCGCGGTCGCGTCGTCCGGCACAGTGATCGACAGCGGTGCGACGGCCGCCGGGTCGTCGTGCAGCAGCAGCCGGTGCAGCGGCGAGGTCGGCGTGTTGAAGGACGGCGCCCACCACAGCAGCAGGTGCGACTGCGCGCGGGTCAGCGCGACGTAGGTCAGCCGCAGCTCGTCGTCGGTCTCCTCCTGCTTGTGCTGCCGCACGTGCGCGGCCCAGTCGGGGCTGCCCGGTCCGCCGACGTCGCGCACCCGGTGGTCGTGCTCGTCGTGGAACACCGCGGTGGCCGGCTCGCGACCGCCCCAGTTGTCCCAGGCGAACGGCACCATCACGACCGGGAACTCCAGGCCCTTGCTGGTGTGCACGGTGATGATCTGCACCGCGTCGGCGTCGGTCTCGAGCCGGCGGCTGCGCTCCTGCCCGCCCTCGCCGGCGGCCTCGCTGATGCGCCGCCGCAGCCACACCAGCAGCGCGGTCAGGCCGAGCTGTCCCTCCGAGCGCGGCCTCGTGCATCACCTGCGCGATGTGCCGCAGGTCGGTGAGCAGCCGCTCGCCGTTGACCAGGCTCGAGGATCCGCGGCTGCAGCTGCTGGTCGAGCGACACCGCCTCGAACATCGCCGCGACGCCGCGCTCCTCGAGCACCGTCGCCCCAGATCCGCAGCTTCAGCGCGAGGTCGTCGGCGAAGTCGTCACCTTCCGCGTCGAGCCGCGCCGCGTCGAACCCGACGAAGCAGGTCAGCGCGACCCGGCGTACCCGGGTGGGCCGGTGCGGCTGCTCCAGCGCCTCGAGCAGCCGCTGCCACTCGGCGGCCGCCGGCGTGGAGAACACCGACGTCTTCCCGGTCAGTACGACGGGTACGCCGGCCGCGTGCAGCTGGGTCTGCACCAGCTGGGCCTGGCTGTTCTGGCGCACCAGCACCGCGATGTCACCGGGTTGCACGGGTCGCTCGTCGCCGCCGTCCCGCGGCTGCACGCACGCGTCGCCGGAGAGCAGCGACACGACCCGGTCGGCCAGGTCGCGGGCGATGAGGTCGCGGGCGGGGCCGGTCGAGAGAGTGCCTTGCTTGGTCACCGGCAGCCCGTCGCGCGGCACGCACCCGCAGCTGCACCGGCACCTCGGCGGACACCAGCCGGCCGTCGTGTGCCGCCTCGACCGGCAGCACCCGGATCCGCTCGTCGCCGAGTGCCGCACCGCCGAAGACGGCGGACATCCCGTCGAGCAGCAGCGCGTCGCTGCGCCAGTTGGTCGGCAGCGTGCGCACCACCGAGGCCGTCGCTCGCGCCTCGAGGTAGGCGTGCACGTCGGCGCCGCGGAAGCCGTAGATGGCCTGCTTGGGGTCGCCGATCAGCACCAGGGTGCGGTGGCCGTGGAACGCCTCGCGCAGGATCGTCCACTGCACCGGGTCGGTGTCCTGGAACTCGTCGACCAGCACCACCCGGTAGCGCGACCGCAGCCGCTCCCGCGCCACCGGACCCGGACTCGGGTCTGACCAGCGTGTCCCGCAGCCGGATCAGCATGTCGTCGTAGTCGATGAGCTGCTGGCGCCGCTTGCGCCGGTCGACCTCGGCGCGCACGGCGGCGGCGATCCGGGCGCGCTGGCCGGGCATGCCGTCGGTCGACGTGTCGGGCAGCAGCTCGGTCGCCGGGTCCATCGCCGCCGCCATCGCGAGCTGGTGGAAGGCCTCGCGCGTCATGTCGGCCGGCTCCGAGCTCGGCGGCGCCCCACTTGCGCAGGTAGAGGTCGTCGGCCACCTCGGCGACCAGGTCGCCGATGTTCTCGACCAGCACCGCGCCGGTGTCGTGGTCGCCGGCGGTGCCGAGCGCGAGCAGCACCTGCTGGCAGAAGCCGTGCGTGGTGGTGACCGTGGCGGCGTCGAAGACCGTGAGCGCCTCCTCGAGCAGTCGCCGCCGTACGCCGATCTGCTCGGCGTCGGTGTCGGCGAGCTGTGCCAGCACCCGGTCGTCGGCCGGGATGCTCGCCGGGTCGGCCAGCCCGTCGCGGGCGCTGACCAGCCGCTCGCGCACGCGCTCCCGCAGCTCGCGGGTCGACTCGCGGCTGAAGCTGACGACGAGCAGCTCCTCCATCGCGACCCCGTCGGCGACGTAGCGCGCGACCAGGTTGGCGATGGTGAAGGTCTTGCCGGTGCCGGCGCTGGCCTCCAGCACGGTCGTGCCCTCGGGCAGCGGGCCGAGCAGGTCGAACGGCTCCGGACGTCCGGCACCTTCGGCGCTCGATCGGCCCGCTCACGTCTGCACCGTCGTCTCGGCGTCGAGCAGCCGGCCCCAGAGCCGGCGGGCGAGCAGGCCGAACCGGTCGGTCTCGTCGCGGTGCCAGCCCGGGCCGCCCTCGCCGTCCTCGGGGCGCTGGGTGGTGAGCACGGTCAGCGGCGCCTTCTCGCCCTAGACCAGCACGTGCTCGGCGTCCTCCTGCTCGCCGGGGAACCGGTCGGCTGAGCCAGTCCCGCGCGGCGCCGTCCCGGGCGGTCGGGGCGTCCGAGTGGTTGCGGCGCTCGGCGTACGCCGCCGCGGTCTTGACCGGCAGCGGCAGCGGCGAGCGCAGCCCGGCGCGGTAGAGCGCGACCAGCTCGTCCAGCGCGGCGGCGGCGTCGGCGAGCGGACAGCGGGTCGAAGACGCTGCGCTGTGCGCGGCTGCCCCGTCCCCGCCCGACGGCGACCGCCCGCCACCCCGCGTCCGGCTGCGCCACGGACAGCGCGACCAGGTCGATCCAGGCGAGCAGCCGGTGCCGGGCGGCCAGCCGCGAGTAGGTCAGCGAGAGCACGGTGTCGCCGCGCGCGCCGCCGACGGTGCCGGTGAGCCGAGTGCCGTCGGAGAGCGGTACGTCGACGTCGTGCGACTCGGGCGGGTGCATCCGCTCGAGGGTCGAGGCCTGCAGCAGGCTCTCGACCTTGGGCCCGATGTCGCGCAGCGTCGTGTCGCCGAGCGGTCCGGGCGGCAGGGTGCCGCGGTGCCGCTCGAGGGCGATGCAGTCGGCGACGTCGAGGCCGGCCAGCCGCTGGTGCAGCACCCGCTCGCCGACGGCCCACTGCTCGAGGTTGTCCAGCTCGACCGGCAGCGCGTCGGCCGGCTCGTCCTCGCCGCGGGTCTCGGCAACGCCGAGCCGCTGCCGGAGGAAGCCGCGCGCCGGGTGCGTCAGCAGCCTGCGCAGCTCAGCCAGGTCGACGTCGGCGGCCGGCACGCGCAGGGAGCAGCCCGTCGAACAGCGGCGCCGGCTCGTGCCGCGGCAGCGCGGCGGCGCGCGCACCGGCGTACGACAACGGGTCGAAGCTGAACGACCGCCCCGGCGATGCGCCCGGCGAGAAGTTGCGCGGGTCGAACGGCTGCAGCGCGTGGTGCGTGGTGACGACGTCGCGCACCCGCGCGCCGGACGACACCGAAGCGGTGCGGTCGAGCGCGTCGAGCAGCTCGCCGAGCGGGACGGCCGGCGGCACGGGTGCGCCGGTGCGCTCGTCGGCGCCGGTGTAGGTGATGACGAGGTGGTCCTCGGCGGCGCAGATGGCGTCGAGGAAGAGCTGGCGGTCCTCGCTGCGCGGGTCGCGCTCGCCGACCCAGGGGTCGCGGGCCAGCACGTCGTCGCCGTCCTGGCTGCTCTGCCGCGGGAAGACGCCGTCGTCGAGGCCGAGCAGGCACACGACGCGGTGCGGCACCGAGCGCATCGGCACCAGGGTGCAGACGGTGAGGGTGCCGGTGCGGAAGCTGGCCCGGGTGGGGCGGCCGGCCAGGCTGCTGGCGAGCAGGGCGCGTACGTCGGCGAGGCCGAGCAGCGCGGTGCTGCCCTCGGCGTCCTCCGCGACGTCGCCGAGCTCGCCGCGCAGCTGCAGCAGCTGCCAGGCGGTGTCGGAGGTCGTGGCGGCCAGCCCGCTGACGGCGTCCTCGAGGCCGGTCATCCAGTCCTGCGCGGTGTGCCTGCCGGACATCAGGTGCTGCGCGGCGGCGAGCCGGTCGACCAGCTCGGCGAGCCGGCCGGCCAGGTCGATGTCCGAGCTGTCGACGTCGTCGAGGGGTACGACGTCGCCCCAGCTGTCGAGGGCGCCCTCCATGGCGGCGCCGAGCAGCAGCCGGTCGAGCCCGTCGTGCCAGCTGCCCTGCTCGACGTCGCCGAGCTGCCAGGTGGCGCGGTGGTCCTTGTCGAGGCCCCAGCGGACGCCGGAGCCGACCGTCCAGTCGCGCAGCCGCTCGAGCTCGTCGTCGTCGAACCCGAACCGCTGCCGCACCGCGGGCGTGCCGGCGAGGTCGAGCACCTGGCTGGCGGTGAGCCGGGCGGTGCCGAGCTCGAGCAGCTGGGACAGCACGGCGAGCAGCGCGTTGGTCTGCCGGAGCGCGCGGTCGGCGAGCCGGACCCGGAGCCTGGCCGCGGGGTGGGCGGCGTCGTCCTCGGCGCCGATCGCGAAGGTGGCCGCGACGATCGGCGCGAAGGTCTCGACGTCGGGGCACATGACGAGGACGTCGCGCGGCTCGAGGGTGGGGTCGTCGGCGAGCAGCCCGACGATGACCTCGCGGAGCACCTCGACCTGGCGGGTGCGGCCGTGGCAGGCGTGCACCTGGACGCTGCGGTCGGTGCTGGCCAGCGGTGGCGGGCTGTCCTGGACGCGGTCGTCGGCGAGGTCCTGCTTGAGCCGGCCGAGCAGGGTGTCGGGGTTCGGCTGCCGAGTCGTGCAGGACGGTCTGGCTGCCCGGGCGCGCTGCGGGCGATGAGCTGCTGCAGCTCGAGGACGTCGCGGGACAGGCTGGTGAGCAGCGGGTTGGTGAGCCGGCGGCGGGCCTCGTCGTCCTTGCGGCGCAGGGCGGGCTTCGCCTGCGCGACGGTGTCCCACAGCGCGGGCGAGGAGTGGTGCAGCCACAGGTGCACGTCGCGGTGCTCGGCGAGGGCGGCGAGCACCTGCAGGCGGGCGGGGGAGAGCCGGCTGGCGCCGAAGACCGAGAGCCGGTCGGGGAGGCCGCTCAGTCGACGGCTGGTCGCGCAGGCGTGCGCAGGCGTCGTCGAGCAGCTCGGCCGGGCTCGGCGTACCGAGCGCCTCGCGGAGCCGCCGCCACAGCTCGGCCTGCCAGGCGAGGTCCTCGTCGAGCGGGCTGCCGTCGCCCCGCTCGTCCCGGCCGGCCGCCCAGGCGCGCAGCATCTCCGGCCGCGACTGGCCGTACTCGTCGAACATCCCCGCCAGCCGCCGGGCGACCGCGAGCCGCCGCCCCTTGTCGTCGGCCTCGCTGCCCAGGTGCTGCGCGAGCGACCGGCACCACGGCTCGGCGGCGGCCACCGACCTGTCGATCACATCGAGCAGCGGCCACACCGCCCGCGCCGGCGCCCACCGCTGCACGGCGTCGGCGTGCTCGGCCGAGGAGGCCTGCAGCGCCTCGTCGACCAGGGAGCTCGGCCACGGGAACGCGACGTTGGCGCAGACGCCGTCACCTGCCGACGTACCGAGGACGTGCGACAGGCGCTGCGCAAGCCACCGCTCGACGCCCTTGGCGGGCACCGCGACCACCTCGGCCGCGAACGGGTCGGCCGGGGGAACGGCGAGAACGTCGGCCAGTCCTCGCGCCAGCGCAGCCCCGTCGGCGGCCCGATGGGCGATGAGCACGATCTCTGACGTCCTCCCCGGTTGGCTGCGTCGACAGAATGTCCTATCGCCCCCGATCGTGGGCCGCGGGGCCTCCGCCGCAGCGCGTCGTCCGCCTGCGCGAGACGGACGACGGCTCGGCCGGACGTGGCTAACCTCGGAACTGGCGTATGTGCTCGCAGGTACGGAGGCACGATGCGCATCACCGCCAGGCCGGCACGGGCGACCCGAGTGATCGAGGTCGGCGCGGCCCCGTCCGCACCGCCGGGTGCGCCGCCCCCGCCTGGCTCCGGCCGAGCGCCCCCGGATGCGCCGCGCAGCAAAACAGCCTCCGGCGCGCGACGACCCTGGCTCCTGGCCGTCGCCGTAGTCATCGCGGCCAGCGCCGGCGTGGCCTACCTGGTCGCCGAGACGTCGACCGGGCCGCCCTCCGTGTCGACGGGATCTCCGACGCCCACCGGCTCGGTCACCGAATCCCGGACCGGCGGGCCCTCGGACAGCGCGACTCCCAGCGGGTCGGTAAGTGCCACACCAACCGGGACGGGGGACGTGCCGTCGCAGACTCCGACCGCCACGTCCGTGCCGAGCGGGTCCGCCACACCGCCGACCGCGGACGGGACCGGAGCCTCCGACGTCATCCAGGCGTTGTCCGTGGCCGCCGCGGTCGTCCTCGGTGCCCTCCTGCTCTACATCGTGATGGTCCGCCGTCGCCGGCCGGCTCCTGCGCACGGCTGGCAACCCGTGCGGCGCCTGGGCAACGCGGCGCTGCCCGCCGAGGACCGTCCGCGGGCGTCGCTCGGCACGCCGGACGTGCTGGTACTGACCCCGACGACGACGGACGACGACGGACGGCTGCGGGACCATCTGGCCCAGGAGAGCAGCGCGATCTTCGCGAACCTGCAGCTTGCGTGCAGCTTCCAGCCCGCCAAGGACTGGATCTTCACCGGCGCCAAGCTGACGGTCGTCCTGGCGCGCGCCGACGGTCGGGCGGCCCCGGCTCCGATCGCGTACTCGCTGCGGCCTCTATCGGAGATGGACGGCACCGCGCGGGAGAACAACGTCGAGATCGGTGCTGACGTGAAGTTCGTCAACGCGAAGGTGGGCGAGAAGTCCACCCGCGGCGGCGAGGTCTTCGTGCGGGGGTACGGGCTGCAGGAGTCGACGTCCTTCTGGGAGTTCACTCCGACCCGGGCTCGTCCGCTGGAGGGGTCGTTCTGGCTGTGGCTGATCGCGAAGGCTCCGCTGGAGACCGACCTGGCCATCACGTCGTCCCTGCTCGTGCAGGTGTCGCCGCGGCGTTGGCGGTGGCGGGCCGCCGGTCCGCCCGCTGAGGGCACCGGGAGCCTGGGCCTGGTGCTGCACCTCAAGGACGGGCCGCCGTACCGCACGGATCCGGTAGACGAGTCGGAGCTCAAGCAGCACGTCGACGGCGCATGATCTGAGCGCGCCGCCTGTGCGTGCCCGGCTGCAAATTGCGGCTCTGTGACATTTTCGGGGCACAATGGCCCGTGGTGTACCGCATCCGGCGGTCCCGCCGGCACCGCCCGTCCGCTGACCGCTCGCGATACCCGGAGTCACCCACTGTGCTTGCTCGCCGACCTCTGACGGTGCTCGTCGCGCCGCTGCTCCTGCTGGGCCTCGCCGGCGCCACCCTGCCCGCGGTCCACGCCGCGGACGGGACGCCGGCCGCCACCCCGGCCGTGACCCCGCCGCCGCAGATCGTGAGCGAGGCCGCCGGCGCGACCAAGTGGGCGCTCAGCAAGCCGGTCCGCCTCAAGGTCACCGGCGGCACCCTCACGTACGCCACGCTCACCGCGAAGGCGGACGGCCGCCAGGTCCCCGGCGAGATCACGCCGACCCGCTGGTCGAGCACCGGCACCCTCGTGCCCCGCTCCACCTACATCCTGGACGCGACCGCGGTCGGCCCGGACGGCCAGCAGACCGTGCTGCACGAGACGCTCCGCACCGGAGCGCCGGCCGAAGGTGCTGCGCGCCACCATCTCCCCGAACGGGCGCACCGTCGGCGTCGGCCGGCCGGTCGTCGTGACGTTCAATCACGACGTACGCCGGAAGGCGGCCGTCGAGCGGGCGCTGCACGTCACCGCGAAGCGCGACATCGGCCCGGCCTCCTGGTCGTGGACCTCCTCGCGGACCGTGCAGTTCCGGCCGAAGCGGTTCTGGGTCGCCCACACCGGCGTGACGGTCACCGCGGACCTGCGCAAGGTCCGTGCGGCGCCGGGCGTGTGGGGCATGCGCGACACCGCGGCCTCGTTCCGTATCGGGCGCGCCTTCGTGATGCGGGTGTCGAACGCCAAGCACCGGCATGACCATCGCCCGGGACGGCAAGCGGATCCGCACCATGGGCACCTCGCTGGGCAAGGCCGGGTTCACCACCCGGTCCGGCATCAAGGTGATCATGGACACCCACGTCAGCTACCGGATGCGCTCCACCACGGTGGGCATCACCGGGTCGGAGGCCTACGACCTGGACGTGCCGTACGCGATGCGGATCACGGCCACGGGGGAGTTCCTGCACGGCGCCCCGTGGAACAACTCCATCGGCTACGCCAACGCCTCGCACGGCTGCACGAACCTCAGCCTGTCCGACGCCCGCTGGGTCTTCGGCCAGGTGAAGGAGGGTGACCCGCTGGTCACCACGGGCACCGGCCGGGCGACCGAGTCGTGGAACGGTCTCGGCGGCGTCTGGAACGTGCCGTGGGAGACCTGGGTGGCCGGCTCAGCGCTGAACTGAGCGGCTGACCCCTGCAGTCATCGGCTTCTGCAGTTCCCGGGTTCATGCGCAGAGCACCCACAGCTGGCCGGTGATGTCGGCCTTCGTCTGCGTCCCGTTGTAGACATCAAGGAACCAGGTAGTCGGGTTGTTGTTGGTGTCGCTGCCCGTGAAGGCCAGGCCGCTGCCCCGTACCGACGGCGTGACGTCGAACGGGAAGCCGTTGATCCGGTAGCCGCCGCCCGTCGCTTCGCTGCCCATGGGGCATGCCACGGTGGCCTCGTTCTCCCCGGGCGCGACCGCGAAGTTGTGCTGGACGGCGAAGACGTCCACGTCCCCTGCCGGACCCTCCGCGCCCTGCGGTCCGGCCGGACCGACAGCACCGGCCGGACCAGCAGCACCGGCTGGACCGGGAGCACCGGCTGGACCGGGAGCACCGGCTGGACCGGGAGCGCCGGCCGGACCGGCCGGCCCGGCGGGACCCCGCTGGTTCCAAGTGATCTTCACCTCGCCGCGCTTGCACTTCTTGTCACCTTGGGCGTCGATGACCCGCAGGTCTCCGTCGCGCCTGTCGTAGCAGCCTGTGTACTCCCGCGTGTTGCTGTTCGGGATGGCCGCGAGCGCGGTCCCGGCGCCGACGAGCAGCGCGGTCACGATGGCGGCGGTCACGGCGGTCACCGCGGTCACCGCGGTCGGCCGGCGAACACCCTTTGTGCTGCGGTCCATGATGTGGCTCCTCTCAGTGTGTTGCTGCCTCAGCGCCGATGCGCCGTCGTGTGCCGCTGGGCGCCGAGCCCGTGCTGGGCTGCCCTGTGGGTGTCGGTGCTCGGAGCCAGCCGGGCCGCAGCCGCGCCGTCGAGCGTGTCGAGGTCGGGGACGAAGGCCTGCTGGTAGGCGCACGTCCAGACGGTGGCGTGCTTCTCGCCGGACGCGGTGGTGCTGTGGCCGCCGACTGACGACGTTCCCGCCGGTGACCGCGTGGGCGCCGCTGTCGTCGATGCGGGTCGCCCGACAGAGGCATGAGGGTCCGCAACGGGCCTGACCGAGGAGGCCGAGGTGAGGAAGACATGGCCTCGGCGTCATTGCCGACGATGGGGAAGGACCCGACTCCGACGTAGTCACCCTGGCCATTGGCGCCGAGCGCGAAGCTGAAGTCGCTGCCCTCGAACACCCCAAGGCTGACCTCGCTGCCCCGCCGCCACAGCGACGCCTGCGCGCCAGGGTTCCCGCCGAAGTCGGACAGGCCCGCCGCGCGACCCCGGTTGTCCAGGACGTTGGCCTGCGAGAAACCGGTGAGGTCGATCTCGGCGAGCGGGTGGTTGCTGCCGTCTGCGTCCCAGCCCCAAGCCACGAGCTGGAACTCGGCGTAGACCGCTCCGGCCACGTCGCCGCGGTCGTTGATGGCCATGCCGTAGCCGCCGAGGTACCCGTCTGGGACGGCTAGCCGGGTTGGCGCAGCCGCGCGGTGCCGCCATACCACCGGCACCTCGTTGCCGTCCGCGTCCGCAGCACTGCCGGCCGCGTCGCCGGCCCGGTTGAGACGACGTACGTACGTGGGGCCACCACCGAGCCCGGGCAGCTCGCGCAGCTCCCCGTCCCGCCAGCGGAACGCCCGAGCACTCTGCCAGTCCTCTTCGGACTCCTTGTGGTTGCCGACGATCACACCGCTGTCGTTGATGTCGGAGGCCCACGACTCCCCGACCGCGCCCAGCTCGACAATCTCGGTCCCGCGCCAGATCACCGCCCGGTTGACACCGTCGGCGCTGCGTGAGCTGCCCACCCAGGTGCCTCGTCCGTTGGTCTCGATGATCTCGCTGGTCCGGCCGCCCGAGCGTCCCCAGGTCGAGGATCTGCGGGTGACATCCCCCGGCCGCTGCCGACGCAGCCGGCACCCCTGTCAGCGGGAGCAGCAGGACCGCCACCACCGAGATCCTGGCTACCCTCCGGCTCGCCCCGGCCAGTCCGTCCTTCTGGCTCATCCCGCACACCCCTTCGGCCCCGGCCGCCCGCGTCGAGCAGCGCTCGTCTTGAAGGCGCTAGGTGTCCGCTAGGCCGGGCCTAGCGAAAATCTGACAAGGCGAGGGACTGTTTCGGGCACCATGTGAGGTATGCCGATAGGCCAGGGGGCGCCTCGACCGCGTGAGTCGAAGGTCTCTCCTCCCCTGGTCGGACGAGATGTTCAGCTCCAGGTCCTGCTGGACACGTGGGCGCAGACCTGCGACCTCGGCGAAGGCCGATTTGTCGTGATCACCGGCGAGGCGGGCATCGGCAAGACGTCGCTTGCCCGCGGCTTCGCTGGCAGCCTGGACGACGCCCTGCAGCTGTGGGGAGTGTCGGGCCCGTGGCAGGAAGCGCCCGAGCTCTGGCCGTGGATCGATGCCCTGGCGCCGCTGCGTGATGTGCCCGACATCCATGCCTTTCTCGTTGCCTCGATGGACCAGCCGTCAACTGGCGACACCGGACACATCGACCGGACTCTGCAGTTCGGCCACCTGGTCGCGGCGCTCGTCGAGCAGGCGCGCGCGCGACCGGTGCTGCTGACGTTCGACGACCTCCATCGAGCCGACAACGCCTCGTTGCGTCTGCTGCGCTTCTTGCTGCCTCACTTGGCGGTCGTGCCGTTGATGGTGCTGGCCACGGCGCGGCCGGACGAAGCGGAGTCTCCCGACCTCTTTCGCCTAGCGGTCGAGCGCGCGGCGGAGGTGCGGTTGGCGCCGCTGACACGTTCGGAGACCGCAACCATGATCCGCCGCTCAGGGACGGCCCCGACGCTTGCCCAGCATGCGCTGGACGTGCACGCCCGTACTGGCGGCAATCCGTTCCTGGTCGACCAGTTCATCCGGAGTGTCGCCGCGGGTTCCGACGTGGACGCTGCGCTGGACGCCATCGAAGATCGCCGTCTGGGTCTGTTCCCGCCGAGCTGTCGACGGCTTCTCGGTTTCTGCGCAGTCGCAGGCGATGACGCCTCGTTGCCGATCCTGTCCAGGCTGGAAGGGACCTCTGAACGACATGTCGAACGAGTCCTGAACCCTGCCGTCCTCGCGGGCGTTGTCCAGGTCGGCCCTGATCGGCTGGTTCGCTTCACACACGACCTGCACCGAGAGCACGCACTGCGAGGACATCGCCGCGCCGGCGATAGCGGCAACGCATCGCCAGATTGCCGATGCGATCCTGTCGCTCCCGGAGGGGACGCCTGCCGTGCCGGCGCGTCGGTTGGTCCAGCACCTTCTCGCGGCCGGGGACACCGGGTCGGGTGCGGAGCGAGCCAGGCTGCTGGACTTGCTGGACGCCGCCACCCGCGACGCCATCGGCCGAGGTGCCTATGACGAGGCAGCTGCCCTGCTCAGCACTGCCGTCGACCTGGCCAGAGATGACGAGGTTCCCGCAGACGAGCGGCGGTGGTTGGCGCTGCAGCTGGCCGAGGCACTCTTCCGGGCGGGGGCGGCGGCGCGCGCCCGTGACGTGGCGATGTCGGTGGCGGCGGAGGCGTCACAGGTGGGTGACGGTGCCTCCCTCTCCGCTGCGGCCCTGGTGATGCTCGCCTGTGGCGAGGACAGCTGGACCGCCAACGGTTCGACGGCAGCCGCGCTCGAGGAGGCTCTGGAGGTACGCGGTAGCAAAGCCGACGCTAGCCATGCCAGGCTCCTGGCGGGCCTGGCTCGTGTGCTCGCCCAGAGTGCGGACCAGCTGCCGCGAGCCAGGGCGCTCAGCCTCGAAGCGGTCGCGCTCGCCGAACAGCTGGGGGACGCCGGTCTGCTGGCGGCATGTGTCCAGTCCCAGATCGATGCGATCTGGGCACCCGGCACGGCATCGGACCGGCTGGCTCTGGCCCGGCGGATGCAGGACGCAGCTGCGACCGCGAGCGACTCCGTCATGATCATGGAAGCGCAGCTGGCTGCCTTCAGTGCGCTGCTCGAGCTCGGGGAGCCCGGTGTACACGCCCAGCTCGACGAGCTGCTCCAGCGCGCAAGGGTGACACCGAGCCCGCACCTGCACTGGATCCTGCTCACCCGCCGCACCATGATGACGATCACCACGGGAGACCTGGATCACGCCGAACAGCTGGTGGCGGAGGAGCGCGAGCTCGGCGTACGTCTCGAGGAGCCCGACACCGACAACGTCGCCGGGGGCCACTGGTTCGCCTGCCGGCTCTGGCGGGTCGGGCCGGTGGAAGCGTGGCTCGAAGGGGCCTCCTTGCCGGCGACCGCGTCAATGCACCCGGTGGTGCCGGTGATGCGTGACTGCATGCGATTCGTGAGCATCGGCGATGTCTCCGCGGCGGAGCTCGTGCTGAGGACACGGTTGGAACCGCTTGTCGCGCACACGGCCGCCTGGCGAGGGCTGTGGGGGGACTGCCTGGTCGTGGAGGTCGCGGCGCTGTTAGGCGCGCAGGACATCAGCGCCAAGGCGTATACCAAGCTGGAGCCACTTGCGGACACCGTCGCCGTGTCCGGCGGCGCAGCGACCTGCCATGGACCGGTGTCGTTCTACCTCGGCCTGGCGGCGAAGTGCCTCGGTCGTAGGGAGGCTGCGGTCGGCCATTTCCGTTCGGCACATCAGCAGGCCGAGCGACTCGGTGCCCGGCTGTGGGAGGCCCGCGCAGCCTGCGAGCTCGCGGCGTTGCTCCCCCGTGGCTCGGCGCCGGAGCAGCGCGCGGTCGCTGATCTGCTCGACTCTGCTCAGCGGACAGCCGACGTCTGCGGCAGTGATTTCATCCGCGAGCTCGTGGCCGCGGGCGGGGGGCCGACCCGCACCCCGCACTCCCTGGTGCGGGACCCGGATGGCTGGACCATGACCTTCGACGGTGTCGGAGTGCACCTTCGCGACACCAAAGGGATGCACGACCTGGCGCAGCTGCTGCGAACGCCACATGTGGAGATTGCTGCGGCGGACCTGATGGCCGGCCAGGCAGTCCTCGCGGAGGCACGGCTCGGTGCCGACCGTGTGCTCGACCGACAGGCGACCGCGGCCTATCGAAGACGGTTAGCGGAGCTGGACCTCGAGGAGGACCGAGCAGACAGCGCTGGGGACATGGGCAAGTCGCACCGTGTCCAGCAGGAACGCCAGCAGCTGCTCGACGCCCTCAGCGCCGCGACCGGCCTCGCGGGGCGGCCGCGACTACTCGGTGACGGAGCGGAGCGCGCACGCAAGGCCGTCACCGCTCGCCTCAAGGAGACGCTGGACCGGATCGAGACCCGTCACCGCCCCCTCGCCGCGCACCTGCGCGAGAGCCTCCGCACCGGCCAACACTGCTCCTACCGCCCCACCGCCGAAACCATCTGGATTGTCGAGCTCTCCCACTGAGTCTTGCCGCCTAACGGAGCGGGACTTCTGTCGCGCTGCGGACCCCGGACCCTGCTGCGCCGACTACGCTCCGGCGAGGGGCAAGATCCGGAGACGGGGTGGGACCCGACATGGCCAAGCCGACCATCCTCACGGTGGACGACGACCCGAGCGTGTCGATGGCCATCACGCGGGATCTGCGCTCGCGCTACGGCGAGGCCTACCGCGTCGCCTGGGTGACGTCCGGCGCCGAGGCGCTCGACCTGATCGCCGAGCTCGCGCTGAAGGGCCGGCCGGTCGCGCTGATCGCCACTGACCAGCGGATGCCGGACATGACCGGGATCGAACTGCTCGCCCTGGCGCGCCAGCAGGTGCCGGAGGCGAAGACGCTGCTTCTGACGGCGTACGCCGACACCGAGGTCGCCATCAGGGCCATCAACGACATCGAGCTGGACTACTACCTCCTGAAGCCTTGGGACCCGCCCGCCGAGCGGCTCTACCCCGTCGTCGACGACCTGCTCGATGACTGGCGGCAGTCGCACCGGGAGGACACCGTGGATGTGCGGGTCGTGGGGCACCGCTGGTCGGAGCGGAGCCACGAGGTGAAGACGTTCCTCGCGCGCAACCACGTGCCGTACCGCTGGCTCGACATCGATCGAGACGACGAGGCGAGCCGGCTGGTCGAGCTGGCCGCCGCGGAGGCCGGTGACCTGCCCCTGGTGCTGGTCGCGGACGCCGACCCGCTGTTCGCCCCCACCACCTCGGCGGTCGCCGATGCCCTCGGCCTGCGGACCCGTGCGGAGCAGCCGCTGTACGACCTGTGCATCGTCGGAGCCGGACCGGCCGGCCTCGCCGCTGCGGTGTACGCCGCGTCGGAAGGGCTGCGGACCGTGGTGGTGGAGCGAGAGGCGCCCGGCGGCCAGGCCGGACAGAGCGCGTCGATCGAGAACTACCTCGGCTTTCCCCGCGGACTCTCCGGCGCCGACCTCGCCCACCGGGCCGTCGCGCAGGCCGGCCGTTTCGGCGCCGAGATGGTTCTCGCGCGGGACGTCGCGTCCTTCGAGCAGCGCGGCCCGGTGCGTGCCGTCCGCCTGGACGACGGGGCCGAGATCGAGGCCCGGGCTCTGGTGGTCGCGACCGGCGTCTCCTACCGTCGACTGGAGGCTCCCGGCATCGAGGAGCTTCACCGGACGGGGCGTCTACTACGGCGCAACCGCCAGCGAGGCTGTGCAGTGCCAGGGGGAGGACGTGTGCGTCGTGGGGGCTGCCAACTCCGCCGGCCAGGCCGTGCTGAACCTTGCCCGCTTCGCCAAACGTGTCGTCCTGCTGGCTCGCGGCCCGTCGCTCGAGCACACGATGTCCAGCTACCTGGTCACCCGGATCCGCGAGGCACCCAACGTCGAGGTACGGACCAGCGCGGCGGTCGCAGGAGCCCGTGGTGACGGCCACCTCGAGGCCGTGACCGTGACCTCGGCGACCGACGGCCCCAGCGAGATAGCGACGAGCTGGCTCTTCGTGTTCATCGGAGCCTCGCCCCGCACCGACTGGCTGGGTGCCCAAGTCGTGCGCGACGACAAGGGCTTCGTCGTCACCGGGCACGACCTGCTTGCGGACGGCGCCGGCGGATCGTGGCCGCTGGCGCGGGCGCCGTTCGCTCTGGAGACCAGCGTCCCCGGCGTCTTCGCGGCCGGGGACGTGCGGCTCGAGTCGATGAAGCGGGTTGCGTCCGCGGTCGGCGAGGGAGCGATGTCGGTCTACCTCGTGCACCGTTACCTGGCGACGGTCTAGGCCGCCCATGCAGCTCTCCGACCTGCGGACGCTGACCGTCTTCGACGGCACCGACGACGACGCGCTCTCCGCGCTGCTGGCGGTTGGCGACGAGGTGGCCTTCGACGTCGGCGACGAGGTCTTCCGCGAGGGGGCGCCGGCCGAGTCGTGGTGGCTGCTCGTCTCCGGCGCCGTCGACCTGGTCCGGCACCTCGGTCGCGAGGAAACGCTTCTCGGTACGATGGACGTGCCCGGCAGGTGGGCCGGCGGATTCCGTGCGTGGGACGAGCACGGGGTCTACCTGGCGACTGGGCGCGGACGGGTCCCGGGCCGGCTGCTACAGGTGCCGTCGACCGAGCTGCGCCGCTGGGCCCGGGACCGATTCCCGTTCGGCGAGCACATCCTCATCGGCGTCTTCCGGACTGCACAGGCCTTCCAGACCGTCGCCCGGGAGCGGGAGTCACTGGTCGCACTAGGCACCCTTGCCGCCGGACTCGCCCATGAGATCAACAACCCCGCCGCCGCCGCGACGCGCGCCGTCGACGTCCTGCGCGAGTCCCACGACGGCCTGCTAAGGGCACTGTCCCGGCTCGCGGCGAACGGGATCAGCTCCGAGCAGTACACCGCCTTGGACGCCCTGCGCGAGGACGTTCCCCGGCTGTCGGGGAGGCCGGACGCGCTGGAGACAGCTCGCCGCGAGGACGTGCTGACCACCTGGATGGAGCGCAACGGCGTACAGCGGGAATGGGTGATCGCGCCCGCACTGGCCGCCGCTGGGGTCGATGTGGCGTGGTGCGACCGAGTCGCCGACCTGCTGCCCGATTCAGTGGAGCCGGCGCTCGAATGGGTGGCGTGCACGCTGACGAGCAACTCGATGCTGAATCTGCTGAAGGACTCCAGTCAGCGCATCTCCCAGCTGGTGGGCGACGTCAAGACGTACTCACAGCTGGATCGGGCGTCGATGCAGAGGACCCGGGTGGCCGAAGGCCTGGACAGCACGTTGGCGATCCTCGCGCACCGGATCCCGCCAGGCGTCACCGTCGTTCGGGAGTACGACGACGACGTCCCGCTCATCGACGCCGCCGCGGCGGAGCTCAACCAGGTGTGGACCAACCTGCTCGGCAACGCGCTGGACGCGATGGACGGCTCCGGCAGCCTGACGGTCGTCGCCCGGCGCCACGGTGACGGGGTTGAGGTGGAGGTCATCGATACCGGGTCGGGCCTGACGCCGCAGGCCCGCGAGCACGCCTTCGAGCCCTTCTTCACCACGAAGGGCGTTGGCCAGGGGACTGGGCTCGGCCTCGACATCTGCCGCCGAATCGTCGTGGATCAGGCACGGAGGCAGCATCGACATCGAGCCGCAGGAGCAAGGCACTCTGCTGAGGGTCCGGTTGCCGGCGCGGCCGCCAGGCTAGGAACTCGCCGGTCCGGACTCCCCTGTCGGTCCTACCATCCGGGCATGGAGCTGTGGGAGCGCGATGAGGCGCTCGAGCTGCTCGACGAGCTGCTGCGCGCGAGCGCCGACGGCGGCCGGGTCGCGCTCGTCGCGGGCGAGGCGGGCATCGGCAAGTCCTCGCTGGTCGGCGAGTTCGCTCGGCGGTCCCGGGAGCTGGCCCGGGTGCTGTGGGGCGCCTGCGACCGGCTGGTGACCCCGCGAGCGCTCGGCCCGTTGCACGACATCGGCCGGCAGACCGGCGGCGTGCTCGCGGCCAGGCTGGCGGCCGGGGCGACCCAGGAGGAGATCTTCGCCGCGTTCCTCGACGAGCTCACGACGCCGGCCCCGCAGCTCGGCCCGGTCGTCGTGGTCGAGGACGCGCACTGGGCCGACGAGGCGACGCTGGACTGGCTGGCGTTCATCGGTCGGCGTACCGACCGGCTGTCGGTGCTGCTCGTGGTGACCTACCGGGACGACGAGCTCGGCCCGGAGCACCCGCTGCGCCGGGTGCTCGGCGTCGATGCCGGCGGCGACCACGACCCGGGTCGCGGTGCGCTCCGCTGTCGCGGCACTGCGTGCGGGAGCAGGCCCGGCGGGCCGGCCGGGACGCCGAGTACGTCTACGACTCGGCCGGCGGCAACGCGCTGCTGGTCACCGAGCTGCTCAGGGCGGACGTCGACGCCGTACCCGGCCCGGTCCAGGACCTGATCCTCGACCGGATCCGGGCCCTGCCGACCGCTGCCCGGGACGTCGCGCACCTGGTGTCCGTCGTACCCACCCGGGCCGGCGCCGAGGTGACCGGCTCGTCGGACGCGGTCGACGCCGCCATCGCCGCCGGGGTGCTGGTGGCGGCCGACGACGGCGTCGCGTACCGGCACGAGCTGCTGCGCAGCGCCGTCGAGGACTCACTGCCGCCGGCCCGTCGCGCCGAGCTGCACGGCCAGGTCCTCGAGCCTGCTCACGCGTGGCACCGGCCGCCGACCCCGGGCGGCTGGTCCACCACGCCCGGCTGGCCGGTCGGGCGGACGCGGTCGTCCGCTACGGACAGGTGGCCGGCGCCGACGCGCTCCGGCAGGGCGCGCACCGGGAGGCAGCGGACCACTACGGGGCGGCGGCGGCGCACGCCGACCTGCTGGAGGAGCCGGAACGCGCGGCGCTGCACGAGCAGCACGGTGTCGCGGCCTACCTCGCCGGCCGGTACGAGGGGGCGCTCGCCGCGCGCACGGCGGCCGCTGGCGCTGCGCGACGAGCTCGGCCAGCCGGAGCTGGTGGGCGAGAACCTGCGGTGGATCTCCCGCATCCAGTGGTGGTTCGGCAACCGGCGCGAGGCGCTGGCGGCGAGCGCCCGCGCGATCGAGGTCCTCGAGGCGGCGCCGCCGGGCCGCGAGCTGGCGATGGCCTACAGCAACCAGGCGCAGCTGGCGGTCACTGCGCACTACGTCGAGGAGGCCGCGGAGTGGGCGGAGCGGGCGGTCGCGCTCGCCGACCGGGTCGGCGACCCGGAGACCCGCTTCCATGCCCACGTGACCGCGGGGGTGTCGCGGATCTACCACGACCCCGAGCGGCGATCGCCGACCTCGAGCGGCTGCACGAGGAGGCCGCGGCCGAGGGCTTCGTCGAGCATGCCGGCCGGGCGATCATCAACGTGGCGCTGGTGACGCCGGACGAGCTGGCGGAGTGCGGGCCGGTCGCGATGGCGCGGATGGAGCGGGCGCTGCGTTACGCGGACGCGCACAACCTCGACGGCTACTACGTGCACGCCCTGGGTGCTCGGGCCCGGCTCCTCCTCGAACGCGGCGAGTGGGCGGCTGCGCTCCAGGACGCGGACGAGGCTTTGAGCTCACCCGGCCTGCTCGGCATGAACGCGGTGCTGCCGCTGGTGACCCGCGGCCGGATCGAGGCCGCGCGCGGCGAGCCGGCTGCTGTGGCGACCCTCGACGACGCAGCCCGGTACGCCGACGGGGTCGAGGACGTCGTGATGGTGGCACCGGTCGCCGACGCACTGTCCGAGCTGTACCTGTGGTCCGGCGACGCCGAGCGCGCCCGCGAGGTGGCCCGCGAGACGCTGGCCAGGATCCCGGCGTTCCAGATCAACGAGTTCCTGGTCGGACGGCTGGCCTACCGGGTCTGGCGGGCCGGTGGCGACGACCCGGTGCCCGACCTCGCCGCGGAGCCGTTCCGGTTGATGATCGACGGCGATTGGGCGGCGGCCGCGGAGGAGTGGGAGCGTCGCGGCGCCACCTACCTGCGGGCCGAGGCGCTGCTCGCCGGCGACGAGGCGGCGGCCGGCGAGGGGCTGCGGATCCTGGACGGGCTGGGGGCGACGAGAGCGGCGGACTTCCACCGGGCCGAGCTGCGCCGGCGCGGCGTGGTGCGGGTGCCGCGCGGCCCGAACCGTACGACGACGGCGCACCCCGCCGGCCTGACCGCGCGCCAGGTCGACGTACTCGCCCTGCTCGCCGAGGGGCTGTCCAACGGCGAGATCGCCGCCCGCCTGATCCTGTCGACCAAGACCGTCGACCACCACGTGCAGGCGATCTTTCGCCAGCTCGGCGTGACCAGCCGTGGGCAGGCGACCGCCGAGGCGCGTAGGCGAAACCTGGTCCAGTAGCGCGGAAAAGTAGGGGTGTTCTCCCGATTCGGCACCCAGGTGCGCGTCCCTACCTTCAGGACATGTCACTCCACTCGCACCGCCACCGTCACGACGTCGTCATCGTCGGTGCCCGGGCCGCCGGCGCGGCCACCGCGCTGCTGCTGGCCCGGCTGGGCCACGACGTGCTGCTCGTCGACCGGGCGATCTTCCCGACCGACACGATCTCGACCCACCAGATCGCCCGGACCGGCGTCGTGCAGCTGCACCGCTGGGGCCTGCTGACGACCGTGCTGGCCAGCGGGGCGCCGGCGATCCGCGAGGTGACGCTTCACAGCCGAGGGCGAGACGGTCACGCCGGACCGTGAAGGACACGGCCGGCGTCGACCTGCTCGTCGCGCCCCGCCGGCTACGTGCTGGACACGATCGTGGCCGAGGCGGCCGTCCGCGGCCGGGCGCCACGCTGCGCTCGGCGTCACCGTCGCCGGCGTCCGGCGCGACGCCGCCGGCCGGGCGATCGGCGTGCACGGCCACGACCGCGCCGGCGCGCCGGTCGAGATCGACGCCCGGTTCGTCGTCGGGGCCGACGGCCTCGACTCGCGGGTGGCGCGTGCGGTCGGCGCCGAGGTCGTCGAGCGGCGCGGCGACGGCGGCGCCGTGCAGTACGCGTACTACGCCGGCCTGCCGTGGCAGGGCATCGAGTTCTTCGTCGCCGAGCGCTCCCTGGCCGGCGTGTTCCCGACCCACGACGGCGAGGCGTGCATCTGGGTGGCGTGCACCGTCGGCCGACGCGCAGGCCGCCCGCCGCGCGTACCGGCTCCCGGGCCGCAGGCGTTCCTAGCGCAGCTCTCGGACCGCGGCTCCGGCGCTCGCGGCGCGGCTGCGCGCCGGACGCCGCACCTCGCCGGTGACCGGGCATGCTGCGCATGCCGAACCACCTGCGCCGAGGCGCACGGCCCCGGCTGGGCGCTGGTCGGCGACGCCGGCTACCACCGCGACGCCGTCACCGGGCACGGCATCAGCGACGCCTTCCGCGACGCCGAGCTGCTCGCCGTCGCCTCGACCGCGCGCTGTGCGGCGAGGCCGACGAGGCACACCGCGCTGGCCGAGCTACCAGCGGCGAGCGCGACCGAGCGCTGCGCGAGATCTTCGAGCTGACCGTGCGCCCTGTCGGCGTACCCGCCCGTGCCCGAGTTCGTCGAGCTGCAGAAGCAGCTCGGCCGGGCCATCGAGGTCGAGGCGGCGGCGCTGGCCGCCCTCTCCGTGCCGGGCGAGCCCGAGCTGCAGACCGCCTGACTGCTTACCCCATCTGCACAACCGCAACCCAACGAAGGAGAACTGCCATGACCGCCACCGTCAACGAGTCGACCCGCAACGGCGTCGACACCGCCACCCTGTTCGCCACGCTCGACGCGGTGAAGGCGGCGCCCGAGGCCGCGAAGTTCCAGTTCCGCGCCCACAACGAGTGGGTCATCGGCACCCACAGCCGCGGCACGATCGACGGCTTCTTCGGCGTCGGCGAGGAGCGCACCCACGAGCGCACCTTCCACTTCGACGCCGACCACCCGGCCGTGCTGGTCGGCACGGACAACGGGCCGACACCGGTCGAGTACGTGCTGCACGCGCTGGCCGCCTGCCTCACCGCCGGCCTGGCCAACATCGCCGCCGCGCGCGGCGTGCGGCTCACCGAGGTGCGCTCCGACGTGGCCGGCGACATCGACCTCAACGGCATCCTCGGGCTCGACCCGACGTGCGCAACGGCTACAAGAAGATCGCCGTCCGCTTCACGGTCAAGGGCGACGCACCGGCCGAGAAGCTGCGCGAGATCGTCGAGCAGTCCCGGGCGCGGTCGGCCGTGTTCGACGTCATCACCAACTCCGTGCCCGTCACCATCGAGGTCAGCACCGAGTGAGCAGTTCCGAGCCCGTTCCGGTCACGGCCTCTGCGTGGCCGAACGGGGCACCGAAGGTCGGCGACCGTGCGGCGATGACCCGCACGGTCGCCGACGACGACATCGCGCTGTTCACCGAGCTCAGCGGGGACCGGAACCCGCTGCACTACGACGCCGAGCTCGCTGGCCGCAGCCGCTTCGGCGGCATCGTCGTGCAGGGCGGTGTCACCTCGGCCATCCTCAACGCGGTCGTCGCGGAGAAGCTGCCGGGCCCGGGCACCGTGTTCCTCGAGGTGCAGTGGCGGTTCACGGCTCCCGTCCGCCCCGGCGAGGTGATCACCGGAGAGGTCGAGGTGCTGACCGTCCGCGACGACAAGCCCATCACGACCCTGGCCACCCGCGTGGTCCGAGGTGACGGTGTGGTCGCGATCGACGGCTCTGCCGTCTGCTACACGGTCCCGCTCGGCTGACTCCGCCCTGTTGGCGTTGTCGCCCACGCCGCACTACCTATGCCCGGCTGGCGATGGGGCTGAAGAACCTCGTCCCGGGGACAGGGCTCACCCGATTGGGTGCCCGAGAATGCGCCGCACCGGGAGCCCGGTCATCCGCCGTCGTGGGCGCGGTCAAGACCTGGCCAAGGTCTGAGCCAGAACGTCGAGGACCTTCAAGACGATGGGTCGAGATGGCCGATCACCGCGGAATACAACCGGTCCCGTCCAGGAGGCCCCCCGTGCGTCCCATCCGTCTGATCGCCATCGTCGTCCTCGTCGCCGCATCGGTCTGCGTCGCCAGCCCGGCGCTCGCCGATACCCATCGTGACGGCAAGCATGGCAACGGGCACGGCCGTCACCACGGCCGGTTGCACCTGAAGGTGGGGCCTATGACGTGCATCGGCGACACCCTCAGCGCCACCGTGACAGGCTCCGGCCCAGCAGGCACCGTCCTGACCATCCGACCGGTCGCGCTCGGCCGCGACCACCGCGTAACCGTCGGCAGTGCGTCCTCAGTGGTGACACTCCCGCTGCCAGCGGGCGGCGCGCACGTCCAGCTCGACGTGGCGGCTATGCGGGCACGCGCCTACCAGGTGGCCGTCTACACCGACCGAGACCGCGTTGCTCGGTCGAACGCCGTTCCCGCCGGCAGCTGCGCACCTGGCCACGAGGTGCCCGAGGCACCGGTGGCCCTGCTGGCACCGTTGACCATGCTCGGCACCGTCGCACTGGGAGCCTGGCGCCTGCGCGCCCGGCCCGCAAGGTGGCATGACCACCGTCACCATCGCTGCGACCGTCGTCCCGCGCGGTGCGCGTCATGCTCGCCCGATGGTGCCCAGCGGGGCGCCGGTCGTTCGGTTGGTGCTGGTGGCGGCGACGGTCGGCCTCGCTTCGTCGTACAGCCTGGTTACCCTGCTCGACTCCTGGCGCGCCGCCAGCCCGGTTGGCGAGCTGGCGATGGTGCCTCTGCTGGCGCTGCTGCTCGGCGCGCTGGCCGTGCGTCGGCACCCCTTCCTCGGCACCGTGCGGCCGGGCCGGTTGGACGTCCTGCTCGGCGGCGCGGGCATCGCGCTGGTCGCCGCAGTGCTTGTCGTGGGGCCAGTCTGGGTCGGCAACTACTTCTGGGCGACCCGACTGGACCTGCTCGCTGTGCCGCTGCTCGCGGCGTCGTTCGTGGCGCTTCTCGTCGGCACCAGAGCCGTGCTCGCGTTCCTGTTCCCGCTCGCCTATTTGGCACTCGCCTGGCCACTGCCGCTACTGGCCTTGCTCGACTATTCTCTGCGCCCGATCACGGCCCTCACGTCGGCCGGTGTCCGGGCAGCCCTCGTCGTCGTACCGGTTGCCACGCCGATCGCCTCGGAGGGTGACCTGACTCTGCGGGTGGCCGGGGCTCATTCCTTCGAGGTGACCGTCGCGAGCGCGTGCTCTGGGGTCCAAGGAGTCGTCGGGATCGTGCTGATCGGCGTCGCCGCGATGTACATCGTCCGTGGCAGCGCCCGAAGCCGACTGTTGTGGCTGGCGGCTGGTGTCGCCGCTGCCCTGGTGGTGAACCTGGTTCGGATCTTGGCCATCGTCGCAGTCGGCTCGGTGTGGGGGGAGTCGGCCGCCATCGACGTGCTGCACCCCGTGGCGGGGTTCATCCTCCTGGACGCGGTGGCCCTGGCCATGCTGCTGCTCCTCCCGTGGTTCGGGCTTACGCGGCGCTCGGCCGCACCGATCGTCGGCGACGTCCCGCTCACCGTGCCGGACGTCGGGGCAGCCCCGCTCCTGCGGGGCAGGTACCGGCGGCGCGTGGCAGCGGTGATCGTGGCCGCTGCCCTTCTCGGCGTTGCCAACTTCGGACTTCGCGACGCCGCCGGGGCTTTCGACAACTCCGGCCTTCCTGCCGCACGGCCGTTGTCCCTCATGCGGTCGGAGCCGCCGGGCACCACCATCGCCGCCTTGGGCCCGTACGACTGGTCCCGCGCCTACTTCGGCGAGAACTCGACCTGGCGACGCTTCGTGCTGCGCCCGGTCACGGCGCATACCGGGTACACCGTGTGGCTCGACTCGATCGTCACTGACGACATAGGAGCGTTGCACGCCCACCCCCTGGCGACGTGCTACCGGTTCCACGGCTTCTCGACGCCGGTGCGACAGACCGTCGAGCTGACCCACGGGGTCGTCGCTCAGCGTTTCGTCTACGTGCGGCGTGACGGCGCCGAGTGGCACAGCCTGAGCTGGGAGTGGCCGGTGCAGGAAGCCGGCGGGAAGGTCGTGCAGGAGCGTGTCGTGCTGTTCGCCAGCTCGCTGCGTACCGTGCCCGTCGCCGCACCAGAGGCAGCGCTGAGCTTCTCGATCCGCGGCGCACTGCTGCACGCGATCAACCGGACCCGACCCGACCAGGACACCAACAGCGCCGTCAGCGCTGCGCTCACCCGCCACGCGGAGTTCCTGGTCTCCCGGCACCTCGAGCAGTCCACAGCAATCGCGGAGCAGCCATGACATCGATCCTGCAGCTCGTGGTGAACCAGACGCTCACCGGCGTCTTCCTCGTCTACACGACGCTGATGCTCCTGCACCTCGCGATCCAGGTGACGTTTGCCGAGCTGAACCGTCGGCGCGGCCTGCGCGCGTCCTACCTCCGACCGCCGAGGGGACTACCGTCGATCGACGTCGTCGTCCCCATCTACCACGAGGACCCGGGCGACCTCGCGGCATGCTGCGCCGCCATCGTCGACCAGGATTACGCCGGAGTCGTGTCGGTCTTCCTCGTCGACGACGGATCGCCCAACCTGGCCGCCCTGGAGCCGGTCTACGCGGAGTACGGCTCACGTCCCGGCTGGCACATCCTGCGCCAGCCCAACGGCGGCAAGCGGGCGGCGCAGGACAACGCGGTACGGCGCGGGTCCGGCGACCTCGTGGTCACCATCGACTCGGACACCCAGATCCACCGCGACGGCATCCGCACGATCGTCTCGGTCTTCCGGGACCGACAGATCGGCGCGGTCACCGGTGACGTCCGGGTGGCGAACGCGGCCCACAACCTGCTGACGCGGCTGATCGACATGCGCTATTGGGTCGCCTTCCACCAAGAACGCGCCGCGCAGAGCTGGTTCGGCTCGGTGCTGTGCTGCTCCGGGCCGTTCGCCGTCTACCGCCGCGATGTGTTGGACCGCGTATGGGACCGGTACGTGCGGCAGACCTTCCGAAGTGTCGAGTGCACGTACGGCGACGACCGTCACCTCACCAACCTCGTCGTGGCCGAAGGGTTCCGCACGGTCTTCGAGCCTCGGGCCGGCGCGGTCACCAGCGCGCCTACGGAGATGCGCCAGTACCTTCGCCAGCAGCTGCGATGGAACAAGAGCTACTACCGCGAGCTGCTCTGGACACTGTGCTTCCTGCCGCGGCTGGCGGTGTACATGTCTTTCGAGGTGGTGGTCCAGACCCTGCTGCCGCTGCTGCTGGTGGCCGGCCTCGTGACGACCTTGGTACGCAGTGCGCACCATCCGACGCACCTCATCGGCTACGCGGTTACCTTGTGCCTGACGGCCCTCGCGCACTGCCTCTATGCGCTCTGGCGGACCCGCGACGCGCGGTTCCTGCTGTTCGTGATTTACGGCTTCCTGCACGTGACCCTGCTCGTACCCGTGCGGCTACGAGCGCTGGCGACGCTGACCGACTCGTCTTGGGGCACCCGCAACGCTGCACCGGTCGCGTCGTTGATCCAGCCCGGACGAACGGCGGCAGTGGGCTGACCCTCTGGTCAGGCGACCGCAATACCCACTCCGAGCCTGCCGGGTTTTTGGTGCCGAAAACTGTGAAAGAAACGCTTGTTAGCAAAATGTTAGCAAGATCGCTAACAGAGAGTGTTCGTGTCGTCACTGCAACGCTGTGACCTGCGGGTTTGTGGTGGCCAGGGGCGGGGTCGAACCGCCGACCTTCCGATTTTCAGTCGGACGCTCGTACCAACTGAGCTACCTGGCCGAGGGACCCGGCTAGCGCCGGCCCAACGCGGTCCTGACGGGATTTGAACCCGCGGCCTCCACCTTGACAGGGTGGCGAGCACTCCAAACTGCTCCACAGGACCTTGCTGTACTTCCGTGCCCCCAACGGGATTCGAACCCGTGCTACCGCCTTGAAAGGGCAGCGTCCTGGGCCGCTAGACGATGAGGGCGGAGGCCCACGGCGTCCTTATGCCGTCGGGGACTCGCGAAAGCATAGGGGACGCCCCCGCCCGCTGCCAAAGCAGTCCGCAGATCAGGGCGACGGGCTGGACGCGGTCGGGCTGGCCGATGACGCGGACTGGTCCCGGACGGCGTCGGACTCGGCGACTCGGTCGGCGCCAGCTCGGGGAACTGCTGCCCCACGATCCGCCGCTCGATCTTGGCCGAGACCAGCCCCAGCCCGCCCAGCGTGATGTCGTCCCACGCCTGCAGGGACCGGGTCGAGCGGTCGAAGTACAGCACCGAGGCCCGCACCGGCGTCGGCTTCTCCAGCGCCGGCCCCTCCAGCCCGCGCAGCCCGGACGCCCCGGTCGAGCCCTGGAAGAACGACAGCGTCCCCTCGGGCAGCAGGTGCTGCTCCCGCCGGTGGTAGTGCCCGGACAGCACCAGCGGCACCGTCCCGTCCATCTCGTCGGCCGCCGCCCCGTCGTGCACGACGGCCACGTCGACCGGCGTACCCGCGGCTGCGGCCGCCCGCAGGCCCGGACGCCATCGCCAGCCCCACCTGCGACACGCTCGCCGGCGCGACCCCCTCGCGGGTCTCCTTGTCCGGCGTGAACCGCGGGTCGCCGATGCCGAGGAACCGCAGCCCGCCGACCTCGACCGGGTCGGTGCCGTCCAGCACGACCGCGTTCGTGCTGCGCCGCGACCGCCGCCTGCGTCACGTCCGAGTCGTGGTTGCCGCGCACCCACACGTACGGCACGCCCAGCGTCGCGATCTGCTCGACGTACGCGTTCTCCGGCGCGCTGCCGTGGTCGCTGATGTCGCCGGCGTCCACGATCACCTCGACGTCGAACTGCTTGGTGATCGACCGGATCACGTCCCACGCGGCCGGGTTCAGGTGCAGGTCGGAGACGAACAGCACCCGCAGCGTCGAGGGATCAGGCTGGTACGCCGGCAGCGTCGAGGTGACGTCGTACAGCCGCGACACGTTGGTGACCAGCCGGGCCAGCTGGTCCTCGTAGCGCCCGAAGTTGGCGACGATGCTGCGCACATCGCCGACCACGCCGGGCGCAGACGCCAGCAGCCCGTCGTACTCCGGCTGGTTGATCGACTTCGGGTCCCACGTCGCCGCGGCCACGCCGGCGCCCGCGAGCACCACCGACGCGCTGACCGCGCCGGACAGCAGCACCAGCCGCCACCGCCGCCGGAACACCAGCACCCCCAGCAGCAGCCCGCCGAGCACCGCCGCCAGCGACGCCTTGAGCACCACCGTGATCACCGCGCCGCGCAGGTCGCCCACGACCTTCTCGCCGAGCCCGTTGACCGCGGTCGGGTTGCTGAAGATCCGCCGCGCGTCGGCCGCGTCGATCCGGGTCACCTCGGCGGTCAGCTGCCACGGCCCGGCGTGGCTCTTCACCCGCAGCTCGCCCAGCGGCGGGATCTCCACGTGGGTGCCGCCGCTGAGCGTCGGCGCCACCGACAGCTTGGTCTGCAGCGGGCCGACGGCGGCGTCCAGGTTGCCGCCGGCCAGCAGCCCCAGCCAGGCGCCGACCAGCCCGATCAGGACGATCTCGGCGACCAGCAGCGCACGGCGCTCCCGGGTGCCACGCCACCACGGCGTGCGCCACCAGGGGCGGGGCTGCGGGGCGTCCGTCATGTCTCCTGCCTACCCGATCATCACGTCTGCAGAAGAATCGGCATCTCGCGGCGACAATGAAGCGTGCTGGAGATGCCGCGTGACCGCTTCGAGGAGCTCGTCGCGCTCGCGCTCGACGACATCCCGCCCGAGCTCACCGACGTGATGGACAACGTCGTGGTGCTGGTCGAGGACGAGCCGCCCGCCGACGACCCCGACCTGCTCGGCCTCTACGAGGGCATCCCGCTCACCGAGCGCGACGGCTGGTACGCCGGCCAGCTGCCCGACCGGATCACCATCTTCCGCCACCCCACCCTGCGGATGTGCGCCACCGAGACCGAGGTCGTCGACGAGGTGCACATCACCGTCGTCCACGAGGTCGCCCACCACTTCGGCATCGACGACGACAAGCTCCACGAGCTCGGCTACGAGTAGAACCCCGCGCGCTTCCATGATCCACACCGGATCGGTATCACCAGGTGTGACCGATCCGGTGTGGATCGCGGGTCAGCTGCCGGCGCATGAGGCGGACGCCGGGCGGGTAGCGCGCTGGCATGACCGAACCCAGCGACACCGCAGACGCCGACTACGCCGGACTCAACCCGCTGTCCGACAACGAGCCGCTCGAGGACGAGGACGGCCCGGAGGCATCGACCGTCGACTCCGGCGGCGGCCCGAACGAGGGCGACGACCCGGCACCCGACCGGAGCCCGGATTCATGATCGTGAGGGGAATCTGCACTCCAGGACTGCCGATTCCCCTCACGATCACCGCCGCTCCATGATCCACACCGGATCGGTGCCACCAGGTGTGGCGGATCCCGTGTGGATCACGGCGAACGCGAGCGAGGATCACGAAGCAGGGGCAGGCAGGTAAGGCGGTCAGGTGGCGGGGAGCTCGACGCGACGGTGCGCGATGAGGTCGCGCAGGTCGATCAGCGGCGCCGGGGCTCCGGTCAGGTAGCCCTGCACGCTCTCGTAGCCGAGGTCGCGCAGCACCCGCAGCTGGGCCGGCGTCTCCACTCCCGACGCCAGCGGATGCCGGCCGGCCGCCTTCGCCGCGGTCGCGATCGCCGCCACCACCGCGCCGTCCTCCGGGTCGTCGGCGCAGCCGGCGACGAAGGTGCGGTCCACCTTCAGGGTGTCGACGGGCAGCCGCCGGAGCCCGGCCAGCGACGTCCCGCCGGAGCCGAAGTCGTCGATCGCCAGCCCGACGCCGAGCCGCCGCAACAGGTCGAGCTGATCGGTCAGCCCCGGCCCGGCCTCGGGCAGGTCCTGCTCGTGCATCTCGAGGTACAGCCCGCACGCTTGCAGCCCGGCCCAGGTCAGGAGCTCGGCCACCGTGTCGGCGAAGCCCGGCCGGGCGACCTCGTCGGCCCACACGTTGACGCTGACCCGCAGCGACGGGTCGTGCCACCCCGCCGCATCCCGTACGGCGGCTCGCAGCACCCAGTCCGACAGCGACCGCGCCAGCTCGGTGCCGACGACGCGGGGCAGGAAGTCCTGCGGCATCAGCATGCCGAGCCGCGGGTGCGGCCAGCGCAGCAGTGCCTCCAGCCCCATCAGGTGTCCGTCGACCCGGACCACCGGCTGGTAGTGCAGCTGAAGCAGGTCGGCCTGGATCGCGTGCCGCAGCTCGGCGGCCATCCCGCGGCCCTCGCGCGGGTCGCCGCTGACCTGCTCCGCGAGCGCCTCGTCGGCGACGACGTACGACGTCTCGGCGTGTCCCTTGGCGCGCAGCATCGCCAGGTCGGCCAGCCGCAGCAGCTCCTCGCCGGTCTCGCCGCGCGGCCCGGCCACTGCCACGCCGATGCTCGCCGACACCGACACCGGCTGCCCCCGCAGCGTCACCGGCCGCCGGACGCCCTCGAGCAGCCGGTCGACCAGCCGGGCCAGGTCGTCGTCGTCGCCGAGGTCCTCGCACACCACGACGAACTCGTCGCCGCCGAGCCGGGCCACCGTGTCTCCCGACCGCAGCGCGCCGAGGATGCCGTTGGCCACCGAGACCAGCACCTCGTCGCCGGCGTCGTGCCCGAAGGTGTCGTTGACCTCCTTGAAGCGGTCCAGGTCGACGAACAGCACCGCGACCCGGGCCGTCGTGCGCTGCGCGCGGAGCAGCGCGGTCTCCAGCCGGTCGCGCAGCAGCCGCCGGTTCGGGAGGTTGGTGAGGCTGTCGTGCAGCGCGGCGTGCAGCAGCATCCGCTCGGTGTTGCGCCGGCTGGTCGCGTCGTCGAGGCAGACCAGCGTCGCGCCGGCGCCGGCCTCGGGCAGCTCGACGGTCGACACGACGGCCCACAGGTCGTGGCCACGGGCATGCCGCAGCCGGCGCTCGGTGGTGCCCAGCTGCAGCCGCCCGACGTCGTCCGGCGCGACGTGGTCGTGCAGCCGGCTGCCGACCAGCTCCACCGGCGCGTACCCGAGGTAGTGGCTCAGCGCCTCGTTGACCTCGACGACCAGGCCGGCCCCGTCGACCACCGCCATCGCCACCGGGCTGCGCTGGAACACCGGCCCGAGGTAGACCGACGGCGCGACGGGGGGCAGGCCGAGGCCGTTCGGGGGCATGCCGGAGCCGGCCGCGGCTCTTGCCGGGCCGGGCGTGACACGGTCACCCGTCAGCACTCCTCCCCCCTCACGGCACCCATCCTCCCGTCACGGAGCGTGGTGGGAAACGTGACTCGCGCGCTGTCACTCCAACGGCACGCGAGTCACGAAAGAGTCAAGTCCCGTCACTGTGCGTAGCAGTAGCCGCATACCACGCAGCGCGGACGCTGCGGCGGATCTTCACCGGGCACGCCCGGGTGCCGGCGATGGCACCGGTCGTCCTGCAGACCATTGCCTGACGGCTACTCCGCGGGCCGCAGCCAGAGGTTGCCGTAGCGCGGCAGCTTGACCTTCAGCCTGCCCTTCGCGTCGGTGGTCGCCGACCGGGTGCCGAGCGGCTCGATCAGCTCGGTCGGGCCCTCCCCGCTCGGCAGCTGCACCGACGCCGTGACCGGCTTGTCGGCCAGGTTGTGCAGCACGATCAGCGTCTTCTCCTCCCACACCACCTGGTGCGCCAGCACCGACGGCGCCTCGCAGGCCAGCAGGCTGAAGGTGCCCCAGCCCAGCTCCGGGCACTCCCGGTAGGACCGGATCAGCGACCGGACGAACGAGTGCAGCGACCCCGGGTCCGACCGCTGGTCCTCGACGTTGACGCCCTTCGGCCCGAGCTCGCCGCGCACGACGGCGGACACCAGGTCGGCGGTGCGGGCGGTCGAGAACCCGCCGTTGCGTCCCGACGTCCACTGCATCGGAGTACGTACGGCGAGGCGCCCCTCGGCTGCGAGGTTCTCGCCCATCCCGAGCTCGTCGCCGTAGAAGATGACCGGCGTCCCCGGCAGGCTGAACAGCAGCGAGAGCACCAGCCGCAGCCGCTCCTGGTCGCCGTCCAGCATCGCCGCCAGCCGGCGGCGCAGGCCGCGGTTGTAGACCTGCATCGTCTTCTTCGGCCCGAACGCCGCGAACACCTCGAGCTTCTCGGCGCCGGTGAGCCGGTCCAGGGTCAGCTCGTCGTGGTTGCGCACGAACGTCGCCCACTGGCAGTCCGCCGGGATCGCCGGCCGGGCCTCGACCGCGTGCGCCAACGGGGCAGCGTCACCGCGAGCCAACGACAGCCACAGGTTGGCCATCGTGATGAAGTCGAACGCACCGGAGAGCTCCGGTGAGCTGCCGCTGCCGAAGAACGCCTTCTGCTGGTCGTGCGGCAGGTTCGCCTCGCCGAGCAGGAACGTCTCGCCCTTGCGGCGGCCGAGGAACGACCGCAGGTCGCGCAGGAACTCGTGCGGGTCGGGCAGCCGCGCCTTCTCCTCGTCGTCGTCGGTCTGCAGCAGTGCGGGGACGGCGTCCATCCGGAACCCGTCGACACCGAGCTCGGTCCAGAAGCCGGCGATCCGGGTGATCTCGTCGCGCACCTCGGGGTTCGACACGTCGAGGTCCGGCTGGAACCGGTAGAAGCGGTGCAGGAAGTAGCGGCCGCACTCCTCGTCGTACTCCCAGATGCTCGTCTCGTCGCCGGGGAACGCGACGTCGCCCGGCGCGACCTTCGGCAGCTCGTCGGACCACACGTACCAGTCGTGGTACTTCGAGCCCGGGCCCTTCCGCGCGGACTGGAACCACGGGTGCTGCACCGAGGTGTGGTTGGGCACCAGGTCGGCGATGACCCGCATGCCGCGGTCGTGCGCGGTGCGCAGGAACTCGACGACGTCGCCGAGGGTGCCCAGTCGCGGGTCGACCGCGTAGAAGTCGCTGATGTCGTAGCCGTCGTCCTGCAGCGGGCTGGCGTAGAACGGCATCAGCCAGATGCAGGTGACGCCGAGGTCGGCCAGGTAGTCGACCTTGCGCGACAGGCCCTGGAAGTCACCCCAGCCGTCGCCGTCCGAGTCGGCGTACCGCTTGACGTCCAGGCAGTAGACGACGGCGTTCTTGAACCACAGGTCGCTGGTGTCGGTGATGCGCACGGGCCGTCCCTACCCCGACCAGCGCGTCGCACCCGTCCACAGGGGTGATCGCGACCCGCGGCCTGTGGACAACTCGGACGGCGGTCGGCCGCGGTTTCCCTACCGTCGTCGGCATGAGCCTCATCGAGGTCGACCCGCAGCTGTTGCGGCTCACCGGCACCCGGCTGCGGGAGGCCGTGGCCGTCGCCACCGAGGTCGCCGCCGAGAAGCGCACGCTCGCCGTGCTGGCCGACGACGCCGGACACGCCGGGCGTCACCGAGGCGGTGCACACCTTCCTGTCGACGTGGGCGCACGGCCTGGGCTGCCTGGTCGAGGACGCCGAGACCCTCGCGACGATGCTCGCCGACTCGGGCGCGGTCTATCTCGACGTCGAGATGGCGATCGCCGGTGCCGCGTCGCCGGGAGGTGCGCCATGACCGGCCCCGCCCACTTCGAGACCACGACGTACTACGTCCAGCGGCTGCCGGGCAGGGACGGCGCGCCAGCGATCGCCGCGTTCGGCGCGCCCGGTGCCGGCTACGTCGCGCTGTACTCGTCGCTCGAGGCGTTGGCGGCCCAGGTCGGCGAGTGCGACTGGGCGTCCGCCCCGGGCGCCGAGCTGCTGCAGCTGGTGCCGCCCGGCTACGGCGTGGTCGTCGACCCGGGTGGCGGGCACCCGGCGGTGCTGCCGGCCAGCGCGATCAGACCTGGCGTGGTGATCTCGGGGAGCCGTCGATGACCGCGCTGTACGTCGGCGCCCGGCCCGACGAGCTGGTGCCCGGCAACCCGGCCGACCTCGACCGGCTGGTCGCCGAGTGCCGCAGCGTCGCCGACGGCCTCGGGGGCGCGGCTGCCCGGGTGCGGGCCATCGACGCGGGCGAGTGGGTGGGGCCGGCCGGCGACGCGTTCCGCAGCGTCGTCGACATCGAGCCCGGCCGGTTCGACGACGCGGCGGCCGCGTTCGCCGGCACCGGGTCGGCCGTGCGGGGCTACGCGGCGGTGCTGCGCGATGCGCAGGCCAGCGCCCGCAACGCCGTCACGCTGTTCGAGCAGGCCGCGGCGGCCACCGCGCGGTGGGAGCGGCAGGAGGAACGATCGGCGTACGACCCGGGGGCGGAGGACCGTCGCCGCGCCGAGACCCTGCTCGTCGACGCCCGCCACCGGGTCGCCGACGCCGGCGCGGCGGCGGCCCGCACCATCGCTGCGGCCTGGGCCGACGCACCCCGCGAGCCGCACTGGTGGGAGAAGGCCGGCCACTTCGTCGCCGAGATCGGCCGCGGGGCCTGGGAGGCCACCACCGGGCTGCTGGAGTTCGCCTGGTCGGTGTCGACGGTGCGGATGATGGTCGACCCGGACGGCTGGCTGACCGACATGCAGGCGCTCGGCACCGGGCTGGCGTACGGCGTCACGCACCCGGTCGAGCTCGGCAAGGTGCTCATCGACTGGGAGACCTGGCAGGAGTCGCCGGGGCGCGCGATCGGCCACCTGCTGCCGGACCTGCTGCTCACCCTGGCGACGGCCGGCGGCGGGGCGGCAGCGCGCGGCGCTCGCGGCATGAAGGCGCTGGACGAGGCCGCCGACGTCGGCACGACCTTCCAGCGGCTGGACCGGCTCGGCGAGTCGGGGCAGCGGCTGACCTACCTGCAGCGGGCCCGCAACGTGCTCAGCGGCGACCACCTGCCGGAGCCGAACCTCGCGCCGGACTCACCCGCCGGCCTGGCGGCGGGCTTCCAGACCGGCCCGGCCTACCCGCACCAGGACCGCTGGTTCAACGCCCGGCTGACCGCGGGCGACGAGGTCGGCGCCGGCAGCCTGTCGATGATGCCGACCATGTCGTTCAGCGGCTTCGGCGTGCCGCGCTCGGTGGTCGACGACGTCGGCACCGACGCGCAGCGGCTCTACGAAGGCGTGCAGGTGCAGCCGTACCACGGCACCTATCGCGACCAGCTGACCGTGTTCCGCGCCAACGCCGACGTCGACGTGGCTGTGAGCTATGCCCGGGCCAACACGCAGTACGGCGCCGGCGGGATGCGGCAGCTCTACCTGCCGGACATGCAGCAGATGGTCGACGACGGCGTCCTCGAGGTCGTCGAGCAGGTGGGCATGTCCAACCTCGGCGCCCGGGTCGGACCCACGGTGGCGGCGCGGTGACCACTCCGGGAAGGATGGCCGGCATGACCGACGAGGACGACCGCGAGGTCATCGAGGCGACCGACCGCACCGGTGAGCCAGCGATGAGCCACCTGGCCCCGGTCATGCTCGCGCTGGTCGAGGCCGGCAACCGGGTGAGCCACCGCAACGACAACTTCGGGTTCATCCCGCAGCCGCACGGCTGGACGGCGTACCTCGACGAGCCGATCGACTTCGACCTGGTCGAGGCGCGGTTCGTGCTGCCGCCGTCGATCACCCTGGACCGCGAGAACGACCAGATCCTCGACTACTTCAGCCAGGCCTACGTCATCGGCGGTGACGGCCAGCGCCGGCTGCGCGCCGAGAACGAGCCCCGCGGCTGACGCCGCAGCGCGCGCGGTTCGGCCGTTACCGTGAGCGCATGAAGGCGGCGGTGCACAGCCGGTACGGCCCGCCGGACGTCGTACGCATCACGGACGTGCCCGTGCCGGCTGTCAAGGACGACGAGGTGCTCGTCAAGGTCCACGCGACCACCGTGAACCGCACCGACTGCGGCTACCGAGGCGCACAGCCGTTCTTCATCCGACTGTTCACCGGGCTGAGACGGCCCAGGGTGACGATCCTCGGCAACGAGTTCGCCGGACAGGTCGAGGCGGTCGGCAGGGCCGTCACCACGTTCGCGGTCGGTGATCGGGTGTTCGGGTACGACGACTCGGCCTGCGGCGCTCACGCGCAGTACCTGGCGATCCGGGAGAACGCCTCGTTGGCCCTGATCCCGGAGAACCTGACGTACGCGGAGGCTGCGCCGGCCACCGAAGGCTCCCACTACGCCCTGGCGTGCATCAGGAAAGCGAAGATCGCTGCCGGTCAGCGGGTCCTCGTCAACGGCGCGACCGGTGCCATCGGCTCGGCCGCGGTGCAGCTGCTGGCGGCCCGCGGCGTGCACGTGACCGCGGTCTGCGACACCCAGCACGTCGAGCTCGTGCGAGGCCTCGGCGCCGACCGGGTCATCGACCGCGCCGCGGAGGACTTCACCAAGGACGACGAGACGTACGACGTGGTGCTGGACGCGGTGGGGAAGAGCTCGTTCGGCCGGTGCCGGCCGATCTTGGCACCTAGCGGCAGCTACCTGTCCAGTGAGCTGGGCCCGGGAGGCCAGAACCCGTTTCTTGCCCTTGTCACCCCGCTGCTGCCCGGCAAGTCGGTGCTGTTCGGCTACCCCCGCCACGACCAGGCGATGATGAACGACTTCAAGGACCTGATGGCTGCCGGCCGGTTCCGCCCCGTCATCGACCGCTCCTACCCGCTGGCGGAGATCGTCGAGGCGTACCGGTACGTCGAGACCGGCCAGAAGGTGGGAAGCGTCGTGATCACGGTCGAGTCATCGCCAGGCCGTTCACTGACGGCGTACCGGTGTCGTTGGCAGCGTGCGCGCTCGCGCGCGAGGCTGACGGCCGGGAGAGGTGGTCAGCGTGTCGGACGACGGCGATGTCAGCGGGAGCGCCCTGGATGCGTACTCACGCGTCGTGACGTCGGTGGCTGAGGACCTGCGGGCCAGGGTGGCGGCGCTGTCCGTCGATGCGGTGATCCGCGGGACGCGGGTGCGGCGAGGGTCGGGATCCGGCGTGGTCTTCACCGGCGACGGCTTCCTGCTGACCAACGCGCACGTGGTGGCGCAGGGAACCGGGGGACAGGCCGCGTTCGAAGACGGCACGTCCGGTGCCTTCGACGTGGTCGGCTCCGATCCACTGTCGGACCTGGCCGTCATTCGGGTCACCGGTCGGACGCCGCCGCCGGCGACCCTCGGCGACGCCGCGACCCTGAAGGTCGGGCAGCTCGTGGTGGCCGTGGGCAACCCGCTCGGCCTGTCCGGCAGCGTGACCGCCGGCGTGGTGAGCGCCCTGGGCAGATCCCTGCCGACCAGGGACGGCGCCGCGGCGAGGGTCGTGGACGACGTCATCCAGACCGATGCGGCGCTGAACCCGGGCAGCTCGGGAGGTGCCCTGGCCACCTCGAACGGCCGGGTGGTCGGCATCAACACCGCGGTCGCCGGCATCGGCGTGGGTCTGGCTGTCCCGATCAACGCGACCACGCGGAGGATCGTCGCTGCCCTGATGGCCGAAGGCCGCGTCCGGCGGGCCTACCTCGGGCTGGTGATGGCGCCGGCCCCGGTGCCGCCCCGGATCGCGGAACGGACCGGCCAACGGAGCGCGGTGCGGCTGGCCGACGTGGTACCGGGAAGTCCGGCGGACCGGGCCGGCTTGCGCGCGGGCGACGTGCTGCTCACCGTCCAGGGCTCCCCGGTGGCCTCGGCCACCGAGCTGCAACGGTCGATGTTCGCCGACGCCATCGGGCAGCCGATGGCCCTGACCGTGCTGCGCAACGGGGCCTGGTCGACGTGATCGCGGAACCCGTGGAGCTGACCGCCGGACCGCCGACGCGCTGATCACGGATCGGGGACGGCCTGACGCGACGGCTCGTGCGCTGCGCGAGGCTCTCAAACGTGCCGCCGGCGCCTAGCGTGGCGCTGCTCGACGTCGGCTGAGATCGCTCCGATGATGCTGCCTGGTGAACCGATCCGGGCACTCGTTGGAACAGGGAGAACGTGACAGTCGATCAGGGGTCGCCCAGCGACCGCGAGCTCCTCGCGGAGATCGCGACCGGTGACCGGGGGGCTCTGCACGAGCTCTTCACCCGGCACCAGCCGTGGCTCGCCGCCCGCGTTCGCCGGCGGTGCAGCGACCCGGCGGTCGTCGCCGAGGTCGTCAACGACACCTTCCTGGCCGTCTGGCAGAAGCCGGCGGCGTACAAGGGCGACGGCGAGGTCGCGGCCTGGCTGTGGGGCATCGCGATCCGCACGCTGCTGCACCGGCTGCGGCCGCGGAAGTCCGTGATCGAGCGGCTGGTGCAGATCCGCCCGGAGCACGCCCCGTCGGCCGAGGAGGCCGTGCTGCTCAGCGTCGAGCACAGCGACGTCGGGCTGGCCCTGCAGCAGCTCTCGCCCGAGCTGCTGGCCGTCGTCCAGGCCACCGTCCTGGACGGCCTGTCCACCCGCGAGGCCGCCGAGCTGCTCGGGATCCCCAGCGGCACCGTCAAGAGCCGGATGAGCCGAGCCCGGCTCGAGCTGAAGGAGGCGCTGCTGTGAGCACCCGCCGTACCGAGTGGCACATCGCCGAGCAGGACCTGGCCGACTACCTGTCCGGAGCGATCGGCTGCGGTGCTGGCCGCCTCGGTCGAGACGCACCTGCTCGGCTGCGACACGCTGCCGGGCCCGCCTCGCGCACCTCGAGGACGACACCGACACGCGACCAGGCCTGGCAGCGACTCACCGACGTGATCGACCAGCCCTCGCCGACGTTGCTCGGCCGGTTGTCGCTCGGGCACCGGTTCGCCCGGTCGTCGATCGCCACCCCGGCCATGGTCCAGGCAGCCCTGCTGTCGGTCGTTGCTCGTCGGGCTGGTCCCGCTGCTGACGGCGTTCGCGGTCGGGGACGCCGGTCTGGTCACCCTGCTGGTGCTCGCGCCGCTGGCGCCGGTGGCCGCGGTCGCGCTCGCCTACCGGGACTGGACCGACCCGGCCGGCGAGATCAGCCTGGCGACGCCGTCCGCCGGCCTGCGGCTGGTCGCGCTGCGCGCGCTGGTCGTGTCGGTGGCGGCCCTGCCGCTGGCCGTCGTCGCCCTGCTCGCCGTCGACCGGTGGGTCGCGGACGTGCCGATGCAGCTGGCGCGCCGCCTGGTGCCTGCCCGGCCTGGCGCTGGCCGCGCTGGTGCTGCTGGCCGGGACCACCCGGGTGGACCCGCTGCACGTGGCGCTCGCCGCTGAGCGCCGGCTGGGCGTTCGCCGTCGTGACCGCGGCGACGGTGCACCGCAGCCTGCGGCCGGAGATCTTCATCGACATCATCGACCAGCCCCGCGATGCAGAGCGCGGCTCTCGTGGTGGCGCTCGGCGCCCTGTTCCTCACCGTCGTCCGTCGGGACGCCGTCGCCTACCGGAGGACCGCATGACCATCACCACGTCCATGACGAGCACCGCGATCGAGATCGCCGAGCTCCGCAAGGGCTTCGGCGGCACGCGCGCCGTCGACGGCGTCTCGCTGTCCGCCGGGCGCGGCGTGATCGGGCTGCTCGGCCCCAACGGCGCCGGGAAGACCACGCTGCTGCGGATGGTCGCGACCGTGCTCGCACCGGACTGCGGGGACCTGCGGCTGCTCGGCCTCGACCCGGCCGTGCCCCGGGAGCGGGTCGAGATCCGTCGCCGGCTGGGCTACCTGCCCCAGTCGCCGGGGCTGTACCCGGGGTTCACGCCGTTCGACCTGGTCGACTACGTCGCCGTGCTCAAGGAGCACACCGACCGCGCCTGGCGTCAGCGGGAAGCCCGGCGGGTGCTGGAGTCGGTCGGGCTGCAGGACGTGATGCACAAGAAGATCCGCCGGCTGTCCGGCGGGATGCGGCAGCGGGTCGCGCTGGCGGCGGCGATGGTCGGCAGCCCCGACCTGCTGGTGCTCGACGAGCCGGCGAACGGGCTGGACCCCGACCAGCGGCTGCAGCTGCGGTCGCTGCTGTCCCAGTCGCCGACGGTGCTGATGTCGACGCACAACATCTCCGAGGTCTCCGCGCTGTGCCACCGGGTGTACGTGATGTTCTCCGGCCGGGTCCGGTTCGAAGGAGCGCCGGCCGAGCTGGCCGGGCTGGCCAGCCGGACGCGTCTGGGAGGACGACACCCAGGACCCGCAGGCGATCCGCAGCTGGCTCACCGCCACCGGCACGTACCGGCACCTGGGTGACCCGCCCGCCGGTGCCCAGGTCGTCGACCCGACCCTGGACGACGGGTACCTCCTGCTGGCCCGACAGGAACACCGGTGACGCCGGCCTGGCTCGTCCCGACCGCGCGGGCCACGTCGTGGCAGCCGATGGCCGGGGTGGCCGTGGCGCTGACCGGGTTGTCCGCTATGGCGGCCGGCACCGCGAGATGGCCGGTCAGCCTGCTCGGCATCGTGGCCGCGTCGCTGGCTGCGGCTGTCGTGGCCGGGCTGCGGGACCCCGCTGCGGCGCTGCTGGCCGCGGTGCCCACGTCCGAGGCGGTGCGGCGGGCCCGGCGGGTCGCGCTGCTGGTCCCGGTGGCCGTGCTGGTCTGGCTGGCGTACCTGTCGGTCGGCCACGAGCTCCTGGCGGCGCCCGGCTGGCCGATCGGCATGCTGGCCGCGCTCACCGCGACCGGACTCGCTGTCGCCGGATGGGCGCCCGCACGTGTTGCCGTGACTGCCGGCGTCGCCGTACCGCTCCTCTGGGTCGCCGCCGGCAGGGCCAGCCACGGTCTCGACCCGAGCGTCGAAGAGCTGCTGCTCGCCTGGAAGAACCACCCGTGGATCGTGACCACCGCGGCCGTTGCCGCTCTGCTGATGGGGAGGAACCGATGACGATCGCGACAGTCGCGCTGCCGCGAGTGGTCGCAGCGCCGAGGGCCGCCGTCCGGCGGCTGGCGTGGATCGAGGGGGTGCGGGTCCTGCGCCACCCGGCGCCGTGGATCGGGCTCGTGCTGTCCGTCGGGTGGGCGATCAGCGCGTTCGACCAGACCTGGGCGTCCGCCCGCTACGAGGGTCTGATGACTTCCGTCTCGCCGCTGCTGCTCGGTGTCTCACTGGCCAGCGTCTCAGCGTTCGGCCGCGAGCACGTCCCGGTGTCCGACGACGCGCCGATGAGTCCACCCGCCCGCTCCGCAGCGCGGCTGCTCGGTGGGGCTGCGCTGGTCGGGCTGGTCGCTCTGGTCGTCGCCGCGGGTGTCGGTCTGGCTCCGGGTGCGCGGCGGGCTCGAGCTCGGTGACGAGCCGGGCCGCACCGCACATGCGTACTACTCGCTGCCCGAGCTGCTGCAGCCGGTGCTGCTCGGGTGCTTCGCCGTGGCTCTCGGCGCGGCCGTCGTCCACGTCGTGCGGCAGCGCCTGGCGGCGTCCATCGCTGCTCTTCCTCTTCTGGTTCCTCGTCGGCGGGACCTACTGGATGTTCAACGGCAGCGTCGCGCGGTGGATGGCCGTCGTGCAGACCCAGCCGGTGTCCGTCGAGGCCGGTCCGAGCATGGCCGACCCGACGAGCTTCCCGTCCGGCTGGCTGCTCTCAGCTCCCGGGAACTTCCAGGACTTCTGGGCCCGGCTGATCGTGTCGCCGGCCATGGCGGCATGGCACGACGTGTACCTGGTTGCGCTGACCATGCTCGCGGTCGCGGTCGCGGTCCCCGGTCGTACCCGGCGGTGGCTCCTCGCCTCCGGTGCACTTCTCGCTCTGTGCGCCGTGCTGATGCAGCGGCTGGTGACCCCATGAGGCGGGCAGGCGTGCTGATGCTCACCGGAGTGGTGCTGGCGGCGACGTTGGTCGGCTGCGCGGCGCCGTACGACGGCGATGGCGAGGTGGCCCTGGTCGGGTCGCTGAGCGAGGGTGCGGCGCCGGACGCGGACGCGATGCCGGTCGTCGTGGACACCGACCTCGGCGGTGACGACCTGGTCGCTCTCGCGTTCCTGCTGCGCCACCCCCGGGTCCGGGTCGAGGCGATCACGATCGCGGCCACCGGTCTCGTCGGCTGCGACCCGGGGGTCGACCTGGTCGGGGACCTGTTCACGGCGCTCGAGGAGGAGCCGGTGCCGGTCGCGTGCGGACGCGCCGACGCGGGTCCGACTGCGCTCCATCTCCCTTCGGAATGGCGGGAGCTCGCGGCGACCGGTACCGGGATGCCGCGGTCTTCCGGCACGTTCGCCGCGGTCGCACAGTCCGCGCCCGAGCTGATCGCGGACCTGGCCGGGCACACCGACGGCCTTGTCGTCGTGGCGCTCGGCCCGATGACCAACCTGGCCGACCTCGCGGCTGCCTCGCCGGCCGGGTACGCCAAGCTCGCCGGGATCCACGCGATGGCCGGCTCGGTCGACGGCCCGGCGGTCGACGGTGTCGCGGAGTGGAACGTCGCCGCCGACCCGCGCGCGTTCGCCGCAGTGCTCGCCGCGGCGGCCCCGCTGACCGTCGTACCGGAGGACGCGATCCCGGACGGCAAGCCCGACGCGCTCTCAGCCCCGGTCGTCGGCGCCGTCGCCGCCGCCGTCGACTACCCGAAGTGGTGGGACCTCGCGACGGTGGCAGCCCTGGTCACCGACGGAGCCACCGTCGAGACCGGCCGCTGGGTGAGTGAGGCCTCGGAGCCGGGAGACTGCGCCGCGCCGGTGCCGGGTCGGTGCGTGTTGTGCGCTCGCTGGACGCCGGGCAGCTGGAGGCGGAGTACGCGCGGGTGTTCGCGCCAGAGTGACTCAGGCGGCGTTGCTCGGCCGCCCCCACGGGCCGCTGATCGCGAACACGATGCCAGGGGACTGGATGCAGGCGAACAGGATCCGGCCGTCGGCGCTGAAGGTCGGACCGGTGAACTCGCTGTCGTTGAGCTCGTTGCGCGCCAGCGGGTAGGCCTTGCCCTGCTCGGTGACACCGACCAGGTGGCTGAGCCCTCGCCGTCCTCGGCCAGGATGACGCCGCCGTACGGCGACACGGTGATGTTGTCCGGGCCGTCGAAGCCGCCCTCCGCGGCCGGGTCCGGGTTCACCCCGAAGATCGTCTTGAGGGTGACCGTCTCCTTCGGGTCGTAGAACCAGACCTGCCCGTCGTGCTCGTTGACGCTGCCGTCGTCGTTGCGCGCGAAGCTGGCGACGAAGTAGGCGCCGCCGTCGGCCCACCACTGGCCTTCGAGCTTGCGGCTGCGGGTCACCTGGTCGTCGGTGAACTGCTTGCGCACCGAGACCGCGGCGCCGTCGCGGTCGGGCACGTCGACCCACTCCACCTTGTACCGCGTGCCGGGCCGGGTGGCCTCGGACAGGTCGTTCATGTGCCGGCTGCCGTGCAGCAGCGCATCGCCTGCAGCGAGCCTGCGGTTGCCCCGCCGGGTGCCTGGGCCAGCGCGGCGAGGGCGCCCTTGCCGCCGGTGAACCCGGCCGGCGGCGTCCAGCGGAAGTAGAGGCCGAGCGGGCCGCCGGCGTCCTCGGTGAGGTAGATCGCGTTCGTCGCGGGTCCAGGGCGACGGCCTCGTGCGCGTAGCGGCCGAGGAACGTCAGCGGGACGGGCTGGGTCGCGGTTCGCGTCCTGACCCGCCGGGTCGACCTCGAAGACGTAGCCGTGGTCCTTCAGCAGGGGCTTGCCGTTGACCATCCGGCCGGCCTTGTCCTCGGACTCCTCGCAGGTCAGCCAGGTGCCCCACGGGGTGATGCCGCCGGCGCAGTTGTTGTGCGTGCCGGCGACGCTGACGTACTCGCGGATGCGGTTGCCGTGCTTGTCGACGTCGATGTTCGTGGTGCCGCCGCGGGCGCTGGGGTCGTAGGTGAGGCCGGGCAGGGGCGGGACGCCGTACGGCTCGGTGCCGCTGATCTCGTGGTTGTTGACCAGGGTCGAGCCACCGGGCTGCGCGAAGGCCGCGGTGCCGTCGGCGTCGCTGGGAGTGAAGCCGGTGGTCGGGCCGACGACGTCGTCCAGCGTGGTCTCTCCGGCGTGGGCGACGATGCGGTAGGAGAAGCCGGGCGGCAGGGCCAGCAGGCCGGCCGGGTCGGGCACGAGCTCGCCGAACCCGCGAGCCGACCGGGTGGCGGCGAGGGCGGTGCCGGTGCCGGCGACGGCTTCGATGCTGCCGGCGAGCACGATGCCGATCCCTGCTCCGGCGGTGGCGCCGAGCACCTGGCGGCGGGACATGTCTGTGGTCATGGGTCACCTTGGGGGTGTGTGGTCGGTGGCTGTCGTCCGCGAGCCAACTGCGGCCGAAAGACCACCGGGCTGCGAGCGGGTGACCCACGGATGAACTATGCGCGGCTTACCATCCGGTTCGCGTCGACGCTCACAGCTCGGGGAACACCCGGTCGGATCGTTCGCCGTGCTCGAGAACGCTGGTCGCCGGCCCGACGATGCGGCCGTCGGGGGTGCCGACCAGGTCGACGTCCTTGCCGTCGTACGGGAACAGGCTCAGCACGTGCCGCATGGCCTCGACCCGGCCGCGCTTCTTGTCGTTGCTCTTGATGACCGTCCACGGTGCCGCTTCGGTGTCGGTGTAGAAGAACATCGCCTCCTTCGCGTCGGTGTACTGCTCCCAGCGGTCGAGGGACGCGAGGTCGGTGGCCGACAGCTTCCACTGGCGCACCGGGTCGACCTGGCGGATGACGAACCGGGTGTGCTGCTCGTTCTGCGACACCGAGAACCACAGCTTCACCAGGTGGATGCCGGAGCGGACCCACATCTCCTCCAGGCGCGGCGCCTCGCGGAGGAACTCGTGGTAGTCGTCCTCGGTGCAGTAGTCCATGACGTGCTCGACGCCGGCCCGGTTGTACCAGGACCGGTCGAACAGCACGATCTCGCCGGCCGACGGGAGGTGCTCGACGTACCGCTGGAAGTACCACTGGCCGCGCTCGCGCTCGGTCGGCTTGGCCAGCGCCACGACCCGCGCCCCACGCGGGTTGAGGTGCTCCATGAAGCGCTTGATGGTGCCGCCCTTGCCGGCCGCGTCGCGGCCCTCGAACAGGATCACCAGCCGCTCGTCGGTGTCCTTGATCCACTCCTGCAGCTTCAGCAGCTCGATCTGCAGCAGCCGCTTCACCCGCTCGTAGTCCTCCCGGGCCATCCGCTCCCGGTAGGGGTAGCCCTCCCGCCAGGTGTCGACCGGTGTGCCGTCGACGCGAAGCAGCACCGGGTCGTCGTCGGCGTCGTCGAACACCTGGAACTGCGTCAGGTCGAGGGCACGGCTGGGGCGGGGCACGACCCCATGGTGTCGCGTCGCGGGTCCGGATGCGGTACCGAAAGCGTCGCCAGGGTGAACAGGAGGTGACCGTTCATCGGACGGCGGCTGTCGAAGCCGGGGCCGGACGTTCACCCGCGGCGGATAAGGTCCGGGCACCATGACCGGTGAGCCCATCAACCTGCGTGCGCCCGACGGCGAGCCACTCGACCCGGAACCCGTCGTGCGCGCACTGGCGCGGCGGTTCGCCGTCACGCCAGGGCCCGCGCGGGTCGTGCAGCGCACCCGGCTGGACACCTTCGACCGGCGGCTCCGCTCGGCGGGCATGTCGCTCGAGCACGACGCCGTCAGGGGCGAAGGGCTGCTGCTCCTCGAACGCACCAGCGGACCGTCCTCGACCGTGCCGGTGACCGGCGGCATCCGCTGGCCGGCCTTCGCCGATGCCCTCCCCGCAGGGTCGGTCCGCGACCAGGTCGCGGGGGTGACGACGATCCGCGCGCTGACCGTCGTCGCCGAGGAGAAGCGGCGGGTACGCCGGCTCGAGCTGCGCAACGGGGACGGCAAGACCGTGGTGCGGGTCGATCTCGACGAGCCGGCCGGCAGCGGCTCAGCACGACCGGCGACGGTGACGGTCCGCGAGCTGCGCGGCTACGGCGACCAGGCCCGTCGCGCTGTCGCCGCTGCTCGACCGGGCTGGGTCTGCGGCCCGCGAGCGACGACGAGGCCGACTGCCGTCGACGCCGACGCAGCCGGCCGAGGTCGACCGCGACGCACCCGCCGTCGAGCTGCTCGTCGTCGGCGTTCACCGGGTTCCTGCAGGCCATGAACGACAACCTCCCCGGCCTGCTCGCCGACATCGACACCGAGTTCCTGCACGACTTCCGGGTCGCGGTCCGGCGGACCCGGGCGACCCTCAAGCTGGGCCGGCCCGCGCTGCCCGACGAGATGCGCAGCCGCTGGGAGCCGGAGTTCAAGTGGCTCGGTGACCTGACCACGCCGGTGCGCGACCTCGACGTCTACGAGCTGGACCTGCCCACGATGGGCGGCTGGCTGGTCGCGGCCGATGCCGCGGACCTCGGCGTCGTTCGCGACGCACCTGCGCCGCCGCCGGTCGGCGCAGCGCCGCGTGCTGGTGCGCGGGCTGCGGTCGGCCAGGTTCGAGCGGCTGCGGTCGGAGTGGGCCGAGGCGATCGCCGCGCTGGCACGGCCGGCGCCGCCGACGGGGCCGAGCAGATGTCCGCCGGTGAGCTCGCCGGGCGCGGCATCTCCCGGGCGGCCCGGCGGGTGCATCCGCGACGGCGCCGCCGTCACCGCCGACGTCGCCGGCCGAGGACCTGCACGCGCTGCGGAAGCGGTGCAAGGAGCTGCGCTACGCACTGGAGGTGTTCGCGCCGGTGATCGGCAAGGCGGACCGCAAGCGCGCGGTCGCCGACCTCAAGGGGCTGCAGGACGTCCTCGGCCGGTTCCAGGACACCGAGGTGGAGCGGCAGGCGCTGCGCGGGTTCGCCGAGGAGATGATGTCCGACGGGACGTCGGCCGAGGCGGTGCTCGCGATGGGTGAGCTGATCGGGCACCTGGACACCGAGCAGGACCGCGCCCGCGCAGAGTTCGACGCCAGCTTCGCGCGGTTCGCGCGCCCCGCCAGCAGCGCGCGGCTCGCCAGGCTGGGGAGGTCGGGATGAAGGTCCTCGCCTCCTACAACATCAAGGGCGGTGTCGGGAAGACGTCGACCGCGGTGAACCTGGCCTACCTGGCCGCGCGCGAGGGACGACGCACGCTGCTGTGGGACCTCGACCCGCAGGGCGCCGCCACCTTCCTGTTCCGCGTGCGCCCCCGGGTGAAGGGCGGCGGACGAGGACTGGTGACCCGGAAGCGCCCGATGGAGGCGGCGCTGAAGGCGACCGACTTCGAGGGGCTGGACCTGCTGCCGGCCGACTTCAGCTATCGCAACATGGACCTCGACCTCGACGACACCAAGAAGCGCACGCGTCGGCTCGGCCAGCTCGTGCAGGAGCTCGCCGACGACTACGACGTGGTGTTCCTCGACTGCCCGCCCAGCGTGTCCCTGGTGTCGGAGAACGTGCTGGAGGCCTCGGACACCCTGCTGGTGCCGCTGATCCCCGCCACCCTGTCGCTGCGGACGTTCGACCAGCTGACCCGGTTCGTGGCCGACTCGGAGGGTCGCCGGCCCGAGGTGGTGGCGTTCTTCTCGATGGCCGACACCCGCAAGCGCCTGCACCGCGAGGTCATCGAGGCGATCCCGCGGGACGGCGCCCGGGTGGCCGACACGGTCATCCCGTCGCTGTCGATGATCGAGCAGATGGCCGAGCACCGAGCGCCCGTCCCGGCCTTCGCGCCGACCAGCCGCGCGGCGCGCTGCTACGAGCAGCTGTGGGCGGAGGTGCGCCCCGCATGAGCAGGCCCGTGGTCCTGGCGGCCGGCGGAGTCCTCTGGCGTCACGACGCCGACGACCCCGAGATCGCGCTGGTGCACCGGCCGCAGTACGACGACTGGTCGCTGCCGAAGGGCAAGGCCAAGCCCGGCGAGCACCTGCTCGTCACCGCGCTGCGCGAGATGGCGGAGGAGACGGGGTACCGGGCCCAGATCGGCCCCTACCTCACGACCGTGCGCTACCGGGTCACCTCGGGCGGCCGCGCGGCAGACAAGTCGGTGACCTACTGGTCGATGCGGGCGACCGACGGCGAGTTCGTGGCCAGCCGGGAGGTCGACGCCATGCGCTGGCTGCCGCTGGACGCCGCCCGCAAGCTGCTGACGTCCGCCTCGGACAAGAAGGTGCTCGACTCGTTCGTCGCGGCCCCCCGCGACACCCGGCCGCTGCTGCTGGTGCGGCACGCGGCCACCGCGACCCCGGCCGGGCGGCTGAAGGCGGCGCGCGGTTCCGCCGGGGCTGAGCAAGTCCGGCCGGGCGCAGGCGCAGGCGCTGGTGCCGGTGCTGGAGGGCCTCGGCGTCACCCGGCTGCTGAGCGCCGACCTGCCCGCGTGCGCGCAGACCCTGGCGCCGTTCGCGGCCTCCAGCGGCGTCGCCGTACGCCGGGAGGCGCTGCTGACCGGTGACGGCTTCTCGGACAACGAGCGGGAGGCCACCGACGAGGTACGCCGGGATGCTGCGGCGCGCGAGACCGTCGTGCGTCTGCGGGCAGCAGCGGGTGATCGCGCGGCTGCTGGCCGCCCTGGGCGAGGGCTCGGGAGTCCGGCCGCCCGCGGAGACCGCGGTGCGCAAGGGTGGCTGGTGGCTGCTGCACCATCGCGACGGCGCCATCAGCGCGTACGAGAGGCACGAGCCCGCCGCATGAGAACAACGGAGCGTGGATGAAGCCGCACCTGGAGATCGAGGCGAAGTACGACGTCGCGGAAGGGCAGCCGCTGCCCGACCTCGCGAACGTCGGCCGGGTCGCCTCGGTCGCGGCGGCGGACGAGATGGTGCTCACCGCCACCTACTTCGACACTCCCGCGCACTCGCTGTCCGCTGCCGGCGCGACCATGCGGCGCCGGACCGGCGGCGAGGACGACGGGTGGCACCTGAAGCTCAGCGTTGCCGACGGGGAGCGTCTCGAGGTGCACCGTCCGCTGGGCAAGTCGCAGACCCCGCCGGCCGCGCTGACGTCGTTGGTGCGCGCCTTCCTGGGTTGGGAGGACCTCGGCGCTGTCGCGACGCTGACGACCCGGCGTACGGTCCACCGGCTGCTCGACGTCCGACGGCCGTGCCCTCGCCGAGCTCGCCGACGACACGGTGACCGGCGAGCGGCTGGACACCGACGTCCCGGACGTCGCGCTGGCGTGAGGTCGAGATCGAGCTGCTCGAGGGTGATCGTGACGCTGATGGCGCGACCTCGCCGCGGCCATGCGCGCGGCGGGCATCGCCCCCGCGGAAGCTCGTCGAAGGTCGGCCGGGTGCTGAAGGCGCCGGCGTCGGCGGACACACCGGGGGATCGGCGGGCCGGAAGCCGCCCGCCAGCGAGGTCCTCGACAAGCAGCTGCGGCAGGCGGCACATGCCGTGCTCACGGCGGATCCGCTGCTGCGCCTCGACCGGCCGGGGGCCCCGGAGCGGATGAGTGCGGCCGCGCGCCGGCTGCGGGCCGGCCTGACGCTGCGCCGGCAGGTCGCCCCCGAGGACCGCACCGAGACCGTGCGCTGCCGAGCTCGCCTGGCTGGACACGGTGGTGACCGGCCTGGTGGACGTCGGCGGAACGCGCATCAGCGGATCCGCGCCGCACTGGCAGCTCGAGCCCAAGGAGCTGTTGCTGGGGCCGGTGGCCCGGCGCACCGACCGCGACCTCGGCGCGGCGCGCAAGACGGCGCTGGCGGCGGTTCGCTCGACGCTGGACTCGGAGCGGTACCTCGAGCTGATGCAGAAGGTGCACCGGCTGGCGGTGGCGAGCCCGCTGCCGCCGGTGAGTGGGCGAGCCAAGGACGTCCTGCCCGGGCCCGCCGACCGCGCGGTTACCCGTGCGCAGCGACGGCTCGGCGAGCTCCGCCGGGCTCAGTCCGACGGCGAGCGCCATGGGCAGCTGGTCGGGGCGCGCCGGGCGGTCGAGCGTGCCCGGTACGCCGAGGCGCTGGTACCCGGTCGCAGTCCCGGCACCGTCTCGGAGCTGTTGGACGACATCGCCGCTGTCCTTGCCGAGATGGAGCTCGGACTGCACACCCAGACCGTCTTGCGCGGCCTGGCCGTGCAGGCCCAACACGCGGGGGAGAACGCCTTCACCTTCGGTCGCCTGCACGGTGTCGAGGACCTCCGTGCCGCCGAGCTGGGCGCCCGGCTCAACGCACTGCGCAAGTCCCTCAAGCGGACCCGCCAGCCGTAACGAACGTCACCGGCTGGTCACCGCCTCGTAGGGGTGGTGTTCATCGTGCGGTTGCTTGCGGCGACGACGGTGTGGTTGTGCGAGTCGTCAGGGTCCTCGGTGTCCTCGAGCCAGGTGGCGCACAGCTGTCGGTCCTGCGGCTGGCGCGTGCCCAGACAGCGCTGGGGGTGCGACGCACCTGGTGGCGGGGGACGCCACCCCGCAGGGCATCGCCCTGGCCCGCCACTTCGGCTTCGAGGTCGAGGCGCTGCACGTGTACGACGACATCGCGGACTCGCCGCGGCAGTGGACACCCTGATCCGCTGTTCGCCCGTTGGCTCGCCGGACATGTGGGTGGCGCGGACCTCGTGCACGCCCACATGTTCGGCGCCTGGTGGGCCGCGAGCCGCGCGGTGCCGCCCGGCATGCCGCTGGTCGCGAGCGAGCACAACGCGCTGAGCTGGCCGCTGGGCAACCAGAGCCGCGCCGCAACGGATGCCGCCGGACGGGTGGACACGTTCTTCGTCCACGGCCCCGGACCGCATGCGCACATCCGGGATCTCGGCATCGACCCGGCCCGGCTGGTACCCGGCCGGTCGGCCATCGCCGTACACACCACGCCACGACCCGGGCTCGTCAGCCCGCGCCTGACGTTCACCGGCCGTCTGCGCGAGGACAAGGGCCCGGACCTGCTGCTGCGCGCGCTCGCCCTGATGCACGAGCCGCCGGTCACCTACCTCGTCGGCGACGGTCCGATGCACCGCGAGGTCCGCCGGCTGGTCGACGAGCTGGGCCTGCGGCAGAAGGTGCAGATGCCCGGCTGGAGCCAGGAGCCCGCGCGGTACGTCGTCGGCGCCGACGTGCACGTGGTGCCCAGCCGCGAGGAGACCTGGTCGCAGAGCGCGGTCACCGCACTCGCGCTCGGCGTACCGGTCGTCGCGACTGCGGTCGAGGGGCTGCCGGTCACCCTCGCCGACCGGCGCGGGCTGCTGGTCGCTCCGGACCCGGCGTCGCTGGCGGCCGGCATCCAGCGGGTGCTCGACGGCCGGGCTGACCTGGACGTCGCCGCCGGCCGGAGGTACGCCGCGCGGTTCGAGCCGGCGCAGATCGCGGCGTACTACTTCGAGGCCTACCAGCAGCTGGTACGCCGGCGCGTCCCCGCCTGACGGGTCCTGCGTCGTTCGCTTGCACGCTAAGGGCGACGACCCAGGTAGCTCACCCCTGGTGCTGGGGGAAGGGGGGCACCCGGCAAGGAGGAGGGCAGGGGAGTCGCCGCCAACAGAGAGGTACCGCGACTTCAAGACCATTACACCGGTCGATGCAAACTTTTCTCGGTCGCGGCTTCGACACCGAGAGATCACCTTGCGGACACCCGCATGCGGGAGGTCTCGTAACGTCAGCGGTCGACAGCTGAGACCATGACGCCATTCGTGGTGACGTGGTTCAGGATCAAGCACAGCAAGGGTGGCCGGCGCATCTGCCGCTGCTGGATCTGCACCGGCTGAAGCGCCGACGCCACCCCTGGCCGAGGGTTGCCGTCAGCCCACCAGCCACCTGTCGACGACGACGTCGGTGCCCGATGACGCGCGACGCTTGGCGCCGCTGACCACGACGGTGACCGTATGCGTGCCCTGCGACAGCCCGGTCACGGTGCGCCGGACGCCCCAGCGCTGCCGGGCGGCGTAGTTGTCCACCGTGGCCTTGAGCACGCCGTCGACGTAGACCTTTGCCCGGCCCATCGTGGGACCGCGGCTGGTCAGCCAGGTCACCGACGTGCCGGCAAAGCTGAACGACGTCGCCGCGCTCTTGAGGTGCTCGACCGCGTAGCGGCCACCGGACGCCTTGCTGGCGGCGGCGGTGCGCCATCCCACGGCAAGCGCCGGCGACTTGGCGACCTTCTTGGCGTCGACCCGCACGGCGTCGACGGCGACGGCGGTGCCGCCGGCGGGAGCGCCCTTGGCGCCGGTAACGACGACGCGCAGGACGTGCGTCCCGGCCTTGAGGCCCTTGACCGTCCGGGCGACGTGCCAGGTGTTTGTCGCGCTCCAGTTGTTCACGCGCGCCTTGAGGACACCGTCGACATAGACCTTGGCGCGGCCCTGCGTCGGACCCGTGGTCGTGAACCAGGTGACCTTCTTGCCGGTGAACCGGTACGCGGCGGACGCGCCCTTGCGGTCCGCGACGAGGTAGCTGCGGCCGTAGGCGCGCGGCCGCGCGGGCCTTCCGCCAGATGAAGCCGGCGGCTGCGCTGGTCTCCTGCTCGAGGTGGAGGCCCGGAACGTCGCGCTCGACGACACCGGCCGGCCCGATCCGTCCGAGACGCCGGACACGGCGAGCGTGTAGCGCTGGCCGGGCACCAATGGGCGGACCGGCGTCACGGTGGCGCCGCGCACGGCGCCGCCGCAGCTCGCCGAGGTACCGGCCGCGGAGACGCAGCTGATCCCCACCGGGACCGTCGCGCCGGCGACCGTCCGCAGGGTCACCGAGGACCGTGGAGACGCCGGTGACGTCGGCGGAGAAGCTGACGGTGCTGCGACCGGTGAGAGCCGTGCTCGCCGAGACGGTCGCCGTGGTGAGCGGAGCTGCTGCCGGGGGAGCGGGGGGCGCCGGGGGCGTGGTCGGCGGCGTCGTCGGCGGGAGTGGTCGGCGGCGTGGCGGGCGCCGTCACCGTCCAGGCAAGGCTGGCCTGGCTGGTGTTCTGCGCGGCGTCGGTCGCGACGACCTGCAAGGGTGTGCGCGCCGAGCGACAGCCCGCTCAGGGCGTACGGGCTGGTGCACGCCACGATGCCTGGCCGTCCAAGGCGCAGGTAAACGCCACGCCCAGTTCGGAAGCGAACGCGAAGGACGCCGAGGTGCTCGTGGTCGGGTCGGCGGGCGCGTCGCTGAACGTCGGCGCTGCCGGTGCGGTCATGTCCAAGGTCCAGCTGAACGGACCGGCGATACTGCTTGTGTTGCCGGCGGTGTCGAGGCTGCGGACCTCGAGCGCGTGCGGGCCCTCCCCGGCGACCGTGAAGTGCAGCGGCGACGGGCAGGCGGTCCAGTCGCCCGGGGCGCTGGAGTCGAGCCGGCACTGCAGGGTGGCGGAGCCGTCCGGGTTGTCGACCACGAAGTCGACATCTGTCTGGTTGGTCTCCGCGGCCGGGCCGCTCTGGATCGACGGCGCGGCCGGAGCCGTGAGGTCTAGCGTCCAGGTGAACGGGCCGTCCTTGGTGCTGGGGTTGCCGGCGTCGTCAAGGCTGCGGACCTCGAGCGCGTGCGAGCCCTCCCCGGCGACCACCAGGTGAAGCGGCGACGGGCAGGAGGTCCAGTCGCCCGGGGCGCTGGAGTCGAGCCGGCACTGCAGGGTGGCGGAGCTGTCCGGGTTGTCGACCACGAAGTCGACACCGGTCTGGTTGGTCTCCGCGGCCGGGCCGCTCTGGATCGACGGCGCCTGCGGCGCTGTCGTGTCCACCGTCCACGTCGAGGAGTCGGGCTGAGCGGCGTTGCCGGCCGCGTCGGACGCGGTCACGACCATCGTGTGCGCGCCCTCGCTCACCGAGCTGACGACGTACGGGCTGGTGCACGGCACGGCGGCCGCCCCGTCCATGGCGCAGCCGAACGACGTCGCCCCGGTCGAGGAGAACGTGAAGCTCGCCGACGTGCTCTTGGTCAGGCTCGGCGGGCCGTCCAGGGCGACCGAGCCGGGTGCCGTCGCGTCGACGACCCAGGTCCAGCTGGCGGGAGCGCTCTGGTTCGAAGCGCTGTCGACGGTCTTGACCTGCAGCACGTGCTGGCCCTCAGACAGCGGTCCGCTGCCGAGCGGGACGCTGTCGACGTCACAGCTGACGAATGCACCGCCGTCGAAGGAGCAGAGGAAGCCGTCGAAGCCGGTGTCGGCCGGGTCGCTGGGGGCGAAGTCGAACTCCGCGGTCGTGGCGCTGGTGGGGCTGGACGGTCCGGACAAGAACTGGGCGGGCTGCGGCGTCGTGAGGTCGAGCGTCCAGCTGAACGGGCCGGCCGTGCTGCTGGCGTTGCCGACCGCGTCCACGCTGCGCACCTCGAGGGTGTGCAAGGTCTGGCCTGCGACGACGAGGTGCAGCGGTGAGGGGCAGGTGCTCCAGCCGCTGGGTGAGCTCGAGTCGACCCGGCACTGGAGCACACTCGAGCCGTCAGGGTTGGCGACGACGAAGTCGACGCCGGTCTGGTTCGTGACGGCGGCGGGGCCGGTGAGGATCGACGGGGCAGGCGGGGCGGTGGTGTCGACCGTCCAGACCGACGTACCGGGCTGGGCCGGGTTGCCGGCGGCGTCCGACGCGGATACGACCATGGTGTGCGAACCCTCGCTCACGGGGCTCACGACGTAGGGGCTGGCGCACGACACCGCGGCCGCGCCGTCGAGGGCGCAGCTGAACGACGTCGCGCCCACCGAGCTGAACGTGAAGCTCGCGGACGTGCTGCTCGTCGGACTGGTCGGGCCGGCGAGCAGAACCGACGCGGGGGCGGTTAGGTCGACAACCCAGGTCACCGACGAGGACCCCCCGAGGGTTCCGGAGCTGCCCTGCGACCGCACGGTGACGGTGTGGGACCCCTCGGCCAAAGGACCCGGGACGGACCACGGACTGGTGCAGGTCACCGCGACACCGCCGTCCAGGGCGCACAGGTGCGACACCGTGGTCGGGTCCGAGTTCGTGAACGAGATCGAGGCTGACGTGGTGGCCGTCGGGCTTGCCACGGGGGCGATCGTCGGTGCCCCCGGAGGGATGCTGTCGACGGTCCACTGCACGGTCGCGGATCCGGGCCGGTAGGTGCCGTTCTTCTTGCCCTGGACGGTGAACCTGTGCGTCCCATCGGACAGTCCTGAGTACGACTTCGGTGAGGTGCAGGAGGTTGCGGCGGCGTTATCCAACTGACAGGTGTAGCTCGCGCCGGGAACCGTCGACCAGGTGAAGCCCGCGGCGCTCGAGTCGCTGGGGTTGCTGGGCTGACCGGTGATGGTGATGGGCAGCCGGGGCTTCGGTGCCGCGAGCGCGGGTGCCGCACTCGCCACGCCGAGTGCGAGCACCACTGCAGCCCCCAAGGCCACCGGTCGGATCGTCTGCATGAGCCGCGACAACGTCTTCTCCTCGTACGAGCGACGGTGGCGGACTCGATGGTGCCGGCACCGGCGGGCGCTGGCCCACGCCTCGTGCATCGGGCGACTGAGCGCCGGACGGGATGTCTGGCGAGCAACTGATTTGAGAATCACCCGAGCGGTCTCAGTCGAACGGTCTGTGACCCCATCATTCGGTCAGATCCGTCGGCATTGTGCGGTAGTTCGCGCTGGCTTCGTTCGATCTGTCCGTTTGAGATGCGTCATGCCTGGCGGTGCTGCGCTTGCATGGCAGACTCATCATCGGAGGATCAGGCTGGCGGGTTGTCCCGACTAAATCCCTGACCCCGGGCCTCTAGCTCAATTGGAAGAGCAGCAGACTTTTAATCTGTTGGTTGTGGGATCGAGACCCACGGGGCCCACCAGTTGTTCCGCGGTTTGTGTCCAAGGTGGTCGTTTGACTGACCCTCATGGACCGGCAGAAGCGGTGCTGCACCTGTCACCGGGTGCTCCCTGTCACGGAGTTCAACCGCCGCGCGGCGGCAGTCGACGGGCTGCAGTCCAGGTGCCGGGCGTGCTCGCGGTCCTGGTACAGAACAACCGCGACACTCACATCGCCAACGTCGCCCGCCGCAACGCGGCCTACCGCGTCGTCCTGGCTGACCTGCTGGCGGCCTACCTCGGCGACCATCCTTGTGTCGACTGCGGCGAGACCGACATGCGCTGCCTCGAGTTCGACCACCGTGACCGCGCCACCAAGACCGCCAGCGTTTCGGCGCTGCAGTACGCAGTCGCGCTCCTGGGCGGTGCTGCTGCGCGAGATCGAGAAGTGCGACGTGCGGTGCGCGAACTGCCACCGGCGCAAGACACTGGCGGAGGTCAACTCGTGGCGGCATCGCGTGTTCTTCGCCAACTCGTGGACGCTGAACCGTCGATCCGGCTGCGGACTGGCCGCCCACCGCGGTGAGAATGGCCCCGTGCTGATCCGTGACGCGACTGATGACGACTGGCCCGCGATCTGGCCGTTCCTGCACGAGATCGTGGCGGCCGGCGAGACCTACACCTATCCGCTCGACCTCACCGAGCCCGACGCCCGCGCGCTCTGGATGCTCCCGCCGCCGGGCCGCACGACGGTCGCGGTCGACGACGACGGCACGGTCCTCGGCAGCGCCAAGATGAACCCCAACCACGCCGGCAACGGCTCGCACATCGCCTCGGCCAGCTTCATGGTCGACCCGGCCCACTCCGGCAAGGGCGTCGGCCGCGCCCTCGGCGAGGACATGATCGCCTGGGCCACCGACGCAGGGCTACCGGCTCATCCAGTTCAACGCCGTGGTCGAGACCAACACCGCCGCCGTCAAGCTCTGGAAGTCCCTCGGCTTCGAGGTGGTCGGCACCCTGCCGGACGGGCTTCAACCATCCGGTCAACGGCTACGTCGGGCTGCACGTCATGTATCGACGGCTCCAGCCGCCCCTCTGACCCGGTACAGCGGCTGCAAGCGGGCCGCAAGTAGATCACCAGTGGCCGGGCGCAGGGTGGGGCCACGAGAAGGAGGACCCCATGTCCCGCTACACGCTGACCTGTCCCGAGTGCCAGGCCGAGGTCTCGCTCTCCGCGCGCCGCCTGCTCGTGCGGGTCGACGAGGGCACGGCCACCTCCGGCGAGGCACTGTTCACCTGCCTGTCCTGCCAGCAAGACCATCGCCGCCCAGCTCGACGCGCCCGGTGTGGCCGTCCTGGTCATGGGCGGCGTCACCCACCTCAGCCTCTCGGCCCCGCTGGTCGAGCACCCCGAGCAGGCGCCCGACGGCCCCGCGTTCACCCACGACGACCTGCTCGACCTGCACCGTGAGCTCGACCGCGAGTCCTGGTTCGACCAGCTGGTCGGACCGGACTGCTGAGACCGCCGACGCCGGTCGGCCGGTCAGGTCGGCCGGGTTGCTGCTCTCGACCGGGCCACCATCGCCAGCAGCTCGCGCTCCCGGGACGGGAAGTCGGGCACGTCCAGGCCGCGCTCCATCCGGTCGCGCAGGAACGCCAGCTCGGTCGCGGCGTGCTGGAAGTCCCGCAGCGCCCGCGCCTTGCCGCCGCCGTACCGGGCCTCCATCCAGTCCAGCGCCTGCCGCCGCCGCTGCAGCGACGCCAGCATCGGCACGTCCTGCGGGTCCAGCCACCCGGCGTCGACGTACGTCGGCAGCCGCACCGCCACCGTCGTCCCCTCCCGGCGCCGCGACCAGGTCGCCACCGCGATCGTCAGCGCGAACGCCGGCACCATGATCAGCACGTAGCCGGTGAAGAAGCCGGACAGCCCGGACAGCGACGACAGGTTCCAGGCGCCATGGAGCAGTACGGCGAGCAGGAAGCCGGCCAGCGGCGCCAGCCACCGGGTCGCCGGGTTGGCGGTCCGGGCCGCGATGCCCAGCCCGATGCCGATCATCGCCGTGAACAGCGGGTGCGCGAACGGCGAGATCACCCCGCGCAGGACGAAGGTGAACCCGGCGGCGAAGAAGCCGGTGGTCAGGCTCTCCTCCTGGCCGGCCAGGAACGCGCGGCCGAAGTACAGGATGTTCTCGGTGAACGCGAAGCCGACCGCGGCCAGCCCGGCCAGCACGATGCCGTCGACCACCCCGTCGAACTCGCGCCGCCGGAACACCAGCACCAGCAGCACCGCCGCGCCCTTGGCTGCCTCCTCGACCCACGGCGCGACCAGCACAGCAGTCACATCCATCCCGCTGCCCCCGCTGGTGCGGGCGATCGCGATCAGGCTCGCGGTGTTGAGCAGCGCGGCGGCCAGCGCGGCCACCGTCGCGCCCCAGAAGAAGGCGAACAGCAGCAGCCCCCGCGGCTCCGGCTCGTAGCGGTCCAGCCAGCGGAAGGCGCCGATCACCACCGGCAGCGGCAGCAGGGCCAGCGAGATCCCGATCATGAAGCCGACCACGCCGGTGTCGTGGGTGACCGACCCCAGGATGAGCAGTCCGCACGGCCCCCATGAGCAGCACCAGGAAGCCGATCAGCAGCACGCGCTGCAGCCGGCTCCACTGCTCCGAGGGATTCACCGGGCGAGCCTAGCCAGGGCCTCGGAAACGGCCGCGATTTCATCCATGCCGCCGGGATTGGTACGCGAGCGCCGGGGCACACGTCTCGCACGGATGGGGGCTGGCACACGGCAGGGGACGTCGGCCCCCATCCATTCAGTACGACGTCCGCGCCGGGCCGCTAGCGTGCGGCCATGCCGAGCCCCCTCCCTGCCGGGTCGACCTCGATCGACCCCAGCCGCGTCGCCGAGCTGACCGCGGCCGAGCACGACCTGTTCGAGCGGACCCACCCGCGCAGCCGCGAGCTGTTCGAGCGGGCCCGCACCGTCATGCCCGGCGGCGTGCCGATGAGCTGGATGGTCAAGTGGCCCGGCGCCTTCCCGGTGCTTCGTCGCCGAGGCCTCCGGCGCCCACTTCCGGGACGTCGACGGGCACGACTACGTCGACCTCTGCCTCGGCGACACCGGCGCCATGACCGGGCACTCGCCGGAGCCGACGGTCGCCACCGTCCGGGAGCAGGTCGGCCGCGGCATCACCGTCGATGCTGCCCACCGAGGACTCGGTGGTCGTCGCCGAGGAGCTGCGCCGCCGGTTCGGCCTGCCGCTGTGGCAGTTCACCCTCTCGGCCACCGACGCCAACCGGCACGTGATCCGGTACGCCCGGCACGTCACCGGCCGCCGCAAGATCGTGGTCCACGACCACTGCTACCACGGCAGCGTCGACGAGACCTTCGCCGGCGCTGGACGCCTCGGGGCGCACCGTGTCCCGCCGCGGCAACATCGGCCCGCCGGTCGACCCCGCCGAGACCACCTGGGTGGTCGAGTTCAACGACATCGACGGCCTGGAGCGGGCCCTGGCGAGCGGCGAGGTGGCCGCCGTACTGGCCGAGCCGGCCCTGACCAACGTCGGGATCGTGCTGCCCGACCCGGGCTACCACGAGGCGCTGCGCGAGCTGACCCGTCGGCACGACGTGCTGCTGGTCATCGACGAGACGCACACCCTGTCGGCCGGGCCCGGCGGCTACACCGGCGCGCACGGGCTCGAGCCGGACATCATGACGATGGGCAAGGCGATCGCCGGCGGCATCCCGGCCGGCGCGTTCGGCATGACCGAGGAGGTCTCCGACCGGATCGACGCCTCGATCGAGCTGGAGGACATCGACGTCGGCGGCATCGGCGGCACCCTGGCCGGCAACGCAGCTGTCGCTGGCCGCGATGCGGACGACGCTGACCGAGGTGCTCACCGACGAGGCGTTCGGCCGGATGCTGCCGCTGGGCGACCGCTGGGCCGACGGCGTCGACGCCGGCATCTCGGCGTACGGGCTGCCCTGGAACTGCGCCCGGCTCGGCGCCCGCGGCGAGTACACGTTCACGCCGGACGCCCCGCGCACCGGCGCCGAGGCGGCCGCCGCCGGCGACTTCGGGCTCGAGCAGCTGCTGCACCTCTACACGCTCAACCGGGGGATCCTGCTCACCCCGTTCCACAACATGGCGCTGATGTCGCCGGCCACGACCGAGGCCGACGTCGACCGGCACACCGAGGTGTTCGGTGAGCTGCTGGGGCGCCTGGTGGGGCCGGTCCAGGCGTGAGGCGCGCCGCCTGGGCCACTCAGCCGCCCGGCTGGGTCACCCGGTTATGACCCGGGTGGGTCATGGTGGGCCAAACCCGGTCATACCTAGGGTGGGGGGCGACAGCCCCGCGCCCGAGCATCAGGAGGCCAGCCCCGTGGTCCCGAGCGGCGACGCACGCCTGCAGGACCCGCAGGTGCTCGACGAGATCGAGCTCTACGGCGACCTGGTCATCGCCGCGTCGGCGTCCGAGGAGCCGCTGAGCCGGGACGAGATCGACCGGGTGCTGGGTCTGGACCGGCTGCCCGGCGGGGACCCCCGCTCGGCGTGAGCCCGAGGTGACGGCCGTCACGCCGCACCGGTCCGACAGGCCCCGGATTGCCCAGTTGGTGCTGCCTGGCCCTAGCATCCTCCCGGACGTGCACAGCCCTGTCCTCACGCCCCGATCCGGGAGACCACGTGCGCTTCAGCCCGCGCAACAACTCGTTCTACGGCATGTTCGCCACCTCGGGGCAGAACCTCGTCGTCGGCGCCAGCCTCCTCAAGGAGCTGCTCGGCGCCGACCCGGCCGACCGCAAGGCCGATCGCCGAGAAGATGCGCGCTGCCGAGCACGCCGGAGACGACGCCACCCACGCGATCATGCGCGAGCTGAACGAGTCGTTCATCACGCCGTTCGACCGCGAGGACATCTACCGGCTCGCGTCGTCGCTGGACGACGTCATGGACGCCATGGAGGCCGCGGTCGACCTCGTCGTGCTCTACCAGATCGGCGAGCTGCCGCCGGAGATCGCCGACCAGGTCGACGTGCTCGAGCGGGCCGCCGAGCTCACCGCGGCCGCCATGCCGCGGCTGCAGGGCATGAAGGACCTGGCGGAGTACTGGATCGAGCTCAACCGGCTGGAGAACCAGGCCGACCAGGTCTACCGGCGGCTGCTCGCCCGGCTGTTCAACGGCGAGTACGACGCGCTCACGGTGATGAAGCTCAAGGAGGTCGTCGACCAGCTCGAGGCGGCCGCCGACGCGTTCGAGCACGTCGCGAACACGGTCGAGACCATCTCCGTCAAGGAGTCCTGACCGGTGGAGCTCGCCACCGTCATCGCGGTGATCGCGTTGGCTCTGGTCTTCGACTACACCAACGGTTTCCACGACGCGGCCAACGCGATCGCGACCTCGATCTCGACGAGGGCGCTCACCCCGCGGGTCGCGCTGCTGCTCGCGGCGGTGATGAACTTCGTCGGCGCGTTCCTCGGGACCAAGGTCGCGCAGACCGTCTTCTCCGTGCTCGAGCCGCCCGCGCGGCGAGCACGCACTGGTCGTGGTGTTCGCAGCCCTGGGCGGGGCGATCACCTGGAACCTCATCACCTGGTACCTCGGCCTGCCGTCGTCGTCCTCGCACGCGCTGATCGGCGGGCTGATCGGCGCGGGGCTGGCCGGCGGGGTGACGGTGCAGTGGGACGCGGTGGTGGACAAGGTCGTCTACCCGATGCTCCTGTCCCCGCTGGTGGGCGGTCTCGGTGCCTTCGCGCTGACGGTCGGCGCTGCTCTGGGTGTTCCGGCACAAGAAGCCCGGGCCCACCAACCGCGGCTTCCGGATGGCGCAGACCGTCTCGGCGTCCGCGATGGCGCTGGGCCACGGCCTGCAGGACGCCCAGAAGACGATGGGTGTCATCGTGCTCGCGCTGGTCGTGGGCGGCTATCAGGACAGCTTCTACATCCCCTGGTGGGTCGTGGTGCTCTCGGCCGGCGCGATCTCGCTGGGCACCTACTCCGGCGGCTGGCGGATCATGCGGACCCTTGGCCGGCGGATCATCGAGATCGACCCGATCCGGGGCTTCGCCTCCGAGACGATCGCCTCGAGCGTGCTCTACACGACCGCCTACGTGTTCGAGGCGCCGATCTCCACGACCCAGACGATCACCGGGGCGATCCTGGGGGCGGGTGCGACCCGCGGCCGCCGGGCGGTGCGCTGGACGGTGGCCGGCAACATCCTGGTGGCCTGGGTCCTCACCATCCCGGCGGCAGCCCTGGTCGCCGCCGTCATCTACGAGGTCGTCCACTTCATCGTCGAGTAGCCGCCGGCTGCGCGAAGGACGATCGCGACCGTCGGGTCACTGGGCCGGCGCGAGACTTGCGCGCAGGGCGGCGACCTGGTCGGGGGCTGCGGCGTACCAGATGTTCGTGCCGCGGCGGGTGGCCGTGACCAGCCCGGCGTCGCGCAGCACTTTGAGGTGGTGGCTGACGGTCGGCTGGCTCTTGCCGACCGGCTCGACCAGGTCGCAGGCGCAGATCTCGCCGCCGTCGGCGGTCATGAGCAGGCTCATGAGGCGCAGCCGGACCGGGTCGCCGAGGGCGGCGAACGCCTTGGCCAGGGCGGGGGCGGCCTCGGCGGCAGCGGCGAGGCGCTCAGTGGCGCGCAGCAGGCGACCGCGTCGGCGGTATCGTTCAGCAGGGGCAGGGTCGTGGTCACGGTGAGTCATGTTACGCGGAACATATTGACAATCGTCGATGTTCCATATTGACTGATGTCGATATAAGGAGGAGCCGATGACCACCCCGACCCCAGCAGCCGACCGGCGTCCTTCCGATGAGCCTGCCGATGGCGCAGGCCCGCATCGCCGAACTGCGCGCCGAGGGCGACGCGCCGGGTGCGCCCGCTGGCCGGGGCCCGCGCCGGGCGGCCGTCCTGGCCAGCCGAGTCGCTGGCCGCACTGCGCGACAGCCTGCCGGGCGCGCTGCCCGGCTCCCGTTCCGCACGCCGCCGCGCAGCCGCTGCCCCGACCTGCTGACCACTCCACCCGGAGGAACCACTCATGTCCCGTGTCCAGCTCGCGCTCAACGTCGACGACATCGACGCCGCCGTCGCCTTCTACTCCCAGCTGTTCGACGCCGAGCCGGCCAAGCGACGACCCGGGTACGCGAACTTCGCCCTCGACGAGCCGGCGCTGAAGCTGGTGCTCATCGAGAACCCGGGTCAGGGCGGGTCGCTGAACCACCTCGGCGTGGAGGTCGCCTCGACTGAGGACGTCGTGGCGGCGCACGCCGCAGGTTCTACGGCTGCTGGCCTCCCGGCCGCGCGTCGAGGACGGCACCACCTGCTGCTACGCGCTGCAGGACAAGGTGTGGGTGACCGGGCCGGGCGGCGAGCCGTGGGAGGTCTACACGGTGCTGGCCGACGCCGGCACCGAGCTCGAGGGCAAGGCGCTGCTCGACGTGACCGCCCCGCCGGCGGCAAGCGGCGGCGCTGCTGCGGCTCTGACGCCAGGACATCCGTGACCGATGACGTGGCCGGGGGCGCTTCGGCGTCCGTGTGTTGCTGACGCCGGAACTGCCGACGAGTGGCCGGCCACCGGGGGGCGTTCGACTGCAAGTCAGCCGAAGCGGCCGGTGATGTAGTCCTCGGTGCGCTTGTCGCCGGGGTTGGTGAAGATCTTGCTGCGTGTCGTCGAACTCGACCAGCCGGCCGTGCCGCACGCCGTTGCTCGTCGACCTCGGCGGTGAAGAACGCGGTGCGGTCGCAGACCCGGGCGGCCTGCTGCATGTTGTGGGTGACGATGACGATCGTGTAGTCGCTGGCCAGCTCGTGCATCAGGTCCTCGATCTTGCGCGGTGGCGATCGGGTCGAGCGCGGAGCACGGCTCGTCCATCAGGATCACCTCGGGCTCGACGGCGATGGTGCGGGCGATGCACAGCCGCTGCTGCTGGCCGCCGGACAGCGCCAGGCGCGCTGGCCTTGAGCTTGTCCTTGACCTCGTCCCACAGCGCCGCGCCGCGCAGCGCCTCCTCGACGAGGTCGTCCATGTTCGCTCCTTCATGCCGTTGACCCGCGGGCCGTAGGCGACGTTGTCGTAGATCGACTTCGGGAACGGGTTCGGCTTCTGGAACACCATGCCGATGCGGCGGCGGACCTCGATCGGGTCGACGTCGTCGGCGTAAGGTCCTGGCCGTGGTAGGTGATCTTGCCCGCGCACCCGGGCGCCGGGGATCAGGTCGTTCATCCGGTTGAAGCAGCGCAGGACGGTGCACTTGCCGCAGCCGGACGGGCCGATCAGCGCGGTGATCTGGTGCGGCCGACCGGCAGCGTCGACGCCGCGGACGGCCTCGTAGTCGCCGTAGAAGACGCTGACGTCGCTCGATCTCGAAGACCGGCGCTCGATCGACGGCCGACCTGGCGCGTCCGGTGGCGGCTGCCTCGGCGCTCGGGGTGGCCAGCGCTGGCCGTGCGGCTGGGTCGGGCAGGTCATGTCGGTCGCCGTCGAGGTCGTGGCGTCGTCGGTATCAGTCGGTGTCACGGTCACCAGCGCTTCTGGAACTTGTTGCGGATGAAGATCGCGACGAGTTCATCAGCAGCAGGATCACCAGCAGCACGACGATCGCCGCCGGCGGCCAGCTGCCTGGAACTCCTCGCGGGACTGCTTGATGCAGTCGTAGATCTGGATCGGCAGCACGGTGTACTGGCTCAGCAGCGCCGTCCGGGTTGAACGTGACGAAGGTGACCGCGCCGAGCAGCAGCAGCGGGGCGGCCTCGCCGATCGCCCGGGACAGCGCCAGGATCGAGCCGGTGGCGATGCCGGGCACCGCGGCCGGCAGCACCTGCCGCCAGACGGTCTGCCACTTGCGTCGCGCCCAGCGCTAGCGAGCCGTGGCGGATCGACTGCGGCACCGCCCGGATCGCCTCGCGGGTCGCGATGATGACGACCGGCAGCACCAGCAGGGACAGCATGATCGCCGCCGGTGATGCACGGTGAACCCGAGGCCGAGACCGCGGGCGATGATGCCCAGGCCGAGGATGCCGAAGACGATCGACGGCACGCCGGCGAGGTTCTGGATGTTGAGCTCGAGCAGCCGGTTCTACCAGCTGGTCGTGGTCGGCGTACTCCTCCAGGTAGATCGCCGGCGAGGATGCCGGTCGGCAGGCAGATCAGCGCGGTCAGGCCGATCACCCAGAGCGTGCCGGTGATGGCCGACTGCACGCCCGCCGGTCGTCCGGGACGCACGGCCGGTCGGCATGTTCGTCCACAGCCGAGGGTCCAGCCGCGGCCAGCCCTTGATAGACGACGTAGACCAGCAGCACGACCAGGAACGACGACGCCGACGAGCAGGCAGGCCTGCAGCGCCAGCTTGAAGAGCGGTCTCGCCGGCAGCGGCCGCGCTGGCGTGCCAGCGCAGCGTCCGGCTCGGGCGCTGCCGCGGTGCGCGCGGCAGCGGTGGCGCGTCATTCGTACACCTCCCGGAACTTGCGCACCAGGCGGATGCTGAGCAGCGTTCAGCGCGAACGTGAAGACGAACAGCAGCGACGCCGACCGCGAAGAGGTCTTGTAGTCGAGCGATGCCGACCGGGATGTCGCCGGAGCCGGCCTGCGGCGATGAAGGCGGTCATCGTCTGCATGCGCCTCGAGCGGGTTGCAGGTCAGCGTCGGCGCTGGCCGCCCGCCGGCGATCGTGACGATCATCGTCTCGCCGATCGCCCGGGAGATGCCCGAGCACGAAGGCGGCGACGATGCCGGACAGCGCGGCCGGCACGACGACCCGGGTCGCGACCTGCATCTTCGTGAGCTGCCAGCGCGTAGGCGCCCTCGCGCAGGCTGCGCGGCACGGCGGACATGGCGTCCTCGGACAGCGAGGCGACGTCGGGATGATCATGATGCCCATGACGATGCCGGCGACGAGCAGCGTTCTGAAACGCGCGGTCCGTCGCCGACCGGCCAGATGTCCTGCAGCAGCGGGGTGATGCACGGTCAGCGCGAAGAAGCCGTAGACGACCGTGGGGATGCCGGCGAGGACCTCGAGCATCGGCTTGAGGATCTGGCGGGTCCGGTCGGCGGCGTACTCGCAGGTAGATCGCCGAACCGAGGCCGAGCGGGATCGCGACGACCAGCGCGATCAGCGTGATCACGAGCGTGGCCGACGACCAGCGGCAGGACGCCGTAGCGTCGGGTCTGGCGAACAGCGGCGTCCACTCGGTGCCGGTGAGGAACTCGACGAAGCGGACCTCGCTGAAGAACTCGACGGTCGGGCACGACCAGCGGCGACGACGATGCCGACCGTGGTCGCGATCGACACCAGCGCGGCCACGAGCAGCAGGACCTCGATGACGCGCTCGCCGTAGCGCGGCGCGTGACCGCCGCAGGGACCGGTCCCTGCGGCGGTCACGGCCGGTCGTGGGGCTGGTGGACGTCATCGTCAGCCCGGCTGAAGCGCGTCGTAGGCCGGACTTGCAGCGTCGGTCTTCTGCTCGTCGTTCAGCGGGACGAACTGCGCGTCCTCGGCGATCTCGTCGACGTTCTCGACGTAGAAGTCGACGAACGCCTTGACCTGCGGCTTGTCCAGCGCGGCCTTGTCGACGGGTAGATGAACAGCGGCCGGGCCAGCGGCTTGTAGCTGCCGTCCTGCGCGGTCTCGGCGCTCGGCGCGACGCAGCCGTCGCCGCCGTCGATCTTCGACCGCCTTGAGCTTGTCGCTGTTCTCCTCGAAGTAGGTGAAGCCGAAGTAGCCCAGGCCGCCCTTGCGTGCCGGCGACGCCCTGCACGATGACGTTGTCGTCCTCGGACGGCGGTGTAGTCGGTCGCGGCTGGCGCCCTCCTCGCCGTTGATCGCGTCGGTGAAGTAGTCGAAGGTGCCGGAGTCGGTGCCGGGGCCGAACAGCTTCGAGCTGCTCGTCCGGGAAGCTCGGGTCGACCTGGTTCCAGTTGTTGACCTTGGAGCCGGGCTCCCAGATCTTCTTGAGCTGCGTCGACGGTCAGGCAGTCGACCCAAGTGTTGTCCTTGTTGACGACGACGGTGAGCGCGTCGTTGGCGACCAGGAACTCGACGTACTCGATGCCCTTCTCGTCGCAGAGCGGCGCCTCCTCGTCGTCCTTGATCGGGCGGGAGGCGTCGGAGATGTCGGTCTCGCCGGTGCAGAACTTCTCGAAGCCGCCGCCGGTGCCGGAGGTGCCGACCGTGACCTTGACCCCCGGCTGCTCCTCCTTGAAGAGCTCGGCCGCGGCCGTGGTCAGCGGAGCCACCGTGCTGGAGCCGTCCACCTTGACGCTGCCCGACAGCTCGCTCGAGCTGCCGCCGTTGCCGCTGTCGGCGGCCGCGTCAGTGTTGTTGTCCCCGCCGCAGGCGGTGAGGACCAGCGCCCCGGCGACCATGGCGGTCGCGAGGCGGGAGTAGCGGGTGAACTTCACGGTGATGTCCCTCCAGGACGTCTCGATGTCGCGTGACATCGCGGACGCTAAGGAGGGCAGATGACGCGATTCCCTGGGAGTGGTGAACGGGAGGTGAACACGCGACTCATGTGTGGGACTGGCGCGGCCTTGGCGTCCTGTTCACCTGTGAGACACGTCACGGCTGAACATGACGTCGGTCTCCCATCGGGTGAAGCCGAGACCGGTGTACAGCCGGATCGCCGGCGGCGTTGTCGGCGTCGACGTAGAGCATCGCGTCGGGCAGCCCGAGGTGCCGCAGGTGCCGCAGCCCGACGAGGGTCAGGGCGCGGCCCAGGCCGGTGCCCTGCTCGGCCGGGTCGACGCCGACGACGTACACCTCGCCGATCGGGTCGTGGCCGTGCCCCTCGTGGGCGTGCGGCCCGTCCGGGTGCTGGTGGTGGTCGCCCTCGCCGCCGTGCACCTTCGTCCAGTGGAACCCGACCAGCGCGTCGCCGCGCTCGGCCAGGAAGAAGCCGGCCGGGTCGAACCACGGCTCGCCCATCCCGGCGGTGCAGGTCGTCCACCGTCCAGGAGCCCTGCTCCGGGTGGTCGCGGAAGGCGGCGGCGTTCAGCCGGACCCAGGCCTCGTCGTCCCGGCCGGGCTCGAAGGTGCGGACCTCGACGCCGGCCGGCAGCTCGGCCGGCGGCAGGGCGGCGTACAGCGACCGGCGCATCTGCCACAGCGCGCGGGACTGCCGGAAGCCCATCGACCGGGCGAGCGCGGCCGCCCCCGGGTGCTCGCCGTGGGCCCACAGCCGCAGCCGCCCGTCCGGCGTCTCGGCGAGGGTGGCGCTCACGATGGCCCGACCGAGCCCCTGCCCGCGGTGCGCGGGGTGGACGACGAGCTCGGCGCTGGCGCCGGCCACCTCGTCGGTGACGTCGAGGTGGCCGTAGGCCAGCAGGGTCGTCCCGGACCAGGCGAGGACGTTGCGCACCCGCTCGTCGCCGCCGTACCGCAGGTGCAGCATCACGTGCTCGGACAGCGGCCGTACGCCGTCGGCCTCGGTGGCGGCCTCGACCAGCGCGCTGACGGCCTGCACCTCGTCGGCGTCGAGGGGGCCGACGACCTCGAAGCTCGGCTCGGCTCCCTCGGTCGTACTCACACCGGAACCCTAGGTGACCGCAGCGCGCCGGAAATATTGTCCCGTTTCGGTGACTCGAGCCGGGCCATGTTTGCGGGCTAGCGTGCGTCCGATCCGATCATCGTCTCCCGAGGAGCCCCATGTCCCGACAAGGACCAGTTCGCCGCCGCATCACGGTGGCGTTCGCCGTAGCCGCCGCTGCGGCGCTCGCCGTCCTGCCCGCCACAAGCGCCAGCGCAGGCACGCCCGAGCTGACGAAGTACAACAAGAACCGCATCCCGGTGCAGCTGCTGTCGTTCAACGACTTCCACGGCCACGTCGAGCAGGACTCCGGCAACGACGGCTCGGTGACCTTCGAGGGCAAGGCGATCCCCGCCAACGGGGCCTCCTACCTCGCGACCCACCTCAAGCAGCTGCGCAAGGGCCACCCGACCAGCTTCACCGTCGCCGCGGGTGACCTGATCGGCGGCTCGACCTTCACCTCCGGCGTCTTCCACGACGAGCCGGCCGTCGAGGTCCTGGACGCGATGGGCATGGACATCTCCGGCGTCGGCAACCACGAGTTCGACGAGGGCGTCACCGAGCTCCGCCGGATGATGAACGGTGGCTGCCACCCGGTCGACGGCTGCTTCCAGCAGGACGCGACGGGCGCGGACATCCGGTTCCCCGGCGCCGACTACAAGTACCTCGGCGCGAACGTGGTCAAGGAGTCGAACGGCAAGCCGGCACTGGCGCGCTACGCGATCAAGAAGGTCGGCCCGACCAAGATCGGCTTCATCGGCATGACCCTGGAGGGCACCGACGGCCTGGTCTCGCCGGCCGGCATCGCGGGCTACGACTTCACCGACGAGGTGAAGGCCGGCAACCAGGCCGCGAAGGTGCTGAACAAGAAGGGTGTCAAGGCGATCGTCGTGATGCTCCACGAGGGCGGCCTGCAGACCGGCTCGTACAGCGCGTGCGTCGGCATGTCCGGCCCGATCGTCGACATCGCCTCGCGGCTCACGTCGAAGGTCGACGCGATCGTCACCGGTCACACCCACGCGGCGTACAACTGCACGATCAAGGACCCGAAGGGTCTGCCGCGCAAGGTGACCAGCGCCATGTCCTACGGGCGGCTCATCACCGAGACCAACTTCAAGATCAACACGAAGACCGACGACGTCGTCCGGTCCTCCGTGAACTCGGTCAACCACATCGTCACCCGTGACGTCCCGCAGGACCCGGGCGTCCGCGCGATCGTGGAGAAGTGGGTCGCCAAGGCGGCCGTCCAGGGCAACCGGGTGGTCGGCACGATCAAGGCAGGACATCAAGCGCAGCTCCAACCGTGGCGCCGAGTCCTCGCTGCCGAACAACATCGCGGACGCCCAGAAGCTGTCGACGGGCGCCCAGATGGCCTTCATGAACCCCGGCGGCGTGCGGGCGGACTTCCTGTTCGCACCCTCGGGGACGGAGGCGCCCGGCCAGGTCACCTACCGGGAGGCCTACAACGTGCAGCCGTTCAGCAACATCATGCAGACGTTCGACATGACCGGCGCCCAGATCGAGCAGCTGCTCGAGCAGCAGTGGGTCAAGGGTCGTGCGGGTGGTGAGGTCCTCCGTCTCGGCATCTCCGACGGGTTCACCTACTCGTGGTCGGCGTCCGCGCCGTTCGGCAGCAAGGTCGACCCCGCGTCGATCAAGCTGAACGGGGTCGTGCTCGACCCGGCGGCCAACTACCGCGTTGCCGCGAACCAGTTCATCGCGGACGGCGGCGACAGCTTCACCGCGTTCGTCAACGGTGCCCCGCGCACCGGCGGCAAGGTGGACCTGGACGCACTGATCGACTACTTCGCCGCCAACCCCAACCTGGGGGCAGCACCCGCCTTGCGGAGCACCCAGCTCCCGTAGCGGTCCCTTGCACGACACCGACGCCCCCGCGGGCTTACCGCGGGGGCGTCGGTCGTTGAGTGCCTGTGTGTACGTCGGGGAGTCAGCCCACCGGTGACGGCACCGGGGCCGGGACGCCGGCCGGCTCGTCCTTCGGGTCCTTCGGCAGCACGAACCGGTAACCCACGTTGCGCACGGTGCCGATCAGCGTCTCGTGGTCGGAGCCGAGCTTCGCGCGCAGCCGCCGCACATGCACGTCGACGGTGCGGGTGCCGCCGTAGTAGTCGTATCCCCAGACCTCCTGCAGCAGCTGGGCCCGGCTGAACACCCGGCCCGGGTGCTGCGCGAGGAACTTCAGCAGCTCGAACTCCTTGAACGTCAGGTCGAGCACCCGGCCCTTGACCCGGGCGGTGTACGTCGCCTCGTCGATCGTGACGTCGCCGCGACGGATCTCGGTCAGCTCGTCCTCGGCGCCGGTGCGGCTGGCCAGCCGGCCGATCGCCAGCCGCAGCCTGGCCTCCACCTCCGCGGGCCCGGCCGTGTCGAGGATGACGTCGTCCACGCCCCAGTCGGCCGTCATCGCGGCGAGGCCACCCTCGGTGGCGACCAGCAGCACCGGGCAGTCGACGCCGGTGGTGCGCAGGACCCGGCACAGCGACCGGACGTGGGGCAGGTCGCGGCGCCCGTCGATGAGCAGCGCATCGGCCGGCGGAGCCTCCAGCAGGGCCGAGACCTCGGCAGGTGCGACGCGCAGCGAGTGCGACAGCAGACCGAGCGCGGGCAGCACTTCGGTGGACGGCTGCAACGTGTTCGTCAGCAGCAGCAGCTGGCTCACGTGGGCACCTCCCCACTCGTCTCGGGTTCCAGTTCACCATGATGGTGCCTGGGAGGGCGGTTCCGTCCGTACCCCGAGAAGGCTTTACGTCCTTGAAACACGCCCGTCACGGCGTCAATAGCGCGCATGAGGAGGTGCACCGTTGGCCGCAGTCACCGTCCGCTACTGGGCCGGCGCCCGCGCCGCCGCCGGCACCACCGAGGAGTCGTACGACGGCGCAACGCTCGGTGCGGTCCTCGACCAGGCAGCGGCTGCGCATGGCGCCGGCCTGGCCCGGGTCCTCTCGGTAGCAAGCTTCCTGGTCGACGGGGTGCGGACCAGCCGGGACGCCGCCCTGACCGACGGCGCGACCGTCGAGGTGCTGCCGCCCTTCGCCGGGGGCAGCCGGTGACTGCTGCGCTGGCCGCCCTCGGGCTGGCCGCTGCCCTGGTGCTCGGCGGGCTCACCGAGACGCCGGTGCTGGTGCTGGCCGTCCTGCTCGCGCAGGGGCTGTTCGTCGCCGGCTGGTTCCCGGCCCTGCGGGTGCCCGGCGCCGTTGGTGGCCGGATCGTGGTGGCCGCGACCGCGGTCGGCGCCGACGCCGCAGTGCTCGCGGCTGACGACACCCGCCCGCTGGAGCACGTCGCACCGGTGCTGGCGATGGCCCTGCTCGCCGCTCTCCTGCACCAGCTGGTCCGTCGGGACGGCCGGGTCGAGCTGACGACGTCGCTGACCGCGACCGGGTCGGCAGCGGTGCTGGTGGGGCTCGGGGCGGCCTGGCTCGCACTGGACGTCTCGCGGGACGGGACCGGCCTGCTGGTGCTCGCCGCGATCGCCGCTGCCGCGCCGCCCGTCGTCGACCTGGCCGCGCGAGCCATCAAGGCGCCGCCCTGGGTCGGCGTACTGGCTGCGGCTGTCGTCACCGGCCTGGCCGCGGTCGCCGTCGCGGGCGCCGCGTCGGTCACGCTCACCGTCGCGCTCGCCGCGGGAGCGGCCGGTGCGGTGGCGGCCCGGCTGGCCGTTGTGCTCGCCGACCGGGCGCGCGCCCCGCACCCGCTGCTCGGTGCGGCGCTGCCGGCGCTGCTCGTCGCGCCGGCCGTCTACCTGCTGGGCCGGGTGCTCGTCGGCTGACCGGGGCTCCGCGGGCGGACCGGGGGAATCGGTCACCCGCCGGGCCGGTTGGGCCTGGCATGGGAGGACTGCTGGCTGTCGCCATCACGCTGGTCCTCGCGACCGCGGTGGGCCTGTGGCTGCAGCGCTCCGGGCGCCGGCTGGGCCGGGCCCGCACCGAACCCGTCGAGACCCGCGAGGTGGTCGACGCCACCGAGCTCGGCGCCGCGCTGGGGGAGCGCGCCACTCTCGTCCAGTTCTCGACCGCGTTCTGCCAGCCCTGCCGGGCCACCCGGCGGGTCCTCGACGAGGTCAGCAGCGCCGTTCCGGGCGTGGTCGCACGTCGAGGTCGACGCCGAGAGCAACCTCGAGCTGGTCCGCCGGCTGGACGTCCGGCGGACGCCCACCGTGCTGGTGCTGGACGCCGCGGGCCGGATCGTCCGCCGGGCCAGCGGGCAGCCCCGCAAGGCCGACGTGATCGCCGCGCTGGGCGAGGCCGTCGGATGACCGCTCGTCCCATTACCTGGAACCAGGTGTGCCGCAGCGTGGACACGTCTAGCATCGGCTGGCGTGAGCATGGAGCTGACTCGTCGCCGCGCAGTGGATCTGCTGCGTGTTGCGACCGCGCTCTGTCCGACGTCCTGACACCAGACGCCCCGTCCGCTCTCGTCAGGAGCACACCGTCATGTCCTCACCCTTGTCCTTGCTTGCCGCGGGTCCGCCGCTCGTCGACCCGCGTGGTCCACGGTTCGCCGCGGCCGTCACGACTGCGGTCCTCGCGGTAGTCCTGCTCACCGGCTCGGTCTGGCTGCTCGCCGTCCAGGCCGTCGTCTTCGCGCTCGGCGCCACCGGCCGCTCGCCGTACGGCGTCATCTACGCCCGTCTCGTCCGTCCGCGTCTCGGCCCGCCGGCCGAGCTGGAGGACACCCGACCGATCCGGTTCGCGCAGGCCGTCGGCCTCGTGTTCGCCGTGGTCGCGCTCGCCGGTCTCGCCCTGCCGCTCGTGACGGTCGTGGCCACCTCGGCCGCGCTCGCGGCGGCCTTCCTGAACGCGGCGTTCGGGATCTGCCTCGGCTGCGAGATCTACCTGCTGGCCCGCCGCGCCACGTCCCACGACATCGTCCGCACGGTCCCCAACGACCGCACCGCCCACCCGCACACGGAGGTAGCAGCATGAGCAGCACCCGCGAGAGCGTCCTCGTCGACGCCGACTGGGTCGAGGCCCACCTCGACGACCCGAAGACCGTCCTCGTCGAGGTCGACGAGGACACCGCCGCCTACGACAAGAACCACATCAAGGGCGCGGTCCGCCTCGACTGGAAGAAGGACCTCCAGGACCCGGTCCGTCGCGACTTCGTGAGCAAGGAGCAGTTCGAGGCCCTGCTGTCCGAGCGCGGCATCGCCAACGACGACACCATCATCCTGTACGGCGGCAACAACAACTGGTTCGCGGCGTACGCCTACTGGTACTTCAAGCTCTACGGCCACGACGCCGTCAAGCTGCTCGACGGCGGCCGCAAGAAGTGGGAGCTCGACTCCCGCGAGCTCGTCGCCGACTCGGTCGACCGGCCCGGCACGACGTACACCGCGAAGGACCAGGACCGCTCGATCCGCGCGTTCCGCGACGAGGTCGAGTCGGCCATCGGCCAGAAGAACCTCATCGACGTCCGCTCGCCCGACGAGTTCGCCGGCCGGCTCGCCGCGCCCGCGCACCTCCCGCAGGAGCAGGCGCAGCGCAACGGTCACATCCCGACCGCCGCCAACATCCCGTGGTCGCAGACCGCGAACGACGACGGCACCTTCAAGAGCGACGACGAGCTGAAGAAGCTGTACGAGGACAAGGGCGTCGACTTCTCGAAGGACACCATCGCCTACTGCCGGATCGGTGAGCGGTCGTCGCACACCTGGTTCGTGCTGCACGAGATCCTCGAGCAGCCGAACGTGAAGAACTACGACGGCTCGTGGACCGAGTGGGGCTCGCTGGTCGGCGTGCCGATCGAGCTCGGGGACCAGTCCTGATGTGCGGAGCCAAGAAGGGCGGGCCGTCTCTCGAGGGCGTCAACGTCGCCGACGAGGCCGTTGTGCAGGGCGTCGTCCTGCGCGGTGGTGAGCCGGTGTCGAACGCCTACGTGCGACTGCTCGACGGTGGCGGCGAGTTCACCGCCGAGGTGCCGACGTCGGCGACCGGCCAGTTCCGGTTCTTCGCCGCACCCGGCACCTGGACGCTGCGCACGCTGGCGCCCAAGGCCGACCCGGTCGACAGCACGGTCGTCGCCGAGATCGGCGAGGTGGCGGACATCGAGGTACTGATCGCCTGATCGGCCACCTCGCGCATCGGGTCACCGCCCACCTGCCTGTAGCCCTGCCGCAATCGTTTGCGGCAGGGCTACAGGAGCTCTAGGGGACGGCGGGAGCGGGGCTGTCAGACCGGCAGGAGCGCGGCCGCGCAGTAGACTCGGCGGGTGCTCTCCACCGTGGTCGTCGTCGTTCTCGTGGCGGCGTTCCTGCTGGTGGCAGGCGTCTCGGGCTGGGTCGTGTGGCGGCTCTGGACCGCCTCGGAGCCCGACCCGGTCGCCACGACCGCCGACGAAGGTTGAGGACGAGCGTGGAGATCCGTCCCGACATGCCGCCGCAGCTGATCCCGGTGTCGTGGCTGCTCGGCACCTGGCGCGGCGTCGGTGTCGGCGGCTACCCGACGGTGCCGGAGTTCCGGTTCGCCCAGGAGGTCACCTTCTCCGAGCTGCCGGGCAAGCCGTTCGTGCACCACTTGAGCCGCAGCTGGCTGCTCGACGACGAGGGCGCCGAGGTCCGGCCGCTCGCGCAGGAGACCGGCTACTGGCGCCCGGAGGCCGACGGCAGCCTCGAGGTGTGCCTCGCGCACCCGACGGGCTACGTCGAGATCTGGGTCGGCTCGGCCGACGGGGCGAAGATCGAGCTGCAGACCGACGTCGTCGCACGCACCGAGACCTCGAAGGACTACACCGCGGGGCACCGCCTCTACGGGCTGGTGGACGGCGACCTGCTGTGGGCCTACGACATGGCTGCCGTCGGTCAGCCGCTGCAGCCGCACCTGTCGGCCACCCTGAAGCGCGCATGAGCAGCGCACCGAGCAGCCCGACCGGCGAGCCGCCGCGCGACGACCTGCATGCCACCCTCAAGGCCAAGGGCTACCGGCTGACCCCGCAGCGACAGCTGGTGCTCGACGCCGTGGCCCGGCTCGAGCACGGCACCCCGGACGAGATCTGCGCCGAGGTGCAGCGCACCGCACCGGGCGTCAACCTCTCGACGGTGTACCGCACCCTGGAGCTGCTCGAGGAGCTGGCGCTCGTCACCCACGCGCACCTCGGCCACGGCGCGCCGACCTACCACGCGGCCGGCGGCGACCACCTGCACCTGGTCTGCCGCGACTGCGGCGCGGTGGCCGAGACGGACGTCGAGCTGGCCGACGCGCTGGTACGCCGGCTCGCCGACCAGCACGGCTTCGAGACCGACGTCGCCCACTTCGCCATCTACGGCAGATGCCGGGAGTGCTCCACATGACCAGCCCCTTGCTCGAACGCACCGGCGCCGTCCCGGCCGACCCGCCGGACGCCGGCGTGGCCGCGCACTACGGCGACCCGTTCCGTGAGCAGCGCGCCCTGGTGGCCGGCGAGGCGTCGGTCGACCTGTCGCACCGCCCGGTGGTGCGCGTCGCCGGCCCGGACCGGCTGACCTGGCTGCACTCGCTGACCTCCCAGCACCTCGAGCACCTCGTGCCGGGTGTGCCGACCGAGGCGCTCGTCCTGTCGCCGAAGGGCCACGTCGAGCACGCGCTCTACCTGGTCGACGACGGCGAGGCGACCTGGGCGCACGTCGAGCCCGGCACCGCCGACGACCTGGTCGGCTACCTGGACCGGATGCGGTTCTGGTCGAAGGTCGAGGTGGAGGACCTCTCGTCGACGTACGCCGTGGTGCTCACGCCCTCGGGCGTGCCCGGTGCGCCGTCCCGGGTCACCGCCCACGGGGTGGAGTCGTTCGTGCCGCGCGCCGACCTGGCAACCGTGCTCGCCGGCCCGCTCGCCGGGGTGTGGGCGCTCGAGGCGCTGCGCATCGCCGACGGCCGGCCGCGGCTCGGCTTCGAGACCGACCACCGCACGATCCCGCACGAGATCGGCCTGCTCGAGACCGCCGTGCACCTGGACAAGGGCTGCTACCGCGGGCAGGAGACCGTCGCGCGGGTGCACAACCTCGGCCGGCCGCCGCGCCGGCTGGTGCTGCTGCACCTCGACGGCAGCGACTCCGAGCTGCCCGGCCACGAGGCGCCGGTGCTGCTGGGCGACCGGCAGGTCGGCTTCGTGACGTCCTCGGCGCGGCACTACGAGCTCGGCCCGATCGCGCTGGCGCTGATCAAGCGCTCGACCCCGCTCGACGAGAACCTGGTCGCCGGCGGTGTCGCGGCCGCGCAAGAGGTCGTCGTCCCCGCCTGACGGGCATCGACTGGCGGTCAGGTCTCGAGCAGCAGGGTCACCGGACCGTCGTTGACGAGCGCGACCTGCATGTCGGCGCCGAACCGGCCGGTCTCCACGTGGGCGCCGCGGTCGCGGAGCACGGCCACGACGTGCTGGACGAGAGGCTCGGCGACGGGACCGGGTGCCGCGGCGTTCCAGGTCGGACGCCGGCCCTTGCGGGTGTCGCCGTACAGCGTGAACTGGCTGATGACGAGCAACGGCGCCCCGGTGTCGGCGGCCGACCGCTCACCGTCGAGGATCCGCAGCTCGTGCACCTTGGCTGCGAGCCGGGCCGCGTTGTCCTCGGTGTCGTCGTGAGTGACGCCGACCAGGACGCACAGGCCAGGTGACGGAAGGCGGCCGACCACCTGGCCGTCGACCCGCACGCTGGCTTCGCTGACCCGCTGCACCACTGCTCGCACCGGCCCATGCTCCCAGCCCGACCGGGAGCGATCAGCCGCGCCCGAACAGGCCCTTGCGCTTCTTCTTCGGGTCGACGGGCGGAGCGGAGCTCGGCGCCCGGGGAGCCGGCGCCTTCGGCGGGGGCTGCGGGTCGTCGTCCATGCCGAAGCCGAGGCTGGCGAGCTCGCGCAGCAGCATCGCGGTGTCGGCGTGGTCGCGGGCGACCATCGGGGCCGGTCCGGTGTCGATCTCGGCCTGGACCTCGACCGGTACCGGAGTCGTCCTCCGGCTCCGGCGCGGCGGCCGGCGGCGGCGTGCTCGGAGCGTCGCGGTTGAACTCGGTGAGCAGGCTCGACGCGTGCGAGGCGCCGTACGAGTTGTCAGGGCGGGAAGCCTGCTCGGGTACGTCGGCCATGGCTGCCGCCAGGCCGGCTGCTAGCTCGGCGGCTGCTTCCGTCGGCGGCCTGGTCGGCCTCGGCCTGCTCGACAGCTGCCTGCTCGGCCTCGACCCGCTCGGCTTCGACGCGCTCGGCCTCAGCCTGCTCGGCTCCGACCCGCTCCGCCTCGGCCAGCTCGGCCGCGACGCGCTCGGACTCGGCCTGCTCGGCCGCGGCCTGCTCGGCGGCGACCCGCTCGGCCTCGGCCTGGTCGGCCTGCGCTTGCTCGGCAGCGACCCGCTCGGCTTCGGCCAGCTCGGCGCTCGCCCGCTCGGCGTCCTCCTCGGCGATCCGGGCTGCCTCGGCCGCGGCGATCGCCTCGGCGGCGTCGGCCGCGGCGCGGTCGGTCTCCTCGCGCTCCTGGCGGGCAGCCTCGTCCCGGGCGATCCGCTCGGTCTCCTCGCGAGCGGCAGCCGCCGCGGCCTCCGGGCCCGACGCTCGGCTTCGGCGGCGAGCTCACGCTCGGCCTGTGCGCGGGCGGCCCGGCGGTCGGCCTGCACGCGGGCCTCCTCCTCGGCCGCGCGGGCTTCGTCCTCGGCCGCGCGGGCGGCGAGCCACTGCTCGTGGTCCGCCCAGGCCTGCGCTCGGCGTCGACGTGCTGCGGCGAGCCACTGCGGCGTGGTCGGCCCAGGCGGCTTCCTCGACGGACGCGCGCTCGTCGGCCAGCCAGGCGGCGTGGTCGTTCCAGGCGGCAGCCTCGGCCACCGCGCGCTTGTCGGCGAGCCACGCGGCGTGGTCGGCCCAGGCGGCTTCCTCGGCGGCGGCCCGCTCCTGGTCCTCCTGCTCACGGCGGGCTGCGTCCTCGGCGGCCTGCTCCTCGGCGGCGGCGGCCTCGGCGAGCGCCTGCTCCTCCTCGCGGGCGCGGCGACGCGCCTCGGCCCGCTCGGCGCGCTTGGCGGCCTCCTTGGTGGCGAGGGCCTCCAGCTCGCGGTGCAGGATCTCGGCCTCCTGCAGCCGGCGGGCGTCGGCGGCTGCCCGACGCTCCTTGCGCTCCTGCGCCTCGCGGGCCTCGGCCTCGAGGCGCTCGCGCTCCTCCTGCTCGGCACGCTCCCGGGCCTCGCGCTCCTCGCGCTCGACCCGCTCGGCTCGACCCGCTCGGCCTCGACCCGCTCGGCTTCGATGCGCTCGGCCTCGGCCTGCTCGGCGGCAATGCGCTCGGCCTCGACCCGCTCGGCCTCGACCCGCTCGGCTTCGATGCGCTCGGCCTCGATCCGCTCGGCCTCGGCCTGCTCGGCGGCGACGCGCTCGGCCTCGACCCGCTCGGCTTCGATGCGCTCGGCTTCGGCTCGCTCGGCTTCGACCCGCTCGCGCCTCGACTGCGCTCGGCCTCGGCCTGCTCGGCGGCGATGCGCTCGGCCTCGACCCGCTCGGCTTCGATGCGCTCGGCCTCGGCCTGCTCGGCGGCGATGCGCTCTGCCTCGGCCTGCTCGGCTTCGATGCGCTCAGCCTCGGCTTGCTCGGCGGCGAGGCGCTCGGCTTCGGCCTGCTCGACCCGCTCGGCTTCGATGCGCTCGGCCTCGGCCTGCTCGGCGGCGAGACGCTCAGCCTCAGCCTGCTCCGCGGCCTCCCGGGCCTCGAGCTCGGCCCGGTCGCGCTCCTCCTGCTCGGCGCGCTCCTGCGCCGCCTGGCGCTCGGCTGCCTCGCGGGCCTCGAGCTCCTCCAGCGCGACGACCGGCAGCACCAGCTCGACACCGCCGGCGTCCTCGGTCTCGACCTCGGCGACCTCGACGACCGCGGGGTGCGTCACCGCGACCAGTCCGGCGTCGAGCAGGCGCATGACGACCTGACCGGCCTCGAAGAGCGTGAAGCCGCACTCGCTGGCCAGCTCGTTGACGCTGCGCGAGCTGTCGACCTTGCAGAGCAGGGCCCACTCGTTCGGGCCCGAGCGCGACCTCGTCGGACGGCGAGGCAGCAGCCAGGGCCGGGACCGCGTCCGGGCCGCCGGTCGCAGCGAGGATGGTCTCCCAGGTCGTGGCCCGGTGCCGCAGGTCGTCGAAGAGGTCGGCCACCGGCGTCGGCGGGGCGACGTCCTGGCGGGTCTTCTTGTTCTTGCGGAACTTCCAGGCGGCCACCGGCCAGCCCAGCAGGTCGGTCAGGGCGTCCTTGAGGTGCTCGACGACGAACTCCTCGACCACGTCGAGCTCGACGTACCCGAGGTGCACGAGCAGCTCACCCAGGCGCCAGCCCTGCAGCTCGGTGCGCTGGATCTCCAGCGCCTCGGCGAGGGCCTCCGGGGTGAGGGCGCCACGGGACATCAGGCGGACGCCGAGCATCACCCGGCGGCCGGGCACGTTGACGGAGTAGACCTGGCCGTCGCGCAGGTAGACCTCGGCCTCGTCGCCTTCCTGGTCGCGGACAAGCAGGCACCCGGTGGCGCCGGAGTCCGCCAGGTCGTGCAGCACGGCCTCGACGGTGTGGGTGAGGAGGGCACCCTTGGGCACGAGCTACCTCCTTCCCCGAGTCTGGTCAACGCGTGACGGGTCCACCCGGGTGGCGCCGCGGCGTGCCGACGCTTCCGGTCCTTTCATCGCATCGGCAGGACCGGCCGGAGTGTTGAGCGTGGTCCAGGCACCAGTTCGTGCTAGCCGGCCACTGATCGCCCGAGTCCGCTCCGGCGTACGGCCGGGACATGACACGATGCCGGGGTGGCACCTGCTCGCACGCTGATCACGGTCGCCCCGACGGGGGCCGAGACCGCGAAGGCTGACGCTCCGGCGCTGCCGGTCACGCTCGACGAGCTGGTGGCGACCGCCCAGGCCTGCGAGGCCGCCGGAGCCGGCCTGGTCCACGTCCACATCCGGGACGACAACGCCCGCCCGACCCTGGACCTGGGCCGCCTGCAGGCAACCGTCGAGGCGCTGCGCGAGTCGACGACCCTGGTCGTCCAGCTCAGCACCGGCGGAGCGGTCACCGACCCCCTGGAGCACCGGCTGCGGGTCCTCGACGCCGAGCCGGACTCCTGCTCGCTGACCTGCGGCACCGTGAACTTCGGCGACGACGTCTTCCAGAACCCGTGGCCGTTCATGGTCGAGCTCTACCAGCGCACCCAGGCCGCCGAGGTGGTCCCGGAGTTCGAGCTGTTCGACCTCGGCCACGTGACCCGATGAACCGGCTGCTCGACACCTACGGCGCGCCGTACGGCGGCCAGGTCCACTGCGACCTGGTCATGGGTGTCCCCGGCGGCATGCCCGGCACCGCCGCAGGCGCTGGTCGCGGCCGTCGCCGCGCTGCCGGCCGGGTGCTCCTGGTCGGCCACCGGCATCGGCCGCACGTCGCTGCCGGTCGCGCTGGCCGCGCTGTCGGCCGGCGGCCACCTGCGGGTCGGCATGGAGGACACGCTGACCTTCGCCAAGGGGCAGCCGGTGACCGGCAACGAGCAGCTGGTGGCCCGGGCCGCCGAGCTGGCCCGGCTGGCCCAGCGGCCGCCGATGACCACCGACGAGGCGCGCGCCTTGCTGCGCGTCAAGGACCGCACGTCCGTGAGCGCAGGAGAGACCCGATGACCAGTCAGCACGAGCCGTACCCGAACGGCCGCCGCCGCATCGACAAGGTGCTGGCCGAGGGCTTCGCCAGCGGCCTGGCCGACCTCGACCTCGACGACCTGCGGGCCCGCCGCCGCGAGGCGGAGCAGGAGGAGGCCGACCTGTCCTACCTGCGCCGGATGCTGCAGGGCCGGATGGACATCCTGCGCGCCGAGCTGGCCCGCCGGGCCGGTGGCGGCGACAAGATCGTCGAGCACCTCTCCGCCGTCCTCGCCGACTCCGCGCGCAGCGACCACGGCCTCGGCCGGTACCTGCGGGTCGAGCCGTCCCGGGTCGACGAGCACCGCCGCTCGGTCGAGCAGCTGATCGCCGACGTCGGCGTCTCCGACGTCGAGGGCCACACCGACGACGAGCTGCGCGAGTCGCTCGGCCGGCTCGAGGAGTTCGAGCAGGCCATCTCCGACGACCGGCGCGCGGTGCAGACCGTCATGGACGCCCTCACCGCCGAGGTCGCCGCCCGCTACAAGAGCGGCGCCGCCAGCGTCGACGACCTGCTGGCCGAGCGCTAGGACAGCAGCCGTAGGGTCGCGGCGTGCCCGCCGACCCTCGCCCTGACCGTTCCGCCCTGCTCGCCGAGGTGGTGCGCTCGGGCTTCGTCGAGGGCCACCACCGGGGCAGCGTGCTGGCGCTGGCCGCCGACGGCAGCCGCGTCCTCGCCCTCGGCGACCCGGACGCCGCCGTCTTCCCGCGCTCGTCGAACAAGCCGATGCAGGCCGTCGGCATGCTCGAGGCCGGCCTCGACCTCGACGGCGAGCTGCTCGCCCTCGCCTGCGCCAGCCACTCCGGCGAGCCGTTCCACATCGAGGGCGTACGCCGGGTGCTGGCCGCCGCCGGCCTCGACGAGACCGCCCTGCGGACCCCGCCGGACTGGCCGGTGGACGAGGTCGAGCGGCACGCGCTGATCGCGGCCGGCGGGCAGCAGGCGCCGATCCTGATGAACTGCTCCGGCAAGCACGCCGCGATGCTGGCCACCTGCGTCGCCAACGGCTGGCCCACCGACACCTACGCCGACGCCGACCACCCGCTGCAGGTCGCCCTGCGCGCGCACCGTCGAGCGGCTGTCCGGCGAGAAGGCGCCGGCCGTCGGCGTCGACGGCTGCGGGGCGCCGCTGTTCGCGATGTCCCTGGCCGGGCTGGCCCGCTCCTTCGTCGCGATCGCCACCGCGCCGGACGGCACCCCCGAGCACCGGGTCGCGCGGGCCATCCGGAGCCACCCCGAGTGGCTCGGCGGCACCCGGCGCGACGTGACCCAGCTGGTCGCCGGCGTCCCCGGGCTGATCGCCAAGGACGGCGCCGAGGGCGTCTACGCCGCGGCGCTGCCCGGACGGCCGGGCCGTCGCCCTCAAGATCGACGACGGCGGGCAGCGGGCCCGGCCGCCGGTGATGGTCGCGGCGCTGCGCGCGCTCGGCGTCGACGAGCCGGTGCTGGCCGAGCTCGCCGAGGCCCCGCTGATGGGCGGCGGGCAGGCCGTCGGCTCGGTGCGCGCGGCCTTCGACGCCTAGGGTCGAACGACGTGAGCACCGAGCTGCTGTACGACGACGAGGTCCGGCTGCCCGGCGGGCCCCGGCTCGCGCTGCGTCGCGCCGACGGCGCGCCCGGGCCGGCCGTTCCTGCTCGTGCACGGCCTGTCGTCCAACGCCCGGCTCTGGGACGGCGTCGGCCGGCGGCTGGCCGCGGCCGGGCACCAGGTCGTGGCCGTCGACCAGCGCGGGCACGGCCGCTCCGAGCAGGTCGACGACGGCTACACGACCGCGCAGTGCGCGGCCGACCTGGCGGCGCTGTGCGGCGAGCTCGGCCTGGTCGGCGACCGCGAGCCGGTCGTCGCGGGGCAGTCCTGGGGCGGCAACGTCGTCCTCACCCTCGCCGCGGAGCACGGCGGCGTCGCCGGGCTGGCGCTGGTCGACGGCGGCTGGATCTGGCTGGGCGAGCGCTACCCGACCTTCGAGCAGTGCTGGGCCGAGCTCGCGCCGCAGGTGCCGCAGGGCCTGACGCTCGCCGAGCTCTCGGACCGGTTCCGCGGCTGGCTCGCCGACTTCCCGCCGGAGGGCGTCGACGGCGCAGCTGGCCAACCTCACCGAGGACGCCGACGGGCACGCCGTCGCCCGGCTCACCCGCGAGCACCACCGGCAGATCCTGCACTCGCTGTGGGCCGACGACCCGCGGCCGCTGTTCCCGAAGGTCACCGTGCCGACGCTGATCGCTGCCGCCGTGGCCGACGGCAGCGACGGCGGGCCCGGCCCGGCGATGGCGGCCGCCGGCATCCCGGACACCACCACGTCGCTGTACGTCGGCGCGCACCACGACCTGCACGCCCAGCACCCGGACCGGCTGGCCGCCGAGCTGGTCGCGCTGGCCGCCCGCACCGTGGCGGTGCCGCGATGAGCCGGCTGGTCGTCATGGGCTCGGGGGAGACCGCGCCGACGATGGTCCGGGTGCACCGCGAGGTGTTCGCGGCCTGCCCGCCAGGGCCGGCGGTGATGCTGGACACGCCGTTCGCGTTCCAGACCAACCGCGCCGAGCTGGTCACCCGGACCTGCGGCTACTTCGCGCAGAGCCTCGGCCGGGAGGTCGAGGTCGCGGTCTGGTCGGGCAGCGACGGGTCGGCCCAGGAGGAGAAGTCGCTGGCCCTGCTCGACCGGGCGTCCTGGGCGTTCGCCGGGCCGGGCAGCCCGACGTACGCGCTGCGCCGGTGGCGCGGCACCGCCGTACCCGCCGCCCTGACCGGCGTCGTCCGTCGCGGCGGCACCGTCGTGCTCGGCAGCGCCGCGGCGCTCACCCTCGGCACCCACGCCGTGCCGGTCTACGAGATCTACAAGGTCGGCGAGGACCCGCAGTGGGTCGAGGGCCTCGACCTGCTCGGCACGCTCACCGGCGTCGACGCCGCGGTGGTCCCGCACTACGACAACAAGGAGGGCGCGACCCACGACACCCGGTTCTGCTACCTCGGCGAGGACCGGCTCGCGGCCCTGGAGGAGCAGCTGCCCGACCACGTCGGCGTCCTCGGCGTCGACGAGCACACCGCCGTCATCGTCGACGTCGAGGCGCGCACCATCACCGTCGCCGGCAACGGCGTCATGAGCGTCCGTCGACGCGGTGACACCCGCACCTTCGCGGCCGGTGAGTCGCTCGGGCTCGACGAGCTGTCGGCGATGCTGCGCGGCGAGCTGGTCGGCGACGGTCGCCGCAACGCCACCGCGCGACACCGCGCCCGCCGCGCAGCAGCACGACGTCGACGACCAGCCCGCGCTCTCGCTGCGCGCCGAGGCCGACCGGGCGCGCGCCGACTTCGACGCGGCGCTCGACCGGCGCGACGTGGACGGCTGCGTCGCCGCGGTGCTCGGGCTCGAGCAGGCACTGGCCGCCTGGCAGGCCGACACCTTGCAGAGCGACGACGCCGACGAGGCGCGCCGGGTGCTGCGGGCGCTGGTGGTGCGGCTGGGCGAGCTGGCGGAGCAGGGTGCGGCCGACCCGGCGGTCCGGGTGGCGCCGTTCGTCGAGGCGCTGCTCGCGGTGCGCGCTGCGGCCCGCGACGCGAAGGACTTCGCGACCTCCGACCTGGTGCGTGACCGGCTGGTCGACGCCGGTGTCGAGGTGCGCGACGGCGCCGACGGCACGTCGTGGAGCCTGACGAGCTAGAGCGCGCGCATCCGGTTGCTCCGCGCGTCATGGGTGAGCTCGGCCAGGCCGAGGGCCTCGAGCAGCGGCGGCAGGTACATGCCGAACCGGCCGCGGTAGCCCTTGCGCAGGCCGTACCAGCCGCCGACCGGGTTCTTCTCGTCGCGGCCGAACGCCTCCACCGTGCCCTCGATGGCGTCCTTCTTCTCGTCGGCGGAGCCGAGGTCGACCCAGTCGCCCTGCTCGCGCAGCCAGGCGTGCAGGTCCTCGATCGCGCGCAGCTGGTAGGTCAGCTTGGTGGCGCCGACCTGGCAGACCAGCGCGGGCGGGTCGGCGTCCTCGTCCCGGTACATCGTGTACTGCGAGGACCCGGGCGGGGTCCGCAGGATCCACGGGTCGACCTTCGTGCCGCTGCCGTTCGCCATCGGCGTCTCCTCTCGGCTGCTGCGGCAGTCTGCCAGCGATGCCGCGCGACGTCACCGGCGGCGTTCACGCGTGCGCCGGTGTGACCCCCGCCACCGTGTGACCGGGCTCACCCCGATATGTGCTTGCTGAGTGCTTGCCACAGTTAGCACATGGGGTATGAAGGAGGCATGGCAACGTTGAAGGTCGGCTCGCTGGGTGAGTACATCCGCGAGCAGCGCGAGTCGGCGCAGGTGTCCCTGCGCCAGCTGGCGAAGACGGCCGGGGTCTCCAACCCCTACCTCAGCCAGATCGAGCGCGGGGTGAAGAAGCCCAGCGCCGAGATCCTGTCCCAGATCGCCAAGGGCCTGCGCATCTCTGCGGAGACGCTCTACGTGCAGGCAGGGATCCTCGACGAGCGCGACTCCAGCGATGTCGTCGCGGCCGTCCTCGCAGACCCGACGATCGGCGAGCGGCACAAGCGAGTGCTGCTCGACGTGTACGAGTCGTTCCGCGCCGAGCACGCCGCCGACGTCGCCGCGACACCGGCCAAGAAGACAGCCGCCACGACGGCAGCCAAGAAGCGCGTTGCCACCACCAAGACCACGAAGTCCACCAAGAAGAGGAGTTCCTGATGAGCCTCACCACCATCACCCGCAGCAAGCCGTTCTACGTCGCCGCCGGCGCCACCGACCTCGCGGTCAAGACCCTGCGCCAGGCCCCGAGCCGGATCCCGTCGGTGAAGGTCAAGGTCGAGCGCCGTGACCTGGAGAAGGCCGTCGCCAACGTCGGCCTCCAGGCCGCCACGCTGCCGGCCCGCGCGCAGGCCACCGCCGTCGGCATCGCCGACGAGGTCACCGGTCGCACCGAGGCCGTCTACGACGACCTGCTGGTCCGCGGCCGCAAGGTCGTCGGCCGGATCCGCCGCCAGAAGGCCACCCAGGACCTGAAGAAGGACGCCACCACCACGGTGCGTCGTTCCAAGGCCACCGCGACCACGGCCAAGAAGTCGGCCGCCGCGACCGGCACCACCGCCAAGAAGGCCAGCAAGCGCACCTCCACCACGGCGAAGAAGCGGGCCACCACCACCCGCACCGCCGCCAAGGGCGCCACCACGTCGGCCCGCAAGACCACCAAGTCGGCAGCCCGGGCCACCAAGGCCGGCGCCGCCAAGGTCGGCAGCTGACACCAGCAGCACCGCGTCACACGACGGCCCGCCTCCAGCGTCCCCGGGGGCGGGCCGTTCTGCGTCGTGGCCACTAGTCTCTGGTGCGGTGGATATCGTCGGCAACGTCCAGAGCGGTGTGCTGCTCCTGCTCGGGATCGGCTCCCTGCTGCTCACCGGGTTCGCGTTCTTCGACGTCCTGCGTCGCAAGGGCCCGCTGTTCCCGCACGTCGGCAAGCTGAGCAAGAACGTCTGGCTCGGCATCCTCGGCGCCGCGTTCCTCATCAGCATCGTGTCGTTCGGGGGCAGCTCGACGCTGGGCTTCCTCAACGTGATCGGCGTGATCGCCGCAGGCGTCTACCTCGCCGACGTACGGGCGAAGCTCAAGGCAGATCGACGGCGGTGGAGGCTCGCAGCACGGCCCGTACGGCGGCTACTGACGTGACCGGCCCGACCGATCAGCACGGCCGCACCAGCCGGCTCGAGCTGACCGACCAGACCCTGCGCGAGTGGGACGCCACCGTCCTCGACTCGTCGGCCGAGGGCATCGTGCTCGACCGGTCGGCGTTCTACCCCGGCGGCGGCGGGCAGCCGCCCGACCACGGCGTCCTGCTGTGGGGCGGCGTGCAGACCCGCATCGTCGGCGTCCGCAAGGGCGACGACCTCGAGCTGGTGCCGGCCGAGGGTGACCCCGTCCCGCCGGTCGGTACGCCGGTCCGCGGCGCCGTCGAGGACACCCGGCGGACCGCCCTGATGCGCACGCACTCCGGCCTGCACCTGCTGTCCGGCGTCGTCCTGCGCGACTTCGGCGCGCTGGTGACCGGCGGCAACATGGAGCCGCTCGAGGCCCGGATGGACTTCAACCTGCCCGAGGTCCCGGAGGGCTTCAAGGACCTGCGTCGCGCAGGCCTGCGCCGCCGAGGTCGCGGCCGACCGGGCGATCGAGGTCAGCACGCTGCCGCGCGACGAGGCGTTCACGCACCCATCCCGACCTCATCCGGACCGAGACGAACCTGCTGCCCGCCGAGCTCGAGGTGGTGCGCATCGTCGACATCGTCGGCCTCGACACCCAGGCCGACGGCGGCACGCACGTCGCCTCGACCTCGCAGATCGGCCGCATCGAGGTCGTCAAGGTCGAGAGCAAGGGCAAGGGCTTCCGCCGGCTGCGGATCAGGCTGGTCGGCTGACCCAGACCATCAGCGGCTTGCCGTAGAAGTCCGACGAGACCCCGCGCAGCTCCAGGCCGAGCCGACGGCAGACCGCCTGCGACGCGGTGTTGGCCTCGTCGGTCAGGGCGAGCACCTCGGTGATGCCCGCGGCGTGCGCCCGCGCGAACGCGCCGCCGGCCGCCTCGGTCGCGTAGCCGTGGCCCTGCGCGTCGGGGTGCAGGTGCCAGGCGACCTCCACCGGCGCGTCGGCGTCCTCGGAGCCGTCCACCGTCACCAGCGCCACCGTCCCGGCGACCTGGCCGGACTCCCGCACCTCCACCGCCCACCAGCCGTACGGGCGCCCGGCGTCCCGCTCCGCCTCGTTGCGCAGCCGGCCCCGGTCGATCCGCGCGCGGGCCGCCTCCAGCGAGGGCATCGGGGTCGGGACCGAGCCGAGGAACCGCACCACGTCGTCGCGGGAGTACATGTCGAACATCCGGGCAGCGTCGTCATCACGCCAGTCGCGGACGACGAGGCGGTCGGTCTCGAACACCGGAGCGGGCTGCGGGAGGCTGGTCACGTGGACATCGTGGCAGTGCAGGGAGACATCACCGAGCAGGACGTCGACGCCGTCGTGAACGCCGCGAACTCCGGGCTGCTGGGCGGCGGCGGGGTCGACGGTGCGATCCACCGGCGCGGCGGGCCGGCGATCCTGGCTGCCTGCCGCGAGCTGCGGGCGACCTCGCTGCCGGACGGGCTGCCGGCCGGCCAGGCGGTCGCGACGACCGCGGGGAACCTGCCGGCCCGCTGGGTCATCCACACGGTCGGCCCGGTGCACTCGACGTCCGAGGACAGGTCCGCGGTGCTCGCGTCGGCGTACCGCGAGTCGCTGCTGGTCGCGGAGGAGCTGGGCGCGGCGACCGTCGCGTTCCCCGCGGTGTCGGCCGGAATCTACGGCTGGCCGATGGACGACGCGGCGCGGATCGCGGTCGAGACGGCCCGCGCGCACGACGCGACCGCCGTCCGCGAGGTGCGGTTCGTGCTCTTCGGCCCGGACGCGTACGCCGCCTTCACCGCCGCCCTCGCCTGACCCGGCTGCTCAGCTGGTCCGGTGCACCTTGTGCTGCGCGGCCTGCGCCAGCGGCTTGACCACCAGCAGGTCGATGTCGACGTGCGGGGGCCGGGTGACGCACCAGGCGACGCAGTCGGCGATGTCGTCGGCCGTCAGCGGAGCGTCGACGCCCTGGTAGACCTTGGCCGCCCGCTCGGCGTCGCCGCCGAACCGGTTGAGCGCGAACTCGTCGGTGCGCACCATCCCGGGCGCGATCTCGGTCACCCGCACCGGCTGCCCGTTGAGCTCGAGCCGCAGCGTCTCGGTCAGCGCAGCGGCCGCGTGCTTGGCCGCGGTGTAGCCGCCGCCGCCCTCGTAGACGATGCGGCCCGCGGTGGAGCCCATCACCACGACGTGGCCGCGGCCGCTCGCCACCAGCGCCGGCAGCAGCGCCTGGGTCACCTGCAGCGCGCCGATGACGTTGACCTCGAACATCGCCCGCCAGTCGGCCGGGTCGGCGTCGGCGACCGGGTCCATGCCCACGGCCGCACCGGCGTTGTTGACCAGCACGTTCAGCTCGCCGCCGACGGCCTCGGCCAGCGCGGCGACCGAGTCCTTCGAGGTCACGTCCAGCGTCACCGGCCGCAGCGCGTCGCCGAGCTCGTCGGACAGCGCATCGAGCCGCTCGCGGCGCCGCGCCGCGGCGACCACGTCGAACCCCTCCTGCACCAGGCGTCGCGCGGTGGCGGCCCCGATCCCGCTGCTGGCGCCGGTCACGACCGCGGTTCCCCTGCTCATCCCGGCATCCTGCCAGCCGCGTGCCGCGGACCGATCGGTTGCCGGTTCGGGGAATCGGGCAGGATGCCGCTCGGTTGACGATCGAGGCGGGTCTCTGGCCCGGTGAGGTCCTGGTCGACGGCATGGAGGTGTTCCGGACGTGACGATGGCGGTGATGCCGACGCGCGGGCGCAAGCCCCGGCGAGTGGCCATGGTCAGCGTGCACACCTCCCCGCTCGACCAGCCGGGCACCGGCGACGCCGGCGGCATGAACGTGTACGTCGTCGAGCTGTCCCGCCGCCTGGCCGCGCTGAACGTCGAGGTCGACATGATCACCCGGGCCACCAGCTCCGACCTCCCGCCGACCGCCGAGCTCGCGCCCGGAGTCACCGTCCGGCACGTCACCGCCGGCCCGTTCGAGGGCCTGGCCAAGGAGGACCTGCCCGCCCAGCTGTGCGCCTTCACCTCCGGCCTGATGCGCATCGAGGCCGCCCGGCCGCCCGGCTGGTACGACCTGGTCCACTCCCACTACTGGCTCTCCGGCCAGGTCGGCTGGCTGGCCGCCGAGCGCTGGGACGTCCCGCTGGTGCACTCGATGCACACGATGGCCAAGGTCAAGAACCTCACCCTCGCCGCCGGCGACGACCCCGAGCCGGTCGCCCGCGCCATCGGCGAGGCCCAGGTGGTCGAGGCCGCCGACCGGCTGGTCGCCAACACCGACGAGGAGGGCCGCCAGCTCGTCGGCCTCTACGACGCCGACCCCGACCAGGTGGCCGTCGTCCCGCCCGGCGTCGACCTCGACCTCTTCGCGCCCGGCCCGCAGGTCGCGGCCCGGCGCGCCCTCGGTGTCGCCGACGACGCGTTCCTGCTGCTGTTCGTCGGCCGCATCCAGCCGCTGAAGGCCCCCGACGTGCTGCTGCGCGCCGCTGCCCGGCTGATCCAGCTGGACCCGTCGCTGCGCGAGCGGCTGGTCGTCGCGGTCGTCGGCGGGCCGTCCGGCAGCGGGCTGGCCCGGCCGGAGGCGCTGCAGTCGCTGGCCGCCGAGCTGGACCTCGGCGACGTCGTGCGCTTCGTGCCGCCGGTCCCGCAGCACCTGCTGCCGTACTGGTACCGCGCCGCAGACGTCACCGTCGTGCCGTCGTACAGCGAGTCGTTCGGGCTGGTCGCCATCGAGTCGCAGGCGTGCGGCACCCCGGTCGTCGCCGCCTCGGTCGGCGGGCTGCGCACCGCCGTCGCCGACGGGGTGTCCGGCGTGCTGGTCGACGGGCACGACCCGCAGGCGTACGCCGACGTGCTGGCCGACCTGGCGCGCGACCCTGCGCGGCGTGCGCGCGCTCAGCCGCGGCGCGCTGCTGCACGCCGGCCGGTTCGGCTGGGCGGCGACGGCGGCCGGGATGCTCGACGTCTACTCCGACGCGCTGCTGGAGCGCGAGGTGCGGCCGGCGCTCGCGGTCAACCGGTGACCTCGCAGCAGGACACCGCTTCGGCCGTCCTGCGCACCGCCCTGGCCGAGCTCGAGCACGAGGAGCCGACGCCGGGCACCTTCGTCGTGTCGCTGCCCGGCGAGAAGAAGCTGAAGACCACGGTGAGCCTCGTCGTCGGCGCGCACAGCCTGTCGGTCAACGCCTTCGTCTGCCGCCGCCCGGACGAGAACCACGAGGCCGTGCACCGGTGGCTGCTCGAACGCAACACCAAGCTGTACGCCGTCGGGTACGCCGTCGACCACCTCGGCGACATCTACCTCAGCGGCCGGCTGCCGCTGCACGCCGTGACGCCGGACGAGGTCGACCGGCTGCTCGGCTCGGTGCTCGACGCGTCCGACTCGTCGTTCAACATCATCCTGGAGATGGGCTTCGCGTCGGCGATCCGCAAGGAGTGGGCCTGGCGCACCTCGCGCGGCGAGCCGACGTGGAACCTCGAGGCCTTCCGCGGCCTGGCCCCCGACGACGCGCCACCACCGCCGGCCTAGGGCACCTCGGCCAGCAGGCCCTGCGCCTCGACCTCGGCGGCGCGCAGGTCGCGCAGCCGCCGGCCCCGCGCCGGACCGACCGCGAGGTGACCTGCTGCGGCGGCGAACGACAGCACCGCGCAGCCCACCCACAAGGTCGTGCTGCCGGCGTGCTGGTAGGTCCAGCCGCCGGCCAGCGGCGCCACCAGGGACGCCGTCGCGAACGAGAAGCCGAAGACACCCTGGTAGCGGCCGCGCAGCCGGGCCGGCGCGAGGTCGGCCACCACCGACGGCCCGACGGCTGCGCCGATCACCTCGCCGATCGTCCAGATCACCACGGTCACGACGTACGCCGGCACGGTCGAGGCCCAGGCCGTCGCGCCGAACCCGATGCCGATGAACAGGCTGCTCACCGCCAGCACCCGGGCCGCGGGTAGGCCTGCAGCAGCCGGGTCAAGGGCACCGTGACGAACACGATCAGCAGGCCGTTGAGAGCGATGATGCCGCCGTACTGCGACGGGGTCAGCCCGTCGGCGTCCATCTGCACCGGCAGCGACGACAGGTGCTGCATGAACACGACGGCGAAGCAGAACGTGAGCAGGACGAACACGAGGAACACCCGGTCGCGCAGCACATCTGCCATCGACCCCGGCCGCTCGCCCTCGGCCACCGCGATGTCCGGCCGCGACTCGGGCACCTTGAGGAAGACCAGCACCGCGAAGACCAGCGTCGTGCACGCGTCGACCAGGAACAGCGTCAGGTACCCGGACGAGGCCAGCAGGCCGCCGAGCACCGGCGCGATCGCGAAGCCGAGGTTGATCGCCCAGTAGTTCAGCGAGAACGCGCGCACCCGGTCCTCGGGCGGGACGATGTCGGTCATCATCGCCGAGAACGCCGGCCGCGCGGTGTTGCTGGTCAGCCCGAGCAGGGTGACCAGGACCAGCACCGGGCCGGACGACGTCGTGAAGCCCAGTGCGACCAGGGTGGCCGCGGTGCTGACCTGGCTGGCCAGCAGCACCGGCCGCCGGCCGAGCCGGTCGGCCAGCACCCCGCCGACCAGGGCCGCCACCGTGCTGCCGAGACCGAACGCGCCGAGGACCAGCCCGACGAACGCCGGCGTCAGGTCGAGCTCGTCGGTGAGGTAGAACGCCAGGAACGGCAGCACGAACGCGCCCGCCCGGTTGACCAGGGTGCCGATCCACAGCCACCAGAACGTGCTCGGCAGCCCCGACACCGTCGGGCCGAGCAGTCCCCGTAGCCATCGCACTCAGCGACCGTACGTGGACACCCCGACAACCCTCGACCGAGTATGCACCCCACGAGATCGCTCGCCGAGGGGCTCGCGATCCCGCGGGGACCCCGCATCTGGCAGGCTCGGCCGCATGAGCGAGCCGACGTACCCGCTGGTCCTGCTGCGCCACGGACAGAGCGACTGGAACGAGAAGAACCTGTTCACCGGCTGGGTCGACGTCGGCCTCACCGCGAAGGGCGAGGCCGAGGCACGCCGCGGCGGCGAGCTGCTGCGCGAGCAGGACCTGCTGCCCGACGTCGCTGCACACCTCGGTGATGCGGCGCGCGATCCAGACCGCGAACATCGCCCTCGAGTCGGCCGACCGGATGTGGCTGCCGGTGCGCCGCAGCTGGCGGCTCAACGAGCGGCACTACGGCGCGCTGCAGGGCAAGGACAAGAAGCAGACCCTCGACGAGTTCGGCGAGGAGCAGTTCATGCTCTGGCGCCGGTCCTACGACACCCCGCCGCCGCCGCTGCCCGACGACGACCAGTGGTCGCAGGTCGGCGACGAGGCGTACGCCGGGCTGCCCGACGAGGTGGTGCCGCGCACCGAGTGCCTCAAGGACGTCGTCGTCCGGATGCTGCCCTACTGGTACGACGCGATCGTCCCCGACCTGCAGTCCGGTCGCACCGTGCTCGTCGTGGCGCACGGCAACTCGCTGCGCGCCCTGGTCAAGCACCTGGACGGCATCTCCGACGAGGACATCGCCGGCCTGAACATCCCGACCGGCATCCCGCTGCTCTACCGGCTCGACGCCGACCTGCACCCGACGGTGGCCGGCGGGGAGTACCTCGACCCGGACGCCGCCGGCGCGGCGATCGAGGCGGTCAAGAACCAGGGCCGCTGACGCCTCAGACGCGCTCGGCCAGGTCCTGCGGGTGCTGGCCGGTCACGAGGAACACGACGCGGCGGGCGACGGCGACGGCGTGGTCCGCGAAGCGCTCGTAGTAGCGGGAGACCAACGTGACGTCGATGGCCGCCTCGATGCTGTAGGGCGAGGACACGTCGAGCAGGTCGGTGAACAGCTCGCGGTGCAGCCGGTCCATCTCGTCGTCGTCGCGCTCGATCTGCAGGGCCGCCTCGACGTCCTGCGAGGCGATGACGCCGCCGGTCTTCGCGACCAGCAGCTCGGCCACCTGGCCCATCTCGACGACCGTGGCGCGCAGCGGCGCCGGCACGGCCGGGTCGGGGAACCGGCGGCGGGCAGCGCGAGCGACGTGCCTGGCCAGGTCGCCCATCCGCTCGAGGTCGGCGCTCATCTTCAGGGTCGTGACGATGACCCGCAGGTCGCCTGGCGACCGGCTGCTGGCGGGCCAGCAGGTCGATGGCCCGCCGCTCGAGGTCGTCGCGCAGGGCGTCGACCGCGTCATCGGCCACGATCACGCTCTCGGCGAGATTCAGGTCGGCGTCCAGCAGGGCGGTGGTGGCGCGGTTGATCGCCGAACCGACCAGCCGGGTCATCTCGACCAGCTGGCGAGTGAGCTCGTCCAGCTCCTCGTGGTACGCGTCCCGCATGGTTGCCCTCTCGTTCGTCGACGGCGGCAGCGTGCCAGCCGGGTATGAACCGCATCCCTGCTCGCAGGTGAACAGCAGTCGAACCATCCCACGGGGCGCCCGTCCTGGGGTGGCCGCGGTGTCGCGCGCACCTACGATCGGTGACGTGGACGTGTTGCTCACCGGTCTGGTGGCCCTGATCGGCGTCCTGGTCGGCGCCGGCGCAGTGCTCGCGTTCCGGGCCAGCGAGCGCGCCCAGCGGGCACCCGACACGGAGCCCGCCCCGCAGGCGCTGCCCGCCGGGGTCGCCGACGTCCTCGCGCTGCTGAAGTCCTCGACCGTCGTCCTCGACTCCGCCGACCGGGTCGTGCGGGCCAGCCCGGCGGCGTACTCCTTCGGCCTGGTCCGCGAGCAGCGGCTGCTGTCCGACGAGCTGCTCGAGCTGGTCCGGTCGGTCCGCCGCGACGGCGAGATCCGGGAGGTCGAGCTGGAGCTGCGCCGCGGCCCGTTCGGCTCGGCGACCCTGTCCGTGCTGGCCCGGGTGGCGCCGCTGGGCTCCACCCTGGTCCTGGTGCTGGTCGAGGACCGCACCGAGGCCCGGCGGGTCGACGCGGTCCGCCGCGACTTCGTCGCGAACGTCAGCCACGAGCTCAAGACGCCGGTCGGCGCGATGTCGCTGCTCGCGGAGGCGCTGACCGACGCGGCCGACGACCCCGAGGCGGTACGCCGGTTCGCCGGCCGGATGCAGCACGAGTCGGAGCGGCTCGCCCGCCTCGTCCAGGACGTCATCGAGCTGTCCCGGCTGCAGGGCCACGACCCGCTCGAGGCCCCGGCCCTGGTCAGCCTGGACGACGTCGTCGCCGAGGCGGTCGACCGCAGCCGGCTGACCGCCGAGGCCCGCGGCGTCGTGCTGGTCTGCGGCGGGACCCGCGGCCTCAAGGTGATGGGCGACGTCCGCCAGCTGGTCACCGCGCTGGGGAACCTGGTGGACAACGCGGTCCGCTACGGCCCGGAAGGCAGCCGGGTCGCGGTGTCGGTGACCGAGGTGCGCGGGCCGGACGGCCACCTGGCCGAGATCAGCGTCACCGACGAGGGGCCGGGCATCGCCGAGACCGAGCGGGCCCGGATCTTCGAGCGCTTCTACCGGGTCGACTCGGCCCGGTCGCGGGACACCGGTGGTACCGGGCTCGGTCTGTCGATCGTCAAGCACGTGGCCGCCGGCCACGGCGGCGAGGCGACGGTGTGGAGTGCGGAAGGCACCGGCTCCACGTTCACGCTGCGGCTCCCTGTCGCAGCCGGATCGGAAGGGCGCACGTGACGAGGATCCTGGTGGTCGAGGACGAGGAGTCGTTCCGCGACGCCCTCTCCTACCTGCTCAGCCGCGAGGGGTTCGAGGTGAACCTCGCCGAGACCGGCCCGGCCGCGCTCGAGCAGTTCGACCGGCACGGCGCCGACCTCGTGCTGCTCGACCTGATGCTGCCCGGGCTGTCCGGCACCGAGGTGTTCCGCAGCCTGCGCGCCCGGTCCGGCGTACCGGTCATCATGCTGACCGCCAAGGACAGCGAGATCGACAAGGTCGTCGGGCTCGAGCTCGGCGCCGACGACTACGTCACCAAGCCCTACTCCGCGCGGGAGCTGGTGGCGCGCATCCGCGCGGTGCTGCGCCGCCTCGGCCGAGCCGGAGGACCTGGCCCCGGCGACCCTCGAGGCGGGGCCGGTCCGGATGGACGTCGACCGGCACGTGGTCAGCGTCGGCGGCGAGCCGGTGCCCATGCCGCTGAAGGAGTTCGAGCTGCTCGAGCTGCTGCTGCGCAACGCCGGCCGGGTGCTCACCCGCGGCCAGCTCATCGACCGGGTCTGGGGCTCCGACTACGTCGGCGACACCAAGACGCTGGACGTGCACGTGAAGCGGCTGCGCGCCAAGGTCGAGCCGGACCCCGGCAACCCGCGGCACATCGTCACGGTGCGCGGCCTCGGCTACAAGCTCGAGCCCTGACCACACCCAGCAGCGGCGCTACTCCGCGAGCGTCGTCGGGACCCGGCGTGATCGACGCGTAGTCGCCGTCCGCGGGGACGACGACGGTGTTGATCCGCAGCGGCTCGGACCGGGCGAAGGTCAGGCGCAGCGTGATCGTCTCGCCGGGCAGTGCGGTCAGCTCGCTGATGGTCGCCGACGGGTCGGTGTCGGCACCGAGCCGGACGGCCGCACCGGCGGGGAGCTCGCCGTCGCCGGTGAAGTCGACGGTGCCGTCCGGGCTGGAGATCCCGGTCAGCTCGTCGTCGCGGTCGCCGCGGTTCGCGATCGTCATGATCACGACACCGGACGAGATCGCGTCGCTGGCGACCACCAGGGCGTTCTGCACCCGCAGGTCGCCGGAGTTGGCGAGGATGCCGTCGGAGGGCGCGTACGGCTTGGTCGAGGTGGCGTCGAAGCCGGCCGAGCAGCCGGCGAGCAGCGCGGCGGCGGCGACCCCGGCGATGACAGCGGCGAGGCGGGCCCGGACACTGCGCGGCTCTGTCGGTTGCTCCACGGCGGGAATCGTAGCGAGTCCTCAGCCGAGGTCGGGCGCCCGGGCGATGAGCAGTCCGACGGCCAGCACCGCGGTCGCGACGGCGAGCAGGAACGGCGCGCGTCCCGGCGTACCGCGGGCGCCCAGAACTGCCGCCCCGGCCGCGCAGCAGGCGGCGGCGGCGAACCCCAGCCAGGCCCACCACGGCGGCTCGCCCGGGCCGACGGTCACCACCAGGACGGCCGCGGTCAGCAGCACCGCGCCGGTCACCGACGCTCGGGCGGCGCCCAGCCGCTGCGGCAGCCCGCGCACCCCCGCGGCCAGGTCGGCGTCGATGTCGGGGACCACGTTGAGGAAGTGCGCCCCGGTGCCGAGCAGGGCGCCGGCGAGCAGCAGCCAGGCGGGCGGCGCCGGGCTGCCCGGCAGCCCGAGGGTGAGGAAGGCGGTCAGCAGCGCGAAGCTGGCGGCGTACGGCAGCCAGGACCACCAGGTCCGCTTCAGCCCGAGGTCGTAGGCCCAGCCGCCCGCCACCCCGGCCAGGTGGGCCAGCCCCGCCTGCCAGCCGCTGGCCAGCGACAGCGGCACGCAGGCCGAGGCCGCCAGCCCGCAGCTCAGGGCGACCGCGCGCGGCCCGACGGTGCCCGTGACCAGCGGTTTGTCCCGCCGGCCGGCCGCCAGGTCGCGCTCGCGGTCGACCAGGTCGTTGCACCAGCCGATCGAGAGCTGGCCGGTGAGCACGGTGGCCGCGACCAGGACGCAGCCCGCCGCCGAGCGCCCGGCAGCCGCCGAGAACGCCGTGGCCAGCACCGTCACCGCGAGCGTCGGAAGCGGGGTGCGCCGCGCCGACCAGCCCCCGGACACGCATGCGGACGGGTGGTCTGTCAAGCCCCTGACCTGCGCAAACAGGTCTGGGATCGGGCCGAGTGATGCGAGTCACCGTGTTATTCTGGGGGTCGCGAAAGGGGTCTGACACATATGACGTTCAAGGTCGGCGAAACGGTCGTCTATCCCCACCACGGGGCCGCTCTCATCGAGTCCATCGAGACTCGCACCATCAAGGGTGAGGACAAGCTCTACCTGGTCCTCAAGGTCGCTCAGGGCGACCTGACGGTCCGGGTCCCCGCCGACAACTGCGACCTCGTCGGCGTCCGTGACGTCGTCGGCCAGGAGGGTCTCGAGAAGGTGTTCGAGGTGCTCCGTGCGCCGCACACCGAGGAGCCGACCAACTGGTCCCGCCGCTACAAGGCGAACCTCGAGAAGCTCGCCTCCGGTGACGTGATCAAGGTGGCCGAGGTCGTCCGCGACCTCTGGCGCCGCGACAAGGACCGGGGCTTGTCGGCCGGCGAGAAGCGCATGCTGGCCAAGGCCCGCCAGATCCTGGTCAGCGAGCTGGCGCTCGCCGAGCACACCAACGAGGACAAGGCCGAGGCCATCCTCGACGAGGTCCTCGCTTCCTGACGACCCTCCGGCGGCTCCACCCGCCACCGCATCCGCGCCGCTGACCCCCTAGGGTCGGCGGCGCGAGTGGTTTCACACCCCGCCCTCGAGAGGTCCTGCCGATGCCCCCCGCCTGCGCCGCGTTCCGAGCGCTGTCGTCGAGCTGCTGCGGCTGTGCGTGGTGGTGTTCTTCGCCGGGCTCGGCTACTACGTCGCGGACGCTGGTCGACGACGACGGCGAGCCGGTGCTCGGGCGCGTTCAGCGTCCTCGGCGTCGGCGTGTGCTGGGCTCGGCGCTCGGCTACGTCCTGGGCGGCGTCCTGGGCCGCGGCACGCGTCAGCGCGGTCAAGGCCGGCCGAGGTCGGGCTGCGCGGAGACCTCCGCCGAGCAGATCGTCGCCGGCGTGGTGGGCGCCGTGATCGGCGTGCTGGTGGGCGCCGGCGTCACCTGGCCGGTGCTGCTGCTCAACCGGCCGCTGCTGACCTTCCCGGTCTTCGCGTTCGTGCTGGTCAGCCTCGGGCTGCTCGGCTACCGGCTCGGCACCACGCAAGCGCGAGGCCATGCTGGCGCATGTTCGGCGAGCGGGTCGGGCTGGCCGACCGGCCGGTCCCGGCGGCGGCGCTGCCGCGGGTGCTGGACACCTCGGTCGCGATCGACGGCCGGATCGTCGACGTCGTCCGGGCCGGGTTCCTGCACGGCACGATGCTCGTCCCGACCGCCGTGCTCGGCGAGCTGCAGGGGCTGGCGGACGCCGGCGACGACACCCGCCGGGCCAAGGGCCGCCGCGGGCTCGAGGTCCTCGAGACGCTGCGCCGCGAGGCCGGCGTCGAGCATCGAGGTGCTCGACGACGAGGTGCCGGGGGTGCCCGAGGTCGACGCCAAGCTGGTGCGCATCTGCCTGGACCGCGGGGCGGCCCTGCTCACCCTCGACACCAACCTGGCCCGGGTCGCGGCGCTGGCCGGCGTACGGGTGATGAACCTGCACGCGCTGGCCCTGGCGCTGCGGCCGCCGGTCGGCGCGGGCGACGACGTCGGCGTGCTGCTCATCAAGGCCGGCAAGGAGCAGGGGCAGGCGGTCGGCTACCTCGACGACGGCACGATGGTCGTGGTCGAGCGGGCCCGCGACCAGATCGGCCGCGAGGCACAGGTGCGGGTCACCAGCGTGCTGACGACGGCCAACGGGCGGATGGTGTTCGCCAAGCGCCGCCGCGCGAGCCGCAGTGAGCGACCCGGTCGTCGCCGCGGTCGTCCCGGCGGCGGGGCGCGGCGAGCGGCTGGGCGTCGGCAGCGCCAAGGCGCTGCACCTGCTCGGCGGCGAGCCGATGCTCGCCCACTCGGTGCGCACCCTCGCGGCCGGGCCGGTCGACCTGGTGGTGGTCGCCGTGCCGCCGGGACGGGCCGACGAGGTGCGCGCCGTGCTCGCCGTCGACGCACGACGGCGCCGAGCTGGTCGTCGTGGACGGCGGCGACACCCGCAGCGACTCGGTGCGCCGGGCGCTGGCCGTGCTCCCGGCGTCGGTCGAGGTCGTGCTGGTGCACGACGCGGCCCGGCCGCTGGTGCCGGGCGCGCTGGTCGACGCGGTGGTCGCGGCGGTGCGCGGCGGCGCCGATGCCGTGGTGCCCGGCCTCGCGATGGTCGACACCGTCAAGCAGGTCGGCGCCGACGGCGCGGTGGTCGCGACCGTCGACCGGTCGGCGCTGCGCGCGGTGCAGACCCCGCAGGGCTTCCGGCGCGCGGTCCTGGAGTCGGCGTACGGCGGCCCGGACGCCGGCGAGGCGACCGACGACGCCGGGCACGTCGAGCGCCAGGGCGGCCGGGTCGTCGTCGTCCCGGGAGCCGAGGAGGCCTTCAAGGTGACCCGCCCGCTGGACCTGCTGCTCGCCGAGGCCGTGCTCGCCGGCCGGGAGGTCCGCCGTGGCTGAGCGCCCGCAGCTGCCCCGGGTCGGCACCGGCGTCGACGTCCACCCGCTCGAGGCCGGCCGGCCGATGCACCTGGCCGGGCTGCACTTCCCCGACGAGCCGGCCGGCTGCGCGGGGCACAGCGACGGCGACGTGGCAGCGCACGCGGCCTGCGACGCGCTGCTCGCAGCCGCCGGCCTCGGCGACCTCGGCGCGGTGTTCGGCACCGACGACCCGCGCTGGTCGGGTGCCAGCGGGGTGACCCTGCTCGCCGAGGTGGCCCGGCTGGTCCGGGAGGCCGGGTTCGCGATCGGCAACGTGTCGGTGCAGGTCGTCGGCAACCGGCCGAAGATCGGCCCGCGCCGCGCCGAGGCGGAGGCCGCGCTGTCGACGGCGGTGGGTGCCCCGGTGTCGGTGTCCGCGACGACCACCGACGGGCTGGGCCTCACCGGCCGGGGCGAGGGCCTCGCCGCGATCGCCACCGCGCTGGTCGCACGCGTCGAGGAGTGAGTGCTGCGGCCCGTAGGCTGGGCCGGTGACATTCCGGTTGTACGACACCGCCACGAGGTCGGTCCGCGACTTCGTGCCCCTCGTCGAGGGCAAGGTCGGCATCTACCACTGCGGGCTCACCGTGCAGGGGCCGCCGCACATCGGGCACATCCGCAAGGAGGTCGTGTTCGACGTCCTGCGGCGGTGGCTGGAGCGCTCCGGGCTCCAGGTGAGCATCATCGGCAACGTCACCGACATCGACGACAAGATCCTGGCCAAGGCAGCCGAGGCCGGCACCGAGTGGTGGGCCCTGGCGTACGCCAACGAGCGCGCGCTGAACGCGGCGTACGAGGTGCTGGGGTGCGTCCCGCCGACGTACGAGCCGCGGGCGACCGGGCACATCACCGAGATGGTCGAGCTGATGGCCGAGCTGATCGAGCGCGGGCACGCCTACCCGGCCGACGACGGCTCGGGCGACGTGTACTTCGACGTGCGGTCCTGGCCGGAGTACGGCCGGCTGTCCAACCAGCGCATCGACGACATGGCGGCCGCCGAGGACGCCGACCCGCGCGGCAAGCGCGACCCGCGCGACTTCGCGCTGTGGAAGGGTCACAAGGACGGCGAGCCGGAGAGCGCGTCGTGGCCGACGCCGTGGGGACGCGGCCGGCCGGGCTGGCACCTGGAGTGCTCGGCGATGGTCGGCAAGTACCTCGGGCCGGAGTTCGACATCCACGGCGGCGGCCTGGACCTGCGGTTCCCGCACCACGAGAACGAGCTGGCCCAGTCGACCGCGGCCGGTCGGCCGTTCGCGCGCTGGTGGATGCACAACGCGATGCTCAACCTCGGCGGCTCGAAGATGAGCAAGTCGGTGGGCAACACGATGCTCGTCTCCGAGGTCGTGAAGCGGGTGCGCCCGATCGACCTCCGCTACTACCTGGTCGCGTCGCACTACCGCTCGATCGTGGAGTTCACCTTCGAGGCGCTCGACGAGGCCGCGGTCGCCTACCAGCGCATCGAGGGCTTCGTCCGGCGCGGCGCCGAGGTCCTCGGTACGCCGGCGGACGACGTGCCGCTCGGCGAGGTCGACCTGCCGCAGGCGTTCACCGACGCGATGGACGACGACCTGTCGGTCGGCGCAGCACTCGCCGTGCTGCAGGGCGTGGTGCGTGAGGGCAACAAGCTGCTGGTCGACGGACCGTCGGAGGCCCTGCGCGCGGCGTGGCTGTCGACGCGGGCGATGCTCGACGTCCTCGGCCTCGACCCGCTGTCGCCGACCTGGGCGGGCGGGTCGGGCGAGTCCTCGGACCTGCACGGCGCCGTCGACCGGCTGGTGGCCGTCGCCCTGCAGGAGCGCGCCGAGGCCCGCGCCCGCAAGGACTGGGCCGCCGCCGACCGGGTGCGTGATGCACTGACTGCGGCCGGTGTCGTGGTCGAGGACACCCCGAACGGCCCGCGCTGGACGCTGGCCGACACCCCGATCGAGGAGACCCCCTGATGGCCGGCAACAGCGAACGGCGCGGCGCGAAGCGCTCCCCGGGGTCCAAGAAGGGGCAGACCGTCGGCTCCGGCGCCCAGCGCCGCAAGCAGCTCAAGGGCAAGGGACCGACGCCCAAGGCGACCGACCGGCCGGCGCACCCGGCGCACCGCAAGGCGCGAGCGGCCGCCAAGCGCGCCGCGACGCCGGGCCGCCGCTCCCCGGGCGGCTCCCGGTCGCCGGGTGCCAGCCGCGCACGCGACACCGGCGACCGGGCCCGAGTGGGTCGCCGGGCGCAACCCGGTGGTCGAGGCGCTGCGCGCCGCCGTGCCCGCGACCGCGCTGTACGTCGCGGAGCGGATCGACTCCGACGACCGGGTGCGCGAGTCGATGAAGCTGGCCGGCAAGCTCGGCGTACCGCTGATGGAGGCCTCCCGGACCGAGCTGGACCGGATCGCCGGCAGCAACCACCAGGGCCTCGCGCTGCAGGTGCCGCCGTACGACTACGCGCACCCCGACGACCTGCTCGTCCGGGCCCAGGAGGCGGACGAGGCGCCGCTGATGGTGGCCCTCGACGGCGTCACCGACCCGCGCAACCTGGGTGCCGTCCTGCGCTCTGCCGCGGCCTTCGGTGCCCAGGGCGTCGTCGTGCCCTCGCGACGGGCGGCCGGTGTGACCGCGACGGCCTGGAAGGTCTCTGCCGGTGCTGCCGCGCGGGTGCCGGTGGCCCGCGCCACCAACCTCACCCGGACGCTGCAGGCGTACCGCGACGCCGGTCTGTACGTCGTCGGGCTGGACGGCGAGGCGAAGATCGAGCTCGGCGACGTCGAGCTCGCGGCCGACCCGGTGGTGCTGGTCGTCGGGTCCGAGGGCAAGGGCCTGTCCCGGCTGGTGCGGGAGAACTGCGACGTCGTGGCCGCGATCCCGATCGGCTCGGCGGCTGAGTCGCTCAACGCGGCTGTGGCTGCGGGCATCGCCCTGTACGAGTTCGCCCGCCGCCGCGGCTGACCTACTCGTCGTCGACGTAGGGGTCGGCCTCGACCGTCGGGCTGCCGATCCGCGAGCCGAGCACCGCCTGCTCGTCCGGCTTGAGGCTGAGCACGTCCGCGACGTAGGAGCGGGCGGCCGGCATCAGCCCGACGTCGCGGCCCTCGCGCTCGGAGAGGAACCACCGGTGCTCGAGCACCTCGTGGAAGATCTCGGCCGGTTCCAGCTTGCCGCGCAGCTCCTTCGGCACGGTCCGCACCACGGGCTCGAACGAGTCGTCGACCCAGCGGTGGGCGACGATCTCCTCCGACTCGCCCTGCACGTTCTTCGCGGCCCGGTAGGCGTCCAGGTCGTTGAGCAGGCGCCGGGCCTGGTTCTCCTCGACGTCGAGGCCGGTGAGCCGCAGCAGCCGGCGGCTGTGGTGGCCCGCGTCCACGACCTTCGGCTCGAGCTGCACGGTGCGGCCGTCGATGTCGGTGACGATCGTCAGCTCGGCGACGTCGAAGCCGAGGTCGTTGAGCCGGCGGATCCGCTGGTCGATCCGGTAGCGCTCGCCGGTGTCGAACGTCTCGGCGCCCAGCAGCTCGCGCCAGAGGTCGCCGTAGCGCTCGACCACCAGGTCGGCGGTGGTCACCGGGTCGATCGACGGGTGCAGCAGGCCGCCGGCCTCCAGGTCGAACAGCTCGCCGGCGATGTTGGTGCGCGCCAGGTCGACGTCGTACTCCCGCTGGCCCTGGGACAGCGACGCCGTGCAGCTCGCCGGTCTCGGCGTCGACGAGGTACGCCGCGAACGCGCCGGCGTCGCGGCGGAACAGGGTGTTGGAGAACGAGCAGTCGCCCCAGTAGAAGCCCGCGGTGTGCAGCCGCACCAGCAGCGCGGCCAGGGCGTCGAGCAGCCGGTTCGCGGTCTCGCCCCGCAGGGTCGAGGAGAACAGCGCTCGGTAGGGCAGGGAGAACTGCAGGTGCCGGGTGATCAGCGCCGGGATCGAGCGGGTGCCCGGTGTCGTCGACCCGGCCGGAGACGACCGCCACGGCCTCGACGGCCGGCATCTCACGTCGCTCCAGCTGCCGCAGCAGGCCGTACTCGCGCAGCGCCGCGTTCTCGGCGATCTCCTTGACGGCGTAGACCGCCTCACCCAGCCGCACGAACCGCACGACGTGCCGGGACAGGCCGCGCGGGAGAGCCACCAGCTGGTCCGGCGGCCAGTCCTCGAGCGGCGTGCTCCACGGCAGGTCGAGCAGCGCCGGGTCGCTGGGCGCGGCGAGCAGCTGCAGGGCCATGGGGACATCGTGCCCTGCAGCTGCTCCCTGGCATCAGGGGGCGGGTCGGGCTCAGACGGCGAGACGCTCGCCGCTGGTGGTCGAGAACAGGTGCACGTGGCCGGGCTTCGGGGCGAAGTTGACCGACGCGCCCTTCTCCGGCGGCTTGCGGCCGTCGACCCGGGCGATCACGTCATGCTCCTCGCCGTTGACGTCGGCCGTGCCGTAGACGTAGGCGTCGGCGCCGAGCTCCTCCACGAGGTTCACCGTGGTCTTGAGGCCTTCGCCCTCCTTGACCAGGTCCATGTCCTCGGGACGCACGCCGATGGTCACCTGCCGGCCTGCTTCACCGACGATCTGCGCGGTCTCACGCGGTACGTCGATCTGCCCGTCGCCGAACTTCACCGTGTTGCCCTCGACGGGGACGGTCAGCAGGTTCATGGCGGGGGAGCCGATGAAGCCGGCCACGAAGACGTTGTTCGGGTTGTCGTACATGTTGCGCGGGGTGTCGACCTGCTGCAGCACGCCGTCCTTGAGGACCGCGACCCGGTCGCCCATCGTCATGGCCTCGACCTGGTCGTGGGTGACGTAGACGGTCGTGACGCCGAGGCGGCGCTGCAGCGCGGCGATCTGGCTGCGGGTCTGGACGCGGAGCTTGGCGTCGAGGTTCGACAGCGGCTCGTCCATGAGGAACACCTGCGGCGAGCGGACGATCGCCCGGCCCATCGCGACGCGCTGGCGCTGGCCGCCGGAGAGGGCCTTGGGCTTGCGGTCGAGGTACTCCTCGAGGTCGAGGATCTTGGCGGCCTCGCGGACCCGCTCGGCGATCTTGTCCTTGGACTCGCCGGCGATCTTCAGCGCGAAGCCCATGTTCTCGGCAACGGTCATGTGCGGGTAGAGCGCGTAGTTCTGGAACACCATCGCGATGTCCCGGTCCTTGGGCGCGAGGTTCGTGACGTCGCGCTCGCCGATGCGGATCGCGCCGCCGTTGACGTCCTCGAGGCCGGCGAGCATGCGCAGCGACGTGGACTTGCCGCAGCCGGAGGGGCCGACCAGGACGAGGAACTCGCCGTCGCCGATCTCGATGTCGAGCTGGTCGACGGCCGGTCGTTCTGACCCCGGGAAGAGCCGGGTGGCCTTGTCGAAGGTGACTGTTGCCATGAGAGATGCTTCCTTCCACCGGCAGGTACGTGCCGGACGATCCGAGTGGAGGGTGCAGGTGCAAATCGTCACGAACGAGAACGTCTGCGACGCACGGTGACGGTAACCCGCGCGCAACGTCCTGTCCATGAGTGCTTGTTCCACCGTTGATGTGATCCAATCGTTACCGCGCCCTTGTTGCCGGTGGGTTGCGTAAACGTTTACATCGGGTTGACCCGGGATGCGGGCGCACCGGCCCCCTGTGCGGACGCCCGGACTGGAAGTAGTGCGAGAGAGGGAGCAGTGCGCATGGGATCAACGAAGGCACGCCGCGGTGCAGCCGCGTTCGCCGTCGTTCTCAGTACGAGCCTCGTCCTGGCCGCCTGTGGCGGTGACGGTGACGACGCCGGCGGGACCGACTCGGCAGGCGGCAAGGCACCCGGCGAGGGCAAGGCCGAGTGTGCAGGGATGACCGAGTGGGGTGACCTGTCCGGCAAGACCGTGACGGTCTACACCTCGGTCGTCGCCCCTGAGGACAAGCCTCACAAGGACTCCTACGTCCTCTTCACCGAATGCACCGGTGCGGAGGTGAAGTACGAGGGGTCGAAGGAGTTCGAGGCCCAGCTCGTCGTCCGCGTCCGCAGCGGCAACCCGCCGGACATCGCCTTCGTGCCCCAGCCCGGTCTGCTCAAGACGCTGGTCGAGGACACCGGCAAGGTCGTGGAGGCCCCGGAGTCCGTCGTCGCGAACATCGACAAGTGGCTCGGCGACGACTGGAAGAAGTACGTCACGGTCGACGGCAAGGTCTACGGCGGTCCGCTGGACGCGAACGTGAAGTCGTTCGTCTGGTACTCCCCGTCGATGTTCGAGGAGAACGGCTGGGCGATCCCGACGACGTGGGACGAGATGATCACGCTCTCCGACACCATCGCCGCGTCGGGCATCAAGCCCTGGTGCGCGGGCATCGAGTCCGGTGAGGCGACCGGTTGGCCGGCCACCGACTGGCTCGAGGACGTCCTGCTGCGTACGGCAGGTCCCGACGTCTACGACCAGTGGGTCGACCACGAGCATCCCGTTCAACGACCCGCAGATCGCGACCGGCCTCGACGAGGTCGGCTCGATCCTCAAGAACGACGACTACGTCAACGGTGGCATCGGCGACGTGAAGAGCATCGCCACCACGACGTTCCAGGAGGGTGGCCTCCCCATCCTCGACGGCAAGTGCGCCCTGCACCGCCAGGCGAGCTTCATGGCCGCCAACTGGCCTGACGGGACGGAGATCGGCGAGACCGGCGACATCTACGCGTTCTACCTGCCGCCGATGTCGGAGGAGTTCGGCAAGCCCGTACTCGGTGCCGGCAACTTCGCAGTCGCGTTCGACGACCGGCCCGAGGTGGCGGCGTTCCAGACGTACCTGACCTCCGACACCTGGGCGAACGAGAAGGGCAAGGCCACCCCGGGTGGCGGCTTCGTCAGCGCCAACTCGGGCCTCGACATCGCCAACGTCGCCAGCCCGATCGACAAGCTCTCCGTGGAGATCCTGCAGGACCCGGACGCGGTCTTCCGGTTCGACGGCTCCGACCTGATGCCCGGCGCCGTCGGCGCTGGTTCCTTCTGGAAGGAGATGACGGCCTGGCTTGCTCAGGACAAGAGCACCAAGGAAGTTCTCGACAGCATCGAGGGCTCCTGGCCGGCGAGCTAGGTACCACCCAGCAGGGCGACTGACCGGTTGTCGGGGGCGCGTTCGGAAACAACGCGCCCCCGACGACCGGATCCCCATGGCACGTCCGTTCCATCAGGGAGGTAGCCGCGATGTCGGCCGGTGAGAAGTTCGTTCAGATGTTCGCTGCCATTGGAATCTTCCTGGCCGTGATGGGCGTCGTCCTGTTCCTCGCCGACCGGGCCAAGGGCAGGCGCGGCGAGAGATTCCAGACCATCGTCTTCCTGCTCCCCGCCGTGCTGATGGTGTGCTTCGGCCTGCTGTACCCCGGCGTGCGGACGATCTACGAGTCCTTCAAGGACAACAACAGCCAGAACTTCGTCGGCTTCGACAACTACAAGACGATCTTCACCCAGTCCGACCAGATCACGGTGCTGCGCAACACGGCGGTGTGGGTCATCGTCACCCCGATCCTGGCCACGCTCATCGGGCTGGTCTACGCCGTCCTCATCGACAAGGTCCGCGCCGAGAAGCTGGCCAAGGCGCTGATCTTCCTGCCGATGGCCATCTCGCTGGTCGGTGCCTCGCTGATCTGGAAGTTCGTCTACGACTACCGCGCCACCGAGAACGTCCAGATCGGCCTGGCCAACGCGTTCCTCAAGTTGATCGGGCTCGATACGTATCGCTTCTTGCTCACCGAACCCTGGAACACGCTGTTCCTGATCGCCATCCTCATCTGGGTGCAGGCCGGCTTCGCGATGACGGTGCTCTCGGCCAGCATCAAGGCGATCCCTGACGACATCGTCGAGGCCGCCCGGCTGGACGGCGTCAGCGGCTTCCGGATGTTCCGCTTCATCACGGTGCCGAGCATCCGGCCGTCGCTGATCGTCGTCCTCACGACCATCAGCATCGGCACGCTGAAGGTCTTCGACATCGTCCGTACGGCGACCGGCGGAAACTTCTCCACCAGCGTCGTGGCCTACGAGTTCTACGTGCAGAGCTTCCGGTCGTTCAACAACGGGCTGGGAGCCGCCCTGGCGACTCTGCTGTTCATCCTGGTCATCCCGATCGTCGTCTACAACATCGTCCAGATGCGCAAGCTGGAGGCCCGATGACTTCCTCGACCCCCGCCGCCGACCGAAACCGGGCCGACCGGCGGCAACCCCGGTCTGGCCGAGCCGTCGGCCGCCGCGGTCGCGAAGCAGAAGCTCACCTCACCAGGTGCGTCTGCTGCTGCCTTCGTCATCGCCCTGCTCTGGACCATCCCGACCTTCGGGCTGCTCGTCACCTCCATCCGGCCGGAGGTGGACGTCAAGACCTCCGGATGGTGGACCTGGTTCAAGAACCCCATCGTTCACCCTGGAGAACTACAACGAGGTCCTGACCGGCAGCGACACCGATCTGGCGACCTTCTTCATCAACTCCATCGTGATCACGATCCCGTCGGTGATCATCCCGATCACACTGGCCACGCTGGCTGCGTACGCGTTCGCCTGGATGCACTTCCCGGGTCGCAACATGCTGTTCATCGCGATCTTCGCGCTGCAGATCGTGCCGATCCAGGTGACGATGATCCCGCTGCTCACGCTCTACGTGGACCCGCCGTTCGGCCTGCCGAGCCTCGCCGGCAAGTTCTGGACCATCTGGCTCTCGCACTCGATCTTCGCCCTGCCGCTGGCGATCTACCTCCTGCACAACTTCATGAAGGAGGTCCCGGGCGAGCTCATCGAGGCAGCCCGGGTCGACGGGGCCGGGCACGTGCGGATCTTCACCAAGATCATGCTTCCGCTGATGGCACCGGCCATCGCGGCCTTCGGCATCTTCCAGTTCCTCTGGGTCTGGAACGACCTGCTGGTGGCCCTGGTGTTCGGCGGCGGCAACCTCGAGATCTCGCCGTTGACGGTGCGACTAGCGGAGCTATCCGGCACCCGCGGCAACGACTGGCAAGTCCTGTCGGCGGGAGCCTTCGTGTCCATGATCGTCCCGCTGATCGTGTTCCTCAGCCTGCAGCGCTACTTCGTCCGAGGACTGCTCGCGGGCAGCGTCAAGGGCTAGGGGGAGGGCCGGAGGCGCCGGCATGGACGAGTTGGGGGACCCACCCGGACGCGTTCTTCGACGTGCCCCGGTCGGGCAGCCGAGCGGGCCCAGATGACGAGCATCAAGGACGTCGCGCGCACGGTCGGGGTCTCGACCGCGACGGTGTCGCGCGCCCTGCGCGGCCTGCCGCGCGTCTCACCCGAGACGCGCGTCCGGGTGCTGCAGGCCGCGGCGGAGCTGGACTACGTGGCCTCGCCGAGCGCGGCCGGCCTCGCGAGCGGGCAGACCCGCGCGGTCGGCGTCATCGTGCCGTTCGTGACGCGATGGTTCTACTCGTCCGTCGTGCAGGGCGCCGAGGAGCTGCTGCGCGACGCGGGGTACGACCTGCTGCTCTACAACCTCGGTGGCGACATGGAGGCGCGGCACCGGGTGTTCCAGACCCACCTGCTGCGCAAGCGGGTCGACGCGGTCCTCGTGCTCAGCCTCACGCCGACCGACGACGAGATCGCCGCGCTGGCCCGGCTCGAACGGCCGGTCGCCGTTGTCGGCGCGGTCGTCGACGGCTGGTCGAGCGTGGGCATCGACGACGACGAGACCGCGCGGATCGCGATGCGCCACCTCCTCGACCTCGGCCACCGGCGGATCGGCTACGTCGGCGGCTCCCTGGAGGACCAGCTCGACTTCGCGGCACCGCTGGACCGGCTGGCCGGCTACCGCGCCGCCCTCAAGGAGGCGGAGCTGCCCGATGATCCGGCGCTCGAGGTGGTCGGCGACTTCACCGTCCGCGGCGGCCTCGCGGCGACCCGCCTGCTGCTGGCCACCGAACCGCCGCCGACGGCGATCTTCGCGGCGTCGGACGAGATGGCCGTGGGCGTGGTGCATGCGCTGCGCGAGACGGGCCTGCGCGTGCCCGAGGACGTGTCGGTCATCGGCATCGACGACCACGAGATGGCCGAGTTCTTCGAGCTCACCACGGTGGCGCAGCCGGTGCGTGAGCAGGGCAAGCTCGCGGCGACGCTGCTGCTGGAGGCCCTGGACGAGCACGGTGATCGGCCCCGGCAGCCGCGGGTCATCACCGTGCCGACCCGGCTCATCGTCCGGTCGACCACCGCCCCGCCGCCCGCGACCTAGACCGGTAGGTTCGGCGCCGTGGAGTCGGTGGTGGCGGTGGCGGGCGAGGTGATCACGGACCTCGTTCCGGCCGGTGCGGACGGCCACTTCCAGGCCGCAGCCGGGGGGAGCCCGGCCAACGTCGCCGTCGGCCTGGCCAGACTCGGCGTCCCGGCGCGGATGCTCGCGCGGCTCTCGGACGACGTCCTCGGACGTCGGCTGCGTGCCCACCTGGAGACCAACGGCGTGGACCTGGCCCACGCTGTCCGGGCGAGCGAGCCGTCGTCACTGGCGATCGTGGCCCTTCAGCCGGACGGATCGGCGGCGTACGACTTCCGGGTCGACGGGACCGCCGACTGGCAGTGGACCGACGACGAGCTGACCGACGCCGTCGACGGCGTGGCCGCCCTGCACGTCGGGTCGCTGGGCATCACCACGCCGCCGGGCGGTGCCGTGCTGCGCCGCCTCGCCGCGCGGGCAGCCGCGACGGCCACGGTGTCGTTCGACCCGAACGTGCGGCAGCTGCTGATGGGGTCGCGCGACGAGGTGCTGGCGGTCGTGCACGAGCTGCTCGCGGTCGCGGATGTCGTGAAGGCCAGCGACGAGGACGCGGCCTGGCTGGAGCCCGGCAGGACGGTCGACGAGGTCGCGGCCTCCTGGCTGGGCCACGGGCCGGCCCTGGTGGTGATCACGCGCGGCGGCGAGGGTGCCCTGGCGGCCGGCGCCGCCAGCGGACCGGTCAGCCGACCCGGCGTACCGGTGGACGTCGCCGACACCGTCGGAGCGGGCGACTCGTTCATGAGCGCCCTGCTCGCCGGCCTGGCGTGGCGGGACCTGCTGGGCGCAACGCACCGGGACGCCCTGCGGTCCCTCTCGGTCGCCGACGTCGAGGTCCTGCTGGACGAGGCGATCGCGGCCTCGGCGATCACCTGCTCCCGGCGAGGCGCCGATCCGCCGCGCAGATCGGAGGTGACCGGTGGCTGACGTGACCGATGCGCAGCTGCTTGCGTGGGTGGACGGGTACGAGCGCGCCTGGCGGGCCGTCGGGACCGAGAGACTGCGGGACTTGTTCGCGGACGACGCCGAGTACCTCGTCACGCCGTACGACGAGCCGGTGGTCGGGCTCGACGCGATCCGGGTGTTGTGGGACGAGGACCGCGACGGGCCCGAGGAGGTGTTCACGATGAGCAGCGAGGTGGTCGCGTGCTCGGGGGACACCGGGGTGGCTCGGGTGCACGTGCGGTACGGCGACCCGCTGCGACAGGAGTACCTGGACCTGTGGGTGGTGCGGTTTGCGGCCGACGGGCGGGCCGCGCGGTTCGAGGAGTGGCCGTTCTGGCCGACCCACGGCCGTTCGCCCAAGAGCGTCCCTCCGGTGGTCGCGGCAACCGCCGACCTGCCACGCGATCGCTACCACGAGTGGGTCCGGTCGGAGGCGCTCAGCGCCGGCGTCTACCGGGTCGGTGCCGGTGGTGTCGATGACCAGTCGCCGCACCGCGAGGACGAGATCTACGTGGTGACGGCCGGCGCGGCTGTGCTGGACATCGACGGGACGCGGGCGCCGGTGGGGCCCGGCGCGGCGGCCTACGTGCCGCGCGGGGTGCCCCACCGGTTCGTCGACATCAGCGAGGACCTGGAGGTCCATGTCGTGTTCGCGCCGCCGGAGTCCGACGGCAGCGGCGACTGGAGGACTAGAAGGTCAGGCGGCCGACGCAGAGCTGTCCGCTGGACAGGTCGCGCGCGCGGGCGACGAAGCTGTCGCTGCCGGCCCGGTTGGCGACCTTCCGCTCGATGTCGAACGACCCGCTGCGGCCGCCGGTGGTCGCGCGGGTGGCGATGACCCGGACGCCGTTGTCGCGGACCCGGACCCGCCAGGTCTGGCCGGACTGGTTGGAGTCGACCTCGTACTCGAGCTCGATCCGGCCGTCGTCGTGCTTGGCCTTGAGCTTCCAGTCGGCCGAGCCGCTGCAGGAGCCGGTGCGGATGATGCGGCCGTCGTCGTCCTTGGCCTGGGCGAGCGGTGCGCCGGTGACGACGAGGGCGGCGGTGAGGCCGGCGATGGTGAGTGCGGTGCGCATGGGGTGCCTCTTCTGGTCGGGACTCTGTGCTGACGTCCTCGACTGTGCCCCGCACTCTGGCCGGTGTGATCGCGGTTAGTGGTGCGTTAGGGGACGGGTGGGCGAGACTTATCCGCCCGGCCCGGAACGGGTGACAACGGGTGGCTCCGTCCCGTCTAGAGTGGGCGGCACCTCGCCGGCGTGGCGCAACTGGTAGCGCACTCGACTTGTAATCGAGCGGTTAGGAGTTCAAGTCTCCTCGTCGGCTCTCAGGGTCCCTCCGTCTGGCTCGAGCAGGACGAGGGCGATCTCGCGGGTGGTCTTCGCCTGGTATCCGGCGTAGTTCTTGTGGTCGGCGATCACCCGCGGCCAGAGGCGGTCGCGCTCCTCGTGCGTCGCGACCCGAGCCCGCATCTGCCGAGGTGGCTGCCCCTGCAGCGCCACCGTCACCTCGGGGTTCTGCTGCAGGTTGAGGAACCACGCGGGGGTCTTGTCGTCACCACCGCGGGAGGCGACGACGACCAGGGTCTGGCCGTCCTGCACCGGGGAGGTCAGCATCACGTCGCGGGGGAGATCGGTGCTGCGGCCCGTCGTGGTGAGCTTGAGGACGGGCATGCCCAAGGCCGACCAACCTCGTCTGCCACCCGTCAGCTTGATGATGCCGTGATGCACCGCGTTCATCACCTTGAACGCGAGGTCCGAGGGCACGCGCGCAACCTAGCGCGTCGGCGCAGCGAGGAGATCCAGGGTCAGAACCGCCAGCGGGTGGCGCCGCCCGGGTCGGAGTTGAGCACCACCGTCGCCTGTCGGGGTGTGAGTCGGTAGACGCGCCACGGCGGCGGTCCTGCGGACGGTGCGCTGTACTCGGCCGTCAGCGCAGTGCCGCTCTCGTCGGGGCTGGCCGGCCAGCCTCCGGACGCCCAACGTGCGGCCAGCTCCGCGACGACCTCGGGGTCGTCGACCGGGGCGGCGTCCCCCTCCACGGCGAGGTCGAACTCGTCGGTGGAGACGCCCAAGGTGCAGCGAGGGTCATTCGCGAGGTTCCGGCCCTTGCGGGTCCGCTCGCCGGTCGTGAAGTACAGCAGGCCAGACACCCACTGCGGGCCGATGCCGGTCAGGTGCGGGCTGCCGTCCGGGTTGGTGGTTGCCAACCAGCTGCGGTTGTCGGGTCCACCGGTCCCTGCCAGCGCCTCAGGGCCGGCGGCCAGGCGGGCCTCGACCCGCTTCCAGTCGACCAACGGCAGTCCATACCGGTCGGCGAGGTTCTTGGCTTCCATGTGCGTTCTGACCTCCCGCGGTCGCGGAAATCATCGAAGGACTATGACCGGGTGCTCAGAACGCGTTCGCGGCTGACTTCCACTCCCGGAGGCGCTGACGCGATCAGCTCGCTCCGCTCCTCCTCGCTCCCGCTGTCCAGCACCTGGAGGTCAGAGGGGTCAGCTCGGAAATAGATACCCGAGGTCCGTGCATTGAGCTCGGCGTCGCGGTCGGAGCGGGTCGTCCAGTACCCCGTGGCGCGGTCGGCGCTCTCCAGCCTGATCTCGCCGGTGCCCTCGAGCTGCGGCGCGTTCGGGTGCCGGGGGCGCTCGCCCTTCCAGAAGTAGAGGATGCCGGCCGGATCCCGGCGCTCCTTCGCGGCCTCGCTCCAGTAGCGGGCCGACAGTGTGCCGTCTTCCTGCCAGCCCCCGCCGCTGACGTTGAGGCTGCCGTCGCGGTCCCGGGAGATGCGCACGAACCCCACCGCTGACGGCTCGCCATCGGTCCGCGCGGTCAGCGAGAGCTGCCACCACGAGCCCTCGACCGGGCCGCGGCGCCCCTCGGTCTCGATCGCGTGGCGAAGCTTCTGGTTGATCGCGCGGACCTCCGCGGCGCTGGTGGACGGGTCGTAGCGGACGGTGGTGAGCCCGAGCAGGTCGCTGGGCAGCTTGGCGCCGTTCGCGTGCAGGATGAAGGACCGCCGCATGCCGAGTGCGCCGCCGAACAGCCCCGCCTCGAACACCACGTTGTCGCGCGGCGATGCCACGCCAGGCTGGGACTCTTCCGCCGCGGTCCAGTCGTCCTGGGCGAAGACGAACGCGGCGAAGTCGACCTCCTGGGAGAGCTCCACCAGCCGGTCGAGGGTGCCCCGTCCGGGGTTGAAGGTGGAGGTCCAGGGCTCGACGTCGGCGACGTCCTCGAGGCCGCGCGTGATCGCCTGGAGCAGCTTGGCCTGCTTGCCCGATGACCCGAGGAAGATGCGCGGCTTCATGCGCGCCCCATGATGACGAACATGGCGCTCACGCTAGCCGCGGAACGAGACGTCGACCAGCCCGGCTGCACGGAAGCGACAGACTCGGGAAAGATCGGACAGATCGGCATCCTGACTGATCATTCAGTTATGATCCCGGCAGGTTCCGCGGTCCCGACAACGAGACAGGTCGGCGATGATCAACACGACTCCGTTCCACGAGCGGCTGGCAGAGCTCAACACCACGCAGCGATGGGGCCACTGGTCCGGATACCTGTCGGCGCTCAAGTACGGCATGTCGCCGAAGCACGAGTACTTCGCCGTGCGGAACAGCGCCGGGTTCTTCGACACGTCGCCGCTGTACAAGTACCGGATCTCCGGCCGCGACTCCGAGCGGCTGCTCGCCGGCGTGATGACGCGCGACATCAGAACCTGCCGTCCCGGCCGCGCGCAGTACTCGGTCTGGTGTGACGACAAGGGCTTCGTTCTCGAGGACGGCGTGGTCTTCCGGCACTCGGCGACCGACTTCCTGCTCACCGCGGCCGAGCCGAACCTCGGCTACTTCAGCGACCTGATCGGCCGGCTGGAGGTGACGCATCGAGGACGTGACGGACGAGTTCGGCATGCTCGCCGTGCAAGGACCACGGTCGCGCGAGATCCTCAGCAAGGTCGCAGCCGGGGTCGAGCAGCTGGCGTACTTCGAGCACACCGACACGAAGATCGGCAACGCGCCGGTGACCATCTCGCGCACGGGCTACACCGGCGACCTCGGCTACGAGGTCCGGGTGGCGCGGGACGAGGCGCTCGGCGTCCTCGATGCGGTGATGGAGGCCGGAGAGGGCCACGGGTTCCGGCCGTTCGGCGAGGAGGCCCTCCTCATGACCCGGATCGAGGCGGGCCTGGTCCTCATCAACGTCGAGTTCTCCTCGAGCCGGTTCGCCTACACCGACCACGACCGCATCACGCCCAAGGAGCTCGGCTTCGGCTGGATGCTCAAGGGCATCGACGACGACGACCGCCCGTTCATCGGGCGCGACGCCATCCGCCGCGAGATCGCCGACAAGACCTCGCGATGGGCGACGGTGGGTCTCGTCCTGGACTGGGCCGACTACGACCGGCTCTACAACGAGGCGGGCCTGATCCCGCCCAAGGACGAGACGCCGCTGGACTACGAGTCGATGCTGTACGACGACGCCGGCGAGCGGATCGGCTACGCCACCAGCCTCATGTACTCGCCCATGCTCCAGCGCCACATCGCGATGGCGCGGGTCCGGCCGGACCTCGCCGCCTCCGGGACTCACGTGAACCTCGAGCTCACCATCAACCACCACTACGAGACGGTCCTGGCCGAGGTCACCCGGCTGCCGTTCTTCAACCCACCGCGAAAGACGGCCTGACATGGCATCGAAGGACAAGAACTACGACGCGATCATCGTCGGTGGCGGGCACAACGGGCTCGTCAACGGTGCCTACCTCGCGAAGGCCGGCCTGAAGGTGCTCATCGTCGAGCGCCGACACCTCGTCGGTGGGGCCGCCATCACCGAGGAGCTGCGACCGGGCTTCCACTTCACGTCGTTCTCCTACGCGCTGAGCCTGCTCCGGCCGGACATCGTCCAGGAGCTCGACCTGGTCAAGCACGGCTTCATGCCGATCCTGATGCCGTCGTCGTTCGCCCCGATGGAGAACGGCGACTACCTGCTGCTCGGCCAGGATCGCGACGAGAACATCAAAGAGATCATGCGGCACTCGTCCCACGACGCCGACGCGATGGACCGCTACGAGTTCGACGTCGAGCGGGTGTGCCAGGTCGTCAAGCCGCTGCTGGACAAGGTCCCGCCGAACATCTTCGGCAAGTCGCCGGAGGACCTCGCGGAGACCGCGGACCTGGTGAAGCACCTCGGTGGTGTCGACCAGAAGGTGATCCACGACCTGGTCCGGCTCCTCACCGGCAGCGCCGCTGACTTCCTCGACGACTACTTCGAGAGCGACATCCTCAAGGGCTACATCGCGTCCTCGGGGATCATCGGGACCAAGGTCGGCCCGATGTCGCAGGGGTCCGGGCTGGTGCTGCTGTACCACTCCCTCGGCGAGCACGACGGGCACTTCGGGGCGTGGTCGTTCCACAAGGGCGGCAACGGCGGGTTCACCCAGGTGCTGGCGCGAGCGGCCCAGGCGTACGGCGCGGAGATCATGCTGAACGCACCGGTCGCCTCGGTGATCACCAAGCAGGGCGCGGTGGTGGGCGTCGCTCTCGAGGACGGGACCGAGCTCACCGCCAAGACCGTCGTCAGTGCCCTCGACCCGCGGCGTACGTTCACCGAGCTGGTCGAGCCCCGCGAGCTGCCCAGCGACCTGGTGGAGAACATCAACCGGCTGCGGTTCCAGGGCACCTCCGCGAAGGTCAACTTCGCGCTCGACGGTGCGCCGCGCTACCCGGCTCTCGGCGATCGCACGGACCAGTTCCTCGGCTTCGTCAACATCGGGCCGTCGATGGAGTACCTGGAGCGAGCCTTCGACGACGCGAAGTACGGCTGGTACAGCAAGCGCCCGTACATCGACTGCGCCATCCAGTCGTTCGTCGACCCGGACATGGCGCCGCCCGGCAAGCACGTCATGTCGTGCTTCGTGCAGTACGCGCCGTACCACCTCAAGGGCAGCGACTGGGACACCGAGCGGGAGAAGTTCGCCGACACGGTGCAGGCCACGTTCGAGTCGTTCTTCCCCGGCTTCAGCGACCTCGTCATCCAGCGCGAGGTCCAGACCCCGCTCGACATCGAGCGCACCGTGGGGCTCACCGAGGGCAACATCTTCGCCGGCGAGTTCTTCGCCCCGCAGATGTACTTCTTCCGGCCGGCGCCGGGCTGGAGCCAGTACCGCACCCCGATCGACGGCTACTACCAGTGCGGTTCGGGCACCCATCCCGGTGGCTGCGTGATGGGTGCGCCCGGCAAGCTCGCCAGTCAGCAGATCCTTCGCGACCTGAAGAACCGCGAGACGACCGGCTGACAACGCGACTGACGAGTCCGTGTCAGGCGCGCGGCCTCGAGTGCAGCCGCAACGACCATGCCGATCGACGCCGGCGCCGGTGGGTCGGCGAACAGGTACGATGCCGGAGCGCTACTGGAGGCCGCATGACCGGTCGGCGGATCACGGTGGCGTGAGCTCGGGGAGCAGGCCATGTCGACGAATGGAAGTCGCGGCACGTCCCGAGGATGGCCCATCGCGTGATGGTCACCGCGGACCGTGACCGGGGCACTGCGTCGCGCCGTCAGTGCCTGCTCCCACGAAGTCCGCATTCAGCTCGAGGACCTCGACGGTCGGTGCGCCGATCATCTATCCCTCGGAGGACGGGCCGCCGATGTCACGCGACCTGACTCCTGGACTCTGGACAGTAGCAGCGCTCGTCGTCGCGGATCGGAACCGGACTACCGCGTGAGCCTGGCGATCGAACGGACCTACCTGGCCTACGTGCGCACTCCCGCCCTGCTGGCGCTGGGGTCGCCGTCGTCGGGGCTTCCCGGACGCCGGATACGTCGCGCTGCGCCGGACCATCGGCCTGGTGCTCGTGGTCGCCGGCCTGGTGCTCGCCGCGGGGGCGCGAGGCCGGTGGCGTCAGGTGGATGCGGCCGTCCGGCACGGCGAGCCGTTGCCCCGCAGCCGGCTCGGGCTGCCGATCGCCGTCGCCACGGTGCTGGCTGCCGCGTGCATCGTGCTGGTCCTCCGGCTCTGACCGCTTCGCTCGAGGTCAGGATGCGTCGACGCTCATGGCCAGTCGCAGGGTCGCGCCCTGGCATCCGTCGCCGGCCGAGCGCTTCATGCCGATGGCACCGGGCAGGTCGAGCCGGCGGGTCGCGCCGGCGGGGATCAGGGTGACCGACACTGTCGCGCGCTGCATCGTGAAGTCGCTGCGACCGCAGTGACCGGCTGCTCCGGTGACGACGATGGCGACGTGGCGGACCGCGCTGGTCGTGACCGCATGGGTCGCCGCGGTTGGTGACGAGCAGCGACACGTCCTGGCGAGCACCGGGGTACAGCCGCTCGGCGGAGGCGTGGGCGCGGACGAGCAGGCCGTGGTCGGACGAGACCGAGACCACGGGGCGCTCCCGCGACCACGCTGTCCGTCGCGTACGCGGCGGCCGCAGGGCCGACGACGGCGAGTGCGGTGAGGACGGCTATGGACAGGAGTCGTCGCCAACCGGTGCCGGCAGCGTTGCCGGGCAGGCTGACGCGTAGCGCATGGAGCGCTCGCATGGGGTCCCCTCGTTCGGTAGCCCGGCTGACCTCGAGGGTCCCGTGGCTTTGCGTCCCCGCCTTGCGACGGGTTTGCCTTTTTCGCTGACTGCATCTACTTCGTCCGTTTGGACCGGCCGGTTGAGCAATCGGGCAAAGCAGGGGTAAAGGGAACCCGTTCGGCCCAGCGTAGGCTGAGCAGGTGACTCCGGAGGAGCTGGCCAACCTCGCCCACCTGCGCCGGGCGCGCGACCTGATGGACCGCGAGTACGCCCGTCCGCTGGACGTTCCGGCGCTCGCCCAGGCCGCCTTGATGTCCCCCGCGCACTTCTCCCGGCAGTTCCGCGCCGCCTACGGCGAGACGCCGTACAACTACCTGATGACGCGCCGGATCGAGCGGGCCAAGGCGCTGCTGCGACGCGGCGACCTGTCGGTGACCGACGTCTGCATGGCCGTCGGCTGTACCTCGCTGGGGTCGTTCAGCTCACGGTTCACCGAGATCGTCGGCGAGACCCCGACGGCCTACCGCGCGCGTGACCACAGCGCCGGGGCGATCGGTGCCCGCCTGCGTCTCGATGGTTCACACCAGACCGAGCAGGATCCGAGAAGCCACCGGTCCGGTGCTCCCCTAGCGTCGTCGGCATGGATATCTCACTCGGTCACTGCTTCATCACCGTCCACGACGCCGACGAGGCGCTCACCTTCTACCGCGACGCACTCGGGCTCGACGTTCGCAACGACGTCAACACCGAGGCCGGCCGCTGGGTCACCCTCTCGCCGCCGTCCCAGCCCGACGTCGAGATCGTGCTCAGCACGCCGCAGTCCGGCCGCTCCGCCGAGGACAGCGACGCGCTGCTCGCGCTGCTCACCAAGGGCTCGCTGCCCGGCGTGCTGTTCCGCACGCCCGACCTCGACACGACGTTCGAGAAGGTGCGCGCGTCCGGCGCCGAGGTGCTCCAGGAGCCGACCGACCAGTTCTGGGGAGCGAAGGACTGCGCCTTCCGCGACCCCTCGGGCAACATGGTCCGGATCTCGCAGGTCTAGGAGCGGCGCCCGCCCACCGCCACGCAGGCCGCACCGATGGCGCCGACGTGCCGGTGGTCGGTGCCGCAGCAGCCGCCGAGCACCGTGAGCTGGCCGAAGTCGGCGCGCAGCCCGGCGTACCGCTCGGCCAGGTCGGCCGGGTCGCCCTCGTCGAGCTCGGCCGCCTCGTCGAGCTCGGCGTGGCTCATGGTCGAGGCGTTCGCCCGCAGTCCGCGGACCCGGCCCACCCAGTCGCCGCCCTGCCGCAGGGTGTCGGCGAAGTGGGTCGGGTGCGCGCAGTTGATCATGTAGTACGCCGGGCCGGCGCCGGTCGCGTCGTCCACCGCCTCGATGGCCGCGCCGAGCGACTCGCCGGACGGCAGGCTGCCGTCGGTCTCGACCGTGAACGAGATCACGACGGGCAGCCCGTTGTCGGCAGCGGCCCGGGCCACGCCGATCGCCTCGGCGCTGTGCGTCATCGTGATCGCCGTGACCAGGTCGGCCTCGGTGTCGGCGAAGGTGGCGATCTGGGTGCCGTGGTAGCGCTGCGCCTCCTCCGGGGTCATCAGCTCGGAGGGTCGGTACGCGTCGCTGCGCGGCCCGACGCAGCCGCTGATGACCACCGGTGTGGCCGGGGTCTCGAACTCGCGACGGAGCTGCGACCATCAGGTCGATGGCGGCCCGGTTCGCCGCGTCCAGCATCTCCGGCGAGTAGCCGAGCTTGGCGGCCCAGTCCGGGTTCGCCCGCCAGGTGGGCGCCTCCAGGATGAAGCCGCAGCCGGCGTCCCGGGCGATGGCCGCGTGCGGCGGAAGTACGACAGCAGCGCCTCCCGGCCGGTCTCGTCCGCCAGCAGCACGAACGCCGCGAACTCGGGCAGGTCGAGCCCGTCGTGGAAGATCAGCGTCGTCTCGATCCCGCCGTCGGTGAGGAACACGCTGTCCGCGAGCTGCGGCAGTGCGGTGCGGTAGCCGGCCATGTCGGTCCCTTTCGCTCGTGGCTCTGTCACGACTCTGGCACCGGACCGATGCCGTGTCAGCATGCGGCTCGATCGGCCTCGACCCGGTATCGCCGCGGCCGGCGTCTCGAGACGTGGCCTCGCACCGGCCGATACATCTCCGTCAGACCGCGTCCAGCAGGTGTGGAGCCGACATGAAGACCACCGCCCTCGTCGCCCGGCGCATCGCCGCTCGTCGCGAGCCACCGTCCCGCACGTCACAGCTCGGCGGGACCTCCCTGCCGGCGTCCGCCCATGACGACGAGGGTGACTGGTGCGAGGGCTACGAGGTGACGAAGACGGTCACCGACGCGTCACCGAAGGCGGTGACCGGCCACGCGCGGGCGACGACGTGGCTGGTCGAGAGCGGTCCACGACGGACCTGCTCGGAGCAACGACTGGTGTGCGGCGGAGACGGGCGACGACCGGCTCTACGGCAAGGCCGGCGACGACGTCCTGTACGGCAAGGACGGTGCTGACGTCCTGTACGGCGAGGCGGGTCACGACAAGCTCAAGGGCGAGAAAGGCCGCGACCAGCAGTACGGCGGCAACGACAGCCTGGACGCCGGCAACGGTGCCGACGTCATCACCGGCGGCAAGGGCAACGACCTCTGCGTCGGCGGGCACCGGCGCCGACAAGGTCAGGGGCAACGGCGGCGCCGACAAGCTGGTCGGCGGCGACGAGGGTGACGTGCTGCTGGCCCGACGACCGACGAGGACCCGAAGAGTCGGCGGATCGGCGACGCTGTCAGCCCGGTTGCGGGGCCTGCACGCCTGCGGCCGAGTCCTGCGCGTCGTACGAGGCCAGCAACCGGTGCTCCTCGTCCTTGCGGGGGAACAGGAAGCCGACCAGGGCCGCGCCGAGCAGGATCGCCACGATGCCGGCCGTGTAGGCCCAGTGGTCGCCCGTCGAGGAACGCCGACTTGGCTCCCGCGGTGATCTGGCGTCGGCGTACTGCGGGTACTGCTGCGCGGGGGCCTCGGCGCTCGGAGAACGACTTGGTCAGCTCGGTCTGCGTGCTGTCGCGTGATCGTGCTCGCGTCCGGCGCGGCGGCGATGCGTCGCCGCGACCGCCGACGCGTAGCCGGCGGTGAGCAGGGCGCCGAAGATCGACTGCATGATGGCGCCGCCGAGGTCACGCTGCAGGTCGGCCGTGCCCGACGCCATGCCGGCCCGGCGCACCGGGACCGAGCCGGTCAGCGAGTGCGAGGCCGGCGTGCCGGCGAACCCGACGCCGGCGCCGACGAACGCGTAGGCGAGCCCGACCTGCCAGTACGGGCGTGCCCTCCTTCCACAGCAGCAGCATGGTCAGGAAGCCGAGCAGCACGAAGACGTAGCCGGTGAGCAGCGTGAACCGCGCCCCGCGCGACTCGACCAGCTTGGCCGAGCGGGGCGCGATCAGCACCATCAGCACGCCGCCGGCAGGATCGCCGCCCCGGCCTCGAGCGTCGAGTAGCCGAGCACGTTCTGCAGGAACTGCTGGCCGACGAACATCGCGCCCATCAGCGAGCCGAACACGATGATCCCGGCGAGGCGGCGACCCAGAAGATGCGCCGCGCCGGCGACGTCGCAGGTCGTAGAGCGGGTTCGGCCGCGCGGCGCTGGCGGAGCACGAAGGCGACGCCGGCGGCGAGCGGCGATGGCGCCGAGGCCGAGCGACCAGCGGCGCCGGCGTTCGGCACGGCGGCGAAGTTGATGGCCAGGACCAGCGCGCCGACCAGCAGCACCGACAGGATGCCGCCGAGGTTGTCGACCGGCTCGGTGGCCTCGTTGACGTGGGCCGGCACGAAGAACGACGCCATGCAGCAGCGCGACGGCCGCGAGCGGCAGGGTGACCAGGAAGACCGAGCCCCACCAGAAGTGCTCGAGCAGGAAGCCGGAGACAGCGGGCCGAGCGACGCGATGGCCGCCGCCGATGCGCCGACCACAGCGCGATCGTCTTGGTCCGGCCGGGCCCGGACCACAGCGCGGCGATCAGGGCCAGCGTGGTCGGGTAGGCCATGCCCGCCGCGACGCCCGCCGAGGACCCGGGCGACGAACAGCACCTCGTCGGTCGGCGCGTACGCCGCCAGCAGGCAGGCCGGGATCGACAGCGCGATGCCGAGGATCAGCATCAGCTTGCGGCCGTAGCGGTCGCCGAGCGCGCCCAGGTAGAGCACCGACGCGGCCAGCCCCAGCGAGTAGCCGACCGCGATCAGGTTGAGCGTCGGTCTGCGACGAGTCGAACGCCTCGCCGATCGACGGGCAGCGCGACGTTGGCGACCGCGAGGTTCAGGTTGGCGACCGCGGCGACGAGGATCAGGGCGGTCAGCACCAGCCCGGCGCGCGCGGGCGCACGCGGCCGGGGCCGCTGTCGGCGTGGTGGCAGCACGCGGTGTAGCAGCCAATGCCCTCCACCCCCAGGTCGTCGGACCCCGCGGAACCGCAACCAGCACAGCACCGGCGTGGGTCGGCATACCTCGCCCTCCCCAGATGAGACCGGGCCGGGTACGTTGCGACGGTCAGGGAGAGTAGCCAGCTGTCGAGGAGGCTCGGGCATGACGGTCACGTCGTCGACCGCGCGTGAGGACGCCGTCGTCTCGGCGGTCCCGCAGGGGCTATGGATCGGTGGCGTGCCCCGGCAGGCGTCCGGCGGGGCGGTGCTGCCGGTCGACGACCCGTCGACCGGCGAGATCCTGGCGGAGGTCGCGGACGCGTCGGTCGAGGACGGCCGGCTCGCGCTGGACACCGCGGTGGCCGCCCAGGCCGACTGGGCGGCGACGGCCCCCCGCGAGCGCGGCGAGATCCTGCGGCGGGCCTTCGAGCTGATGACCGCGCGGGCGGACGACCTGGCGCTGCTGATGACGTTGGAGATGGGCAAGCCGCTGGCGGAGTCGCGCGGCGAGGTCACCTACGCAGCGGAGTTCTTCCGCTGGTTCAGCGAGGAGGCGGTCCGGGTCGCCGGCCAGTGGGCGACGTCGCCGGACGGTGCGACCCGGTTGATGACGATGAAGCGCCCGGTCGGGCCGGCGCTGATGATCACGCCGTGGAACTTCCCGCTGGCGATGGGCACCCGCAAGATCGGGCCGGCGGTGGCTGCGGGCTGCACGATGGTCGTCAAGCCGGCGTCGCAGACCCCGCTGTCGATGTACGCGCTGGCCGACCTGCTGCGCGAGGCGGGGCTGCCCGAGGGCGTGCTCAGCGTGGTCACCACGAGCAGCAGCGGCAAGGTGATGGAGCCGCTGATCCGGGACCCGCGGCTGCGGAAGCTGACGTTCACCGGCTCCACCGCGGTCGGGCGCCGGCTGGTCGAGCAGTCCGCCGAGCAGCTGCTGCGCGTCTCGATGGAGCTCGGCGGCAACGCCCCGTTCCTGGTGATGGCCGACGCCGACCTCGACGCCGCGGTCGACGGCGCGATGCTGGCGAAGATGCGCAACATGGGCGAGGCCTGCACGGCCGCGAACCGGTTCATCGTGCACGAGAGCGTCGCCACCGAGTTCAGCCGGCGGATGGCCGACCGGATGTCGCAGCTGCGGGTCGGCCGCGGGACCGAGGACGGCGTCCAGGTCGGTCCGCTGGTCGACGAGCCGTCCCGGGACAAGGTCGCCGAGCTGGTGCAGGGCGCGGTCGACGGCGGCGCCAAGGTGCTGACCGGCGCCGAGACCGTCGGGGACCGCGGCTGGTTCTACGCGCCGACGGTCCTGGCCGACGTACCCGACGACGCCGCGATGCTGCGCGAGGAGATCTTCGGCCCGGTCGCCCCGGTGACCACGTTCTCGACCACCGAGGAGGCGATCGGCAAGGCGAACGACACGGAGTACGGCCTGGTCGCCTACGCGTTCACCCGGGACCTCTCGACGATGCTCGAGCTCGCCGAGCAGCTCGACACCGGCATGGTCGGCATCAACCAGGGCGTGGTCTCCAACCCGGCCGCGCCGTTCGGCGGCGTGAAGCACTCCGGCTTCGGCCGCGAGGGCGGCCGGGAAGGCATCGAGGAGTACCTCGAGACCCGGTACGTCGGCATCCGCCCGTCCTGAGGCCTCTAGGCAGCCGCTGACCTAGCAGCTGTCGACCGGCCGCACTCCTGCGACCTGGTCCATGCTCAGCGCCAGGCGCTGGCCGTCGACCTCGACGGCGACTGACCCGGCGTCCGACTCGACGAGCGTGCCGCAGAGGGTGCCCTGCGCGGTCGACACCTCGACCAGCTGGCCGCTGCCCCCGCCGTAGTTCGGCCACCACGAGGAGCTGGTGGCCAGGGCGACGAGACCGACGGCGACGAAGGTCAGGACGATCCCGGTACGCAGGTGGCGACCGCCGCGCTCGACCTCGGCGACCGAGGTCGAGGCACCTGCTGAGCCGCGGCGCCAGCCGCCCACCGGCCACGCCGCACCGGCGACCAGCACGGTCGCGATGCACGCGACGGCGAGAGCGAGCAGGACGAGGATGGCCGCCAGCTGCTGGAGCCACTTCGGCTCACTGCTCGCGGCTCCGCTCTGCAGCGCGCCGCACAGGCCGATGAAGCCGAGCACGGCGAGCTGCACTCCGTGCCACCCCCGCGCCGACGTGCGCAGCTCGTCGAGGTCGTTGCGTTCGGCTGCTGCGCCGTCGGCGCCGGTGCTCATCCCTCGGTCCAGACCAGGCCCAGCTTGTCGATCGTGATCGGGCCGGCGATCCCGTCCGCGTCCGAGCCGGTCCAGCCTCGACGGTGCTGGAAGGCCGCGACGCACCGGCGAGTGTGGTTCCCGTAGAAGCCGGTCGGCCCGTCCTCGAACTCGAAGCCACGGGCGATCAGCGCGACCTGCAGGTTCCACACGCTGTCCGAGTCGTCCTGCCGCAGTCGCATCTTGCTCCGGTAGACCTTCCTCCCCTGCCGGTAGCGCGGCTCGTCGTTGCCGCGCTGCACGGGCAGCTCGCCCGCCGGGCAGGCCGAGATCCAGCCGCGGTAGGGCAGCTTCCACCGGCTCTGGAACACGTCCCAGCGGACCCGGTCGATGCGCCCTCGTCGGAGGATGTCGTTCGACCAGACGAAGCCGCCGTTGACCGCGAAGACGGCGTGCCCCGCGCCGCGGTCCTTGAAGCCGTAGTACGCGATCGCGCCGGGCGGCGGCGGGCTGGACTGGTGCCGGAACTTCTCGTCGGTGTTGTTGTACGCCTCGCGGGCCGAGGCACCGAACGGTGCGGCACCCACGCACTGGCGGGAGAACATCTGACACAGGTTCAGCCAGGACGAGGAGCCGGTCCGGTGCTGCTGCAGGGCGAATTCCTTCGCCTGGACGTAGTTGCGCATCAGCGGTGGTCTCCGATCGGCACGTTGGGCAGCGTCGTGCTGCCGTCGTCCTGCACGACGTCGTCGTCGTCGGGCGGCGGCGGCTCGAACTGGATCTCGGCCGGCTCCAGGTCGATCGTCGACGCCTTCGTCGCATCGCTGCCCGCACCGCTGGAGCCGTTGTTGGCGCCGTTCCCCCCGGCCGCATGCACGAACTGAGGCGGCACCGTGGCGGCGTCGGGGCCGGACGGTCCCATCGGCAGCACCGGTGGCGGGCCGGCCACGATGGTGCCGGCGCCGGCGGGTGCCGTCGAGGCGTCCTTGCCGGGCAGGTCGTTGAGCAGGGTCTGCGCCCGGCGGTCCAGCGAGTAGGTGAACACCTGCTGCGCGTAGCCGAGAACCAGGGCGTAGGCGAGGATCTGCTGCTGGGAGTCCAGCGCCGAGAGCCCGGGCACGAAGTCGCCCTGGATCGCGACCAGGCCGAGGATGGCGGTGAAGGCACCGAGCGGGACCTTCAGCAGCGCCAGCGCGACCGGGACGTCGTACGGCGTGGACGTGCCGCGCAGGTTGCGGATGGACACCGCCGCGGCGAGCGCTCCGCCGAGCAGCCCGAGCAGGGCGATCACGACGATGTCGCCGCCGCTGGGACTGGTGACGTCCGTGCCGGTCGGGCAGTTGAGCACGGATGCCGTCGGCGCTGCTGCCGTCCGCGGCGAAGCACAGCGGCATGATCGTCCGGGTTGTAGGCGACGCCGACGATGGTGATCCCGACGAGGACCGCGATGCACAGCGCGAGCAGCAGGATGATGTTGCGGAAGCTGCGCAGCCGCTCGTGCTGACGGTCGAGCGAGTCGTACGCGTCCTCGATGGCCCGGCGCAGGAAGGCCCGCTGCCGGGCGACGGCCTGCACGCGCAGCACGTCGATCAGCGCGCGTCGGGGGTCGTCGCGGTGCAGCGTCTGCTGCGACCGGGCGATCGCGGCGGGGATCTCGGCCTCGATCTCGGCGTCGTCGTACACGTCGATCATCTGGGCGCGGGCGGCGTGCAGGTTCTGGTAGCCGGCCTCGACCAGGGCCCCGCTCCACCATCGGGAGATCGGCCCTGGTGACGGGTCGACGCCGTACGCGGCGTCCTGGGCGCGCCGGAGCAGGCGACGGACGCCTTCGGCGGCTGCGCGCTGGTCGGGCCCGATGCCCTGGGCGACGGCCACGTCCAGCCGGGTCTCCAGCACCTCGACGCCGACGGCGACGCTGTGCACCCGGACCTTCTTGCGCGGTCTCTCGCTCATCGGGTCCTCCTCCTCTCATGTTCCGTACGTCGTCAGGACGCGGCGGAGTCCGGTACGAGCCAGCTGTGCCAGCGCACCCGTCCGGTCGAGGCCGCCGTGCGCACCCACCGGCTCGGCCGAGGCAAGCGCCCGGGCCGCGTCCAGCGGGCCGAGACGCAGCGTCGCTGGACTCGCCGCTGCTCGTGCTGAATGCCACCGTCGTGGCGTCGGCCCAGGCGTCCAGGCCCTCGTCGTCCGTGAGCTGCCGGGCCGCCTCGATCTCCACCCACCGGCCGTCGACCCGGGCTCGTGCGCGGTAGACCAGGTCCGGCCCGGTGAGCTCGAGCCGCCCTCCTGCGAGCAGGACCCGGCCGCCCCAGGGCGCGTGGTCGACGTGGCCGACGACGCGCGCCGGTCCGGCGTCCACCTTCTCGTCCAGGGTCAGCTCTGCCGTGACGTACATCGTCAGGTCCTCGTCGCCGAGCTCGCCACGGAACCGCTCGGTGACGCGGACGCCGACCGGCGGCTCGGTCATCGCGGTGCAGGTGGCGTCCTGCGCGACACCGTCCGGACCGGCCTGGTCGAGGTAGCAGCCACGCGTCGCGGTACCCCCACGCCACCAGGGTGTCGGTGCTGATCCGGCCGGCGAAGAGCTCGCTGTCGAGGGGGAGCGGGTGCACGGGTCGCACGACGTGCAGCCGGAACGACCGGCCGGCCGCGCGCGCAGCGTCGAGCTCGGCGAACAGCGCGCCGTTGGCACTCATCTCGATCATGTGGACGTACTGCTCGAGCGGCCCGTCTCCCCAGTAGGGCGAGTTGCCGATGCACCACACCAGCCACACCTCGTCGGCACCGCGGCGCAGCGCCTCGGTGACGTTGGCGTCCTTGACCCACACCGCGTCCGTCCACACGCGGTCCCCCCGGCGCAGCGGCGGCATCACGAGGGGGAGGGACATGCCCGCGGCGAGCAGCTCCTCGTCCACCTCGGTGTGCGGCACGGCGACGCAGGTCTTGGTGACGAAGTCGACGACGTTGAACGTGCCCTCCACCGTGGACGACCGGATCGCCTCGCAGTCGATGCCGAGGTGCGGGAACACCTTGTGCACCACGCCGTCCGAGTCGCCGAGGCCGGGCAGCGCCCACGGCCCGCGCAGGTAGTCGCGCACCGGCAGCGGCGAGCTGAAGTCCTGGACGTCGAGGTCCGACCAGCGCCGGCCCATCTCGGCCGGCTGCTGACCCGACAGCAGCATCCCGGTCGTCATGATCCCGCCGGAGGTGCCGTCGACGTGCTGGAACTCCAGCCCGTGCTCGGTGAGTGCCTGCACGACGCCGGTCTGCCAGGCGACGCGCATCCCGCCGCCGGCCAGCACCAGGGACCGCCTCACGCCAGCACCTGCTCCCGGCGAGCAGCGTCGTGACTGTGCAGCCGCCACCACAGCGCACCGGCGAGCACGGCCGTCAGCAGGTCGAACAGCGCGACCGCCATCGCGATGCTGTCGAACAGGTCCCGGGTCACCCCGACCGTGACCGCGACGAAGGCCCCGAGCTTCTGCACGGCGCACCAGAACACGACGTACGCCGGCGTCGGCTCGGTCAGCAGCGCCTGCAGCGTGACCCCGCCGACCACCGCCATGAACATGCCGACGATCGCGAAGAGCTGCCGGGTGGTCGGCGTCGACTCCGCCCCCAGCAGGTCCAGGACGACGCCGGGCACGACGAGCTGGACGAGGCCGGTCAGGACCGTCGCCGCGCTGATGGCCGCCACGACACCGCGCAGCGGGTCGGCCACCAGGCGCTGCACGGGCGTCATCCCAGCGCCCCGAGCAGGTCGCCCTTGGCGACGATGTACCAGACGATCGCGGCCCAGGTGATGGTCGAGGCGACGAACCGGATGTTGTTCAGCTGCATCCAGCGCATCAGCAGCGGGGTCAGGCCGGCCGGGCCGTCGAACTCCCCGCCGCGGATCTTCTTGTTGACCGGGATGATGATCTGCTGGCCCACGTAGGTGAGCAGCACGATGCCGACGAGGCAGACGAACGCCAGCCAGATCAGCACGTCGTCCCAGTCGCCCCACTCGGTGACCACCAGGACGATCCCGGACAGGAACATCGGCGGCACCACGATGGTGAAGAACTTGGTGGCCAGGATGGTCGGGACGCCGAAGTGCTGGCCGACGTTCTCCGGCGTCAGCACCTTCCAGGTGGGATAGAGGAAGAACCGCAGCACCCACATCGTGCCCATGTACATCGACGCGCCGAACAGGAAGTAGATCGCGTTGATGAGCAGCAGGGCCGCCTTCATCTGCGGCCTCCCACCCGCGCCTTGGGCGGGTCGAGCCACTCCTCGGACAGGCCGAGGTCGATGACCGACTCGAGGCCCTCGCCCTGCTCGGCCATCGGGCCGTCGGAGGTCAGGAACCAGCACTCGAAGTGGTCGTCGAGCACGCCGCGGGTCGTCGGCAGGAACGCGGTGAACACGGGGTCGGGGTCGATGTCGAGGTCGCGCAGCGGTGCGACCTGGGGGGCGTCGCCGAGGTCCAGCCGCGCGCGTGCCCGCCGGCCCACCGCGACGTCGGCTGCGCCCTGGAAGTAGATCGAGGACCGCATCACCATGCCGCGGAACACGCAGTAGTTGGCGGCGCCGACGTCCAGCGGCAGCGCGGTCGCCGGCGGCCGGTCGATCTCGATGCGGGCACCGAGCAGGCCGTCCACGTCGTACTGGCTGGACACGGTCGTCGGGGTGATGACGAAGTCCAGGTTCGCCTGGTGCTTGGGCATGCCCCAGATGCCCTTGCCGCCCTTGACCGAGATCTCGCTGCTCACCGGCAGGTCGAGGACGTACTGGCCGGTGCCGTAGCGGCCGCGCAGCAGACCCGGCAGCAGCGGCGGCGCCGGGCGCGGCCCGAAGGTGCACGCGATGGCCAGCGAGTACTCGACGTAGCGCCCGATGTCGGTGATCTCGTAGTTGACGACGGTGACCACCAGCAGCCCGCGGCCGCCGGGCAGCCGCACCGGGTGCAGCTCGTTGCCGGGCAGCAGCCGGGCCGCCGCGGCGCCGTCGACCGGGAACGCAGCCATCAGGGCCGGCGTGTCCTCGGAGTTCACCGGCATCGAGAACGGGATCCCGTCGACCCGGGCGTGGCGGCCGGCGAGCCGGCGCTGCCGTCGCGGGACGGCGGACGGGACGGCAGACATCAGCCCGCGCACCAACGGCAGCAGGGCGCCGGACGGGCCAGTGGTCATCGCGCCAGCTCCTCGAGGATGACGGGGTACGTGTCCTGAGCGGCATTGCGGCCGAGAAATACGTCCAAGTGGCCATATCCCCGGAACCGGTGCAGGGCGTCCCGTCCAGGCCGGTGCCTGGCGAAGAACTCGTACGACTTCTGCTGGCTGTCCGGCAGGAAGCAGTGGTTGTCCTCGCCGGCGAGGAACACGAAGCGCGCGTCGGTGGCCGGTGCCTGGGCGACGTACGACGGCGGCAGCCCGTCGTACGGCCGCATCGGCACGAGGTGCCCGGCCCGGATGCTGCGGTCCATCTGGGCGAAGAAGGTGAACGGCACCTCGGCGAACTCGCCGCGCACCCAGTCGTGGGTCGCGTCGTCGAGGTTCGCGTGCGACCACAGGGCCGGCCAGCCGGTGCCGTAGGTGAAGCTCACCATCCGGCACACGGCGTTGTCGCACTCGCGGTGCGTCGCCTTCACGAACAGCACCAGCGCGCGGGACAGGAGGCCGTCCGGCTTGTCGCCCCAGGCGGGGGAGACGTGCGGCAGCACCTTGCCGACGAGCGGCGAGATCCGCCCGATCTTGAAGGTCGAGAACCGCGGGACGACCGGGTGCAGCGAGACGGCGTTGCTCACCACCGTGTCCACCTCGGGCAGCAGCCCCGCCATCGCCGACATCGTGAACGACGTCGAGCCCTGGCAGTGCACGACGGCCTTGAGCGAGTCGGCGCCGGTCGCCGCGAGCACGTGGCGGACGGCGGCGGGGTGGTCGTAGGCCGCGGCCTCGTCGAGGGTCCACGGCACCGGGTCGAGGTCGATGGACGCGCGCCAGTTGAGCAGCCACACGTCCCAGCCGTCGTCGAGCAGGGCATCGACGAAGGTGCGGGGCAGCGGCGGCCGGAACAGCTCGGCGCGCACGCCGGCACCGTGCACGACCAGGACCGGGCCGCGGGTGGGCGCGTGCCGGCCCTGGACGTGCACGATGGTGAGCGGCCGGCCGTCGAGCGCGGTCAACGGCACAACCTCGGTGCGGTGGTCGGTGCGGGTGGTGGGGCGGTTCGGTGTCGTGACGGTCACGCGGGCACCTCCCGGGGGATGACGAGCGGTGCCTCGATCAGGTGCACCGGCACCTGGGTGCGCGGCTTGACCCACGGGTCGCCCTCGGCGCCGTTGGCCGGGACGTCCCACTCGGTGCTGACGCGGGGCACCTTCAGCGGGTGCACGACCAGGGCGCCGTCGTCGCGCACGTGCATCCGCAGGAACGACTTGTGGTGCTCGTCGGACTGCGCGCTGAACAGCTCGTTCAGGTGCAGGTCGAGCAGCAGCCCCGCGAGGTACAGGAACGTGGCGGTCACCATCGTCGCGAGCACGCCGCCGACCACGGCCGCGACGGCGAGGCGGGTGGCGACCTGCGCCTCGTCCGGCCACCCGGACGGGACGTCGACCGCGGCGGCGACGAGCATCGCCGCGCCGGCCGAGGCGAGGTGACCCAGCCCGTGCAGCAAGCCTGCCGTCACCCCGCGCGGTCCGCCGCGTTTCGAGAACACGACCATCGCGCCCACGAGCACCAGCGCCGCCACCACGCCTCGCGGCTCACGGAACGCCTCCAGCAGCGACCACGAGGGCGTCAGGTCGGCCCAGAACTGCGCCAGCGACGGGGACCCGTCAGCCCGCTGGAGCAGGCTGGTGACCAGCGCGTACGCCACGAGCGCCTGGATCGCGGCCATCAGCAGGACGAACCACGGGTTGCGGCCCGGCAGCCGGTAGAAGACGCGAGACGCCAGCCGCCGCGACTCCTCGGGGGTGGGGTAGGCGGCCCGCCAGCTGAAGCGCGAGGGCGGAGGCGCGTCGACGATGTCGGCGGTGAGGTTGCTCGGCGGCAGCACGAGCCCGTCCTTGTCCAGGCGGGTCGCGGAGAGGTACGCGCCGCCGCCGCCGCAGGTGATCAGCGCCCGCTCGCCGTCGCGGTCCTTGTCCTGCTCGCGCAGCTGCTCGACGTAGCGCACGTAGTGGTGCTGGTCGCCGGCCAGCATCAGCCGCACCTGGTCCTGCTTCTTGCCCAGCACCACGGTGATGAAGTAGTCGAGGGTGGCGTAGGCCTTCGACTCCGGCTTGCCGCCCTCGACCCAGCTGGGCTTGGCGTTGCACAGGATGATGCCGTCGCCCTCCTCGATCTCGGTGGCGACGTTGCGGAAGTACTCGATCTGCGGCGCGTCGATGTAGGTGTCGAACTGGATGTCGATCCCCAGCAGCCACCAGCGCTGCGGCAGCTTCACCGCGAAGTAGCTGCGGCGCTGCTCGGTCTTCCAGCCGCCCACCCAGCCGCCCTGGCAGAAGAACCGGAGGAAGGCGGTCAGCCCGTCGTACCAGTCGTGGTTGCCCGGGATCGCGAAGAGCGCGGGCGGGTCGTCGGAGTGCGGCAGCGCGGCGTTGTACGGGCCCTTGGTCCGCTCCTCGTAGGCGCGTGACGACGCGGACGGGTAGACCTCGTCGCCGCCCATCACGAGCACCGACCCGCGGGTCGTCGGCACCGTGTCCTGCCCGTCGTGCACGGTCACGTCGAGCTTGGGCTGGGCCAGCAGGTAGGCCAGCGTGTAGGTGGCGTTGAAGCCGTCGCCGAGGTCGCTGACGTAGTCGACCCAGGTCTCGTCGGTGCGCGAGTGGTCGTGGAACGGCTCGGTGGCCGCGGTCGCCTGCGCCTCGCGCTTGTCGGCGTACGTCCCGAAGACCGACGAGATCGCGACCAGCTTCGCCGGTCAGCAGCAGCGTGCGCGGGTCGAACCAGCGCACGGCCTGGTGCCGGGGGAACGGCAGGTCGTCGAGGCTCGCGGGCCGCTTCCGCACTCGGCTCGGGGGCCGGCCGGTCATCCCCGGCTCCCCACCAACGACGGTCCGTAGACCTCCCAGAGCTGGCCGAGGAAGAGCCGGCCGAACGCCTCCATCGCGTGCACCGGGTCGGGTCCCTCGGTGCGGAACGTCGTGAGCTGACGCAGGAAGTCGGGCACGTGGATGCGTGATGATGCCGGCGGCGACGACGGCTCCCGTCGTCAGCACCCGGCGGGACGTGGCCGGCGAGGATGCGGGTGTAGAGGGTGGACGTGTCCTGCCAGACGTCGACGCCGGGGTCGTCGTGGACGTCCTTGTGCCCGACGAGCGTGAGCGGGTTGCCGCCCGCGTCGGCGAAGTGCAGCCGGTAGAGCATCTTGCGGCGAGTGGGGTCGTCGTCCTGGGTGAACAGGTTGAACCAGGCGCGCTGGACCTCCTGGCGGCCGCCGAGCAGGTCGCACTCGACGTAGCCCGTCGCGGTCCCGAGGTGCTGCGGGTCGACGACGAACCGGTCGACGTCCTCGGCGGTGATGGTGAGGTGGAACATCAGCCGCTGGTCGAGCTGGCGCCCGAGCTCGGCGCCGCGCACCGGGTCGTCGACGTCGAGCGCGACGAAGCCCTTCATCTCCTCGGTGAACGACAGGTTGGTCGCGTCCGTGGTGCGGCCGGCGCGACGTCCGGTGGATCCGGTCTGCTCGGGCAACGTGATGACCTCCTCCGTGGGGCGCCGCACCGAACGCGGCCGGGTCGCCGTCATCCGGTCGCTCGCGCGGTCGGCGAAGGCCGCGATCGTCAGGGACGGGTTGGCGCCGACCGGCCCCGGCATCGCCGAGCCGTCGAGGACGTGCAGGCCCGGGAAGCCGAACACCTCGCCGGTGTCGTCGCACACGCCCTCGGCGACGTGCCGTCCCATCGGGACGCCGCCGAGCGGGTGGACGGTGACGACCCGGCGGGTCCACCACAGCGGGTTGTCCTGGAACGTCGCCCCGAGGTCGTCGGACGACGCGCGCGCATCGTGGCGCGCACCCGCTCGAAGTAGGCCTCCGAGGTCGTCGTCGTCCAGTCGACCTCGAGGTGTCCCTTGTGCAGCCGCATCACGCCGTCCGGGATGTCGCGGCCCATGCCGAGCAGCGGCAGCGAGCCGTCCGACAGGTCGCCCGGGCCCGATCAGTGACGGCGATGTCGGCGCGAGATGCCGGTCTTCGGCGACCCGCCGAGCGTGCCGCGGACCGGTTGGCGCGCGAACCGCGGCAGCCGGCGGACCTGCCCGGGCAGCTGGGTGCTCTCGACCAGCCAGTCGGCGAACACCGGGTAGCCGGCGTCCTCGACGTAGAAGCCGCGGCCGGTCGCGCCGTCGCCGTCGAGCGCGTCGGCGACCCGGATCGCGCTGGTGATCACCGTGCCCGCGGCTGCCCTCGATGCGCCGGCGGCCGCTGGGCGCCGTCGGGGTCCGACGCGTCGAGCAGGAAGGACGAGCAGGTCGCCGTTGCCGGAGAACCGGGTGCCCAGCGTGCGGCTCATGCCCGGGAAGCGCCGCGCGGTTGCGCAGCAGCAGGTAGGTCGTGCCGAAGGTGCCGGCGCCGAGCACCAGCCGGTCGCAGGTGATCCGGTGCAGCGGCTTGGCGCTGGTGCTGGTCGGCCGGCCCTCGTCGGCCGGGTCGTGCACGACGTAGCGCACCTCGTAGCCGCCGCCGCGCAGCGGCGCGAAGCCGCGCACCTCGCAGCGCGTCCGGAGGTCGGCGCCGTGGTGCGCCGCGGCCGACAGGTAGGTGTGGTCGAGGGTGTTCTTCGCGCCGTCGTTGCAGCCGATGTCGCACTCGCCGCAGAGCCGGCAGGTCGTGCGCGGCCGCCCGTGCACGTTGCCGTACGCCGGCGTCGGGATCGGCGCGCCGGGGACCGGCGGGTCCTGGGGACGGCCGGCGAAGGTCACCGCCAGCGGCGGCAGCTGCCAGTCGAGGCCGAGCCGCGCGGCGCTGTCGCGCATGGCGGTCGTCTTGGCGGTCGCCGGATACGGGTACGGCGTCGCGCCGAGCATCTGCTCGACCCGGTCGTAGTGCGGGTCGAGGTCGGCGCGGCTCAGCGGCCAGCTCTCGTAGCCGCCGCCCGGCACCGGCGAGTCCTGCACGAACCACTTCTCGTCCTTGCGCAGCAGGACGTTCGCGTAGATCAGCGAGCCGCCGCCGAGACCGCTGGACACCACGCCCTCGAGGCCGCGGAACGTCCAGACGTCGAAGAGCCCCTGCATGCCCTCGCTCGGGTCCCAGAAGTTGCGGCCCATCGCGCGCGGGCGTGCGGGCGAAGCTGCCCGGCGGGTACGCCTTCCCGCGCTCCAGCAGGACGACGGAGCGGCCCGCCTCGGCCAGCCGGTACGCGGCGACCGAACCGCCGAACCCGGACCCGATGACCACCGCGTCCGCGTGCTCGTCGCGTGCCTGGCGCTCGGCCCCCCCGGGCGGCGTCGTCCCACCACGCTGCCTCCCCTGGCACGCGCATCTACCGGCCTGAGTCCGGCTTTTTGACAGTGCGCCCGATCACCGCGTGTGACAAGCAGTCACGCGATGTCTTTGCCTTCGGTTTGCCATCCGCTACAGGGCGACCCCATACGCCTCAGTGAACGCTTTGGCCGCATAGGCGTTGCTCGCGTAGGCGTACCCGCCGTCGCCCCAGCCGGTGCCCCAGCTGTTGCGCACGATGAACCGGGTGGCGTTGTAGCCGACCAGGGCCACCGCGTGCCCACCGCGCGCGGTCGACGGCCGGTAGGTCGTGAGCTTGCCCTTGTTGGCCGTCGCGTTGTCCCACGTCGCGTCGACGTTGAGCCGGGTCAGGATCGGACCGGTGGTGGCCAGCCAGGTGCGCCAGCCGGCCGGCTTGGTGCCCAGGTTGAAGTACGCCGCGATCTTGAGCTGGGTCGCGATGGCGTAGAACGTCGCGACCTCGCCGACGTACAGCTTGCCGGTCCGGAACGGGAGCACGCTGTCGCGGACCGCGCCCCATTTGCGGAAAACGTCCAGGGCCGCCTTGAGCGACGTGCCGTCGGACTCGATGAACGTCGTCGGCTGGGCGACGAACTGGTCGGTCTCCTTGGCCGCCATCCAGGGGAAGCGGGTGGACAGCGGCTCGTTCTTGGCGATCCGGCCGGCCTGCACGAGGTGCCAGCGCACGACCGAGTCCGCGCTCGCCCAGCCGACGCAGGACCCGGTGGCGCCCTGGTCGCCGATCTTCCACCAGGTGTCGTCGCGCAGGTCCTTCGAGCGCGGAGCCGACCTTGCCGAGGAGGCCAGCAACCCGGCATCCTCCGCGTTGTGCAGCTGCCAGTCGTTGTCCGTCTTGGGAGACGGCACGCAGTTGAGGATGCGCGTCGTTCCGGACTTGTCGGTGGTGCGCGCGTCGTGCGGGCACGCGTCGTCGCCATCCGACCCCCTCTCGACGCCTCGACGGTAGGAGCAGGTAGGTGGACGGTCAACGGCCGGAGGGCCAAGAGCGGGTCGAGCACGGGCAAAACGTCCGCCTCGACCGAGGGGGACGTCGCCGACGTCACCGTCGACGACCTGCCGGGGGCGGGCTACACCTGGGTGGTGCGGGACCTGCCCGACGGACTGAGTGGTCGCGGACGAGCTCGCGCCGCCGCCGCCGCCGCAGTCCGCCGGAGTCGGTGGCCCGGCTCGGCACACGCTTCGCCTGCAGGGCGACCGGGCCGGGACCTACGACCTGCACCTCGACCTGGTCCGGCCGTGGGAGCCGGCGGGCACACCGCCGGTCGAGGTACGCCGGGTTACCGTGCGTGTCGATCCGCCGGCGTCGTGATGCTGCACCGCCGGAGCGCGCGTCGTGCCAGGGTGGCGTCATGACCTCCTCCGGCACTGCCACTCGTTCCGCACCCTGGGTCGTGGTCGGCCTGGACAACGGCGGCACCAGCAACAACGCGACCGTGCTCGACCGCCGGCGGCGACTTCCTCGTCGACCGGCTGGTCGAGGTGCCGAGCCGGGTGCACGGAGGGCACCGGCGGTCGCCGTCGACGCTGCTCGCGGCACTCGACGACGGTGCTCGAGGCGACCGGCACCGCGCGGTCCGCGGTGCGCGCGGTCGGGCTGGACACCCCGGGCCCGGCCAGCGCCGACGGCGTCATCTCCGTCGCGAGGGCTCGACCAACTTCGCCCACCCGGAGTGGCGCGGCTTCGACGTCCGCGGCGCGCTGGAGGCGCGGCTCGGGCTGCCGGTCGTCTACAACAACGACGGCAACGCGGCCGCGCTCTACGCGCACCACGAGCACTTCGGCGCCGACTCGACCCACCGCTCCTCGGTCTCGGCCATCGTCGGCACCGGGCTCGGCGGCGGCGTGGTCGAGCGCGGCCAGGTGGTCAAGGGCGCGGCCGGCATGGCCGGCGAGCTGGGCCACGTCCACGATCCCGATGGACGGCCTGCTCGGCCGAGGACCAGCCGGTGCCGCAGTGCAACTGCGGCTTCGCCGGGGACGCCGAGAGCGTCGCGTCGCTGACCGGGATCGAGAAGAACCTGCTGCCGTACTGGCTCACCCGCTTCCCGGACCACCCGCTCGCCGAGGTGCCGCTCGGCGCACGGCGGCCAAGGCTGGTGCGCGGGTCTGGCCGAGCAGGGCGACGAGCTCGCGCTGAAGATCTTCGAGCAGCAGGCGATGGCGATCGGGCGGCTGTTCACCATCGCCGCCAACTTCACCGACCCGCACGCCTACTTCGTGGGCGGCGGCGTGGTCGAGACCGCGCCGGAGTTCCGCGAGTGGTTCCTCGGCCAGGTGCGGCGAGCGACCGACGCTGCGCGAGGAGCAGGCGGCGCGTGCCACCTTCGCGCTCGATCCCGGACCTGGACATGGCCGGGGCCCGCGGTGCCGCCGTCGCCGCGCTCGCGGTCGCCCGACGGGACCCCGTCGACTCCTAGTCCGGTACGCCGGCCGCGGTGAACCGCCGTTGGACCTCATAGATCGCCGCGGCGACGGCGCCGGCCAGCCCGTAGCCCGCAGGGGTCAGCACCAGCACCGGTCGGCTGGTGGGGCGGGACCGTCCGAGCTCGGCCACGACGTACTCGGCGTAGTCCTGCGGCCGCGCGAGCATCGTCGGGTCCTCGGTGAGGTCGGCCTCGGTCGCGACCAACGCGACACCGAGCGGGTAGCCGGAGTCCCGCGCGGCGTGCAGCAGCCCGAGCAGTTGCAGCTCGGTGCCGTCGGACGGCGGGTCGCCGAAGGCCGGGTAGAGCACGCCGTTCTCCAGGTAGTGGCTCGCCGGATCACCGTGGGCGACCGCTGTGCCCGGCGTCCCCGCCACCAGGAACACCTGGCAGGATCGACGCCGGCGCGGTATCCAGGGGGTCAAGACCTCCCTGCACAAGAAACTGACCGGCGCGATGCTCCTCGTGATGACGCTGGACAGCGTGGGCTACCTCATCGCCGTCGGGTTCGTCGACGAGCACCAACCCGGCTCTGATCGCCGCACTCGAGGACATCTTCGTCGCCGTCTCGTTGATCACCATCTCGGTGGTCCTGATCCTGCCCGGCGTCATCGCACACACCGCGACGCAGGTGGCCTCGGCGGCCGACCGGCTGGCGACCGGAACCCTGTCCGACTTCACCACAGGCGATGGAAAGTTCGCATCCGGCGACCTCGCGGCCGTCAGCGCCCGGATCGACACGCAGCACGTCGTGGTGCACTCGTCCGACGAGCTGGGTGCGATGGCCGAGAGCTTCAACACCATGCAGGACGAGGTCGCTCGAGCTGCCACCGCGCTCGGCGTCGCCCGCGAGGGCCTGCGTGACTCGCGCAGCAATCTGCAGCAGCTGGCCGAGACCGACCTCCGCTTACCGGGTGTCGAACCGACGCCAGTTCGAGGGCGAGCTTGAACGCGAGGTCGCCTGATCGCGGCGTACCGACCGGTCCAGTGCACTGTTGGTGCTCGACCTGGACAACTTCAAGTTCGTCAACGACAGCCACGGCCACGCCGTCGGAGACTCGGTCCTGATCCAGGTCGCGAACAGGCTCGGACCTGCGTCGACCGAGGTTCGCGACGGCGGCGACGAGCGCGTATCGCCCGCGACCTGCTCGAGGAGATGCGAGCCGCTCATTCCATCGAAGGCGGTCACCAGCTGAGCTCAGCGTCAGCATCGGCATCACCACGTTCGACGCGGAGGACGCACCTCGGACCGGCCGAGCTGCTGATGAACGCGGACATCGCGATGTACGACGCCAAGGAGGCGGGCCGTGACCGGGTGGCTCTGGCGGCCGCCGACGTTCCCCAGGAGCGCGTCAAGTCGCGACAGACCTGGCTCGAGCGGATCCGAACGCACTCGAGCGGGACCTGATGGAGCTGCACGCGCAGCCCATCCTCAACATCGTGACCGGTGAGGTGGCGTCGTACGAGCTGCTGCTGCGGATGCGCAGCGAGACCGGCGAGCTGATCCCTCCCGCTGCGTTCCTCGACATCGCCGAGCGGTCCGGGATGATCCGCGACATCGACCACTGGGTGATCCGCTCCGCCTGCCGCATACTCACGGATGCCGACGCCGATGGACGGACCCTGCAGCTCGAGGTCAACGTCTCGGGTGTCTCGGTGAGCGACCCCGAGTTCTCAGCACTGATCGAGCCGCACCTGCTTGCGCTCGGGCCGCTCGGCAAGCGGCTCGTCATCGAGCTCACCGAAACCGCAGCGGTCGGCAACCTGGCCCAGGCGATCGAGTTCGCTACCGGCCTGCAGCGGTACGGTTGCCAGTTCGCGCTGGACGACTTCGGCGCCGGCTTCGGGGGCTTCTACTACCTGAAGTACCTGCCGTGCCAGTACCTCAAGATCGACGGCGAGTTCATCAAGGCCCTCCCTACAGCCCGGTCGACCAGGTGTTCGTGCGAGCCATGGTCGAGCTGGCGCACGGCCTGGGCAAGCAGACCATCGCCGAGTTCGTGGAGGACGAGGCATCCTTGCGGTTGCTGAAGGTGCTGGGTGTCGACTTTGCCCAGGGCTACCACATCGGGCGGCCGGCGCCGCTGCAGCCTCAGCTCGAGGCCGCGGAGACGTCGACCACCCCAACACCCGTCTGAGCTCGGCCCCAGCACGCGCCGGACGGTGGCATTGCTGCCACCGGTCCGGCGCCGTGTGGTGCTGCTACTTCAGGGCCTTGGCCCAGGAAATCAGCTCCAGTCCCTTGGCATTGAGCTCCGCCAAGAGCGGCCGCGGCTGCCGTTGGCCGGGTCCTCGGTCGCCTCGACGAACCTGTTCAGGCTGACAACGGCCTTCTGGTAGTCGAGCTTGGTCGAAGTCCGCCCTCGCCGTGGCGAGAAGGTCACCGAGGGCCGTGTTGCCGGCCGCCGTGATATCGCCTGAAGCCACCTTGGCTGCGAGCAGGTCGGCCACCTCGACGTAGGTGACGCAGTTGGCGTAGGACTTGCCTGCGGTCCACTCGACCGCCTTCAGCATCATGTTCTGGTACCACGGCTCGGTCATGTACTGCCAGCTGTGGCCCAGGGTGTTCGTGAACGAACGACCGCCCTCGAAGTTGCGGCACCACGCCATCGCGTGCTGGTCGGTGTTCATCAGCGTTCCCGTGCCGTAGCCGATCTGACCGACGAGCGTGTCCTCGTTCTCGTAGACGAGCGGGTGGACGATGCCCATCTCGACCGGGTTGCGGTTGGTGTTGTAGAGCTCCTCGACCGTGAGGAACGGCTCGGGGATGCCGCTCGTCGCCGGATGGCTCGGGTCCGCGGAGCGGAGCTCCACGTGCCCGCCGGACTCGGTGTCGATCAGGATCCCGCCGGCATTGCTGCCGTGGTTGCTGAAGCCGGCGCCGACCAGATCCATGTACCAGGGCACGTTCTGCATCGAGTCGGTCCCACCGTGGATGGCCACGACACCACCGCCGGCCCGGACGTAGGACTGGAGGTTCGCGAACTCCACCGAGGTCAGCCCGGCGGCGTTCTGTCCCACCGTCGAGTTGAACACGATCGTCTTGTACTGCATGAGCGCCGCCAGGTCGAGGAGCGGGCTCGTCGGAAGGGAGACACCGGCGGGAGCCTGGCGGCCGGGGCCCTGGTTGATGTTCGGGTCCCAGATGTCGACGTCGAAGCCGTTCTCCGCGCCGAGCTTCTGGAACATCGCCTCGACGTCGACGATCGACTGGTGCCGGAAGCCGCCCGAGCGCCCGTTGACGAGGATCTTGTACGTCGCGCCCGGGTTGGCCGTGAAGGTGGTCGGGTTCCAGAACACCCTGAGGGCCTGGTCTCCCGGGTCCGCCGCCCCGACTGTCACGCCCGTGCCGGACGTGTCCACCGAACCGCCCTTGACCTGGTCGATCAGGGCGTCGGCGGCACTGGTCAGGGCTGCCTTCTCGGACTTCGCCTGCGACTGAGCAGCCGACTTGAAGCGGTTCAGCGTCGCGACGGCACTCTTCACCGATCCCGCGTCAGCCTGCTCCTTCGCCTGTGCCAGCAGCGCCTTCAGCGTCGAAGCGGCGCTTGCGGAGATCAGCGGCCGCGGGTTCGACACGGCCGTTCCGTTGGCGTGCGCCAGGGACAGCGGTGCGCTGAGCACCACGGTCGTGTTCACAGTCGCCGTCCCCGCAGCGTGAGCCTTGGCTAGTGGGGCACTGAGGACCACGTTGGGAGCCGGCGCTGCCGGGACCGGCACGATGTGACGGGCCACCGAGATGACCTCCAGGTTCCCGCCCGTGTCGAGCACGATCGGCTGGCCGGCGACGGGGCCGTTGACCGTGGGGGCGTTCGGCCCACCGGTCGTGGCGGTCGTGTAGCTCGCCAGCCGGATCTCGGTCGCACCGGCCTCCGCCGCCGCTGACAGCGTCGTGACGTGGGACGCGGGCGGGCTGAGCACCCGACCGATGGTGGCGGTCTCCTGGTTCTCGCCCGAGTCGATAACGAGAGTCTGACCGGCCCGGAAGCCGAAGCGGGTCGCGTCCGCGAACCGGAGTCCGGTCGCGCCTGCCGCGGTCGCGCCGTTGAGCGTCGTGTTGAGCGCATTGTTCGCGTACTGGTCGATCACCGTCGCCAGGTCGTCGAACGAGGTCGTGACGGCGAACGTGTTCGTGTACTTGGCCACGCTGCCGGCCACGTCCTGCAACGCGACCGACTGGGTGTGCTTGCCGACGGTCAGGGTGTTGAGCGGCAGCGGCTTCGGGATGACGATCTTCCCGTCGACCACCATCCTGCGGATCGCCGCGCCACCAGCACCGTTCGCGACCGTGTCTGTCGCGTCGCGCCGGCGCGGATCGGTCCGGAGCGGGGTCAGCGTCTTCGACTGCAGGACCTGGCCGTCGATGATCGACGGCAGGAACACGGCGGCACCGGACAGGTGTGACTTCGTCAGTGCTGAGCTGAGAGTCACGTTCGGCTCCGGCGCGGCAGGAGCGGGGGACACGATGCTGGCGATCGTGACGGTCTCGGCGTTGTCCCCCTGGTCGATCTGCAAGGTCTCGCCGACGACACGGCCGGTCGTGCTCGCCAGCCTGACGCTGGTCGCACCCGCCGACGCCGCGGCCTGCAGCGTCGTGGGCTGGGTTGCCCAGGTCGCGACTGGCCCGTGGCTGTCGATCAGCACCGCGATGGTCCGGTACGGCGGCGAGGCGGCCACCGCGACACCTGCCGCATGGGCGTTCGCTAGGGGCGCCGTAAGGGTCACGTTCGGGGCGGGGGAGGCCGGTGCGGGCGTCACGATGGTCGCGATCGTCGCGGTCTCCTGGTTGCGCACCGGTGTCGATCACCAGGACGTCGCCTGCCGCTACGTCCTGTCGTGCTCGTCAGACGGATCGCGGTCGCCCCGGCCGCCGACGGCTGGTTCAGCGTCGTGTTCGTGACGACGCCGGTGGAGACGTTGCCGGACGTGTCGACGGCGCGATAGCGGACCGTCGTGTTGCCCTCCTGCGAAATGACGGCTGTCGCGGTCGCAGCAGGCGCGTCAGCCACCTGCACGTCGATGTAGGTGAGGCCCGCGTCGAGGGAGTACTGGAACTTGTCGACCGCGACGTCGTCGGTGGCGGACAGGTTCAGCGTTGCCGGCGTGAACGCCAGTTGTTGTTGCCCTCGGGGCGGGTGTCAGCGTCGCCACGTCGACCACGGGTGCCACGGCGTCTGCCGCCGCGGCCGGCAGCGCGGTCCCGAGGACAACCCCGGCTCCGAGAATCAGGGCTATCCAGGGGGCGACGACTCGCCGGCGGTTGCGGTGGGGACTCATGAGGCGCTTCTCTCTGCTTGGTCTTCGGGTCTGGGATGGTGTTGGGCCTCTCGGCGAGGCGGCACGGCAGGTCAGCGGGAACTGGCCTCAAGCGGTTGAGTCGCCCCCTCGACCGTCTCGGTCTGATCTGAGGCCGTGAATCGGCGCTGCGCCTCGTAGGCGAGCGCCGCGAAGAGGAACACGCCAGCGAAGACGCCGAGCGCGAGCCACAGGTTGAAACCCCCCGAGTCCGACGGTCTCGGCGGGGGCGGTTGCGCGCAGCGGCTGAGCCGGCGGTACGACGTCCGGCAGCGGATGACCTGCCTCGGCGGCCAGCCGGCGGGTGGCCGCCTGGGCACCGATCGGCCAGGGCCTCGCCGCCCTCGCCGGCCGCCGGGCCGAGCCCCGCGACCAGGGTGGCGCTCTGGTCACGGTCCAGCGGTCTGCAGATCGCCGCCCTCGTCCGGCAGGTTCCCGGCCAGGCCGTAGCCCATGGGGGTGACGACCAGGACCGGGCCACGAAGCGGGCGGGTCCGGCTCAGCTCACCGGCGACGAAGTCGGCGTAGTCCTGCGGCCGGTTGAGCATGGAGGGGTCTTCGGTGAGGTCCTGCTCGTTGGCCACGAGCGCGACCTTGATCGGGTAGCCATTGTCTCGCGCGGCGTGGAGCAAGCCGAGCAGCGCCAGCTCGGTCTCCTGGGTCGGGCGGTCCGCCGACGGCGGGGTAGAGCACGCCCTGTCTCGAGGTAGTGGCTGGACGGGTCACCGTGCGCGAACGCGGCCGGGGCGGTGGCGACCAGCGCCGCCGCCCCGACCAGCGCGCCCGCGATGAGGCGGGCCAGGGTCGACCGCAACGTCAGCCGGCCTGCCCGACGCTCTCGAACTCAGCCTCGTCGGCCACGTCGCTGCGCCCGTTGCCCAACGCGCCTCCGCGCAGGCCGAGCATGTTCGCGATCGAGACCTTCGCGTGCCGCAAGGACCTCCCACGGTCGGCGGCGTTGCCGATGCCGCTGTCGCTCTCGACGATGTAGTAGCGAGAGCCCTTCGCGCCGACCTCGTCGAAGATCCGCCGGAAGCCCACCACTGCCGGGTCCGGGTCCACCGGGTATCCCTGCCCGATCGAGCCCTCGCCGGCGTACACCACGTCGGGCCCGGCGGGCCGAGCCGGTCACGAACAGCGGCGGTCGTTGCACGGTCTGGGTGAACGGGTTCACGTTGGGCGCGGGGTGCGGGGACGATCCGGTTGCCGTCCTTGATGTGCCAGCCCACGAGCCGGTGCGCGTTCGCAGTCCAGAAGCCGAGCGCGTCCCACCTGCTGCCGTCGACCGGGTCCGGGAAGCGCGCCCGGCCGGCCAAGGAGTGCAGGACGTCCGGCTCGAAGAACACCAGGCTGGGGTCGGTGTTGGCGGTCCACCAGTCGATCCGGTGCGTGCGCTCGAGGCCGGCCGTGGTGAAGAACTGCCAACCGTTCTGCTCCGTGTGCCAGTACCACCGGATGCCGTTGTCCGCCAGGATCTGGCCGATCACGTTCGCGCGGCGGGCCATCTCGGTCCAGCCGGCCTGGGTCGCGCTGTCGGCGAGGGTTGCCAGGCCGGTGGGATCTCCAGCGGTGCCGATCATCGTGTGGCCGAGCGTGGCGGCGATGTCCAGCTGGGTCTGCCCGGCGGCAGACAGGCCACCAGTCGTCGGGTTGTACAGCGAGTTGCCACCGGTGCCGGTGAGCCCATTGCCAAGGCCGCCGGTGTGGGTGCCGAACGACGCAAGGCCGGCGTTGTCGAGGTAGGTGCGGATCTCTGCCGGAGTCGGCTGGCGGCCCAGCTCGTTGACGTTCTGGCTGAACTGGAAGAACTCGAAGCCCGCGGTAGCCGAGGCCCGCCAGGTACGCGAAGGTCTCCGCGAAACCGCCGGGCAGATCAACGAGCGGCCCGAGGTCGGTCGGGTCGGCGGGGAAGTTCGGGCCGCCGAGGTAGCCCTGGGTCGGCGTGACGCCGGTCGGCCCTGCTCCTGGCGATGCTCAGGCGAGTGATGGAGTCGCGGATGGAGAACTGCTGGATGCCGAGCTTGCCCGGCGGGACGAGGCGTTCGCCCGTTCCACCGCCCTCCTGCGGCCGCGGTGGCGCTGGAGAGCGCACCGGGGATGGCGCTGCCGACGGCGGCAACGCCCGCGACACCGGCTGCTGCGCCGAGGAACTTCCGGCGGCTGAGGTTTCTTTCGTTGGCCATGAGGAGCTCTCTCCGCTTGTTCTTGGTCCCGAGTGTCATGCGCATGCACGGGGAGGGCCCGCTTGCGCGAGCCCTCCCCGACCTCGTTCCTAGGTGCCTACTCCCGCGCCGACGAACTCGGCCCAGTTGAGGTTGAACAGGTTGCCGCCGGTGGCGCCGCCCGGAACCGTCTGGAACACGAGGAACAACTCGTTCTTCCCCGCCAGCGAGAGCGGGAAGGTCTGGCTGGTCCAGGCGGCGGTGCCCCCGGTCGAAACCAGGTTGAACGTGTTCACGATTGGCCCGGTCGCCGAACCGGTACGGAGCTCAACCGCCGCAAGTGGTGATCCAGCCACCCGTCCGGCCGCTGCGTCAGCCACCCGGAACGTGATCGCATTGATGTTCAGCAGGTTGAACGGACCGTTCAGCTGGATCCAGTCGCCCGCGGCGAGGCTGCCGCGGTGCGAACCGCCGCCGAGGGCGTCGTTCGTCGCCACGACGTTCGTGCCGGACTGGTTGACCGCGGTCTCCACCTCCTGCTTCTTCTGCCGGATCTGGTGCTGCGTCTGAGTCGTCAGAGCCGGCACGCCACCCGCTCCACCGAGGTCCTCGTACACGGCGCTGATCACACCGAACACGTTGCCACCGTGCGAGACGTCGTCCGCGTCCGTCGGCAGGACCCCGGAGCAGCCGGTGGCTCGATGCCTGGGCGTGGCCGTGTGTGTCGTGGCCGAGCACGAACGTGATCGTGACGCGGCTGCAGTTGATCGGACCATCCTCGGGATCGGTCACCGTGACCGTGTAGGGGATGTTGTCGCCGAAGGCGAACGTTCCGCCGTCGACCGGCACGTTGATGGTCACTGTCGGAGCGGTGTTGCCGACCGTGATCGTCGTGTTCGCACCGCTGCTCTTGCCGCTCGAGTCCGTGACCGTCAGCCTCGCCACGTACTGACCGTTGACCGTGTAGGTGTGCGACGGGTTCGGGTCGACCGAGTCGATCGAGCCGTTGCCGTCGAAGTCCCACGCATAGCGTGATCGAGTCGCCCGGGTCCGGGTCGGAAGCGGTGCTCGTGAACGCCACCGTCAGCGGCGCCGGTCCACTCGTCGGGGTCAGCGGTGATCGACACGACCGGAGCCCGCAGGCCCTTGACGTACTCGAACCGCTCCATCGCCGCATCCGGGTTGATGGCGAAGAAGCCGTCACCGTAGGTCAGCAGGTAGAGGTTGCCGTCGGGCCCGAACTCCATGTCCATCGGGTTGTCGCACAGGAACGGACGCGCCGCGGTGACGGGAGCTGCGCCGCAGGGTAGCGAGTTGTTGATCTTGAAGACCCTGTTCTGCGAGTCGAGCCGCACCTCCCGCATCGTGTCCTGGGTGAACTCACCCATCATGAAGGCTCCGTCCTAGTACGGCGGGAACTTCGTTGTGCTGGGGTTGTCGGCGTCGTAGTTGTACGGTGCGGCGCCCTGGGCGCCGACACCACCGGTGAACAGCTCGGGGAAGAGCTGCGGGCAGACGCCGAGAGGACTGGCAGGCGCGCCGGGCCCGTACTGCGCGAAGCACGGCGTGCCCTGCGGTCCGTTCGGCGGTGCCTGGTTGTCCCGGTAGGAGTACCAGATCTCGGGCTGCGTGACCGGTGGTGCGTATTCCAGCCCTGGATCGACCGTCGGGCCACCGTTCGCGACCCACCGCGAGGTGTTCTGCGGTCCCCGCTGGGGTTGTCGCACTCATGCGGTTTGGGGCGCAGCGGCGCTCGGCAGCGGCGTCGACGTGTTGAAGTCCCACTTGTAGTAGGGCAGGTCGGTCTTCACGCACAGCGGCCAGCCGTAGTTCGCCGGCTTGCGCACGATCTGGACGCGACCGGTGCCCTGCGGGCCCGCGCGAGATCTGGGGGATCTGCGAGTCCGGCGAGTAGTCGGTCACGTAGGCGACGTCGTTCTTGTCCAGGGTGATGCGGAACGGGTTGCGGAAGCCCATGCGCGTAGACCTCCGGGCGAGTCCGGGCCGTCCCCTGGGGTAGAGGTTTCCGGCTGGCACCGCGTACGCGCCGTCGATCTTGTTCGCCTCGGCGGCCGAGATGTCGCCCGCCTTGACCTTGATCCGCAACACCTTGCCGCGGAGGTCGTGCGGTGTTCGCGGAAGACCGTCGGGCGTCCACGTGCGGAGCGTTGAAGAGTCCCGCCTCGGCCGGGATGTTGACGCCCTGGCCGCCCGCCACGGTCGCCAGCGCGACAGTCGCGCTCGGTGTCGTGCCGGTCAGGCCCGACCCGTCGGTGGTCATCAGCGGGACGTCTTGGGTCTCCTTGTTCCCGGCGAAGTTGACTTGGCGATTGGTCGCGGCGTTCCCGGTCACGGCCACGTCCGTGAGGTTGGCCAGGTCCTCGAGCGCTGCCTCGATGGCCGTGTTGACTAGCGGGAACGGGATCGGCGCCGTCGTCTGCCCGTCGAAGGTCAGCGTGAAGGTGCCGCCCGTCGCCCCCGAAACCGTGACCGTCTGGACCTCGTTCGTCAGCATGGTCGTTGTACGGCGAGAAGCCACCAGAGTTTCCGCCGCCGGACGGCGTGTCGTCACCAGTGACGAGCCAGAGGTTGTTCTGCGAGTCGAAGTCGATGTCTCCGGCGACGTGACAGCAGGCACCACGGTTGTTCGGCACACGCAGGATCTCCTGCTCGGTGGCGAGGTCGAGGTGTGCCGGCGTACCGGGGACCGCGTCCACGAACTTGAAGCGCGACAGCTGGAAGTATCCGACGTACGGATCCCACGCGCTCAGCGACGACGCGAGCACGGGCGCGGTCGTCTCGTTGATCGGCGTGGTCGGGTCGTTGACCGCCGGCGTCGTCTGCGTGACGATCGAACCGTCGGCCAGCTTGACGTCCTTCACGGTCGGCGGCGCGTAGTAGAGGTAGACCCACTTGTTCGTGTTGAAGTTGTTGTCGACCTCCGGGCCGTACCGCCGTCCTCGCTGTTGGTGTAGACCGGGACGGTCGCAAGCAGCGTGGTGGAGTTGGTGGCCGGGTCGTGCAGCCGGACGCCGCCGCGGCGGTCGGTCTGGATCACGCGACCGGTGCCGTCAGGCAGCACGTCGAACCCGATCGGCTCGCTCAGGTTCGGAGGGGCCGCCACGAACGACTGCGAGTAGTTCGCGAGGACGGTGGCGCCACAGTCGCTGTAGACCGGGTCGGACTGCGCCCGAGGCCCAGGCGATGGCTCCGACGAGCTCCGTCACCAGGTTGGCGTTGTCCACGCCGCGTCCGATGCCCCGTGGTTGGTGTAGTACGAGCGCCCGCCCCGGTAGTCCTTGCACCAGGTCACGGGGTGGTCGGCGCCCATCGTGCCGCCGGTGAGGGCGTTGAGCGTTGGGCCGTCACCCGTCTTGTTGAACGGGGCGTCGCTGACCGTCGTCAGCACGTGGCTGAGGCCGCGGACGTTGGACGTCCAGTTGTAGTACGTGTCGTTGAGGTTCCAGTACTCGGGCAGGTTCTTGGACGCGTCGTGGACGCGGTCCGCGACCTTGTTCGTCACGGTCTGGGCGTCCAGCTTCGCTGCCGCGCGGGAGCCCAGGACGTCGGTCAGGAACTGCCAGCCGGGCTCGAGCTCGACTGCAGATCCGATGCCGACGAAGCCGCCGCCGGCGCGGAAGTAGGCCTCGAACGCATCTTGCTGCGCGTCGGTGAGATAGTCGCCGGTCGTGTTCAGGAAGACGACGGCGCGGTACTTCGCCAGGTTGGCCGCGGTGACGAGGCTCGTGTCACTGGTGACCTCGAGCGTGTAGCCCGGTCGAGCCCCAGCTGCCGGAGCTCCTGCACGCGGGTCTTCTGCGCCTTGCTGTAGGTCGCCGAGACAAGGACGAGGACCTTGTACTTCGGCCCGCTGCGGATCGCGTCAGAGCTGTCCGCGGACGCGGTGGGGGTGAGGGCGGCGGCTGTCGGGCTCCGGTGATGGCGGGACGAGTCCGGCGACGAGGGCGGCGGCAAAGGCAGCAGTGACAAGTCGTCTCATGGCGGGCGCTTCCTGCTCGGCACCCGGAGCGGGGTGCGGGTCGGCCGGTTCGCAACTATGACCCGCATCACAGCTCGAAGTGGCCCGAACGGTAACGCCAGATGTCCGAGCTGGGAAGAACTTCCGTCCCTCAAATCTCAAACTTTACCTCGGACGTGGACAAACGCTCGGGTCGCCGCTGCCGAGCCTCCGACGTCCTCGGCCCGGCCGCCGGCGCTTCGGCGGACTTTCTCCGAGATCCGAAAAAAGTTCGCCAGATATTTCGACGAAACCTCTTCCTAACCCGGCCGCAACCCGGCTACGGTCCTCCGACAAGTGCCTGTGGCACGGGTCACAGGAATGCGGTCCTTGAGGCGGGTCGCGTGAGGCGTGTGTCAGTCAGGCCGGAGAGCGCCCACCAGGCGCAGCTGCTGAGACTGCTGCGCGACAACGGGCCGATCAGCCGGGCCGAGCTCGGCGAGAGCGTCCAGCTGTCCCGGTCCAAGCTGGCCGTCGAGCTCGACCGGCTGACCGAGATCGGGCTGGTCGAGGCGCAAGGCCTGGCCGCCTCCCGCGGGGGCCGCCGGTCGGCGATCGTCGGCCTGGCCTCTGAGCCTGCGCTTCCTCGGCATCGACATCGGCGCCACCTCGGTCGACGTCGCCGTCACCGACGGCCAGCTCACCGTGCTCGAGCAGGTCGTCGGAGCCGATCGACGTGCGCGACGGCCCGGACGCCGTCCTGGCCGTGGTCCTCGACCTCGTCGGCAAGCTGCGCGCCGACGGCCTGGCCGTCGACCTGCACGGCGCCGGCGTCGGCGTACCCGGCCCGGTGTCGTTCCGCGACGGCGTCCCGGTCGCCCCGCCGATCATGCCCGGCTGGAACCAGTTCCCGGTGCGCTCCGTGCTCTCCCAGCACCTCGGCTGCCCGGTGCTGGTCGACAACGACGTGAACATCATGGCGCTCGGCGAGATGCACGCCGGGCTGGCCCGCACGGTCGACGACCTGCTGTTCGTCAAGGTCGGCACCGGCGTCGGCTGCGGCATCATCGTCGACGGCCAGGTCTACCGCGGCGCCAGCGGCAGCGCCGGCGACATCGGGCACATCCGGGTCGACGACGACGGGCCCGGTCTGCACCTGCGGCAACGTCGGCTGCCTCGAGGCCCACTTCAGCGGCGCGGCGCTGGCCCGGGACGCGACCGAGATCGCGCGCGGCCGGCCGGTCCGCTCCGCTGGCCGAGCGGCTCGCCGCCGCCGGCGACCTGACCGCCGCCGACGTGGCGGTCGCGGCCGCTGCCGGCGACCAGGCGGCCGTCGAGCTGGTCCGCGACGGCGGGCGACGCCTCGGCCTGCTGCTGGCCGGCCTGGTCAGCTTCTTCAACCCGGGCATGGTCGTCATCGGCGGCGAGGTCGCCGCCGGGCTCGGGCATCCGCTGCTCGCCGAGCTCCGCAGCGTCGTCTACCGCCGCTCGCTGCCGCTGGCCACCGGCAACCTGCCCATCGTGCTGTCCGAGCTCGGGCCCGCAGGCCGGCGTGGTCGGCGCGGCCCGGATGATCTCCGACTCGGTGCTCTCCCATGACTGACACCGCGACGCACGCCAGCCGCTGCTGACGATGACGGGCATCGTCAAGGAGTTCCCCGGGGTCCGCGCGCTGGACGGCGTCGACCTCGACGTCCGGCCCGGTGAGGTGCACGCCTGCTCGGGCAGAACGGCGCCGGCAAGTCCACCCTGATCAAGGTGCTCGCCGGGGCCCACCAGCCCGACGAGGGCACGATCACCTGGCAGGGCGAGGCGGTCCGGCTCAGCAACCCGCTCGCCGCGATGAAGCTCGGCGTCGCCACGATCTACCAGGAGCTCGACCTGGTCGACGGCCTGACGCGTCGCGGAGAACATCTACCTCGGCCACGAGCTCGCGACCGGCGGATTCTCCAAGCGCAGCGAGGCAGCCGCCGCCACCCGGGAGCTGCTCGCGCCGGCTCGGCCACGCCGAGGTCCCACCGGGTCGCGAGGTCGGCCGCCTGTCCGCGGCCGGCAAGCAGATCGTCAGCATGGCCCGAGCGCTGTCCCACGACGCGCGGCTGATCGTGATGGACGAGCCGTCGGCGGTGCTCGACTCCGGCGAGGTCGCGAACCTGTTCCGGGTCATCCGCGACCTGACCGCCGAAGGCGTCGCCGTCGTCTACATCTCGCACCGACTCGAGGAGATCCGCGAGATCGCGCGACCGGGTCACGGTGCTCAAGGACGGCCGCACGGTCGCCACCGGGCTGCTCGCTGCGGACACCCCCACGCCCGATCTGATCAAGCTGATGACCGGCCGGTCGATCGAGTACGTCTTCCCGCGCCGGGAAGAGCCGCCCGACCAGGGTGCGCCCGTGCTCGAGGTCGACGGGCCTGACGCGCGTCGGCGAGTTCACGACGTGAGCTTCTCGGTGCGCGCGGGGGAGATCGTCGGCCTCGCGGGGCTGGTCGGCTCCGGCCGCTCGGAGATCCTGGAGACCATCTACGGGGCGCGCAAGCAGTCGGCCGGCAAGGTCACGGTCGACGGGAAGTCCCTCCGCAAAGGATCCGTGACGGCAGCAGTCGTCTGCCGGCGTCGGGCTGGCCCCGGAGGAACGCAAGAGCCAGGGCACTGCTGCTCGAGCAGTCGGTGACGCGCAACATCACGCTCGCCTCGCCTGAGCCGCTTCGCCACGGCGGCTTCCTGCGCCGCGGCGACGAGCGCGCCGCGGCAGAGGAGCACGCGACGTCGCTCGACGTGCGCCCGACCGGCGTACAGCGCGATGCGCGCACCCTCTCCGGCGGCAACCAACAGAAGGTGGTGCTCGCCCGGTGGCTGCTTCGCGGCTGCCGCGTGCTGCTGCTCGACGAGCCGACCCGCGGTGTCGACGTCGGCGCGCGCAGCGAGATCTACGGCCTGATCCGCCGGCTGGCCGACGACGGTGTCGCCGTCGTGGTCGTGTCCAGCGAGGTCGAGGAGGTGCTCGGACTCTCCGACCGCGTCCTGGTCATCAGCGAGGGGCGTGTCGTCCACGAGGGCCCCGCCGCAGACATCGACGAGCACCGGGTCCTCGACCTGGTCATGGAAGGACGTGTCGAATGAGCGAGCAGCAAGACTCCCGCGCCGGCGGCCCCACCTCCGGACGAGCAGGGCCGGGTCGAGGCAGCAGCCGTCGAGGCCGCCGACACCGGCTCGACGTTCGCCCGGGTCATGGACAGCTCGGTCGGGCGCAACCTCGGCCTGGTCATCGCCCTGCTGATCCTGATCGGCGTCGGCATCGCCACCGCGGGCGACCGGTTCGCCGAGCGTCGACAACATGCTGACGATCCTCCGTCTTGCGTCGGTCATCGGCGTCGTCAGCATCGGCATGACCTTCGTCATCACCGGCGGCGGGATCGACCTGTCGGTCGGGGCGATCGTCGCGCTGGCCTCGGTCTGGGCGACGACGCTGGCGACTCAGACGATGGCCGAGGACACCCACTGGATCGTCATGGTGCTCGTCGCACTCGCGGTCGGCGGCGGTTGCGGCCTCGTCAACGGGCTGCTCATCGCGTACGGGCGGATCGCGCCATTCATCGTGACGCTGGCGATGCTGGCGTCGGCACGCGGACTGGCCGAGATCATCTCCGAGAAGAAGACGCAGATCGTCAGCAACCGCGACTTCGTGCAGTTCTTCGGCGGACAGCGTACTCGGGGTGCCGGTCCTCGTCATCATCTTCGCGCTGGCTGCGATCGGTGGCTGGGTGCTGCTCAACCGGACCACGTACGGACGGCGCACGCTGGCTGTCGGCGGCAACGCAGAGGCGGCCCGGCTGGCCGGCATCGACGTACGTCGGCACACTGCCAGCCTCTACGTGCTGGTCGGCCTCGCGTGCGGGCTCGCGGCGGTCATGCTCATGGCCAGGACCACCACCGGCAGCTCGACGCACGGCGGCCTCTACGAGCTCGAGTCGATCGCCGCCGTCGTCATCGGCGGCACCCTGCTCAGCGGTGGCCGCGGCACCATCGTCGGCACCGTGCTCGGTGTCCTGATCTTCAACACACTGACCAACGTCTTCACCCTCAACAACCAGGAACTCGTCCGACCAGGCAGTCGCGACCGGCGTGATCATCGTCATCGCCGTGCTGCTGCAGCAGCGCGTCGCCGAGCGCAGCGGCAGGACTTGACCCAGCGGCCCGGCCCTCGCCGTCATGCACCAACCACCTCCAACAAACCCGCCCACCGCCGACAGCCACCACTGACAGCCACCACTGAACAGTCACCACTGACCAGCCACCACGTCGGCCCGGGCGACCGTCCCGGGACCACACAACGAGGAGATCTCATGTCCCGTCCCACCCGTCCGCTCCGGCGGATGTTCGCGACCGCCGGCGCTCTGCTGGCCGCATCCGTACTCGTTGTCGGGTGTACGAGCAACGAGCCCGAGGCCGACGCCGACGATTCCGAGTCGTCGGCCGCCAGCAACGCCGGCAGCTCCAACGACGACCCCGGCGACACCGTCATCATCGGCTTCTCCGGCCCGGAGGCGGACCACGGCTGGCTGGCCGCGATCAACTCGTCCGCCAAGGCCGAGGCCGAGAAGTACGACGACATCGACTTCAAGCAGGCGGAGGGCACCAACGACGCCAACCTGCAGATCAGCCAGGTCGAGACGTTCATCAACGACAAGGTCGACGCGATCGTGCTGCTGCCGACCGACGGCGCTGCCCTCACCGACGTCGCGACCAAGGCGATGGAGGCCGGCATCCCGGTCATCAACGTCGACCGCGAGTTCTCCTCGCCGTTCGCCGCACGGACCACGGTCCTCGGCGACAACTACGGCATGGGTGTCTCGGCGGGTACGTACGCCTGCCAGCTCAAGGAGGACAAGAACCTCACGAACCCGGTCATCGCCGAGATCGCCGGCATCGACGCGCTGCCGCTGACCCAGGACCGCTCGAAGGGCTTCGCGGACGCGCTGAAGGTGTGCGGTGAGAAGGTCGACAACCGCGTCGCCGCGGAGTTCACCGTCGAGTCGGGCGAGGAGCAGGCGTCCAACCTGCTGCAGGCCGCGCCGAAGATCGACATCATCTGGAACCACGACGACGACCAGGGCGTCGGCGTCAAGGCTGCCTTCGACAACGCCAACCGGGACGAGTTCGCCTTCATCGGCGGCGCCGGCTCGTGCAACGCGATGCAGTGGATCAAGGACGGCGAGATGGAGGCCACGGTGATCTACCCGCCGACCCAGGCTGCCGACGGCATCAAGCTGGCCCGGTTGATCGCGCAGGACAAGGGGATGTCCGACCTGGTCGCAGGTCGAGGTGCCGAAGCGGGTCGTCCTCAACGCCCCGGTGGTGAACAAGGACAACGTCGAGGAGTACAAGCCGCTCTGCTTCGAGTCCTGACCGCTGACCTGACCCCTGCACGGACCGGCGAGGAGGGAACACGCATGACCGACGGAGCACCGCCGACCCTCGGGGTCGGGATGGTCGGCTACGCCTTCATGGGGGCGGCCCACTCGCAGGCCTGGCGGACGGCAGGTCGGTTCTTCGACCTGCCGCTCGCCCCGGCGATGACGCGCTGTGCGGTCGTGACGCCGGCGGCCACCGCGGCTGCGCGGCGCGGATGGGCTGGGCCTCGGTGGAGACCGACTGGAAGAGGCTGCTCGACGCGGGACGACGTCGAGCTCGTCGACATCTGCACGCCGGGCGACACCCACGCCGAGATCGCGATCGCCGCGCTCGAGGCGGGCAAGCACGTGCTGTGCGAGAAGCCGCTCGCCAACACGGTCGCCGAGGCCGAGGCGATGGTCGCAGGCCGCCGAGGCGGCCGAGGCACGGGGCGTGCGCTCGATGGTCGGCGTTCAACTACCGCCGGGTGCCGGCCATCGCGCTGGCCCGCAAGCTCGTGGCGGACGGGCGGCTCGGCACGATCCGGCACGTGCGCGCGCAGTACCTGCAGGACTGGATCGTCGACCCGGCGTTCCCGCTGGTCTGGCGGCTGCAGAAGGACAAGGCCGGCTCGGGTGCGCTCGGCGACATCGGCGCGCACATCATCGACCTGGCGCAGTTCGTCGCCGGGTCGCCGATCGCCGGGGTCACCGGGCTCACCGAGACCTTCGTCCGGGAGCGGCCGCTGCCCGGCAGCCTCGAGCGGCCTGGCGGCATCCGGCGCGACGCCGAGCACGGGCGAGGTGACCGTCGACGACGCCGCGCTGTTCCTGGCGCGGTTCGACGGCGGGAGCGCTCGGGTCGTTCGAGGCGACCCGGTTCGCCACCGGCCGCAAGAACGCGATGCGGCTGGAGATCAACGGCTCGGACGGCAGCCTCGCCTTCGACTTCGAGGCGATGAACGAGCTGCAGTTCCACGACCACACCGAGGACGCCGAGACCGCGGGGTTCCGGCGGATCCTCGTCACCGAGCCGATCGCACCCGTACGCCGACGCCTGGTGGCCGCCCGGGTCACGGGCTCGGCTACGAGCACACGTTCACCCACGAGGTGGTCGACCTGGTCACCGCCATCGGCGAGGGCGGGCCCGGCCCCGTCGTTCGCCGACGGGCTGCAGGTCCAGCAGGTGCTCGCCGCCGTCGAGAGTCGCCGGCGGCAGCGGCTGGGAGGCGTCGGCAGCGCGGCTGGCCAGGAGCGCGTGTCGCAGCGCCGGCCTGACGGCGGACCGCCACGAGACTGGTGGGGGCGCCTCCCCGCATGGGGCGCCCCCACCGCCTTCCGAGTATGCGACGCGGACCAGCCGCACAGCGATGGAGCAGCGGACATGACCCGACCGATCACCCTGTTCACCGGCCAGTGGGCCGACCTGCCCTTCGCCGAGATGTGCCGGCTCGCCTCCGAGTGGGGCTACGACGGGCTGGAGATCGCCTGCTGGGGCGACCACCTCGACGTCGTGGCAGGCCGCCGAGGACGACGGCTACGTCGCGCGACAAGCTGGACATGCTGGCGAAGCACGACCTGAAGGTCTTCGCGATCTCCAACCACCTCACCGGCCAGGCCGTCTGCGACGACCCGATCGACGAGCGGCACCGCGGCATCCTGCCCGACCGGGTCTGGGGCGACGGCGACCCCGAAGGCGTCCGGCAGCGGGCCGCCGAGGAGATGAAGGCGACCGCGCGGGCGGCCGCGCGGCTCGGCGTCGACACCGTCGTCGGCTTCACCGGCTCGAAGATCTGGAAGACCGTCGCGATGTTCCCGCCGGTGCCCGCAGTCGATGATCGACGACGGCTACCAGGACTTCGCCGACCGCTGGAACCCGATCCTCGACGTCTTCGACGAGGAGGGCGTCCGGTTCGCGCACGAGGTGCACCCGAGCGAGATCGCGTACGACTACTGGACGACGGTCGCGCACGCATGGAGGCGATCGGTCACCGGCCGGCGTTCGGGCTGAACTGGGACCCGAGCCACTTCGTCTGGCAGGACCTCGACCCGGTCGGCTTCCTCTGGGACTTCAAGGACCGGATCTACCACGTCGACTGCAAGGACGCGAAGCGCCAGGTCGGCAACGGCCGCAACGGCCGGATGGGCTCGCACCTCGCCTGGGCCGACCCGCGCCGCGGCTGGGACTTCGTCTCCACCGGGCACGGCGACGTGCCGTGGGAGGCGTGCTTCCGGATGCTCAACACGATCGGCTACGACGGGGCCGATCTCGGTCGAGTGGGAGGACGCCGGGATGGACCGCCTGGTCGGCGCGCCCGAGGCGCTGGAGTTCGTCCGCCGGCTGGCGTTCGACCCGCCGACCGCGGCGTTCGACGCCGCGTTCACCAGCAGCTGAGCCGACCGCCGATCCCTGCCCGACGGCTGGCCGACCAGTGTCGAGGACGCAGCCAGGCGCCCGGAGCCGAAAGGCCCCTGGGCGCCTGGACCCTAAGGCAGCGCTCCGGCCGAGCCTATCCGCGCAGGCCGTTCATGTTGGCCGCACTGATCGCGGTGAACGCGCAGGGATCGACCCGGGTCGGCGGCTCCGCCGGGGGCGTTGTCCTGCTCGTAGTTGGGGTTGTGGGAGCCCTTCGCGCCCTGCTTGCAAGAAGGTCCGGTAGTCGATGTCGGCCGTCGGGTCGCCGAACGGCACCATCGTGTAGCCGTGGCCGACGCCGAGGGGCTCGGCCGTCCGGTCGCCGTCCTTGGCGTGGTAGAGCGGGTAGCGCTGGGTCTGCTCCGCGACCTGGGCCAGCGGGTCGAAGATGTCCTCGACGCGGTTGCCGTTCTCGTCGTAGCGCCAGCGGAACCGGTGCTGCGCCACGTGCGCCCAGTAGATGTCCATCTCGACCACGACGAGGCCGGGGTCGGTGACGTCCAGGTAGTGCTGCATCAGCCGCTTGCCCGACTCCGCCCGCACCAGGGTCGGCGCGATCGGGGCCCCGGTGACGCGGTCCTGGGTGACGGTGACCATCGGCCCGTCCTGCAGGAAGTCGTAGGCCTCGGCGTGGTTGTGGGTGTACATCTGGATGCCGAACTGTGCGCTGATCTCGTTGAGCGCCGTCCACTTCTCACCCGCGAGGGTCCATGGCTCGATCCCGCGGTTGTTGGCGGCTGCGCGGGGTCGCTGCCCGTGCCCAGTAGGGCGTGCCGAGGATCGTGCCGAACTCGAGCTCGGTCTGAAGCCGGGGAGTCGGCGGCGGACATCGCGCCGCCGGCGCTGTCGGCCCGTTCCAGGTGTTCGGGATGATGCCGTGATTGCCGATCGCCTCGAGACCGTTGTCGTCGAGAAAGCCGCGCAGAGTGCGGGCGTAGGCGAGGTAGGCCGCGCGGCCGGCGGCGTTGCCGTCCCCCGGGTACCAGCAGTGCCGCCCGGGTTGGCGGCGTGCTGCCCGTAGCCAGCGAACTCGACCTGCTCGATGCCGACCGCGGCGAAGTACTCGAACAGCTCCTTCCACCCACCTGGCAGCGGGACCAACCCGCCGAGGTCGGTGGGGTCGTCGGGGAAGTTCGCACCGCCCAGCCACCCCGTGGTCGTGCCTCCGGCGGAGATCGCCAAACCGGCCGGGGACATCACGCTGGGTGAAGGTGATGGTGCCGACTCTTTGTCCGCCGCGATGAGCCGGCCGTTGGGCCCTGCCCTGCCACCGGCGCCGCGAGGGCCGACCCAAGGAGTTGAGCGGCGTGAGAGCGACCGCTGCGCCGGCGGCCGGCGCCGATCTTCAGCAGCTGCCGCCGACTGAGTCCCTATATCCATAACTTTGTGGATCCCTCCTTGCGCAACCCTCGGGGAGGGAGCGCGGGTCAGTCGGACGCGGACCGTGACCCGCATCACAGTCGAAGTTGCTCAGGAACGCTAACTGCTTGTTGCGGAACTGTGAAGATCTTTCGTCGAGAATTCTACAAACTTTCTCACAACGTGACGAAAGTCGATCTGTGGGTTGCGAAAGCGCACACAGACCGCACCGGCGCCGCGGGCCAGCGCAGGCACCGCTGGCGGTACCGCGCCCTTCGGCCAGCCCTGCCAC
>CAVYTH010000020.1:0-63015 GCA_963771345.1 uncultured Actinomycetota bacterium
CGAGCTGGCGTGGGTGGTCGGTCACGAAGGACGCCATCGGCGCGAGGACGTACACCTCGTCGAGCTCGGCGCTGGCGAGCAGGTCGGCGCTGGTGGTCGACAGGCCCCTCCGTCGACGTAGCGCCGGCCGCCGATCGACACCGGCGCGTACCACCCGGGGATGGCGCACGAGGCCATCACCGCCTCGTCGAGGCTCGCCGCGGGCGAGCCGTCGCGGCCGAAGGCGACTCGGCGCCCCGAGTCGTAGTCCATGGCCACGACCCAGACGCCGTCCCGGTCGACCCAGCCGTCATCGGTCGCGACCGAGGCGACCATCCGCCCGACCTCGCGCCAGCGTCCCGGTGCCGGCCGGGGTCAGCGCGGCGAGCACGGCCAGCGGCGGCAGCTGCCCGGGGTGGGCCATCGAGCGCGGCGCAGCAGCGCCGGCGAGCCCGACGGCGAGCCTCGGCCGGGGCGGCCGGGCGCCACCGGTGGAGCGGTCGTAGCTCCAGTCGGCCCCGAGCTCGTGCGGCAGCGGCATCCCGCGCTGGTGGTCGAGCAGGTCGTCGACGGTCAGGCCCGACCCGAGCAGCGCCGCGAGCACCGACCCGCCGACGTACCGACGATGACGTCGGCGCCGTCCGGGTCGAAGCCCTCCACCTCGGCGATGGCCTTCAGCGCGCCGATGGTCCAGGCCGCGCCGAGCACGCCGCCCGGCCCCGAGCACGATGCCCGCGCCGAGGCGTCACCGGACCGTCTCCAGCGAGCTCGGCCAGCGCGTCCTCGAGGCACTGCGGCGAGCACGTCAACGTCGGGCATCGCGTCGCGGTCGGCGTTGAGGCCGTAGAACACCCCGCCGTCGTACGACGTGAGGCCGATGCTGCAGCGCCTGCCCCTTGGCCAGCGGCACGACCGGGATACGCCGCGAGCATCCGGGCGCCGCCGGCGTAGAGCGGCTGCTGCGGGCCGGGCACGTTGGTGACCACGAGGTTGAACCAGCCGCTTCGACAGCCCGCTGGCGACCCGGGCGCCCAGCGCGTGCAGCGTCGGCGGCGAGAAGCCGGCGAGCCCGGCCAGCGCCGTCGGCGCCGACTGCCTGGCCGGTCTCCTTGTGCGCCTGCATCCGGTACGACACCTGGTGCAGCCGCATCACGGCGCTCGGCTCGCCGACCGGCAGGTCGACCAGGTACGACGAGACCCGGTTGCCGGCGCACCTGCCCGGCCGTCGTCGTCGCGCGCCGCACGCTGACCGGCACCATCGCCCGCACCGTGGTCGCCGGGCTGACCGGCTCGCCGCGCGTCAGCAGCCAGGCCCGCAGCGCCCCGGCGACGGTGGCCAGCACGACGTCGTTGACCGTGGCGCCGCCGTGGGCCTTGCGGATGCGGCGGTAGTCGTCGAGGTCGAGTGCGCGACCATGGCGAAGCGGCGCTGCTCGCCGATCTCGGCGTTGAGCGGGCTGTCCGGTGCGGGCCGCGCGGCCGTGCGTGCGCCGCCGCGAGCAGCCCGCCGGCCGCGCCGAGCAGCCGCCCGGCCGGTGTGCCGTACCTCGGCGATGCCGCCGCGCGACCGTGTCGACCGCCGCCGTCGGGCCGGCGCACCGTCTCGGCCACCGCCCCGGCGACCAGCTCGACCCACGACGGCTCCGGCCGGCGGTCGCCAGGCTGTCCGGCGGGCCGTCGCCGTGGCTCCGGGGCTGGTGTCGAGGATGACCTGGCCGATGTCGACGGCGCCGATGCCGTCGACCATCGCGTGGTGGGTCTTGGTGATGATCGCGAAGCGGCCGTCGGCGAGGCCCTCGACGAGGTACATCTCCCACAGCGGCCGGGCGCGGTCCAGCCGGCGGCTCTGCACCCGGGCGACCAGCTCGGCAGCTGCTCGTCGTTGCCGGGACGCGGCAGCGCCGAGCGGCGGACGTGGTAGTTGACGTCGAAGTTCTCGTCGTCGACCCAGACCGGGTTGGCGAGCCGGCCCGGGCACCCACCGGATGCGCTGGCGGTAGCGCGGCACGAACGCGATGCGCTCGCGAGATCAGCTCGACCAGCCGGTCGTGGTCGAAACCCGTCGGCGGGCTCCTCGAAGACCGCGACGCCGCCGACGTGCATCGGCGTCGTGGGCTCCTCGAAGTAGAGGAACGACACGTCCAGCGGGCTCAGCCGGTCGGGCACGGCATGTCATGGTGGCATGCCCATGGACACCCACTGGCTCTCATGATCCCTGCGCACCGCCGTAGTGCTCCTCCGCTGGCGCGCTGCTGGCCCTCGTCTCGGGTGCGCCTGCGGGCGACGCGGAGGGCGGCTCGGCGATCGACGTCGCCCACCGCCAGTCCGTCGGCCAGCCCGACCGCGTCCGCGAGCCCGAGCGCGGAGAGCACCGAGCAGGTCGTCGAGATCAGCGTCTCTGTCAGGACGGCAAGGTCACCGCCCAAGCCGCGGCGGTCGAGGTGGCCAAGGACAGCCAGGTGCGGCTGACTGTCACCAGTGACGTCGACGACGAGCTGCACGTCCACGGCTTCGACATCGAGGAGAAGCTCGAGGCCGGCCGGACCGACCACCGTCGAGTTCGTCGCGGACCAGCAGGGGGTCTTCGAGGTCGAGACCCACGAGAGCGGGCTCGCAGCTGCTGCAGCTCGAGGTGCGGTGAGCCGGTGCAGCTCGCCGACCGAGCCCCGGTCACGGTGCTCGCCCACGGCGTCGGCAGCCGCGAGGACCTGCCGATCCCGTTCTCCTACGCGCGTGACCGGCGCGGCCGTCGCGCTCGTCGTGTCGTTCCTCGCGCTCGGGCTGCTCTGGCGGGAGCCGCGGCTCGACCCGGCAGCGGGCCGGCCGGCCGCTGCCGGCGCGGCTGGCGCGGGTGCTCGACGCGCGCGTCGCCTGCCGGGTCGCGGCTGCGCGTGCTCGGGGTGGTCGCTCACGGCGTACGTCGTGATGGCCGCCGTCTTCGGCCGCGACGACGCGCTGAACCCGACGGCCGGCGTCGGTCTACGTCCTGCTCTGGATCGGCGTGCCGCTGCTGTCGATGCTGGTCGGCCCGGTGTGGCGGCTGCTGAACCCGATCCGGTCGCTGCACTGGGCTGCTGTCGCGGCGCGCTGGGGACCCGGCCGGAGGACGGCCTGGCGCCGCTGCCGCCGTGGCTCGGCTACTGGCCGGCGGCCGCGTCGCTGCTGGCGTTCGTCTGGCTCGAGCTGGTGGCGCCGGACGAACACGACGCTGCCGGTGCTGCGGACGTTCTTCGCGGCGTACCTCGCGGTGCACCTGCTCGCCGCGACGTACTTCGGGCTCGCGCTGGTTCGACAGGGGCGACGGCTTCGAGGTGTTCTCGTCGCTGGCCGGGCCGGCTCTCGCCGCTCGGGCGCCGCGACGACGGCGTCCTCGTGCTGCGCAACCCGCTGGCCGGGGTGGCCGGACGCCGGTCGCGCCGGGGCTGTTCGCGGTGGTCGGGCGTGCTGCTCGGGTCGACGGCGTACGACTCGTTCGCCAGCACGCCGTGGTGGGTCACCACCTGCAGGGCGGCCCGCTGCCCGCCGAGGTCACCGGGACGCTCGGGCTGCTCGGCATGGTCGTGCTCGTGACGTCGGCCTTCGCCGGTGGCGGCGCGCGCTGTCGGTCGCGCGGCACGTCGCCTGCGGCCGCTGAGTCGGCGCCGAGTTCGCCCACAGCCATCGTGCCCGATCGTGATGGGCTACGTCGTCGCGCACTACTGGTCGCTGCTGGTGCTGATCGGCCAGCAGACGGTGATCCAGCTCTCCGACCCGCTGGGCACCGGGGCCGACTGGCTGGGCACCGGCGACCGCGGCGTCGACGCGCACGACTCGCCGACGCCGAGGCTTGACCGCGGTGATCCAGGTGACCGCGGTCGTCACCGGCCACGTGCTCGGCGTGGTGCTCGCCCACGACCGCGCCGTGCGGCTGCTGCCGCGCCGGCGGGCCGTCGTCGGGCAGATCCCGCTGCTGGTCGCTGATGGTCTGCCTACACCGTCGGCGGCTTGTCCCTGCTGTTCGCCAGCCTGACCGCTGCGTCCCGCGCGGGTCAGTCGCGCAGGTGGACGCCGAAAGGGCCTCGAGCTCGGCGGCGGTCGTGTCGTACGACGTGTGGTGCACGCCGACCAGGCCGAGCGCCTCGGCGGCCCGCACGTTGTGCGGTCAGGTCGTCGACGAAGACCGTCTGCGCCGGCGCGACGCCCGAGCAGCGCGAGCGACGTGGGCGAAGATCTCCGGCTCCGGCTTGCGCATCCCCACCTCGCCGCGAGATGACGATCGCGTCGAACATCTCGTCCCAGCCCTCGCGGGGGTACTCGTTGCCCCACGAGTTGCGACAGCAGCCCGGTGCGCAGCCCGGCCCGCCGGGCGCGCAGCACGAGCGCCGGCCATCGCCGGCGCGTGCTCGAACTGGTCGAACATCCGCTGCAGCAGCCCGGCGGCGGGACCTCGCGACCGGTGGCCTCGGAGAGCCGCCGGCGCGAGCTGCTGCTCGAAGTGCGGCACCTCGATCTCGCCGCGCTCCAGCGCCGCCACCGGGTTGTCCTGGGCCAGCTCGCCCTGGTGCGGTCCCGAGCCAGGACCGCATGACGTCGACGTAGTGGTCGAAGTCGACGCCGTCGAGCGTCGGCCCAGGCCCGGATCGCGTGCGTCCAGCGGCTCGGTCAGCACGCCGCCCCAGTCGACGACCAGGGCGGCAGGGCGGGCACGCGCAGGTCGATCATCCCGGCGCACTCAGGCGCCATCCGTCGTCAGCACCCCGCCGCTCTGCGGGCGGCCGGCGCCTGGCGCGGTCAGGGACGACCGGCCAGCTCGGCCAGCGCGACACGTAGCCGGCGGAGTCGGGGGCCACCTCGCCGAGGAGCTGCGCCTGCAGCACCGCGCGCGTCGATGCCTCGCGGTCGTCGGGCACGAAGGTGACGGTCGCGTACGCCGGCGTAGCGCTCGAGCGCCTCGGTGAGCTGGCCGCGGGTCGCGACCCGACCGCGCTGCGGCGCACCCGGTTGACCACCACCCGCGGCAGCGACGCCGGGCAGCACCTCGCGCAGCTCGCCGAGGCCCGCGGACCAGCCGCTGCAGCCCACCGGGTCGGCCGGTGCCGACGGCGAGCACCACGTCGGCCGCCCCAGACGTCGCGAGCGTCGCGCCGTTGCGCCGCGGCGCGGCGGTGTCGAAGGAGAGCTCCTCGTCCTGCTCGAGGCAGAAGCCGCAGTCGACGACCGTGACGGCGGCCAGGCTGCGGGCGACTCCCAGCACCTGCTCGAGCGCCGCCGGCCGCAGCTCGGGCCACCGGTCGGCCCGCGAGATGCCGGTGAGCACCCGCAGGCCGGGCGCCGCCTCGGGCGCGACTCGGCCAGCGATCGGCAGGTCGAGCTGCCGTTGTTCGGCCAGCCGCGCGGCCGCGGCCAGCCCGGGCGCCTCGTCGAGGAAGCCCGAGCACCTGGGCGACCACGCCGCCGTAGACGTCGGCGTCGGCCAGCAGCGTGCTGGACCCCCGAGCGCGGCCAGCTCGCCCGCGACGCCGACCGCCACCGTCGTCCGCCCCGGCGCGCCCGTCGGTCCCCACACGGCGACGAGCCGGCCGGTGCCCGGCGCGTCGGTCGCCGGCGTCGGCGGCCCGTCCTGGCCGCGGCCGTCGGTGACCGCGTCGCGGCGGCGGCTCGGCGTACGACGTGGCCGGCCGGTTCCGCCTGCTCGCCAGCACGCCGCGGTCACCGCCTCGGCGATGTCGGCGGGCGCGGCGTCGGCCGGCGAGCACGTGGCTCGAGACCCGAGCTGGCGCAGCCGGGTGTCGGCGGGCTCGTCGCCGGGCGTGAAGAGGCCCACGACCGCGACCCCGGCCGCAGCGAGGCGGGCGAGCGCGTCGCGGTCGAGACGGCGCAGCTCGGCCGAGAGCAGCGCCGCCCGGGCCGTGCCGGTCGCCGGCGACGGCGAGCAGGTCGGCGAGGTCCACGCACCGCCGCACGACCGTGATGCCGGCCGGCGCTGCGCTCCAGGCCCGGCGACGAGCGAGGACTCCCAGCCGGCGCCGGTCACCGCGGTGAGGACCGGGACGTTCACGGACCGCCGCGCCCGGACGCCTCGTCGGCACCGCCGGGACCTGGACGACGAAGACCGAGCCGTCGGCGACAGCGTCGAGCACGTCGCGACGTCGGGCCCGTCGACGAGCCAGGGTGACGCCCGCCGTTCGAACCGCCCCCGCCGAACGCGCCGCTGCCGCGGTCGATGTCCTCGGCGACGGTCACCGACGACAGCACGAGCTCGGGCGCGGTCGCGGGCTCTCCCGCCTGGGCCTCGCGCGCACGCGTAGAGTCGACGACCCGGCCCTTGTCGAGCCCGGCTGCGGCGAACCGGTCGACCTCGATGACGACGCGCCGCTGGTCGGCGGCCCGGCCGGCGCGAGGGCGCGAACGGCAGCAACTCGCCCCGGCCGACCGGACGGGTCAGCGACCAGCCCGCGAGGCCTCGCCAGCCGAGACGTAGCGGGCGGCCGCCTCGTCAGCCGGACGGAACGCGGCCTGCAGGTCGTCGTCGGTCAGCGCCGTGTCCGCACCGAGGTCGTGGGTGACCGCCCAGACCGCGCACCCGGTCGTCGGCCTCGGCGAACACCTTGGCGCCGACGACCACGGACGAGCAGCACCAGCAGCAGGCCGAGTAGCAGCCGGGTGTCGAGCCAGCGGGCTGCGGCAGACGGGCCGCGGTAGGCGCTCGGCAGGGTCGAGCAGGTCAGACACGAGGCATTCCCCCTGATCGTTCGCGACCGAGGCGCGCCGGTGGGCGACCGGCGGTCATCCTGCCGCACGCGGAGGCGGTGCGGTGACGGCTGTCCACAGGGACCGCAGCGGGACGCGGCTGTGGACGGGCGGAGGCAGTCGCAGGCAACCGCAGGCATACTGGGCGACCATGCAGACCGCCACGCCGTCACCGATGGCGACAGCCGCGGTTCCTCCAGCTCACCGACGTCGCGGAGGTGCTCAACACTCCGTCGGCCCAGGTCTACTCGCTGGTGCGCTCCGGCGAGCTGCCGGCGATCAAGATCGGTGGCCGTGGCCAGTGGCGGGTGGAGGCCAGCGAGCTCGAGAAGCTACATCGCGCGGATGTACGACCAGACCCGCGAGTTCGTCTCCAGCACCAGTTCGGCCGACCACGCCGGAGGACGACGGCGTGCCACTGCAAGGACGAGGACCGCCGAGCAGGACGAAGCTCCCGCCGCATGAGCGAGTCAGGGCCCGCTGCGGACCAGCGCCAGCGCCGCGAACGGCACGGTCCGCACCACGGTCACGTCGTCGCGACGGCGCGGCTCCCCCGGCCCGTGCGCGCTGAGCTCGAGGAAGTCCGCGCCCACCCGGTCCAGCGTGCCGGTGACCACGCTGCCGTCGAAAGGAAGGTCGAGGCAAGACCGGCGCCCGGTCCCGGGCGATCCCGCGCAGCGCGGAAGCCAGCCCGAGCCGAGCGAAGACCTCACCGCCGGACCCCGGCACACCGGTCCACCGGGAGCCCGGACACCGACAGCAGCGCGGGGAGCGGCAGCACGGCGTGAGCCCCACCGTCTTCGTCGAGCAGCAGCCACTGGGAGCCCACGTCACGCAGCCGCCCTCGACCGCACCGCGCCCAGGACCTGCGCGGCGACCGCTGACCCACCGCGGCGCGCGCCCGGTCGACGAGCGCAGAGGCCGGGCGGCCTCCCGGCGGGTCCTGGTCGGCGACCTCGGCGTCGAGCTCGGCGGCGCCGGCGGCCCGAGCTGGGCCTCGAGGTCGCGGAACAGCTCGTCCCAGCGCACCGACCCACCTCCCCGTCCTCTGCCCCGGCCCTCGGGTGCCTCCGCCCCTGCCGTCGCTCGTCGGTCACATGCCGATCGCAGCGGGCTTGACCAGACACGAACCAACATTACAAAGGCAAACACAAGCAAACCATGATTAGGACGCCAAGCGGAGGATCGTGCGGCAACAAGCTCGGGGGGTGGCGGCGGTCATGGCCGGCGCCGTCGTGCTGACCGGCTACCTCGCCGCCAGCGGCGTCCTGGTCTGGGCGTCCGCGGGCGTCGCTGGCGCGGTACGCGCGCCGGGCCCCGCTCCGCTCGACGCCTAGATCGGCCTGGCAGCGGCGCCGGCGGCCTGGGTGGGTGCTCACCTGGCTGGGGCTCACCGGCGCTGGCCCTGGCCGTCGAGTCCTGCACGGCGCCCGCCCCCACTGGAGCGGCTCGCCGAGCGGGTCACACCGGCCCTCGTCCGCCGGGCGCGGCGGGAGTGCTGGGCGCCGGCGGCTCGCTGGTGGCGCCCTGGCCGGCGCGGCTCGGCCGGCGGGCTCCCCGCAGCAGCGCAGAGCCCGGTCGCGAGGCGTCCCCAGCCGTGACCAAGGCGACCGGCACCGGCGCTGCCAGCCTCTCGACGGGCCGGGCGGACCTGCTCCTCGCGGGTGGACCCCGGACCGGCCCGCTGGCCCACCCGCCGCGGCGGGCCGCCCCGCGTGCACCTGGTCGCGACCGCGCCGCGCCCGCTGCGGGCGGCGCCGACGAGGTCGTCGTACGCCGGGGCGACACGCTCTGGGACATCGCGGCCCGCCACCTGGGTCCCGGCGCGACGCGGCGGAGGTCGCGGACGAGTGGCCGCGCTGGCACCGGCCAACCGCGACGTCATCGGCGCCGACCCCGACCTGATCCTCCCCGGCCAACGGCTCCGCCCGCCGCCATGACGAGAGCGACGACCCCGAGCAGCCCCCGACCCACCCGACCAGCAGCCCTGCTCCGACCCGAGGAGCCGTGATGACCATCGCGCCGCATCCAGCCGACCCTGCGTCGCCTGCCCGTGCCGGTCTGCGAACCGCCGTACGACGACGAGCTGGCGGCTCCGCCGCCGGCGGCGGCTGGTCGTCGGCGGCGGCCAGTGCGGCCGGAGCCGTCCAGGGCACGCTGGCGCTGGCGTTCGTGCTGCCCACCGGTCTGCCGGGCGGTTCCGGTGGCCCCCTCGGCCTCCGCCTCGTCGTCGCGCCCCCAGGCAGCCTCGCAGGACCTGCTCGACGAGGCGGAGTTCGGGCCGCAGCCGACCTGCCGCGATGTACTGCCCGAGCAACACGGCTGGGCCGCTCGTTTCCTTCAGGCGATGGTCGAGGTGCTGGCCGGCGACCGGCCGCTCGGGCAGCTGGTCCGCTGGACGAGCCACGAGGTGTACGACCAGGTCGCCGCGCCGACGCTCCCTCGCGGCCCGGCGCGACGTCGCGCGGGATGGTCCGCTCGGTGCACGTCAGCGAGCCCGACGACGGCGTCGCCGAGGTGGCGGCGCTGGTGCGGCGCGGCCGGCGCCCGAATGCGGTCGCGCTGCGGATGGAGGGCCTCGACGGTCGGTGGCAGTGCACCGCCTCGAGCTGGGCTAGCTGTTCTGCCCTGGCACGTTGGTGCACCTGGTGATCGGTGCGAGGCCGCCGAGTGGCGGTGTGGGGCCGGTGGTGGTTGTAGCGGTGTAGCCATGCTGGCAGAGCTGCTCGGCGGGCGTGTTCGGAGGTGAACAGCCGCTGGTAGGCCCATTCGTTGAGCATGGTCCGGTTGAACCGTTCGACCTTGCCGTTGGTCTGGGGCCGGTAGGGCCGGGTCCGCAGGTGCTGTCACGCCCAGCTGGGCGAGGGTGTCGGCCCAGAGGTGGGAGCGGTAGCAGCCGCCGTTGTCGGTCAGGACGCGCTGCACGGTGATGCCGTGGGCGGCGAACCAGGCGTGGGCCCGGGTCCAGAACGCGGCGGCGGTCTCGCGGGTCTCGTTCTCGTGGATCTCGCAGTAGGCCAGCCGGGAGTGGTCGTCGACGGCGGCGTGGATGAACGCGTGGCCGTGCAGCGGGTTGCGGTGCCGGCTGGTCCGGCCGGTGGACTTGTCGGCATGGGTGTTGCGGTTGCCTTGGGTGCGCCCGAGCTTGCGCCAGCCGCCGCCGGCCGGGATCACCCCGAGCTTCTTGACGTCGACGTGGACCAGCCCGCCCGGAGTCGGGGTACTCGTAGCGGACCGGGGTGCCGGTGGCCCGGTCCAGCCAGGCCAGCCGCTGCAGGCCGCAGCGGGTCAGCACCCGGTGCACCGTGGAGGGCGCGACCCCGACCAGGGCAGCGATCTGCACCGGCCCGAGCCGCTTCTTGGTGCGGTGGTGCACGATCTTGCGCACCACCGGCGCCGGGGTCCGGTTCGGGCAGCGGTGCGGGCGCGAGGACCGGTCGACCATCCCGGCCGGGCCAGCTGACCGATAGCGCCGCGCCCAGCGCTGTCGCGGTGGTGCGCGACACCTGGAACCGTTCCGCGGCGCGGGCACTGGCCAGCCCTGGTCGACGACGGCAGCGAGCGAGTCGGAGCCGGCCGAGTTCGGTCAACGGGGCGTTAGCGTGGGGCACGAGGACCTCCAGGTCGGTGTGAATGGCTTCGACAGCTCCACACCTCACCCGGAGGTCCTCATCACATCAAGATCATTCAGTCAACCCGGGTGCACCAACCTCCCGGGGCAGAACAGCTAGCGCACATGCCGTGCTCTCCGGATCGTCCAGTGGGTGACCCGTCAATCGGGAAGCTACAGCCCGCCGCCCGTCGCTGACCGGGACCCCAACCGGGCGACGTAGACCGTGTTGGTCGCGTCCGACTCCTGCAGCGGGTTGGGGAAGCTCACCACCGTCGACGCCACGTCGGCGAAGGCACCCGTGCAGCGTCGCCTCGAACTCCGCGTCCGGCGGGTCGTTGGACCACAGCGTGAACACGCCGCCCGGCCGCAGGTGCCCGGCGAGCCGGCGCCAGCCCGTCGGCTGCGTAGAACCCGGCGTGGCTCGGGTGCAGCAGGTGCCGCGGCGAGTGGTCGATGTCGACGACGACGGCGTCGAAGCGCCGCTCCGGGTCGTCGGGGTCGAGGCCCGGCGACGCCGCGAGCGCGAAGAAGTCGCCGTGGACCAGGCGGCAGCGCGGGTCGGCGGTCAGCACCGGTCCGACCGGGACCAGGCCGCGCTGGTGCCACTCGATCACCTCGGGCAGCGCCTCGACCACGACCAGGGACCGCACCTGCGGGTTCTCCAGCACGGTCTGCGCGGTGTAGCCGAGCCCCAGCCCGCCGACCACCACGTCGATCTCGCCGGCGCTCGTGCGGCAGTGCCGCCAGCGCGAGCCGGGCGACCTCGACCTCGGCCGCCACGAACATGCTCGACATCAGGAAGTCGTCGTCGAGCTTGACCTCGTACACGTCGGTGCCGGTCACCGGGTCACGGCGCCGCCGCAGGCTGATGTCGCCCATCGGTGTGGGACGCCAGTCCAGCTCTTCGAAGCGTGCGCTCATCGGGTCACCATCGCCCGGCGACTCTGCCACGTCGAGGGCGTCCTGAAGTCGTACAGTGGCCCCGACCCAGCTCCACGCCCACCGGGGGACCACGAAAATGCGCGACGCCAGCCGCCCCGTCCGTCGGTGCCTGATCGGACTGGCTGCCGTATTGCTCGCCGTTCCGCTCGCCGGTCTTCCCGGCGCCCCGGCCGCCAACGCCGGCACGGGCAAGCCGACCCCGGAGTTCGTGCTGCGGGCCGACGGGCTCAGCCAGCCGACCCACGTCACCTCGGCCCGCGACGGCAGCGGCCGGCTGTTCGTCGTCGAGAAGGGCGGCCGGGTCCGGGTCCTCGTCGACGGTGAGCTGGTCGCGCGCCCGTTCCTCGACATCCACCGCCGGGTCCGCACCAACGGCGAGGGCGGTCTGCTCAGCATCGCCTTCCACCCCCGGTACGCGTCGAAGCCGTACCTCTGGGCGGCGTACACCAACAAGGACGGCGACCTCCGGGTCGCGCGGTTCCGCGCGCCGTCGGCGACGTCCAACCGGGTGCCGGCGTCGTCGTACCAGCGAGTCCTCGACGTGAACCACCCGGCGCAGTTCTCCAACCACTACGGCGGCCAGCTCGCCTTCGGCAACGACCGCCAGCTCTACCTGTCGACCGGCGACGGCGGTGGCGGCGGCGACCCGTCCAACGTCGCCCAGAACCGGCGCTCGCTGCAGGGCAAGATCCTGCGGCTGTCGGTCATCGGGGCGCGGCGGGCCTGCAAGCGCGCCTACTGCGTCCCGTCCACCAACCCGTACGCCGGCAAGAAGCCGGGCCGCGGAGAGGTCTGGGCGACCGGGCTGCGCAACGGCTGGCGGTTCTCCATCGACAGCACGACCGGCGACCTCTGGGTCGGGGACGTCGGCCAGAACCGGTTCGAGGAGATCGACCGCATCCCGTCCGGGACCGGCGGAGCCAACCTGGGCTGGTCCTGCCTCGAGGCGACCGCCACCTACGAGGACAGCCGGTGCCGCACGGGCACGACCTACCTCGAGCCGGAGTGGAGCTACGGGCGCGACTTCGGCACCTCGGTCGTCGGCGGCTTCGTCTACCGCGGCGAGCGGTTCGCCGACGAGCTCGGCGGCACCTACATCGGCGGCGACTTCGGCTCCGGCCGGGTGTTCACCGGCACCAGCACCGGCCTGTCGACCATGGCGCAGCTGGACGGCCTGACGAGCTTCGGCGAGGACGCCGACCGCGAGCTCTGGGCCGTCACGATCGACGGCGGGCTCTACGAGCTCACGGCGGCAGCGCGGCCGCCCGAGCGATGACCACCGAACCCGTGACTCTCGTCGGTCGGGTCGGCCAGCTCTGGGTGTTCCCGGTGAAGTCGATGGCCGGCACCTCGGTCGAGTCGGCTGCGGTCGTCGACGGTGGGCTGGCCGGCGACCGGTCCTGGGCCGTGGTCGACGACGCGGGCGAGACCGTCACCGCAGCCGAGGAGCCGAGGCTGCGCGAGGTCGGCACCCGGCTGCTCGACGGCGAGCTGCGCCTCGACGTGCCGGGAGCACAGGCCGGGCTCGGCGCCGAGGCCGCGGGCGAGGCCCTGTCGGCCTGGCTGGGGCGGCCGGTCCACCTCGCGCACCGCGAGGGCGCCGGCTTCGTCGACGTCGCCCCGGTGCACGTCGTGTCGCGCACCTCGATGGCCGACGCCCAGCACGCCGAGGAGTGCGACTCCTGCGACATCAGCGCGCCGCGGGCGAACCTGGTGCTCGACCTCGAGCCGAGCGCGCCGGGGGAGCAGGACTGGGTCGGGTCGACGGTGGCCGTCGGGGACGTGCAGCTGACACGTCGTACGCCGGCCGGACCACTGTCTCGGCGCCTACGCGGACGTCGCCGTCGCCGGCACCGTCCGGGTCGGCGACCCGGTACCGTGCCCGGACCCAGCCTGACCGAAACGCGGGCGAGAACGTCACAGGTCGGTCGATAGCATCGCGGGGACCGCTGAACGCCCGACGAAGGGAACCCCCGTGCCCGACCTGCGCATCACCGTCGACGGAAGCGAGCGTCAGGTCGCTGCCGGCACGACGGCGGCGGAGGTCTTCGAGGGCGACCGGTCGGTGATCGCGGCCCGGGTCGACGGCGAGCTGCGCGACCTGGCGCACGTGCTCGCCGACGGCGACGAGGTGGAGCCGGTCGCGATCGACTCCGACGACGGCCGGGCGATCCTGCGGCACTCGACCGCGCACGTGATGGCGCAGGCCGTGCAGGAGCTGTTCCCGGACGCGAGGCTCGGCATCGGCCCGCCGATCGAGAACGGCTTCTACTACGACTTCGACGTCGAGACCCCGTTCACCCCCGAGGACCGTCGAGCGCATCGAGAAGCGGATGCAGCAGATCGTCAAGGAGGGGCAGCGCTTCGCCCGCCGGGTCGTCTCCGACGACGAGGCCCGCGCCGAGCTGGCCGCCGAGCCGTACAAGCTCGAGCTGATCGGCCTCAAGGGCGGCGACGCCGCGAGCGCCGCCGACGGTGCGGAGGTCGAGGTCGGCGCCGGCGAGCTGACGATCTACGACAACGTCCGCAAGGACGGGACGCTGGCCTGGAAGGACCTGTGCCGCGGGCCGCACCTGCCGACCACCCGGCACATCCCGGCGTTCAAGCTGATGCGGTCGGCCGCGGCGTACTGGCGGGGCAGCGAGAAGAACCCGCAGCTGCAGCGGATCTACGGCACCGCGTGGGAGACCCGCGACGCGCTCAAGGCGCACCTGCAGCCGGCTGGAGGAGGCCGAGAAGCGCGACCACCGCAAGCTCGGGCGCCGAGCTCGACCTGTTCTCCTTCCCCGACGAGATCGGCTCGGGCCTGGCCGTCTTCCACCCCAAGGGCGGCGTGATCCGCCGGGTGATGGAGGACTACTCCGGCAGCGGCACGAGGAGGCGGGCTACGAGTTCGTCGACACCCCGCACATCACCAAGCGGGCGCTGTTCGAGACCTCCGGGCACCTGCCGTACTACGCCGACGGCATGTTCCCGCCGATGGAGATGGAGGGCGCGGACTACTACCTCAAGCCCATGAACTGCCCGATGCACAACCTGATCTTCCGAGTCGCGCGGGCGGTCCTACCGCGAGCTGCCGCTGCGGCTGTTCGAGTTCGGCGCGGTCTACCGCTACGAGAAGTCCGGCGTGGTGCACGGGCTGACCCGGGTGCGCGGCCTGACCCAGGACGACTCGCACATCTACTGTCACCGCGGAGCAGGCGCCGGACGAGATCAAGCACCTGCTGGGCTTCGTGCTCGGCCTGCTCAAGGACTACGGCCTCGACGACTTCTACCTCGAGCTGTCGACCCGCGACGAGGGCTCGGACAAGTTCGTCGGCAGCGACGAGCAGTGGGCGGTGGCGACCGAGGTGCTCGAGGACGCCGCGACCGAGACCGGGCTCGAGCTGGTGCCCGACCCGGGCGGCGCGGCCTTCTACGGCCCGAAGATCTCGGTGCAGGCCGCGCGACGCGATCGGCCGCACCTGGCAGATGTCGACGATCCAGGTCGACTTCAACATGCCGGCGCGGTTCGAGCTCGAGTACCAGGCCGCCGACGGGACCCGGCAGCAGCCGGTGCATGATCCACCGCGCGCTGTTCGGCTCGATCGAGCGGTTCTTCGGCGTGCTGGTCGAGCACTACGCCGGCGCGTTCCCGCCCTGGCTGGCGCCGGTGCAGGTCGTCGGCATCCCGATCACCGACGAGCACGTCGCCTACCTCGACGACGTCGCCGCGCGGCTGCGGGCGCGCGGCATCCGGGTCGAGGTCGACACCTCCGACGACCGGATGCAGAAGAAGATCCGCAACGCGCAGAAGCAGAAGGTGCCCGTTCATGCTGCTCGCCGGCGACGAGGACGTCGCCAAGGGCGCGGTCTCGTTCCGCTACCGCAGCGGGGAGCAGAACAACGGCGTGCCGGTGGCCGACGCGATCGAGGAGGTCGTGCGCGCCGTCGCCGACCGGGTGCAGGTGTGAGCGAGGCGTCTGACGGCGGCTCGGAGATCGTGCCGCAGGAAGGTGCCGGCACACCGGACCGGCTGCAGCGGCTCTGGGCGCCGCACCGGCTGGCGTACATCACCGGCGAGGACGGCACCGGCAGCACGGACGACGGCGGCTGCCCGTTCTGCCGGATCCCGACGCTGGACGACCGGGAAGGCCTGGTGGTGGCGCGCGGCGAGACGGTCTACGCGGTGCTCAACCTGTACCCGTACAACCCCGGCCACCTGATGGTCGTGCCCTACCGCCACGTCGCCGGGCTACGACGACCTGACGCCGGAGGAGTCGGTCGAGCTGATGACGTTCACCCGCAAGGCCGTCGACGCCGTCCGCACCGCGTCGAGCCCGCACGGGTTCAACATCGGGCTGAACCAGGGTCACGTGGCCGGCGGCTCGCTCGCCGACCACCTGCACCAGCACGTCGTGCCGCGCTGGGGCGGCGACGCCAACTTCATGCCGGTGATGGCCGGCACCAAGGTGATCCCGCAGCTGCTCGCCGAGACCCGCGACCTGGTCGCCGACGCCTGGCGCGACTGACGCGCCGTCAGCCGTCGCCCATCTCGGCCTGGAGCTTGGCGGCGAGCTGGGACGGCATCGGCTCGTGCCGGACGTAGGTGCGGGTGAACGTGCCGGTGCCGTGCGAGAGCGACCGCAGGTCGACGGCGTACCGGGTGATCTCGATCTGCGGCACCTCGGCCCGCACCAGTGGTCCGGCCGCTGCCGACCGGCTCGGTGCCGGCGACCCGGCCGCGCCGCGTCGACAGGTCGCTCATCACCGCGCCGACGTACTCGTCGGAGACCAGCACCGACAGCTCGTCGACCGGCTCGAGCATGTGCACCGTCGTCGCCTTGCGCGGCCTCCTTGCAGGGCGAGCGCCGCCCGCGGTCTGGAAGGCCATGTCGGAGGAGTCGACCGAGTGCGCCTTGCCGTCGACCAGGGTCACCCGGATGTCGACGACCGGGTAGCCGGCCGCGACGCCGCGCTCCATCTGGGCGCGCACGCCCTTCTCCACGGACGGGATGAACTGGCGCGGCACCGAGCCGCCGACGACCTTGTCGACGAACTCGAACCCGCCGCCGGAGGGCAGCGGCTCGACCTCGATGTCGCAGACGGCGAACTGGCCGTGGCCGCCGGACTGCTTGACGTGCCGGCCGTGCCCGTTGGCCTGGCCGGCGAAGGTCTCGCGCAGCGGCGACCCGCAGCGGCACCGGCGTCGACCTCGACGCCGTAGCGGTTGCGCAGCCGGTCGAGCAGCGACGTCGACGTGCGCCTCGCCCATGCACCACAGCACCAGCTGGTGGGTCTCGGGGTTGTGCTCCAGCCGCAGCGTCGGGTCCTCGGCGACGAGCCGGCCGAGGCCCTGGGACGAGCTTGTCCTCGTCGGCCTTGGCTGTGCGCCACGATCGGCGACCGGCAGCAGCGGGTCGGGCATCACCCACGGCTCCATCAGCAGCGGGCTGGTCCTTGTCGGACAGCGTGTCGCCGGTCTCGGCGCGGGTCAGCTTGGCGACCGCGCAGATGTCGCCGGCGATGCACTGCGGCGACGGTGCGCTGCGTCTTGCCGAGCGGGGAGGACAGCGCGCCGACCCGCTCGTCGACGTCGTGGTCCTCGTGGCCGCGGTCGGCACGAGGACAGTGGCCGGACACGTGCACGGTCGCGTCGGGGCGCAGGGTGCCGGAGAAGACCCGGACCAGCGAGATCCGGCCGACGTACGGGTCGGTGGTGGTCTTGACGACCTCGGCGACCAGCGGCCCGTCGGGGTCGCAGGCCGAGCGGCTCGCGCGGGTCGCCGTCGGGGCTGGTGACCGGCGGCAGCGGCGTGCTCGAGCGGCGACGGGGAAGCCTGCGGTGATCACCTCGAGCAGCTCGGCGGTGCCCGAGCCCGGTCGGCGCGGCGGACGCGGCAGCACCGGGTAGAACGAGCCGCGGGCGACGGCCGTCTCCAGGTCGTCGATGAGCACCTTGATGTCGATGTCCTCGCCGCCGAGGTAGCGGTCCATGAGGGTCTCGTCCTCGCTCTCGGCGATGATCCCCTCGATGAGCGCGTTGCGCGCGCGTGCCTCGATCAGCGGCAGGTGCTCGCGGGTCCGGCTCGCGCGTCGACCCGGGCTGCCGCGCCGAGTAGTCGTAGACGCGCTGCGGAGAGCAGGCCGATCAGGCCGGCCGGCGGTGCCGTCGTCGGCCGCGCAGCGGCAGGTAGAGCGGCAGCACGCCGTCGCCGAAGACGCCGCTGGCAGATCGCGACCAGTCTCGTCGAAGTCGGCGCGCGCCTTGTCCAGCTTGGTGACGACGACCGCGCGCGGCATGCCGACCGCGGCGCACTCCTCCCAGAGCATGCCGGGTCGCGCCGTCGACGCCGTCGACCGCGGAGACGACGAACAGCGCCGCGTCGGCGGCCCGCAGCCCGGCCCGCAGGTCGCCGACGAAGTCGGCGTAGCCGGGGGTGTCGAGCAGGTTGACCTTGACGCCGTCGTGCACGAGCGGGGCCAGCGACGAGCGAGACCGAGCGCTGCTGGCGGAGCTCGGCCTCGTCGAAGTCGGTGACCGTGGTGCCGTCCTCGACCCGGCCGGCCCGGTTGATCGGTGCCCGGTCGCCAGCGAGGAGGGCCTCGACCAGCGTGGTCTTCCCGGCCCCGGAGTGGCCGACCAGCACGACGTTGCGCACGGATCCGGGCTGGTCGGCCGTCGGTGCCCTGCCGGCGGCCCCGGCACTACTGCTCGTCTGGCCCATCTCGACCGCCTCCTCGTGGCGTGCAGGGCCTCGGTCCCGCAGAGCCTTCACCCGGCCACCCGTCCGGCGCACAAGGGGTCTCGGCCGGTCGGCGTAGGTCGCTGCGCCTCGATACGATCCAGGCTCACCCGTCGCCGAACACGAACGAGGAACCGTGCTCAACCGCTTCGCCCGGGCCTTCTTCACGCGCATCCTCACGCCGATCGCGGCTTCCTGGTGCGCGGGGCGTCAGCCCGGACGTGGTCACCCTGGTCGGCACCCTCGGCGTCGTGGTCGGCGCGCTCGTCTTCTACCCGCATGGGCGAGTTCTTCTGGGGCACGGTGTTCATCACCTGCTTCGTCTTCTCCGACCTGGTCGACGGCACGATGGCGCGGATGAGCGAGCGGTCCAGCCGCTGGGGCGCCTTCCTCGACTCGACCCTCGACCGGGTCGGCGACGCCGCGATCTTCGGCGGCCTCGCGCTGTGGTTCGCCGGCGACGGCGACGACCTGCTGATGGTCGGCCTCTGCGTCTACTGCCTGTCGACCGGCGGCATCGTGTCCTACGCCCAAGGCCCGCGCCGAGGCCTCGGCATGACGGCGAACGTCGGCATCGCCGAGCGCGCCGACCGGCTGGTCGCGATCCTGGTCGCCACCGGCCTGGACGGCCTCGGCGTGCCCTACATCCAGGCCGCGGCGCTGTGGCTGCTCGCCGTCGGCAGCACGGTCACGATCGGCCAGCGGGTCCTCGCCGTGCGGCGCCAGGCGCTCGCCGAGACCCGGCCGTGAGCCAGCGTGCGCGAGCAGGTGACCTACCGGCTGTACGCCGGGGCGTGGGCGCTGGTGCGGCGGCTGCCCGAGCGGCCGGCGTACGCCCTGTTCGACCTGCTCGCCGACCTGGTCTGGCGGCGACGCGGCGCGGCCGTGCCCCGGCTGGAGGCCAACCTGCGGCGGGCCCGGCCGGCGGCGGACGAGGCCGAGCTGCGGTCGCTGTCCCGGGCCGGGATGCGCTCCTACCTGCGCTACTGGTGCGACGCGTTCCGGCTGCCCGACTGGAGCCGGGACCGGGTCGTGTCCTCGGTCCGCGTCGTCGGCGAGGACTACCTGCGGACCAGCACCGGGCCGGGGGAGCGCGGCGTGGTCGGCGCCCTGATGCACATGGGCAACTGGGACCACGCCGGCGCCTGGGCGTCGCTCACCGGCGTCCCGGTCGTCACGGTCGCCGAGCGGCTGCGGCCCGAGCGCCTCTACGAGCGGTTCCTGGCCTACCGCGAGGGCCTGGGCATGGAGATCCTGCCGCTGACCGGGGGCGAGCGGGACGTGCTCGACGTCCTCAGCACGCGGCTGCGCGCCGGCCGGCTGGTGCCGCCTGCTGGCCGACCGCGACCTGCGCGCCAGCGGCATCGAGGTCGACCTGCTCGGCGAGCCGACCCGGCTGCCGCCCGGTCCGGCGATGCTGGCGCTGCGCACCGGGGCGGCGCTGCACCCGGTGAGCATCTGGCACGAGGAGGCCGGCACGGCCCGGCCGCGGCTGGTCATCCGCTTCCACGACGAGGTGCACCCGCCGTCCAGCGGCACCACGCGGGAGAAGGTCGACCGCGATGACCCAGCAGGTCGCCGACGTGTTCGGTGCGGCGATCGCCGAGCACCCGGCGGACTGGCACATGCTGCAGCCGCTCTGGCTCAGCGACCTCGACCCGGAGCGCGCCCGCCGGCTGACCGGGACGACGCCGTGAAGGTCGGGATCGTCTGCCCCTACTCGTGGGACGTGCCGGGCGGCGTGCAGTTCCACGTCCGCGACCTGGCCGAGGTGCTGCAGGCCGGCGGCCACACGGTGTCGGTGCTGGCGCCCGCCGACGACGACACCCCGCTGCCGCCGTACGTCGTGCCGGCCGGCCGCGCCGTCCCGGTCCGCTACAACGGCTCGGTGGCGCGGGTGAACTTCGGCCCGCTGTCGGCCGCCCGGGTGCGCCGGTGGCTGCGCGAGGGCGAGTTCGACGTCCTGCACATCCACGAGCCGGCCACGCCGTCGCTGTCCCTGCTCGCCTGCTGGGCGGCGACCGGCCCGATCGTGGCGACGTTCCACACCTCCAACCTGCGGTCGCGGGCGATGAGCGCGGCCTACCCGATCCTGGAGCCGGCGCTGGAGAAGATCGGCGCCCGGGTCGCGGTCTCCGAGGACGCCCGGCGGACCCTGGTCGAGCACGTCGGCGGCGACGCCGTACTCATCCCGAACGGGGTGTTCGTCGACCGGTTCGCGTCCGCGGCAGCCGCGCGAGGAGTGGCGCGGCGCGGGCGGCACCGTCGGCTTCATCGGGCGGCTGGACGAGGAGCGCAAGGGGCTGCCGACCCTGCTGGCCGCGATGGCGGAGGTCGTCGCGGCCCGGCCCGGCGTCCGGCTGCTCGTCGCGGGCCGCGGCGACGAGGAGGAGCTCGTCGAGGACCTCAGCCCGGCGGTGCGCGCGGCGGTCACCTTCCTCGGCGTGGTCGACGAGCAGGACAAGGCGCAGCTGCTGCGCACCGTCGACGTCTACGTGGCGCCCAACCTCGGCGGCGAGAGCTTCGGGATCATCCTCGTGGAGGCGATGTCGGCGGGTGCGCCGGTGCTCGCCTCCGACCTCGACGCCTTCCTCAGGGTGCTCGACGACGGCCGGGTCGGCGCGACCTTCCCCGTGGGGGACACCGCCGCCCTGGCCCGGACGCTGCTCGAGCTGCTGGCCGACGACGCGGGCCGGGCCCGGATGTCGGCGGCCGCGTCGGTCTGGGTCCGCCGCTACGACTGGGAGACGGTCGGCGACGAGCTGCTGGCGGTCTACGAGACGGTCGCGGCCGGATCGAACGGCGTCGCCGAGGACGTCGGGCGGCCGTGGCGCGACAGGCTGCGCCGATGATGACCTGGGTGCTGGTCGTCGCCCTGGTCGTGGTGCTGGCCTGGTACCTCACCTTCAGCGCGACCCGGCTGGACCGGCTGCACGCCCGCCTCGAGGGTGCGCGCAGCGCGCTGGACGCCCAGCTCGTCCGGCGGTCGTCGGTGTCGCTGCAGATCGCGGTGTCCGGCCGGCTCGACCCGGCCAGCGGGCTGCTGCTCGCGGACGCCGCGCACGAGGCCCGTGAGGCCGGTGTGGCCGACCGCGAGCAGGCCGAGAGCGACCTCACCCGCGCGCTGCACGCGGCGTTCGCCGAGGCGGGCAGCATCGAGCCGTTCGAGTCCGACGCCGCCGGGCGCGAGCTGCTGCGCGAGCTGTCGGCCGCCTGCCTGCGGGTTCAGCTGTCCCGGCGGTTCCTCAACGACGTCGTACGGGCCGCGCGGGTGGTCCGCCGGAAGATGGTCGTGCGCTACCTCCGGCTGGCCGGCCACGCCGACTGGCCGGCGACCGCCGAGTTCGACGACACGCCGCCCGAGACCCTGGCGGGAGGCGTGTTCACGTGAGTCCCGTACCGTGGTGCCACGTGACTCCCGCATCCCGCAACGCCCCCCTGCGCCTTGCCGTGCTGGCCCTGGTGGGCCTTTCCCTGGTCCTGTCCGCGTGCTCCTCGGACGCGGAGCCGAAGCAGGAAACCAAGGCCGCCGACACCCCCAGCCCCAGCGCCACGACCTCCACGCCGCCGCCGCCGCCGGAGCCCAGCCGGCTGTCCGGCCGGATGGGCAAGCCGAACGGGCCGGTGTACGCCGTCAAGATCGACAACACCGGCAAGGCGCACCCGCAGGCCGGGCTGAGCAAGGCCGACGTCGTGTACGTCGAGCAGGTCGAGGGCGGCGTCACCCGCCTGGCCGCGATCTACTCCAGCGCCTACCCGAAGTACGTCGGGCCGGTGCGCAGCGGCCGGATCACCGACATCGAGCTGCTCAAGCAGTACGGCACCGTCGGCCTCTTCTACTCCGGCTCGCAGAACCGGTTGCACGACAACCTGCAGCGGGCCGACCTCAAGCTGGTGTCGTTCGACCAGGACCACAGCGGCTACACCCGGTCGGGTGCGCGGCCGCAGCCCTACGACGTGATCGGCACGTTCGACCAGCTGCGCAAGCGGGCCGGCAAGGTCGACAAGCCGCCGGAGATGGGCTACACCTTCGGCGCCGCGCCCGCCGGCGGCAAGAAGGCCAGGGGCTTCACGGCCAGCTACCCCGGGGCCCGCGTCAGCGGCGTCTGGGCGGCGAAGCAGAAGCGCTGGCTGGTGTCGATGGACGGCTCGCCGTCCCGGGCGGCCGAGGGCGGCCAGCTCGGCCCGACCACGTTCATCGTGCAGTTCGCGACCGTCCGGCCGTCGAAGTACCACGACGTCAACGGCGCCAACACGCCGGAGACCGTGACCGTCGGCAAGGGCCGCGCGCTGATCTTCCGTGACGGCAAGGTGTTCGAGGGTGCCTGGTCGCGGCCGAAGGCGGGTGCTGTGACGTCGTACACGATCGGCGGTCAGCCGGCGTCCTTCGCGCCGGGCCAGCTCTGGGTCGCGCTGATCGGGCGGGACCGGCCGGTCACGACTCGCTGAGGACCTGCTCGCGCAGGATGTCGGCGTGCCCGCAGTGCTGCGCGAGCTCGCGCAGCATGTGCAGGTAGACCCAGCGCAGCGGGAGCGGCCCGCGCCGGTTGCCGTGGACCAGGTCGTCCAGGCCGAGGCTCGACGTCGCCCGGCGTGCCGACTCGCACGCCTCGCGGTGCGCCCGCTGCACGCCGGCGATGGTGTCGTCGTCCGCGAGCACGAACGACTCGTCCGGCGTGGCGGGGATGCCGATCTCGGCACGCGACCGGCAGGTGACGGCCTCGTCGAACCAGACCTTCTCCACGAAGGTCGCGTGCTTGACCAGCCCCAGCAGGGTGGTGCGGGACGGCACCAGCGACCGGCGGGCCTGCTCCTCGGTCAGCCCGTCGAGGCAGGCGGTGAGCGCCGCGCGGTGCTCGTCGAGGAACACCTCGAGCTGGGCGCGGACCGGCTGGTCGAGGACGTCTCTCGGCGGAGGTCACGGGTGGAGACGACATGGGCGCAGCATCCCAGGCGTCACTGACGCGTCCCACCTGCACCATGGTCCGGCCCGTTCAGTCCATGCGCCGTACGATGGAGGTTCCGTCCGTCTCTCCCGTGAGGTCCGTCGTGTCCCGCACCACCCCGTCCAGCACCGACTCGTCCACCACCACCCCGGCGACCGGCACCGCCCGCGTCAAGCGCGGGATGGCCGAGATGCTCAAGGGCGGCGTGATCATGGACGTCGTCACCGCCGAGCAGGCGAAGATCGCCGAGGACGCCGGTGCCGTGGCCGTGATGGCCCTCGAGCGGGTCCCGGCCGACATCCGCGCCCAGGGCGGCGTCTCCCGGATGAGCGACCCGGACATGATCGAGTCGATCATCTCGACCGTGTCGATCCCGGTGATGGCCAAGGCCCGGATCGGGCACTTCGTCGAGGCGCAGATCCTGCAGTCCCTCGGCGTCGACTACGTCGACGAGTCCGAGGTGCTGACCCCGGCCGACTACGCCAACCACATCGACAAGTGGCAGTTCACGGTGCCCTTCGTCTGCGGCGCGACCAGCCTCGGCGAGGCGCTGCGCCGCATCACCGAGGGCGCGGCGATGATCCGCTCCAAGGGCGAGGCCGGCACCGGCGACGTCTCCAACGCCACCACGCACATGCGCACCATCGGCGGCGAGATCCGCCGGCTCACCTCGCTGAGCGAGGACGAGCTCTACGTCGCCGCCAAGGACCTGCAGGCGCCGTACGACCTGGTCAAGGAGGTCGCCGAGGCCGGCAAGCTGCCCGTCGTGCTGTTCACCGCCGGCGGCATCGCCACCCCGGCCGACGCCGCGATGATGATGCAGCTCGGCGCCGAGGGCGTGTTCGTCGGCTCGGGCATCTTCAAGTCCGGCAACCCGGCGCAGCGGGCCGAGGCGATCGTCAAGGCCACCACGTTCTACGACGACCCGGACATGCTGGCCAAGGTGTCCCGCGGTCTCGGCGAGGCGATGGTCGGCATCAACGTCGAGGAGATCCCGGCGCCGCACCGGCTCGCCGACCGCGGCTGGTAGCCCGCCTCGGCGTGTCACGTGGCTCGACACGTCGCAGATGATCACGCGCGCCCGTAGCGTCCGGCGCGTGAACCTCACCACAGCGACGGGTGCGCCGCCGGACCCCGCCCGTACGCCGGTCCGCGAGGACGCCGGCGTCGAGTGCCTGCACTGCGGCACCCGCTACGACCCGATGGCCAGTCGCTGGCTGTGCCCGGGCTGCAAGCAGAAGACCGTCACCTGCTGCGAGGGCGCCCCGCTGCCCGAGTGCGCCGTGCCGGGGGAGCAGGGCTGACGTGCCGGGGCAGGACGACGTACGTCAGATCGCTCTGAACCTGCCCGACACCGTCGAGGTCGTCGACAGCTTCGGCTTCGAGGTCGCCGGCAAGGCCTTCGTCTGGCTCTGGCGCGAACGGGTCGACCCGAAGAAGGCCAAGGTGCCCAACCCCGACGTCGTCGTCCTGCGGGTCGAGGACCTGGGGGAGAAGGCCGCGCTGATCGCCTCGGTCCCTGGCGTCTTCACCGAGCCGCACTACGACGGCTACAAGGCGGTGCTCGTCCGGCTGCCCGACGTCGCCCCGGACGCGCTGGCCGAGATGGTCGTCGACTCGTGGCGGGCGGTGGCCCCGAAGCGGCTGCGGGGGCTGGTTCCCTAGGCTGGTGCGTCGTGACCCCGACGATCGGCGTGCTCGCCCTGCAGGGCGACGTGCGCGAGCACCTCGCCGCCCTGGAGCGGACCGGTGCGACGGCACGGTCGGTACGCCGGGCCGAGGAGCTCGACGGCATCGACGGCATCGTGCTGCCGGGCGGCGAGTCGACCACGATGGACAAGCTGGCCCGGGCGTTCGGCGTGCGCGACCCGCTGCGGGCGGCGCTGCGGGCCGGGCTGCCGGCGTACGGCTCGTGCGCGGGGATGATCCTGCTCGCCGACCGGGTCCTGGACGGGCCGCCGGACCAGGAGACCCTCGGCGGCATCGACATGACGGTGCGGCGCAACGCCTTCGGCCGGCAGGTGGCGTCCTTCGAGGGCGACGTCGAGGTCGACGGGGTGCCCGGCGGGCCGATGCACGGGGTGTTCATCCGGGCCCCGTGGGTGGAGGAGGTCGGCGACGGCGTCCAGGTGCTCGCCCGGGTCCCGGAGGGCGAGGCCGCAGGTAGGATCGTCGCCGTCCGCCAGGGCTCGCTGCTGGCCACGTCGTTCCACCCCGAGATGACGGGTGACGGACGGGTCCACGAGCTGTTCGTCCGGATCGTGAAGGAACGTCAGACGTGAGGGATCAGTCATGAGCGGCCACTCCAAGTGGGCGACCACGAAGCACAAGAAGGCCGTCATCGACGCCCGGCGCGGCAAGTCGTTCGCCAAGCTGATCAAGAACATCGAGGTGGCGGCGCGCACCGGCGGCGGTGACGTCAACGGCAACCCGACGCTCTACGACGCCATCCAGAAGGCGAAGAAGACCTCGGTCCCCAACGACAACATCGAGCGCGCGGTCAAGCGCGGCTCCGGCACCGAGGCCGGCGGCGCCGACTACCAGACGATCATCTACGAGGGCTACGGCCCGAACGGCGTCGCGGTGCTCATCGAGTGCCTCACCGACAACCGCAACCGGGCGGCCGCCGAGGTGCGCACCGCGATGACCCGCAACGGCGGCTCGATGGCCGACCCCGGCTCGGTGTCGTACCTGTTCAACCGCAAGGGCGTCGTCATCGTGCCGAAGTCCGACGGGCCTCAGCGAGGACGACGTGCTGGCCGCCGTCCTGGACGCCGGCGCCGAGGAGGTCAACGACCTCGACGAGGCCTTCGAGGTCGTGTCCGAGGCCACCGACCTGGTCGCGGTGCGCACCGCGCTGCAGGACGCGGGCATCGACTACGACTCGGCCGACGCGTCCTTCCTGCCGTCGGTCAGCGTGCCGCTGGACGAGGACGGCGCGAAGAAGGTGTTCCGGCTGATCGAGGCGCTCGAGGACTCCGACGACGTGCAGAACGTCTGGGCCAACTTCGACGTCAGCGACGAGGTCATGGAGGCGGTGGGCTGACCGCGGCCGCGGTCAGGCCGCGCGGCCCAGCCGCTCGAGGACGGCCCGGCGTACGTCGTCAGGCATGACGCCGAGCCGGGCGACCACCCGCGTTGGCGAGCCCGTCGGCGCGCAGCATCCCGAGCACCACGTGCTCGACCCTGATCTCCTTCGCGCCCGTCGTCAGCGCCTCGCGCAGCGACAGCTCCAGCGCCTTCTTCGCCTCGCGGGTGAACGGGAGGTGCTGGACCGCGGCTCAGCAGCCGGCGGCGGGGCTTCTTCGTCCCGGGGAGCGTCCAGAGCACCCGGCGCCGAAGCGCTCCTCGACCCGCCGGCGGACCGCCTCCAGGTCGATGCCCAGGTCCCGCAGCGCCGCGGAGTCGTCCTGACCGGCCCCGAGCTGCTGCGCGACGGCACCGCGGCACCGCCTCGGGCGTCAGCCCCAGCGCGCCGAGCGCCGCCGGCCACGTCGTCGTCCGGCCGGGCCACGGCGGCGAGCAGCAGGTGCTCGGTGCCGATCCAGCTGTGACCCAGGGCGCGGGCCTCGGCCTGGGCGCCGACGACGACCTCGCGGGCGCCGGTGGTGAAGCGTTCGAACATCTCAGTTCCCTCGGGTGGCGCGGGCGTGCTTCTTGTGGACCGCCTGCTTGCTGACGCCCAGCAGGGCGCCGATGGCATCCCAGGACCAGCCCTGCCGGCGCGCGTTGGCGACCTGCAGCGCCTCGAGCTGGTCGGCGAGCCGGCGCAGGGCGGCGACCGCCCGCGAGCCCGACGGCAGGGTCCTGGCTGGTCGCCTGCTCGGCGACGTCCGGTGCAGCGGTCATGTCGGTCAACCTACGTTGACAATGCGATGCCGTCAACCCGCGTTGACGGTGCGGGGAAAGCGCGTGGCGCGTCGGTGCCGGGTTGTGGGGTGGGCCGCCGGTACGTTTCTCCCGAACAGGTGTTCGGACGCGGGAGGTACGACGATGCGGGTGCTCGGCGTCGACCCCGGCCTGACCCGGTGCGGGCTCGGCGTGGTCGAGGGCACGGCCGGCCGGCCGCTGACCCTGGTGGCCGTCGGCGTCGTCGGCACCCGCCGGCCGACGACATCGGCGCCCGGCTGCTCGCCATCGAGGCCGCCGTCGCGTCCTGGATCGCCGAGCACCAGCCGGACGCGGTCGCCGTCGAGCGCGTCTTCAGCCAGCACAACGTCCGCACCGTGATGGGCACCGCCCAGGCCAGCGCGGCCGCGATCATCGCGGCGGCGCGGGCCGGGGTCCCGGTGGCCCTGCACACGCCCAGCGAGATGAAGGCCGCGGTCACCGGCAGCGGCCGGGCCGACAAGGCCCAGGTGACCGCGATGGTGACCCGGATCCTGCGGCTGACCGCCGCCCCACGGCCGGCCGACGCCGCCGACGCCCTCGGCCTGGCGATCTGCCACGTCTGGCGCGGGGGCGCCCAGGCCCGGATCGCCTCGGCGCTGGCGACCGCGACCGCCGCGGCAGGTGCCCGGTGATCGCCTTCGTGTCCGGCCGGGTCGCCGCCCTCGCCCCGGACGGCGCCGTCGTCGAGGTCGGCGGGGTCGGCCTGACCGTGCAGTGCACCCCGGCACGCTCGCGGCGCTGCGGGTCGGCGAGCAGGCCCACCTGCCCACCTCGCTGGTCGTGCGCGAGGACTCGCTGACCCTGTTCGGCTTCGCCGACGAGGACGAGCGGGAGGTCTTCGAGCTGCTGCAGACCGCCAGCGGGGTCGGCCCCCGGCTGGCCCAGGCGATGCTCGCCGTGCACGCCCCCGACGCGCTGCGCCGGGCGGTCGCCACCGAGGACCTCGCGGCGCTGACCCAGGTGCCCGGCATCGGGCGCAAGGGCGCCCAGCGCATCGTGCTCGAGCTGAAGGACCGGCTGGGTGCCGTCCGCGGCGTCGCGACGACCGGTGGCCGCCCGTCGGCCGTCCGGTCCGGCTGGCGCGACCAGGTGCACGGCGCGCTGCTCGGCCTCGGCTGGTCGTCCCGCGAGGCCGACGAGGGCGTGGCGCCGCGGCGCCGTACGCCGAGGAGGCCACGGCTGCCGGTGAGGCGCCGGACGTCGGCGCCCTGCTCAGGTCGCCCTCCGATCGCTGAGCCGGGCATGAGCAGCCCGGGCGGCGCCGAGCGGCTGGTCGACCCCGGCGTCGAGCTCGCCGGGGTCGAGGACGAGGTCCGGGTCGAGGCGGCGCTGCGCCCGCGGACCCTCGACGAGTTCATCGGCCAGGACCGGGTCCGCGAGCAGCTCGGCCTGGTGCTCGAGGCCGCCAAGGCGCGCGGCCGGGTGCCCGACCACGTGCTGCTCGCGGCTCGCCCGGCCTGGGCAAGACCACGCTGGCGATGATCATCGCGGCCGAGATCGAGCAGCCGCTGCGCATCACCAGCGGGCCGGCCATCCAGCACGCCGGCGACCTGGCGGCGATCCTGTCCAGCCTCGCCGAGGGCGAGGTGCTGTTCCTCGACGAGATCCACCGGATGGCCCGGCCGGCCGAGGAGATGCTCTACATGGCGATGGAGGACTTCCGGGTCGACGTCGTCGTCGGCAAGGGCCCGGGGGCCACCGCGATCCCGCTCGAGATCCCGCCGTTCACGCTGGTCGGCGCGACCACCCGGGCCGGGCTGCTGCCGGGGCCGCTGCGCGACCGGTTCGGCTTCACCGCGCACATGGACTTCTACGAGGCCGCCGACCTCGAGCGGGTGCTCACCCGGTCGGCCCGGCTGCTCGGCGTCGAGCTCACGCCGACGGGGGCACCGAGATCGCCGGCCGGTCCCGCGGCACGCCGCGCATCGCCAACCGGCTGCTGCGCCGGGTGCGCGACTTCGCCCAGGTGCGGGCCGACGGGGTCGTCACCGAGGAGGTCGCCCGCGAGGCGCTGCTGCGTCTACGAGGTCGACGAGCGCGGGCTCGACCGGCTCGACCGCGCCGTGCTGCAGGCGCTGGTCGGCAGCTTCGGCGGCGGGCCGGTCGGCGTCTCGACCCTGGCGGTGGCGGTCGGCGAGGAGCGCGAGACGGTCGAGGAGGTCGCCGAGCCGTTCCTGGTGCGGGCCGGCCTGCTGGCCCGCACCCCGCGCGGCCGGGTCGCCACCCCGGCCGCCTGGGCGCACCTCGGCCTGACCCCGCCGCGCGGTGGCCCGCCGGATCACCGCGCCCGATCTCTTCGAGGACGCCGAGGCGGAACCGGACGACGGCTGACGCCGCGGAACCGCACGACGGCTGACGCCGTTTTGTTACCCGTGCCGGCAGACCACGCGGCGGCCGCGGCGGCGCACAGGTTCGAGGGGTAGACTCCCGCCCGGTCTGGCCGCGGTCTGCGCTGGGCACTCCCTTTCGGAAGGATCGTCACCACCGTGGAATCGCTGCCCTTCTTCTTGCTCATCCTGGTGGCTTTCTACCTGCTGATCATCCGGCCGCAGCGCTCCCGCGCCAAGGCAGCGCAGCAGCTGCAGGACAGCCTGGAGCCGGGCGTCGAGATCATGACGACCGCCGGCATCTTCGGCACGCTGACCGAGATCCGTGACGACTCGGTGGTGCTCGAGGTCTCGCCCGGCGTCCAGCTGCGGTTCGCCAAGGCCGCGGTCGGCCGGGTCATCCCGGCCGAGACGGCCGACGACGACGCTGAGACCGACGCCGACGCAGGCACCGACGAGACCGCCGAGGGCACGGACGACGCCCAGGCCGGCCGCGGGCGCACCAGCGCGGAGTAACACCGCCGGCCCGATCACGGCCGGCCCGATCGCACACCAGACGGACAGAGAAGAGACCCTCACGTGGCAAAGGCGAGCGTGGCGCGCCCTGGACGCACCATGGCGGTGCTCGGCGTCCTGATCCTGCTGGTCTTCGGCCTGATCTTCGTGGTGGCCCCGGACGAGATCGGCGACGAGTCGCTGACCACGGCGCAGAAGTTCCAGCCGCGGCTCGGGCTCGACCTCGAGGGCGGCACCAGCATCATCCTGACCCCGCGGCAGGCCAGCGGCTCGGGCGCGGTGCCGAAGGACTCGCTCGACCAGGCGGTGGCGATCATCCGCAACCGCGTCGACAGCTTCGGTGTCGCCGAGTCCGAGGTGACCACGGCCGGCGACAACATCGTCATCTCGATCCCCGGCAAGCAGGACAAGAACATCCTGGCCACCGTCCAGCAGACCGCCGAGCTGCGGTTCCGCCCGGTCGAGGCCGCCGCTGCCGGCGTACCGATCCCGCAGAACACCGCGAGCCCCAGCCCCACCGCCTCCGGTACGGCTCGACCGAGTCGCCGAGCGGCACCGCGTCGCCCTCGCCGACGACGAGCACCAACAACGGCATCGTCCCGCGCGCGCTGCGCAAGGCCGACACGAGCACGAGTCCGTCGCCGACCGCGAGCGCCACGCCGACCCCGGAGCCCAGCGGCTCCGCCGGTGCCCCGACGCCGCCACGACGGACCTGCAGACGCAGTTCGCCGAGCTGGACTGCTCCGACCCGGAGAAGGTCCGGCAGGCGCTGCGCGAGCCCGGGGCCGACGACCCGAAGAAGCCGCTGGTCACCTGCCTCGAGGACGGCAGCGAGAAGTACCTCCTCGGTCCGGCCGAGGTGCTCGGCAAGGACGTGAACTCCGCCTCCGCCGGGCTCGCGCAGAACAGCCAGGGCATCCCGACCGGCGGCTGGCAGGTGAACCTGGACTTCACCGGCGAGGGCAAGAAGAAGTTCGGCGACACGACGCGCCGGCTGGCCGCCCTGCCGACCCGCAGAACCGGTTCGGCATCGTCCTGGACGGGCTGGTGGTCTCCGCGCCCGGCCTGAACGACGGCCCGATCCTGGGCGGTCAGGCGCAGATCACCGGCAACTTCAGCCAGTCCGAGGCGACCGACCTGGCCAACGTGCTGAAGTTCGGTGCGCTGCCGCTGACCTTCGACGCCGGCGAGGTGCAGGAGGTCTCCGCGACCCTGGGCGGCGACCAGCTCAAGGCCGGTCTCCTCGCCGGCATCATCGGGCTGGTGCTGGTCGTCGGGTACTCGCTGCTCTACTACCGCGGGCTGGGCCTGGTGACCGTGGCCAGCCTGATCGTCTCGTCGCTCATCACCTACGGCACTGGTGTGCCTGCTCGGCTGGCAGATCGGCTTCCGGCTCAGCCTGGCCGGCATCGCCGGCCTCATCGTCGCCATCGGCATCACCGCGGACTCGTTCATCGTCTACTTCGAACGGATCCGCGACGAGGTGCGCGACGGGAAGACGCTGCGGGTGGCGGTCGAGACCGGCTGGCAGCGCGCCCGTCGCACCATCCTGGCCGCGGACTTCGTGTCGTTCCTCGCGGCCGTGGTGCTCTACGTGCTCTCGGTCGGCGGCGTGCGCGGCTTCGCGTTCACCCTCGGCCTGACGACCCTCGTCGACATCGTGGTGGTCTTCATGTTCACCAAGCCGCTGGTGACGATGCTCGCCAGGACGACCTTCTTCGGGGCCGGGCACAAGTGGTCCGGGCTGGACCCCGAGCGCCTGGGCGCCAAGAAGCGCAGCACGACGACGCCATCGTCCCGCCGAGCCGGTGCCGTCGCCGGTGCCGCGACCAGCACCGTCAAGGAGGCCTGATGAGTCGCCTGGGAACGCTCGGGGCGCGGCTCTACCGCGGCGAGGTCTCCTACGACTTCATCGCCCACCGCAAGGTCTGGTACGCGCGTGTCCGCGGTGCTGCTCGTGGTGTCGATCGTGTCGCTGCTGACGGTCCAGCTGACCCTGGGCATCGAGTTCCGCGGCGGTGCCGAGTTCCGGGTGAAGTCGCCGTCGGTGACCCAGGACGCCGTGCGCTCCACCGTCGAGCGACGTCGTCGACACCGAGATCGTCGTGCAGTCGGTCGGGCCGGACACGGTCCGCGCCCAGACCGAGACCCTCACCACCGACGAGGCCGAGGAGGTGCGCAACGCGCTGGCGGAGGAGTTCGGGGTCAGCCGCGAGTCCGTGAGCACGCAGGTCATCGGCCCGAGCTGGGGCAAGGACATCTCGGAGAAGGCCCTGCGCGCGCTGGTCTTCTTCCTGATCGGTGTCGTCGTCTTCCTGTCGCTCTACTTCGAGTGGAAGATGGCGCTGGCAGCGATGATCGCGCTGCTGCACGACCTCGTCATCACCGCCGGGCTGTACTCCCTGATCGGCTTCGAGGTCACACCGGCGACGGTGATCGGCTTCCTGACGATCCTCGGCTACTCGCTCTACGACACGGTCGTGGTCTTCGACAAGGTGCGGGAGAACACGGCCGGCCTCGCGGGTGGCAGCCGCATGACCTACAGCGGCGCCGTCAACCTCGCGGTGAACCAGACCCTGGTGCGATCGATCAACACCTCGATCATCGCCCTGCTGCCGATCGGCGCGATCCTGTTCGCCGGCGTCGTGCTGCTGGGCGCCGGGCCGCTCAAGGACCTGTCGCTCGCGCTGTTCATCGGTGTGGCCGTCGGCGCCTACTCGTCGATCTTCATCGCACCGCCGCTGCTGGCGACCTTCAAGGAGCGCGAGCCCGCGATGCAGGCGCTCGCCAAGCGGGTCGCCGGCCGTCGCGCGGGGACCGGCGTCGAGACGCCGTCCGCACGGCGCAAGGCGGCGGCGGCGCAGCCGGCGGCGACGGACCAGGGCGTCGCCGACACCGAGGTCGACGACCCGGCGGCGGTGCCGGCCGGTGCCGGCGCGGCTCGCAAGCCCGCCCCGCCCCGACGGCCGGCCGGCGGATCGCAGCGCAGCCAGCCCCGCAAGGGCAGCGGCGGGCGGAACAAGTCGAAGAAGCGCCGGTGACGGACGACGGGCTGGCGGAGCGGCTGCTCGCCCGGATCCGGGACGTCCCCGACTTCCCCAACCCGGGCATCGTCTTCAAGGACATCACGCCGCTGCTCGCCGACGCCGCGTCTTCGCCGAGGCGATCGAGGCCATGACCGTCGGCTACCGGGAGCCGCCGCCGGACAAGGTGGCCGGCATCGAGGCCCGCGGCTTCATCCTCGGCGCTCCGGTGGCGCAGAGCCTCGGCGTCGGCTTCGTGCCGGTGCGCAAGAAGGGCAAGCTCCCGGGCGACGTCGTCGCGGCGTCGTACGACCTGGAGTACGGCTCGGCGACCATCGAGGTCACCGCCGACGCGTTCCGCCCCGGCGACCGGGTGCTGATCGTCGACGACGTCCTGGCCACCGGCGGGACGGCGGCCGCGACGGTCCAGCTGGTCCGCGAGTGCGGGGCCGAGGTCGTCGGCGTCGTCGTCCTGCTGGAGCTGGGATTCCTGTCCGGGCGCGAGGCGCTCGCCGGCGGTCGGCGCACCTGAGCCGCGGGCGCTGCTCACCTCCGGCCCGTAGACTGGATCTCGCCACCGACGCCAGCGAGGGAGGAGGGCCGATGTCCGACGCCCCCACCTCCAGCCCGGTCGACCTCGACGCAGGTCAGCCAGGCGGCTCCGTGACGCCCGAGCCGTGCCGCCGAGACCGTGACCAGCCGGCACCGACAGCCTCAGGTGCAGCCCCCACCGGTCGGCGGGTGCGGGCCCGGCTGGCCCGGCTCGGCGCCCAGCGGCCCAGCAGCAACCCGGTGCTCGAGCCGCTGTTCCGGGTCGTCCGGCAGACCCACCCCAAGGCCGACCTGCGGATGCATCGAGCAGGCCTACGAGGTGGCCGAGACCCACCACCGCGGGCAGAAGCGCAAGAGCGGCGACCCGTACATCACCCACCCGCTGGCCGTGACCACGATCCTCGCCGAGCTCGGCATGACGCCGCCGACGCTGTGCGCGGCGCTGCTGCACGACACGGTCGAGGACACGCCGTACACGCTGGACGCGCTGCGGCGCGACTTCGGCGACGAGGTCGCGCTCCTGGTCGACGGCGTCACCAAGCTCGACAAGGTGAAGTACGGCGAGTCGGCGCAGGCCGAGACGCGTCCGCAAGATGGTCGTGGCGATGGCCCGCGACATCCGGGTGCTGGTCATCAAGCTCGCCGACCGGCTGCACAACATGCGCACCATCAAGTACCTCAAGCCGGCAGTCGGCCGAGCGGAAGGCGCGCGAGACGCTGGAGATCTACGCCCCGCTGGCCCACCGGCTGGGCATGAACACCATCAAGTGGGAGCTCGAGGACCTCGCGTTCGCGACGCTGTACCCGAAGGTGTACGACGAGATCGTCCGGCTGGTCGAGCGACCGCGCGCCCAGCCGCGACGACTACCTCGACCGGCGTCATCGAGCAGGTCAGCGGCGACCTCAAGGGCGCGAAGATCCGCTGCGCAGGTCACCGGCCGGCCCAAGCACTACTACTCGATCTACCAGAAGATGATCGTGCGCGGCCGCGACTTCGCCGACATCTACGACCTGGTCGGCATCCGCGATCCTGGTCGACTCGGTGCGCGACTGCTACGCGGTGCTCGGCGCCATCCATGCGCGGTGGAACCCGGTGCCCGGCCGGTTCAAGGACTACATCGCGATGCCCAAGTTCAACATGTACCAGTCGCTGCACACGACGGTGATCGGGCCCGAGGGCAAGCCGGTCGAGCTGCAGATCCGCACCTTCGCGATGCACCGGCGGGCCGAGTACGGCGTCGCCGCGCACTGGAAGTACAAGGAGGACCCGGCCGACTCGGCGGCGGTCGACGGCGCCCGCGGCGGCAAGGAGACCTCGCCCGGGGCCACCAACGACATGGCCTGGCTGCGCCAGCTGCTGGACTGGCAGAAGGAGACCGAGGACCCGGGGGAGTTCCTCGAGACCCTGCGCTTCGACCTCAAGGCTGCCGAGGTCTTCGTCTTCACGCCCAAGGGCGACGTCATCGCGCTGCCGGCCGGCGCCACCCCCGTCGACTTCGCCTACGCCGTGCACACCGAGGTCGGCCACCGCTGCATCGGCGCCCGGGTCAACGGCCGGCTGGTGCCGCTGGAGAGCACGCTCGACAACGGCGACCTGGTCGAGGTGTTCACGTCCAAGGCGCAGGGCGCCGGGCCGAGCCGCGACTGGCTGACCTTCGTGCAGAGCCCGCGGGCCCGCAACAAGATCCGCGCCTGGTTCTCCAAGGAGCGCCGCGAGGAGGCCATCGAGCACGGCAAGGACGCGATCGCCAAGGCGATGCGCAAGCAGAACCTGCCGATCCAGCGGCTGCTGACGACCGAGACCCTCACCACGCTGGCCCACGAGCTGCGCTACCCCGACATCTCGGCGCTGTACGCCGCCATCGGCGAGGGCCACGTGTCGGCGCAGTCGGTGGTCGACCGGCTGGTCGAGGCGCTCGGCGGCGAGGAGGGCGCGACCGAGGACCTCGCCGAGGCGACCACCCCCGGCTCCCGCACCCGCCGGCGCAGCGCCGACGCGACCCCGGCGTCGTCGTCAAGGGCGTCGACGGACATCTGGGTCAAGCTGGCCCGCTGCTGCACGCCCGGTGCCGGGCGACGCGATCGTCGGGTTCGTCACCCGCGGCAGCGGGGTCTCGGTGCACCGCGCCGACTGCGTCAACGTCGGTCGCCCTCGCCGGGCAGCCGGACCGGATGGTCGAGGTCGAGTGGGCGCCCGTCGGCGTCCTCGGTGTTCCTGGTGGCGATCCAGGTCGAGGCGCTGGACCGGTCCCGGCTGCTCTCGGACGTCACCCGGGTGCTGTCCGACCAGCACGTCAACATCCTGTCGGCGTCGGTCACCACGACCCGCGACCGGGTCGCGATGTCGCGGTTCACCTTCGAGATGGGCGACCCCAAGCACCTCGGGCACGTGCTGCAGGCCGTCCGCGGCGTGGAGGGCGTCTTCGACGTCTACCGGGTGACCAGCGGCAAGGCGTGACCAGCCGCCAGCGTTGACAAGCCGCTAGTCTGCTGCCGATATCGTCCGTCAACCGGGCGACGGGCTGCCGAGGAGCGCTGTCATGAGGAAGATCGAGCACTGGATCGGTGGCTCCGAGACCACCGGGGCCTCGACCCGCACCGCTCCCGTCTGGAACCCCGCGACCGGCGAGCAGCAGGCCGAGGTCCTGCTCGCCGAGACGGCCGACGTCGACGCGGCCGTCGCCGCCGCGGGCAAGGCCTTCGAGGAGTGGCGGGACGTCTCGGTCGTCAAGCGGGCCCGGGTGATGTTCGCGTTCCGCGAGCTGGTCGAGCGGCACAGCGACGAGCTCGCGAAGCTGGTGTCCGACGAGCACGGCAAGGTCGTCTCGGACGCGGCCGGCGAGGTCACCCGCGGCCTGGAGGTCGTGGAGTTCGCCTGCGGCATCCCGCACCTGCTCAAGGGCGAGTTCTCCGAGCAGGTCTCCACCGACGTCGACTCGTGGTCGTTCCGGCAGCCGCTGGGCGTGGTGGCCGGCATCACGCCGTTCAACTTCCCGGTGATGGTCCCGATGTGGATGCACCCGATCGCCATCGCCACCGGCAACTGCTTCGTCCTCAAGCCGAGCGAGCGCGACCCGTCGGTGTCCAACTTCATCGGCCAGCTGTACGCCGACGCCGGGCTGCCGGACGGCGTCTACAACGTGGTGCACGGCGACAAGGTGGCGGTGGACGCGATCCTCGACCACCCCGAGATCGCCGCGGTCTCGTTCGTCGGCTCCACGCCCGTCGCGAGGTACATCTACGAGCGCGGTACGGCGAGCGGCAAGCGGGTGCAGGCGCTGGGCGGCGCGAAGAACCACGCGGTCGTGCTGCCCGACGCCGACCTCGACTTCGCCGCCGAGCACCTGGTCGCGGCCGGGTACGGGTCCGCCGGGACAGCGCTGCATGGCCATCTCGGCCGTGGTCGCCGTCGGTGACGCCGGCGACCGGCTGGTCGAGAAGGTCAAGGCGCTGACCGAGGAGATCACCGTCGGCCCCGGCCGGGCCGAGACCTCGGAGATGGGCCCGGTCGTCACCCGGGAGGCACTCGCGCGGGTGCGCGACTACATCGACGGCGGCGTGCAGGCCGGCGCGACCCTGGTCGTCGACGGCCGGGACGTGGCAGTCGACGGTCACGCGGAGGGCTTCTTCGTCGGGCCGAGCCTGTTCGACCGGGTGACGCCCGAGATGGAGATCTACACCGCCGAGATCTTCGGCCCGGTGCTGACCGTGCTGCGCGCCGACACGTTCGAGGAGGCGGTCGCGCTCGTCAACGCCAACCGGTACGGCAACGGCACGGCCATCTTCACCTCCAGCGGCGAGGCGGCCCGGCGGTTCCAGCGCACGGTCACGGTCGGCATGATCGGCGTCAACGTCCCGATCCCGGTGCCGATGGCCTTCCACTCCTTCGGCGGCTGGAAGGACTCGCTGTTCGGCGACCGCCACGTGCACGGCACCGAGGGCGTCGGCTTCTACACCCAGGCCAAGGTGGTCACCAGCAGGTGGCCGCACGTGACCGACGCGACCGGGGCGGCCCTGAGCTTCCCGACGTCGCAGTAGGCGTGCGTTCCGGCGTTACGGCGATCAGGAGAACTCGGTGAGCGTCTTCTCGGCCTCGACCAGCCAGCCGCGGCGGGCCTCGATCGCGCTCTCGGCGTCGGCCGCCTTCTTGTCCTGACCGGCGGCGCGCGCCTTCGTCAGCTCGGCCTCGAGGTTCGCGATGCTGGTGCGCAGCTGGGCGACGGTCGCCTCGGCCCGGGCCCGGGCCTCCGGGTTGGAGCGCGCCCACTCGGCCTCCTCGGCGCCGCGGACCGCGTCGTCGACCTTCTTCAGCCGTCCCTCGATCGCGTCGCGGTCGGCCCGCGGCACGTGCCCGACGGCCTCCCAGCGGTCGTGGATCGAGCGCAGCGCCGCCCGCGCCGACTTCTGGTCGGTCACCGGCAGCAGCGCCTCGGCCTCGGCGACGAGGACCGTCTTCTTCTCCAGGTTCTCCGACAGCCCGGCGTCCCGGGCCGCGAACACCTCGGACCGCGCGCGTGAAGAACACGTCCTGCGCCGTCCGGAACCGCGCCCACAGCGCGTCCTCGACGTCGCGGCGGGCCCGGCCGGCCGCCTTCCACTCCGTCATCAGGTCGCGGTAGGCCTTGGCGGTGTCGGCCCACTCCTTCGAGGTGGAGAGCTCCTCGGCCTTCTTGATCAGCTTCTCCTTGCGGGCAGCCGCCTCGCCGCGCTGCTCGTCGAGCTCGGCGAAGTGCACCCGGCGGCGCTTGTCGAACGTCGTGCGGGCGTGGCTGAACCGCTTCCAGAGCGCGTCGTCGACCTTGCGCTCGAGCCGGGGTGCCGCCTTCCACTGGTCGAGCAGCTCGCGCAGCCGGTCGCCGGTGCGCTTCCACTCGGTCGACTCGGCCAGCCCCTCGGCCTCGGTGACGATCTGCTCCTTGGCGACGGCTGCCTGCTGGCGGGCCTTCGCCCGGGCGGCCTCCGAGCGCTGGCGGCGCTCCTCGAGCTGCACCGTGATGGCGTCCAGCCGGCCCAGCAGCGACGCGAGGTCGCCGACCGCGTGCGCGTCGGTGATGGCCTCGCGCAGGTGGGTCACCGTCGCGTCGGCGTCCTTGGCCGAGACGCCGCCGGACTTGATCCGCTGCTCGAGCAGGGCCACCTGGCCGGCCAGCTCGTCGAACTTGCGGCCGAAGTAGGCCAGCGCCTCCGGGGGCTCGGCGCCGGGGTAGGAGCCGACTGCGCGCTCGCCGTCGGCGGTGCGCACGAAGACGGTGCCGTCCTCGGCGACCCGTCCCCAGGTGGCGGGGTCGGACGCGGGGACGGCTCCGGCGCTGCCTCGGCGGCGGGCGTCGCGGGCGCCCCTGCTGCCGGGGTCGGCGTGGCGTGCGGCTTGGGCGGGATGAGCTCGGCCGGCGTCGGCACCGGTGCGGTCGGTCGCGCTGCCGCCGGCTCGGTGGCTCCGCGACCGGCGCGGGCTCCACGACGGGTGCGGGCTCCACACGGGTCGGCTCCGCGACCGGCGCTGGCTCGGCGACCGGCGCGGGCTCCACGACGGGTGCGGGCTCCGCGACCGGGCGCGCGGGTCCGCGACCGGAGGCGGGCTCCGCGACCGGCGCCGGAGCGCCGGCCGTCTCCGTTTGCTCCGTCGGCTGCTCCTCGGGCGGCGGCGTCGCTGTCGGGTTCTCGGTCACGTCAGGCCTTCCCGACCGTCACGGTCTCGATGGTGACCGGCAGCTTCGGCTTCCCGTCACCCTCCCCATTGGAGTCGTCCGAGCCTGCGGCGGCCACCTTCTCCACCACGTCCAGGCCCTCGGTGATCGTCCCGAAGATGGTGTAGCCCGGCGGCAGCGTCGTGTCCTCGTAGACCAGGAAGAACTGGCTGCCGTTGGTGCCCGGCCCGGCGTTGGCCATCGCCACGGTGCCGGCCGGGTAGTTGTTCTCGGCCTCGGCCGGGACGTTCTCCTCGCCGAACTGGTAGCCCGGGCCGCCGCTGCCCGACGCCGTCGGGTCGCCGCACTGCAGCACGAAGATGTTGTTCGTGGTGAGCCGGTGGCAGGAGGTCCCGTCGAAGTACTTCGCCTCCGCCAGGTGCCGGAAGCTGTTCGTGGTGCAGGGGGCCTTGTCGGCCGCCATGTCGATCACGATGTTGCCCTGGTCCGTCTTCAGGGTGGCGGTGAACGGCTCGCGGTAGCTGTCGGCCTTGGCCACGTCGTACGCCGGGAGGCCGACGTCCTTGGACGCCTCGCCCGCCTTCGTGTACGTGCAGCCGGCTCCGGGAGTGGACGCCGAGGGGGAGGGGCTCGGGGAGTCGCTGGCGGTCGCCTTCGGCGAGGCCTGCGGGTTGGTGGTGGTGGCGGTGTCGTCGCCCCCGACCTGCTCGTTGAGCACCCAGACGGCCGCGACGAGCACGAGGACAGCGATCGCCACCGAGGTCAGCGCCCGGCTGCGGCGCTGCTTGGCGGCCCGGGCCGCCCGGCGTGCCTGCTGGCGCTCGTAGTGCTCCCGCGCCAACTGCCGCTCCCGCTTCGCGCTGCCCGCCACCGTGCCTCCTGCTCGTCCCTGCCGGTCTCGCGCAGCCGTCGGGCCGCGCGCACGGTCGGCCAGTCTAGGGTTTACGGGTTCGCGAGGCCCGCGGAGCCGCCGGTAGGCTCGCATCCGGCGTCTCGCCGACCCTCCCACCACCGAAGCGAAAGGCGCTCGTGCTGATCACCGGCTTCCCCGCCGCCGCCTTCGGCACGAACTGCTACGTCGTCGCCGACGGCCCGGGCGAGGAGTGCGTCGTGGTCGACCCGGGCATCGAGGTGCTCGACCAGCTCGACGCGGTGCTCGACGAGCACCGGCTGCGCCCGGTGGCGGTCCTGCTCACGCACGGCCACCTCGACCACACCTTCTCGGTCACGCCGGTGTGCGGCGCCCGCGACATCCCGGCGTACATCCACCCGGACGACGGGCCGATGCTGGCCGACCCGCTGGGCTGGCTGGGCCCCGAGACCAAGGCGATGTTCCAGCGGCCGGCTGTCGTGGACCGAGCCGTCGGACGTGAAGCCGCTGGCCGACGGCGAGGTGCTCGAGATCGCCGGGCTGCAGATCACGGTGGACCACGCACCCGGGCACACCCAGGGGTCGGTCGCGTTCCGGCTGCCGTTCGGCGAGCGAGGAGGTGCCGGAGGTCATGCTCTCCGGCGACCTGCTGTTCGCCGGCTCGCATCGGCCGCACCGACCTGCCCGGCGGCGACACCGCCACCATGCTGGACAGCCTGGCCCGCAAGGTCCTGCCGCTGCGCGACGAGGTCGTGGTGCTGCCCGGGCACGGCCCGCAGACCACGATCGGCCGCGAGCGCGCGACCAACCCGTACCTCCAGGACCTGCCGGACCTCGCGGTGCGGCCGCCGGCCCGGGGGCTGTAGCGCCGTGAGCCCGCATCGCACCGCTCTCCGGCTTCCCGGAGTGGCTCCCCGACCAGCGCATCGTCGAGCAGCACGTGCTCGACACCCTGCGCGAGGTCTTCGAGCTGCACGGCTTCGCCTCGATCGAGACGCGCTCGGTCGAGCCGCTGGAGCAGATGCTGCGCAAGGGCGAGATCGACAAGGAGGTCTACGTCCTGCGCCGCCTGCACGCCACCGAGGACGAGGGCGGCGACTCCGACGCGAAGCGGTCGGCAGCTCGGGCTGCACTTCGACCTGACCGTGCCGCTGGCCCGCTACGTGCTGGAGAACGCCGGGCACCTCGAGTTCCCGTTCCGCCGCTACCAGATCCAGCAGGCCTGGCGGGGGGAGCGGCCGCAGGAGGGCCGCTTCCGCGAGTTCACCCAGGCCGACATCGACGTCGTCGGCCGGGACACGCTGGCCTTCCACCACGAGGTCGAGGTCGCCCGGGTGATGGCCGAGGCGCTCGACCCGGCTGCCGATGCCGCCGGTGCGGATGCAGGTCAACAGCCGCAAGCTGATCGAGGGCTACTACCGCGGGGCTCGGCGATCGGCGACGAGCAGATCGCCGGCGTGATGCGCGTCGTCGACAAGCTCGACAAGGTCGGCCGAGGCCGGCGTGCTGCGGATGCTCGCCGACGAGGCTGGCGCTGTCCGAGGAGCAGGCCAAGGCCTGCGTCGCGCTGACCACGGTGAGCTCGGCGGCCGACGGCCTGCGCCGAGCAGGTCCGCGCCCTCGGCGTCGAGCCACCCGCTGCTCGACGAGGGCCTCGACGAGCTGCTGCGGGTGCTCGACGGCACGGCGTCGCTGCGCCTCGGAGCGACTGGCCGTCGTCGCGGACCTGCAGCATCGCGCGCGGCCTCGACTACTACACCGGCACGGTGTTCGAGACCCGGATGGCGGGCTTCGAGCACCTCGGCTCGATCTGCTCCGGCGGCCGCTACGACGCGCTCGCGAGCGACGGGCGCACGACGTACCCGGGCGTCGGGATCTCGTTCGGGGTGACCCGCACGATCGCGCCGCTGCTCGTCGCCGAGGCCTGCTCACCGCGACCCGCGCGACGCCGACCTGCGTGCTGGTGGCGGTGCCGGACGAGGACGGTCGCGGGCGCCGCGGGCGCAGGTCGCGGCCGCGCTGCGGGGGCGGGGCGTCGCCCACCGAGGTCTCGCCGTCGGCGCAGAAGTACGGCAAGCAGATCCGGTACGCCGAGAAGCGCGGCATCCCGTTCGTGTGGTTCCCGCAGGACGACGGCTCCCACCAGGTGCGCGACATCCGCACCGGCGAGCAGCGCGACGGCCGATCCGGCGGCGTGGGTCCCACCGGCGGAGGACCTGCGCCCAGGCGTGACCGGCACCGCCGCCACCGACAGCTGACCTTCCCTGCGTGCACCCGCTGCACGACGTACCGAGGAGCTCTCGTGATCCGCACCCACCAGGCCGGGACGCTGCGCGGCGCCCAGGCCGGCGAGACCGTCACGCTGACCGGCTGGGTCGCCCGCCGCCGCGACCACGGCGGGGTCGCCTTCATCGACCTGCGCGACGCGTCGGGGTTCGTCCAGGTCGTCGTCCGGGACGAGGCGGTCGCGGCCGGGCTGCGCAACGAGTTCTGCATCCGGGTCGTGGGCGAGGTGAGCACGCGGCCGGCCGGCAACGCGAACCCGGACCTGCCCGACCGGCGAGGTCGAGGTCGTCGGCCAGCGACGGTCGAGGTGCTCAACGAGGCGGCGCCGCTGCCGTTCCAGATCGACGAGCACGTCGAGGTGGGCGAGGAGGTGCGGCTGAAGTACCGCTACCTCGACCTGCGCCGGGCCGGGCCGGCGGCTGCGCTGCGGCTGCGCAGCGAGGTCAACCGCGCGGCCCGCGAGGTGCTGCACGGCCGCGACTTCGTCGAGATCGAGACGCCGACGCTGACCCGCTCGACGCCCGAGGGCGCCCGCGACTTCCTGGTGCCCGCGCGGCTGTCAGCCGGGCAGCTGGTACGCCCTGCCGCAGTCGCCGCAGCTGTTCAAGCAGCTGCTGATGGTGGCCGGCATGGAGCGCTACTTCCAGATCGCGCGGTGCTACCGGGACGAGGACTTCCGGGCCGACCGGCAGCCGGAGTTCACCCAGCTCGACATCGAGATGAGCTTCGTCGACCAGGACGACGTCATCGACGTCGCCGAGACGGTCGTGGCCGCGCTGTGGCGGCTGATCGGCCACGAGCTGCCGCTGCCGCTGCCGCGGATGACCTACGCCGACGCGATGCGGACGGTACGGCAGCGACAAGCCGGACCTGCGGTTCGGCCAGGAGCTGGTCGAGTGCACGGCGTACTTCGCGGAGACGCCGTTCCGGGTGTTCCAGGCGCCGTACGTCGGCGCCGTGGTGATGCCCGGCGGCGCGTCGCAGTCGCGCAAGGAGCTGGACGGCTGGCAGGACTGGGCGAAGGCGCGCGGCGCCCGCGGGCTGGCGTACGTCCTGGTCGGCGAGGACGGCGAGCTCGGCGGCCCGATGGCGAAGAACCTGTCCGAGGGCGAGCGGGCCGGCCTGCTGGCGCACGTCGGCGCCGCGCCCGGGGACGCCGTGTTCTTCGCGGCGGGGGAGACCACGCCGTCGCAGGCGCTGCTCGGCGCGGCCCGGCTGGAGATCGGCCGCCGCGGCGGGCTGATCGACGAGGACCAGTGGGCGTTCCTCTGGGTGGTCGACGCGCCGATGTTCGAGCCGTCGGCGAAGGCCCGGGCGTCCGGTGACGTCGCGGTGGGGGCCGGTGCGTGGACCGCCGTGCACCACCCGTTCACCTCGCCGAAGCCGGAGTGGATCGACCGGTTCGAGGAGCGACCCGGCGACGCGCTGGCGTACGCGTACGACATCGTCTGCAACGGCAACGAGATCGGCGGCGGGTCGATCCGTATCCACCGCCGCGACGTGCAGGAGCGGGTCTTCGCGCTGATGGGCCTGACCCAGGAGGAGGCGCAGGAGAAGTTCGGCTTCCTGCTCGACGCGTTCGCCTACGGCGCCCCGCCGCACGGCGGCATCGCGTTCGGCTGGGACCGGATCTGCCAGCTGCTCGCCCGGACCGACTCGATCCGCGAGGTCATCGCGTTCCCGAAGAGCGGCGGCGGCTTCGACCCGCTGACCGCCGCGCCGGCGCCGATCACCCCCGAGCAGCGCAAGGAGGCCGGCGTCGACGCCGTGCCCGAGCCGAAGGGCTGAGTTCAGCGTCACCGGGGGAGCAGCCGGCCGCTGGTGAAGTGGTGGTCGTTGGCGTAGCCCAGCCGGCGGTAGAGGCGGCGGGCGGCGTCGTTGTCGCTGTACATGCCGAGCGTCACCCAGCCGGTGCCTTCCGCGAGCAGGGTGCGGGTGAGCCAGGCCGTGACCGCGGTGCCGAGGCCCTGGCCGCGGTGCGCGCCGTGGGTCACCACCGACGCCAGGTGCGGGACGCCGGGCCGGCGCTCGGTGTGCGCGGCGGCGCAGACCAGGGATCGCCGTCGGCCGCCGCGGACGCCGGCCCACCGCAGCACGCCGGGCTGGCCGGGCTCGGCGTCGTGCCGCGGGCTCCACGCGTGCAGCAGCGCGCGTAGCTCGTCGTCGCTGCTCGCCGGAAGCCAGGCCACCGCCTCCTCGCCCGGCTGCAGCGGTGGCGCGGCGCGCGTGACGAACCACTCCCAGTCGTTGCGGGGGTCGAGCCGGTACGCCGGCAGGTGCCGGTCGGCGTCCCGCGGCAGCGTCACCGAGCCCAGCGTCATCGGGCTCCCGTGCGCCGTCGAGCTGCTCGGCGACGGCCAGCAGCAGCGCGGCGGCGTCCTCGGCCGGCCCGAGCGCGACCAGGTGCGCGCGGCCCGGCACCCGGCGCGAGTCGGTGACCCAGCCGACCGCCGAGCCCAGCGACCAGGTCGAGGACACCCGGTCGGGCGCGGCCTCGGCGCGGGCGAAGTCGTCGTCGAGCACCGCGAGCAGCTCATCGACGCCGGCCAGCTCCTGCAGACCTGTAGCCCTGCTAGCGGAACCGCTATCAGGGCTACAGGGGCGGGACGAGGGCACCCGTCCATTGTGACCAGCCGCGCCGGGGGCCTGGGCGCCGGCGTGTCGGGCCGCGTCAGACCGAGCCGTTACCGTCGGGCCGTGGACCTGTTCGAGGACGCGGCCGACGCGCGAGGCGTCGGCCGACAAGCCGCTGGCCGTGCGGATGCGGCCGAGCACCCTCGACGAGGTCGTCGGCCAGGAGCACCTGCTCGTCGCCGGGTCGCCGCTGCGCCGGCTGGTCGGGGGCGAGGGCGGGGTGGCGGGGCCGGCCTCGGTGATCCTCTGGGGGCCGCCGGGCACCGGCAAGACCACGCTGGCCTACCTCGTGTCGTCGGCCACCGGCCGGTCGTTCACCGAGCTGTCGGCGGTCAACGCCGGCGTCAAGGACGTCCGCGCGGTGGTGGAGCAGGCGCGCCGGCAGAGCGGGATGAGCGGCCGCGAGACCGTGCTGTTCATCGACGAGGTGCACCGCTTCTCCAAGACCCAGCAGGACGCGCTGCTCCCGGCCGTCGAGAACCGCTGGGTGACCCTGATCGCGGCCACCACCGAGAACCCGTACTTCTCCATCGTCTCGCCGCTGCTCTCCCGGTCGCTGCTGCTGACCCTCGCGCCGCTGGACGACGCCGGGGTCGCCGAGGTCGTGCGCCGCGCCGTGGTCGACGAGCGCGGCCTCGGCGGGGCCATCGAGGTCTCCGACGAGGCGATGGCGCACCTGCTGCGGGTGGCCGGCGGCGACGCGCGCCGGGCGCTGACCGCGCTCGAGGCCGGCGCCGGGGCAGCGATGGCCACGGCGGGTGACGACCGGCCGGCCGTGCTCGACGTACAGACCCTGGAGACCGCGGTCGACCGGGCGGCGCTGCGCTACGACCGCGACGGGGACCAGCACTACGACGTCATCTCGGCGTTCATCAAGTCGGTGCGCGGCTCGGACGTCGACGCGGCGCTGCACTACCTGGCCCGGATGGTCGAGGCGGGGGAGGACCCGCGGTTCATCGCCCGGCGGCTGGTGATCCTCGCGTCGGAGGACATCGGGCTGGCCGACCCGACCGCGCTGCTCGCCGCGGTCGCCGCTGCCGACGCGGTGGCGCTGATCGGCATGCCGGAGGCGCGCATCAACCTGGCGCAGGCGGTGATCCACCTGGCGCTGGCGCCGAAGTCGAACGCGGTGATCCTGGCGGTCGACGCCGCGCTGGCCGACGTACGGGCCGGGCTCGCCGGCCCGGTGCCACCCGCACCTGCGCGACGCGCACTACGGCGGCGCGGGCAAGGTCGGGTCCGGCGTCGGCTACGTGTACCCGCACGACCAGCCGGGCGGGGTCGCGCCGCAGCAGTACCCGCCGGACGCCGTGCTGCCGCGCGCCTACTACCGCCCCACCCGGCACGGCGCCGAGGCGCGGCTCGCCGACCTCTGGGAGAAGCTCCGCGCCCTCGTCCGCGACACCTGAGGGCCCTGGACAGCGCTGGCGTGAACGGGCTGGGGAGCGGTGCGAGGCCCGCGATAGGGTCGGCGCATGTCAGTCGGAGAGGTCGCTGGGCTCATCGCGGCAGTGGCGTTCGTGCTGCTGGTGGGGGTCCTGGCGTTCCCGCTGGTCAAGCTCGGCGGGGTCTTCGACGAGACCCGCAGCATGATCAAGGGCGTCTCCGACGAGACCGTCCCGCTGCTGTCCGAGGTCACGACGACGGTGACGACGACCAACGCCCAGCTGGTGCGGGTCGACGCGATCACGTCCAACGTGCAGGCGGTGACGACCAACGTCTCGGCCCTCACCGCCCTGCTCGCCGCCACGCTGGGCGGCCCGGTGGTCAAGGTCGCAGCCTTCACGTACGGCGTCCGCAGCGCCCTCGCCGACCGGCCCGGCTCCCGGACCCGGCGGAAGGTGGCCGACCAGACCCGCGCCAAGCAGGCCGCCGCGACGCGCGGCGAAGCGGCGGAAGGCCGAGTAGATGCGACGCCTCTTCTGGGTCGCCGTCGGGGCGGCCGCCGGGGTCTACGCCGTCCGCAAGGTGAAGCAGACCCTCAACTCGTACAGCCCGTCCGGCCTCGCCGAGCGGGCCACCGGCGCGGGCGGCGCCGTGCGCGCCTTCGCCGACGAGGTGCGCGCCGGCATGGCCGACCGCGAGGCCGAGCTGCGGGAGGCGCTGGGCATGGAGCCCGCCGCACGAGCAGCCGCTGTCGCCCGCCGACGCCGCCGACCTGATCGACCACCCCGCGAGCCGCCGACCCGGCCTGGCCCGCCCACCGAGGAGCGCACCCTGATGGAGACCGCCGAGATCAAGCGGCGGTGGCTGACGTTCTTCGGCGAGCGCGGCCACACCGTCGTCCCGAGCGCCTCGCTGCTGCTCGACGACCCGAACCTGCTGTTCGTCAACGCCGGCATGGTGCCGTTCAAGCCGTACCTGCTCGGCCAGGAGACGCCGCCCTGGAACCGCGCGACCAGCGTGCAGAAGTGCGTCCGGACCCTCGACATCGAGGAGGTCGGCAAGACCACCCGGCACGGCACGTTCTTCCAGATGAACGGCAACTTCTCCTTCGGCGACTACTTCAAGGAAGGCGCCATCGAGCTCGCCTGGGAGCTGGTGACCGGCAGCCAGGCCGACGGCTTCCTCGGCTTCGACCCGGCGACCGTCTGGGTCACCGTGCTCGAGGGCGACGACGACGCGGCCCGGCTCTGGCGCAAGGTCGCCGGGCCTGCCCGAGGAGCGCATCCAGCGGCGCGGCCTGGCCGACAACTACTGGCACATGGGCGTCCCCGGCCCGGGCGGCCCGTGCAGCGAGATCTACATCGACCGCGGCCCCGAGCACGGCCCGGACGGCGGCCCGATCGTCGACGAGGACCGGTTCCTGGAGATCTGGAACCTGGTCTTCATGCAGGAGGACCTCAGCGCGGTCCGCAGCAAGGTCGACTTCGACGTGCTCGGGCCCGCTGCCGCAGCCGAACATCGACACCGGCATGGGCCTCGAGCGGGTGGCCTGCCTGCTGCAGGGCGTCGACAACCTGTACGAGATCGACGAGGTCTTCCCGGTCCTCGAGCGGGCCGCCGAGCTGGCCGGGCAAGCGGTACGGCGCCAGCGACGACCCGCACGACGTCGACGACGTCCGGCTGCGGATCGTCGCCGACCACGTCCGCAGCGCGCTGATGCTCATCAGCGACGGCGTGAGCCCCGGCAACGAGGAGCGCGGCTACGTGCTGCGCCGGCTGCTGCGCCGCGACCGTGCGCTCGATGCGGCTGCTCGGCGTCGAGGAGCCGGTGCTGCCGCGAGCTGCTGCCGATCAGCCGCGACGCGATGGCGCCGTCGTACCCGGAGCTGGCCGACCGGCTTCGGCCGCATCTCGTCCCTGGCGTACGCCGAGGAGGAGGCGTTCCGGCAGACGCTGCGCGCCGGCACCACGATCCTGGACACCGCGGTCGCGCGAGACCAAGGCCAAGGGCGGCACCACGCTCTCCGCCGAGCGCGCGTTCTCGCTGCACGACACCTACGGCTTCCCGATCGACCTCACCCTGGAGATGGCCGCCGAGCAGGGCGTCGAGCGTCGACGAGGACGGGCTTCCGCGCGGCTGATGCTCGAGCAGCGCGAGCGGGCCAAGGCCGACTCCCGGGCCAAGAAGACCGGCCACGCCGACCTCTCGGCGTACCGCGAGGTCCTCGACGCCGGCGGCGCGACGACCTTCACCGGGTACGACGAGGTGGTCAGCGAGGCGCGCGTGCTCGGCGTGCTCATCGACGGCGTCGGCGTGCCGGCGGCCAGCCAGGGCGACGACGTCGAGCTCGTCCTCGACCGCACCCCGTTCTACGCCGAGGGCGGCGGCCAGCTCGCCGACCAGGGCGTGCTCCGGCTTCGGCAACGGCGCCGTGGTCGAGGTCCACGACGTCCAGACCCCGCTGCCCGGGGTCGTCGTGCACCGCGGCACCGTCACCAGCGGCGAGGTCGTCCGCGACGACACCGTGACCGGCGAGGTCGACGTCGCGCGCCGCCGGCGCCATCAGCCGCGCCCACACCGCGACCCACCTGGTGCACAAGGCGTTCCGCGAGACGCTCGGCGAGACCGCGACCCAGGCCGGCTCGGAGAACGCGCCCGGCCGGTTCCGGTTCGACTTCGCCTCGCCCTCCGCGGTGCCCGGCTCGGTCCTGCGCGACGTCGAGCAGGAGGTCAACGAGGTGCTCGCCGCCGACCTCGACGTGCGCGCCGAGGTGATGACCCAGGACCAGGCGCGCGTCGGCCGGGGCGATGGCGCTGTTCGGCGAGAAGTACGGCGACGAGGTGCGGGTCGTCTCGGTCGGCGACTGGGCCCGCGAGCTCTGCGGCGGCACGCACGCCCAGCGGTCCGGCCAGCTCGGCCTGGTCAAGATCCTCGGCGAGGCCTCGATCGGCGCCGGCGTACGCCGGGTCGAGGCGCTGGTCGGCGCCGACGCCTACCAGTTCCTGGCCCGCGAGCACGCGCTGGTCGCCCAGCTCACCGAGACGCTCAAGGTCCGCCCGGAGGAGCTGCCCGACCGGGTCGCCGCCCTGATCGCCCGGCTGCGCGAGGTCGAGAAGGACCTCGAGCGGCTCCGGTCGGCCCAGGTCCTGGCGGCCGCCGGCGAGCTCGCGGCCGACCCGGTCGACGTCTTCGGGGTCGGCGTGGTCGACCCACCGGGCGCCGGACGGCACCGCCGCCGACGACCTGCGCCGGCTCGTCCTCGACGTGCGCGGCCGGATCCCGGCCGACCGGCCGGCTGTCGTGGCGATGGTCGCGGTCAGCGAACGACCGCCCGGTCGTGGTCGTCGCGGTCAACGACAAGGGCCGCGAGTGGGGCGTGAAGGCCGGCGAGCTGGTGCGCGTCGCGGCCGGCGTCCTCGGCGGCGGCGGCGGCGGCAAGGACGACGTCGCCCAGGGTGGCGGCACCGATCCGGCGAAGGTCGACGACGCGCTGCGCAGCATCGAGCACACCGTGGGCCAGCGGGTCACCGGCAGCGCGTGACCGTGCGCACCGGCGTCCGGCTCGGCGTCGACGTCGGCTCGGTCCGCGTCGGGGTCGCCACCTGCGACCCCGCGGGGCTGATCGCGACCCCCGTCGAGACCCTGCGCCGGGGCCGCGGCGACCTGGACGCCCTGGCCGGCCTGGTCGCCGAGCGGGCCGCGGTGGAGGTGCTGGTCGGGTTACCTACGTCACTGTCCGGGCGGTCCGGACCGGCCGCCGAGGCCGCGGAGGCCTACGCTGGTGAGCTCGCCGACCGGCTGGCGGTCCCTGTCCGGCTGGTCGACGAGCGATTTTCCACCGTGAGCGCGCAGCGTGGGCTGCAGGCGAGCGGGGTAGACACGCGCAAGGGCCGCAGCGTCATCGACCAGGCCGCTGCTGTCATCATCTTGCAAGGCGCGCTGGACGCCGAGAGGGCATCCGGCGTGGCACCAGGCCGGCTCGTCGAGCCGGGAACACGGGGCGCTCGACCGGCCGCCCCGAAGGGTGCGGGTGCGCCGGAGCGGGGGGCGCAGGACGACGTGAGAGGCGAGAAATGACGGATCTGTCCGTGTGGTCGGAGGAGGAGACGCGTCCGCCGCGTCGCCGCCGGCGCAAGAAGCGCGGCAAGGGTGGGCTCGCCGTCGTCCTCGCCCTGCTGATCGTCTTCGCCGTGATCGGCGGTGGCACCTACCTCGCCCTCGGGCGGCATCAACAAGCTCAAGGACACCTTCTCGTCCTCCAGCGCGCCCGACTACCCGGGCCCGGGCCAGGGCGAGGTGGTCATCGAGGTCAAGGCCGGCCAGACCGCCACCGACGTCGCCACCACGCTGAAGTCCGAGGACGTCGTCAAGAGCACCCAGGCGTTCATCGAGGTCGCCTACGCCGACCCGGACGCCTCCAGCCTGCAGCCCGGCTTCTACGCGATGCAGCGCAAGATGCCCGCGGCCGAGGCGCTCGCCACCGTCCTCGACCCGTCGGCCCGGATCCAGGCCCGCGTCACGCTGCCCGAGGGCCTGCGGCTGGACGAGACCCTGGAGCGGCTCGCCAAGGACACCGAGCTGCCGATCAAGGACTACAAGGCGGCGATCAAGAACCGTGCCGAGGAGCTCGGCCTGCCGGCGTACGCCGAGGGCAACCCGGAGGGCTTCCTCTACCCGGCCACCTACGACGTCCAGCCGGACGCCGACGCGGCCAGCGTCCTCGAGCCAGCTGTTCGAGGCCTACGCCGCCAACGCCGACAAGGCCGGCGTCGAGCGCACCCAGCGCAGCCCCGAGGAGATCGTCATCATCGCCAGCCTGGTCGAGGCCGAGGCGCGGCTCCCGGAGGACTTCGGCAAGGTCGCCCGGGTCGTCTACAACCGGCTCGAGCAGGGCATGCCGCTGCAGTTCGACTCGACGGTCAACTACGCGCTCAAGGCCGACAAGGAGATCGTCACCTACGAGGACCTGGGCGCCGACTCGCCGTACAACACCTACAAGAACACCGGGCTGCCGCCGGCACCGATCAACTCGCCCGGGCTGGCCGCCATGACCGCGGCGGTCAACCCGACCGAGGGCGACTGGCTGTACTTCGTCACGACCGACCCCGAGAAGGGGACGACGAAGTTCACCGGCGACTACGACGAGTTCCTCCGGTTCAAGGACGAGCTGAAGTCCAACCAGTGACCGCGGGCGCCCCGCACCGGGCCGCGGTGCTCGGCTCCCCGGTCCAGCACTCCCTGTCGCCGGTGCTGCACCGCGCGGCGTACGACCACCTCGGGCTGACCGACTGGTCGTACGACGCGGTCGAGGTCGACGAGGCCGGGCTCGCGGACTTCCTGGCCGGGCTCGACCCGTCGTGGGCCGGGCTGTCGCTGACCATGCCGCTGAAGGCCGCCGTCCTGCCGCTGCTGGATGCCGCGTCCCCGCTGGTCGGCGACCGCGGGCGGCGCCAACACGGTGCTGCTGCGGGGCGGCCGCCGGGTGGGGGAGAACACCGACGTACCCGGGCATGATCGCCGCGCTCGCGAGCGCGTGGGGCCACGCTCGGTCGACGGACGCTGTGGTGCTCGGCGGCGGCGCGACCGCGCGCTCGGCGGTGATTGCGCTGGCGGCCGTGACGCGCACCGTGACCGCCTACGTCCGCGACCCGGCGCGGCTGGCCGGGCTCGAGGCGGCGGCCGCCGGTGCGGGTGTCGAGCTCCAGGTCGAGCCCTGGGCGCGGGCCGCCGACGGCCTGGCCGCGCCGCTGGTCGTGAGCACGACCCCTGCGGGTGCCACCGACCTGCTGGTGCCGGCGGTGCCCCATACGGTCGGGGTGCTCTTCGAGGTGCTCTACGACCCCTGGCCGACCCCGCTCGCCGCGGCCTGGGTCGCGCGGGGCGGCGCGGTCGTCGACGGGCTCGACCTGCTGGTCCACCAGGCCGTGCTCCAGGTGTCGCTGATGACCGGCCTCGAGGTCGACCGGGACGAGCTGGCCCGGGTCATGCGGGCCGCGGGGGAGCGCGCGCTGCGCAGCTGACAGCAGCGCCGGCCGGCGCTGCGCGGGTCCACCGACCGGCCGACCTGCCGTCGTCCGGCCGTCGCTCAAGCATCCGGGCAAGCCCGCCGATGGGTCAGGGACGGAACGGGTGGAACTCACCCGGTGGCTGCGGCACGAGGTGAACGATGAGCGAAGCGTATGGCGATCATTCGGCCGGCCCGAGCAGGTCGAGCCGGCTGGACCGGATCCTGACCGAGCTGGTGGGTCAGGTTCCCGAGATCCAGGCTGCCTCGGTGGTGTCGTTCGACGGCCTCGCGATGGCCTCCGCCCTGCCCGCGGGCATGGACGAGGACCGGGTGGCCGCCATGAGCGCCGCCCTGCTCTCGCTTGGGGAGCGCGCTGCCGAAGGGCTCGGCCGCGGTGCCCTGTCCCAGGTCTACGTCGAGGGGGAGGAAGGCACCGTCTTCCTCATCTCGGCCGACGACGAGGCCGTGCTGGTCGCCGTGGCCGCCAAGGGCGCCAAGGTCGGCCTGATGCTCTTCGAGGTACGCCGGGCGGCCGCCGCCGTGGCCCACGCGCTGCGCGTCGAGCTGGCCTACGAGGTCGCCCCCGAGCCGCCCGCACCGCTGCAGGTCGTGACCCAGCCGAGGCACGAGCAGGCGGACCCGCCGGCCGAGACACCGAGCTGGAGCTGAGATGAAGCTCGAGGGGTCGCTCGACGCGTTCAGCCTGCCGGACATGTTCCAGCTGCTGAGCTTCACCAAGAAGACCGGCGGCCTGCACCTGGCTCACGACGGCTCGGACGGCGTCGTCTACTTCACCGGCGGCCAGATCACCGGTGCGTCCGCGGAGAGCTCGCGGCAGCCGCTGGCCCGCCGGCTGGTCGGCAGCGGCACGCTCACCGACGAGGCCCTGACCAGCGCGGTCGACGCCGCGACCAACGGCGAGGGGCTCGGCATCGTCCGCGCGCTGCTCGAGCAAGGCGCGGTCGACGCCGACCTGCTCCGCCGGGCCGCCACCGACCAGTCCGTCGACGCGGTCTTCGACCTGCTTCGCTGGCGCGACGGTGACTTCGCCTTCGTGATGGACGAGGCCAACCCGGACGACGTCGGCGTGGCGCTCGCCGTGGAGACGGTCCTCACCGACACCGAGGCGCGACGCTCGACCTGGGAGACCGTGTCGCAGGTCGTGCCGTCGCCGCGCGCCGTGCTCGTGATGCCCGTCGTGCTGCCTGCCGACCCGCAGGTCAGCCGCGAGGAGTGGTCGCTGCTCGCGCTCGTCGACGGCCGCCGCAGCGTGACCGAGCTGGTCGACCTGACCGGCAGCGGCCAGTACGCCGTCGTGTCGACGCTGGCCGCTCTCGTGCAGCGCGGCCTGCTGGAGGTCCGCGACGAGTCGGCCGAGGCGGACGACCACGTGGCTGTCGTCGTACGCCGGCAGCGGCTGCTCGCTCCGCTCGAGGACGCCCCGTTCGTGCCCGTGCAGGAGGCCCCGGCCGGAGAGCCGGCGCCGACCGCGAAGCCGCCCGTCCCGACGTCGAGGACCGGCCCGACCTCGGTCCCGGCGATGGCCGCTCCGACGACGACGGCCCGGCAGGCGAGGCGGGCGACCGCGAGCTGGCCACGGCCAAGGCCGGCGCGCAGGGCCCGGTGATGCTCGGTGGGGCGCACGTGCCCCAGGACGTCGTGCCGCCCCGGCCGGAGCCGTTCCTGCCCAAGCGGCAGGCGGACTTCGAGGAGACAGCGGATGCGCCGTCCAAGGTCCGCGCGATGCACGTCCAGGCCGGTCCGTCGGCCTCGATGTCCGGCCTCGGCGACGTCGTCGGTGCCACCGCCACCGCGCCCGACCCGGATGCGATGTCGGTCATCGAGCGGGACCCGAACGTCAACCGCAGCCTGATGCTGCGGCTCATCGCCGGCGTGAGGGGTCTGTAGTGGCAACCGGACGGGCCCGCCGCCGCGGCGGCCAGGCAGTGAAGGTGGTCGTCACCGGCCCCTTCGCCGCAGGCAAGACGACCCTGATCCGCACCATCAGCGAGATCACCGTCCTCTCGACCGAGCGCGGGATCACCGACTCGACCCGCAAGCGCAAGGCCGAGACGACCGTGGCGATGGACTTCGGCCGCATCACGATCGACCGCGACCTGGTGCTCTACCTGTTCGGCACGCCCGGGCAGGACCGGTTCGACTTCATGTGGGAGATCCTCGGCGAGGGGATGATCGGCTACCTGCTGCTCATCGACACCACCCGCGAGGAGTCGGTGCAGGAGGCGGCGGGCATCCTCAACGCCTTCCGCACCATGGCGCGGGTGCCGTACGTCGTGGCGCTCAACCGGGCGAGCGGCGACGACCACGCGCTGGTCGGCCGGGTCCGCGAGGAGCTGGAGATCCCCTCCGACGTCGCGATCATCGCCTGCGACGCCACCGACAAGGAGTCGGTCAAGAACGTCCTGCTCGCCCTGCTCTACGCGGTGCTCGACGAGGTCGAGACCGAGGCCGTCCGGGCCTAGGGGCCTGACGATGCTGTCGGTGCGCGACCCGGCGTGGGCTGCCGGCGGAGGTGGTGCCGGCGGTCGACACCGACGTCCCGACCCGCCGGTCCAGGTGACCCTGGTGCTCGCCGGCGGCCAGGAGGTCGTCGTACCGCCGGGATCGGCGCTGGCACGCTCGATCGGCCAGGTGGCCACGCTGCTGGCGCACTGGTGAGCGGCCACCGGGACTGCTTCAGGAACCCCCGTTCTGACCCGATGGTCAGGAAGACAACCGGCACTGGGAAGGGACGGCGCGTGAAGCAGCTGGGTGACATCCTGCTGGAAGGCGGGCTCGTCAACCCGATCCAGCTCGAGGCCGCCTACGTGGAGCAGCAGCGAGTGGGCCGGGCCCTCGGGCGCGTCCTCATCGAGCAGGGCGTGCTCACCGAGTCGCAGCTGGTCTCCGCGCTCGCCACCCAGATCGGGCTGCGGTTCGTCGACCTCTCGGACTTCGCCGTCGACGGTTCGGCCGTCGGCCGCGTCCCCGGCACTGTCTGCCGCCGGCACTCGGCCATGCCGATCGGCTTCGAGGACGACAAGCTCCTGGTGGCGATGGCCGACCCGGCCAACGTCTTCGCGATCGACGACATCCGGTCGCTCACCGGGATGGACGTCAAGCCGGTCGTGGCGACCCGCGCCGACGTGGCGGCGGCCATCGACCGGTACTACCGGGCCGACTCCGACATGGATGACATCACGAGCATCCTGGACGCGCAGGAGGAGGAAGACGATCTCAGCAAGGTCAAGGAGATCGTCGAGGACGCGCCGATCGTCAAGTACGTCAACCTGCTGATCACCCAGGCGATCCAGGACCGGGCGTCGGACATCCACCTCGAGCCGACCGAGCACGACCTGCGGGTCCGGTTCCGCATCGACGGCGTGCTGCACGAGGTGATGCGCTCGCCGAAGGCGATCCAGTCCGGCGTCATCAGCCGGCTGAAGATCATGGCGGACATCAACATCGCCGAACGTCGGATCCCGCAGGACGGCCGCCTGTCGGTCAACGCCCACGGGCGCAAGGTGGACCTGCGGGTCGCCACGCTGCCGACGGTGTGGGGCGAGAAGGTCGTCATGCGGATCCTGGACAACTCCACGGCCCGCCTGGACCTCACCGACCTCGGGTTCTCCGACAGCAACTACGAGCGGTACTCGCAGAGCTTCACCAAGCCCTACGGGATGATCCTGGTGACCGGCCCGACCGGTTCCGGCAAGTCCACGACCCTGTACGCGACGCTCAACATCGTCAGCCGTCCCGAGGTCAACGTCATCACGGTCGAGGACCCGGTCGAGTACCGGCTGCCCGGCATCAACCAGGTGCAGACCAACAACAAGGCCGGGCTGACGTTCGCCTCGGCCCTGCGCTCGATCCTGCGCTCGGACCCCGACATCGTGCTGATCGGTGAGATCCGCGACCACGAGACCGGTCAGATCGCCGTCGAGGCCGCCCTCACCGGTCACCTCGTGCTGTCGACGCTGCACACCAACGACGCGCCCTCCGCCGTCAGCCGCCTGACCGAGATGGGCATCGAGCCCTTCCTCGTCGGGTCCGCGCTGGACGCGGTGCTGGCCCAGCGGCTCGCCCGCCGCCTGTGCAAGAAGTGCAAGGAGAGCTACACGCCGACGCCCGAGTTCATGACGGCGTCGCGGTTCCCCTGGCAGGACGGGGAGCCGATGCCGGAGCTGTTCCGCCCGGTCGGCTGCTCCGCCTGCGCGAAGACCGGCTACAAGGGCCGCCTCGCCCTGCACGAGGTGATGGTGGTCTCCGAGGAGATCGAGCGGCTGGCTGTGGAGAAGGCGTCGGCGACGGTGATCGAGACCGTCGCCAAGGAGCAGGGGATGAAGACGCTGCGTGACGACGGCCTGGCAAGGTCCTCGCCGGCGTCACCTCGCTCGAGGAGATCCTGCGCGTCGTCGTATAAAGACCTGGCAAGGTCCCCGCCGACGCTCAAGCACAGGCCCCGATCGGCCGATCCTCTCGCGAGACAGGTGTCCGCGGTCTGCGGTGCGCCGATGCGAGAGGGGTCAGCAGGTGGAGACGTCCGGATACCAGCCGGTGCCGAACGAGCCCGGAGGCTTCGCCGCCGTGCCCGTGCCGACGGCGGAGACCGAGAGCCCGGCCACCGGGTGGACCTACTCCGCCGAGGCCGAGCCCGGCGCCGTCGAGCAGCGGCGAGGTCGCAGCACCGTTCGCCGCGGTGATCGACGCGGCCGACCCGCTGGGCGGGTACTCCCTGGAGCCGTCGTACCAGCCGCCGGCTCCGGCGTACGAGCCGGTGTCCTACGAGGCCGCTCGCGCCGACCGTCGCTCCCGGAGGCGCCCAGCGCCTACGTCCCGGAGCAGGTCGTCGCCGCCGCCGCACCGCCTGCCCTGCCGCGAGAGCCTTCTCCGGCGCCGTCGTGCCGGTGACGGACGGGACGTCGGTGCTCGTCGCCGAGTCGGAGGCCGACGAGTCGGCCTACCAGCGTGGGACGACCGAGGCGGACGGCGAGGCGATGACATCAGCCTCAACGACCTGCTGGTGCAGGTGCTGGACACCGGTGCCTCGGACCTCCACATCACGTCGGGCGCGCGACCGGCGATGCGGATCAACGGCGAGCTGAGGCAGCTCGAGGACCAGCCGATCCTGACTCCGCCGGTCATCCAGCGGGTGCTGTACGCAGCGCTCACCCAGAAGCAGCGGGAGAAGTTCGAGGAGAACCTCGAGCTCGACTTCGCCTACAGCCTGCCCGGCCGGGCGCGGTTCCGGGTGAACATCTACCGGCAGCGCGACGCGCTCGGCGCTGCCTTCCGGATCATCCCGTTCGAGATCAGGAAGCTCGAGGACCTCGGCGTGCCGCCGTCGGTCTCGAACTTCGCCTCGCTGCCGCGCGGCTTCGTGCTCGTCACCGGCCCGACCGGCTCCGGCAAGTCGACGACGCTCGCCTCGCTCATCGACCTCGCGAACCGGACCCGCAGCGAGCACATCATGACCGTCGAGGACCCGATCGAGTTCCTGCACCGGCACCAGAAGTGCATCGTCAACCAGCGCGAGGTGGGGGAGGACACCCAGTCCTTCCCGAACGCGCTGAAGCACGTCCTGCGCCAGGACCCCGACATCATCCTGGTCGGCGAGATGCGCGACCTGGAGACGATCTCGGTGGCGCTGACCGCCGCCGAGACCGGTCACCTCGTCTTCGCGACCCTGCACACGCAGGACGCCGCGCAGACCATCGACCGCATCATCGACGTCTTCCCGGCCAACCAGCAGCAGCAGGTGCGCGTGCAGCTCGCCGGCTCGCTGCAGGGCGTCGTCTGCCAGACCCTGGCGAAGACCCGGGACGGGAACGGACGGGCCGTCGCGACCGAGGTGCTGGTGGCCACTCCGGCCATCCGCAACCTCATCCGCGAGGGCAAGACCCACCAGATCTACTCCGCCATGCAGGCCGGCGCGAAGCACGGCATGCACACCATGGACCAGCACCTGGCTGACCTGGTGAAGAAGGGCAAGATCACCTACGAGGTCGGCCTCGAGAAGTGCCACCACGTCGAAGACTTCAACCGGCTCGCCGGCCGAGGCTGAGAGGCATCTCCGATGGCAGCGACCATGACGTACCAGTACTCGGTCCGGGACCGCGGCCGGGAAGATCGTCTCCGGCACGCTCGAGGCCGAGTCGCAGACGGCCGTGGTCGCAGCAAGCTCAAGCCGATGGGCTACGCGCCGCGTCAGCATCAGCAGAGCACAAGGCCGGGATGAAGAAGGAGCTCTCGATCCCCGGCTTCGGCAAGAAGGTCAAGCTCAAGGACCTGGCGGTCATGTCGCGGCAGTTCGCGACGATGATCAACGCCGGCCTGTCGCTGCTGCGGGCGCTGACCATCCTGGCCGAGCAGACCGAGAACAAGGAGCTGGCCCGGGTCCTCGGCGAGGTCGCGCAAGGACGTCGAGACGGGCAGCGCGCTGTCCGAGGCGCTGGCCGAAGCACCCCGACGCCTTCCCGCCGCTGATGGTCAACATGATCCGGGCCGGCGAGGTCGGCGGCTTCCTCGACGCGGTGCTGCTGCAGATCGCCGAGAACTACGAGGCCGAGGTCAAGCTGCGCGGCAAGGTCAAGTCGGCGATGACCTACCCGGTCGTCGTCTTCGTCATGGCGATCCTCGCCGTCATCGGCATGCTGCTGTTCATCGTCCCGGTGTTCGCCGAGATGTTCGAGACCTCGGCGGCACGCTGCCCGCGCCGACCCGGGTGCTGGTGTTCCTCAGTCGAGGCCGATGAAGTTCATGCGCCCCGATCGCTGGTCGTCGGCTTCATCGCTTCACGATCGTCTGGCGCGAAGGTCAAGAACGACCGACCGGGTGCGCAACGTCGTCGACCCGCTCAAGCTCAAGATGCCGGTCTTCGGCCAGCTGTTCCAGAAGATCGCGCTCAGCCGGTTCAGCCCGCAACCTCGGCACGATGCTGCGGTCCGGCGTGCCGATCCTGCAGGCCTGGACATCGTCGCCGACACCACCGGCAACGTGGTCCTCGCGCGGGCCGTCAAGGACGTCCAGGAGAGCGTGCGCAGCGGTGAGTCGCTGGCCGGCGCCGCTGGCGAACCACGCCGTCTTCCCGCCGATGGTGGTGCAGATGATGTCGCGTCGGCGAGGACACCGGCGCCCTGGACGAGATGCTGGACAAGATCGCCGAGTTCTACGACCAGGAGGTCGAGGCGACGACCGAGGCGCTCACCGCGCTGATCGAGCCGCTGATGATCGCCTTCCTCGGCGCGATCGTCGGCTCGATGATCATCGCGCTCTACATGCCGATCTTCAAGATCTTCGAGCTGATCGAGGAGTAGCCCGCGCACGGTCGACGACGGAGGGGCCGGCCCCGCGTGGGTCCGGCCCCTCCGTCGTTCGGCCTAGCCCGTTCGGGTGGCTCGCGGAAATTGCTCCCGGCAAAGGCTCAAGCGCGGCCGCCGAGGCACCGAAACCCTCTTGTCATACGAGCCACACCGGCCAGAAACGGCACACCCGCCGAAAGGCGGGGTCGCAAAGCCAGGGAACCGCGTGACAGAGATCGCGGTCAGCCCAGCTGCCTCGGCCGGCACCCCGCAGGGGTGCCGCGAGGGACCGGCGGCGTGGCTCTCGGGAACGGTCCTGAAAGGACGGAGCATCACATGCTCGCTCGCATCCGCAAGGCCGCGGAGGAGAAGGAGGGGGGCTTCACCCTGATCGAGCTCCTCGTCGTCATGATCATCATCGGCATCCTCGCCGCCATCGCCATCCCGGTCTTCCTCAGTCAGCGCGAGAAGGGCCTGGGACGAAGGCCGTCCAGTCCGACCTGCGCAACTCCGCTGTCGTTGCCGAGGAGTTCTTCAACACCACCGGCACGTACGCGGCGTTCGTCCCGACTACGTCGAACACGTCGCCGGACGTGACTCTGTCGGCCGTTGCGGCCAACCCTCACCGCGATCCGCTACTGCATCAACGGCGCGCACTGGGACAAGCCAACGTGCCCGGGCCGCCAGTTCCACCTGGACTCCGACAATGGTTCGGTGTCTGCAGGCGCCTGCGTAGTAGCGCCACATCCGCGGAGGGGCGGCACCCGTTCGGGTGCCGCCCCTTCGTTCTTTCCCGCTCCACTCAAGACGACTGACCATTGAGCCGAAGGTGCATCCATGAGCCTTATGCGCGGCAAGCCTACTCGCGGTGACGACGCCGGATTCGGCATGGTCGAGGCGGTCGTCTCGCTGGCCATCATGGCGGTCGTGCTGACGAGTCTCGGCGTCGTCCTGCTGGGGACGACGCGGGCCACCGTCACGGCGAGAGCGGACCAGCAGGCGTCGAACATCCTGAACCAGCAGATCGAGGAGATCCGGTCGTTCGACTTCGCGGCCGTGACCTTGCGGTCCACCGACACTACCCTTGCCTCCGACCCCGCGGTCAGCGTGGACCTCGCGGCGAGCCCGCCGTCCGGCACGCTGCTCTCCAACGGTGAGCCGCTCGTGATCGACAGCGTCGGGTCCGTCGAACACCAGCTGCCGACGATCAGGCGGAACAACACCGACTTCCAGGTGCGGCGGTACGTCTCTCAGCCCAGCGACTCGAGCGGGGACGTACAAGCGGGTGCAGGTCGTCGTCAGTGGAACATCGCAGGCAGGGCTCGCGAACGCCGGATCGACACATACGTCAGCGACACCCGGCGAGGCATGCCGCTGCCGAAGTTCGTCGTGGGACTCAACGGGACGTCGACCCCCAAGGACGTCGGCGCGGGTGACGCCGTCGTCTGGGGCTTGAAAAGCTGCAGAACCTGGGCGCACGAGACGCGTGGAACGTCACAGCGTCAGCCGGGACGTGGTCGTTCTACCGCGACCTCGACAGCGACGGGTGCTCGACCCGGCAGAGCAGGTCGCCTCGAACCTGCTCACCGACACCGACAGCGACAGCGACGGTCGGCCCGACACGGGACTCCTGGAGACGAACAGCCCGTTCTTCGTGCTCGCCTACCGCCAGCTCGGAGCCAGCGAAGTGACGCCGCAGGCGGTGAATTCAGGTTCACGTCCGCCGCGCAGAGTGCGGCGTCTCCAAGGCCGTGTCCACCGTGATGCACGTCATCGGGGGTGGGTCGCCGGCGGCGGCCTCGTGCGCACCGGCGATCGCCTGCACGCTCACGCCGTACTTCCCGGACCAGACCGTGGACGGCGACCGGGTGTCCGCCAACCCCAACCTGCTCAGCGAGGGCTCGAGCCTCACGCAGGCTCCGATCTTCAACTACTCGACACAGCTCGGTCCGGGGCAGGGACGTGCTCTCGCCACCGGGGGCAGTGGCCCCTCGGGAACCAACATCGACCGGGTCGCGGACTTCCGCTTCCAGGTCCCGAGCGGGCAGAACCGGAGCTACGTGGGCAATGCCATGGCCGCGTTGTGGGTCGCCTGCCCGAGCGGGGCGGCCGTGACGTTCCACGTCTACGTGGGCACCTCCACCAACAACAATATGAACAACTTCACCTCGTCGGCTACGGCGACGGGCGCCTCGGTCGTCGCGTGCACCGGAGCCTGGCAGGAGGCGCGGACCCAGGTCCCGATCGCAACGACCCTCGCCAACAAGCTGTCCACCAGCAAGTACCTCACGGTGCGCGTCACGGCCACGGCTGCCGCATCGATCACGACGCGCCTGCTCTACGACAGCACGGCCAACCCCGCCGCCATCACCATGCCGAGGACCTCATGACGCGCAACGGGCTGCTCCCTCGCCACCCAGACGACGACGGGACGACCCTGGTCGAGCTCCTCGTCGTGATGGTCCTGATCGGAGTGATATCGGTCGCGATGACCACGGCCATGATCACCCAGAAGAACATGCGGTTCAACGAGGACGAGCCCGCGGCCTCGAGGATGTCCGCAAGGTGGTGGAGAGGCTCGGGCGTGATATCCGCCAGGCCCGCAGCATCGAGCCTGGTGCTGACGCGAACCACCTGGTGTTGTGGGTCGACAGCAACTCCGACTACAAGGCCCAACCGAACGAGACCGTCACCTGGCAGCTCGCAGCCTCGGCCGAGCCCGGGCACTTCGACGTCCTCCGGACGGTGAACGGGGCAGCGACCTGTCGCCAGGCCACGACGCTCGTGTCCGACATCGGATTCTGCTACCAGGTCAGCGCACCCGCTGCGGGCGGCGCCGCAAGCTGCCTTGCTGTCCCGATGACCGCCGCGGCGAGCAGCACGGCGCGGCTTGTTTCGACGGCGATGACCTACGACGCCTTCCTCAACACCGGCACCGAGGAACGGACCGTCGAGTTCGCCTCCCAACTCAGGAACGTGAGCTGACCATGAGTGTTCGTGCGCGGTCGACCAGCCTCCGACGCTCGGACGAGGGCATGACCATGCTGCTGGTCATCGGGCTGAGCATGACCTTCGCCATCCTCGTCGGCGTCCTCACGACGATCACCATGGTCTCGCTGCGGTCGTCGACCAACCACGGACGCTACGAGCGGGCGCTCTCGGTCGCGGAGGCTGGGGTCGACCAGCAGGTTGCCCGGCTGCAGGAGGCGCACAACTACAACCCCAGCTCGGGTGACGCGCCAGTACCTTCACCCACCTCGCCGTGCAGCGGGCCGGTGGTGACCGCCGGAGCATCCTCCACGACCGAGGCTCAGGAGCGGGCCTGGGCGCGCGGCCAGCTCGAGGCACTCGTGGGCACGGCCGGCTGCGTGCAGGACTCCGGCGACGGCGAGTACGTCGTGCTCAAGCCGGGGGACCGGTCGTCGGTCTGTGCGCTGAGTGCCGTCCCCTCCTTCGCCGACGCCCGCGCCGCCCGCCGCCTCCTCAAGGCGGAGTACCTCTTCTCGCCCTACAGCCCGAGCAACGCCGTGCTGACGGGGGCCGATCTGTGCTTCAGTGGCAGCGTGGCGGTCGAGCGAGGCGATCCACCCTGCCGGCGAGCGTGCACACGAACTCCAACGTCGACTGCCCGAACAAC
>CAVYTH010000021.1:0-85498 GCA_963771345.1 uncultured Actinomycetota bacterium
GATCTGCGCCTCTTGGGCCGTGAGGACGTCGCTGGTGCTCAACCGACCGTTTGCGCACTGTCTCGCCGGTGGCCAGCCACTCACGACGGGTGCGCTCGGCCAACGCCTAGAAGACCATGTCAGTGAACATGCCGTGGGCAACGCGCAGGTGCTCGCGGGCGTCGAGGCGCCGGTTCCCGCGGCGGAGCCATTCGCCGTCGAGGAGGTGCGTTCGAGCCCCCTCGACCCCGGATGCGGGTGCGGCCGAGTCGGTCGATCGCCTCGCGGTAGAGGACTTCGGCAGTGTCCGGTTCCGTCTAGCAGCGCGCGCGAACGCGCTTCGATGCCCAGCGCCCAATCCGTGCCGCTGGGCCTAGTGGTGAGCGTCGCTGCTCCAGAGCACTCGCGGCGCGCACGACCTGCCGCTCGGGACGGCCGCCTCGATGAGCTCGACGAGCGACCAGTTGGCGAAGGCGAGTTCCTGGGGATACGCGGCGCCCTGCTCAGCCGCGTCCAGGGCCTCTTGGTAGCGGCCGAGGCCGTTGAACAGCACCGCGGCCGAGTACTGGACCAGGGTGAGACTCCCCATGCCCTCGCCGCGACTCGTCACGTCGTAGACGACGGTTTGGATGCAGCGCTGTGACCGCGGCCTCGCGGCCTTCGCCACGCCGCGAGGGCGACGGCGCGGTAGGGAGGGAGGCGGCTTCCCGTCACCTCCGTGACGGCGGCGACCTCCTCCACCAAGCGACTCCACCACGTCGAGCAGCAGGGGCGTGGATGTGCAGAGCCCATCCTGGTGCTGAGGGCGATGGGGAGCACGATGACGCGCCTGCTTGCCGGGCGTGCAGGACGAGACGGCTGCACAGCACCTCCGAGTTCTCGTCGTCCCAGTCATGTGCGCAGTGGGTCGCGAACCAGAGCCAGCGAACCGCCTCCCGGATGGGGAGGTCCGCGTCGCGGAACGCGTGCACCGCCTGCTTCAGCAGCGGAGCTCCCTCGGCATAGCCGTCCGTGATCACACAGGCCAGCGCGTCGAGGATCAGGTCGCCCGGGCGAGTGGAGCCCGACCTGGTCGCCCGCGCCTCCCTCGCCACTTCCGGCAGTCCGACCTCCCCGGCCAGGCGACCCACCATCAGTGCCGCCGTGAGCGCGTCCAGGTAGGTGTCACGGGCCAGCATGGGGTCCAGCGGCTCCAGCCTCTTCGCTGCAGCGAGCAGCAGGGGTGGAGCGTCACGACCGTGGCTCGATCCGAAGGCGATCTGCGCGCGCACGAGGTCCACAACCGCGCTCTGGAGCTCGTCGAGCTGCCCCGCCTGCGCCATGGCCAGCATGGCGAGCGCGGCGTCGGGAGCACCTGCCATCAGGTTCGCCTGCCCGGCGGCCAGCGCTCCCGCCCGCGCCGGGCCGGGTCGGGTGTCAGTCGGGCCGACTCCTCCAGGAAGGCAGCTGTCGCGGCGAGGCCCCCGCGCGTCTGCGCGCGTTCGGCGGAGCGCTCGAGCTCATTGGCAACCGACTCGTCGGGTCCGGGGGCGGCGTGCGCGCGGTGCCACGCCCGGCGATCAGGATCGACGTCCGGGTCGATCGCGTCGGCCAAGGCCTGGTGGGCCTCTCGACGGTCGTCCGGTGACGCTTCCCGATAGATCGCCGACCGCACGAGCGGATGACGGAACCGCACCTGGCCGGACAAGGTGACCAGCCCCGCCGCGGAGGCCGGCGTGGCGGCATCGGGCGAGATACCCAGCAGGTCGGCCGCGCGCCACACCAGCACCGGGTCACCGGTGGGCTCGGTCACCGCCACCAGCAGCAGCCGCCGGGTGGGGGTCGGGAGCGAGGCCAGTCGGCGGCCGAAGGCGTCCTCTGTCTTACCCACCAGCGCCAGCACGCCCGGCAGGCCGAAGCCGCCTGCGAGCTCCTGGGGGGTCAGTCCGCGCGGCAGCTCGAGCAGCGCCAGTGGGTTGCCATGTGTCTCGGCGACGATCCGGTCGCGGATGCCTTCGTCCAACGGGCCGGGGACGACCGTCTTCAGCAGTGCCTGGGCGTCGGTGTCGTCCAAGCCGGGAACCACGAGCTCGGGCAGCCCGGCCAAGTGGGACCCGGGCTCTCGCACCGCGAAGACCAGGGCCACCCGTTCGGCGAGCAGGCGGCGCGCGATGAAGGCAAGCACTTGCGTCGAGGCCTGGTCGATCCATTGGGCATCGTCCACGACGCACACCAGCGGCTGCTCCTCGGCGACCTCGGACAGCAGGCTCAGGACGGCCAGGCCCACGAGGAAACGATCCGGTGCGGCCCCGGTCTGCAAGCCGAATGCGGTGCCGAGCGCGTCGCACTGCGGGGCTGGGATCTGGTCGAGTCGGTCGAGGAAGGGGGCGCAGAACTGGTGGAGGCCGGCAAATGCGAGCTCCATCTCGGACTCCACGCCACCGATTCGAGTCGTGCGGCAGCCGGTCGCGCGCCCGAGCAGGTAGTCGAGCAGAGCGGTCTTGCCGATGCCGGCGTCGCCGCGCAGGACCAGCGCCTGGCTCTGGCCGGTTGTCAGGCCCGTCACAAGACGATCCAGCGCCGCGCACTCGCTGTTCCGCCCACGCAACCGTGGCCCGTGATCATCGCTCGACATAGGGACCGCCCCTACCGGGAGCGTATAGACGGCCAATCCGCCTGGCAACGACGCGCGCACAGGTGCTGCCCCGGGTGCGGGGGCTTCACCTGCGCGCGTCAGGTGCACTTCCTGCGTTCTCGATCGACGTACTCGAAAGTTGGCCCGGCAGCGTCGAGTGCTCAAGCTCGATCGCCCATGCAGATGGGTCCGCAGTTCCTCCACCGAACGGATCGGCGAGTACGACGGTGCCAAGCCGCCACGAACGGATCGAAGCTCAGTCATCTGTCTCTTCCTTTCGCCGTTCTGTGACCGGGACGGTTCAAGAGAAGGCTTGTGGTGCTGGGAATGAACCGAAGCGCGTCCCGAACACCATGGCGTCCTCGCCGGGCATGAGGGTGCCTTGGCTCAGCTGCGCGCCGAAGTACCGGGCGCCGGGATCGGTGACCACCTCGCGCGGATCGTCGCGTGCTGCCATCGCCACGCGGACGAGCTCGTCCAGCCGGAACCTGTCCGGACCGCAGACCTCGAGGTTGCGGTCGACCGGCATACCGGTGGCGACCATCCCGAGTGCGGTGGCCACGTCGTAGGAGGAGATGGGCTGGATGTGGACCGGCCCGAGCCGGACGATGTTCCCGACGGTCGCGTCGTCCGCGATGGTCCAGAGGAACTCGAAGGACTGGGTCGCGTGGACGATCGTGTGGGCGATGGAGGAGGTGCTGACCAGCTTCTCCTGCGCGCACTTCCCCTGGAAGTAGCCACTGTCGGTCAGGCGGCCGGCACCGACGACGGACAGCGCGACGTGATGTCCGACGCCGGCGGCCGCTTCGGCGGCCAGCAGGTTGCGGGTGGAGGTCTCGAGGAAGTCCAGTGCTGGCTGGGCCTCGAACGACGGGGGGCTCGACAGGTCGACGACCACCGTGGCGCCCTCGAGGACCTGGGCGAGGCCATCGCCGGTGAGAGTGTCGACGCCGGACGCCCGGGAGGCCGCGACCGCTTCGTGCCTGTGCTCGGTCAGCCTGCTGACGAGAATCGATCCGATGAGTCCGGTGCCGACGACGACGATCTTCATGGTCGTCCGGCTAGCCGGACGTACCGCCGACCGCCTCGACGATCGAGGCGGCGACGGCTTCCGGGTGGGAAACGCTGAGCGCGTGAGAGGCCCCCTCGACCTCGCGGGTGCCGCGCGCCTGGGCGCAGTCGGCGAGGAAGCGATGGAGCTCCGCCGGAATGGTGAGGTCCAGATCACCGAAGACGAACCAGGAAGGCAGCACCGCCCACGCCGGGGTCTTGGTGGGCAGCCCCTCGGTCAGCGCCGCCTCGGTGATCGGACGCTGGGTGACCGCCATCAGGGCGGCCTGGGCTTCGGAGACGTCCGCGGCGAACTGGCGGTGGAAGAGCTCCTGCCGGATGGCGAACTCGTTGCCGCCGGATGTGACCGGGTAGGCGGCCAAGGTGTCACCAAGGCTGCTGCCGGGGAACTTGCTGGAGAGCGTGAAGGCGTCCTCGCCGTGCTCCGGGGCGAACCCCGCCACATAGACCAACCCGAGAACGCTCTCGTTGCTCGCTGCGGCCTCTGTGATCACGGACCCCCCGTAGGAGTGTCCGACGAGAACGACCGGCTTGCCGATGCCGGCCACGACGTCGCGCAGATAGGCGGCGTCACCGGCGAGGCTGCGCAGCGGGTTGGCCACGGCGACGACATCCAGAGGCTGCGTACGCAGGTGGGCAACGACCTCGTTCCAGCTGGCGGACTCGGCGAACGCGCCGTGCACGAGGACGACGGTCGGCATCTTGTCGGTCATGGGTCTGTGCTCCTCATCGAACGCGCTCGGACGGACGGCGTGGCGGTGTCCCTGGGGCCAGCCGCTCGCCCTTTAGACCGGCCCACCCGTCCGGCTGTGACAGGGTGCAACCCAGCCACGATTCGCGAGGTGTCACGGAAGCGCGCCCGCACCGGTCTCTACCGCGGGAGCTCCGGACGCGTCGCGACAGAGGAGCGGGAACACCGGGTTTCAGACGGCTCCCCAGGGGAGTAGGCGTCAAGCAGACCGCGACTGGTCCCACCCGCCGCCGGAGCACTGTGGTCCCGGGTCCCGCTCACCCTGGGCAGGGCCCGGGACGCCGCGTTCCCGGACGCCGACCCCGGAAACGACGCTGGCCTCCCGCCCATGCGGACGAAAGGCCAGGTCAATGGGTGTGCGCCGCGAGGGACTTGAACCCCCAACCCGCTGATTAAGAGTCAGCTGCTCTGCCAGTTGAGCTAGCGGCGCGTGAGCAGAGAAGAGGTTACCAGCGGGGTTCCGCCCCGGAGAAACCGGTGAGATGCCTCGGCCGCTCGGGCTACCAGTCGAAGCCGGGTGGCTCCGGGCTGCACGCCTTCGTCGCGTGCGCCTGCATCCGCTTCTTCAGGCCGGCCCGGCGCGGGTCGCCGGCCAGGTTGTGCTCCTCGCGGGGGTCGGTGCGGTAGTTGTACAGCTCGGTCCGGCCGGTGGCCCACCGGACGTACAGATGCTTCTTGGTGCGCCAGCCGCAGTACGCCGGCCGGCCGCCGTACCCGTCCATCGCCTCGACGACGAACCCGGTGCGACGCCGGGAGCCGAGCAGGTCGAGGCCGTCGGTGGTCATGCCGGCCGATGCCACCCGGGAGATGGTGCCGGCGAGGTCGACGTTGAGCGCCAGCCGGTCGTCGGTGACTCCCGCCGGCACCTGGCCGTCCCAGCGGACGACCATCGGGATGCGGAGGCCGGCGTCGTACGGCGAGTCCTTGCCGAGCAGGCCGTGCTCGCCCCAGAAGTACCCGTTGTCGGACAGGAAGATGAACAGCGTGTCCCGCGCCCGGCCGGTGCTCTTCAGGGCCGTCATGAGCTTCCGGACGGCGTCGTCGACCGACAGCAGGGTCTCGACCTGCGCCTTGTGCACGCGGTCGACGTCGTCGATCGCCGCCGGCTTCTTGCCGCGCTTCCAGGCCGGGGTCGTGCCGCCCGGCGGGTCGATGGCGCCGACCGAGGGCAGGCCGGCCGCCGCACCGCGATGCCGCGGTGCGGGCGTGTAGGGCTTGTGCGGCCCGAACGGCGCGAAGTACATGAAGAGCGGCTGGTCGCGCGGCGTCGAGCGGATGAACCGGTCCGCGCGGCGGGCGAGCACGTCGGTGGAGTAGTCGCGCGGCTTGTGCCCGTGCCAGCTGCCGTCGGAGAGCCGGTAGTCGAAGTAGGCGCCGCGGATGTAGCGGAACGCCGTGAACGTGTCCCAGCCCGGCGGCTTGTAGCCGGCGTGCGGTCTGGTTGGCGAAGTTGTTGAGGTACTTGCCGAACAGCCCGGTCCGGTAGCCGCTGCGCTGCAGGGCCGTGGCGATCGTCCGGTACTCCATGCCTCGGCGCCGGAACTGCGGCCAGCCGCCGAACCGGTTGCCGCCGATGTCGCCGTTGCCGAAGACCCGCGTGTGGTGCGCGTACAGGCCGGTGAGGATCGTGGCTCGCGACGGGCAGCACAGCGGCGTCGGGACCATCGCGTTGGTGAAGGTCGTGCCCTTCTTCACCAGCAGGGTCTGCACGGCCGGCATCGCGCCGAGGGTGTCGGAGCGCTGGTCGTCGGTCAGGAACAGCACGACGTTGGGGCTGGTCCGCGCGTCCCGGCTGTTCACGACCGCGCCGGTCGTGGGCGTCAGCGCGCCGGGGTCGATCGCGGCCAGCACCAGGCAGGCGAGCACCGTGGCAACGGCAAGCAGCCGCCCCGGACGGTGCAGCGGTTGCGCGGGGCGGCGGGGAAGGTCGACCAGGGTGCTCAGAGGTACAACCCCGTCTGGCCGTCGTCCAGCCGTTCAGCCGCGACCGCGTGCACGTCACGCTCGCGCAGCAGCAGGTAGTCGTGGCCGCGGACCTCGACCTCGGGGCGGTCCTCCGGGTCGAAGAGCACCCGGTCGCCGATCTCGACCGTACGGACGTTCGCGCCCACCGCGACGACGCCCGCCCAGGCGAGCCGCTTGCCCATCTGGGCTGTGGCCGGGATCACGATGCCGCCGGACGACCGGCGCTCACCCTCGTCGCCGTCCAGGTCCACCAGGATCCGGTCGTGCAGCATCCGGATCGGCAGGCTGGACCCGGTCTGGGTCAGCTCGGCGACGGTCCTGGCGCTGGCACTCACACCAGCGAGTATCCCTCACCGGCGGCCGCGATTTGTCGCGTTTCAGCGGGAGCGGCGCCAGATGACCAGGCCGACGGTGCCCGCGACGACCGCCGACAGCACGGCCACGCGGTCCGGCCGGAGGTTGCCCTGGTCGTCGACCACCTGGGCCTTGGCGCCGTCGATGCAGCGCCGGACGATGTTGGCGGGCTTGACCCGCTCGGCGATGGCGTCGACGGTGCCGGCCAGGCGCAGGCGGGTGCGCTCGATCTCGGCCTCGATCTCGGCGGGGGTCCGGTCGGGGCGGCTCGCCGGCTCGCGGGCTTCGAGCCCGCCGGGCACGGTGGTGGCGTTCGTCATCGGTAGGACCTCCTGGCAGTCACCTCAGGTGCTTGCCCATGATCCTGCCCGGCATGCGCCTCGCGCGCCTCCCCTCTCCGCAGACCCGTCCGCGAGCCTCGCTAGCGTGAGGCCATGACCAAGCTCTCCCCGGGCGACCCTGCGCCCGACTTCACCCTGCCCGACCCCGACGGCACCGAGGTCGCCCTGTCGTCGCTGCGCGGCAGCAAGGTCGTCCTGTACTTCTACCCGGCGGCGTCCACGCCCGGCTGCACCACCCAGGCCTGCGACTTCCGCGACAACATCGCCTCGCTGCAGGGCGCTGGCTACCGGGTGCTCGGCATCTCCCCGGACAGCCAGGAGAAGCAGCGGAAGTTCCGCGACGCGGAGCACGTGCCGTACCCGTTGCTGTGCGACCCCTCGCGCGCGGTGCTCGAGGCCTACGGCGCGTACGGCGAGAAGAAGCTCTACGGCAAGACGGTGACCGGCGTGATCCGCTCGACCTTCGTCATCGACGAGCAGGGCACGGTCGAGAAGGCGATGTACGGCGTCAAGGCCACCGGCCACGTCGCCAAGCTGCGCCGCGACCTCGGCATCGACTGACGCAGCCGTACTCGGTCAGCTGCCGATCGGGGGGTACACGCAGAACTCGCGGCCGTCGGGATCGGCCATCACCACCCAGCTGACGTCGCCCTGGCCGATGTCGACGCGCGTCGCCCCGAGGGCGACCAGGCGGTCGACCTCCGCCTGCTGATCACCGTCGGCAGCGGGAGCGAGGTCGAAGTGCTGCCGCTCCTTCCCGGTCTTCGGCTCGCTGCGGCGGACCGCCCCAGGCGATCTTCGTACCGCCGCCCGGCGACTGGACCGCGGTCTCCTGGTCCTGGTCCCAGACCAACGGCCAGCCCAGCGCCTCGCTCCAGAAGTGCCCGACCGCCCGCGAACCGTCACAGGCCAGCTCGCCGAGGAACCCGGCAGCCGGCGAGGAAGTTGTTGCCCGGCTCGATGACGCAGAACGCGTTGCCCTCGGGGTCGGCGAGCACGACGTGCTCCTCTTCCGGGAGCTGACCGACGTCGATGTGCCGGCCGCCGAGCGCGAGCGCCCGATCCACCGTCGACTGCTGGTCGTCGAGGGAGGTGCTCGTCAGGTGCAGGTGCAGCTGGTTCGGGCCGGTCGGCTGCTCCGTCGGGAGGAACCGGATCCGGAAGCCGGTGTCGTCGTCGGCAGCAGCGCGACGCCGTCGTGGGGGTCGTCGGCCATCTCCCGGCCCAGGAGGCCGGCCCAGAAGTGCGCGAGTCAGGTGCGGGTCGTTCGCATCGCAGCTGAGCGCGAGCAGGTGTGAGGTCATCGAGGCGGCGACGCTAGGCGCTCGCGGAACTGGCACGCAACGCGAATAGGCACTCGTTAGGCTGGCTGTCGAAGCGGGAGTGGTGGAATTGGCAGACGCCCGGCGTTTAGGTCGCCGTGCCTTCGGGCGTGGGGGTTCGAGTCCCCCCTTCCGCACTCACGAGGCAAGCCGCGGCTCACCTGACCCACTGCACCGCCGCCTGCCGAGCAGCCTCGACCTGCGAGCCGGACTGCCGGCGCGCCATCCGCCGCAGCACGACCGGCGTGATCAGGAGCCCGACCACCGCCCAGGCGCCGAGCACCGCGACGGTCTCCATCGTCCGCCAGGAACCGGTGAGCTCCAGCGCGGCGGCCGAGTCCGGCAGGAAGGCGGAGCGCATGCCGAGGCCGAGCCAGTACATCGGGAAGATCTGGGCGACCACCTGCACCCAGCCCCACAGCTGCTGGATCGGGAAGAAGATCCCGGAGATGCCGGCCAGCACCATGACGGGCAGCATCCCCCAGGTGCCGACCTTCTGCGTGCTCGGCACCAGCGACCCGATGACCATCCCGATCGGCAGCGCCGCGAGCAACCCCAGGACCAGCACCCAGCCGACCGTCACCCAGCCCGACGCCCCGTCGCTCATCAGACCGTCGAACAGCAGGAAGGCCGGGATGAGGATGACGGCCAGCGATGGCACCAGGCTCAGGCTCTGGAAGAGGACCTGACCGGTGACGTAGCCGGTCACGCCGTTGGGCACCGCCTTGGCCCGCAGCAGGGTGCCGTCCTCGCGCTCCATCGCGAGCGCGTACGCCGGCCCGATCACCAGCCCGAAGGCCACCAGGCCGCCGAGGATGCTGGGCATCGCCACCGACGGGTAGGACAGGTCCGAGCCCTCGACGTCGGAGTCGCGCCGGAGGAACAGGTAGCCGAGGACCGCTACCGCGGTGAACAGGTAGAAGCCCTGGTCCTGAGTGCTGCGCACGCTCTGGGAGAACTCGGTCCAGCCGCGTCCCGCCCCGACCCGGACCGCGTGTGCGCGCGCGCTCATGAGGCCACCTCCTCGTCGACCGTGATGACCGGGTTCCTGGCCTCGTCCTCGTGCTGCCGGACGACGGTGAGGTAGGTGTCCTCGAGGCTGGCCCGGCGTACGTCCAGGTCACGGATCTCCTCGCCGTGCTGCGCGAAGAGCTGCCGCACGAACTCGGTGGCGTCCGAGGTGGCTTCGACGAAGTGCTCACCGCGGCGGCTCCACCGCACCCGCGACTCGGTGGCCACGTCCCGGGCGAGGTCCTCCGGGCTCCCGTCGGCGACGATCCGGCCTCCGGCGAGGATCAGGATGCGGTCGGCGAGCTTCTCCGCCTCGGTGAGGTCGTGCGTCGTGAGCAGGATCGTGGTGTCCTCGCGGGCCGACAGGTCGAGCACGAGGTCGTGGAAGTCACGCCGGGCGTGCGGGTCGAACCCCGCGGTCGGCTCGTCCAGGAACAGCAGCTCGGGCCGGCCGACGATGCCGATCGCGACGTCCAACCGGCGTCGTTGCCCCCCGGACAGCGTCGCGATCTTCTGGTCCGCGAGCTCGGTCAGGCCGACCATGCTCGAGCAGCGCCTCCACCTCGTACGGACGTGGCCGCTCCGGCGTGGAGTACGGCGTGTAGTAGCCGCCCAGGTGGGAGAGCAGGCGCCGGGGCGTCCACCTCGGGTGGTCCCGCCACGACTGCAGGACCACGCCGGTGCGCGCCCGCCAGTCCTCGTCGCCATGGGCGGGGTCCGCGCCGAGCACCCGCACCTCGCCCGCCGACGGCAGCCGGAAGCCCTCCAGGATCTCGATCGTGGTGGTCTTGCCCGCGCCGTTGGGTCCGAGGAGGCAGACCACCTCGCCGCGGTGCACGTCGAAGTCGACGCCGGTCAGCACGTCCTTGGGGCCGTACCGCATCCGCAGGTCCCGGACCTGGACTGCGTCGTCCCCCGTGTCGCTCGAGATCGGCTCCGCCACGTCGGGTCCCCTTCGTCGCTCGTGGGCAGCACGCTGCCCCCGTCGTCCCGTCCTAGGAACCTCCGCGCCGGACGCCAGAGTTCCCGTCATGCTCGCGAACCACGGTGTTTCGACCACCGTGAGCCCATTGAGCGGCCGGCCGGTCCGGAGCAGGGTGAAGTGTCACGTCCCGCCAGGGGACGTCGGGAAGGAGCCAAAGCATGAACATCGTGCTGGTCCATGGCGCATGGGCCGATGGCTCCTGCTGGAGCGCGGTCATCGAGCAGCTGCAGGCCAACGGTCACAAGGTCACGGCGCCGCAGTTCTCCCTGAACGCTCTCGCCGGGGATGTGGCTCGGCTTCGCCAGGTGCTGGTCCGGCAGAGCGGCCCCACCCTGCTGGTCGGCCACTCCTACGGCGGCCAGATCATGACGGCCCTGGGGACGGATGCGCCGAACGCCGTGGGCCTGGTCTACATCGCCGGCTTCGGGCTGGACGAGGGCGAGTCGATCGGCATGCTGCTGAAGGACGGGCCGACCCCGGCGACGGCGAACCTCGACGTCGACGCCATCGGCTCGGCCTGGCTGCCCGAGGCCGACTTCCTGGCGCACTTCGCGCCCGACGTCCCTGCAGTCAAGGCCAGGGTGATGTGCGCCGCGCAGCAGCCGCTCTACATGTCCGCGTTCGCCGAGGTGATGGGTGTACCCGCCTGGAAGTCCCTGCCGTCGTGGTCCATGATCGCGCAGTCCGACGAGGTGATCCCGGCGGACGCCGAGCGGTCAGTTCGCGCAGCGCATGGGCGCCGTCGCCGTCGAGGTCCCGTCCAGCCACGTCGCGATGGTCTCCCACCCCGACGAGGTCGTCGACCTGATCGAGACCGCCCTCAAGGGCATCAAGCCCTAGGTCACCCGAGCAGCTCGCGCAGCACCGGGGCGAGCGCCCGGAACGCCTCGCCGCGGTGCGAGATCGCGTTCTTCTCCTCGGCCGGCATCTCGGCGGTGGTGAGCTCGTGACCCAGCGGCACGAAGGCCGGGTCGTAGCCGAAGCCGCCGGTCCCCCGCGGCGACCGGATCAGCACGCCGGTGACCCGGCCCTCGACGACCCGCTCCTCCCCCGACGGCAGCACCAGCGCCGCCGCGCAGGCGAAGTGGGCGCCGCGGTGCTCGTCGGGCACGTCGGCCACCTGGTCGAGCACCAGCTGCAGGTTCGCGGCGTCGTCGCCGACCGGTGCCGGCCCACCGGGCGGAGAAGACGCCGGGCATGCCGTTCAGCGCGTCGACGCACAGCCCCGAGTCGTCGGCGACCGAGGGCAGGCCGGTCGTCGCAGCGGCCGAGCGCGCCTTCTTCAGCGCGTTCTCGGCGAAGGTCAGCCCGTCCTCGACGACGTCGGGGGCGTCGTCCGGGAGCGGCACCAGCTCGACGTCCGCCCCGGTCGCGCGCAGGATGTCGGCGAGCTCGCCGACCTTGTGCGCGTTGCGCGTCGCCAGCACCAGCCGGGCGGTCATGCGTCGAGAGCAGCCTGCTGCGCGGCCGTCAGCGTCAGGCAGCCGGTCGTCGCGAGGTCGAGCAGCGCGTCGAGCTGCGCCCGGTCGAACGGCTCCGCCTCGGCCGTGCCCTGCACCTCGACGAACGCGCCGGCGCCGGTCATCACGACGTTCATGTCGGTCTCGGCCGTGACGTCCTCCTCGTAGCAGAGGTCGAGCATCGGCACCCCGCCGACGATGCCGACGGACACCGCGGCGATCGACGAGGTCAGCGGCTCCGACACCAGTGCGCCCCGGTCGCGCAGCCACGACACGGCGTCGGCGAGCGCGACGTACGCGCCGGTGATGGCGGCGGTGCGGGTGCCGCCGTCGGCCTGCAGCACGTCGCAGTCGAGCACGATCGTGTTCTCGCCGAGCGCCTTGTAGTCGACCGCAGCGCGCAGCGACCGGCCGACCAGCCGGGAGATCTCGTGGGTGCGGCCGCCGATCCGGCCCTTGACCGACTCGCGGTCGGAGCGGGTGTTCGTCGAGCGCGGCAGCATCGCGTACTCGGCGGTGACCCAGCCGAGGCCGCTGCCCTTGCGCCAGCGCGGCACGCCCTGGGTGACCGAGGCCGCGCACAGCACCCGCGTCTTGCCGAACTCCACCAGCACCGAGCCCTCGGCGTGGTCGAGCCAGCCGCGGGTGATGCGCACGTCGCGCAGCTGGTCGGGGGTGCGTCCGTCGATGCGAGTCATGACCCAAACCCTAGAGGCGCCAGCGGACAGTGCTTCACAGGTCGTAGGTCGCGCCGGCGAACGCCATCTCGACCGGACCCTCGAAGGCCGCCCTGCGCGTCGCGCCGCGCCACCTCGGGGTCGTTCCACGGGCGGCAGGTGGGTGAGGACCAGTCGGCGTACGCCGGCAGCGGTGGCCGCCTGCCCTGCCTGGCGCGCCGTGAGGTGCAGGTCGGGCGGCGCGTGGTCGTCGCGGCCGCTCTCGAACGCCGCCTCGACGAGGGCGAGGTCGGCGTCGCGGGCGAGGTCGAGCAGCGCGTCGCACGGGCCGGTGTCGGCGGAGTAGGCCAGCACCGCGCCGTCGTGCTCGACCCGCATCCCCCAGGTCTCGACGGGGTGCGCCATCCGGGCGACGGTCACGGTGAACGGGCCGACCTGGTGGCTGCCCGGCGTCCACTCCGAGAAGTCGTAGCGACGCGTCCAGGCCCGGCTGCTCGGCCCGTCCGTACGCCTGGGCCAGGTGCGCCGCGCCACCGGCCGGCACCCGGACCGGCAGCCGGTCGAAGCTGCGGCGCGGGTCGTAGGTGCGGGCCACGTAGAGCGGCAGCAGGTCGATGCAGTGGTCGGGGTGCAGGTGGCTGACCAGGATCGCGTCGATGTCGGCGAGGTCGATGTGGCGCTGGAGGCTGCCGACCGCGCCGTTGCCGAGGTCGATCAGCAGCCGGAACCCGTCGGCCTCGACGAGGTAGCAGGACGCGGCGCTGCTCGGCCCGGGGAACGAGCCCGAGCACCCGACGATCGTGAGCCGCACGCGTCAGGCCACCTTCTCCACGCCGCCGGCCTCGGGGCCGAGGAACCGCCGGCTGAGGTCGAGGAACTGGCTGGGGTCGCCGGTGGTGAGGAACCGGTGCTCGGGCTCGGGCAGGCCGGTCGGGCGCTCGAGGCCCTCGGCGACCAGGGTGCGGTAGACGTCCTTGGCGGTCTCGTCGGCGCTGGAGACCAGGGTGACGCCGTCGCCCATGACGTAGGAGATGACGCCGGTCAGCAGCGGGTAGTGGGTGCAGCCGAGGATCAGGGTGTCGACGCCGGCCTCGGCGACCGGGTCGAGGTACTCGTGGGCCACCGCTGAGCAGCTCCTGGCCGCCGGTGACGCCGTGCTCGACGAACTCGACGAACCGCGGGCAGGCCTGCGTCGTGACCTCGATCTGCGGGGCGGCCGCGAAGGCGTCCTCGTAGGCACGGCTGGTCTTGGTGGCGACGGTCGAGATCACGCCGACGTGGTCGTTGCGCGTCGCGGCCACTGCCCGGCGTACGGCCGGCCTGATCACCTCGACCACCGGCACGTCGTAGCGCTCGCGGGCGTCGTGCAGGACCGCGGCGCTGGCGCTGTTGCACGCGATGACCAGCACCTTCACGCCCTGGGCGACCAGGTGGTCGAGGCACTCGAGCGCGTACGCCCGGACCTCGGCGATCGGCCGTGGCCCGTAGGGCTGGCGCTCGGTGTCGCCGAAGTAGAGGACCGGCTCGTGCGGCAGCTGGTCGAGGACCGCGCGAGCGACGGTGAGGCCCCCGAACCCGGAGTCGAAGATGCCGATGGGAGCGTCCGCCACGGGTCGAGGCTACGGGTTGCCCGGGACGCATCCGTCACGGCATCCCGGGTAGGACGCGGGCATGTTCCACGTGACGATGGCTGCCAAGACCGCTGAGTTCGAGAATTTCCGGACCGTGCTGTCCACCGGGAAATACACCCAAGTCGTGGCGATGACGCTGCAGCCCGGTGAGGACATCGGCGCGGAGGTGCACGACGAGAACGACCAGGTGCTGATCTTCACCGAGGGCACTGCACGCGCGGACGTCGGCGGCGAGACGCGTGAGGTCGCCGCCGGAGACCTGGTGATGGTGCCGGCCGGGACGCAGCACAACTTCACCAACACCGGTGAGGGGACGCTGCGCCTGCTGACCGTCTACGGACCGCCCGACCACGCTCCCGACACCGTGCACCGCACCAAGTCGGACGCCCTCGCTGCCGAAGCCGCGGGCACCGACACCCCGCCGTCCTGACGCACCCGCCACCTGTAGCGCTGATAGCGACGCCGCTATCAGCGCTACAGGGGCGCCGTGGGGCGTAGGGGCGGCGCGAGCGGCGGCGGCGCGAGCGTCAGGCCCAGAGGGTGCCGTCGAGGTTGGCCTCGGCCTCGTCGAGGGTGCCGGCGTACGCGCCGGTGGAGAGGTACTTCCAGCCTGCGTCGCAGACGACGAAGCAGATGTCGGCGCGGCGGCCCTCGCGCACGGCACGCCCCGCGATGCCGAGCGCCGCATGGGCGATCGCACCGGTCGAGAACCCGGCGAACAGGCCCTCGTTGTCGAGCAGCTCGCGGACCCGGCGCACGGCGTCCCGCGGCCCGACCGAGTAGCGCGAGGTCAGCACCGACTCGTCGTACAGCTCGGGGACGAAGCCCTCGTCGAGGTTGCGCAGCCCGTAGACCAGCTCGCCGTACCGCGGCTCGGCCGCCACGATCTCGATGCCCGGCACCCGCTCGCGCAGGAACCGCCCGACGCCCATCAGCGTGCCCGTCGTCCCGAGCCCGGCCACGAAGTGCGTGATCGACGGCAGGTCGGCCAGGATCTCCGGTCCGGTGGTGGCGTAGTGCGACTCGGCGTTGCCCGGGTTGCCGTACTGGTAGAGCATCACCCAGTCCGGGTGCTCCTCGGCCAGCGCCTTCGCGACCCGCACCGCCTCGTTCGAGCCGCCCTCGGCGGGCGACGACACGATCTCGGCGCCCCACATCTCGAGCAGCTGGCGCCGCTCGACCGAGGTGTTCGCCGGCATCACGCAGACCAGCCGGTAGCCCTTGAGCTGCGCGACCATCGCCAGCGAGATGCCGGTGTTGCCCGACGTCGGCTCGAGGATCGTGCAGCCCGGCCGCAGCTGGCCGGCCTTCTCCGCGGCCTCCACCATGAACAGCGCCGGCCGGTCCTTGACCGAGCCGGTCGGGTTGCGGTCCTCGAGCTTGGCCCACAGCCGCACCTCGGGCGACGGCGACAGCCGCGGCAGCCCGATCAGCGGCGTGTTGCCGACCGAGTCCAGCAGCGAGTCGTAGCGCACGGCAGACCTTTCCGGGATGCGGCGGTACGCCGGTCAGCCGCCCGCGACTGCGGGCAGCACGGTCACGTTGTCGCCGTCCTTGACGCCCGTCTCCAGCCCGCCGAGGAACCGCACGTCCTCGTCGTTGAGGTAGACGTTGACGAACCGGCGCAGGCCCTTCTCGTCGACCAGGCGGGCGCGCAGCCCGGCATGGCGCGACTCGAGGTCGTCGATGAGCTCCGCCAGCGTGGCGCCGGAGCCCTCCACGGCCTTCTCGCCGTCCGTGTACTGCCGCAGGATCGTCGGGATCCGGACCTCGATGCTCACCGCTGGGCGCTCCTCGTCAGGGGACAGATGGAATGCAGACACATCATGACGACAACGTCGTGACGACGCGTACCTCTTCCTCGGACACGTCGCCGTCCACGATCCGGTACGAGCGGAACTCGACCGAGTCCGGCTCACGGGTCGAGACGAGGACGTAGTGGGCACCCGGCTCCTGGGCCAGCGCGATGTCGGTCCGCGACGGGTAGGCCTCGGTCGCGGTGTGCGAGTGGTAGATCACGACCGGCTCCTCGTCGCGCTCGTCCATCTCGCGGTAGAGCGCCAGCAGGTCGGCCGAGTCGAACTCGTAGAACGTCGGCGAGCGGGCCGCGTTGAGCATCGGCACGAACCGCTCCGGCCGGTCCGAGCCGACCGGCCCGGTGACCACTCCGCACGCCTCGTCCGGGTGGTCCCGGCGGGCGTGCGCCACGATCTCGTCGTACGTCGACTGCGCGATCTCGAGCACGCGCAGAGCCTACGGGCCCTCCCACAGCGCCTGGACGAGCGACTCCTGCAGGAACGTCAGGCGGTCGTACACCCACAGCACCGGCAGCCGCGGGTCGTCCTCCTCGAGCGAGGCGAGCAGGTCCTCGAAGTCCTCGACCACGCCCAGCCGCTCCCCCAGCACCAGCCGGGTGTCGTTGAGCGCGCCCAGCCAGGCCTGCGCCTCCTCGGGGCTGAGCACGATCTTGTGCGGCTCGTCGCCGAGGGTCGCCAGCGCCGTCTGCAGGGCGTCCCGCTTCGCCGACCGCAGCCCCGGCTCGGTGTAGCGGCGGAAGTCGGCCGAGGCCTCCGCGTCGTCGACGTACCCGTCCGGGAACAGCCGTGCCAGCGCCGGGTCGGCCGGGGTCTCGGTCGCGGTGCCGATGCCGAGCGCCTGGGCCAGCGGGTCCTCCTCGACGCCGTCCTCGGCCTGGAGCAGCTTGAGCATGTCGCCGAGCATCATCTGCAGCACCCGGTGCTCGTCGACGCCGAAGGTCACCGTGAGGTCGCCCTTGCGGGCGCGCCGGAAGGAGGCAGCCACGGCTACTCGTCGTGCTGCAGGGTGGCCCACAGCCCGTAGCCGTGCATGGCTTCCACGTCGCGCTCCATCTCCTCGCGGGTGCCGTTGGAGACCACCGCCCGGCCCTTCTCGTGCACGTCCAGCATCAGCTTGGCCGACTTCTCCTTGGTGTAGCCGAAGTGCTTCTGGAACACGTAGGCGACGTACGACATCAGGTTGACGGGGTCGTTCCACACGATGGTGACCCACGGCTTGTCGGGCACGACGACCGTTCCGGTCTCGACGTCCTCCTCGGGCCGCGCGGTCTCGGCGGGAGCCACGGACATGGGCTCCAATCTAGGCTGACCCCCGTGACGGGCGACACCGGTCTGCTGACCGACCACTACGAGCTCACCATGCTGCAGGCCGCGCTGCGCGACGGCACGGCAGAGCGGCGGTGCGTGTTCGAGCTGTTCACCCGCCGCCTGCCCGAGGGCCGCAGGTACGGCGTGGTGGCCGGCACCGGCGCGGTTCCTCGACGCCCTCCCGCACTTCCGGTACGACGACGAGCAGCTGGCCGGGCTGCGCAGCAGGGGCGTGATCGACGACGACACCTGCCGCTGGCTCGACGACTACACCTTCTCCGGCGACGTGTCGGGCTACGCCGAGGGTGAGGTCTTCCTGCCGGGCTCGCCGGTGCTGACCGTCGAGGGGACCTTCGCCGAGGCGGTGCTGCTCGAGACCCTGGCGCTGAGCATCCTCAACCACGACAGCGCCGTGGCGTCCGCGGCGGCCCGGATGGCGTACGTCGCCGGCGACCGGACCTGCATCGAGATGGGCTCCCGGCGCACTCACGAGGAGTCGGCCGTCGCGGCCGCCCGGGCCGCCTACCTCGCCGGCTTCGCGACGACGTCGAACCTGGCCGCCGGCCACCGCTACGGCGTGCCGACCGGCGGCACCGCGGCGCACTCGTGGACCCTGCTGCACGAGCACGAGGCCGACGCGTTCCGCGCCCAGGTCGAGGCCCTCGGTGTCGGCACCACGCTGCTGGTCGACACCTACGACATCGCGGCGGGCATCCGCACGGCCGTCGAGGTGGCCGGCCCGAACCTGGGCGCCGTGCGCATCGACTCCGGAGACCTCGCCGTGCTGGCCCACCAGACCCGCGAGCAGCTCGACTCGCTCGGCGCCCACAACACCCGCATCGTGCTGTCCGGCGACCTCGACGAGTACTCCCTCGCGGCGCTGGCGACCGCACCGGTCGACGTGTACGGCGTCGGGACCTCGGTCGTGACCGGCTCCGGCGCCCCGACGGCGGGCTTCGTCTACAAGCTGGTCGAGGTCGAGGGCCGGGCAGTCGCCAAGCGCTCGGAGGACAAGTCCACCCGCGGCGGCCGCAAGACGGCAGTCCGCAGGCACCGGGCGACCGGCACGGCCACCGAGGAGGTCGTGCGGATCCAGGGGCAACCGTCGGCCCGCGAGGGCGACCGTGCGCTGCAGCAGCCGATGGTGCGCGGCGGCACCATGCTCGACGTACCGACCCTGGACGAGTCCCGCGCGCACCTGAAGCGCGTCCTGACCACCCTGCCCTGGCAGGGTCTGGCGCTCTCGAAAGGCGAGCCCGCCATCCCCACCACCTTTGAGGAGCCCCACGAAGTGAGCGAGCAGCCCCGGTTCGACGGTGCGACGGCGCTGCTCGTCGTCGACGTCCAGAACGACTTCGCCGACCCCGGCGGCGGTCTGTACGTCGCCGGCGGCGAGGAGATCGTGCCGCACGCCAGCGAGCTCGTCGGCGCCGCACTGAACGCCGGCTCGTCCGTCGTCTACACCCAGGACTGGCATCCGGCCTCGACGCCGCACTTCGAGAAGGACGGCGGCATCTGGCCGGTGCACTGCGTCGCCGACACGTGGGGCGCCGAGCTGCACCCGGCTCTGCTCGTGCAGGGCCCGGTGGTGCGCAAGGGCACCTCCGGGGAGGACGGCTACTCCGGCTTCTCGGTGCGCGACCCGGTGACCGGTACGGCGGCAGCCACCCAGCTGCAGTCGCTGCTCGACCCTGCCGTCCAGCGCCTCGTCATCGTCGGACTGGCCGGCGACTACTGCGTCAAGGAGACGGCGCTGGACGGCATCCGGCTCGGCTACTCCGTCGAGGTGCCGCTCGCGCTGACCAGGTTCGTCGAGCTCTCCCCCGGCGACAGCGAGCGGTCCGTCGAGGAGATGCGCGCGGCCGGCGTCACCTTCGACTGAGCACACACCCTGCTGCCCGCGCAGGAGCGCCACGACCCCGACGGCTGCGAACGCCACGGCTGCTGCCGCGCAGATCATCGCGAACTGCATGCCGTCGGTGAAGGCGGCCTGCGCGTCCTGCACGACCGACGGGCCGAGGCGCGTCGCGAGTGCGACCGACGAGCGGGCCTGCTCGGCCAGCGGCTCCGGAACGCCGTCCAGCTGCAGGTGGCTGCGGTACGTCGACTGGAGCAGGCTGCCCAGCACGGCGATGCCCAGCGCTCCGCCGAGCTCGCGGGCCAGGTCGTTGGTCGCGGAGCCCACGCCCTGCTTCGCCACGGGCAGCGCATCGGTGATCGCCGTGGTCGCGGGCGTCATCGCCAGCCCCATGCCGGCACCGAGCGGCAGCAGGCCGGCCAGCAGCAGCCAGTACGAGCTGTCGGCGTCGAGCGTGGAGATGGTGAGCAGCCCCGCCACGATGAGCAGCAGGCCGAGCAGGCAGGCGCGCAGTGCGCCCGCATGGGCCGTGAGACGCGGTGCTGCGATCCGGGCAGACGGCATCATCGCCAGCGCCATGGGGACCAGGCTGAGCGCCGACACCAACGGGCTCTGGCCGCGCACCAGCTGCAGGTACTGCATGAGCAGGAAGACGAAGCCGAAGAACGCGAAGAACTGCAAGGTGATCGAGAGCGTCCCGGCAGCGAACGCCCGGTGGCGGAACAGCCGGGGGTCGAGCAGCGGAGCCGGGTGCCGGAGCTCCCAGGCGATGAAGGCACCCAGCAGTGCCAGCCCGGTGGCGATGCCGACCAGGGTGTGCGCGCTGGCCCAGCCTGCCTCCGGCGCCTCGATGATCGAGTAGACGAGCGTGCCGAGCCCGGCGACGGTGATCAGGGCGCCGACCAGGTCCAGCTTCGGTGCGTCGGTGTCGGCCGACTCCGGGATGACCCGCAGGGTGGCGACGATCGCGACCACGGCGAGCGCGACGTTCAGTCCGAACACCGCACGCCAGGACCAGAACTCGAGCAGGAGGCCGGACGCGAGCAGCCCGAGGATCGCGCTGGCGCCGGCGACGCCGGCCCAGGCGCCGACGGCCTTCTCCCGCTGCTCGCGCGGGAAGGTGCTGGTGATGGTGGACAGCGTCGCCGGCATGACCAGCGCAGCACCGATCCCGAGCACGCCGCGCATGGCGATCAGCCAGTTCGGGTCGGTGACGGTCATCGCGGCGACCGATCCGGCGCCGAAGATGCCGAGGCCGGCGAGCAGCGCACGGCGCCGGCCGTAGCGGTCGCCGATCGCGCCGCCCAGCAGGAGCAGCGCGGCGAAGACCAGGGCGTAGGCGTCGATCACCCAGGACAGCTGGGTGAGGCTGGCGTGGGTGTCCTCGGCGATCGAGGGGATGGCGACGTTGAGCGAGGCGACCGCCGACACGACGGTGGCCAGGGCCAGGCAGGTGACCACCAGGACCGCGCGGTGCGAGGCCCGGGCGGCCGGCACTGAGATCGACATGAGAAGCCTCCGGTAGATATTCATCGAGCGAGGAATTGAAGGTTGCGCACCGCCCTCGGCTATATTTCAACCGTGATGAATAAAACGCCGGGACGCCCTCCGCCCCTGCCTCCGGCCGGGGCCGCCGCCCGGGCCGGCCGGACACCCGCGCCGACGTGCTCGCGGTCGCCCGCCGGCGCTTCCTCGCCGAGGGGTACCAGTCCGTGACGCTCCGGTCGGTCGCCGCCGAGGCGGGGGTGGACGCGGCGCTGGTGAGCTACTTCTTCGGCTCGAAGAAGGGCCTGTTCGGGGCCGCGCTGGCGCTGCCCGCCAACCCGCCCGACCTGCTGCGCGGGGCGCTGGCCGGCGACCCGGCGTCCCTGCCGGAACGCGTGCTCGGCACCCTGCTGCGGGCCTGGGACGACCCCGTGCAGGGCGGCCCGCTGCGGGCGATGGTGACCGCCGCGGTGCAGGACCCGGACCTGGGCCGCCTGCTCCAGGAGGTGCTCGAGCGGGAGATGATCGACCGCATCGCCGAGCACATCGGCGGCGCCGACGCCCGCTACCGGGCCGCCGCCTTCGCCAGCCAGCTCTCGGGTGTGGTGTTCTCCCGCTACCTCATGCGCCTCGAACCGGTGGCGACCATGGACGTCGATGAATTAACCCGCTTCTTCGCGCCGGGGCTGCGCGCCGCGCTGCACGGGCCGCGGCCGGTCCGCCGCTGACCCGGGCCGGTTTCGTCGCCAGTCGGCGAGGCAGCATGGGGGCATGACCATCCCCCAGGAGACCGCTGACCTCGCCCACGGCCGGATGCCGCTGCTCGGCTTCGGCACCTGGCAGATCAAGGGCTCGCAGGCCCGCGACTCGGTCGGCTGGGCACTGGATGCCGGCTACCGACACCTCGACACGGCCACCATCTACGGCAACGAGAAGGAGGTCGGCGCCGGGCTTGCCGACAGCGGTGTCCCGCGCGACGACGTGTTCGTCACGACGAAGTGCCCGCCCAGCCACGCCGGCAAGGAGCTGGCGACGCTGCGCACCAGCCTCGACCTGCTCGGCACCGACCGCGTCGACCTGTGGCTGATCCACTGGCCCGGTGGCGACGCCGCCGACGTCGCGATCTGGCGGGCGTTCTGCGAGGCGCGCGAGCAGGGGCTGGCGCGCGACATCGGGGTGAGCAACTACTCGCTCGCGCAGCTCGACGAGCTGACCCGCGAGACCGGCGTGACCCCCGCGGTGAACCAGGTCGAGTGGAGCCCGCTGCTGTTCGACCGTGCGGTGCTGGACGGGCACCGGGAACGCGGCGTGGTCCTCGAGGGCTACAGCGCGCTGCGCGGCGGCACCCTCGAGCACCCGACGATCGTCGCGATCGCCGAGCGGCTCGGCCGTACCCCGGCGCAGGTCATCATCCGCTGGCACCTGCAGCACCGCATCGTGGTCATCCCCAAGTCGGTGCAGGAGCAGCGGATCCGGTCCAACGCCGACGTCGCCGACTTCACGCTGACCGACGACGACATGGCCGCGCTCGACTCCCTGTAGCCCTGATAGCGGATCTGCTATCAGGGCTACAGGGGGTGCGCTAGCGGACCCGGCGGGCCAGGGCGGGGTCGAGCGGCACGCCGGCCGAGGGGTGCAGGATCGCGGCCAGCGCCTCGACGCCGTCGACCAGCCGCGGCCCCGGGCGCGCGAAGGACGCGTTCGCGTCCACCGCCCACAGCGGTACGTCGGGCAGTACGCCGGCAGCGAGCAGCTCGTGAGCCAGCCGCGTGGAGTCCTCGAGCCCGAAGCCGCACGGCGCCGCGACCACCACCTCGGGACCGGCTCCGACGACGGCCTCCCAGGTCGTGCGCACCGACCGCCCGCCCGGCGACCCGAGCAGCGGCTCGCCGCCGGCCAGCGTCACCATGTCCGGCACCCAGTGCCCCGGGGTGAACGGCGGGTCGGTCCACTCGAGCACCATCACGGGCACGGCCGGCCGGCCGGCGACCGCGGCGCGCACGACGTCCAGCCGCCGCCGCAGGTCGGCCACGATCGCCGCCGCCGCCGCCTCGCGCCCGGTCGCCTTGCCGAGCGTGCCGATCGAGTCGAGCACCTCGTCGAGGTCCTGCGGGTCCAGCGTCAGCACCTCGGCCCGGCAGCCCAGGTAGGCCAGCGCGTCGTCGACCACGGACACGTCGACCGCGCACACCGCGCACAGGTCCTGGGTCACCACCAGGTCGGCATCGAGGTCGGTCAGCGCCCCGGCGTCCAGGTGGTAGAGGTCGTCCCCGGCAGCCAGCCGGGCGCGCACCGCGGCATCGATCTCGGCCGGCGGCAGTCCCTCGGGCAGCGCGCTGGTCGACACGATCCGGCGCTCGCGGGCCTCCGGCGGGTGGTCGCACTCGAAGGTCACCCCGACCACGTCGTCGCCCGCGCCGAGGTCGAAGAGGATCTCGGTGGCCGACGGCAGGAGCGAGACGATGCGCACGGCCGCCACGCTAGCCGTCGTACCGCCATGTCCGATGCCCGCTAGTAACTGTCGGTGCCAGCAGCCAGACTGAGTCCCATGCTCGACCACGAGACCTGCTACCGCGCCGTCAGCGGCCGCGACGCCCGCTTCGACGGGTGGTTCGTCACCGCCGTGACGACGACCGGCATCTACTGCCGGCCGAGCTGCCCGGCGACCACGCCCCGGCGCCGCAACGTCACCTTCCACCCGACCGCCGCGGCCGCCCAGCTGGCCGGCTTCCGGGCCTGCCGCCGCTGCCGGCCGGACGCCTCCCCCGGCTCCCCCGAGTGGAACGTCCGCTCCGACACCGTGGCCCGCGCGATGCGGCTGATCGGCGACGGGGCCGTCGACCGCGAGGGCGTCGCCGGCCTCGCCTCCCGGCTCGGCTACAGCGAGCGTCAGCTGCACCGGGTGCTCGTGGCCGAGGTCGGCGCCGGCGCGCAGGCGCTCGCCCGCGCCCAGCGCGCCCACACCGCGCGAGTGCTCGTCGAGACCACCGACCTGCGGTTCGCCGAGGTGGCCTTCGCGGCCGGCTTCGCGAGCATCCGGCAGTTCAACGACACCGTGCGTGCGGTCTTCGCGACCACGCCGCGCGACCTGCGCGCCACGGCGTCCCGTCGCGGTGCCGTGACGCCGGGGACGATGGTGCTGCGGCTGGCCACCCGGCGCCCGTTCGACGGCCGGTGGCTGCTGAACCTGCTGGCATCGAAGTCGGTGCCCGGAGTCGAGTCGTACGACGGCACGACGTTCCGCCGCGCGCTGCTGCTCCCCCACGGCGAGGCCACCGTCGACCTGACGCCCGGCGACGACCACGTGCTCGCGACCCTGCGACTGCAGGACCCGCGCGACGTCGTCCCTGCCGTCGCGCGCTGCCGGCGGCTGCTCGACCTCGACGCCGACTCGGCCGCGGTCGACGAGACCCTGTCGCTCGACCCGCTGCTCGCCCCGCTGGTGCACGCACGGCCCGGCATCCGGGTGCCCGGCTCGGTCGACGGCACCGAGATGGCCGTGAAGGCGGTCATCGGCCAGCAGGTGTCGGTCGCCGGCGCCCGCACGGTGGCCGGCCGGCTCGTCGCGGCGTACGGCAAGCCGTTGGAGCGGCCGGACGGCGCGCTCACCACCCACTTCCCGACCGCCGACGCGCTGGCCGACGTCGACCCCGAGACCCTGCCGATGCCGCGGGCGCGCGCGCCGAACCCTGGTCGCGATCGCGGCCGCCGTCGCTGCCGGCGACCTCGACCTCGACCCGGGCGCCGACCGCGACTCCGTCGAGGCGTCGCTGCTCGCGATGCCCGGCATCGGGCCGTGGACCGCCGACTACCTGCGGATGCGGGTGCTCGGCGACCCCGACACGTTCCTCCCGAGCGACCTCGGCGTCCGCCGGGGCCTCGAACGGCTCGGCGCCGCGGGCGACCCCCGCTCGGCGGCCGACCGGGCCGAGGCGTGGCGACCGTGGCGGTCGTACGCGCTCATGCACCTCTGGGACGTCGCGATGCGACCGACCACCGACCGGAAGGACCCCGCGTGACCACCTTCACCACCACCGTCGAGAGCCCGGTGGGCCCGCTGCTGCTCACCAGCGACGGCACCGCGCTGACCCGGGCTGCTGTTCGACGCCCCGCCGGACCCGTCGTGGTCCACCGAGCCGTGCGCGGTGCTCGACCGGGCGACGGCACAGCTCGCCGAGTACTTCGCCGGCGAGCGCACCGACTTCGACCTGCCGCTGGAGCCGACCGGCACGCCGTTCCAGCTCACGACCTGGCAGGCGCTGCGCGAGATCCCCTACGCGGAGACCATCAACTACGGCCAGCTCGCGCTGCGGGTGGGCAACGCCAAGGCGTCCCGCGCCGTCGGCCTCGCCAACGGCCGCAACCCGATCTCGATCGTCGTTCCGTGCCACCGGGTGATCGGTGCCGACGGCTCGCTCACCGGGTACGGCGGCGGGCTCGACCGCAAGCGCCTGCTGCTCGACCTGGAGCGGCGGGTCGCCGGGGCAGAGGACCCCCAGCTGAGCCTGCTCTGAGGCGAGGTCGCGTCAGGCCGACAGGGCGCTCGGGAACCGAGTCACGAAGTCGAGGACGCACACCCGGGTCGGCCGGACGGTGATCCTGGCCATCGGCACGCCCCGGAGCCCGGCGAGCCAGTCCTCGGCGCCCGCGTCACCGAAGTAGCGGTGCGCAGCGGCCGCGTACTCCGGCGACACGTCGTCCAGCATCTCGACGCTGGCATCGCCGCGCATCAGCAGCGCTTTGTAGGGCCAGGACCGTTCGTCGTCGATGGTCACGGCCACTGCGGGGTTCACCTCCAGCGCGCGCAGCTTGGGCGCCCGGACCGGCGTACCCATGCACACTGCTTCGCCGTCCCAGTGGAACCAGATCGGCACCACCCGCGGACTGCCGTCCGTCCAGGTGTAGGCGAGGCGGGCGACCTGGGTCGACGCCAGCAGCTCCTGAGCCACCGGGTCGGCCAGCAGGGCGAGGTCTGACGGGGCTGCGGTCATGGTGCGCTCCCTCCCGTGCGACCCGGCCGGCACCGGGCCGGTCTCCACCATCGTCCTGCGGGCTTGTGGCGTCCAGGTCGGACCGTCCGCGCCGGGCAGGGCCTACCGTGAGGGCATGCGCGAACCCTGGGGCGACGTCGTCGAGACCCCGCTGCTGCAGCGCATCCGCGAGTCGGTGATCGGCGACGACCAGGTGATGCACGGCCCGTACGGCCCGCGCCGGGTCACCTACGCCGACTACACGGCCAGCGGGCGCGCCCTGACCTTCATCGAGGACTTCATCCGCGACGAGGTGCTCCCCCGCTACGCCAACACCCACACCGAGTCCAGCGGCACCGGGCTGCAGACGACCCGGCTGCGCGAGGACGCCCGGCGGATCATCCGGGACGCCGTCGGCGGCGACGACGAGACCGTGGTCATCTTCTGCGGCTCCGGCGCGACCGCCGCGATCGACAAGCTGATCGGCATCCTCAACCTGCGGATCCCCGCCGACCTCGACGAGAGGTACGGCCTGTCGGCGCACATCCCGGCCGACGAGCGGCCGGTCGTGTTCATCGGCCCGTTCGAGCACCACTCCAACGAGCTGCCGTGGCGCGAGTCGATCGGCGACGTCGTCACGATCCCCGAGGACCGCGACGGCCACATCGACACGGCGCGTCCTCGAGCAGCAGCTCGTGCAGTACGCCGACCGCCCGCTGCGGATCGGCGCGTTCTCGGCCGCCTCCAACGTCACCGGCATCGTCAGCGACACGCACCGCATCGCCGACCTGCTGCACGCGCACGGCGCCCTGTCGTTCTGGGACTTCGCCGCGGCCGCGCCGTACGTCGACATCGAGATGAACCGCGACTGCGCCGAGCACCCGCAGTGCCACAAGGACGCGGTCTTCCTCTCCCCGCACAAGTTCATCGGCGGGCCCGGGACGCCCGGCGTCCTCGTCGTACGCCGGGAGCTGCTCACCAACCGGGTGCCGGCCGTGCCCGGCGGCGGCACGGTCGCCTACGTCAACCCGCTCGAGCACCGCTACCTCGACGACCCGGCGCACCGCGAGGAGGGCGGCACGCCGGCGATCGTCGAGTCGATCCGCGCCGGGCTGGTGTTCCAGCTCAAGGAGGCGGTCGGCGTCCCGACGTCATCCGGGCCCGCGAGGACGCGCTGCTGCAGCGCGCGGTCGACTGCCTGGCGCAGCAACCGCGCGATCGAGATCCTCGGCAACCTCGACGCCGAGCGGCTGTCGATCGTGTCCTTCGTCGTACGCCGGCCGGCCAGCGAGGGCCACCGCTCACTACCTGCACCACAACTTCGTCGTCGCGCTGCTCAACGACCTGTTCGGCATCCAGTCGCGCGGCGGCTGCTCCTGCGCCGGCCCGTACGGCCACCGGCTGCTCGGCATCGACATCGAGCGCTCGCACGAGTTCGAGCGCGAGATCGCGCACGGCTGCGAGGGCATCAAGCCCGGCTGGGTGCGGGTCAACTTCAACTACTTCATCTCCGAGGCCGTGCTCGACTACGTCGTGGACGCCGTCGACCTGGTCGCCGAGCACGGCTGGCGGCTGCTGCCCGACTACCGGTTCGACCCGGCCACCGGCCTGTGGCGGCACCGCGACGGGCCGGTCGAGCCGCCGCTGCGGCTGGCCCAGGTCAGCTACGCCGACGACGGCAGCATGACCTACCCGCACCACGACGAGCCCGCCCCCGAGTCGGCCCTCGCCGGCTACCTCGACGAGGCGCGGGCCGTGTTCGCCGCCGCCTCGGCCACCCACCAGGACGGCGCCGTCGGCCGCGTCTCCGACGACTTCGAGCACCTGCGCTGGTTCGAGCTGCCCGCCGTGTGCCTGCTCGACACCCACTAGCGCGGAGGCTTCGGGGAGTGCAGAGCGTCCGGGTCGCGCGCGGCCCCGTCGATCCGACTGGCGGTCCTGCTGGTGCTGCTCGTCGCCGCTGCTCACCGTCGTGCCGAAGCCGGGCGTCGGGCAACCAGGGACAGGTGGGCGGGCTGCCCCGGCTGCAGCCGCCGCCCGTGAGCCCGCCGGCCCGTCGGGACCCCCCGACGTCGTCCTCATCGTCACCGACGACCAGCGGGTCTGGAGCCTGGACCGGATGAGCCACGTCCAGGACCTGCTGGTGGACCGCGGCCGGTCGTACTCCGCGGCCATGGTGCCGACCTCGCTGTGCTGCCCGTCCCGGGCCTCGCTGCTGACCGGTCGCTACTCGCACCAGACCGGGGTCTGGTCGAACTCGCGGCCCACCGGCGGCTGGTGGGCCTTCCACGAGCAGGGGAACGAGGACCACACCCTCGCCGTCGCACTGGACGAGCAGGGCTACCGGACCGCACTGATCGGCAAGTACTTCAACTCCTTCGCGAACTGGGCACCGGCCGGCTACCGCCCGCCCGGCTGGGACGAGTTCACGGCGTTCCGGACGCCGAACCGCTCCGGCGACTACTACGACTACGAGCTCAGCGACGGCACCGTGCACGGGTCGGCCCCGGCCGACTACTCCACCGACGTGTTCGCCGACCGGGCAGTCGACTTCGTCCGCAGCACCCCGGCGTCCACCCGGCTGTTCCTCTACCTCGCTCCCTACGCGCCGCACGCCCCCTTCCGGCCCGCGCCGCGGCACCTGGGCGCCTGGCGGGACCTCCCCCCGTTCGAGTCCCCCGCCGTCGGCGAGGACGTCTCGGACAAGCCGCAGTGGGTCCAGCAGCTGGAGCCGCCGACGGAGCAGCAGGTCCGGCACGTGCAGCGCGGCCAGCAGGAGTCGCTGATGGCGGTCGACGAGGCGGTCGCGCGGGTGGTCGACGCACTGGCCGAGTCCGGCCGACTCGAGAACACCCTGCTGGTGTTCACCTCCGACAACGGGCTCGCCTGGGGCGAGCACAACGTGCTGTTCAAGTCGGTGCCGTACACACCGGCGTCGGCGGTGCCGCTCGTGGTCCGCTGGGACGCGCAGATCCCCGCGGGCGCCGTCGACACCCGGCTCGCCCTGAACGTCGACATCACCACGACCATCGCCCGCGTCGCGTCGGCCTCGATGCTGACGGCCGGGCTGGACCTGCTCGGCGACGACGAGCGCACCGGGTTCGTCCTCGAGGCGCCGCCCGAGCCGCGGCTGAACCGGCCGGCGTACTGCGGCTGGCGGACCGCGGACTGGAGCTTCACCCACTACGCCACCGGCGAGGAGGAGCTGTACTCGCAGCAGGACGACCCCTACCAGCTCACCAACGTCGCGGCCGACCCGACGCACGAGCGCCAGCTGCGCCACATGCGCAACCAGGCCCACCGCTACTGCAGCCCGGTGCCGCCGGAGTTCAGCTGGTAGCCGCAGTCGGAGCCGTGGCGGGTTCGATCCGGTGGCGGCGAACCAGCAGGACGCACGCCCACGACGAGGTAGGCGAGGATGGCCGGCGGCGGAGCCGACGTACGGGTCCTGGTCGACGAGGATGGCTGTGCCGGTCAGGAGCGCGAAGTCGAACAGCCCGTGCAGGATCGAGTTGACCACGTTGCCGCCCGAGACACGGCGCGTGAGGTAGAAGAAGTAGCCGGCGAAGCTGACGGCGAGGGCCTGTGGGATCGCCTGTGCGCCGTGGCCGATGGCGTTGGTGAGGTGGACGGCGCCGAAGATGACGCTGGACCAGAGTGCGACCTTGCCCTCGGTGAGGCCGTGCGAGCGCAGCGTGGTGACGCCGATGCCTCGGAACATGCCTTCCTCGCCCCAGCCGACGAACTGGCAGGCGATGAAGAGCAGGAGCACGTAGCCGACGGTCTTGTCACCCAGGGCGCTGTAGTCGATGGCGACCAGGATGCAGACCAGGAACATCAGCGGCACGAACCACACCCAGCGGCGCACCGGCTTGTCGTCGTGGAAAACCGGCCGCCACCAACCGAGGACGCCGATGACCGCGTAGGTGAACACGAGCGCGGACCCGAGCGGGAGCCACATGTTCCACAGGACACCCTCGACCGTCGTGAAGCTGTCGTCGTGGTCGCCGACGTGCCCGAGCAGCGAGGCCGCCGAGCTGGATGATGGCCAGGTAGACCACGACGATGACGGCAAAGGCCCAGTACGGCAGTGGGCGAACCGGTGCTTCCTGAGGTGTGGCCACGGGTGGCCTCAGCCGGTGGTCGAGTCGGCGTCCGGGTCGACCGTGCGACCGGCCCAGGTCCAGGCGTAGGACGCGTCCTCGCAGGCGAGCGCCGGGTCGCAGCAGGTCCAGCGGCCGGAAGGTGTCGACCATCACGGCGAGCTCGTCGGTCGCGGCCTTGCCGATCGACGCCTCGACCGACCCCGGCTGCGGGCCGTGCGTGAAGCCGGACGGGTGCAGCGAGATCGAGCCCTGCTCGATGCCCGCGCCCTTGCGGGACATGAAGTCGCCGCCGGTGTAGAAGATCACCTCGTCGGAGTCGACGTTGGCGTGGTTGTACGGCGCCGGGATCGCCGTCGGGGTGGTAGTCGAACATCCGCGGCACGAACGAGCAGATGACGAAGTTCGGCCCCTCGAAGGTCTGGTGCACCGGCGGCGGCTGGTGCAGGCGGCCGGTGATCGGCTCGAAGTCGTGGATCGAGAACACGTACGGGTAGAGGCAGCCGTCCCAGCCGACCACGTCGAACGGGTGGTGGGCGTAGACGTACCGGGTCCAGAGGGTCCCGCCGCCCGGCCCGCGGTGCTGCACGAGCACCTCGACGTCGTCGCCGTCGGCCGAGCAGCGGCTCGGCCGGGCCGCGCAGGTCGCGCTCGCAGTACGGCGCGTGCTCGAGGAACTGGCCCTTGCTCGACAGGTAGCGCTTCGGCGGCCCGATGTGGCCGGACGCCTCGGTGACGAGGGTGCGCAGCTCGCCGCCGCGGCACCCACCGGTGGGTGGTCGAGGTCGGGATGACGACGTAGTCGCCGGCGCTCACCGTCGAGCGCGCCGAAGACGGACTCGACGACGCCGCTCGCCGCTCTCGACGTAGACGCACTCGTCGCCGATCGCGTTGCGGTAGAGCGGCGACGGCTGGTCGGCGACCGAGTACGAGATGCGGACGTCGTCGTTGGCCAGCAGGTGCTGCCGCCCGAGCACCGGGTCGGGCGGCGGCCGCGCCGTCGAGCTTGTGCGTCTTGAGGTGCCGCGGCTTCAGCGGGTGGTTCGGCCGCCGCGCGAAGGTCGGCGCGTCGAACACCTCGCTGGCCACGATCGCGGTCGGGATGTGGCGGTGGTAGAGCAGCGACGAGTCGGAGGAGAAGCCCTCGACGCCCATCAGCTCCTCGGCGTAGAGGCTGCCGTCCGGCTGGCGGAACTGGGTGTGCCGCTTGCGCGGCACCTCGCCGACCTGCGGTAGTACGGCATCGCTGACTCCCGTGGACCTCGTTGTCCGGCTGTTCCCGCCCACCCTGCCACGGACCCCGTCCTCGCTAGGGTCGGGGCCATGCGCCGCGCGTCCGACCCGCTCCTGCACGGGCTCGTCGACGACGCCGCCCTGTTCCCGCCCGGCAACGCCCCGATGGCCGACGCGCTGGCCGAGCACGCGCGCCACCGCGGGGCACCGTGGGCGGACGCCGTCGGGCCCGTTCCTCTGCCCGGCCTCGCGGGTCGAGGAGCTGCGCGCGCCGCCTCCCGGCCGGACGCGACGCTGCGGCTGTCGATCGTCGTTCGACGTGGTCGGCGACGGCGCGCACGCGGCGCTGCGGGCGGTCGCCGCCGACGACGGGCTGACCCTGGCCGGCGTCGAGGCCTCGCTGGCGAGCCTCGGCGACGACGCCGCGGCCGTGGGGGCGAACCTCGCCCGGCTGCCGGGCACCGTCGGCTACCTCGAGGTCCCCCGCACCGGGCGTCGATGGCGGCGCTGGACCGTCGCTCGGCAGCACCGGCTGGCACGCGGCGAAGTACCGCACCGGCGGCGTCACCGCCGACGCGTTCCCGACCGAGGCGAGCTCGCCGCGTTCCTGCTCGCGTGCACCAGCCGCGGCGATCCCGTTCAAGCTGACCGCCGGGCTGCACCACGCGGTCCGGCAACCGCAGCGACGAGCGGGTTCGAGCAGCACGGCGTCCTCAACGTGCTGGTCGCCACCCGGGTCGCGCAGACCGGTGGCCGGTCGAGGCGGTGGTGGCAGCGCTCGCCGAGCGCCGACCCAAGCAGCTGGTCGGCTTCGTGCAGGCCTGGGACGACGCCACCTGCACCGGCGTACGCACCGCGTTCCGCTCGTTCGGCTGCTGCGGCGTGACCGACCCGCTCGGCGACCTCGCCGCGCTCGGCGTCCTGGAGGACCTGCGATGACGACCTGGTTCGACGTCCCCGACGGCTCGCCGTTCCCCGCGACGAACCTGCCCTACGGCGTGTTCTCCGCCGGCGACGAGCCGCCGCGGGTCGGGGTCGCGCTCGGCGACCACCTGCTCGACCTGGCGCCGCTCGCGGCGGCCGAGGGCCTCGACGGCGGGCACGTCTTCGAGTCGCCGTCGCTGAACCCGTTCCTGGCGCTGGGCCGGCCGGCGTGGTCGCGCGGTGCGGTCCTGGCTGGTCGAGCTGCTCGAGCACGAGGGCTACCGCGAGCTGGTCGAGAGCCACCTCGTCCCACGCGCCGACGTGACGCTGCACCTGCCGTTCGAGGTCGCCGACTACGTCGACTTCTACTCCTCGCAGCACCACGCCGAGAACGTCGGCCGCATCTTCCGGCCGGACGGCGAGCCGCTGACGCCGAACTGGAAGCACCTGCCGATCGGCTACCACGGCCGGGCCGGCACCGTCGTCGTCTCCGGCACCGACGTGGTCCGCCCCAGCGGCCAGCGCAAGCCGCCGGACGCCGACGCGCCGTCGTACGGCCCGTCGGTGCGGCTCGACATCGAGGCCGAGGTCGGCTTCGTCGTCGGCGTGCCGTCGCCGCTGGGCACGCCGGTGCCGACGAAGGACTTCCGCCAGCACGTCTTCGGGGTGTGCCTGGTCAACGACTGGAGCGCCCGGGACCTCCAGGCCTGGGAGTACGTGCCGCTCGGGCCGTTCCTCGGGAAGTCGTTCGCGACCTCGGTGTCGCCGTGGGTCGTGCCGCTGGACGCGCTGCTCGACGCCCGGGTGCGCCGGGCCGGCGCAGGACCCGGCGGTGCTGCCCTACCTCGGCCGCACCGCGGACTGGGGGCTGGACCTCGAGCTGGAGGTGGCCTGGAACGGCACGGTGGTGTCCCGGCCGCCGTTCGCCGGCATGTACTGGACGCCGGACCAGCAGCTCGCGCACCTCACCGTCAACGGCGCCTCGCTGCGCACCGGCGACCTCTACGCGTCCGGCACGGTGTCCGGGCCGGAGCGCGACCAGCGCGGCTCGTTCCTCGAGCTGTCCTGGAACGGCTCGGAGCCGGTCGCCCTCGCCGACGGCTCGACCCGGACCTTCCTCGAGGACGGCGACGTGGTGTCGGTGCAGGCCTGGGCACCCGGCGCCGACGGGCACCCGGATCGGCTTCGGCGAGGTCACCGGCCGGGTGGTCGCGCCCGCTGACTCCGTGATACACCGATCGGGCTACGTCGTGACCGTCAGGTGCGTCACCGAACGGGTCGAGCTCGGCGCCGACCAGGGAGAACACGTCGGTGTCGAGGCGCTCGCCGCGCAGGACGTAGTTCGAGCGCAGCGTGCCCTCGTGCTGGAAGCCGAGCCGCTCGGCCAGCCGGCGGGACCGGGTGTTGACGGTGGTCGAGTGCCACTCGACCCGCTCGGCCGCGAGCTCGGTGCGGGCCAGCCCGATCAGGACCGTGCAGGCGGCCGCCGCGACCCCGCCGCCCTCGGCAGCCGCCGTCAGCCAGCAGCCGATCTCGACGACGTCCGCGGCCGGCACGTGGTGGAACAGCAGCGCACCGCCGACCAGGGCGTCGCCGGCCCAGATGCCGCCGACGACGACCCGGCCGTCCTCGCGGCGCTCGTAGGGACCGAGCCAGCCCGCCGCACCGTCCGGGGTGTCGGTGAAGGCCGGCCACGGCAGGTGCTCGGCCAGCCGCGGCAGGTCGCCGGCGACGTGGCCGGCGAACGCGACGGCGTCCGCGGTCGTCAGGGCGCGCAGCACCACCGGTCGGGCAGGCCGGTGTCGAGGGTGACGGCGTCGTCCAGCACGCCGGCATCCTGGCACGTCAGTCGAAGAGCTCCTCGAAGAACGACGACTTCTTCTTCTTGTACGGCTGCTGGCCGTAGTGCCCGCCCTGCTGCTGGTAGCCACCCTGCTGCTGGTACGACGGCTGCTGGTAGCTCTGCTGCTGCTGCGGCGGCGGCGGCGGCGCGCAGCCTGGCCGCCGCCGTGGAACTGGGTGTCGGCGTCCACGAGGCGCTCGAGCTCGCCGCGGTCGAGGAAGATGCCGCGGCACTCGGTGCACTGGTCGACGGTCACGCCGCTGCGCTCGTAGCTGCGCATCGGCGCCTGGCACTTGGGACAGGTGAGATCCATACCTGTCCCGACGCGCTCAGCAGCGCGAGAGTTCCGACCCGTCGGCGCGTCAGAGGTTGCCGCGGCGCTCCTGCTCGCGCTCGATCGCCTCGAACAGCGCCTTGAAGTTGCCCTTGCCGAAGCCGAGCGAGCCGTGCCGCTCGATCAGCTCGAAGAACACCGTCGGGCGGTCGCCGACCGGCCGGGTGAAGATCTGCAGCAGGTAGCCGTCCTCGTCCCGGTCGACCAGGATGCCGCGGCTCTGCAGCTCCTCGATCGGCACCCGGACGTTGCCGATCCGGGCGCGCAGCTCGGGGTCCTCGTAGTACGAGTCCGGCGTCACGAGGAACTCCACGCCCTCGGCGCGCATCGCGTCGACGGTGCCGCAGGATGTCGTTGGTCGCCAGCGCGAGGTGCTGCGCGCCCGGCGCCCTGGTAGAACTCGAGGAACTCGTCGATCTGCGACTTCTTCTTCGCGATCGCCGGCTCGTTGAGCGGGAACTTCACCCGGTGGTTGCCGTTCGCCACCACCTTGCGACATCAGCGCCGAGTAGTCGGTGGCGATGTCGTCGCCGATGAACTCCGCCATGTTCACGAAGCCCATCACCTTGTTGTAGAAGCCGACCCACTCGTCCATCTGGCCGAGCTCGACGTTGCCGACGACGTGGTCGAGCGCCTGGAACAGCCGCTTCGGCGAGCCCGTCGCGCTTCACGAAGCCGGACTCCGCGCGCGACGTAGCCGGGCAGGTAGGGCCCGTCGTAGCGCGAGCGGTCGACCAGCGAGTGCCGGGTGTCGCCGTACGCCGCGATGGCCGCGATGCGGACGGTGCCGTGCTCGTCGGTGACGTCGTTCGGCTCCTGCACGCACGCGGGCGCCGGCGGCTGCGGGCGTGGGCGATGCACCGGTCGACGTCGGGCACCTCGAGCGCGATGTCGGAGACGCCGTCGCCGTGCGCCCGGTGGTGGTCGAGCAGCGGGCTGTCCGGGGCGACGCCGCCCTTGATGACGAACCGGCACGAGCCGCTCTTGAGCACGAACGCCTTGTGGTCGCGGTTGCCGGTCTCGGGCCCGGAGTAGGCCACCAGCTCCATGCCGTACGCCGACTGGAAGTAGTGCGCGGTCTGGGTGGCGTTGCCGACCACGAAGACCACGGCGTCCCAGCCGGTGACCGGGAACGGGTCGGTGCGACGCGTCGTAGTCCACCAGGCCGACCAGCTGGGTCAGCTGCTCGGGCGAGAGCTCGGCGGCGCGCTCGGCGTCGGTGAGCGCAGGGAAGGCGGCAGTCGCAGCGTCGGTCGTCATGCTCAGGGATACAACCCTACGGACGACAAGTGCGCAATGTCTGCCACGATGACCGGACAAGTTGTCCACAGCGTCGGCGACCCGTGTGACGGCGAAAGGTGCGCAGGATGACCATCGACGGGCTCGACGCCCGGATCGTCGCCGTGTTCGCCGCCGAGCCGCGGGTCGGCGTCCTGGAGTGCTCCCGGCGGCTCGGCGTCGCCCGCGGCACCGTGCAGGCCCGGCTGGACCGGATGACCCGCGGACGGCGTCATCACGCGGCTGGGGGCCCGAGCTGAGCCCGGCCGCGATGGGCTACGCCGTGACCGCGTTCGTCACCCTGGAGATCCAGCAGCACCAGCACGTCCAGGCCACCGGACGGGCCGCGCACGACGCGGTCGCCGACCAGATCGCCGACGTCCCCGAGGTGCTCGAGGCGCACACCACACCGGCACCGGCGACATGCTGGTGCGCGGATCGTGGCCCGCTCGAACGCCGACCTGCAGCGGGTCATCGACCGCCTGCTCGCCGCCGAGGGCGTCGTGCGCGCCTCGACCGTCATCGCCCTCGACACCCAGATCAGCGCCCGGGTCCTGCCCCTCGTCCGCGAGGCCGACGCGGGCTCGTCGGAGGGTCGGCGGCGCGGCGGGCGTGACGAATAGGGCGTACGTCGGGCAAAGTGCTCGTCAACTGCCTCACCTCGGGTGCGGCCGACACCGAGGATCTGCCCATGCCCACTCCCCGTTCCGCCCTCCGTGGGCTGTCCGCGACCGCGGTCCTCGCGGTCGCTGCCGTCCTGGTGCCGGCCACCGGCGCGGGCGCCGCAGAGGCGCCGCTGTCGGCCACCGACCAGCTGGTCGCGGACCGGCTGGCGATCCGCTCGACGGCCACGGACCTCGGCCCCGACCTGGCCGGGATGGTCACCGACGCCACCACCGGCGCGGTGCTGTGGTCGAGGACGCCCAACGAGGTCCAGATCCCGGCGTCCAACACCAAGATCATCACGGCGGTCAACGCCCTGGAGGCGTTCGGCCCGACGCACCGCTTCACCACCACAGGTCGTCACCGGCGCCACCCCGCGGCACGTGGTGCTCGTGGGCAGCGGCGACCCGTCGCTGAAGTCCGTGCACCTGAACCGGATGGCCCGCACCGTCGCGGCCGCCGTCCAGGCCCAGGGCCTGCGCACCGTGCGGGTCCAGGTCGACGACTCGCTGTTCCCGGCGCCGACGCTGGCGACCGGCTGGAAGTCGTCGTACGTCACCCGGGACGTGTCGCACGTGCGCGCGCTGGTCGTCGACCAGCACCGGCGGTGGGACACCTCCATCGACGCCGGCCAGGTCTTCGCGGCCAAGCTGCGCAAGTGGGGCCTCAAGGTCCGCAAGCGTGACCCGCGCCGTCGCCCCGGAGGGCGCCACGGTGCTCGCCCAGAGCCTCGGCGCCCCGCTGAGCAGCCAGGTCGCCGTACATGCTGCAGGTCAGCGACAACGACGTCGCCGAGGGCCTGCACCGCCTGGTCGCCGTCCAGACCGGCTTCGAGCCCAGCTGGGACGGCGCCCGGCAGGCGCAGGTCGCCGCGCTGGGCGCGCTGGGGGTCCCGCTGACCAGCGCCATGTACGACGGCAGCGGGCTGTCGCGGCGCGACCGGCTCAGCCCGGCCACGCTGGCCACGGTGCTCGCGCGTGATCATGGACGGCCGGCACCCGAACCTGGTGGGCCTGCAGCACGGCGCGTTCGCGGTGGCGGGAGTCAGCGGCACGCTGGCCCCGAACTACCAGCGCTACGTGACCAACCCGACCCGCTGCGCAGCCGGACTGGTCGAGGCCAAGACCGGCTCGCTGTCCGGGGTGATCTCCCTCAGCGGGTTCGCCCGCGGCGCCGACGGCAACGTGAAGATCTTCTCGTTCCTGCTCAACCGGGTGCCCTCCACGCTCACGACCCGGCGCGCGGTCGACCGGCTGGCCGCCACCGTGACCGGCTGCTGGTAGCACTCCCGAGGCCGGTCACGCCTAGGATGACCGGCAGCCTCGGCACGGCGGTCCAGACGGCAGGCCGCCTTGCCACCCCCCTGCTTGTGGCTACGAAGGACTGACTCGACCATGGATCTACAGCTGTCGACGACGCCGCGCCGGCGAGCGCGCGGTCGTCACCGTCGGCGGTGAGGTCGACCTCGAGACGGCCTCCCAGCTCGGCGACCACGCCCTGGAAGCCCTGCGCGACGTCTCCCCGCACCTGGTGCTCGACCTCGCCCAGGTCACCTTCATGGACTCCACCGGCCTCAAGGTGCTGCTGTCCATCCAGCGCCGCACCGACCTGGCCGCGCGGCTCGTTCGCCGTGGTCGGCGCGACCCGCACGGTCCGCAGGATCCTGGAGCTGACCGGCCTGGACCAGACCTTCCTGCTCTACGACTCGCTGGCCGACCTGCCGCCGATGCCTAGCGACGCGCGCAGAGCCCACGTCCTGATCAGGTCGATCCTCGCCTGCAGCTGCTCGGCGCTCGCCTGGGCGGCCAGCGGCCCGCCGCAGGCCTGACGCAGCTCGGTGTGCACCGCGCCGTGCGGGATGCCGGTGCGGTGGTGCCAGGCGCCCACCAGGCCGTTGAGCTCCTTGCGCAGCGCCGGCACCGCCCGGTGCGCGGCCTCGGCCTGCGCGGCCGCCGCGCGACGGCTGCGGCCCCGGGTCTCGTGGGCGCTCTGCCGGGCCTGCAGCAGCGTGGTGACCTGGTGCGGCTCCAGCAGCCCCGGCAGGCCGAGGAAGTCGGCCTCCTCCTCGGAGCCCACCGCGGCCTGGGTGCCGAACTCGCCGCCGTCGAACAGCACCCGGTCGAAGGTCGCCTCCGCCTCCAGGGCCTCGAAGGACAGCTCCTCCACCCCGGCCTCGGTCTGCGCCCGGTTGGCCTGCGCCAGCAGCCCGTCCTCCGGCGGCGAAGATGCTCTCGTCGTCGTCGGTCGGCCGCCGGTCCAGCGCGTGGTCGCGCTCGACCTCCATCTCGGCCGCGTGCTGCAGCAGCAGCGGCACCGAGGGCAGGAAGACCGACGCGGTCTCGCCCCGCCGGCGGGCCCGCACGAAGCGCCCGACCGCCTGGGCGAAGAACAGCGGCGTCGACGGTGGACGTCGCGTAGACGCCGACCGACAGCCGTGGGACGTCGACACCCTCCGAGACCATCCGGACGGCCACCATCCAGCGGGCGTCGCCGGCCGCGAACGCCTCGATCCGCGCGCTGGCGCCGGCCTCGTCGGACAGCACGACCGTCGGCGCCTCGCCGGTGATCCGGCGCAGCTGCGCGGCGTAGGCGCGGGCCGACAGGTGGTCGGTGGCGATCACCAGGCCGCCGGCGTCCGGCACGCCCCGCCGTACCTCGGTGAGCCGCCGGTCGGCCGCCGCGAGCACCTGCGGGATCCAGTTGCCCTGCGGGTCCAGCGCGGTCCGCCAGGCCGCGGCCGTGAGGTCCTTGGTCAGCGGCTCCCCGAGGATCGCGGAGATCTCGTCGCCGGCCCGGGTGCGCCAGCGCATCTGGCCGGAGTAGGACAGGAAGATCACCGGCCGGACGACGCCGTCGGCCAGCGCCCGCCCGTAGCCGTAGGAGTAGTCGGCGGCCGACCGCCGGATCCCGTCGCCACCGTCGGCGTACGTGACGAACGGGATCGCGCTGGTGTCGGACCGGAACGGCGTGCCCGTCAGGGCCAGTCTGCGGGTGGCCGGCTCGAAGGCCTCCCGCACGGCATCACCCCAGGACAGGGCATCACCACCGTGATGGACCTCGTCGAGGATCACCAGGGTCCGCTTGGTCTCGGTACGCCGGCGGTGCAGCAGCGGGTGCGCGGCGACCTGGGCGTAGGTCACCGCGACGCCGGTGAAGTCGCCGCCGACGGCCCCCTGGCCGTTGCTGAAGCGCGGGTCCAGGCTGATGCCGACCCGGGCCGCCGCGTCGGCCCACTGGTGCTTGAGGTGCTCGGTCGGCGCCACCACGGTCACCGCGTCGACCAGCCGGCGCTCGAGCAGCTCGCTGGCGACCCGGAGGGCGAAGGTCGTCTTGCCGGCGCCGGGCGTCGCGACCGCGAGGAAGTCGCGGTCGGACGAGCCGACGCGGGCCAGGTAGGCGTCGAGAGCCTCCTGCTGCCAGGCGCGGAGCGCGTCGGCGACGCCCCAGGGGGCGCGGAGCGGGAAGGCGGGAGAGAGGTGGGATGCGGCAGTGGTACTCATCGGTGGGACGAGGCTAACGGCGTCCCGCGGACGACATGCCGACCCCTCCAGGTGTCACGAGAACCCGCCGGCACGTGCTAACGGGTGCCCGCCGGGACCCGGTCCGGCACGGCGATCCGGCCGGCCAAGGTCACTCCGACGGCGGCCACCGTCGCCATCACCAGGTAGATCGTGAGGAACGCCGCGGTGTTGCTGCCGTTCTCGGTGTGCAGCCCGGCGAACAGCGCGCCGCCGACGCCGACGAACAGGATCGTGCCCAGCGCGTCGGACAGCTGCAGGGCGGCGGAGTTGAGACCCTGCTCGGCCACCGGCGAGAGCGCGAGGACCACCACGCTGGTGCTCGACATCGCGAGCCCCATGCCCAGCCCGCCGATCGCCCAGCCGACGCCGGCTACGGCCGGCGGCAGCGCCGGCCAGAGACCGAGCGACACCCCGCCGACCCCGACGGCCACCAGGGCGGTGCCGCGCTGCACGAGGACGTGCCGCGGCGTGGTCACCCCCGGCCGGCCCTGGATCCACGACCCGACCGACCAGCTCACGGCCCCGGCGGTGAGGGTCAGCCCGGCCAGGGCGGTGGCCAGGCCGCGCTCCTCGACGAGCATCAGCGGGACGAACGTCTCCGCCCCGAAGAACGCGCCGGCGAGGACGCCGCGCATCAGCACAGCCGTCGGCAGGCCGCGCCGCGCCCGGAAGATGCCGGCCGGCATCAGCCGCGGCAGCCCCACCACCAGCAGGGCGACGCCGACCGGCGCGAGGGCCCAGGACAGCGCGTCCAGCCGCTGGCCGGCGTACTGCAGCGACGCCACCCCACCTGCGACCGCCAGCGCCGGCAGCGTGCGGCTGCGGACCGCCTCCACGCCGGGCGCCGCCCCGAGGCCGTGCAGCCGGGGCAGCATCAGGGCGACCGCGGGCAGCACCAGCGGCGGTACGGCGAGGAACACCCAGCGCCAGGACAGCTCGTCCGCCACGACACCGGCGACCGACGGCCCGACGATCGCGGGGATCACCCAGGCGCTGGCCATCACCGAGAACAGCCGGGGCCGCAGGGAGTCCGGGTACAGCCGGCCGACGACGACGTACAGGGCGACGATGTTCAGCCCGGCGCCGACGCCCTGCAGGGCCCGGCCCGCGACGAACATCACCATCGAGGTGGCCAGGCCGGCGACCACCAGCCCGATGACGAACAGCACCAGGGACACGACGAACGGCAGCACCGGTCCTCGCCGGTCGCTGACCTCGCCGGAGACGACCATGCGCGACCAGGCTGGCGATGAAGAAGGCCGAGAAGCCCCAGGCGTAGAACGGCAGGCCGTCCAGGTCGCGCACGGCCACCGGCATCGCGGTCGCGACGGCCATCGCCTCGAACGCGAGCAGCGACACCACGGCCAGGATGCCCACCGTCAGCGCCCGCCACTGCGGCCCGAAGATCCGCCCGGACACGCCGGGCGGGGCGTCCGACGGGGGCTGCTGCGAGGTGCCGGTCACCACGGCACTCTACGTCGGCGACAGCACCGTCGCACCCCGACACTGCTGACGATGGACGGGGACTGACTATGCGCGGTAGGCCTGCCAGATGTCGCTCATCCGCTGCGCCTGGCCGGCGGTGAACTCGTCCATGCAGTTGTCCTGCGTGTAGTCCATGAAGTTGTGGATCGGGTCGAGCCCGGCGTCCTTGGTGCAGGTGTCCCGGCCGACCGGGCAGAAGAAGGCCGGCGACTGCTCGGGCGCGGTGTCCGCGACCTGGTCGCCGCTGGTTCGAGCAGCCGTTCTGGAAGGTGTGGTAGAGCCCGAGCCAGTGACCGACCTCGTGGGTGCCGGTGTCGCCCTCGCTGTAGATCTCGAGGTTCCCGCCCGGCATCGACTCGTCGAGGATGACGATGCCGTCCTTGGTCTGCTGGTCGTGGTAGTTCTGCGGGAAGGTCGCCCAGCCGAGAAGACCGGCGCCGATGTTGGCCGAGTAGATGTTCAGCGTCGAGGAGCCGCCTTGGCGCAGCGCCGCCTTGGCCTCCCGCTCGGCGGTGGAGTTCGGGCACCATCGTGTACCAGGTCGGGGTTGACCGTCCAGGTGATCCCGACCTGGCGGAACTGGAACGCGGTTGACGCCGCCGACGGCGAGGTGCGGCCACCGAACGACTGGTTCAGCACCGACGTCTGCGCAGCGATCATCGTCGTCCAGCGCCGCCGCTCCGCAGCGCTGAGCACGTGGTCGCTGATGACGTGGTAGACGGTGTCGATCCGCACCGAGCCGGCCCGCAGCGCCTTGGCCTTGGCCGGCTCGCCGAGCTTGTTGACCTGGTCGGCGGTGAGGGTGTTCGGGTCGGTCTTGGTGGCGCCCGGCTTCACCCGGGCCGACGCGTCGCCCGCATCACGGGTGACGCAGTCGGCCGACGCGGCGGAGGTCGCCGCGGGCGACGTGAGGCCGAGCGGGACCAGCGCGACGGCGAGGACGGCGTAGAACGGGGCGCGGCGTACGAGTCGGCGCATGGTGGTGGGTCCTCCGAGCGATGATCGAGATCGACCGGCGCACCGTAAGCCTCGGCACCGCGTCAGGGGAAGGCCCGGCCGCCCCGGACGGCCGCAGCGGACGCCCTGCGTGCCCGTGCGACTACGTGGCGTCGGAGCCCTGGTCGTCGTCACCGGACGACATCGAGGAGAAGATCTCCTTGCAGGTCGGGCAGACCGGGAAGCGGTTCGGGTCGCGGCCGGGGATCCACTTCTTCCCGCACAGCGCCGTGACCTTGTCGCCGGACAGCGCCGACTCGAGGATCTTCTCCTTCTTCACGTAGTGCGCGAAGCGCTCGTGGTCACCGTCGCCGTGCGAGGTCTTCGGGGTCGCCTCGACCTCGATCTCCATCTCCAGCACCGTGCCGGTGCCGCCACCGGGCTGGTCGAGGCCGGGCTGCAACTGCGGGTCGTAGGTGCTCATCCGGCGATTCTAGGCCGAGCTCAGTTCAGCGACGGGTCATCGAGGTACGTCGACACCATGGCCAGGTCGCCGCCCTGCCGGCGCAGCACCGCGCGCCAGAGGTCCTCCGGCTCGCTGGTGAACGGGTCCCCCGGGTCGTCCCCGGCGAGGCTGCCGAAGCGGGCGTCGACGACGTACCAGGCGCCCTCGGCGAGCTCGTCCTCGAGCTGCCCGGCACCCCACCCGGCGTACCCGGCGAAGATGCGCAGCCGGCTCACCTCGGCCGCCAGCACCTCGGGCGGCGCGTCCAGGTCGACCAGCCCGACCCGGCCGACGACCCGCCGCCAGCCCAGCGGCTCCTCCTCGCCGTCACCCGGCACCAGGGCCAGCCCCAGCGCCGAGTCCAGGGCCACCGGGCCGCCCTGGAACAGGACTCCGGGCTCGGTCGCCAGCGGCTGCCAGACCGGCAGCACCTCCGACACGTCCAGCGGCGTCGGCCGGTTGATCACCACCCCGAGCGCGCCGTCCTCGTCGTGGTCGAGCACCAGCACCACCGAGCGCTCGAAGTTCGAGTCACCCAGGGCCGGCGTCGCCACGAGCAGGCGCCCGGTCAGGGTCACCTCCGGGTCGGGAACGGTCACTCCCCCATGATGCCCGCGCGAGCAAGGTTCCGGCGAGCACGCCGGCCAGGTCTGCCAGGACGTCGAGCGGGTCGCCGCTGCGCCGGCTCAGCAGCCGGTCCTGCACGATCTCGCTCGTGACCGCGTGCACGACGAGCAGCGGCAGCCACCAGCGGGCCGCCAGCCGACGCGCAGACCGGTGAAGGCCAGGGCGGCGAAGGTGGCCAGGTGCACCACCTTGTCCAGTCCGGGCACCCCGTCGGGGCTGGCCGGGCGCGGCCAGAACAGGATGACCAGGTTGGCGGCCACCGCCAGCGCGAACGCCGCGCGCCACCACCTCGGGCTCCAGCCGGCCGACGTCCTCACTCGTGCTGCTGGTCCAGGTCCGGCACCACCGAGGTCCCGGAGGCGCGCACCACCTTGCTGACTGCGGCCGCGACAGCAGTGGCGACGTCGGGGTGGAAGACGCTCGGGACGATGTAGTCGGCGTTGAGCTCGTCCTCGCGTCACGACGTCGGCCAGCGCCCGCGCCGCCGCGAGCAGCATGTCGATCGTGATCGTGTGGCTCGCCGCGTCGAGCAGCCCGCGGAAGACGCCGGGGAAGGCGAGCACGTTGTTGATCTGGTTGGGGAGGTCGCTGCGGCCGCTCGCCACGACCGTCGCGTACTCGGACGCCGCGGCCGGGTCGACCTCGGGCACCGGGTTGGCCAGGGCGAACACGACGCTGCCCTCGGCCATCGTCGCGACGTCGTCGGCGGTGAGGATGTTCGGCGCCGAGACGCCGATGAACACGTCGGCGCCGGGCAGCATGTCGCGCAACGCGCCGCTGCGGCCCTCCGCGTTGGTGCGCTCGGCGACGGACACCAGCTCGGGCGCCAGGCCCTCCCGGCCGGCGTGGATGACGCCGTCCTTGTCGGCGACGACGACGTGCCGGGCACCTGCCTCGAGCAGCACCGCGAGGATCGCCATCCCGGCGGCGCCGGCGCCCGACAGCACGATGCGCACGTCGCCGAGGTCCTTGCCGACCACCTTGAGCGCGTTGATCAGCGCGGCGAGCACGACGATCGCGGTGCCGTGCTGGTCGTCGTGGAAGACCGGGATGTCGAGGCTGGCGCGCAGCCGCTGCTCGATCTCGAAGCACCGCGGCGCGGAGATGTCCTCGAGGTTGATGCCGGCGAAGACGGGGGCGATCAGCTCGACGGTGCGGACGATCTCGTCGACGTCCTGGGTGTCGAGACAGATCGGGAACGCGTCGATGCCCGCGAACCGCTTGAACAGCGCGGCCTTGCCCTCCATCACCGGCAGCGCCGGGATCGCGCCGAGGTTGCCGAGCCCGAGGACCGCCGACCCGTCGGTGACGACGGCCACCGTGTTGCGCTTGATGGTCAGCCGCCGGGCGTCGCTCGGGTTCTCGGCGAGGGCCAGGCAGACCCGCGCGACGCCGGGCGTGTAGATCATCGACAGGTCGTCGCGGTTGCGGATCGGGACCTTCGGCTGGACCTCGATCTTGCCGCCGAGGTGCATCAGGAAGGTCCGGTCGGAGACCTTGCCGATGGTCACGCCCTCGACCTGGGCCAGGGCTTCGGTCAGCCGCTGGGCGTGCTCGGTGTCGCTGGCGGCGCACGTGACGTCGATCCGCAGCCGCTCGTGCCCGGACGCCGTGACGTCGAGCGCGGTGACGATCCCGCCGGCCTGCTCGACCGCGTGGGTCAGCTGGCTGACCGCGTTTCCGCGGGCGGGGACGTCGAGCCGGACGGTGATGGAGTACGAGATGCTCGGCACGGTGACCATGCCAGTGATCGTCCCAGATGGCCGGTGAGCAAGGTCACCTCACCCGCGTGTGCCGGTCAAGCGCCGTGCCCCGGCCGTCGATACTCGTGGCTCAGCAAGGTTTCGTTGTTCACGCTCCGGACACAACAGCGGCGGGAAGGTGGCTCACGATGATGTTCTTCGCCCTGCTGGTGCCGTTCGGCCTGCTCGCCGTGCTCCTGGGGATGGAGCGCCTCGAGCGTTGGACCGACCGCGGCCGCGAGAAGTCGCGGCGCCAGAAGCCGCCTGCTACCGACGCGGCAGCCGCACCACCGAGATGAAGAAGTCGTCGATCTGCCGGACCACCTCGATGAAGCGCTCGAAGTCCACCGGCTTCGTCACGTAGGCATTTGCGTGCAGCGAGTAGCTGCGCAGCACGTCGTCCTCGTTCTCGGACGTCGTCAGCACCACGACCGGGATGCTCGACAGGTCCGGGTCGGACTTGATGGCCTCCAGGACCTCCCGCCCGTCCATCTTGGGCAGGTTGAGGTCGAGCAGCACGAGGTCCGGGCGCGGCCGGCCGGCGTACTCCCCCTCCTGTCGCAGGAACGCCATCGCCTCGGTGCCGTCGTTGACGACGTGCAGCTGGTTGCGCACCTTGTAGTCCTGGAAGGCCTCGCGGGTCATCACGACGTCGCCGGGGTCGTCCTCGACGAGCAGGACCTCGATCTGTCGCTCGTGGTCGAGCGGCTGGGTCATCGGTGGTTCCTCTCCCTCATCAGACGGTGGTCGGGCTCCGGCGCTGCGCCTGGCTGTCCGTGGTGTCAAAGGCTCGTGCCGGACCGGCAGCGTCCAGCGCAGTCACCGCACCCGGGGTGCTCCCGGGGCATGGTGTCCAGCCAGAGCCGGCCGCCATGGTGCTCGACGATCTTCTTGCACATGGCCAGGCCGATGCCGGTGCCGCCGTAGGCGTCCCGGCCGTGCAGGCGCTGGAAGATCACGAAGATCTTGTCCTGGTACTGCTCCTCGATGCCGATCCCGTTGTCGCTGCAGGCGAACTCCCACAGTGCGGGGTCCTCCACCGACGGGGCAGCGCTGATGTGCACTCGGGGTGGGTCGTCGCCGCGGAACTTCACGCGCGTTGCCGATCAGGTTCTGGAAGAGCTGGACGAGCAGGCTGTGGTCGCCGTCCACGGTCGGCAGCGGGTCGTGGGTGACGACGGCGCCGGCCTCGTCGATGGTGAGCTCGAGCTGGCGCTCGGCCTGGCCCTGGACCTGCTCGAGGTCGACCGGCGCGAAGCTGCTGCCCGCCCGGCCCACCCGCGAGAACGTCAGCAGGTCGTTGATGAGCTGCTGCATGCGCTTCGCGCCGTCGACCGCGAACTCGATGTACTGCTCACCGCGCTCGTCGAGCTGGCCCTTGTAGCGGCGCTCGATGAGCTGGCAGAAGCTCGCCACCTTGCGCAGCGGCTCCTGGAGGTCGTGCGAAGCGACGTAGGCGAACTGCTCGAGCTCGGCGTTCGACCGGCGCAGGTCATCGGCCTGCTCCTCGACGAGGGCGCGGGCCTCCAACGCCTCCATCCGGGACGCCTCGGCCAGGGCGTACTCCTGCAGGATCCGCGACCGCATCCGGTCGATCTGCTCGGCGAGCACGGCGATCTCGTCCGGAGCGTCACTGACCGACGACCTTCCGGCTGAGGTCGCCGCCTTCGACCCGGTCGACCTCGGCGCCGAGCCGCTCCAGCGGTTGGGTGACCCACCGGCGCAGCGCCACCCAGGTCAGGGACGCCGACGCGACCAGCAGGACGAGCCCGGCAGCGAGCGTGCCGAAGAGCAGCGTGACGTCCCGGTGCAGCTCGCGGACACTGTCCTGGCGCTCGCTGACGATCCGACTTCCGGTAGGCGGTGACGGATTCGCGGACCAGGTCGAACCGCTCTTTGCCGCTGGCCAGCTCCGCCGGAGTCAGTCGCTCGCCGGCGCGGACCTGTGCGATGCCCGGCCCGGCGACGTCCGAGCGCCATTCCCTGACCGACGCCTGCACCTTGAGGCGTGAGGCGCGCAGGGCCGGGAAGTCGGCCTCGGCAGCTGCGCAGACGAGCCTGGACTCGACGGGCTGCGCGTCGGCCCTCGACGTACGGCGCGAGGAAGCTCGGCTCACCGGTGAGGGCGTACCCGCGGAACCCGGTCTCCTGGTCGAGCAGCGCGACGTTGAGGTCGGAGGACGACGTGTAGGTCGCGAACAGCCGGTCGACGACGGTGGACTGCGCGTCGTACAGCCGGACCGACAGCACCACCGCGGCGGCGACGAGGATGGCGATGAGCGTGCCGAGGGCCACGAAGGTGAGCACGAGCCGGCGGCGGAGGGTCGTGCGCGTCACTCCCAGCCTGCCCACGACAGCAGAACGGCGGCGACGTCGTCGGTGAGCTCGCCACCGTTGCGCTCGCGTACCTCGGCGAGTACGTCGTCCAGCAGCCGCTCGGGATCCTCGCCGCCGCTGAGCAGCTCCTCGACGAGCTGGTAGAGCGCGGCCTCCCCGAGCCGTTGCCCGGCGACCTGGCCGTCGAAGCCCTCGATCAGCCCGTCGGTGAACAGCAGCACCGAGGTGTCGCGGCCCACCGTCCGGTCGACCGACTCCCAGACGACGCCGTCGACGACCCCGAGAGCGAGTCCGACGGCGCCCTCGGGTGCGGGCACGACCCGGGAGTCCTCGATGATGAGGGGCACCGGGTGGCCGGCCCGCCAGATCCGGAGCACGCCGTCGGCCCGGGTGAGCCGCACCATGGCGACGGTCGCGAAGACCTCGTCGGTCGAGCGCTCGCTGACGAGCACCGCGTCCATCGCCCCGAGGATGGCGTCCGGGTCTGCGCCGGAGAGCACCAGGGTGCGCCAGGCGATGCGCAGGCACACGCCGAGCGCGGCCTCGTCGGGGCCGTGGCCGGCGACGTCGCCGATCAGCGCGAACACCGCGCCGTCGTCGCACTCGACGACGTCGTAGAAGTCGCCACCGAGCAGCGACTGGTGCCGGCCGGGCCGGTAGCGCGCGACCACCCCGAACCAGTCGCCGCGCAGCAGCGGCTGCGGCAGCAGGCCACGTTCGAGTCGCGCGTTCTCGGCCGCCCGGGCCTCGGAGGCGTAGAGGCGGCGAACCGACTCGTCGGCCCGCTTGCGCTCGACGGCGTAGCGGATCGCGCGGGTGAGCAGCTGGCCGTCGATGCCGCCCTTGACCAGGTAGTCCTGGGCGCCGACGGCCACGGCCTCGGTGCCACGGTGCTCGTCGGCGAGGCCGGTGAGCACCAGGACGGCGATGCTGGGCGAGATCTCGAGCACCGCCCGCAGGCCGTCGAGACCGGTGGCATCGGGCAGGCCGAGGTCGAGCAGCACGCAGTCGATGTCGCCGGGCAGCATGAGCCCCGCCTCGGCGAGGCTGTGGGCGCGCGACAGCTCGACCTCGGACCCGGCGTCGAGCAGCAGCTCGCGGACCAGGAAGGCGTCTCCCTCGTCGTCCTCGACGAGGAGCACGCGCACGGGTAGCGGAGCGAGTCTGCCCGGGCGGTGCACGTCGCCGGCCAGCTCGCCGGACGTCGTCATTCCGGGCGCCGCCCCCTCGGCGAACGAGCTGTCCGCGAAGGACTCCCAGGCGGCATCGGTCGCCGGACCGACCTCGAACCACACGACCTTGCCGTTGCCGTCGCCGGGCCCGGCGGGTGCGACACCCCAGCGAACCGCGAGCTGCTCGACGAGGCGGAGCCCGCGCCCGGTCGCCGACTCCACGTGGAACGTGTTCAGGCGCGGTGCACCGGGCGGAGTCGTCGGACACCTCGATGCGCGCGGTGTCCCCCAGGTCCTGCACCGCGACCCGCACGTCGCTGCGGCCGTGCAGCACGGCGTTGGTGACCACCTCGGACGCCAGCAGGACGGCGGTGTCGACGTCGCAACCGCTGTCGTCCAGCCGATCGCGGACGAACCGCCGGGCCAGCCGCACGCTGTCGGTCGTGGCCGGCAGCCGCAGCTCGCTCACCAGGCACCCCGGCAGTGGATCGGCACGGGGACCGACCGGCAGGGGTGACTCACGCGGGACAGGCTATCCCGTCCCCCGCTCGAAGGCCCTCAGGTCGCGCGGCCTTCGTCGCGTGCTTTCTTGGCAGCAGCGATGCGTGCCCGGCGCTCGTCCCGGTCCAGCTGCAGCGCCTCGTCCGGCGTCGGGGCCGAGCCGCCGAGCCTGGCCGGCTGCCACCAGGTGTCGTCCGGACCGCTCGGCTTCTCGGGGTAGGTCTCCTGCGCCTCGTGCAGCAGGTCGGTCATCCGGGCCCGCAGGGTCTCGGTCACCGCGACCATGTCGTCGTCCTCGGCAACGGCAAGAGGCTCGCCCACCCACACCGAGATCGGCACCTTGGTGCGCCCCAGCCGCTTCTTCCGGCCCTTGGTCCACACCCGCTGCGATCCCCAGATCACGGTCGGTAGCACGCGGGACGCCGGCTTCCGCGGCCATCCGCACCGCGCCGGCCTTGAAGTCCTTGAGCTCGAACGAGCGGCTGATCGTCGCCTCGGGGAAGACGCCGACGATCTCGCCGCCGCGCAAGCGCGTCGACCGCGGCCCGGTAGGAACCGGCGCCGGCCTCACGGTCGACGGGGATGTGGTGCATGCCGCGCATCAACGGACCGCTGAGCTTGTGGGTGAACACCTGGTCCTTGGCCATGAACCGGACCAGCCGGTGGGCCGGCCGGGCGGCGAAGCCGGCGTACGTGAAGTCGAGGTACCCGACGTGGTTGATGGCCATCACCGCGCCGCCTTGTCGCGGCACGTAGGCGGTGCCGCGCAGGTCGAACGTGAGGCCCTGGGCCGCGAACACCGCGCGGGCCAGCGTGATGATCGGGGGGTAGACGAGCTCGGCCATGGTCAGTGAGCGATGTCGAGCGCCTCGAGCAGCTCGGCTGACGGCGTCCTCGACATCACCCGCACCGTTGACCGTGACGTCGGGGTGCTCGGGCGGCTCGTAGCCCTGGCCGACACCGGTCATGTTCGGCAGGCTGCCGGCCTTCGCCTTCGCGTACAGGCCCTTCGGGTCGCGCTCGACCACGACGTCGGCCGGGGTGTCGACCCACACCTCGAGGAAGTCGCCCTCGGCGAACAGTCCCTTGGCCGCTCGCCGGTCACCGCGGAACGGCGAGACCAGCGACACGATGACGATCAGGCCGGCGTCGGCCATCAGCTTCGCGGTCTCGGCGACCCGCCGGACGTTCTCGGCGCGGTCCTCCGGGGTGAACCCGAGGTCCTTGTTCAGGCCGGTGCGGACGCCGTCGCCGTCGAGGACGTAGGTGTGCAGGCCCAGGCCGTGCAGCCGGCCCTCGAGCGCGTCGGCGATCGTCGACTTGCCGGCGCCCGGCAGACCCGGTCAGCCACAGCACCCGCGGGCGCTGGTTCTTCAGCGTCGCGCGGGCCTCGCGGTCGACGGTGAAGGTGTGCGGGACGACGTTGTGCGCACGGCGCAGCGCGTGCCGCACCAGCCCGGCCGCCACGGTGTCCCGGCTGACCCGCTCGACGAGCAGGAAGCCGCCGGTGTCCCGGCTGAGGCGTGTACGGGTCGAGCGGCACCGGTGTGTCGGTGGAGATCTCGACCAGGCCGACGTCGTTCATCTTGAACGTCCGGGCCGCCATCTCCTCGCCCGAGACGACGTCCCGGCGGTTGCGGATCGCGGTCACGACGGCCGGGACGGCGAGCGAGCCGGCGAGCAGCAGGTAGGAACGGCCGTGCCGCAGCTCCTCCTCCCCGGTCCAGACGAGGTCGGCAGCGAAGGCGACGGCGGGCCGCGGGTACTGGTCCTGCGACAGGCCCTCGGCCGGCGCGACGATCAGGTCGCCGCGGGTGACGTCGGTCTCGGTCTCGAGGGTGAGGACGACGGCCTCGTCGGCCTTGGCCTCTCGACGTCCTTGCCGGCGACCAGGACCCGCTCGACCGTGGTGGTCGCGCCCTTGGCGTTGACCACGACCTTGTCGCCCGGGACGCACCGAGCCGGCGACCACGGTGCCGGCGTAGCCGCGGAAGTTGTCGGCGCGCACGATGTACTGGACCGGGAGCCGGAACGGGATGGCCGCGTGGTCCGCCGCCGGTGCCGGCAGCCAGGACATCAGCGACTCCAGCACCGTCGGGCCGTGGTACCAGCCCATCTCGGTGGACCGGTCGATCACGTTGTCACCGGTCAGCGCGCTGACCGGGATCACCTCGACGTCGTCGAGGTCGAACCGCGCGGCGGCCGACCTGCATCTGGCCGGCGAACTCCTCGAAGGCGACGTGCTTGAAGTCGACGGCGTCCATCTTGTTGATGGCGACGATGACGGTGCGGACGCCCATCAGCGCGCAGACCGTCAGGTGCCGGTGGGTCTGCGGGCGGATGCCGCGGGACGCGTCGACGAGCAGGATCGCGATGTCCGCCGTCGAGGCCGCGACCGCCATGTTGCGCGTGTACTGCTCGTGGCCCGGTGCGTCGGCGATGATCGCCCGCCGGCCGGACGGCAGGTACAGGTGGCGGTAGGCGACGTCGATCGTGATGCCCTGCTCGTGCTCGGCCTCCAGGCCGTCGGTGAGCATCGAGAAGTCGACCTCGCCCTTGGGGATCGTCGATCCGCTGCGGCGGGTGTTGCGCGCGTAGTCGAGGATGTCGTCCGGGACGCTCTCGGTCTCGGCGAGCAGCCGGCCGATCAGCGTGGACTTGCCGTCGTCGACGGAACCGCAGGCGACGACCCGGACGATCGGGTGCTCGACGAGTGCCGTCGCGACGACGGCGTCTTCGGTGCTCTCGGTGGTCGCCATCGTCAGAAGTACCCCTCGGTCTTCTTGCTCTCCATGGAGCCGCCACCTTCGCCGTCGATCAGCCGGCCCGAGCGCTCGGACCGGCGGTCGACGAGCATCTCCTCGAGCAGGTCGTCGAGGTTGTCGGCCGTCGACTCGACGGCTGCGGTCAGCGGGTAGCAGCCGAGCGTGCGGAACCGCACGCTGCGCATCTCGGGCTGCTCGCCGTCCTGCAACGGGAACCGGTCGTCGTCGACCATGATCAGCTGGCCGTCGCGGTCGACGACCGGCCGCTCCTCGGCGAAGTACAGGGGCACGACCTCGATCTCCTCGCGCTGGATGTAGCGCCAGACGTCGAGCTCGGTCCAGTTCGACATCGGGAAGACCCGCATCGTCTGGCCGTCGGAGAGCTGGGTGTTGGCCGTGCGCCAGAACTCCGGTCGCTGCTTGCGCGGCTCCCAGCGGTGGCCGGGCTCGCGCAGCGAGAAGACGCGCTCCTTGGCCCGCGAGCGCTCCTCGTCGCGGCGGGCGCCGCCGAACGCGGCGTCGTAGCCGCCCTCGTCCAGCGCCTCGCGCAGCGCGACGGTCTTCATGATCCGCGTGTACTCGTGGGTGCCGTGCGTGAACGGGGTGACGCCCTCGGCGACGCCGTCCTGGTTCGTGTGCACCAGCAGCTCGACACCGAGCTCCGTGGTGATCCGGTCCCGGAACTCGATCATCTCCTTGAACTTCCAGGTGGTGTCGATGTGCAGGACCGGGAAGGGCACCTTGCCCGGCGCGAAGGCCTTGACCGCCAGGTGCAGCAGCACCGAGGAGTCCTTGCCGATGCTGTAGAGCATCACCGGCCGGCGGAACGCGCCGGCGGCCTCGCGGAAGATGTGGATGGCCTCGGCCTCGAGCGCGTCGAGGACCGCGTCAGGGGCGATAGCCGCCTCGGCAGACGACATGCGTGGGTGACCTCTCAGACCTCGGGGCGCCCCCGGTCGCAGGGGGCGGACCGCCATTCTGCCCGCCCGCGCGCGCCTTACCCAATCCGGCCCTGGCCGGGCCGCCAGGGCGCCCCGGCGGCCGTGCCCGCCTGGTGGACCGGCCGGCGAGAAAATCCCCTCGCCCGGGAATCAACGCCGTGGCTAGCGTCTTGTCAGTTCTCGGTACGAAACGGGGCGCGTTGCCCAGCAGGTGAGACGAGGAGTCCAGACATGGCACTGACCGGTCGGGACGCGCGACGAGCGCCGCCAGCGGGCTGGTTGTCGGTGCCGGCGTGGACGATGACTTCATCACGCACAACGTCGACGACGTCCTCATACCGTTGCTGGGCCGAAGAAGTCGGTCCGCAGATCCACAGGAGACACCGTGACCGAACCGATCACTCCCACCGGCGAAGACCTGGCCGAGGAGGCCGAGGAGTACCCGGTCGAGCCGGACCCCAAGCGCTGGCTGATGCTGGCCGTTCTCGCCGCCGCCCAGCTGATGATCGTCCTCGACGCCTCCATCGTGAACATCGCGTTGCCTTCGGCCCAGGACGACCTCGGCATCACCAATGCCAACCGGCAGTGGATGGTCACGGCGTACACGCTGGCCTTCGGCAGCCTGCTGCTGCTGGGCGGCCGGATCGCCGACTACACCGGGCGCAAGCGCACCTTCATCATCGGCCTGCTCGGCTTCGCGGGGGCCTCTGCGCTGGGTGGCTTCGCCCCCAACCAGGAGCTGCTCTTCGCGGCGCGGGCCCTCCAGGGCGCGTTCGCCGCGCTGATGGCGCCGGCCGCGCTGTCCATCGTCACCGTGACCTTCACCGACCCGAAGGAGCGCGCCAAGGCGTTCGGCGTCTTCGGTGCGCTGGCCGGCGGCGGGGCCGCGATCGGCCTGATCGTCGGCGGTGTCCTCACCGAGTACGCCTCGTGGCGCTGGTGCCTCGGCGTGAACGTTCCGGTCGCGCTGCTCGTCGCCGGGTTCGCGTTCCCGCTCGTGCACGAGAGCAAGGCGCACGGCGACACCCGGTACGACGTTCCCGGCGTACTGCTCGCGACGCTCGGTCTCTTCTCGCTCGTGTACGGCTTCACCGAGGCCGCACGCGCGAAGCACCCGGAGATCCCGAACGACACGTCCGTCCAGGGCTGGACGGCACCCTCGACGGTCACCTTCCTCGTGGCATCGGTCGTGCTGCTCGCCGCCTTCGTGTGGTGGGAGACCCGGGCCAAGAACCCGATGCTGCCGCTGCGCGTGGTGCTCGACCGCAACCGCGGCGGGTCCTACCTGCTGTTCCTGCTCGTCGGCGCCGGCCTGTTCGCGATGTTCCTGTTCCTCACGTACTACTTCCAGGTCAACCTGGGCTACAGCCCGCTGAAGTCCGGCTTCGCGTTCCTGCCGTTCAGCCTGGGCATCATCCTGACGGCCGGCGTGGTGGCCCAGCTGCTGCCGAGGGTGGGTCCCAAGCCGCTGATCGTGCCCGGCCTGATCATGGCGGTGCTCGGCATGCTGTGGCTGACCCAGATCACCGGCGAGACGTCCTACTGGACGCACGTCCTGCCGGCGATGCTGCTGATGAGCATCGGACTTGCAGGCGTGTTCATCCCGGCGTCCAGCACGGCTCTGATCGGCGTCGGTCACCACGACGCCGGTGTGGCCAGCGCGGTGCTCAACACCTCGCAGCAGATCGGCGGCTCGCTCGGCACGGCGCTGCTGAACACGCTGTTCGCCGGTGCCGTGACGAGCTACTTCAAGGAGAACCTGCGCAACCCGGACGACATCGAGAGGCTCACCCCGGACGCGCTGATCCACGGCTACCACGTGTCGTTCTTCTGGGGAGCGGTCCTGCTGTTCGCCGCTCTGCTGGTGGGCATCTTCGTGATCAACGCGAAGAAGCAGGACGTCCCCAGCGAACCGGGTGTGTCTGCGGCGGCCTAGCTGGGGCACGATGACCCGGTGACGAGCCGGGTGGCGGTGGCCGCGCCGAGCACGCTCGCGGCCACCGCGGCACTCCAGGTCGTCGAGGGCGGCGGCGGCGCGGTCGACGCCGCCGTCGCCGCCTCGCTGGTGACGATGGTCGCCGAGCCGGGCATCGTCTCGCTGGCCGGCGGCGCGTTCGTCACCGTCTGGCCGGCGGGAGTCCGACGACGCGGTCACCGTCGACGGCGGCGTGGCGATGCCCGGCATCGGCCGGTCCCCCGCGGCGCCGGTGTCCGTGCAGGACCTGCGCACCGAGCTACGGCGGCGGCGTGACCATGACGGTCGGGCTCGGGTCGGTGGCGGTGCCAGGAGCACTCGCCGCGCTCGACCTCGCGCAGCGGCAGTTCGGCCGCCTGCCGTGGCGCGACGTGGTCTGGCCCGCGCAGGAGGTCGCCCGGACCGGTTTCCCGCTGGGGTCCGCGGCGGGCTACTACCTGCCCTACGTCCGGGACAGCGCGTTCGCCTGGGACCCGGCGACCGTCCAGGCCCTGCAGCGCGCAGACGGTGGCTGGGTCGACACCGGCGACCTGATGCAGATCGCCGGGCTGGGTGACACGGTGCGGCTGATCGCCGAGGAGGGCGCGCGCACGCTGTACGACGGCGAGCTCGCGTCCCGGGTGGTCGCCGACATGTCCGACCGAGGCGGCCTGGTCACCGCCGACGACCTCGCGGCCTACCAGCCGCTGCTCCGGCCCGCCCTGCCGGTGCGGACCGGCAGCTGGGAGCTGCGGACCAACCCGCCCCCGTCGATCGGCGGCCCGGTGCTGGCGGCGATGCTCACCCTGCTCGGCGAGCGTCCGGCCGGTGTCGACGCCGAGGACGTGGCGCACCTGGTGGCGGTCCAGCGCCGGGTCCTCGACCATCGTCGTGAGCGACTCGACGTCGCCGACGACCGGACCGCCGCCGCCTACGACCTGCTCCGCGAGGTCGGCTGGGCCGGCGCGGGTTCTCCGAGCACGGCGCACGTCTCGGTGGTCGACGCCAGCGGCACCGCGTGCGCGATCACGTCGTCGTACGGCTACGGCTCGGGCGCGACGGTGCCCGGCACCGGGCTGTGGCTGAACAACTGCCTCGGCGAGCGCGAGCTCAACCGGGCCGCACCCGCGGCGCCGGGCACCCGGCTGGCGAGCAACATGGCGCCGACGGTCGGCCGGCGCGACGACGGTGCGGTGCTCGCGGTCGGCAGCCCCGGCGCCGACCGCATCACCACTGCGCTGCTCCAGGTGCTCGCCTCGGTCGCGCACGGCGCCACCTCGCTGCAGGCAGCCGTCGACCAGCCTCGCTTGCACGTGCACCACCTGGAGGACGACGAGGGCCCGCGGACGGCGACGGCCCGCGGGTGCAGGTCGAGGCCGAGGAGGACCTGCCGCTGCCGGACCTCGACCTGCCGGTGCGCCGGCACCACCCGCTGTCGATGTACTTCGGCGGAGTGGGGGCAGCGTTGCGACTGCCGTCGGGTCGGCTCGAGGCGGCGGCGGACCCGCGACGGGCGGGTGCCGCGCTGGTCTCGGCCGACGGCTAGCGGAGCCGCGGGCTACGGCCGGGCAGCCGCCAGCAGGATCCGCGCGACCAGCGCCCGGCCTGCCTCGATGTCGCCGCCCTGCGCCGCCCGCGCAAAGTCCAACGACGAGGTCGCCGACAGGCTCTGGCCGGAGCCCTGCGTCGGCCGCGGCTGCGGCGGCGCCGGGCAGCGCACGTCCAGCTTGTGGCCGGCCTTGCGGTCCGGCAGCCGGCCGGTCGCCAGGTAGGCGAAGATCCGCCGGTCGGCGCAGGCGCTGCCGCCCGGCGAGACGGCGTGGCTGGCGCCGCCGACGACAGCGACGAGCCGGGACTGCTTGAAGATCGAGCGCAGGTAGCGGCTGCCGGCGAACGGTGTCGCCGCGTCGAGCGTCTCGCCGACGAGCAGGGCCGTTCCCACGCCGCGGCCGGTCACCTTGGTGTGCGCCCGCCCGCGCGCCGGCCAGTAGTTGCACGGCGCGTTGAACCACGCGTTGCCCCAGGTGAAGAACGGGGCCTTGGCGTGGGTGCGCCACTGGTCGGCGAGGAAGTCCTCGTCCTTCCAGGTGTCGTCGACGCAGGACACCGCGGTGTACACGGCGTAGGAGTTGTCGTCGCCGGGTGCGTCGAAGCCCTGGTACGCCTCGACGACGGGAGCGCCGTCGCCCGTGGCGACCCAGTCGGCGAACAGGTCGGCGAGGTCCGGCCAGGCGAACTGCGCGTAGCCGGCGTACAGGAAGATGTCGTCCCACTCGTCGGGTCCGACGGTCCCGTCGATCGGCGTCGCGGCCAGCTGCGTAGTGCACGTCGGTGTAGCGCTGCCTGCACCGCCGCCCGGGTCGCGCCGAGGTGGTACGTGGCGTCGTGGCGTGCGACCCAGCCGAAGAACAGGCCGAGGTTGCGGTCGAAGGCGATGTCCTGGTCGAGGTTGGCGCGGTACCAGACCCGGCGCGGGTCGACGTTGCTGTCGAGCACCATCCGGCGCATCCGCTTCGGGAACAGCTTCGTGTAGACCTGCGCGAGGTAGGTGCCGTACGAGAAGCCGTAGTAGTTGATCCGCGTCGCGCCGAGCGCCTTGCGGATCTCGTCCATGTCGCGGGCCGCGTCGGTGGTGCGCATGTTGTCGAGCAGCGCGGCCGCCGGCCTTGCCGCAGGCCCGGGCGTACCCGGCCGAGCGCTCCTGCCAGACCTGCAGCAGCTCGGGCGTGCTCGGCACGTACTCGGGCCGGTCGGGACCGAAGTAGTTCGGGTCGCACGACAGCGACGGTCGGCTCGCGCCGACGCCGCGCGGGTCGAAGCCGATCCAGTCGTAGGCACCGCCGACGTCCCTGCGCCGGAAGCCCTCGCTGATGACCGGGCCGAGGACCGACAGCCCGAGCCCGGAGCCGCCCGGGCCACCGGGGTTGAGCAGCATCACGCCCTGGTACTTCGAGGCCTTGACGGTGTGCTTGACCCGCGACACCGCCAGCCGGATCTTCTTGCCTCGCGGGTGCGAGTAGTCCAGCGGCACCGCGACGAACCCGCACTTGCCGCCGAGCAGTCGCAGGATCGGGTCGCTGCACCTGCCCCAGTCGACGGCCTTGGCCGTCTGCGCAGCCGGCTCGACAGCAGCCGAGCCGCCCGGCGCGACGGCGATCAGCCCGCCCGCGGCCAGGCAGGCCGCGGTGACGAGAGCTGGCAGCTTCATGGGGACCCCGATCGCTCACGGCCCCGACCGGGCCCGGAGCACAACCTGCCAGATCGCGGCACCGTTGTCCCGCGCATGCGAGCGGATCGCGCGGAGTTCTTCCTCCGGCACGACACGTTCTGGACCTGAGTCGACGCCTGCCTAGTCGCCGGTCACCGGTCGCACGCTGCGCAGGTAGCTCAGTGCCTGCCGGTAGGACGCGAACAGCGTGGTCTCCGCGTACGGCAGGTCCTGCTGCGCGCAGAACTGACGCACCAGCGGACGGGCCCGGTGCAGGTTCTGGCTCGGCATGCTCGGGAACAGATGGTGTTCGATCTGGTAGTTCAGCCCGCCGAGCGCCACGGTGACGACGGGTCCACCGGTGACGTTCCGGGAGGTCAGGACCTGGCGACGCAGGAAGTCCCACCCGCTGCCTTCCTCGAGCACCGGCATCCCCTTGTGGTTCGGCGCGAAGCTGCCGCCGAGGTAGAGCCCCAGCAACGCCTGGTGCACTGCCACGAAGGCCAGGGCCTGCCACGGCGACATCACACTGAGCAGCACCACGGCGACGATCGTCACGTGGGCGGTGAGCAGCAGCAGCTCGGTCCACTGGCGGCGCGGCTGGGCCAGCAGCGAGCGAACACTGCCGACGTGCAGGTTGAGGGCCTCGAAGACCAGGAACGGGAAGAACAGTGCCGCCTGGTGGCGGGCGACGAACTTGAGTGCGCCGCGTTGGAGGCTGGCCTGCGCCGGCGTCCAAGCGATCACGTTCCGCGCCACGTCCGGGTCGCGCTCGACGTCGTTCGGGTGGCGATGGTGCTTGTTGTGCTTGTCGATCCACCACGAGTAGCTCAGGCCGAGGACCAGGTTGGACAGCCACAGACCCAGCCGGTCGTTGCGTCGACGGCTCGGGAAGATCTGCTGGTGGCCGGCGTCGTGGCCGAGGAAGCCGAGCTGGGCGAACACCACCGCCCAGTACGCCGCGACGGCCAGCTGCCACCAGGAGCTGCCCACCGTCACGAGCAGCACCAGGCCGCCGGCGAAGAGCACGGCGAGGGCGGCGAAGCGCACGAAGTAGTTGCGGACCGAGCGTTCGAGCAGCCCTTCAGCGCGGACGCGGGCCATCAGCTGGGAGTAGTCGCTGCCGCCGCGCGGTGCGGGGTCGGTCGACGTCGTGGACGAGGCACTGATGGCCATGGGGACCCCTAGGTCTTTGGGGTCGTGACACAGCAGTGGTCTGGGCGGTGACGCGACAGCGGCAACTCTACGCCTGTCGGGAACGCGGCGCCCCGCCGGCGACGGCGGTGGAGGAACGCTCAGCCGCGGCGGGCGACGCGCAGGATCATGCCGTCGTTGCCGGTCGTGACGACGAGACCGTCGCGACGCAGCTGGGTGCGCTGGGGCTGCTTCGGGTCGGGCTGCACGTCGTGGGGGTCCTCGATGACGGCCCGGATCTGGGCGTCCGAGATCTTCATCCCGGAGGCGGCGGCCCGGGCGCCCTTGAGCATCCGCAGCTCGCCCGAACCGCCGGCAGGTCCGCCCGAGCCGGTGCGGTTGCCCCGGTTGTCGGTCGGCGGGTCCTGGAGGTCCGCGATGTCGTCCAGCTCGTCGATGTCGTCCTCGGGCCGGGACGGCGGCGCCTGGAACACCAGGGTGGTCGGACCGGCCTTGCGGCCGGCGGGTACCTGGGTCATGTGGTCCTTCCGTGGCGCGGTCGGCCTACGTCGGTAGGCCTGTTCGCGTGACCTACTTGTGGCGGTAGACCAGGCGACCGCGGGTGAGGTCGTAGGTGCTGAGCTCGACGACCACACGGTCCTCGAGCATCACCCGGATGTAGTTGCGTCGCATCCGGCCGGACAGGTGCGCGAGCACCTTGTGGCCGTTGGTCAGCTCAACCCGGAACATCCCGTTCGGCAGAGCCTCACGGACGGTGCCCTCGACCTCGATGGCATCGGTCTTCGGCATGCAATTCCCTTCTCGTGACATCCCCTGCTGGGGACAGCCCTGGGGGCCGAGATGCCCTCAGGACACGGTTCCGATGGCCCACCACCGTGGGCGCAATGCATCGGAGCCAGTAAGTCGGCGACCGCCGCGGCGGTTGCCTCGATCAATTCAACAATCTACCGCGTACCGGCATGCCCGGGCACCTTCCGGCTCCGGCGGCCGCTCATTTCGTGGGTAAATTGTGACCCTGGTCACATCCGGAGCGGAGTTGCGGCGCTTAGCGTGGCTGCATGGGCGGCGGGCGGGGCGGCCGGGACCCACGACGCGGTGTCGTCGCGGTTCTTGCCATCCTGCTGGCGGCCCTGGTCGTCATGGCCACGGACGGCACGCTCCGCAAGGGCTCGACCGACAAGGGCGGGGGGACGCCCGGGACGCTGCGCAGGCTCCGCCCCGCCGCCCGCCGGCGACCGGGCGGCGGTGCCCGGGCTGCTGCCGAACCTCCGGGTCGAGCCGGCCGCGAACCTCGTGATCGACACGACCGGGCCGGGTCGGCTGCTCCGGTTCGACTCCACGCTGGTCAACACCGGGCCGGGTCCGCTGGAGGTCGTCCCCCAGCCCCTGATCCGCTGCCCGGCGCGGCAGCGGCACGTCGCACAGGTGGTCTACCTGGATGCGGACGACGACGGCCGGTTCGACCGGGAGGTCGACCGCGCGAAGACCGCCGTCGAGTCCGGCTGCATGCTCTTCCACCCCGGCCACGACCACTGGCACGTCGACGCCACCGCTGCGTACGCGCTCACTCCGACCACGTCCGTCGAGCCGCTGGTGCAGCGGAGCAAGGTCAGCTTCTGCCTGCGCGACAGCGACCGCCTGCGCGCCGGGGACGGCGGCCGTCGGCAGTACCGCGAGTGCGCGCGGGACCGTCGGCAGGGCATCTCGGTCGCCTGGACCGACCTGTACGACAACACCCTGGACGGCCAGACCCTGCGGTTGCCGGCGGCCGTCCGGGACGGTGACTACTGCCTGCGCCTGCAGGCCGACCCGTTCGACCTGTTCCGCGAGAGCGACGGAGGACGACAACCACTCCGCGGTGGTCGTGCGGCTGCGCGGCGACTCGGTGAGCACGCCGCCGGTCGGCTGCGCAGCCTGAGGTTGCCCGGTCGACGACACTGGCGGCATGCCCCTCGCACTGCACCACGTCGTCATCGACGCCCACGACCTGCCCGGCCTCGCGAGGTTCTGGGCCCAGGTTCTCGGCTGGCAGATCCTGTCCGAGCGGGAGCGGGAGGTCGTCGTCGGTCCGCACGTGGACGCCGCGGTCGGCCTCTGCTTCATGCCCACGACGACGACCAAGGTGGTCAAGAACCGGCTGCACCTGGACCTCACGACCGGAGCGGACGACCGGGACGCCGAGATCGCGCGGCTGCGCGACCTCGGGGCCACTCCGGTGGACGTCGGTCAGACCGGGACCGAGTCGTGGATCGTCCTCGCTGATCCCGAGGGCAACGAGTTCTGCGTCGTGCGACCGAAGACGTCACTCATCGCGTGACCTGGTCCGGGCTGGTCGGGCCGGTCAGCCCTTGAGGATGTCCTCGAGCACGGCCGGGTAGTTGGTGATGATCCCGTCCACCTGCCACTCGATGGCCCGGTACATGTCCTGGCCGCCGTTGACCGTCCAGACGTGCGTCTCCATGCCCAGCTCGTGGATCCGGTCGACGATCGCCTTGTCGATGTTGCCGAGCGCCGGGTTGGCCTGGTCCAGCCAGCCGCTGGCGGTGACCAGCTCCGCGTCGGTGGGGACGGCCGTAGTAGAGCAGTCCGATCGGGACGTCCGGCGCGAGGTCGTGATAGCTCGCGCAGCCACTGCTCGTTGCCCGCCTGCAGGGTGACCCGGCCCTCGCGCAGGGCGCGGGTGAACTCCGGGATCGACCGCAGCTCCTTGTCGATGTCGCGCTCGATGCCCGGGTAGAGCTGCGGGTCCTTGGCCTCGAGCAGCATCTCGGCCTTGCCGACGGCAAGGATCCACTCGCGCAGGGTGGGGATCCGCTCGCCGGCGAACTTCGCGGCGAACCACGACCCGGCGTCGAGCTGCTTGATCTCCTTGAGGGTGAACGAGCTGACGTTCCACGGGCTGCGGTCGGGGAAGACCTCCTCGACGTTCGTGGTCCGGGCCAGGCTCACGTCGTGCACGATCACCAGCTGGCCGTCGCCGGTGCGCTGGATGTCGTTCTCGATGACGTCGGCGCCCTGCTTCAGGGCCAGCCGGATGGCAGCCAGCGTGTTCTCCGGCGCCACGCCGGAGGCGCCGCGGTGGGCGATGTTGGCGACGTCCGGCCGCGGGGCTGCAGGTGCTGCAGCGGCGGGCTGGGCGGCGAAGACCGTGGCCAGCAGCAGGAGCATTGCTCCGAGTGGCGCGGCGAGGGTGCGGGGCAGCCGGTTCATGTCGACTCCTAGAGCGAGGGTGCCGACACCATGCCGGGTTGGTGCCCGTTTTGTCTTTTTTGTCCCTTCCGTGAGACAGCGGTGCTCACGACGGCCGCGAGCCCAGGCGCTGGTCCACCTCCTCCCGCAGCTCCGCGAACACCTCGGCCAGGCCGGCCGGTGTCCAGTGCGCGTTCAGCCCGCTGGGGTTCGGCAGCACCCAGACCGCGGTGTCGCCGAGGCCGCCCGGCTGCGGCCCGACCGTGGCCTTCGGCTCGTCGAAGGCGGCCCGGTAGGCCGTGACACCCAGCACCGCGAGGTACGCCGGCCGCCACCGGCGTACGAAAGCCACGAGCTGCTCTCCCCCGGCGGCGAGCTCGGCCCGGCTGAGCTCGGCAGCGGTCGCCGACGCCCGGTCGACCACGTTGGTGATGCCGAGGCCGAGGTCGAGCAGCTGGTCCTGCTCGGCCGGGTCGAACAGCCGCGGCGTGAAGCCGGACCGGTGCAGCGCCGGCCAGAACCGGTTGCCCGGGCGTGCGAAGTGGTGGCCGGCCCACGCCGTGTAGAGACCGGGGTTGATGCCGCAGAACAGCGACCCGCAGGCCGGGTGCGACAACCGGCTCGACCCGCCGGTCCACCGCCTTCAGCAACTCGTCGCGGCTCGGCCCGCGCCGCCTCGCCCCGGTCACGAGCCCTACTTTCTCGCGCGCCGCCGCACGGCCGACCGGCGGGCGGCGACACTGGAGGCGTGAGCGACAGCGAGCCGGCCGACGGGCGCGGTGATCCTGCCGACGTCCCCCGCCCGCTGCTCCCCCTGGTGTGGGTGGCCGGGGTGGTGTGGGTGGTGCTGCGGGCCACCGGCCGCGGGTTCGGCACGCTGCACGACTGGTACGTCCGAGGATGGGCGGCGCTGGGCCGCGCCTGCGTGCGCGCCGGCCGGACGGTGCTCACCTGGCTGGGCCCGCTGGGGCACGCGCTGCTGCGGCTCGGCGCGGCCGCTGGCCCGTGCCGTGCGGCGCGTGTGGGACCGGCTGGGGCTCCGGGCAGTGCTGTTCCTCTTCCGGCCGCTCGGCCGGTGGGCGCGGCGGCTGGCTGCCGCGACCCATCGCGGCGCGGACTGGGTCGTCCGGCAGGCGGGCCGGCTCGCCGCGACGGGCAGAGCCGGTGCTGCGCGTGTTCTCGGGCGGTGACAGCGGCGGTCGGCCAGGACCGCCGCCGCGATCGCTGCCTTCGCGCGCCGGTGCTGGGTACCCGTCGCCCGGTTCACTGCCAGGATCAGTCGCACCGAGGTCAGTCAGGCAGGACGAGCTCCAGGTCGAGCCAGCGAGCCAGGTCCCTGATCTCGCGGTCGACCGCCGCGGTCATCGCCTTGCTGAACGGCACGTCCCGGTGGACCGCCGCGACCCGGAGCACGCCCTCCTTGCGGTCGGCCCGGGCGTCGAGCTTCCCGACCAGCCGGTCGCCGTACAGGATCGGGAGGGCGTAGTAGCCCCACATGCGCTGGGCGGCGGGCTTGTACATCTCGAGGATGTAGTCGAACTCGAAGAGCTCGCCCATCCGCTTGCGGTCGGCGAGCAGCCGGTCGAACGGCGACAGCAGCGCCGCCCGGCCGGCGAAGGGCTGGCCGAGCTGGGCCGGGTCGACCCGCCACTGGCCGCGGACCCCCTCGACCACCGCGGGCTCGCCGGCCTCGCCGACGTCGACCGGCTCGACCGGCAGCTTGGTGGCGCTGGCCCGGGCGATGCCGAGGGAGCTGAGGCGGCGCTCGTCGAGCAGCCGGCGCGCCTCGTCCACCGGGGGCACCGGGTCGTCGGGGTAGATCCGGGAGGCGAGGTCCCAGAGCCGGTCGCGGCCCGGTCCCGCCCGCGGCGGCGACCTCGCCGCGCTGCACGAGCTTGTCGAGCATCATCCGGACGTTGCGGTTGTCGTTCCAGCCGCTGGAGTGTCCACGGCACCACGCAGGTGTCGGGCAGCTCGCTGGTCGGCAGCGGCCCGTCGGCGCGGAGCCGCTCGAGGATGTCGCGCCGGCAGTCGTTGTTGGCCCGCACCCAGTCGCGCACGTCCTCCTGCCACTCGCGCAGCTCGCCGGAGCCGGGCCACTCGGCCATCTCGGCGCGGAAGAGCGCGATGTCCTCGGGCACCCGCAGCGTCTGGTGCAGCTCGATCAGCCGCTGCTCGTCGACGGCGTCCCACAGCTCCTGCGGGTCGAACGCCGACCCGAGCCGGCTCCACAGCACCAGCTCGGCGCTCGGCGCGATCGCGCTGGTCGGCTCGAGCTGGAGCAGCGAGAGCTGCCGGACCGTCTCGACCAGGTCGGTCGGCCGCTCCTTGGTCAGCAGCTGGGCCCGCACCGCGATGCGGCGGGCGTCGGTGCGGCTGAGCTCGTGGACCGGGGCCATGCCGGGAGCGTAGAGCCCGTCCGACGACGTGACTGGCACCGCACGCGGATGCCTGGTAGCCGCGTAGCGGCATCAGGAGCAGAGTGGAGCTCGTGGACGACGCGATTGTGTCGGTGGCGGTAGTCGGCAGCCGCACTGAGGCGGAGCTGATCGTCGGGATGCTGCGCTCCAACGGCCTGCGAGCGGCCTTCGCCGCGGACGATGCCGGGGCGCAGGAGCCGCAGCTGCAGCTGCAGGGTGTTCGCATCCTTGTCCCCTCCTCCGAAGAAGCGTCGGCCCGCCAGCTCATCGCCGAGGCCGAGGCCGATCACGCTGCCGGATCGGTAGACGGCGGGGACTAGCCAGGCAAGGACTGCACGTCGCCGCGGAGGTGGCCATGTTCGGGAGACAACGCGTGCCGTCGTTCGACGGGGCAACCGAGTGGCTCAACTCCGAGCCACTCACCCTCGCCCAGCTGCGCGGCGACACCGTCCTGGTGAACTTCTGGACGCTGACCTGCATCAACTGGCTGCGTCAGGAGCCGCACGTCCGCGCCTGGTCGCAGGCCTACCGGGACGACGGCCTGGTCGTCATCGGCGTCCACACCCCGGAGTTCACCTTCGAGCACGAGACCGACCGGGTGCACCAGGCGGTGAAGGAACGAGACATCGCCTACCCGGTCGCGCTCGACAACGACTTCGCGATCTGGAGCGCCTTCGACAACCACTACTGGCCGGCGCTCTACTTCCTCGACGGCGAGGGCACCGTCCGCGACGAGCACTTCGGCGAGGGACGCTACGAGCAGTCGGAGCGGGTCATCCAACGGCTGCTCGGCGTCGAGCGCGAGCTGGTCTCGGCCTCCGTCCAGGGGCTCGGCGTGGAGGCGGAGGCCGACTGGGACCACCTGCGCACGCCAGAGACGTATCTCGGACACGGGCGCAGCGAACGCTTCGCGTCACCGGGCGGCGCCGCCTACGACGAGCGTCGCGCCTACGAGCTCCCGGAGCTGTTGCGCTTCAACCACTGGGCCCTCGCCGGCGAGTGGACGATCGGCCGCGAGAACGCCGTGCTCGAGCAGGCCGGCGGGAGCATCGCCTACCGGTTCCACGCGCGCGACGCGCACCTGGTGCTGTCGCCGGGGGCACGCGGGCCCGATCCCCTTCCGTGTTGCTGCTCGACGGTCACGTGCCCGGAGCGTCACACGGCGTGGACGTCGACGAGGACGGCAACGGCGTGCTCGTGGAAGGCCGCATGTACCAGCTGGTCCGCGAGCACGGCACGGTCCGCGAGCAGACGCTCGAGATCACCTTCCAGGAACCCGGTGCCGAGGCGTACTCGTTCACGTTCGGGTACTGTCGCGATCGCCCTATCCAGCGCTGTCCTCGAGCGAGACCTGCTCGCGCAGCACCGACACGACGAGCCGGTGGTCCTCGAGCTGCGGCAGCCCGGACACCGTGACGACGCCCACTGGCCCGACGCCGCGGACCACCAGCGGGAACGCGCCACCATGCGCCGCGTACTCCTCGGCCGGCAGGCCGTACTTCTCGGCCAGCGTGGTCCCGCCGTCGCGGCAGACCTGGCCCAGGTAGAGCGAGCTGTGGCCGAAGCGCGTGACGACCCGGGACTTCCGGACCACCCACGCGTCGTTGTCCGGGGCCGTCCCGGGAAGCGCCGCATGGAAGAGCTGCTGGCCGCCGCGGCTGATGTCGACGACCACGGACAGGTCGCGACGCCGGGCCTCCTCGACGAGCGCGACACCCAGCCGCCAGGCGTCGTCGTTGTCGAAGCGGTCCAGCTGCAGCTCGGCCTCCTGGGCCGCCAGCTCGGCCACGGTCGGCCATTCGTCGCGTACGCCGTCAGTGCTCATCAGGGCAGCGTGCCACGCCGCTACCCGCCTGGCGGTACGGGGTGGTGCGCACGGATGCCGAAGATCTTCATGCCGCGGCGCGGCGATCTATGGGTCGCGGAACGGGGCCGGCAGTCGGTGCAGCGAAAGATTGCTCGACAGGTTCGTCAACGGTACGCGGGCATGAGTCCGGCTGAGACGAGCAGTAGCGGGATCGCGACCAGCAACGCGGCGAGCACGATCGGAGCACCGAGTACCCCGATCAGGGCCGCGCGTCGCCCGGTGTCATACCGACGGGAGAACGACACGGCCAGCGCTCCATACCCGACGGCGGCGAACAGGAAGAGCACGAGATAGCTGACGCTGCGGGAGGTGAGGTCATCGGCATCGCCGGCGACGCCGGTGAGCATGCCGATGGCCTGGACCATGCTGCCGAGGCAGTAGAGACCGAGCAGTGCGGCGGCGCCGCAGACCATGACGGCGACCAGCCGCGGCGAGACGTGGACGCGTTGCTGGGTGACCGACACCAATGCCACGGTGGCGCCGAGAATCTTCAGCACAGCAACGATCCAGTCCATCACGGACAGCGCTGTCGCGTACTCGGCGTGCGCACCCTCGGTGAACCGTCCGGTCGTCTCAAAGGCAACGTTGACCGTGGCGAAACCCACACACCAGGCCGCGACCAGCCATGCCACAGCTCGCACCAGGGGTCTCGCCGGGCGGGTGCCGAGCGTATGGTCAGCCCTTGGGCGGCGGTCCCATCGTGGCTGCACGCCTACGCATCTCCCAGAACACGAATGATCGTCCTGCCGACGGTCCTTTGCTCGGAGGCCAGCGCAGCGGGCGCCTCAGGGAGTGTCCGTACAGCTCCGACGATCGGCGTGAGCCGTCCGTCCTGGAGCCGCCGGGCCAGGGCTGCGAGTCGGGCTCGATCCGGTTCGACGACGAAGAAGACGGCTCGCCCGTCCGTGGGCTTCAGCCTGGGGGGCGCTGAGACGGTGACGAGCGCCCCGCCCGCGCGCACCAGCGCCGCAGAACGGTCCAGGACCTCGCCACCGATCACGTCGAAGACCACGTCGACCTCGCCGACGTCTTCCAGCTGCTCGATCTCGAGATCGAGGAAGGCATTCGCACCCAGCCCGATCGCGATATCCCTGTCGGCGGATCGACCGGCGCCGATCACTCGGGCTCCTGCCTCGCGCGCGAGCTGGACCGCCATCGAACCGACACCGCCCGCGGCGCCCGTGATCAAGACGGTCTGGCCCGCCATCAGCCGGGCGTGGTCGAACAGACCCTGCCATGCGGTCAGCCCTGAGATCGGAAGTGCCGCTGCCACGGTGTGGTCGATGTCGGCGGGAAGCGGTGCGAGGTTGCGGGCCTCCACCGCGACGTACTGAGCCAGTGAGCCGTTGCGGGTCCAGTCGGCCAGCCCGAACACCCTCTGGCCAATGGTCAGGCCCGTTGTTCCCAAGCCCAGCTCGGCGACGACACCGGACAGCTCATGTCCGGGCACGCTCGGCGTCCGGTCGCGCCCAGCGCGGTCGGACCACGTTGCCGGCCAGTCGAGCTCTCCCCGGGTGAACCCCGCGGCATGCACCCGCACGATGACGTCGTTCTCGGCGGCATGCGGGTAGGGCCGCTCCGTCAGGCGCAGTCCGTCGATACCGGCCGTACGGTCTCGAACGGTGATGGCCAACATGACGATCCTCCTTCGCTGGCCGAGTTCACCACCCGACGGGACCGAGGCGATCGATGAAGATCCCCGTCGGACCGCCGGCGTCGATCGTGGCCAGCTTGATGATCGAGTCGGTGCCTTCGGTGACGGTCAGCTCGCCAGTGTGGTTGTTCATGTCGGTAGCGGCGAACTTGCGGTTGGCGACCTCGCCGGGCGTTGCGACGTTGAACTTGATGTTCGGGAGCGCTTGGGCATAGCGCAGGGTCACCATGTTCAGCGCCGCTTTCGAGGAGCTGTAGGCCAGCTCGTGCATCTTGGAGACCGGCTGCTCGGGATCGGTCACTACCGCGAAAGAACCGCCGGCACTGGAGACCATGACTACCCTCGGTCGATCCGCCGACTCCAGCAGCGGGAGGAATGCCTGCGTCACCCGGATCGGCCCGTACACGTTGGTGTTGTAGACCGCGTGAATCTCGTCGGCCGTCGCCTCGGAGGGCGGAACGACGTTGCCGGATGCGCCGGCGTTGTTGATCAGCACATCCAGCCGATCGATGTGCCGCCGAACGAGCCGAACGGCGCCTCTGACGGACTCGTCCACGGACACATCCAACGGAACCATCACCACGTCGACGCCTGCATCAGCCAGCCTCGCGGCGGCCGCCCGTCCCCGCCCTTCATCACGAGAGCCGAGGAAGACCTGCCATCCCTCGTCGCCGAGCCGACGGGCCGCCTCGAAGCCGAGGCCCTTGTTGCCTCCGGTGATCAACACCGAGGTCTGTTCTGTGTTTGTCATGTCCACAGGACGACTCAGTCGACTTGGCTGTGACATGGCGCGGGCACCGGAGGATCCGTCCTGGCGGGCAGTTCCGGGTCCATGTCACACAGGACCGACCATGCCCGTCTCAGAGCACCAGCGTGAGTCCCACCACCGCGGGTCAGCAGTCGCTGACGGCGCCGGAGGCTCGGGGCGTCTCGCTCGGCTCTCGCTGCATCCAGCTGAGTCGTGCCTGGAACCAGAAACCCTCAAGGAGAAGAGCATGAACACCACCCTGTGGATTGCGGCCGGCCTCTTGGCGCTGGTCGCCCTGACCGGAGGTTTCACGAAGACGTTCATCCCCAAGGAGAAGCTGGAGCACCATGAAGGAGCCGCCTGGACCCGTAGTTTCAGTCCCGCGTTCGTCAAGACTCTCGGCGTGCTGGAGCTGCTCGCGGCAGTCGGCCTGATCCTCCCCGCCGTGGTGGACATCGCGCCGGTGATGGTGCCGGTCACCGCGGTGTGCTGGGTTGCCCTCATGATCGGGGCGATGATCACCCACGGACGACTCGGCCAGTTCAAGCTGGTGATGGTCAACGTCGTCTACGGCGTGCTCGCGGTCTTCATCGCGGTCGGCCGGTTCGGACCCGAATCCTTTGCCGCCTGATGCGCAGCAGCCACTAGTCGCGAGTCCTCCTGAACTCGCGCTGCAGAGCCCAGGCGTCCGCCACTGGGCCGACGTGTCGGAGCTTGTCGGGGTTGCCGATCGAGCGGATGGTCTGGACGTGTCCTTCCAGCACGTCGAGTGCAAACGTGAAGGCCACCTTGCCGTCGCGGTCCCGGAGGATTGCGCCGGGCTGGCCGTTGACCTCGCACTCCTCGAGGGTCGCGCCGACCCGGTCGAGCCCGGGGAAGAGTGACGCGAGCAGGCGAGCGACCTTGTCCGCACCGACCACGACGCGACCCAGTGCGGGCGCCTTGCCTCCGGCATCGCCCACAAGCTCGACGTCGGCGGCGAGCGCTTCCCTCAGGCCCTCGACGTCGCCGTGGCGGAAGGCGTCGAAGAACCGGGCGGCCAGCTCGTCCCGTGCCTGCCGGTCCGCCTCGAACCGTGGTCGTCCGCTGTCCATATGTCGCCGAGCCCTGACCAATAGCTGCCGGCAGGCGGCCTCTGATCGACCCACCGCAGCGGCCACGTCTGCGAACTCGTATGCGAAGACCTCCCGCAGCACGAACACTGCGCGTTCGAGCGGTGACAGACGTTCGAGCAGCAACAACGCCGCCATGGACACCGAGTCCCCCAGCTCCGCAGACCGGGCAGGATCCTCGTACGGATCGGTGAGCAAGGGCTCCGGCAGCCACTCCCCTACGTACTGCACCCTCCGCACCCGCGCCGAGCGCAGCACGTCGATCGAGATCCTGGTGACGACCGCGGACAGGAACGCCTTGGGTGACTGGGGCTGAGTCGGAGTCGTTTCGTAGCGCAACCATGCCTCTTGCACCGCGTCTTCCGCCTCGGCCACGCTGCCCAGCAGGCGGTAGGCGAGGGAGAACAGCAGCGGCCTGAGCTCCTCGAACTCCTCGGTGCGGCTCACGACAACTCCTCCGAAGCGTCCTGTTGGGCAACATCGCCAGTCAGCTCATGCGTCGCCTTGCCGTCGGAGCTCCGGCGCGGCTTCGTGATCATCGAGAAACCATGGTCGCCGACCACTCTGAAGCGGGCAAGGCCGAGCCCGCACCACCGGGCGCCTAGACGGAGGTGGCGAGGTTCTCGGCCGCGTCGTCCTGCCGGGGGAAGGGGGGCTTGCAGCCGTGGGGGAACCGAAGGAAGTAGGCCTGATCCTCGGGCCCCATCGGCCAGAACACGACTCGCTGATGTTGGTCACCGTCCTGCCCGGCCAGTGGCCCGACGCGTCAACATCGCGGATCATCTCCTCGGCCACTCTCCGCTGCTCCTCGTTGGTGCAGAAGATCTCGGAGCGATACTGCGAACCAACGGTGCCTTCACCAAGGTCGGCTCGGTGAACCTGGAAGAACACCTCCAGCAGTCCTCGGTACGAGAGCTGCTCAGGATCGAAGGCGACTTCGACGACCTCCGCATGGCCGATGTTGCTTTCCTCAGTGGGGTCGTCGTTCTCGCCACCAATGAATCCAGTCCGAGTGGAGATGACTCCGCCTGGGTGACGCAGCAGCTGCTGCATCACCCAGGCGCAGCCCCCAACGAGCACCGCAGTCTCAGCGTTGTCGCTCATCTCGATCTCCCTCTGTGACAAGCACAGTGAGGCTACGTCTGGGCGTCCAGGCGGCACAACGCGATCGCTGGCTCGCGGTGTAGAGGTAGGTCCTTGTGACGTCGGCGCGAAGGTCAGCGCGCGAGGCGTGCCACCCGGCCGCCGCCGCCGGCGGCCCAGCAGGAGCCGTCGCGCGTGCAGTCGAGAGCGTGGTAGCCCTTCTCGCTGACCTGGGTCCACGTGCGACCGCCGTCGGCGCTGACGCTGGTGCCCCTCACGTCGCCGGACTCGCCGGTGACGACCAGCCGGTGCCCGTGACCCGGCAGGTAGGCGACGTCCTCGGCCAGGTGTGACAGGTCGCCCGCGTTGCGCCAGACGTTGCCGTGGCGAGTCGTCGCGACGGCGTCGACACCGTCGGCCGGGGCCGCGAAGTCACCGCCGACGGCGACGCCCTGGCCCGGCGTACGAAACGCCAGGGCGAAGACGCCCGCTGCCTCGCCCGCCGGGATCGTGGAGTCGCTGGCGGTCCAGGTCAGGCCGCGGTCGTCGGAGCGGAAGACGCGCGAGGCGCCGCCGCCGGAGCCGAAGTACGCCGAGTGGCCAGCCGTGACGAGGCAGTCGCCGCTGGCGGCGAAGCCGTACTCCGTCGGGGCCTCCGGCATGCCGTCGTCGGGGAGGACGGTCCACGAGCGGCCGGAGTCGTGAGTGGCGAGGATCCGGAACTTCCCGTCGACCGGGTCTCCCATCACCAGCCCGTGTCGGCCGCCGGGGTAGAACGCCATGCAGTCGTAGAACGCCGCGGGGTCGTCGTTGACGAAGGCCGCGTCCCAGGTCGCCCCACCATCGGTGGTGCGGTAGATCCGCGACGCGTCGCCCGGCCCGATCGCCAGGATCACGGCCTCCTTCGCGCTGCGTGCCTCGACGTCACGGAACAGGAGGCCCTCCGTGCCGGCGGGACTCACGTCCTTCCAGGTGCGGCCGCCATCGGTCGTGCGGAACACCCGGCCCGGGCCACCCCGGTGGCGCTGCCGCCGGTCACCCACGCGGTACGCCGGTCGACGGCGTCGAGGCCGCGGAAGCTCTGGTCGGCGTCGATCACGCTCTCACTCCACGACAGCGCGCCGTGGCCGTGGCCTGGGTGTCCGTGGTGGCCAGGGCCCGCGGCAGTCGCGCTGCCGGCGTACGTCGCGCCACCGACCACGAGGCCGGCGAGGAGGACAGTGGCCGGGAAGAGCGTTCCGAGTCGTCGCATTCGAGCACCCTGCACCGGTAGGGACGGACCTGTCCAGTGCCTGGCGGGCCCGTGGCGTGTCCTCGGCGTCAGCCGATCCGCTCGCTCAGCGTGACGACGATTCCCTCCGGCCCGCGGACATGGGCCATCCGCCAGATGTTCTCGTACTGACCGATCCCCCCGACCAACCCGTACCCCTTCGCCGCCAGGCCGTCGACGGCGGCCTGCAGGTCGTCGATCTCGAAACCGACGTTGCGCAGACCCAGCTCGTTGGCCATCGCGTGGGGCGATCCGGGCTGGTGGGCGGGCCTGACGAAGGTCGCGAGCTCGAGCCCGGTTCCTCCGCCGGGCGGCCGCAGCATGACGATCTCGCTCCGCGAGTCCGGGATGTCGATGACCGTGTCGATGAACTCGCCCTCCACGAACGTGCGGCCCTCGACCTCGAGGCCCAGGTCGGTGAAGAACGCCGTCGCCGCGTCGAGGTCGGCGACGGTGATTCCCACGTGGTCGAACTGCTTGATCTGTGACATGACTCCGCGTCCTCCAGTGCTTGTCCGGTCTCTTGCTCGAAGAGCGAAGCCGCCGAAGCATTCTCGACATGCCAGCGGCGCAGATTCTGGCAACAAGAGCATGGGATCGGCTCGTGCGCCAGGTGGGTATCTTCGGAGGCCCCTCCCAGGGCGAATGGAAGGAGGAGTCGCGTGCTGCTCGGAGTCAACAAGGTCCGGCTCGGAGTCGTCGACCAGGAGCGCGCCCAGCGGTTCTGGGTCGAGAACTCGATGTCGAGGGAGCTGGTCGGGCGCGGTGTGAGCCTGGTGCAGGAACCGGTCGACATGCCCTTCGGACGGTGGGCCATGTTCGAGGACGGCGAAGGCAATCGCTTCCCGCTGACCGCGAGGTGACGGTGGGGTCGAGCGCCTATTGATCCTCGATCGGCGCGGTGTGCCCTGCCAGGTAGTACCAGCGGTCACCGGCCCGGACGTACGTCTGGGTCGTGGCGAACCGCAGGAGGTGCGGATCATCGTTGATCAGCAGATCGTCCACGACGATCCCGTGGAGCACGGCGGTGCCTTCAACCTGCACGACGGAGGCTTCCTCCAGCCATTGCTTGCGCCAACGCAGCGGGCCCGTCGACAGGAAGTCCAGGTAGGCCGCTTTCGCCAGGCGCTGCCCCTGGGAGTTGGTGTAGATGAACCGCGGGTGCAGCTGAGCATCGACGACCGCCCAGTCCTGGGTCACCAGCGCAGCGGCCCGGTCGCTCACCAGGTGCAGGACGTCCTCGGTCACCACACACCTCCTCGTGCACACAGGGTCGGGCGCTACACCCGCCCATCTGGTGGAGGCGCGCCGACGGGCGGTCCAAGCTCCCCAGCGACCACCTCGCCACCTGCGCGAGATAGTCGAAACCCGGACCAACGCGTCGACCTGAGCCGACTTGTTCGCTAGGTGGGTATACCGCGAATCTCGCGAGTACCCGATGGTGGTGGGCACTTCCCCGACATCTGATTCACGCTCAGATCTGAGCCTATTTTGATCTTGATTCCATGGTCATCACATCAAGATCACGACTTCTTCACACGCCCGCCCGGTAGCCGCCGGCAACGGGCAAGGTGGCCGAGCAATCAGTCATCATCGAGACAATGAACGGCCGCTGTCGGCGTACTGCCCAGGCGAAGGTGATCGACAAGCACACGAAGGACTCAACGGCGGTCTGACTTATGCCGAACTCGACCGGGAGGACCCGAACCGGCGGTCGATGCCGACTCCGCGTTCCTGCAGGCCTCGCTCTTTACCTCGGTCGTCGCCTTCGGGGTCGCGGCGATGGCGGTGGTCGTGGGGATCGTCATGGCGTTGCTCGGGTTCGCCATCCGAACCCCCGAGGTGCCCCAGAGCTAGCCGCTGGGAGCGCCGATACGTAGCAGAGTCACGTGGTTCCGGAGGGTGGGGGCGAGGCGGCCTCGCTGAGACGTAGCTCCAGCCGCCGCGCGGAATCCTGCGCGGCTCGCAGCGCACCCACGCGCGACTCGTCGGGGGCCCGACCCTCCTCGTCGAGCGTTCGTCGCACGTCACCGACGGCGGCAGCGAGGTCGGAGGCGGAGGTCGAGCCGGCAACGTCAGGCGCCGACCGGGCCAGGTCAGCGAGGCGTGCCTCGAGGTCCACCACGCGCGGCCTCGCCACCGCCCAACCCCCGCGACGGCCCTCGCGGCTGTCGGCGAGCAAGGACGGTGCCAGGTCACGGGCCAACTGCTCCGACTCGCCCCGCGCCCGGGCGAGGGAGGCCACCCACTCCCGACGGGCCGACCGGCGACGGGCCGCGAGCACGAGCCCGACCACGCCGGCGACGACGCCCGCCAGCAGCACGAGCAGCAGCCACGGCGTCGAGCTGTCCTCCTCCGCCCCGTCTCCTCAGCGGCGCCCGCCGTCGGCTCCTCCGAAGTCGGCTCCTGGGTCGTCGGTTCCGCGGTGGTCGGCTCCTGCGTCGTCGCCTCCTCAGACGTGGGCTCCTCAGACGTGGGCTCCTCCGAGGTCGGCTCCTCGCTCGTCGGCTCCTCGGTCGTCGGCTCCTCGGTCGTCGGCTCCGCCGTGGTCGACGCGTCCGACGGCCGGCTGATCCCGGTCCGGCTCGGGCTGGCCGTCACCGAGCGGGTCGCCGACGGCACGGAGACGGTGGGTGAGCCCGTCAGGCTCGGGCGGCCCTCGCCCGAGCCGCCGCCGCAGCCGGTCGCCACCACGAGGGTGAGCGCGGCGAGCGCGGCCAGAGCCAGCTTCGTGTTCCTCACGGCAGCACCCGTTCTGTCTGAGGTCAAGGCCTGGAGTCTGGCCTGGTATCCGCGATTTGGCCTCACGTGTTGCGGATGAGTCCGGCCCACTTCAGGCGCCGCCTGCACCGTGATGAAAGGGTGTCACATCGCGTTGGTGACATGTGCATCACCTGGCCGGTGGCTGTTGCACGGGGACTGTCGCGAGTCCCGGAGCCGGTCGCCGCGACAGCTAGGTCCCGTGGCGGCCCATCAAGTCAAGGGCCTCGGACAGGGCAGGGAGATCAACGAGAGGCCGCCGTCCGAGTCCTCCTGGCTGCGGCCGATGAACGCGATCGACGCGCAGAAGGGCGTGACCGTCGAGCTGAAGAACGCGACCGAGCCGCCGCGCGGCGCCCTTTCTTCCCAGGAGGAGTACGCGGCGGCCGCGCTGAATCGTGGGCTGTCAGCCATGGACCGCTACGAGTCCGGCGTCGATCGCGATCGCAGTGCCGGTAATCGAGCCGAAGTCATGGGGCTGCCCCGGGATTACCTGCGACAACTGTTGGACGACCACGCACCGTTACCAGACTTCCGGACTAGTGCGGTGCTACCTGGCTTCCGCTGATGCTGTTGGTTCGGATTGTGACCGGGGCGGCGGCCAAGGGATTGGTTGCCGTTTGCGGTCCTGCGGTAACAGTCAACAGCAGGCGGTCCCAGGACGACGGGACGCGGTCGCCCGACGCATGTACGGACCTCATGGAGGCCGTACTGAAGCGCTGAGGGAGCTCCCCCGAGGCTCGGATATCGGGAAACCTCGGGGCGATGCCCGCACCGGACTCCCGCCGCCCGCAGAGGCCGTCGGAGTCATCGCCGGGTTCGGCATCGGCCTGGTGGCCGCGATCTCTGGGCGTCAGGCAAATGTGTGCGCCCAGCCAACGAAGGTGGAGCGGCTGCACCGGAAGTTGACGACACGGACCTCGTAGGTCCCGTCGACCGGCGCCCGGAAGTCCCGGTCATAGATCTGACACCAGCCGAGGAAGGCCTTCAATCCTGGGTGTAGGCGGACAGGGTTGGTTCTCGGTAGCGGGCCAGGAACGACGACACCGTCAGCTTCCTCAGGTCCAGATAGCCCGGCACCAGTTCCGCTGTGGCAGTTGTGGTGGTGGTCATCGCAGCTCCTCCCGGCACTGCCGAAAGCCGTCTCCCGGCGCCGCTCAGATCATCGGCGACAGCCACAAGATCGAGGTGACCGAGCTGGCACTATCGATCGGTTGGCCGCTGCTGCCTTGGCATGCAGGAACGCGGCTCTCGCTTGTCTGGAAGGTCAGCCGCCGGAGGAGGACGGCACGTGGTCTGAGGAGGGCCGGAACCATCCGGCCAGGTGGTTCACCAAGTCGGGATCGCCAGCCGCGGTGGTCGAGCCGTCTCCGAACGCGTCGGACCAGTCACGTCGGCCGCGTGCAAGTGCCAGCAGGGCGGGCATCGCGGCCTCGACGTACACGTAGCGGCTCTCGTCCAGCAGCGGGTCCGTGAGGCAGCCGTAGGGCTCGATTCCGCGCTCGAGCACGAGCCAATATCTCCGGTCGAATTGGTGGGGCAGGTGGAGCTCCACGACGACCGGCCGGCCTGGCAGGCGGTCGGGGTCGGCCCGCTGGGCGAGCCAGCCGAGCACCACGTCCGGGTCGCGCTCGATCATGTCGGGGTCGTCTGGGAGCCACGTGTCCGCCCAGGAGCGCAGCGAACTGAGCGGCCCCATCAAACCCTCACCGACCGCGGTGAGGTGGTAGGCCGGGTGCGGGTCTTTTCTGTCAGCGCGCGACACCAGCCCCAGGGTCTCCAGGCGGCGCAGTCGATCGGCGAGCACGGAGCGTGAGATTCGCCCGGGCAGCCCGCTGGCCAGGTCATTGAATCCGTGCGGCCCGAACATCCCGAGCTCCCGCACGATGAGCAGGCTCCACCGGTCACCGAGCTGCTCGATGGCCTTGGTGTAGGAGCAGTAGCCGATGAACTCGCTCGAGCCCACAACGCCAGTGTCCCACCGGCGGCCCGGATCGGGAGGTTCGAAGTTCGAACTAGTCGCGCTCCGCTGGGCTGGCAGATCGTTGGAAGATCACGAGTCCATGCCAAGGGGTCCAGATGGCGACACAGTCGAACATGAACGGGTCACCCGTACTGGCGCACCCGACCCGAGTGCGCGAGCGGTATGACCAGATGGTCCAGTCAGCCGGGCGCACGGGGCCGCTTCATTCGGCGGCCGCAGGGCGGCGCCGTCCACGTGATCGAAGCCGGTGAGGGACCGCCGGTCATCCATCTACACGGCAACAACACCTCGTCGCTGTCGCACCTGATGTTGCTCGCACGCCCCACCGGAGTCCGGTCTTTGCTCATCGACCGACCGGGATTCGGCCTCAGCGACCCCGCGATCTTCCCTCGCAGCACCTTTCGGCAGTGCGCGGTGCGATTCGTCACCGAGGTCCTCGACGAGCTCGGGCTGGAGTCGGCGGTGCTCGCCGGCGCCTCCGGGGGCGGGACCTGGGCGCTCTGGTGCGCGCTGGACCACCCGGAGCGAGTGCGCGGTCTTGTCATGCTTGGATCGGTCCCGCTCCTTCCCGGCGCCCGCATTCCCCTCGGCCTTCGGCTCATGGCGACGCCGGTGCTGGGCGACGTACTCAGCCGCACCGTGAGACCAGGCCGGCGGATGCTGCTGCGCCTGATGTCGTCGGTGGGTGAGGGCGACACCATCCTGCGACACCCCGACTTGCTCGACTCGCTCACCGACGCAGCCCGTGACCCGGTCGCGACCGCCGCCAACGTGGCCGAGTTTCAGTCCCTCCTCACGCCGTTCGGCACGCGACCTGCGACCCGGATTCGCCCGGAGGACCTCTGCCAGCTGGCCGTGCCTACGCTGATGATCTGGGGCGACCACGACCCGGTGGTATCGGTCGCAGACGCGCAGGCCGCGGCGGATTTGATACCCGACGCACGCCTCGAGGTGCTACCAGCAGGGCACGTCCCGCAGCTCGGCTACCCGGATCGCGTCAAGGAGCCTACTGGAGAAGTTCGCGCGATCCGGGCGTTGAGCCTTGGAAGCGCATTCTCGGCAGCCTCACGTGATGCCGGTCGCTGCGCCTGCCTGCTAGACCGTTTCCGCGTGGTCTCCCCGGTCATTAGCGGTACCGCTGGCAACGCGCAGCCTCGGCGGGTATCCGACGTCGCCCGCGACATGGCATCCGGGCAGAGAATGGGGCAGATACGAAATGGCTGCGCCGAAAGGAACGCCATGGACGTTCAGGTCGTCGAGATCGCCGCCGGCATCTGGCACGCTCGCGCCAGACACGTCGGCTGGGTGCTGGTCTCACAGGGCAAGGAGGTGACTCTTGTCGACACGGGGTACCCGGGAGACCGCGATCGGGTCATCGCCTCGTTGGCGCGGATCGGGCATGAACCCGCTGACGTAGCCGCCGTCGTGTTGACGCATGCACATCCAGACCACCTTGGCAGTGCGGAGTACTTCCGTCGCGAGCTCTCCACACCGGTTCTGGCTCACGAGCGTGAGGTCGCCAACGCGGACGGGTCAGGGATCGAGCAGGTGTCGACTTCCGCGATCCTCCGGCGGGCTTGGCGCCCGGATGTTCTCTTGTGGGCCCGCGACGTGCTTGCACTCAAGGCCGAGCGCGTCGAACGCCTCTCGTCGGTGGACACCTTTGCTGACGACGTTCTCGACGTACCCGGCCACCCCGTGCCCGTGCACACGCCAGGGCACACGTCGGGCCACTGCGCACTGCATCTGCCCGAGCAGGGCGTCCTGGTGGCCGGCGACGCGCTGATGACCGAGCACGCCGTAGCGCCGACCACGGGACCCCAGCTGCTGCCCGACTTCTTCAACCGGGACACCGACCTCGCCCGCGCCTCACTGCGGGCCCTCGGCGATCTGGCGGCCGACGTGGTGGTGCCAGGCCATGGGCCGGCGTTTCGGGGCACCCCGGCGGCGGCGGTGTCCGCGGCACTGCAGGCCGACTCTGCTCGGAGACCGTCTGCTCGGCATCACCCGATCGTCCTGAGCTACGGCGCGATGCTTCCAGTACCTCCGAGTGACGCGTTCGCGTTCGTGGCCGACCCACCGAACTGGCCCGCGTTCTTCGACGGCATCCGGTCATCCAGTAAGGACGACGACTGGGCCGGCATCGGCGGGCACGCCCACACGACGACCGCCTTCCTGGGCCGGAACGTCGAGTCCCACCTGGAGATCACGGCATGGGACCCACCGCGTGAGTTCCGGTACATCGCGAGGCAGGCAGGAGGTCCCGATCTCGACAACCGCCGCGAGTTCGAGCCCGTCTCGGGCGGGACGCGTCTGCGCGGAACCACCGCGGTCCTGCCACGTGGTGGGGCGATGGGTTTGGTCGACCGCGGGCAGATCCTGGTGCTTCGACGGGTGTACGCCAAAGCGATGAATCGACTGCCAGCGGCTGTCTCAACGGATTCGTGACCACCTCACGGACGGCCCGGTGTAGATGTGCCGAGGATCTCGGCGGAGGGCGGGCACGACGGGTCGGGATCGTCTTCCGGTCATGCTGAAGCGAGGTTGACCTAGTCCTGGCACCGCGAGATCTTCCGATGGCCGGGGCGCACAGCGTGCATCGAACTGTTCACTGACGAGGGCATCAGACCGCACTCACCGAGGTGGCGGATGTTGAGCTCGACGTGCGCCGCCCGCTGGACGCCAATGAGGGGGTCAAGATCATCGGCGTCGCACCAAGCGAACCACCGACGCAGTTGGTACGTGTACAGCGCGTGGGTCTGGCCGGAGTACCGCGCGAGGTACGAGACGGCGGCTACTGGGCAGCCGTCATCGCGTCGGGTTGGACGGAAGCAACTTCGTGCTGGGCACAACCATTCACCTGGCGAGGGAGGGCTCAGCCTCAACCAGGCTCGCCGCACACTCGGTGAGGCAATCCATTGACGCTACGTCCGAAAGGCTGCACCCAGGACGCGGCGATATGACGCAACCCCAACAGCTCCAGGCCGACGGCAAGCAGGACGCGGCCGCGATGATCAAGGAACCGCTGCCGGGTGATCTCGACGGAGCGATCGAGCAGTGCTGCACGCACCTCGGGAATGCGAGGCCCGAACTGAGTTGCTGGCAGGTAGGTGCCCGTGCCCGGGTGGGGCCAGCCCTCGGCGCGCTCGATCACGTCTGGGTGGATGTGGTGCCGCAGCAGTGCCCGAGCGGTCGCCAGGTCGGCGATCTCGCCCACCCATGACGAAGGACTCTCTGCCGGTGGACAACTCTGCCTCCTGGAACCACAGCCCAGGGAACTGCTGGCCTCCCGGAATCTGGGCATGTGGTCAAAACCGGCGCTCGACACGGACGGTGTTGTCGCCGTCAGCGGTTGCGGTTGTGGAGCCGATGCGATGTCGGAGTGTGTGGCTGAGCACGCGCAGGACGATGTCTGGTCGGAACAGGGTTCCGGGGGGATCGAGCATGCCGGCCACGCGGAGGAACGTGATGGCGAGCTTCGCGTCGTGCGCGGCTGCTGCGTGCAGGCGTGGGATGTAGGCGTTGCCGATCCGGACTTTCGCGGTTCGATCCCCGACCACGTCGGGGAAGGCCAGGTCTGCCCCTGCTGCCATGTCCCACGGCACGTCGATCGCCCTGGCCATGTCGCGGAACAGCTTGCGCGGGCTGGGTTCACGACCCGACATCGAGGTGGCTTCGTAACACCATGGCCTCGATGGCGGCCACACTCATCCCTTGCCCATAGACCGGGTTGAAGCTGCACAGCGCGTCACCGGTGACCAGCAGGCCGTCAGGGACATGCGGCAGCAGCTCGTAGCGGTGGCGCACGCTGGCCGGAAATCGGTAGGCCACCGGAGCATCGAGCGGTTCGGCGTCACAGATGGCGTCGTAGATGTCCGAGCGCTGCAGCGACCTGGCGTAGTCGAGAAACCCCTCCGGCCTGGTCGGGGGATGATCGCCGAGGATCCCCATCAGCGTCAGGATGTACCGATCACCCTCGATCGCGGCGAGACCGGCACCCCGTGTTTGACCGGGGGCAGGCGGCGCGATCACCGCGCGGTCTTGTCCCAGTGCTCCTGGGCGTAGGCGGAACGTTCCAGTCGCATACGCGATGTCGGCCGCCACCTTCTCCTCGGCTGGACGCCCGTAGCCGAGAGACTCCAGCCAGCGCGGCGTACAAGAACCGCGTCCGGTCGCGTCCACGGTCAGGTCGGCGTTGAGAACCTCCTCGGCACTGCCGTCGGCGCGGCGGATCACTCGCGCGCCGGTGATCCGGCGACGATCGGGCGTACTGACCAACCCGAGGACATCGCAGCGGTCCGCGAAGGTGACGCCTGGCAGCGACCGGACCCGTTCTCGCACGTATCCCTCCAGGCACGGTCGGCTCGCGCTGACGACGACCATCCCGCTCCTGGTCTGCCGCAACCGGTGGCCGCTCAGGTACAGCCGTGCGTCGCCCAGGAGGTCCATCGTCGGTGCCCCCCGGGCGACCAGGTCGCCGGTGAACCCGGGGAACAGCTCGTCGAGAATCTGCTGGCCGCGACCGATCAGGCCGTGGATGTGCCGGCCCTGCGGAACGCCGCGGCGCTGCGTGGCCGTCGTCGAGAGCTCATCGCGCTCCACGACGGTCACCTGTGCGTATGCGTCGGCGAGCACGCGCGCGGCGAGCAACCCGGCCATGCTGCCCCCGAGGACAACCGCCTGCTCGCCGATCTTCTTGTCGTTCATGACAACCTCCTCGATCACGAGAAGGCTGCGCCGAAGGACTGATCGGTCACCAGATCACATGGTGCTCACTTCTGCTCACGAGTGCCGTAGACCTCTCGATCCCACAACCAGGTGACGATCCGAGCGACGCCCTGCGTCAGGTGCCGCCGATAGGTGCTGAACGGCAACCCCAACGCCGCCGCGGCAGACTCTTGTGTTCGGGCCGCACGGACAAAGGTTCGGTCCACCGCGCCGCAGCAGCTTGTCGTCGCGAGGATGCTCAGCCAGTGCGTCCACGGCGTCGCGCAGGAGGGCTTCGAGCGTGCCGGCATCCGGCTCAGCGTCGCCCGCACGGTCGCGAACAACTCTGGTCTGCAGCAACGGGTTGCGCGCCAGCAGATCCCGGCGGTGCAGGTCGTGCAGCGCCTGCTTGACGGCTTGCTCGAACTCCGGCTGGGAAAGCACGAGCGGCGTGGGTGTCTCCTCCGCCGGGGTGAACTCGCGGGCCAGCCCACGCTCGGCGACGAGTTCCACCCAGGCATCGACGGGAACCCGTCGAAAGTCGTGCGCGAAAAGCCCGAACGTCCGTCCACCCACCTCGAAAGTCCGCGCCCTCGGCGCGCGGAAGGTCGGCGACCGCGAAGTACTCGTTCCAGCGGTCCGGCTCGGCCAGCGTGAGGAAGTCCCAGGACAGATTCGCGTGCACAGGTACCGCTGCACCGTCAGGATCGGAGTGGCATTCAGCGTGGGGGACGGGTCTTGGTACGACTCCCGGTCGATGACGAACCGGGTCTGCGTGATCGTCTCACCCGGGCCGCGACGGTGGGTGCCCGTTCGCGAAGTCCCAGGCGGCTCGGGCTCCGGGTCAGCGGCGATGTCTTCGCTCGCGGCCCGGGTGAGGTCGAGAGAGCGAGGAAGCCACGGACGGCGCCGTCGTGATGGCGCAGAACGAAGAACCCCTCGGGTTGTCGATCCAGCCAACGTTCGGCGATGCTCGGCCGATTCTCGGCCCTCCGCAGCCAGCACGATGCCGACGATCGTCTCGCGATCTGCCTCCGACGCCCGCTCCGGGTAGAGCTCCCCCCAGGACTCCCAGTCGACCGGCGACAGCACCCCGGAGAGGTTCCGGAACACGAACTTCAGGTCGAAGATCGCCTGCTGCTGTTCGCGCCCGGTGCTGATGTCAAATGGCGATGGACATGCGCCCAGACGCGGTGGAACACGCGTTTGTAAGCGTCGGGGTCGCGCCACCGCAGGTCGGCGTCCAACACGTCACGCGCGAGGTCGTGCGGATACAGGCCGTCGCTGCCCGGGTACGACGAACGACAGACCGCGCAGCCAGGCGAACAGGTCATGCGCGTCATCGATCTCGAGGGCGTCCCGCAGCAGCGCCTCCGTCGTCGCCCGGGCGAGTGCGCACACCTCGAGTGCTCGTCGGTGCAGATGGCTGGGCACGAGTCCACGAACCGTCGCAGCAGAGCCGCAACCAGGTCGGGGGTCAACGGATCGATCGCGATCTCACCGCCACGGGAGGCCACGTCAGCGAGGAGGGCCAGGCCCAGCGGATGACCATGCGTGACCTGGAGAATCCGTCCGTGCACCGATTCGTCGACACCCGACCTGCGGAGAAACTCGACGCTCTCCGCAGGGGTCAGGTTGCGCAGGGAAACCACCCGCAGCAACTCGCCCCATGCCGGATCGGCCCGCCACACGGGGTCCGGCGCAGCGTCCGGCAATGACCGTGAGCGCCGAAGCCGGCAGCCGAGGAAGCAACCGGGTCCGCACCCAGTCGTCGAGCGGCGCCAGTCGCTCATAGCGTGTCGACCAGCACCACCACCCGGTCTCGTTGGCCGGTGATGGCGCCGTCTCCATCGGGTACCGAGAGCCGCCTGCCCAGCTCCTCAAGCAGCCCGGGCGGGGTTGGCGAGAGCGTGCGCCCATCCACGCGAGCCACGATCGCGCCGGCCTCTTCGGCAAGTCGGGCGAAAGCGTCGAGCAGACTGGACTTCCCGATCCCACCCGGACCGTGCACGAACAGACGAGAACGACGAGCTCCGACGAATCGAGGGCCGATCGCACAAGCTCCAACTCCGCGGCACGCCCCACAAACAGCCGTCGCCGCCGGGCGGCCAGCAGTTCGCCGAGTGCTTGCTCGGAGAGCGCCATACCGCCCGATGCTACCGAGGGCCGGTCCGAAGTAGCAGGGAGTGGAAACCTACCGTCGGCCGGGCCCGCCGCCGCCACTGCTCCAGCTGCCGCAGCGGAAGCGTCCAACAGTCGATTCAGCACCTTTCTGGGCGGAGTGACGCGTCTCAAGTCGCCCACGGCGGCGACGTGGGCGGTCCTTGCCAACCATGAGCGGTCGAACATAGCCGATGCTCCTACTGTCAACCGGCGACCGTTTTGGGTAGCGCGGCGAAGATTTCGCGCGCGAGGTAGCGCTTGATGCACCGGACTGCTTCGGTCTTGGTCTTGCCTTCGCTGACACGGCGCTCGAGATAGGCGCGGGTGCCGTCGTCGGTGGCAAGGCGGACCATTGTGATCCGCCATACGCGCTGGCCCATGTCAGCCTGAATGAAGAGTCCGAACGTGACGAGCCTCGGGAGTCTGAACCGGGGTTGCGACATTCGTTGGCGTGGATCAACGACCGGCTGACCGGCAGGTGGGCGGGCGCTTTGCCGTGAGATCACCCCTCGCCGACATGAATTTCCGAATCTGCCGAGCGCGTACTGACCTGGAGTTGGCGCTGATCGATTTCGCGACCGAGGGAACCGTCCGGCTCCGAAGCGTCGCCTAACGGCACTTATGAGCGGTCGCGAGGGTGAGATGTGCGATGCGTCGGACACGCTCGTAGCCCGCGGCGCCTGCGGAGGCCAGTTTGTGGACGCGGACCGGGCTGTGACGACCGTCGGCTGAGGCGTCAGCCGCTGGTGGCGGTCGGGGGCGTGCGGGCCGCCTCCGGAGCCGGTGCGCCCTGCGCCGGGACGGCCGGCGCCGGCGGTGTCCGCCGCGCCGCGCGCAGCACCCCGATGACGGCGCCGATGAGCCACAGCGCAAAGGCCACGGACGCCATGCCCCCGCTCCAGAAGCCGGACAGGCACAGCACGGCGACGGCGTAGGACACCCAGACGGCCCACGTCGGCAGGGCACGCGCCTGCTGGGCGATCCGCGTCGTCACGGCGACCAGCACCGCGCCGCCGGTCAGCCCGGTGAGCGCGACGACGTGCCCCGCCATGCCGAGCACGCGGGCGGTGTCCGGGTCGGGGGTGAACTCGTCCGACCATGCCGTGAACGCGCTCGACACGTCGAGCGACACCCCTGTGATCATCAGCCCGCCGAACAGCGCCGCCGCCGGCACGATCGCATGCGCGAGCGGGTCGCCGCCGGACAGCCGGTCCAGCACCCGCCGCAGCCCGACGGCGAACCAGAGCAGCAGCGCGACCCCCGCGGCGAGCACGGGCAGCCCGATGCCGGCGGCGGTCTGCTTCGCGCCGTCGTCGAGCCTCTCGAGGATGGCGGCGTCCGACACGCCTGGGTCGTCGACGCCGACCAACGCAGCACAGCGCCACCCCGACGACGAGCAGCACGACCGAAGCGGCGCCTGCCCATCCCGCGCGCTGAAGAGCTCGTGACTCGTCCATGCCGCCTCCCACGGTCGCGGCCACGGGTGGGTCGGAGGTGGTGCAGGCACCATGATCCGGCCCGCGGCGCGAAGTAGGGCCAGTCCGAGCGTGCACCCGTGCCGGGCCGCCAGCAAGGGGCCGCGGCGGACCTCATGCCCGGCGTGCTCGGCTGGCGCCGGGCTGCCGCCGGCGAGCATCGACTCCTCGAGGCCGTGTCGCATAGTGGTTCCCCTCTGTGTCAAGACACAACTGCGAGGTCCGGCGTAGGGTCGTGGG
>CAVYTH010000022.1:0-98369 GCA_963771345.1 uncultured Actinomycetota bacterium
CAGGCGGAGCCGTGCGACCGAGCGCGTCAACCCTGGGACGAGCTTGGCGCACGCTGCTAATCCAGACCCTCGGCGCGCGCCGCTGGGGGGTGCTCCTTGTTCGACGTCGTGCCTTCTGAGATCGCCGCATGTTGGTGTCCGCCGTGGCCGTGGGCGTATACCCCTGCGCACGACAGGATGGTCGGGAACCGCCGACCATCCGTCGCATAGTGATGCTCCTAGGGTCGTCAAGCCAACATTTGCTGGGGTAGGTCGCTGTAGAGCTCGCGGGCGATGTAGCGCTTGAGGCAGCGCATGATTTCTCGCTTGGACAGGCCCTGCTGGGTTCGTCGTGTGACGTAGGCGCGGGTGTCTGGGTCGTTGGACATCCGGGTCAGTGCGATGTGCCAGAGGGCGGAGTTCGCTTGCCGGTCGCCGCCGCGGTGTAGCCGGTGACGGTGTTGGGTCTTGCCGCTGGTCGCTGGGATGGGTGCGGCGCCGCAGAGCCGGGCGAAGGTGGCTTCGCTGCGGAGCCTGCCCGGGTTGTCGCCGGCGGCGATGAGGAGAGCGGCGGCGGTGTCGGGGCCGACACCGTGGTGCGCGAGCAGCTCGGGTGCGGTGGCAGTCACCAGCGGCCGGATCAGTGCCTGGAGGTCGGTGGTCTCCTCGTCGAGGTGGTGCACTCGGCGAGCCAACGCCCGCAGGGTGGTCTTGGTGACGGCCGCGACGTCGGTGGTGGGCGAGGGGCGCAGGCCGGCGCAGACCCGGATCAGGTCGACGGTGGGTAGGTGACGAAGCTTGTCGCGCAGCCCGTCGGGTGCGGTGCAGACCAGGGAGTGGATCTGGTTGATCGCCTGGGTCCGGGCCTTGCGGGCACTGAGCAGCGCAACCCGCAGCACCCGTAGGGATTCCACGTTGCCGTCGCGGGTCTTGGCCCCGCCGTTCGCGGTCCCAGACAACGCCGCGCGGGCCGCGCTGATCGCATCGATCGGATCGGACTTGCCCGCCAGCCGCCGCGTCTGCCGGTTCGGTCGGTCGACCTCGACCACCCCGACCCTGTGGGAGTGCAGGAACCGCGACAGCCCGGCCCCATAGCTCCCGGTCCCCTCGACGCCGACCAGGGCGACCTCACCGAACGAGGACAGCCACTGCAGCAGTTGGCGGTAGCCCGCGTTCGTGGTCGGGAACGACGCCGTTCCCAGCACCCCACCGACGTCGTTGAGAGCGGCCGCAACATGCACATCCAGATGCGTATCGACACCGCCGGTGATCCTTGCCATCGTTGACATGTCAGCCTCCACCCTTCGCCGGGAACGGTTGACACCGCGCCGGCCGGGACGGCGGACAAGACAGCAACGGGCCTGGTTTCGGCAGGCTCCTAGTAGGTCACTCCGCCCGTCCGGTCGGTGTCGGGTGAGCGACCAGGCCGGGCCGACGGATCATTATCAAGACAGCCCGAAGACGTCAGCCGGAAACCTCGAGTCAGACCCGGCCCGGACGCTCACCCGCACGCTGCCACCCCACCGGATCATCGGTCGAGTGCAGCAGAGCCCATCCTTGCTGCCGGTTACGTGCGGGTCCGTGTCTGGCCGAGAGCGCGGGCGCGAGAACGGAATGCGCGGATCCCGAGACGCACTGACTCAGCTGACTTCGGCGCCGAACCCGCCGAGTCCGATTGCTTTGATCACGTCGTCAGGAATCTTTTCGCCCAGGTCGGTAGTGATCGGGGGATCCCGTTCGTCGTAGGGGTCCGGACGCACTCGTGCGAGTGTGTGACACCCCCGAACCTGGAGGACGAATGAAGTACCTGATGCTGGTCTGCGTCGACCGCAAGGACAGCGAGGCCGGCGACCTCGGCCGGCCGGCCGGTGCCGCGCCGGAGGAGATCGACGTGGACGCGTGGGTCGAGGAGATGGACGGCAGCGGCGTGCGCCTGATCGGCGAGCGGATCCGGCCGGACAGCGACGCGACGGCCGTGCGGGTGCGCGACGGCGAGGTCCTGCTGACCGACGGCCCGTTCGTCGAGACCAAGGACCTGGTGGCGGGCTTCGACGTGATCGAGTGCGCCGACCTGGACGAGGCGATCGCGGTCGCGGCGAAGCACCCGATGTCCCGCGGCGGGGTCCTCGAGCTGAGGCCGTTCTGGACCGACTGAGCGCCGCGGACGCCGTCGCCGCCGCGTACGCCGACGAGTGGGGCCGGGTCGTCGCGACGCTGATCCGGCTCACCGGCGACTGGCACCTCGCCGAGGAGTGCGCGCAGGACGCGTTCGCCGAGGCGCTGCAGCGATGGCCGACCGACGGCGTACCGGCACGGCCCGGCGCGTGGCTCACCACGACGGCGCGCAACCGCGCGCTCGACCGGATGCGCCGGTCCACCGTCGAGGCCGGGAAGCTGCGGGAGGTGGCACGGATGGGCCCGCCACCTCCCGTCGGCGACTTCCCCGACGAGCGCCTCGAGCTGATGTTCACCTGCGCGCACCCCGCGCTGACCCGCGAGGCGCAGGTCGCGCTGACCCTGCGCACCCTGGCCGGGCTGCGGACCTCGGAGATCGCCCGGGCGTTCCTCGTCTCGGAGCACACGATGGGGCAACGGCTGTTCCGGGCGAAGAACAAGATCCGCCACGCGGGGATCCCGTTCCGGGTGCCGCCGGCGCACCTGCTGCCCGAGCGGCTGTCGGCCGTCCTCGCGGTGCTCTACCTGCTGTTCAACGAGGGGTACGCGGCGACGGCCGGCGCCGACCTGGTGCGCGCCGACCTGTCCGGCGAGGCGATCCGGCTGGCCCGGCTGCTCGCGACGCTGATGCCGGACGAGCCCGAGGCGCAGGGGCTGCTCGCCCTGATGCTGCTGCACGACGCGCGCCGCGCGTCGCGGGTCGACGAGGCCGGCGACCTCGTGCCGCTGGAGGACCAGGACCGCTCGGCCTGGGACCGCGCGCAGATCACCGAGGCGGTCGCGGTGCTCGACCGGGCGCTGCGCCGCGGGCAGCCCGGCGTCTACCAGGTGCAGGCCGCCATCGCGGCGGTGCACGCCGAGGCGCCCGACGTGGCGTCGACCGACTGGCCGCAGGTCGCCGCGCTGTACGCCGAGCTCGCCCGGCTGACCCCCGGACCGGTCGTCGAGCTGAACCGCGCGGTCGCCGTCGCGATGGCCGACGGCCCGGCTGCCGGTCTGCCGCTGGTCGACGACCTTGCCGCCGAGCGGCGCGCTCGCGGACTACTACCTGTTGCCGGCGACCCGCGCCGACCTGCTGCGCCGACTCGGGCGCCGCGACGAGGCGGCCGCCGCCTATCGCGCAGGCGCTCGACCTGGTCACCACCGACGCCGGAGCGCCGCTACCTGGCCCGACGCCTGCGCGAGGTGTCCGACGAGTAGGCATCATGGCCGGATGGGTCTGGACCGGCTGACCAGCACGACGGCACGCGTCGTGCTGTCGGGTGCCGTCGGCCTGGTCGCTCTCGCCGGGCCTGGCCGCCTGCGACGGCGACAGCCCGTCCGCCGCGACACCTGCCGCGGCGAAGCCGACGCTCGGGGCAGAGGTCGTGCAGCTGCGCCGGGACGTCGTCCTGCAGCGGGTCGAGGTCACGGTCGAGAACCTCGGCGACTCCGACGTCATGGTCGAGCGCATCCGGCTGTCCGTCCCCGGCTTCGCGATTCCCGGACCGCTGCGCAAGGACGAGCCGCTGCTCGCCGGAACAGGCAGTCAACCTGCCGGTCCCGTACGACGGCGTGCGGTGCCCGGCCGACGGCCCGCCGCGGATCGGGTCGCCCCGGGTGACGATGCAGGTCCGGCAGGGCGACGAGCCGGCGTCCCGGACCGTGCGGGTCAAGGCGCGCGATGCCGACGGCCTCCTGGACCGGATCGCGACCCGCGCCTGCGCGGTCGAGCGACTGGGCGAGGCGGTGGACCTGCGCTTCGACGACTCGTGGCGCCTGGAGAAGACAGCGGACGGCGACGTGCTGCACGGCGTGCTGCAGGCCAAGCTCCTGGAGGGCGGCCCGCGCACGATCAGCCAGGTCGCGGGGGCCGTGATGTACGGGCTGCGGCCGGACACCCCGACCGCCGAACCCCTGGCGTCACTCACTCCCGACCAGCCCGAGGCCCGCATCCCGGTGGTCGCGTACACGGCCCGCTGCTCCGGCCACGCGATCGGCGAGATCAAGCAGCCGTACGCCTTCCTCGTCTGGGTGTCCGAGCCCGGTGACGAGGACCTCGCGGTCAACCCGACCGTCGGCGACCCGACCAAGCAGGCGCTGCGCCAGATCTGCGCGTTCTAGCGGGTCAGTGCGGGCGCAGGGACGCGGCGAGACGGGCGATGTCGCTGGCGCCGACCCGGCAGCAGCCGCCGACGTACCGCGCGCCGGCCGCGACCCAGCGCTGCGCCGCGTCGCCGTCGACGCCGGCGCCGTCGCCACCCCAGGCCCGGGCCTGCCGCGTCCCAGCTCTCGCCGCTGTTCGGGTAGGCGATCGCCGGCTTGCCGCTCGCGGCCACCGCCCGGTGCACCAGCTCCTCGACGTGCTCGGGAGCCGTGCAGTTGACGCCGACGGCGACCACCCGCGCGTGACCGCGGGCCAACGCGAAGACCCGGTCGACGTCCTCGCCGCGGCGGGTCGTGCCGCCGTCGGCGCAGGTCAGGCTCAGCCACCCGCGGGTGCCCTCGGGCATCTCGTCGAGCACCTCCAGGAGCACGGCTGCTTCCTGCTCGGACGGCACGGTCTCCATCGCGAGCAGGTCGGCGCCCGCGGTCGCCAGCACCTCGGTCCGCTCGCGGTGGAAGTCCCGGAGCGCGCGCGTCGGTGATGCCGTAGTCGCCGGTGTACTCCGACCCGTCGGCCAGCACGGCGCCGTACGGGCCGACCGACGCCGCGACGTACCGCCGGACGCCGTCGCCCGCCTCGCCGCGGCGATCCGGCCGCCTCGCGCGCCAGCTCGACGCTGCGCCGCATCAGCGCCGCCGCGTCGTCCCGGCCGACGCCGCGGGCCGCGAAGCCCTGGAAGCTCGCCTGGTAGCTCGCCGTCGTCGCCACCTGCGCGCCGGCCCGGAAGTAGGACAGGTGGGTCGCGACGATCTCGTCCGGCCGGTCGAGCAGCAGCCGCGCCGACCACAGGGCGTCGGACAGGTCGTGGCCCCGCCGCTCGAGCTCGGTGGCCAGGCCGCCGTCCAGCAGCACCAGTTCGGTCTCGTCGGCCACGACGTTAGGTTACGGAGCATGACGACGACGACCGAGCCGACCACCGCGCATCGGGAGACCCTCGAGCGCGCACTCACCGCGATCCGGGAGCGGACCTACTGGTCGGCCTACCCGGAGAACCTCAAGGCGTACGGCGAGGAGAGCGGCACCCAGTCGGCCGCCGAGGGCAAGGCCGCGTTCGACGGCTACCTCGGCAAGCCGTTCCCGCTGCAGCAGTCCGGCACCGACGGCGAGGTGGCCGGCGAGCGCTCGCCGTACGGCCTCGACCTGGCGATCACCTACCCGCACGCCGACGTCGGACGCGCTGCTCGCCGCCGCCACCGCCGCCATCCCGGCCTGGCGCGACGCCGGGCCCGACGCCCGCGCCGGCGGTCGCCCTGGAGATCCTGCCGCGCATCAACGCCCGCAGCCACGAGATGGCGCAGGCGGTCATGCACACCACCGGCCAGGCCTTCGTGATGGCGTTCCAGGCCGGCGGGCCGCACGCGCAGGACCGCGCCCTCGAGGCGGTGGCCTACGCCTACGCCGAGATGACCCGGCACGCCGCGCAGGCCGCCTGGGAGAAGCCGCAGGGCAAGCGCCCGCCGCAGCGGATGACCAAGACGCTTCACCGTCGTGCCGCGCGGCGTCGCGCTGGTGATCGGCTGCAACACCTTCCCGACCTGGAACTCCTACCCGGGCCTGTTCGCCAGCCTGGTCACCGGCAACGCCGTGGTCGTGAAGCCGCACCCGCGGCGCGGTGCTGCCGCTGGCCATCACCGTGCCGATCGCCCGCGAGGTGCTGGCCGAGGCCGGCTTCTCCCCCGACCTGGTGCAGCTCGCCGCCGAGCAGCCCGGCGAGGGCCTCGCCGAAGGTCCTCGCGGTGCGGCCCGAGGTGAAGATCATCGACTACACCGGGTCCACCGGCTTCGGCGACTGGCTGGAGCACAACGCCCACCAGGCGCGGTCTTCACCGAGAAGGCCGGCGTCAACACCGTCGTCGTCGACTCCACCGACAACTACCAGGGGATGCTCGCGAACCTCGCGTTCTCGCTGTCGCTCTACAGCGGCCAGATGTGCACGACCCCGCAGAACCTGCTGGTCCCCCGCGACGGCATCACCGCCGACGGCGAGCACGAAGAGCGTCGACGAGTTCGGCGCCGACCTGGCCGCGGCGGTCGACGGCCTGCTCGGCGACGACGCCCGGGCGACCGCACTGCTCGGCGCGGTCGTCAACGACGGCGTCCTCGAGCGGCTCGACAAGTCGTCGTCGTACGGCGATGTCGTGCTCGCGTCCCGGTCGGTCACCCATCCGGACTTCCCGGACGCCGTCGTCCGCACCCCGACCGTGGTGCGGGTCGACGCCGCCGACCGCGACACCTACCTGCAGGAGTGCTTCGGGCCGATCGCGTTCCTGGTCACCACCGGGAGCACCGCCGAGTCGATCGAGCTGCTCCGCGACTCCGTCATCGAGCACGGCGCCATCACCGCCGCGGTCTACTCGACGTCCGACGCCGTGCTCGACGCGGCCGAGGAGGCGGCCCTGGACGCGGGCGTCGCACTGTCCTGCAACCTGACCGAGACGGTGTACGTCAACCAGTCGGCGGCGTTCTGCGACTTCCACGCCACCGGCGCCAACCCGGCCGCGAACTCCGCGCTCACCGACGCGGCCTACGTCGCCAACCGGTTCCGGATCGTGCAGTCGCGGCGGCACCTGCCGGCCGAGCCCCAGGACTGAGCGGGTTTTCCCGGCCGGGCTGAGGGCAGCCAGGGCGGCATGAGCACAGTCGAAGAGTCGATCGAGGTGGCCGTCCCGGTCACCACCGCCTACAACCAGTGGACCCAGTTCGAGTCCTTCCCGCAGTTCATGGAAGGTGTCGAGAGGATCGAGCAGACCAGCGACACGATGACCCGCTGGGTGACCAAGATCGGCGGTGTCGAGCGGACGTTCGACGCCGCGATCACCGAGCAGCTCCCCGACGAGCGGGTCGCGTGGACGTCGGTCGACGAGCCGCGCCAGGCCGGCGTCGTCACCTTCCACCGGCTCTCGCCGGAGACCACGAAGGTCATGGTCCAGATGGACTTCGAGCCCGAGGGCTTCGTCGAGACCGCGGGCGACAAGCTCGGCATCGTGAAGCACCGGGTCAAGGGCGACCTGGAGCGGTTCAAGGACTTCATCGAGAGCCGGGGCCAGGAGACCGGCGCCTGGCGCGGCGAGGTCTGAGGCACCGAGTGCCTCTGGGGTGCTTCCGGACCCGCCGTCCGGGGCAGTCTGACCCCGTGACGACGGACAGCAAGGACCGGCGGCCGGACGAGTCCGAGGACGAGAAGGCCGACCGGCGGTACGACGAGCTACTGCAGGAGCTGCGCGTCGCCCAGACCGGCGTGCAGTTCCTGTTCGCGTTCCTGCTGACCCTGGCGTTCACCCAGCGGTTCGGCCAGATCACCGAGTTCCAGCACCGGCTGTACGTCGGCACGCTGCTGGCGACCGCCGTCGCCTCCGCGCTGCTCATCGGGCCGGTGCCGCTGCACCGGATCCTGTTCCGCCGCGGGCTGAAGCCGCGCCTGGTGCGTGGCGCCGACCTGATGGCCCGCGGCGGTCTGGTGATGCTGCTGCTCGCGATCAACGGTGCCGTGCTGCTCATCCTCGACGTCGTGCTCGACGGCGTCCTGCCGTTCGTGCTGTCCGGGTTCGTGGTGCTCTGGTTCGTCCTCCTCTGGTACGTCGTGCCGCTGACGGCCCGGGAACGGCGGAAAGCGGCAACTGACTGACGGTCCACCCGGTCGGCCGCGAATGACCGATCTGTCCCGGGGTACGGGTCGGGCATGCCCAGCAGCATCCGCCGACTGACATCGCTCGACCACGAGCGCCTGCTGCGGTTGCTGAGACGGGCCGTGACCGAGGGCCCGAGCCAGGAACGCTGGCGCGACGAGCTGGTGCGGCTGCTCACCGCCCACCGGGTCGCGGAGGACCGCACCCTGCTGCCGGACGTCGTCGCCCCGGCCGGCGCGCCGGCCGCCGCCGCCACCGAGGCCGTGGCCCGGATCAACGCCGAGATCGACCGGCTGGCGGAGGAGTTCTGCGCCAGCCCGGTGCCGTCGACCGACCTGGCCGACCTCGGTGACCGGCTCCGGGTGCTGATCGAGGAGCACGCCGCCATCCTCGCCGACCAGGTGCTGGAGCCGCTGGAGTCGGCCGTCCCGCGCAAGGAGATCCGGCGACTCGGCGGGGTCTACGAGACCTACCGCGACGAGGACCTGCGCGAGCGGGGCGACGGCGAGCCGCCGCCGCGACGGTTCGACCTGCCTCGGGCCGAGCTGTACGAGCTCGCCCGCCGGGCCGGCATCGAGGGCCGGTCGGCCATGAGCCGCGGTGACCTGATCGCCGAGCTGCAGCGCCGGCAGGCGCACACCTGATCGGCCTCGCGGGGTTTCCGCCCTGACCAGTTGAGCAAGATCTGCACCGAGTCACTTCCGCGCGCTGCAGCAGCCGGCGCGCCGCACGACCCGCGCGCCGTCGCGCGCCCACCCCTCGGATCGAGTTCCATGCACCTCACGCTGCTCAACACCCTCCCCGCAGACGCCGGCGCCACCCGCGCCTGGCTGCACGACGGCCTGGTCGCCCTCGGCCACCAGGTCCACCTCGCCGACCACCCCGACCTCGAGGCCCGAGACGCCGCCGGACTCGGCTACGCGCTCGCCGACTCGTGGTCGGGCTCGGCGCCGGACGCACTCATCGCCCTCGGCTGGGTCGCCGGGCTCACCGCCCAGGTGGCCACCCGCGAGCACCCGACTCCGGTCCTGCTGCGGCTGGCGCGCCCCGGGCGGTCCGGGGACCCGGCCGTCAGCCGGGTCGAGCGAGCCCTGGTGCGCAGTGGCGCCACGGTCCTCGCAGCGAGCCCGTCCGAGGCCGAGGCCCTGGCGATGCTGGGCGCACCCCGGTCCCAGGTGCGGGTGCTGCCCGAGGCCGTCGACTGCTCCCGCATCAGCCGAGACGCCGGGTGAGCAGCCGACCGAGGTCGTGGTGGCCTCCGACGACTGCCCCGCCGACGTCGCCGCGGTGCTCGAGGGGATGGCCGCCGGGCGACCGGCGGTCGTGCGAGACGTCGGCGTGCTCGGCGACCTGGTGGCCGACGGCGTCACCGGCATCGTCGTCCCCGTCCACGACGACCTGCGGGCCGCCGCTCGTGCCCTGCAGGCCGACCCGATGCGCTGCGAGGCGATGGGGATGGCCGCCGCGGACCGGGTCCAGGCGTGCTTCGACACCTCGGTGGCCGTCCCGATGCTCGGTCGCCTCCTCGCCGAGGTGCGGCCGGGGGCCATGGTCGCCTGACGCGGCGGGTCCTACGGCCGCGCAGGCAGCACGCAGAACTCGTTGCCCGACGGGTCGGTGTAGGAACGCCACGGCAGCTCGCCCCACTCCGGGTGGTGGAACCTGCCGCCGCCGCGCTCCAGGATGCTTGCCTCGACCCCGTCGGGGTCGTCGCCGGACTCGAGCCGGACGTCGAGGTGCATCCGGTTCTTCGCCGTCCCCTTGGGTGCCCGCTCAGGGCACAGCTCGAGGAGGGGACCCCGCAGCGACGGGTGGCGCAGGGACCGGAGGGTGACGCCGGCCACGTCGGTCCAGCCGGTCAGCCAGGACCAGAACTCCGCGTCCCGGTCCGGGTCGGCGGAGTCGAGCGGCAGCGCCGCGAGGGGACCGGTGTCGGCGTACGACTCCCGTTCCTCCATCACGCAGAAGGGATTGCCCGCCGGGTCGGCGAGCACCACCCACGGCACCTCGCCCTGCCCGATGTCCAGGTGTCGCGCGCCCAACCCGATCAGCCGATCGACCACCTCGGCCTGGCGGGTCGCCTCCGGAGAGGTCCAGATGGAGCCGCGGCGGCTCGGTCGGCGGCTCCGGGACGCGCGGGAAGCACAGGTCGAGCACCGGTCCGCCCTCGATGGTGAGCCGCGTCTCGTAGCCGGCAAGCTCGTCGGTCAGCTGCTCGCCGCCGACCGCGGCCTCCCAGAACCGGCCCAGCCGCTGCGGGTCGACGGCGTCGATGACCACGTTCTCCAGATACATGGGCCCACCGTAGGTCGAGCAGGCGGCGACCTCGCAAGGCACTAAGCCGGTCTGGGCGGTCAAGGCGGGGGGCAAGGACGCCGACGACGTGAGGAGGCCCGGACATCCGGGCCCGACCCGACGTGCGAAGGACGCCCATGCGACGCCTGCTCGGCCGCGCCGTGCTGGCCGGTGCCGTGGCGCTGCTCGCGCTCGGTCCGGCGGGCACCAGTGCCGCCGACGAGCCGGCGACGACGGCTCCGGCCGCGGGCCGGGACGCCGCGGACGACCTGGCCGACCCGGGCATCACCGACCAGACCGAGCTGGACGCCGTGCTGGCCGAGGTCCGCTCCGAGCTGGCCGAGTCGTCGGAGGAGATGGTCCGCGCGGCCGCCGACCTCCGCCTCGCCGACCGGGCGCTGCCGGGGGCCCGCGCCACCGTCGAGCGCACCCAGGAGCTGCTGGCCGCCGCCGAGCGCCGCCAGGCCGAGACCGCACTGCGCCGCGGCCAGGCCCAGGTGCAGCTGATGCTCAGCGCCCAGGAGGCCGAGCAGACCGCGGCCCAGGTCACCGAGCAGCGGGCCAGGCTCGGCCGGCTGGCCCGCGCCGTCTACCAGGGCGGCGGCTCGCTCAGCAACGTCGTCGATGCTGCTCGACGCGCAGTCGCCCTCGGACTTCGCCGAGCGCATCGTCGCGCATCCAGACCGTCGTGACCTCGCAGCGCTCGCTGCTCGCCGACCTGGAGACCGCACGGCAGTCCTACGGTGCCCGCACCGAGGACCTCGAGCGGGTCCGCGACGACGTCGCCGCGGTCGACGAGCAGGCCCAGCGGGACCTCCGGGCGGTGCAGCAGCTGTCGAAGCAGGCGCGCGCCGCCGAGGCCCGGGTCAACGACCTGGTCGCCCAGCGGCAAGGCCGCGCTCGCGGCCGCCGCCGCGGCGCAGGCCAAGGACGACATCGCGCACGCGCAGCGGACCGGGGAGTCCAGCCAGCTGCAGGCCCAGCTGGCGGCGCAGGCCAGCGCCGACCTGGGCGCCGGCGCGGCCCGCGACGGGGCCACCGTCCCGGCCCGGGCCGGGACCCTCGGCTGGCCGGTGCACGGCGGCATCACCTCACCGTTCGGCATGCGGGTGCACCCGATGACCGGGGTCTACAAGCTGCACACCGGTGCCGACATCGGGGCCGCCTGCGGCACGCCGATCCACTCCGCCCTCGACGGGGTCGTCATGCAGGCCGGGTGGAACAGCGCCTACGGCTGGCGCACCGTCATCTCGCACGGGGCGGTCGACGGAGTGCTGCTCACCACGACGTACAACCACCAGACCGAGCTCGGCGTCGCAGTCGGCGACCGGGTCACCGCCGGGCAGGCCATCGGCACGGTGGGTTCGACCGGCTACTCGACCGGCTGCCACCTGCACCTCGAGCTCTACGTGAACGCGGCCCTGGTCGACCCGGTCCCCTGGCTGCCCGCGTTCTGAGCCGGTCTGAGCCGGTCAGGCCAGGCCGGCCAGGTGGTCGGCGAAACCGCCACCGGTGCGTGACCGCAGCCGGGCGCTGGTGACGACCGGGATGGTCCCGCTGCGGACCACCCGGCGGTGGCCGAGGGCGGCGACCAGCGCGACGTCCTCGTCGCGGTCCAGGGACCGGAAGCCGCCGACCTCCGGTAGGCATCGGCGCGGACGCCGACGTTGGCGCCGTGCACGTGGCTGTGACCGTCCTGCCCGTCGTACGCCGGCTCGCCAGCGCGCCTCGACGTACGGCGGGTGCGCCGACCAGTCGTCCACCTCGACGGTGCCGACCACGAGGTCCGCGCCGTCGGCCGCCAGGTCGAGCTGGCCGCGCAGCCAGTGCGGGGGCACCCGCGAGTCGGCGTCGGTGCTGGCCAGCCAGAGCCGGTCCGGCGGGACGGCGCGCTGCCGCTCCAGCAGCAGCCGCAGGCCGGCGGCTCGCGCCATGCCCACGGACCCGGCCTGCACCTCCACGACCCGCACCCCGCGGGCCCGGGCCACGGCGACCGTGCGGTCGGTGCAGGAGTCGGCGACCACGAGCAGGTCGACGGGCACCCCGCGCCGGGCCACCTCGGCGGCCGCGACACCGAGCGCGTCGAGCGCGCCGGGCAGCAGGTCCTGCTCGTTGCGGGCCGGCACGACCACCCCGACCGCCAGGATCGTCGGCGTCATGGCACCAGGCCCTCGCGCCGGGCCGGCGACGGCGCCGCGCCGCGGGTCAGCAGGTCGAGGCGGAAGTCCTCCTCCTCGTGCCGGACCGCGCGGGTCAGCTCGGGGCGGGCGAGCACGCCGCTCGTGCACCTCGTCGCCGGTCGCCGGGTAGTCGGCGACCGGGTGCCGCCAGTGGCAGGCCAGCAGCGTGCCGCGCGGTGACAACGAGCCGACCACCCGGTCGAGCAGCAGGTCGAGGGCGCCCGGGTCGAGGTAGTAGCCGAGCTCCGAGACGACCACCAGGTCGAACATCCCGTCCGGCCAGGCGTGCGGCACCTCGAGGCGCGTGACGTGCACGTGGTCCTGCCCGTCGGTCGCCGCCCGGGCCGCCGCGAGTGCGCGGTCGTCGATGTCGGAGGCGACGACCTCGTCGCAGCGCGCCGCCAGCCCGGCGGTGAGGACCCCGATCGAGCAGCCGGGCTCGAACGCCCGGCGGTAGCGCGGCTCGGTCAGCGCAGCGAGAGTGACGTCGCGCTTGCGCTGCTCGTACCACCGGCTGCGGAATCCCCACGGGTCGTCGGACCCGGCGTACATCTGGGCGAAGTAGTCGACCGGCAGGCTCATGCCAGCACCACCTCGTGGTCGCGCCGGAAGTGCGCCAGCACCCGGTCCGGCAGCACCGGGCCGTCGGCCGGCCCGGGGCCGATCGGCTCGACCTGCGACCGGAAGCACCCGACGGCGGCTGCCTTCCGGTCCCGCGCCGAGGCGTCGAGGTCGACCCGGCGAGCCCGCGTCCAGGGCACCCGGTCGTCGTCCGGCGCCGCCCAGTGCCACGCCCAGACGGGGTACTCGAGCAGCGTCCGGGCGGCGGCTCCGGCCGCGCGTCCGCAGGCCTCGTGGTCGGGATGGCCGTCGCCGGACCACGGCGCGAGGACGACGTCGTCCGTCCCGACCTGGCACGGCGAGCCGCTCGGTGAGCTGGTCCTCGAGCCGCCCCAGCCCGCCGTCGGGCAGCCCGAGATGGATGCGCGGTACGGCGGCCAGCCCGAGCCGCTCGGCCGCGACCGACGACTCCGCCCGCCGGATCGACGCGAGCCGCCGGGCCGGCTCGGCCGTCGAGCGGGGGTGCGAGGCCTCGCCGTCGGTGGCCCACAGCAGCCGCAGGTCGGCGCCGAGCCCGGCCAGGACGGCCAGCAGGCCGCCGACCCCGAGGACCTCGTCGTCCGGGTGCGCCGCGACCACCAGCAGCGCGCTGCTGCGCCAGCTGCTCGACGTCCAGCGTCGGCCAGGACGCCGGCGCCGGCCACGCCGGTCCAGCGGGACTCGTCGGTGCCGGCCATCGGCTCGATCGTGGTCATGCCGGGCCGTCCGGAGTCGTCCAGGGGAAGCCGCCGGCGTCGAGGCTGGCCCGGCCGAGCTCCTCGAGGTCGCGCTCGGCGTGACTCTGCCGGAGGTACAGCCCGAGGTCGGCGACCCGGCGGCCGTGGTCGGCGTCCAGGGCCAGCGGCGCGGCACCCAGCGCCCGGCCGGTCCGCTCGACGACCTCGACCGCGGAGGCCTCGACGATCGCGCGGACCCGGCCGGCCGTGAGCCGGGTGAGGCCGGTCTTGTCGTCGGGGTCGCCGTCGAAGAAGCCGGCGGCCGCGGCGAGGCTCGCCCAGCCGGCCGCGAGGGAGGCATCGACGGCTCCGGCGTGGGCCAGGGCGTGCGGGTTCAGCGGCCGGCGTTCGTCGGCCCGGGCCAGCGCGCGGGCGACGCCGCGGGCCCCGCCCCACCAGACGGCTGCCACCCCGACCGCGCCGTGCCAGAAGCCCGGCCGGTGCAGGTACTCCTCCGGCCCGCCGACCGGCTCGGCGGGCACGGCCTCGAAGCACACCGACCTGCTGTCGCTGCCCCGCATCGCGGCTGCCGGCCAGGTGCCGTCCACCGGCGTCGCCAGCGGCTCGGCCAGGTCGACGGCGAAGAGTCGGTAGCCGTCGGCGCGTGCGCGCCGTGACCAGGGCCCGGTTGCAGCAGCCGGCGCCGCTGCACCACGGCTTGGTGCCCTCCAGCACCCACCCCGCACCCTGCTGGCGCGCGAGCAGCGGGTCGGCCGGCGGGTTCGCGGCCCAGACGCCCCACAGGCCGTCGTCGGGTCCGTCGAACCCGAGGTCGGCGCGGATCGCGGCGGCGTCGGCATGGGCCTCGGCCAGCCGGGCCAGGTCGAGGTCGACGGTCCCGAGGTCGGCCAGGCCGGCCAGCCGCTCGGCGGTCGCCCCCGCGGCCCGGCAGCGGCAGGTCGAGCAGGCCGGCGTCGAGGGCGGCGGCAGCCCAGGCCGCCGTCCGGGCGACCGGGATCGTCGAGGTCCGGACGCAGGTCGAGAAGGGTTGCGTCACGGGAGGTCGCGGAGGCCGGCATGGCGCGGGCCCTACCCCCAGGTAGGCCGCCCTCACCTGCCGGAATCCTGCGGGCCTCCCGATCGTTTCCCTCCATGTGCGGGCCACTCGGCCCGGCACGACGAAAGGGACCGATGACCCAGCAGCCTTTGGCTCGGCCCGCTCCCCTGCCCGACCCGGTCGAGCAGGCCGACGCCCCCAGCACCACGCCGGTCGACGCATTCGACCAGGAGGTCGCCACCCCCGACCTCGTCCGTCTCTACCTCGACGAGATCGGCAAGGCGCCGTTGCTCGACGCCGCGACCGAGGTCGACCTCGCCCAGCGGATCGAGGCCGGCCTCTACGCCCGACGCCTTCTCGACGAGCTCGGCCACCGGCGCGCGGTCAAGCTGCGCGAGGCCCGCAAGATCGCGACCACCAGCGAGCTGGACCGGCTCGCCACCGACGGCGAGCTCGCCAAGCGCGCCTTCATCCGGGCCAACCTCCGGCTCGTGGTGTCGCTCGCACGGCGCTACCACCGCGCCTCGATGCCGTTGCTCGACCTGATCCAGGAGGGCAACGTCGGCCTGGTCCGGGCCGTGGAGAAGTTCGACTACGCCCGCGGCTACAAGTTCTCGACGTACGCCACCTGGTGGATCCGGCAGTCCATCGGCCGGGCCATCGCCGAGCAGAGCCGCACCGTGCGGCTGCCCGTGCACCAGGTCGAGAAGCTGAGCCGGCTCAGCCGCACCCGTCGCGACCTGGCGGCCTCGCTCGGCCGGGACGCGACCGACCTCGAGGTCGCGACCGAGATGGGCCTGGACGTCGACACCGTCCAGGACCTCGACCGGATCTCCCGGACGCCCGCCAGCCTGGACGCCCTCGTCGGCGAGGACGGCGGCACGACCCTGGGCGACCTGGTCGACGCCGCCGAGCCCAGCCCCGAGGACATCGTCGTCGAGAACGACTCGCGCGACGCCCTCGTCGGGCTGGTCGACCGGCTGACCGAGCGGGAGGCCGAGGTGATCCGGTGCCGCTACGGCCTGGTCCCCGGCCCGAAGCAGACCTACGAGATGATCTCCGGCCGCCTCGGGGTCTCCCGGGAGCGGGTGCGCCAGATCGAGCGCGAGGCGCTCGACCGGCTGCGGATGTGGGTGCAAGCCGACGACTAACCGCAGGCTCACTGCGCTGTGCGAACGCCGAGTACCACCGGCCCGTCGCGCGGGCACGACCTGAGCACCGGGCCGTCGACCGCGCAGCTGAAGTGATGCACCGGTTCCTCGGCCGGCTGGGCCGGCTCGTCCGACGGGGCGGGCCGGACCAGCACCGCGGCCAGGACTCCGCCGACGACCAGCAGCCCGGCGCAGACGAACATCGCCGACTGGTACGCCGGCTGCAGCAGGTCGGGGTCGGCGTAGGCCGCGCCGTCCAGCCCGACGATGAGCGGCAGTGCCGCGACGGCGAGCAGGCCGGCGATCCGGGCGACCGCGTTGTTGACGCCGCTCGCGATGCCGGCGTGCCGGTCCGGCGCCGCGGCCAGCACGGTCGCGGTCAGCGGCGCGACGGTGAACGCCAGCCCCAGGCCGAAGAGCAGCCCGCCCGGCAGCACGTCGACGACGTACTGCGTGCCGGAGTCGACCCGCGAGAGCAGCAGCACCGCAACCGCTGCGATCAACGGCCCGACGGTCATCGGGAGCCGCGGACCGATCCGGCTGGCGAGCGCCCCCATCCGCGACGACAGCAGGAGCAGCATCAGGGTCACCGGCAGCAGCGCCGCTCCGGCCTGGAGCGGTGAGAAGCCGGCCACGATCTGCAGCGCCAGCACCAGGAACAGGAACACGCCGCCGAGCGCGGCGTACACCGCGAAGGTCACGCCGTTGGTGGCGCTGAACAGCCGGGAGCGGAAGATGCCCAGCGGCAGCATCGGAGCCCGGGCGGTCCGCTCCCGCCAGAAGAAGGCCGCCAGCCCGAGCACACCGACGGCCAGGGTCGTGAGCACCACCGGCGACCCGATCCCCAGCTCCTGCCAGGCGATCAGCCCGTAGGTCAGCGAGCCGAGGCCGATCGCACCCAGCGCCGGCACCGAGCAGGTCCAGCGAGTGCGACGCGTCGGGGTCGAGGCTCTCGGGCACGTGCCGGAGGGCGATCACCACCACCGCCACCGCGAGCGGCAGGTTGATCAGGAAGACCCAGCGCCACCCGGCGGTCTGCACCAGCCAGCCGCCGACGAACGGCCCGGCCGCTCCGGCGATGCCGGCGAGACCGGACCAGGCGCCGATCGCCCGCGCCCGGTCCTCGGGCCGGAACGCCGACTGCAGGATCGCCAGGCTGCCCGGCGTCAGCAGCGCGCCGCCGACGCCCTGGACCGCGCGGGCCGCCACCAGCGTCTTGATGTCCGGCGCCAACCCGCAGGCCAGCGAGGCCACGGCGAACCAGACGGTGCCGACCACGAACATCCGTCGGCGGCCGAAGCGGTCACCCAGCGAGCCGCCGAGCAGGATGAGCGACGCGAGGGTCAGCGTGTAGGCGTTGATCGTCCACTGCAGCCCGGCCACTCCGGCGTCCAGGTCCTCGCCGATCTCGGGCAGCGCGACGTTCACCACGGTGCCGTCGATGAACGCCATCCCGGAGCCGAGCACCGTCGCGGCCAGCACCCAGCGGGCCTGCGACTCGCCGAACGCCAGCCCGGCCGGGGCGGCGGACGGCGCGGCGGGGTCGGCCATGGTCGCGAGGCTAGCCTTCAGCCCGTGGTGGACGCAGCCGGCTACTCGGGCACCCCGCTGCCGACGAAGCTCGGCATCAAGCCCGGCAGCCGGGTCCTCCTGATGGGTGCACCGGAGCGGTTCGCCGAGGACACCCTCGGCCCGCTGCCGGGCGTCGAGCTGCACCGGCGGGCCGGCCGCTCGGCGTACGACGTGGTGCTGGCCTTCGCGCCCGACTTCCGTGCCCTGCAGCAACGGTTCGGGCCGGCCCGGGACCGGCTGACCACGGCCGGCGGGCTGTGGGTCGCCTGGCCGAAGCGGTCCAGCGGCCTCGCCACCGACCTCGACGAGAACGTGGTGCGGGACTTCGGGCTGGCGACCGGGCTCGTCGACAACAAGGTCTGCGCCATCGACGCCACCTGGTCCGGGCTGCGGTTCGTCGTCCGGCTCGCCGACCGCTGACCGGCTCGGCGGTCAGCCGCGGACGACGACCCGCAGCGGGCGGCCGGTGCTGCCGTCGGCGGCAGGCAGTGGCCGGACCCGGACGTAGCGGGCCGCGCGGTCCCGCACGTCGTAGGTCTCCAGGCCGGCGCCGAGCCCGCTGCTGACGCCGCCGCGGCCGGCGGACCAGTGCCGGCCGTCCCGGGAGGTCTGGACGACGAACCGGGTCGGCGTCCCGGGCCGCCAGCGCACCGAGACGCCACTGACGGTGCGGACGCCGGGAAGGTCGGCGCGCAGACCGCCGTGCCTCCCCCGCTGCACCTGCGCGACGCGCAACGCGGGACGCGGTGGCGGGCAGCAGCTCGACCCGGAGCAGGGCCTCGAGCAGGTAGTGGTCGCCGTACGTCACGCCGCTCTCGTCGTACGTCGAGTCGTGGCGACCCTGCAGCAGCACCGACCAGGCGCCGGTGCCGCGGGCCAGGTACTGCGGCCCGACCAGCGACCGCAGGGTGCGCATCCCGGCGGCCCGCCACTGCGCCCGCAGCTGCGGGTCGGGATCGATCCGGGCCAGCTCGAGCAGGCCGGACGCGAGGACCGCCGCGGCCGTGGTGTCCCGGCGGGTGCCCGGCGCGGCGTAGTCCCACCACGGCACGCCGTCGGCCGGTGCGTTCGTCACCGCGAAGCCGGCGGTCCGGCGGGCCGCGTCGAGCAGCCGCTCGTCGTGCGACTCGCGGTAGGCCGTGGTGAAGCCGTGCACCGCCCAGGCGTGCCCGCGGGCCCAGGTCGACTCGTCGGAGGCGCCCTGCACCGTCCCGCGCCAGGTCGGCAGGCCGGTCTGCTCGTCGAGCCGCATGACGTGGAACGTGCTGCCGTCGGGGCGGACCTGCCACCGCGCGCTGGTGAGCGCGTGCTGCACCGCGAGGTCGCGCCACCGGGTCGGTCCCCCGAGGTCGGCCGCCTGGAACAGCAGCTCGAGGTTCATCAGGTTGTCGATGTTGACGGTGACCTGGCCGGCCGGGCCGTCCCAGCAGCGGATCGCGGCCGCCGAGGGCACGTAGCGGGTGGCCAGCGCGGCGGCTGCGCGACGGACGACCGCGGCGTCCTGGCCGCGACCGGCGAGAGCGGCGCCGCGCCCGAAGCTGGTCTGCAGCACGAACCCGAGGTCGTGGGCGGTGGTGTCGTCCTGGCGTACGACGAGCGGCGCCTGCCGCGCCGCGGCCCGGCGGGCCCACGCCGGTCGACCGTCGGCCTGGTAGGCCAGCCAGAGCCGGCCCGGGCCAGAACCCGGCCAGCCACCCGTCGGTGCCGCTGGTGCGCCAGGGCTGACCGGGCACCGCCACGGTCGGGAACCGGTCGGGCCGGAGCCGGCGGTCGGTGCGGGCCAGCTGGTGCAGTGCGAAGGTGCGTGCCTGGCGGAGCTGGACCTCGATCCGGGCCTCGTCCCGGCCGGTCGCCGCGACGGCCGGCCCCGGGACCAGCGGCGCCGTCAGCGCGGCCAGGGCCAGCAGCACTGACCCCAGCCGGCGCGCGGCAGTCCGTCCCCCATGCATGTCGACCCGACGTTACCGGCGCGGCGCCGCCGGACCGGTCATTCGTGATCGGATCGGCAGCGGCGAGAACCAGGTCCACAGCACCGTGGTGGTGGCGCCGACGGCGGCGACCCACAGCGCCGGCCGGACGCCGTACGCCGTGCCGATCGCGCCGCCGGCGAGGGCACCGAGCGCCTTGACGCCCTGGGTGACCGTCGACAGCGAGGTGTTGACCCGGCCGAGCATCGTGCGCGGCACCTCGGTGAGCAGGAAGCCGCCGAGGGTGACGTCGAACAGCATGATCGCGATGCCGACCACGATCTCGTTCACGACGAGGATCGAGAGCACCTGCCAGCGCGGACCCTGGGCCGCCGGGAACGCGATCATCCCGAGCGAGAAGATGGCCGACCCGAGCACGATCGTCCGGCCGCGGCCGATCCGCTCGGCGACCCGGGGAGCCAGCACCGCACCGACCAGCGAGCCCGCGCCGCCGGCCACCGTGACCACGGCGATCATCAGCGGGCGTGAAGTCGTGGTCCCGGGTCAGGTACACGATGAGCAGGGCGAAGACCATCAGCCCGAAGAAGTTGAGGTTGGCCGCGGCACCCGCGATCGCGCGCAGCCGGCGGTCGCGCCACAGCAGGCCCATCCCCTCGCCGATCTCCGCCGCCAGCCGACGCCGCGGCGGCGGCTCGTAGCCGACCCGCTCCGGTGCCCGGACCTGGCCGACCAGGACGGCCGAGGTCAGGAACGACAGCGCGTCGAGCAGCACCGCGATCGGGGCGGTGAGCACCTGCATCAGCGAGCCGCCGAGGGTGGGGCCGGCGAGCATCGCCACCGACTCGGCGGCCTTGAAGCGCGAGCTCGCCTCGGTCATGGCCGGGTCCGGGACGACGTCGGGCAGGTGGGTGGTGAAGGTCGGCCGGAAGACGACCCGGGCGACGCCGACGACCAGCTCGACCGCGATGAGCTGGGTGACCGTCGAGCAGGTCCAGCGCCCAGGCCAGCGGCACGGTGAGCAGCGCGACGGAGGCGGCCAGGTCGGCAGCGATCATCAGCGGCCGCCGGCGGCGCAGCCGGTCGACCCAGGCCCCGACGACGAGCGCGAACCCGATGTACGGCGCGGTGCCGGCCGCCGTCAGCAGGCCCATCTGCAGCGGCGTCGCACCGAGCAGCAGGGCGGCGGCCAGCGGCAGCGCGAGGACGGTGACCTCGCTGCCGATCGCCGAGATCGCGTACGCCGAGAACAGCAGGCGGAAGTCGCGGGTGCGCAGGGCCGCCCGGACGTCGACCGCCGCTCGCGCGGCGAGGCGGCTGCTGCGGGGTCTGCGGCAGGGTCTGCGGGCGCTGGGGCGGCGGTCGTCGTGTCCATAGATGTGAAACTACTGCTTCACATCGTATCTGTGAAGGGGTTCTTTCAGATATTCTCGGGGCATGACGGACCAGCGGACCAGCCCCGAGACGCCGTACGGCCGGCGGATCTCCGACCCCGGCGCCCTGCGGGCGCTCGCGCACGCCGGGCGCTACGCGATCCTCGAGCGGCTGCAGGCCGACGGCCCGGCCACCGCCACCGAGTGCGCGCAGGTCGCCGGCCTGTCCCCCAGCGCGTGCAGCTACCACCTGCGACTGCTGGCCAAGTACGGCTTCGTCGAGCCGGACGACTCCCGCGACCGGGACGGCCGCGAGCGGGTCTGGCGGGCCGCGATCACCAGCTGGCTGAACGACCCGGAGCCGGACGCCGACCCGCACGAGGTGCAGGCCATCGACTCGACGCTGTCCCGGGTGATGATGGCGAGCTCGGACGCCAAGGTGCTGGAGTTCGTCGACCGCGGTGCCGCCGAGCGCGAGTGGCGCGACGCAGCGCTGTTCTCCCACAGCACGGTCGTCGCGACCGTCGAGGAGCTGCAGACGCTGGGCGACGCGATGATGGCGCTGCTGCGGCCGCTGATGAAGACGAACCGGCCGCTGGCCGAGGCGCCCGAGGGCGCCCGGCAGGTGCACGTCGCCATCCGGATGGCCCCCCGCACCCCGTGAGTGGCGCGTTCACGCAGCTTTCGGCACCGAAAACCTGCCGCAACGCGCCACTGAACGGGGTGCGGGGTTAGATCGGCGGATGGACTTCACGGTTCCTGACGAGCTGACGGCGCTGCGCGACTCGTACGGCACGTTCCTGGATCGCGAGGTGCGGCCGGTCGAGGAGTCGCTGCGCGACGTGATCACCGCACTCGACCCGGACCGGGAGCGGATCTACGAGGCGGTCCGCGGGCTCCGGAGGCGTTCGGCGGAGGAGGGCTTCTACGCCTGCTACCTGCCGGAGGAGGTCGGCGGCTGGGGCGTGTCGACGCTGGGCACCACGCTGCTGGTCGAGCACGCCGCGCGGTCCGGGCTCCGGCTCGCGCCGCTGACCCTGGGCGTGCCCAACCCGTCCGGACCGAGCCCGATGCTGCTGCACCTGCCCGAGCACCTGTGGCCGACGTACCTGCACCCGGTCGTGCGCGCGGAGGCGACCACCTGCTTCGCCCTCACCGAGCCCGAGGCCGGCAGCGACGCGCAGGCGATCCGCACCACCGCCCGCCTCGACGGTGACGAGTGGGTCATCGACGGCATGAAGCACTACATCACCAACGGCGACCGCGCCGACTTCGCCGTCGTGTTCGCGGTGACCGACAAGGAGAAGCGGGCGGACGGCGGCATCACCGCGTTCGTCGTGCCCCGCGACCAGTACCGCGTCGGCAAGGTGCAGGCGACGATGGCCGAGTCGCACCCGGCCGAGCTGTGGTTCGACGGTGCGCGGGTGCCGGCCGACCACGTCGTCGGCGAGGTGGGCCGCGGCTTCCACGCGGCGATGTCGTTCCTCAACGGCGGCCGGGCCGGGTTCGCCGCGCAGTCGCTCGGGCTGGCCGAGCTCTGCCTCGCCGAGGCGGTGAAGCACGCGCAGACGCGGACCGCGTTCGGCAAGCCGCTGGCCGCCAACCAGGGCGTGTCCTTCCCGCTCGCGGAGTGCAAGGCCGAGATCGAGGCGATGCGGTGGATGACCTACCACCTGGCCTGGGCCACCGACCAGGGCGGCTCGGCCGGCGCGCTGATGCTCGACTCGTCGATCGCGAAGTTCTACTGCACCGAGCGGGCGTACGCCGTCGCCGATCGCTGCCTGCAGGTCTTCGGCGGGATGGGCCTGCTCCGGGAGGGCCCGATCGAGTGGGTGCTGCGGCACCTGCGGGTGCTGCGGGTCGTCGAGGGCGCGTCCGAGGTGCAGAAGCTGGTGATCGCCCGGTCGATGGGGCTCTAGGCGGGGCTTCAGCCGGCGGTCGTCGCTGGGCAGTCTGACGGCGTTCACACGGGCGACTAGGCTGGGTCGCACCGCCACACGAGTCGAGAAATGCAGGGAAGAGGGCGATCCGCGCCGTGTCAGAGTCAGGGTCCTCGTCGGGGCAGGCCAGCAGCAGCCAGACGCACGCTCCTGGAGGCTTCGGCCCCAACGAGTGGCTCGTCGAGGAGCTCTACCAGCAGTACCTCGCCGACAAGAACAGCGTCGACGCCGCCTGGTGGGACTTCTTCCAGGACTTCAAGCCGGCCGACTCGGGCGCGAGCAACGGCGGCTCCACGCCCGCCGCGCCGCCGGCCAACGGCGCACCGCCCGCCCCGGCCTCGGCACCCGCCACCCCGCCGACCGCGTCGGCACCCGCGGCGGCTCCGACCCCCCGGGCCGACGGCGCGCCCACCGCGGACCCGGTGGCCCAGAAGCCGGACGCCGGCCCGGTCAGCGCACCGGCCAAGCCCGCCGCGGACAAGCCCGCTGACGACCAAGCCCGCGGCGAAGCCGGCAGCCGCCGACGGCGTCACCACCCTCAAGGGGCCGGCCGCCCGGGTCGTCACCAACATGGAGGCCAGCCTCGCGGTGCCGACCGCCACCAGCGTGCGCGCGGTGCCGGCCAAGCTGCTCATCGACAACCGGACCGTCATCAACAACCACCTGCAGCGCGGCCGCGGCGGCAAGGTCTCCTTCACCCACCTCATCGGCTACGCGGTGGTCCGGGCGCTGGCCTCGATGCCGGAGATGAACCAGGGCTTCACCGAGGTCGACGGCAAGCCGTCGGTGGTCAAGCCCGAGCACGTCAACCTCGGCCTCGCCATCGACATGCAGAAGCCCGACGGGACGCGGCAGCTGCTCGTCCCGTCGATCAAGGGCGCGGACACGATGGACTTCGCCGGCTTCTGGTCGGCGTACGAGGACGTCGTCCGCCGGGCCCGCGGCAACAAGCTGACCGCCGACGACTTCGCCGGCACCACGATCAGCCTGACCAACCCCGGCACCATCGGCACCGTCCACTCGGTGCCGCGGCTGATGGCCGGGCAGGGCACGATCATCGGCGTCGGCGCGATGGAGTACCCCGCCGAGTACCAGGGCGCGTCGCCGGAGACGCTGGCCCGGCTCGCCGTCAGCAAGATCATGACGCTGACGTCGACCTACGACCACCGCATCATCCAGGGCGCGCAGTCCGGCGAGTTCCTGCGCCGGATCCACGCCCTGCTGCTCGGCGAGGACGGCTTCTACGACGAGATCTTCCGCGCGCTGCGGATCCCGTACGAGCCGATCCGCTGGGTGCGCGACATCTCCGCCTCGCACGAGGACGACGTCGACAAGACGGCGCGCGTCCAGGAGCTGATCCACGCCTACCGGGTGCGCGGCCACCTGATGGCCGACACCGACCCGCTGGAGTACCGGCAGCGCCGCCACCCCGACCTCGACGTCGTCAGCCACGGCCTGACGCTGTGGGACCTCGACCGCGAGTTCGCCACCGGCGGGTTCGGCGGCAAGCCGATGATGCCAGCTGCGCGAGATCCTCGGCGTGCTGCGCGACTCGTACTGCCGCCGGATCGGCATCGAGTACATGCACATCCAGGACCCGGACGAGCGCCAGTGGATCCAGGAGCGCGGTCGAGGTCGGCTTCCCGAAGCCGTCCCGCGAGGAGCAGCTGCACATCCTGCGCCGGCTCAACGCGGCCGAGGCGTTCGAGACCTTCCTGCAGACCAAGTACGTCGGGCAGAAGCGGTTCTCCCTCGAGGGCGGCGAGTCGGTCATCCCGCTGCTCGACGAGGTGCTGACCTCGGCCGCCGAGTCCGGGCTGGACGAGGTCACGCATCGGCATGCCGCACCGCGGCCGGCTCAACGTGCTCGCCAACATCGTCGGCAAGACCTACGGGCAGATCTTCCGCGAGTTCGAGGGCAACCTCGACCCGCGCTCGGTGCAGGGCTCCGGCGACGTCAAGTACCACCTCGGCACCGAGGGCACGTTCACCGCGCCCGGACGGCAGCAAGTGCAAGGTCTACCTCGCCGCCAACCCCTCGCACCTCGAGGCGGTCAACCCGGTGCTCGAGGGCATCGTCCGCGCCAAGCAGGACCGCATCGACAAGGGCGAGGGCGGCTTCACCGTCCTGCCGGTGCTGCTGCACGGCGACGCCGCGTTCGCCGGCCAGGGCGTGGTGGCCGAGACGCTCAACCTCTCGCAGCTGCGCGGCTACCGCACCGGCGGCACCGTCCACGTCGTCGTCAACAACCAGGTCGGCTTCACCACCTCGCCGGCCGCGTCGCGGTCGTCGTTCTACTGCACCGACGTCGCGCGGATGATCCAGGCGCCGATCTTCCACGTGAACGGCGACGACCCCGAGGCGTGCGTGCGCGTCGCGCAAGCTCGCCTTCGAGTTCCGCCAGGAGTTCAAGAAGGACGTCGTCATCGACCTCATCTGCTACCGCCGCCGCGGGCACAACGAGGGCGACGACCCGTCGATGACCCAGCCGCTGATGTACACGCTGATCGACGCCAAGCGCTCGGTGCGCAAGCTCTACACCGAGGCGCTGATCGGCCGCGGCGACATCACCGTCGAGGAGGCCGAGCAGGCGCTGCGCGACTACCAGGGGCAGCTGGAGAAGGTGTTCGCCGAGACCCGCGAGGCGACCGCGCAGTCGCCAGGACGAGCGGCAGCCGGCGAGGGCATCGAGCCGCCGGCCGAGCAGAGCTCCGCGGTCGAGCGCCGCGCGTGCGTCCGACCGCGGTCGACGCTCGAGGTCGTCAAGCGCGATCGCCGACGCGCACGTCGCGCTGCCCGACGGCTTCACCGTGCACCCGAAGCTGATGCCGCAGCTGCAGCGGCGGGCCGAGATGGCGTCCGAGGGCGGCATCGACTGGGCCATGGGCGAGCTGCTCGCGTTCGGCTCGCTGCTGCTCGAGGGCAAGCCGGTCCGGCTGGCCGGCCAGGACTCCCGCCGCGGCACGTTCGTCCAGCGGCACGCCGTCCTCACCGACAAGGCGACCGGCGACGAGTACAAGCCGCTGGCGCACCTCGACGAGGGCCAGGCGCGGTTCTGCGTCTACGACTCGCTGCTGTCGCGAGTTCGCGGCGATGGGCTTCGAGTACGGCTACTCGGTGGCCCGGCCCGACGCGCTGGTGCTGTGGGAGGCGCAGTTCGGCGACTTCGTCAACGGCGCGCAGACCATCATCGACGAGTTCATCTCGTCGTCCGAGCAGAAGTGGGGCCAGCGCTCCGTCGGTCGTGCTGCTGCTGCCGCACGGCTACGAGGGCCAGGGCCCGGACCACTCGTCCGGCCGGATCGAGCGCTTCCTGCAGCTGTGCGCCGAGGACAACATGACGGTCGCCATACCCGTCGACGCCCGGCGACGTACTTCCACCTGCTGCGCTGGCAGGCCTACCACGAGCCGCGCCGCCCGCTGGTCGTCTTCACGCCGAAGTCGATGCTGCGGCTGAAGGCTGCGGCGTCGCCGGTCGAGGACTTCACCACCGGCACCTTCCGCCCGGTGATCCCCGAGACCGAGGGTGGCCTCGACCCGGCAAGCGTGCGCCGGGTGCTGCTGTGCGCCGGCAAGGTCTACTACGACCTGCTGGCCGAGCGCGCCAAGCGGGCCGAGTCCGACGGCGAGCAGTCGCGATCGTGCGGGTGGAGCAGCTCTACCCGCTGCCCGGCGACCGAGATCGCCGAGGCGGTCGCGCCGTACCCGCGACGCCGAGCTGGTGTGGGTGCAGGAGGAGCCGGCGAACCAGGGCGCCTGGCCGTTCATGGCGCTCAACCTGCCGGCGTACCTCGGTGGCCGTGGGCTGTCCTGCGTCGCGCGCAACCCGTCGGCGTCCCCCGCCGTCGGCTCGCACAAGAAGCACGAGCTCGAGCAGCGCGGGCTGGTCGCGCAGGCCTTCTCGCTGCCCGGCTGACCGGTGTACTTCACCGATCGCGGCATCGAGGAGCTGGAGTCCCGGCGCGGCGAGGAGCAGGTCACGCTGAGCTGGCTGGCCGACCGGCTGCAGGAGTTCGTCGACCTGAACCCGGAGTTCGAGATCCCCGTCGAGCGGCTCGCCACCTGGCTGGCCCGGCTCGACGACGCCGACGACGAGTGACAGCCGCCGCCAGGAACTAGCCGACCGTGACGGGGTGCCGGATCACGGCGTTGAACAGGTAGCCGTTGTTGTTGAACGGGGTCGTCAACGGCTGGGTCCTGCCCTGGCGATCGGTCGCGCGCGCCCACAGCTCCGCCGGGCCCCGCTCGAGATGCCGGAACTGGTGCCGGAACGGGGTCCAGGTGCCGGCCGTCCGCGGGCCCTCCAGCCGGGCACGCTGCCACGACGCACCCTGGTCGGCGCTGACCTCGACGCGGTCGATGGCGCTCGTTCCCGACCAGGCCCGGCCGGTCAGGGTGGCCGGCTTGTGGGCTGGCAGCTCGGCGCCTCGCGCCAGCTCCCAGGCACTCTTCACGGTCTGTGTGGTCACCAGGGGCCGGTCCGGGTAGGCGTCACCGGTCATGACGTACTGCACGGTGTTCCAGTACGAGAACAGCGGCTGGTCGGACACCTCGATCTCGCCGAGCCACTTGACGCTGGCAATGCCGATCCAGCCCGGCACGACGAGACGCACCGGAAACCCGTGGTCCGGCGGCAGCTCCTCACCGTTCATGGACAGCACCAGAATGGCGTCGTCCAGCGCCTTGCCGATGGGCAGCGGGCGCCGCACGTGCCCGTAGTCGACACCGCCGGACACCACCGTCGCGTCCAGCCCGACCGGCATGACGTCGACCGCACGGTGGCTGACGCGAGCCCGCTTCAGGACCTCGCGCAGCGGCACCCCTCGCCAGCGGGCGACACCGATCGCGCCGAGTCCCCACTGCGTTCCTGACGCAGGCGTTCCTTGCTGCGAGGCGAAGAAGCTCCGGCCGTTGCCCGCGCACTCGATGGCCGTGACGACCTCGCGCTGGGGCATCCGCCGCAGCTGGTCGTAGCTCAGCTCGATGCCCGACCCGTGGAGGCCGCTGCCATGGATCCGCAGCCGCCAGGTCCGCTCGTCGATCAGCGGGGTGGCGGTGTGGTCGCGCACGAAGAAGCGCTCGTTGGGAACCGTGTAGCCGAGCTGGCGCACCGAGTCCCAGCGCATCTCTGCATTGGTGCCGTAGCTCACGAACCACTCCGGCGGCAACGGCTTGACGATGGGCGTCGCAACCGCGGTCTCGGCCGCCCTCGCGGGCGACGGACCCAACCAGTTCGCCACTCCGACTGCCAGCGGGAGGGTGGCGCCGAGCTTGAGCAGGTCCCGGCGTCGCAGGCCGGCCCGGTCGGCCAGCTGTCCGGCGCGCGTGTGCAGGTAGGTCGTCTCGTCAGGCCGCACGTGTCCTCCTCGTCGAAGTCCGAGGAGATGAACACTAAGTCGATGATGTTAATAGCCGATTACGTCGACCACGGGCTGCGCCGCTGGCGGCCGAACAGGATCGATGGTTGTGTGACCGCATGCCCGCCGATGCCGCCACGCAGACCCTGTCTCGTGGCCTGGACCAGCTCGAGACCCTGCTCCGCTCCGTCGGCCCGAACGACCAGCAACGGCCGACTCCGTGCGCCGACTGGACCGTGTCCGACCTGGTCGACCACGTCGTCCAGTCGCCGTCGAGGTTCGCCGCGATGGTGCGCGGTGAACAGGTCGACTGGGCGGCACCAACACCGCACGCGGACGATCCGGTGGTGGCGTACCAGGAGAACGCACAGGCCCTGCTGGCCGCCTGGGCGGAGCATCCGGATGCGCAACCCGGCGCCGACTGGCAGTGCGCCGAGATCGCCATCCACACCTGGGACCTCGCCACGGCGCTGGGCCGCTCCACCGACGACCTCGACCCCAAGGTCGCCGAGAGCGGCCGGGCGTTCATGCTGGCCTCGCTGACCGACGACAACCGGTCCCCCGCCTTCGGGCCGGAGCTGCCGGCGCCGGAGGACGCCGACGCATACACCCGGATCGCCGCGTTCGCGGGCCGGCAGGTCTAGGGCCAGCCGACACCGGGTGCGGGTGCGTCGACGACGAGGATCTGGCCGGTCCGCTCACTGATGGCGTCGCCGACGCCCTCGGTGCCGCGCCACTCGGACGCGAGCATGAACAGCGTGCGGCGGTCGGGACCGCCCAGCATCGCCGCGAAGCACGAACGGTCGAGCTCGATCCGCTCGAGGACCTCGCCACCCTCACGGATGCGGGCGCAGTCGTTGACCATGGCGCCGCTGGAGGCCCAGATGCAGCCCTCGGCGTCCAGGCAGATGCCGTCCGGACCGACGCCGTCCGCCCAGGTCCGCCGGTTCGACAGGGTGCCGTCGTCGGCGATGTCGAACGCGGTCAGCCGGGCGGCGAACGACTCGGCGACGATGAGAGTCCTGTTGTCCGGGGTGATGACCATCCCGTTCGGGAACGCGATCTCGTTGGCGACCTCACGGACGTCGCCGTCCGGCGTGACCAGCGCGATCTTCCCGGGCGCCTGCCCGCTCGCCAGCACAGCGCCGAAGTCGGCGAAGTCGAAGTTGATCGTGTTGACATAGACGTTGCCGCGCCCGTCGACGGTCATCTCGCTCCAGCCGTACGGCGACAGGTGGCTGAGATCGGCGTGGCGGACCCGGGAGCCGTCGCGCTCGACGCGGACCAGCTCGTTGCCGGTGATGAGCATCCGGCCGTCCGGGAGCCAGTTGACCGCCCAGCCCAGCCCTTCCGGCCCGCGGCCCACCACCTCGCTGTTGCCCTCCAGGTCGACGGCGACGATCTCGTCGGCGCCCCAGTTGGAGAACCACAGCCGCCCGTCGTGCCACCGCGGGGACTCCGGCATCGCCAGGCCCTCGAGCAGCACGCGTGGCTCGAGCAGCGGAGAAGTCTGGCCAGACATGAGACCTCCTTCGACCTGTGCTTCTCACATGAACGGACCATGGCCGGCGCACGGACTCATCGCTGCCAGCCCCTGTTCATGGTGACGGAGCCGGAATGGGCGCGTCGATGCCGGGTAGGCGGCTAGAGAACCGGATCGCAGGAGGAGATACCCATGTCTGTGACGAGTTTCCAGGACCTGCCGCTGGCTGACCGTGAGCGCGAGTGGGACGGTTCCGCCGCCGAGAAGCGGGTGCGCGAGTGGGCCGGCGCGCAGGACCAGCCGAACGAGAAGTACCGCGACGCGCACGTCTGGTACGACGCCGACAAGAAGGAGAACTTCGGCAGCTACAAGCTGCTGGTCGCCGACGTGATCGACGGTCGGCTGCGGGCGGTGCCGCGCGGGGTGATGGCGGCCGCCGCCGTGATGGAGGGCTCCCGCGGTGGTGTGGACCTCCCGGCGAAGGACATCGACCGGGTGAAGTCCCACCTCGCGAAGTACTACGCGAAGATGGACGACACCGCTCCGTGGCAACGGTGATGGCACGGTCGTAGCGTGTCCGTGGAGAGTTCGTGCTCCCTGCGAGCGATGACGGCAGCGGATGTGCCGGACGTGCTCGACATCCAGGAGCCTGGTGCCGTCCTCGGTCTCGCCGACGTGTTCCCGCAGGATGCCTACCCCTTTCCGCGCGACGTCGTCGCAAAGCGCTGGCGGCAGGAGATCGAGACGCCGGCCATCGACTGCTACGTGGTCGTGCTCGACGGCACCATCGTGGGCTTCGCTGCGATCCGGGACGACGAGTTCCTCCACTTCGGAACCGCCGTCGAGCGCTGGGGCACCGGGCTCGCCCAGGCCGCGCACGACGCGGTGCTCGACCTGATGGTCAGCCGTGGCATCCGGCGGGCGTGGCTGACGGTCTTCACCGAGAACGGACGAGGCCGACAGGTTCTACGAGAAGCTCGGCTGGCAGCCGACCGGTGACCGCACCCGCAGCTCGTTCCCGCCCTACGCCGAGCTCCTGCGCTATGAGCGCACTCTCGAGCCGGGCACCTGACCGCCGGGGCAAGCCTCAGCAGCCAGGCAGCGGCTCGTCGTCTCATGAGCTCACGTGCGGCGGAGCACCAGCACCGTCACGTCGTCGTCACTGCCCCAGTGCTTCGTCGCCGTGAGGATCTGCTCGAGCAGCTGACCGGCGATGGTGACCGGGGCCGAGACGGCGGCGGCAAGCACGCGCCCCACGCCCTCGTCGATGTCCTCGCCGCGACGCTCCACCAACCCGTCAGTGATGAGCACCAAGGACTCGCCCTGCTCCAGGTTCAGGGTCAGTGCGTGCCGCTCGGGTCGGCCGACGCCGAACGGCGGCTCGGCCCTCGCCGACAGCATCCGGGCATCGTCGCCACCCACGAGCAAAGGCGGCAGGTGGCCGGCGATGGCCACGTGCACCGTGCCCGCGGACGGGTCGATCAGCAGGTAGACCATGGTCACCAGCTGGTCGAGCCGGGTCGCGGCAAAGAACGTGTCCACCCGGCGGAACACCGTGACCGGGTCCGGGTCCTCGACGGCGTAGGCGCGAACCGTCGAGCGGATCTGGGCCATGGACGCCGCCGCTTCGAGGCCACGTCCCATCACGTCGCCGACGATCGCGACGAAGCGACCGTCGGAGACCTCCAACACGTCGTAGAAGTCGCCACCGGCCTCCTGGTCGCCGGCGGGGCTGTAGTGGGTCGCGATCTCCCAGCCAGGCAGCAGCGGTATCTCGCTCGGCAGCAAGGCCCGCTGGAGGTCGACGGCAGCGCGCCGCTCGGCCTCGTAGAGCTCGGTCCGCTGGAGGGTCTGCGCCGTCTGGGCGGCCAGGGCGAGGACGAAACCGCGCTCGTCCTGGTCGAAGAGCCGACGCTCGTCGAAGCTGAACCGGAGTGCACCGAGCACCTGCCCCGCAACCGAGAGCGGCACGGCGCACATCGACACCGTCGAGGCCTCGAACCCGAGCAGCGCCGGGAAGTCGCGGTCGCGTTCCTCGCGGGTCTCGACCCAGACCGCCTCGCCGGTGCGCAGCGCCGTCGCTGCCGGCAACGGGGCGTCGATGAGCTCCTCCCGCAAGGCGTCGACGAGCCCGCTCTCGTAGCCCACCGCGCCCGGTACGGCGAGGTGCCGGCCGTCGGCCGCAGGAACCAGCAACCCACCGCCCGACGCGCCCAGAACCTTCACGCCCTCGGTCACCACGACCGCGGCCACGTCCTCCGGGGTGCGGGTCCGGGCGAGGGCGGCGGTGACCTGCAGCAGCCGCGCCGCGCGCTCGGCCGCGCGGTGGGCCGAGGCCAGGCGTCGGATCTCGTCGACAAGGGTGTCCGTGAACGGAGGAGCCGGCTCCGGCTCACGGCCGGCGGCGAGGGCCCGCAGCTGCGTCACCACGGCCTCGACGTACCAGCGACGAAACAGCTTGTGGTCGGGTGGTGTCTCCAAGGTGAGCAGTCGCGCCGCCCGCGAGTAGGTGTCTACCTCGTCGAGCGCCGCCAGGTACGCCTCACCGGCATCGGCCGCCGACAGCGGCAGCAGCAACGTCAGGCTGGTCCGCTGGTCGCCACGCCGGGAGGCCGCGATGGCCTGCCGCTTGATGGCGTCGCGGGCGTCTCCGAAGCTGTACACGACCGTTCTGATGAGGGCGCCGAACTGCTCGTCGGACCGGGTGGTGGCTTCGGCCTCGGCCAGCGACAGCTCGCGCACCACGTTGTCCATGTGCGCCTTGGCTTCGATCAGCAGGTCGGTAGGAACGTCACCGAGGACGACTGTGTAGCGCCGCTCCGCCGACGAGGACAGGTCCGAGTCGACGCCGGCGAGCTCCTCGACCGCCTGGTATCGACTCGGGCGGGTCGTCGAAGCCGCTCAGGCCGAACTCGGCCCACACGACCTTTCCGTGCTCGTCGACCGAGACGCCCCACCGCGCGCTCAACGCTTCCACCAGCAGGATGCCGCGACCGGTCATGTTGCTGGTGCTGCGGTTGGGCCGAACCGGCGTCCGGGAACTGGCGTCGCGCACCCCGACGCGCACGCGACGCGGCGGCCCCGCTGACCGACACAGCAATCGGTGACGGCACCGTGCTGGCGCGCGTTTGCCAGCAGCTCTCCGGTGACGACCACGGCGTCGTCGACGAGGCCGATCGCACCACGGGCAACAAACTGGTCGTAGACGAAGTGGCGACCGGCGCGCCCGGAGCCCGGCTCGTCGCCGAGCTCCAGGGTGGCGAGGTGGTCGAGCGCGTTCGCCAACGGGATGACCTCTCTTCGCGGCCGCGGCTGAACTCGCCGTGTCTGGACGTGTCCGGTCCTGCGCGGAAGGTTATCCCGCTCCTGTCGCATCATGTGCGGATGACGCCGCTCCCGCCCGTGTCGGTACGCCCTCTGGAATCGGACGACGCCGACTGGGCCCGGCGCGTGCTGGTCTCCACCTGGGGTTCTGTGTTCGCGGCCCGCAAGGGGGAGCTCGTTGACACCTCGGTGCTGCCGGGCTTCGTGGCTGCCCTGGATGCCGCCGACGTGGGGCTCGCGATCGTGGCGCCACGTGGACCGGAGTACGAGGTCGTCTCCGTCTCGACGACAGTGGAAGGCCGCGGTGTGGGTCGCGCTCTCCTGCGCCGGTGCGTGGACGACGCCCGTGAGACGGGCTGCCGTCGGGTGTGGCTGACGACGACCAACGACAACGTGCGGGCGTTCGCGTTCTACCAGCGATTCGGGTTGGACCTCTGCGCCTTCCACCGACATGGTGTCGACGTGTCGCGGCAACTGAAGCCCTCCATCCCGATGTTCGCCGCGTCCGGGGTCCCCATCGCCCACGAGCTCGAGTTCGAGCTGATCCTCGCCCAGCGCTCCCCGGGTCAGGCTTAGCCATGGACCCGCTCGAGTTCGACGACGCCGCCGGCTGGGAGTCCTGGCTGGCCGCCAACCACGCTGATCAGCACCGAGGCATGGCTGCGGATCGGCAAGAAGCACGCGGGGCCGGCCCGCCTCGCGATCGCGGACGCCCTCGACGTGGCCCTGTGCTTCGGCTGGATCGACGGGCAACGCAAGGGGTACGACGACGTGTCCTTCCTCCAGCGGTACTGCCCCCGCCGGCCGACGGAGCTCCTGGTCGCAGATCAACGTGGCGAAGGTCGAGGCGTTGACCGCGGCGGGACGCATGCAGCCGGCCGGGCTCGCGGAGGTCGCGGCTGCCCAGGCGGACGGCCGGTGGGAGGCGGCGTACGAGTCGCAGCGCACGGCGACCGTGCCGCCGGACCTCGCGGCAGCACTGGCCGCCGACGCCCGAGCGGGCGCCGCCTTCGAGCGGCTCGGAAAGTCCGAGCGGTACGCCGTGATCCTGCCGCTGCTCAAGGCCCGCACGCCGGAGACGCGGGCGAAGGCCGTGGCCCGGGCGATCGCAGCGCTGACGGCCGGGACGTAGAACCAGGCGTCTGCACAGGATCTTCACGTCGCGTCCGGACCATCACCACCTGCCGTCCCTAGGCTCTGCGGCATGGAGCCCACCGTGACCGTGCTCGTCGTCGAGGACGAGCCTGCGCTGGCCGACGCGGTCGCGGTGCGGCTGCGGGCCGAGGGCTTCGTGGTGCACGTCGCGGTGGACGGGCCGTCCGGGGTCGCCGCGGCGGCCGAGGTCGACCCCGACCTGGTGGTGCTGGACGTCATGCTCCCCGGCTTCGACGGCCTCGAGGTGTGCCGGCGGGTGCAGGCGCAGCGCCCGGTGCCGGTGCTGATGCTGACCGCGCGCGAGGACGAGGCCGACACGTTGATGGGCCTCGCGGCCGGCGCCGACGACTACCTGACCAAGCCGTTCAGCATGCGCGAGCTGGTGGCCCGGACGCACGCCCTGCTTCGGCGGGTACGCCGGGCGACCGAGCTGGCGCGGGAGGGCCGCGACGCACCGGTGCAGCGGCTCGGTGACCTCGAGATCGACCGGTCCGGCCGACGCGTGCGCCGCGCCGGCAGCGACGTGCACCTGACGCCGCTGGAGTTCGACCTGCTGTCCTGCCTTGCCGACCGGCCCCAGCAGGTGCTCACCCGCGAGCAGCTGCTCGCCCAGGTGTGGGACTGGGCCGACGCGGCGGGCACCCGCACCGTCGACAGCCACGTGAAGGCGGTACGCCGCAAGCTGGGCGCCGACGTGATCCGGACCGTGCACGGCGTCGGCTACGCGGTGGGGGTCTAGGTGCTCACCCTGCGGCCGCTGGACTCGATGCGCTCGATCAAGGCCAAGCTCGGCGTACTCGTCGCGGTCAGCGTCTCGGTGTCGGCACTCGTCGTCTGGTACGGCCTGGTCAACCTCGGGTGGCCGCCGCGCTACACCCTGCCGGTCGCGGTGCTGCTGGCGCTCGCGGTGACGCAGGTGCTGGCGCGCGGCATGACCTCGCCGCTGCGGTCGATGACGACCGCGGCCCAGGCGATGGCCCGCGGCGACTACAGCCGCCGGGTGCGCGCGACCTCGCGCGACGAGGTCGGCGAGCTGGCCCGGGCCTTCAACCGGATGGCCGCCGACCTCGAGGCAGCCGACCGCGAGCGGCGCGAGCTGATCGCCAACGTCAGCCACGAGCTGCGTACGCCGGTCGCCGCGCTGCAGGCGATCCTGGAGAACCTGGCCGACGGCGTGACCGAGCCGCGAGCCCGCGACGTTGCGCACGGCACTGGCCCAGACCGAACGGCTCGGCCGGCTGGTCCGCGAGCTGCTCGACCTGTCGCGCATCGACTCCGGCACCGAGCCGCTGGACCGCAGCGACGTGCCGGTCGCCGACGTCCTCGAGGCCGCGGTCGCCGAGGCCGAGATGAGCGGGCGGGACGTGCGGTTCGCCGTCGACGTCACGCCGCCGGAGGCGCAGGCCTGGGCCGACGGCGCCCGGCTGCACCAGGTGCTGGCCAACCTGCTCGACAACGCGTCCCGGCACAGCCCGCCGGGCGGCACCGTCCGGGTCAGCGCCAGCACCGGCCCGGCCGGCCTGCACCTGGAGGTCGCCGACGACGGGCCGGGCATCGCACCCGCCGACCGGGAGCGGGTGTTCGACCGGTTCTACCGCGGCGGTACGTCGGCGTCGGGCGGCACGGACAGCACCGGCAGCACCGGACTGGGCCTGGCCATCGCCCGGTGGGCGGTCGCCCTGCACGGCGGCCGGATCGCCCTGGCCCCTGCGGACGGCACCGGCTGTCGCTTCGTGGTCGACCTACCCGCCCGCCCGGAGGAAGCAGCATGACCGACGCCTGGAGCACACCGGCTGCCGCGAACGTGGTCGTCCGCCGCAGCGAGCCGCTGATCGAGTGGGACCGGGTGTGGCCCGACCACGACCGTGCGGTGCACCACCCGGTCCCGTTGCTGGCCGTCGTGGCGGGCCTGGTCGGCGCGGTTCTCGTGGTCGACACCCCGCCCGGTCTGGGGGTCCTGCTCACCGGACTCGCGATCGGTGCCGCCGCGCTGCCGGCTGCCCGCAACCGGCTCGGTGTGCACGAGATCGCCTTCGCCACCCTGGGTTTCCTGCTGCTGGCAGCCGTCGTGGTGCGCGACGCTCCCTGGTTCGTCGCCCTCTGCCTGCTCGGCGCCGCGGCCGTCGCCTCCTACGCCCTGGCGCCAGGACGCAGCCTGGTGGCCGGCGTGCTCGGTGTCATGTCGCTCCCGCTGGCCGCGGTGCGGTCGCTGCCGTGGCTGCGCCGCGGGCTGCAGCCGCTGACCCAGGGCGGCGCCCGGAAGTGGTTGCGGGCATTGCGGATCGGCGCCGTGACCGCCGTACTCCTGCTGGTGTTCGGCTCGTTGTTCGTCGCCGCCGACGCGGCGTTCGCCGCACTGGTCCCGGAAGTCAGCGTCGGCCTGCTGCCGGCGCGGTTCATCGTCCTCGTCCTGGTGGCCGGGTTCGCACTGAGCGCCGCGTTCCTCGGCGCGGCGCCGCCGCACTGGGACGTCCTCGCACCGCGCCGGCCGCAGCCGGTGCGGGTCGCCGAGTGGCTGGTGCCGATCGCGGTGCTGGACGCGCTGTTCGTCACGTTCGTCTCGGTGCAGCTCGCGGTGCTCTTCGGCGGCCACCGGCACGTGCTCGAGACCTCGGGGCTGACGTACGCCGAGTACGCCCGCAGCGGCTTCGGGCAGCTCGTCGTGGTCACCCTGCTGACGCTGTCCGTCGTCGCCGCGACCGTGCGGTGGGCGCCGCAGGAGACGAAGCAGCAGCGCACCGTCCTGCGGGCCCTGCTCGGAGTGCTCTGCGCCCTGTGCCTGGTGATCGTCGGGTCGGCGCTGTACCGGCTGCACCTCTACGAGGAGGCGTTCGGCTTCACCCGGCTGCGCCTGTTCATGAACGCGTTCGAGACCTGGCTCGGCGTCCTGGTGGTGCTGGTCCTGGTGGCGGGCGTGCGGCTGCGCGCGGCCTGGCTGGCGCGGGCCGTGGTCGCGACCGCGGCGATCGGCCTGCTGACCCTCGGCGCCCTCGACCCCGACGGCTTCGTGGCCGAGCGCAACGTCGAGCGGTACCAGAGCACCGGCAAGATCGACGTGGTCTACCTCCAGCAGCTGTCGGCGGACGCCGTGCCGGCCGTGGACACGCTGCCCGAGCCGTTGCGGTCCTGCGTGCTGGCCGGCATGCAGGGTGTGGGCGAGACCGCGCGGCGACGTCGGCGGCTGGAACCTCGGCCGGTCCCGGGCCGCCGACCTGCTGGCCGCGCACCCGGTGGTCAAGCCGGTCAGCTGTCCGGCTTGACAACCGGCGTTCGCGATATATCGTGTTCTCCACAGACGCGATACATCGTGAACGGAGAGACCATCATGCCGCAGTGGCGGATCGAGAACCCCCAGTCCCTCGACCTCGAGGGCGTCCGGCGCCTGGAGGTGCGGATGGTGGCGGGCAACGTCGACGTGGTCGGGCGCACCGAGGACGCCGAGTCCGGGCGCCGCACAGGTCGAGGTCAGCGAGCTCGAGGGGCCGCTGACGGTCAGCCTCGAGAACGGGACGCTCACCATCGTCCACGAGCGGCTCACCTGGGGCGGCCTGCTCGACTGGGTCGGCAACCGGAAGGCCTCCGCGACCGTCTCGGTCTCGGTGCCGGCCGACTGCCCGGTCGAGCTGGGCGTGGTGTCCGCCGACGCCGTGGTCTCCGGCATCTCGGCCGACCGGACCGCGGTCAAGTCGGTGTCCGGGGACGTCACCCTCGACGGCGTACGGTCCGACATCAACGCCCAGACGGTCAGCGGCGACCTGGAGAGCCGCCAGCTCGCCGGCACCCTGCGGTTCAAGACCGTGTCCGGCGACCTCACCGTCGTCCGCGGCGAGAGCGACCACGTCAAGGCCGAGACCGTCTCCGGCGACCTGGTGCTCGACCTCGACCTGCGCAGCGGCGGGCGCATCGACCTGTCCAGCGTCTCCGGCGACCTCACGGTGCGGATGCCGGAAGACGTGGGTGTGCAGGTCGACGTCAAGACCATGAGCGGCTCGCTGGACAGTGCCTTCGACGGCGTACGGTCCGAGCGCAAGCCGGGCAAGGTCTCGCTGTTCGGGCAGATCGGCGACGGCGACGGCCGGCTCAGCGCCAAGACCGTGTCCGGCGATGTGACCCTGCTGCGCCGGTCGGCATCATGAGCCCGGTCTTCGGGCACGGCCGGTTGCGGCTGTACCTGCTCAAGCTGCTCGACGAGAGCCCGCGGCACGGGTACGACGTGATCCGCGAGCTCGAGGACCGGTTCATGGGCCTCTACTCCCCCAGCGCCGGCACGGTGTACCCGCGGCTCGCGCGGCTGGAGGCCGAGGGGCTGGTGACGCACGAGGTCACCGAGGGCCGGAAGGTCTACCAGATCACCGACGCCGGCCGGCAGGAGCTCGCCGAGCGGCAGAGCGACCTGGACGACCTGGAGCAGGAGATCTCCGGCTCGGTGCGCGACCTCGCGACCGAGATCCGCACCGAGGTCAGCGGGTCGGCTCGCGACCTGCGCTCCGAGCTCAAGGCAGCAGCCCGCGACGTACGCCGGGAGAGCCGCGCGGCCGGTCGTGAGGCGCGGTCGGCGACTCGGCCCAGCGGCGACCCGTTCCGGGCCGACGTCGAGCGGTCCATCGAGTGGTTCCGCTCCGAGCTGCGCACCGTGACGCGGCACGGCAGCCGGACGGCGGAGGACGTCGCCGCGCTGCGTGACCTGCTGCAGCGCACCCTCGACGAGGCCCGGCGCATCCTCGAGCGCTAGGTGCGCGTGCGGTAGTGCAGGTGCACGACGCCGTTGCCGAACCGGCGCTCGGACAGCAGCTCGAGCTCGAGGCGGACCTCGTCGGGCAGCGCCGCCGTGCCGCCGCCGACCACGACGGGTGAGACGAGGAAGTGGTACTCGTCGACGAGCCCGGCCGCGATCGCCTGCGCGGCGATGCCGGGTCCGCCGATGGAGACGTCGCTGTCCGCCTCGGCCAGTAGCTGCCGGACCGCGTCCGGGTCGAAGTCGCGCTCGATCCGCGTCCTCGCGCTGGACGTCGACTCGAGCGTCCTGGAGTAGACGACCTTGTCCGCGGCCTGCCAGATCTGCGTGTAGTCGCGCGTGGCCGGCGTCAGGTCGGGCTGCGTGTGCATGGTCTCCCAGGCGACCATCACGTCGTACATCCGGCGGCCGTAGAGGTAGGTGCCGACCGGGCGTTCCAGGTCGTTGACGAACGCGTGCACCTCCTCGTCCGGCGCCGACCAGTCGAAGTCGCCGTTCTCGTCGGCGGTGTAGCCGTCGAGCGAGGTGATCGCCGAGTAGATGAGCTTCGCCATGGGTGGGCCTCCCGGGTCGTGACGCGTTCAGCGGATCGGTCAGAGGGGCATCGGGCCGCGTTGCTCCTTCAGCCAGGCCGGCACTCCTTCGCCGAACGGCGGCCGGTGGCCCGCCCACTCCATCGTGGCCCGCCGGTAGCAGTCGGCCCGCGACACCCCGTCCACCCGCACCGCCAGCCGGGCAGCCTCGACGAGGTCGTCCCCGTCGTGGTCGCCGGTCCAGGCCTCGAGGTAGGCGTCGCGCAGCCGCAGCAGCTCGGTCGCCCGCGGCTGGAGACCCGCGAGGTCCGAGACCACCCGCAGGGTGACGAGCAGCGTGCCGAACGGGTGCCCCACCACGGCGTCGCCCCAGTCGAAGACCCGCAGCGGGCCACCGGGCACGGACGGCGCGAACACGTTGTTGTCGTGCAGGTCGTCGTGCTGCAGGGTCGGCGCGATGCCGAAGGAGTCGAGTCGTGCGCAGAGCTCGGCGTACTCCGGCGCGTACTCGCGAGCCGCCACCAGCTCGGCCTCGGTGAGCCCGTCCGGTTCGCCGACCATCAGCAGCTCGCGGTCGTCGAGCAGCGCGTCGCGGATCGCCGGCAACGCGTCCGGCCCGGCTGCGGTGACGCCGGCGTCGAGCAGCTCGTCGACGTACGGCTCGAGCGACCGTTGCAGCTGCGCGTACTCGACGAGCATCCGCTCCCACAGGGCGAGGTCGGTGCTCGCTCCCTCGACCTCGCGCAGCGTCCGTCCGCCGTCGGGGAGCAGCAGCCAGCCGCGGTCGACGTCGAGCGCGAGCGGGTCGAGGACGTGCCCGGCGCAGCGCCGCTGCAGCACTTCGTAGAGGCGGCGCCTCGTGGTGCATGCCGAGCGCGTTGGCCTTGAACCACACCGGCCCGGTCTCGGTGCCGATCCGGATGACCGTCGCCCACGGGCGGGCGCGCTGCTCGCCGTCGACCGTCCGCCGCAGCCCCAGCCTCGGTCGTCCGGTCGGTGACCCAGGCGTCGACCTCGGCCCGCCAGGCCGGGTCGCGCCATCGCGGCAGCGAAGGGTCCAGCTCGTCGGCCACGACGCGGTCAGGCCGGGCGGGTGAGCACGATCTTGCCGAACACGTCGCCGCCGGCGAGCTTCCGGAACGCCGACTCGGCCTCCTCGAGCGGCAGCACCGAGTCGACGACCGGACGCAGCCCGGTCTCGGCCATCAGCCGCACCAGCCGGACCAGCTCGTCACGGGTGCCCATCGTCGAGCCGACGATCCGCTGCTGCAGGAAGAACACCCGCCGCAGGTCGGTGACGGCCTTGTGCCCGCCGGTCGCTCCCGACACGACGATCGTGCCGCCCTGGGCGAGCGACTTGAGGCTGTGGTCCCAGGTCGGCTCGCCGACGGTCTCCATCACCGCGTCGACCCGCTCGGGCAGCCGGGCGCCGGACTCGAACGCCTGGTCGGCGCCGAGCTCGAGCGACCGCTCCCGCTTGCTGCCGTCGCGGCTGGTGACCCACATCCGCAGCCCGGCGGCCCGGCCGATCGCGACCAGCGCCGTCGCCACACCGCCGCCGGCCCCCTGCACGAGCACGGTCTGCCCGGGCTGGGCGCCGGCCTGGGTGAACAGCATCCGGTACGCCGTCAGCCAGGCGGTCGGGAGGCAGGCAGCCTCCTCGAAGCTGAGCTGGGTCGGCTTGGGCACCAGGTTGCGGCGCGGCACCGCGACGAGGTCGGCCAGCGTGCCGTCGTACCGCTCCGAGAGCAGTGACCGTTTCGGGTCCAGCGTCTCGTCGCCCCGGTGGTCCGGGTCGCTGATCACGGCGTGGACCACGACCTCGGTGCCGTCCTCGTCGACGCCGGCGCCGTCGCAGCCGAGGATCATCGGCAGCCGGTCGGCCGGCAGCCCGACGCCCTGCAGGCTCCACAGGTCGTGGTGGTTGAGCGAGGCGGCGCGCAGCCGGACCGTCGTCCAGCCCTCGCCGGGCTCGGGGTCCGGCCGCTCCCCCACCTCGAGCCCGCTGAGCGGGTCGTCGGCGTCGATCCGTACGGCGGAGGCGGCCAGCATGCGCCGACCCTACCCACGCCCCGGACGGCTCTGCGCGCCTGGACCCGGCCGGCGCACGGAGCGCCGGCCGGGTCCGTGGTGCATGGTCAGCCGGCGTCGACCCGGTTCGGGTCCCGGATCCAGTCGAGGACCGGAGCACGGTCGAGCCGGTAGGAGAAGTCCAGCCCCTTGCAGACGGCGTTGTTGCCGAACGACGTCACGGCGGCGATGACGTCGGTGCCTGGGAACAGGATCGGTCCGCCCGAGTCACCGCTGCACGTCCCACCCTTGCCCTGTGACGGGTTGGCGGTGGTCTTCAGGTTGAACTCCGTGATCGGCGCCGTGTTGTTGACCAGGTAGGCGTTCGCCGTCAACCGCTTCCGGAAGGACACTGCCACCGGCTTCGTGGCGGACAGCCCGTAGCCGACGGAGGTGAACCGGAGGTCCTGCTTCTTCGAGGTGCTGGCCGCGTAGCGGTCGACGGCGCCGACGGTCGGCAGGATCCCGTAACGCCCGGACGGCGTCGTGTACGGCGCGTCGAGGATGACGACTCCGACGTCCTTGTTCTCCGGGAAGCCCTCGAAGTCGTGGAAGCCGTAGTTGTCGGCCCGGTGGAACGTGACTCCGCCGGTGTACGGGTAGCCGGTGGTCGGGTCGCCGCCCCAGCCGTTGAATGCGTTCGGGTCGTAGTTGGGCGCGGCGGACTGCTGGAAGTAGATCCGGCCCTCGTCGACACCCTCGGTGCAGTGCCCGGCCGTCACCACGGTACCGCGGTCGGACAGCAGGCTGCCGGAGCACCGGTGGCTGAACGGGTCCCCGGTCACCGGGTCGGGCGTGGTGTAGAAGACGAGCAGTCCGACGTAGTCGTGCTCGAAGTCGTCCTGGTAGTTGCCGGTGATCGCCGTGGCGTTGCCCGCCAGGCTGACGGTCAGGGCCGTGATCAGCGCGACCAGCATGGCCAACCGCTTGTGCATGCGGTGCTCCTCATCGATGAGTGGGTCCCCGAGGCGGCCATCCTGCATCGCACCTGCGCAGAAGTACAGCCATTCGGCTCTATCGCTCCGCTCGCAACCCGCCTCCCTGCCGGTCGCCCCGTCGATGGCGCGCGGCGGGCACCGGGCAGCCGACGCGCATAGGGCTCGCGGGCCGGTCGGCAGAGGCCGACGGCAGATCCAACTCGCGATACATCTTGACTTTCGAGCAAGGCGATATATCGTGTTCTACAGACGCGATACATCGCGTCAACCGAGAACCACCGAGGAGGACCAGATGCGCAACGCACTGCGAGGACGCGGAACCCGGCACGACGACCTGCGGACCCGGCGGGACCGCTCCGAGCCGGCCCACCTGACCCTGCGCACCCAGCCGCACCCGTTCGGGTGAGCCCGTCGGACCAGCCCGGTCAGAGCCGGGCCACCCCGTCCCGGCGGGCGGCCGCCGCGACCGCCGCCGCCACCGCCGGGGCCACCCTGGGGTCGAACGGACTGGGCACGACCCGGTCCTCGGCCAGCTCGTCGACCACCACGGCCGCCAGCGCCTCGGCCGCCGCCAGCTTCATCCCCTCGGTGACCGAGGTCGCCCGCACCGAGAGCGCCCCCCGGAAGACGCCGGGGAAGGCGAGCACGTTGTTTATCTGGTTGGGATAGTCACTGCGCCCGGTGGCGACCACCCGGGCGTGCCGGAGCGCGACGTCGGGATGCACCTCCGGGTGCGGGTTCGCGAGAGCGAAGACGATCGACTCGGGCGCCATCGCCGCGATCGCCTCCTCCGGGACAGTCCCGCCCGAGACGCCGATGAACACGTCAGCACCGCTCAGGGCATCGACCAGGCTGCCGGTGCGGCCGCCGACGTTCGTCTCCAGCACCAGCTGGCTCTTCACCGACGTGAGGTCCGACCGGCCGCCGTGCAGCACTCCCCCGCGGTCGGCAACCGCGATCTCGCCGATGCCGGCCTCGCGCAGGATCGTCGTCACCGCGACACCCGCAGCGCCGGCACCCGAGACGACGACCCGCAGGTCGCTCAGCTCGCGACCGGTCAGCCGCGCGGCGTTGCGCAGGGCCGCGAGCACCACGATCGCCGTGCCGTGCTGGTCGTCATGGAAGACCGGGATGTCCAGCCGCTCCTGCAGCTTCCGCTCGATCTCGAAGCACCGCGGCGCGCTGATGTCCTCGAGGTTGATGCCGCCGAACCCGGGCGCGATGCGCACCACGGTCTCGACGATGTCGTCGACATCAGTGACGTCGAGGCAGATCGGCACGGCGTCGATGCCGCCGAACTCCTTGAAGAGCACCGCCTTGCCCTCCATCACCGGCAGCGACGCGAGCGGTCCGATGTCGCCCAGACCGAGGACCGCAGTGCCGTCGGTGACCACCGCGACCACGTGCGACTTCCAGGTCAGGTCGTACGCCGTCTCCGGGTGCAGCTCGATCGTGGTGCAGACCCGTGCGACGCCCGGCGTGTAGGCGAGCGACAGGTCCTCGCGGTTGCGCAACGGTGCGGTCGAGGCGACCTCCAGCTTGCCGCCCTGGTGCAGGGCGAAGACCGGGTCGTTCTCGTCGTACGGCGTGGTGGGCACCAGCGCCCTCTCTCGTCTGCGGCAGTGTCCCGCGAAAGCGTGACACACCGTGCCGGACGAGCGCGGACGCGGGTCAGGCCGGGACGGCCGCGCCCTCCAGCACGCCGGCCGGCAGGCGGGCGTCGTCCAGCCGGGTGTCGAGCGGCAGGGTCATGCAGCGGATCGAGCCGCCGCCCTTGTGCAGCTCGGAGACGTCGACGGTCGCGACCGCGAACCCCCACGACTCCAGCTGCCGCGCCACCCGCACCGGGACCCCGGCCGGCATGACGACGACGTCACCGACGACCACCGAGTTGGCGCAGAAGGTGAACGCCTCGTCCTCGTCGATCACCAGCGGGTCGGGCACGAGCGCCTGGACGGTACGACGGCCGGCGGCGTTCCACGCGGCCGGCGCGATGATCGCGCGGGTCTCGTCGAGCGGGCAGAAGCTCAGGTCCAGGTGGTACAGCGCGGGGTGCAGCGACCGGCACAGCTGGCGACCCGGACCCCGAGCTCGCGCGACAGCACCGCGTGAGTGGCCAGGTCGGTCCGCGGGCCGGCCGCCACGAGCAGCGAGTCGCCGTAGAGGAACGCGTCGCCGGCCTCGAACGCCCCGACGCCGGCGTCGCCGACCCGCGTGGTGCGCAGCCCGGCCTCGCCGAACCACCACTCGGCGGCCTCGGCCTCGGCGCGACGCTCGTCGTACCGGAAGTTGGTCAGGGCCACATGGTCGCCGTCGACCAGGCCGTAGTTCATCGCGTAGACCATGTCCGGGTTGCCGGGGAGCTGGGCGATCTGCTCCACCTCGGCACCGGCCGACTCCAGGGTCGCCACCAGGGTGTCCCACTGGGCCAGTGCGCGCTCCGGGTCGACCGCCGAGTCGACGTCCATCCACGGGTTGATCGCGTAGTCGACGCGGAAGTGCTCGGGGCGGCACATGAGGTAGCGGCGACCCCACGGGAGCGGACGGATCTCGGTCATGACCACCCTCACGGCGATTTGGGAGGAATCGGATTGGCGGATTGTCGGACAATTATTGTCTGACAATCGGAGTGTGAGGCCTGACCTCCGTTACTGTCAAGCGGGTGGTCGACGTCCCCGCCATCGACCGGTCGAGCACCACCGACCGGGTGGCCAGTGCGCTGCGCCAGATGCTGTTCGCCGGCGACCTCTCCCCCGGCGAGCCGCTGCGCGAGGTGACGCTCGCCGACAGCTTCCAGGTGGCCCGGTCGACGGTCCGGGAGGCCTTGCAGGTGCTGGCCGGCGAGGGCCTGGTGACCCGCTACCCGAACCGCGGCGTCGTCGTGACCGAGCTGTCGGAGAGCGACATCGGCGAGATCTTCGAGGCCCGGCTGGTGCTCGAGAGCGCCGGCGTCCGGGCCGGGCACGGCAGGTGCGGACCTGTCACCGGTCACGGCCGCGCTGTCGACGTACGCCGATGCGGCCCAGGCCGACGACCAGGTCGAGGCCACCCACGCCCACCTCGAGTTCCACACCTCGCTGGTCGCCCTGCTGGGCAACGCCCGGCTGGTGGCCAGCGCCGACGTCCTCACCGGTGACCTCCGGCTGGCCCTCGCGTCGGTCGAGCGCGCGCGGCGCAACGCGCGGGCCCAGGTCGCCGACCACCGCCGGCTGCTCACCCTGATGCGCTCCGGCGACGAAGCCGCGGCGCTCGCCGAGCTCGAGCGCCACCTCAGTGCCGCCGCCGTCTCGGTCGCCGAGCGCGTCAGCGGCGCCTGAGCGGCCACGACCGCATCAGCACGGTGCCGAGCACGTCGTCGGGTGCCACCGCGCCGACCTGCCAGGAGTCGACGCCTTCGACCGGGTTGTCGCGTTCGACCCACCAGCCGTCGTCGTCGAGCAGTACCGCGCGCTTGACCGAGACCGGCCGACCGGGCCAGCGCACCACGACCAGCCGGCCCGGCTGCGGCCGGCCGCCCCAGTGCACGAGCAGGTGGTCCCCGTCGCGCAGGGTCGGCTCCATCGACCGGCCCCGGACGAGCACCCGGCCCAGCGGGAACCGCGGCCGCGACCGTCGCACGTGACCCTCCTCACCGGCTCGTTCACCCTCGTCGGACGGCACGGGTAGGCCCGCTCGAGGCGGGTACGTGCCCGGAGTAGTGTCCAAGAGATCCGCGTCTGAACGATCACGTTGTCCAGGAAGGGAATGATCCAGTGCTGTCGCGTCTGTTCACCCCGAAGACCGTCGTGCACGCCCACTGCGACCTGCCGTGCGGCGTCTACGACCCTGCGCAGGCCCGCATCGAGGCGGAGTCGATCAAGATGATCATCCAGAAGGTGGGCGAGAACTCCGACGCGGACTTCCGCACCCGCGCCATCCTCATCAAGGAGCAGCGGGCCGAGCTCGTCAAGCACCACCTCTGGGTCCTGTGGACCGACTACTTCAAGCCGCCGCACTTCGAGAAGTACCCGGAGCTGCACGGCCTGTTCAACGAGGCCACCAAGCTGGCCGGCGCCTCCGGTGCCAAGGGCTCGCTGGACGGCGACGTCGCGCAGAAGCTGCTCGACAAGATCGCCGAGATCGACAAGATCTTCTGGGAGACCAAGCAGGCCTAAGGCCTCACCGCCTGTCACAAGTGGACCGGCTCGCGGCGGCGTTTCGCGCCCCGCGGCCGGTCCACTTCGCGTTCCGGCTCGGTCAGCCGAGGTCCAGGTCCGCGACGATGCACTCCGCCATCTCGTCCACCGTCAGGTCGTTCTGCTCGGCCACGGTGCTGAGCAGCGTGAACGCCTCCTGAGGCGTGCAGCCTCGGCGGGCCATCAGGATGCCCTGAGCCTTGTCGATGACGAGCACCATTCCCTGCTTCTCGCGCAGCAGCCCGGCGAGGTCGGCACGGTCCCCAGCGGCAGCGTCACGGTCGCGGCCGGCCCAGTCGCGATCGGCGAGCGCCTGGCTGTCCTGGTTGTCCCGGTCCCGGGTGTCCGCCGATCAGCGCGCCGGTCCCGCCGCTCCGCTGCCTGGTCGCGGATGTCGCCGCGCGCCAGGATCGCGTCCAGCTGATCGTCTCGATCCGCTTCCTCGATCGCGTCCGCGCCGGACACGAGGTGCAGCTTCGCCGTGTCGACTGCGCGGTCGCGACGTTCAGTCTCGGCACTCTTCTGGGTGGGAAATTGATCGGCCATCGGGTGGCCCTTCGAGTTCCGTGCACGGCCCTTCGCGGAACCAGGGTCCAGAGCGGAACGAGGGGTACTCGACCGACGGTACGCCCGCACTCGAGCTTTCGATCAGACACGTGGGTCCGGCTCTGGTCAAGGTTGGGTCGACCCGGCCCGTCACATCCCGCGCATCTCCTCCAGCACGACCCCGCGCCGGCCGCTGTCGAGCAGGCTGTGCGACACGTCGACGACGGGGCGCTCGACAGCCACGGCGTAGCGCACGAGCAGCGACTCGGCGTCCGACACGGTGCCGCCGAACCGGCTCTGGATCACGCCGAGCCCGGACCGGCCGTGGCCACTGAGGTCGTTGCTCACCGCGCGTGTCATCGGGACTGCCTCTGCCTTCGAGCTCGCCGGACGTGGAACGGCCTGCGGCGGCGCACAGGGCACCGCCCCGCCGCAGGCCTTGCACCAAGTGTCGGCGGCGCAGGTCCCGACGTCTCTGGACGTCCTGTCCGATCGGCTGGACGTCCTAGGGTCGGGCTGTGAGCCTCCTCGTGATCACCGGCACCGGCACCGGGGTCGGCAAGACCGTGGTGACGGCTGCCGTCGCGTCGCTGGCGGCGGCCCGCGGGTCCCGGGTGGCGGTGGTGAAGCCGGCCCAGACCGGCGTCGGTGCCGACGAGCCCGGCGACCTTGCCGACGTACGCCGGCTCGCTGCCGTCACCGACCTCCACGAGCACGCCCGCTTCCCCGACCCGCTCTCCCCCGCTGCCGCCGCCCGGCACGCCGAGCTCCCGCCGCTCGACCTGCACGACCAGCGCCGAGCGGATCACCGAGCTCGCCGCCGACCGCGACCTCGTCCTCGTCGAGGGGGCCGGCGGCCTGCTCGTGCGGTACGACGACGAAGGCGCCACGATCGCCGACCTGGCGCGCACCCTGTCCGCCGCCGTCCTGGTCGTCGTCGACCCGGCGCTCGGCACCCTCAACCACACCGCGCTCACCCTGGAGGCCCTGGCCCACCGCGGCCTGACGCTCGCCGGCGTGGTCATCGGCGCCTGGCCGGCCGCACCCGACCTCGCCTGCCGGAGCAACGTCCGCGACCTCGAGACGCTCGCCGCGCGGCCGCTCGCCGGTGCGCTGCCCGCCGGTGCCGGCGCACTGGACGCCGCCGAGTTCCTGCTCGCCGCGCGGGACGGTCTGGCCCCGTCCCTCGGCGGCACCTTCGATGCGGCAGACTTCCGCCGTGCCGACCACCACTGAGCAGATCCTCGCGACCGCCCGCAGCCAGGTCCTCGAGGACGGCCGTGGTCTCGACGAGGCGCAGGTGCTCGAGGTGCTGCGGCTGCCCGACGACGCCGTGCCCGACCTGCTCGCTCTGGCCCACGAGGTGCGGATGCGCTGGTGCGGCCCCGAGGTCGAGGTCGAGGGCATCGTGTCGGTGAAGACCGGCGGCTGCCCCGAGGACTGCCACTTCTGCTCGCAGTCCGGCCTGTTCGCCTCGCCGGTGCGCGCCGCCTGGCTGGACATCCCGTCGCTGGTGGAGGCCGCGAAGGAGACCGCCGCCACCGGCGCCACCGAGTTCTGCATCGTCGCCGCCGTGCGCGGTCCGGACGCCCGGCTGATGACCCAGATGCGCGAGGGCGTCGCCGCGATCAAGGCGGCCGTCGACATCAACGTCGCGGCGTCCCTCGGCATGCTCACCCAGGAGCAGGTCGACGACCTGGCCGACATGGGCGTGCACCGCTACAACCACAACCTGGAGACCGCCGGTCGTACTTCCCGAACGTGGTCACGACCCACACCTGGGAGGAGCGCTGGGCGACGCTGACGATGGTCCGCGACGCCGGCATGGAGGTCTGCTGCGGCGGCATCCTCGGCATGGGCGAGACGCTCGAGCAGCGCGCCGAGTTCGCCGCCCAGCTGGCCGAGCTCGACGCCCGACGAGGTCCCGCTGAACTTCCTCAACCCGCGGCCGGGCACGCCGTTCGGCGACCTGCCGGTGATGGCCGGCAAGGACGCGCTGCGCACCATCGCCGCGTTCCGGCTCGCCCTGCCGCGCACGATCCTGCGGTACGCCGGCGGCCGCGAGATCACCCTCGGCGACCTCGGCACCCGCGACGGGATGCTCGGCGGCATCAACGCCGTGATCGTCGGCAACTACCTGACCACGCTGGGCCGCACGCCCGAGGACGACCTCGCTCTGCTGGGCGACCTCAAGATGCCGGTCAAGGCGCTCTCGCAGACGATCTGAGGTGTCCGGTCGCTATCCAAACGACGAAAGCGGGATAATCTCCGGCGCGACCATTCCCGGCTCCCCGGAGGCCCGGCGTGACCATTGACGATCCCAACCGTCCCGGAGAGCGCCCGCCCGGTGCCCCCGCCAGCAGCACCGCACGCGCCGAGCGGTCCGACCACAGCCACTGGAACTGGCTGCTGCTCATCCCGCTGCTCGCGACGCTCTACCCGCCGTTGTACAACCGGCTCGAACCGCTGCTCTTCGACATCCCGTTCTTCTACTGGTACCAGCTCGCGGCCATCGGGCTCGAGCGTCGTCGTGACGCTCATCGTCTACAACAAGACGAGGGGCTGACCATGTTCGACGACGTCAACGCGGTCGAGCTGACCGTCTTCACCGTCCTCTTCGTGTTCGTCAGCGTGCTCGGCTTCGTCGCCGCGCGGTGGCGCCGTGCCGACGACCTCGAGCACCTCGACGAGTGGGGCCTCGGCGGCCGCAACTTCGGCTCGTGGATCACCTGGTTCCTGATCGGCGGTGACCTCTACACGGCGTACACGTTCGTCGCGGTGCCCGCGCTGGTCTTCGGCGCCGGCGCGATCGGCTTCTTCGCCGTGCCGTACACGATCGTCGTCTACCCGATCGTCTTCCTCGTCCTGATCCGGCTGTGGTCGATCTCGCCACGTGCACGGCTTCGTCACGCCGGCCGACTTCGTCCGCGCCCGCCACGGCTCGTCGACGCTCGCGCTGCTCGTCGCCATCACCGGGCATCGTCGCGACGATGCCCTACATCGCGCTGCAGCTGGTCGGCATCGAGGCCGTCCTCAAGGCGATGGGCGTCACCGGCCACCTGCCGATCATCGTCGCGTTCGCGATCCTCGCGGCCTACACCTACAACTCCGGGCTGCGCGCGCCCGCGCTGATCGCGTTCGTCAAGGACACGCTGATCTACCTGGTCATCATCGTCGCCGTCATCGTCATCCCCTACAAGCTCGGCGGCTGGGACGAGATCTTCGGCGCGGCCGAGGCGAAGTTCGACGCGTCGCCCAACCCGGGCGACGGCGTGCTGCTCGCCGGACCGGCGCAGCTCCAGTACGCCACGCTCGCGCTTCGGGTCGGCGCTGGCGCTGTTCCTCTACCCGCACTCGATCACCGGCGTGCTCGCGTCCCGCGACCGCAACGTCATCAAGCGCAACATGGCCGCGCTGCCGGCGTACTCGCTTCATCCTCGGGCTGCTCGCCCTGCTCGGCTACATGGCCATCGCGGCCGAGCATCGAGCCGATCACCGACGCGACGGCAAGGTCGACAACAACACGATCGTGCCGCTGCTGTTCGACGACATGTTCCCGAGCTGGTTCGCCGGCGTCGCCTTCGCCGCCATCGGGATCGGCGCGCTCGTGCCCGCCGCGATCATGTCGATCGCGGCCGCGAACCTGTGGACCCGCAACATCTACAAGGAGTACCTCAACAAGGACGCCACGCCGAAGCAGGAGGCACGCAGCAGCAAGCTGGCCTCGCTGGTCGTCAAGGTCGGCGCGCTGGTGGCGATCCTCGCGCTCGACCCGCAGTTCTCCATCGACCTGCAGCTCATCGGCGGCATCATCATCCTGCAGACGCTGCCCGCCGTGGCGCTCGGCCTCTACACCCGGTGGTTCCACCGCTGGGCCCTGATCGCCGGCTGGGCGGCGGGCATGGCGGTCGGCTTCTGGACGACGTTCCAGATCCAGCAGAAGGCGTTCACTGCCGGACGGCAAGGTCGAGATCATCAAGGAGCACTTCGGCGGCTCCGGCTTCCCGCTGTCCGAGCTCGGCATCGACACGACCTGGTCGATCTACGCCGGCTTCCTCGCGCTGCTCGCGAACCTGATCGTGTGCGTCATCGCGACGCTGCATCTTCCGGGCCATGAAGGTGCCGGAGGGCGAGGACCGCACCAAGCCGGACGAGTTCTTCGCCGACTCCGGACGACCCGCGGCTGCAGGACATCCCGGAGGTCGTGCACTGACACCGACCTCGTACAGTCCCGCGCATGGTTGACGGACACGGCGGTGACCATGCGGTCGCGGTCGCGCGCGCCCACGGCGTCGAGACGATGTTCACCCTCTCCGGTGCGCACGTCTTCCCGATGTACGACGGCGCGGTGAAGGCCGATCCGCCGATGCGGCTGCTCGACGTCCGGCACGAGCAGACCGCGGTGTTCGCCGCCGAGGCGACCGCCAAGCTGACCCGCACGCCCGGGCTCGCCGTGCTGACGGCCGGCCCGGGCGTGACCAACGGCGTCAGCGCGGTGACCAGCGCGTGGTTCAACGGGTCGCCGCTGCTCGTCGTCGGCGGCCGCGCGCCGGCCTTCCGCTGGGGCACCGGCAGCCTGCAGGAGCTCGACCACCCGCCGCTGCTCGCGCCGGTCACCAAGCGGGCCGCCACCGTCGAGCACAGTCGATGCGGTCGCCGACGAGGTCGACGACGCGCTGCGGCTCGCCACCGCACCGCACCGCGGCCCGGTGTTCCTCGACGTACCGATGGACCAGTTCTTCAGCCGCGCCGACGTCGCAGCTCCCCGAGCAGCCGGTGCGCGAGCGGCACGCGCCCGACCCGGACGACGTGTCGCGGGTCGGTCGCCCTGCTCGCCGGCGCCGAGCGACCGGTGCTGGTCATCGGCTCGGACGTCTGGGCCGACGGCGCCGAGGACGCGGCGCTCCGGCTGGCCGAGACCGCCGGCGATCCCCGTCATCACCAACGGGATGGGCCGCGGCGTGCTGCCCGCGGGCCACCCGCTGCTCGTCACCCGGGCGCGCAGCGAGGCGTTCGGCCAGGCCGACCTGGTCGTCGTCGTGGGCACGCCGCTGGACTTCCGGCTGGGCTACGGCACCTTCGGCGGCAAGGACGAGCGCGCCGGCGGCGCCGGTCGTGCACCTCGCCGACTCACCCGGCCAGCTGGCCGGGCACGTCGAGCTCGCGGCGTCGGCGGCCGGCGACCTGTCGATGGTGCTCGACGGCGTGCTGAAGGCGTGGGAGGGCACCGGCAGCTCGACGGCGTACGACGGCTGGACGACCCGGCTGCAGGACACCGCGCGCGCAGCCGTCGACAAGGACCGCGCGCTGCTCGCCAGCGACGCCGACCCGATCCACCCGGTGCGGATCTACGGCGAGCTCAACCGCCGGCTGGCCGACGACGCGGTGGTGATCGGCGACGGCGGCGACTTCGTGTCGTTCGCCGGCAAGTACGTCGAGCCGAAGGCGCCCGGCGGCTGGCTCGACCCCGGCCCCTACGGCTGCCTGGGCACCGGGCTCGGCTACGCGATCGCCGCGCGGCTGGCGCGACCCAGCAGCCAGGTGGTGCTGCTGCTCGGCGACGGCGCGGCCGGCTTCTCGCTGATGGACGTCGACACGCTCGTCCGGCACAACCTGCCGGTGGTCATGGTGGTCGGCAACAACGCGGGCTGGGGGCTGGAGAAGCACCCGATGCGGTTCCTCTACGGCTACGACGTCGTCGCCGACCTCGCGCCGCAGACCCGCTACGACGAGGTGGTGCGCGCCCTCGGCGGCGACGGCGAGCTGGTCACCACGCCCGACGGCGATCGGCCCGGCGCTGGACCGCGCGTTCGCGTCCGGGGTGCCGTACTGCGTGAACGTCGCCACCGACCCGGAGCTGGCCTACCCGCGCAGCACGACCGGCGTCTGAGCGACGTCAGGACGCGACGCGCGGCGTGCAGAAGGTCCGGCGGTAGTCCTTGGGTGTGGTGCCGACCCGCCGGGTGAAGTGGTGCCGCAGCACCGACGCGCTGCCGAAGCCGACCAGGTCGGCGACGACCTCGACCGGCTGCTCGGTCTCCTCGAGCAGCCGCTGCGCGGCGAGCACCCGCTGGCCGGTCAGCCAGTGGTGCGGCGTGGTGCCCGTCTCGGCCCGGAACCGCCGGGCGAAGGTGCGCGGCGAGAGGTGCGCGCGGCGGGCCAGGTCCTCGACGCTCATCTCGGTGTCCAGGTGGGCCTGCATCCACTCGAGGGTCGCGGTCAGGGTGTCGGCCTCGATGGGCATCGGCTGGTCGACGTACTGCTGCTGGCCACCGTCGCGGTGCGGCGGCACCACCATCCGGCGGGCAAGCCTGTTGGCGACCCGCTCGCCGAACTCCTGCCGGACCAGGTAGAGGCACGCGTCGATGCCGGCCGCGGTCCCGGCGCTGGTAAGGACGCGCGTCGCTGTCGACGTAGAGCACGTCGGGGTTGACCCGCGCCAACGGGAAGCGGGCCGCGAGCTCGTCGGCGTACATCCAGTGTGTTGTGCAGTCGCGGCCGTCGAGCAGGCCGGCCGCGCCGAGCAGGAACGCGCCGGTGCACACGCTGAGCACCCGCGCTCCTCGCGCTACCGCGGCGCGGAGGGCCTCGAGCAGCTCGGGCGGGAAGTCGACGTCGCGCTGGACGGCGGGGCACCGCGATCAGGTCGGCCTCGGCCAGCCGCCCGAAGCCGTGCTGCACCCGAAGCGTCAAGCCGGGCTGGACCCGGACCGGGCCGGGCACCTGCGCGCAGAGCGCGAAGTCGAAGCGCGGCAGGATCGGGTCGTCGGACCGCTCGGTGCCGAACACCTCGCACAGCACCCCGAGCTCGAACATCGAGACCTGGTCCAGCACCGGGACGGCGACGTTGCGGATCACGCCCGGCAGTATGGCAGGAAGTAGTGCCTGGTTGTCAATCCTGCCACTGGTGGCGGGATATGCCCGAACGGAGAATTACTGCCATGACAACCTTCCTGGTCCTCCTCTCCGCCCTGGTGCTCGCCGAGCTCGTCGCGGGCGTGCAGATCTTCCGGCATGACCGTCCGCTGCAGCCGCCGGCCAGCCACCCGGACTGGGCCGACGGCACCCTGCCGTCCGGCCCGTACGCGATCGCCGCTGACGGACACGACAGCCCCGCGTCGGGCCGGCCTCCTAGTCTGCGGACGTGATCCTTCGTCTCGCCGACCAGGCCGACCCCGACGAGCTCGCCGCCGTCGGAGCGCTGACGGTCGCCGCCTACACCGCCGACGGCTACCTGCGCGGCGCCGAGGACGGCTACGCCGAGCACCTGCGGGCCGCCGGGGACCGGGCCCGCGAGGCCGAGCTGGCGGTCGCGGTCGACGAGACCGACGGGTCACTGCTGGGCACCGTGACGTACGTCAGGGCGGGTACGCCGTGGGCCGAGGTGTCCAAGCCCGGTCAGGCCGAGTTCCGGATGCTCGCGGTCGCGCCGGAGGCCCGCGGCCGCGGGGTCGGCGCGGCGCTGACCGGCTGGTGCCTGGACCGGGCGAGGGCCGAGGGGTGCACCGGCATCGTGCTGAGCACGCTGCCGATGATGCACGCGGCGCACCGTCTCTACGAGCGGCTGGGCTTCGTGCGGACGCCGGAGCTGGACTGGTACCCGGCCCCCGACGTGCACCTGATCACCTACGCGCTGGCCCTCTGACCGCAAGTGCCGCCCTGCTCCGGTCAGCCGCGGCGGCTTGGTTCTGAGCTTCACCTCGGCGGCGTTTGACAGACCCGCGCTCGACGATGGTGTCACTCGGCCGCAAGGTGCCCGAAGCGGCGGACCTCCTGGGGCCAGCCGCATGCCTCCGCGATCTTGCCCGCCCACATCGTGGCGGCCTCGTCATCAGCGACGTCCACCACGGTGAACCCGCCCAGGAACTCCTTGGTCTCCACGTAGGGCCCGTCGGTGATCAGCAAGGTGCCGCTGGTGGTGTCGGCGCTGTAGACCGGGCCGTCCTGCTCCAGCCCACCGGCGAAGAGGTACGCGCCAGCAGCCTTGATCTCGTCCACCACCGCCGCGGCGAGCGGTCCGCGCTCGCGGAACCACTCTTCGGTGTGGTCGCCCACCCACTGCTGGTTGAAGTAGATGAGGTACTCGGGCATGACCACTCCTTCTCCTCTGGGGACCTGATGGCCCGCGTCACCTACCCTACGAACGACGACCGGCGAATCCGACACGCTCACGCACATCGGCATCAGCGCCGCCGAAGGCCGCGCACAGTGCCCGATACGGTCGCTCGTGTCGTGCCGTTGGCGAGGTGACCGCGCCAAGGTGCTGGTCAGAGCCGGGCCAGGAACCGCTCGCGGTCGACCACGACCCGGGTGACCTGGCCGTGCCCGAGCACCGCGCCGTCGGCGTCCTCGGCGACGACGTCGAAGCGCAGCAGCCGGCCGTCGACGTGCACCAGGTCGGCGCGCACGGTGACCTCGGTTCCGACGGCGCTGGCGCGCAGGTGCGCGAGCTCGACCCGGGTGCCGACCGTCGAGCTGGCGCTCGTCGAGCCGGCCGGCCAGAGCCACGACCGTCGCCTGCTCGCACCACGCGAGCAGGCGGGGGGTGCCGAGGACGTCGAGGTCGCCACTGCCCAGGCTGCAGGCGGTGTCCTCGTCCGTGACCCGGTACTGCACGAGGCCCTGGGCCGGGGGCTGCACCGTCACTGCACCATCACCTGGCTAGCCTACGGCCGTGGTGGACGAGGAGACCTGGTGCGACCAGTGCGGTGACGGCCCGGCCCTCGACCACGGGGCCTGCGCCGACCGGCGGGGCATGGAGCCGCCGCGGTACTGCGGGAAGTGCCGGCGCCGGATGGTGGTGCAGGTGCTGCCGACGGGGTGGACGCGCACGCTGCGTCGAGCACGGCGTACGAACCGGGTGAGGTCTGGCGTCAGGCGACGAGACCCAGGCGCCGCAGCTCGACCGTGAGGTCGTGCGGGCTGGTCGACGCCGACATCGCGGCGTCGAGGGTGATGACACCGTCGCGGATCAGCGCGACCAGGTGCTGGTCGAAGGTCTGCATCCCGTAGAAGGCGCCTTCCTTGATCAGCTCGCCGATCGTGCCGGTCTTGTCGGGGTCGGCGATCGCGTCGGCGATGCGGCCGGTGTTGACGCAGATCTCCATGGTCACGCAGCGGCCCTGGCCGTCGGCCCGCGGCACCAGGCGCTGGCAGATGATGCCGCGCAGCGACGCCGGCCAGCGTCGAGCCGGACCTGCTTCTGCTCGTGCGGCGGGAAGAAGTCGATGATGCGGGTGATGGTCTCCTGCGCGTCGGTGGTGTGCAGGGTCGACATGACGAAGTGACCGGTCTCGGACGGCCGCGAGGGCAGCCTTGACGGTCTCGTGGTCACGCATCTCGCCGACCAGGATGACGTCGGGGTCCTGGCGCATGGCGCCGCGCGAGCGCGGTGGCGAAGTCGGCGGTGTCCAGCCGGACCTCGCGCTGGTTGATCATCGAGAGCTTGTCGTAGTGGAGGACCTCGATCGGGTCCTCGATGGTGACGACGTGGACCTCGCGGTTGTTGTTGATGTGGTCGATCATTCCCGCGAGGGTGGTGGTCTTGCCGGAGCCGGTCGGGCCGGTGACCAGCACCAGGCCGCGGGGCTCCATCGCCAGCGCGCTCGAGCACCTGGGGCAGGCCCAGGTCGTCGAGCGGGATCGCGCCGACGCTCACGCGACGGAAGACCAGGCCGGCCGAGCCACGGGCGCGGAACGCGTTGACCCGGAACCGGCCGATGCCGGGGACCGAGTAGGCGAAGTCGGCCTCGTTGCGTCCGGGCGAACTCCTCGGATCAGGTCCTCGCGGAGCACCTCGCCGACCATGTGCTCGGTGTCGGCGGGGGTCAGGTTCGGCGCCTGGAGCTTGCGCAGGCGGCCGTCGATCCGGACCCGCGGGGGTGATCCCACCTTGCAGTGCAGGTCAGACCCGCCGACCTCACCGAGGGCGCGCAGGAACGGGACGACGGACAACGGCTCCGATCCACTCACGTGGCTTGTTTCGGGCCGTCTGCCCCGGACCTTGAGGCCAGCGGTGGCTACTCGATGACCGCGATGACGTCGCCCTCCTGGACGACGTCCCCCTCGGCGACGTGCAGCGCGGCCACCCGGCCGTCACTCTCCGCGAGCACCGGGATCTCCATCTTCATGGACTCCAGGATCACCAGGGTGTCGCCGTCGGCGATGGTGTCACCCTCCGCGACGACGATCTTCCAGACGTTCGCCACCATCTCGGCCCGGACTTCGTGCGGCACGGGGGCTCCTCTCGCGGGTTCGGGGGCCGGCGGACCGGCCGCTGGCATCCAACCACAGCGCTCAGGCGCGCATCCGCCCGACGATGCCGGTGTCGTAGTCGCCCGAGACGAACTCGGGGTTGTCCAGCAGCTCGGCGAAGAACGGCAGGTTGCACTTCGGGCCCTCCACTCGAACGCGGCGACCGCCGCCCGGGCCCGGGCGAGCGCCTGCTCGCGGTCGGCGCCGTGGACGACCAGCTTGGCCATCAGCGAGTCGTAGTGCGGCGTCACGGTGGTGCCCGCGGCGTAGCCGGAGTCGACCCGGACGCCCGTCGCCGGCCGGCTCCACCCAGGTCGTGATCGCGCCGGGGCCGGGCAGGAAGCGCTTCGGGTCCTCGGCGTTGACCCGCAGCTCGATGGCGTGCCCGGTGAGCAGCACGACGTCGGGGTCGAACGAGACCGGCCGCCCGGCGGCGATGCGCAGCTGCTGCTCGACCAGGTCGATGCCGGAGACCATCTCGGTGACCGGGTGCTCGACCTGCAGCCGGGTGTTCATCTCCAGGAAGAAGAACTCGCCGGTGTCGACGTCGAGCAGGCACTCGACCGTGCCGGCGTTGCGGTAGCCGACCGCCTCGGCCGCGCCGACTCGCCGCCCGGAACAGCTGCGTCGCGCAGCGCGGGCGTGACCGCCGGGCGACGGCGACTCCTCGGCCAGCTTCTGGTTGCGCCGCTGCACCGAGCAGTCCCGCTCGCCCAGCGCGACCACCCGGCCGTCGGCCAGCCCGAGGATCTGCACCTCGACGTGGCGCACCCGCGGGAAGTACCGCTCGAGCAGCACGGCCGGTCGCCGAACATCCGCTCGGCGAAGCCGCGGACCCGCTCGAACTCGGTCCGCAGCGCGGCCTCGTCGGTGGCGACCGCCATGCCCATGCCGCCGCCGCCGGCGGCCGCCTTGACCATGACCGGGAAGCCGATCGTCGCGGCCGCCGCGACGGCCTCCTCGGGGTCGCCCACCGGCTCGGCGGTGCCGGGCGCGACCGGGACGCCGGCGGCCGCCATCAGGTTGCGAGCGTTGATCTTGTCGCCCATCGCCTCGATCGCCTCCGGCGACGGGCCGACCCAGACCAGGCCGGCGTCCTGCGACCCGCCGGGCGAAGCTCGGCGTTCTCGGAGAGGAAGCCGTAGCCGGGGTGGATCGCCTGCGGCGCCGGTCTGGCGGCGGCCTCGAGCATCGCCTCGGCGTTGCGGTAGCTCTGCGCGGGTGCGGCCGGGCCGATGCCGACGGCCTCGTCGGCCTCGCGCGACGAACGGCAGCCCGGCGTCCGCCTCGGAGTACACCGCGACGGCGCGCAGGCCCAGCCGCTGCGCGGTGCGGATGATGCGTCGGGCGATCTCGCCGCGGTTGGCGACGAGCACGGACTCGAACACGGGTGGCTGGCCTCCCCGTCGGAAGTGGGTCGGCAGGCGAGACTAACGGGCGTGGTGCTCGTGCTCGTCGTCGCGGTGGCGGCCCTGGCCGTGTCGGTGGCAACCGGCGGGTCACGGCTGACGCAGGTGCGCGTCCGGGCCGTCCGGCTGCTGGTCGGCGGCCGCGATCGTCCAGCTGGGTACGTCGGCACTGGTGCCCGGCTCCGGCCTCGCCCGCGGCACCGCCCTGGTGCTCACCACGGTGCTGGTCGGCCTGTTCCTGGTCGGCAACGCCCGGCTGCCCGGCGTACCCCTGGTGGCGCTCGGGCTGCTGCTCAACGTCGTGGTGATCGGCGCGAACGCGGCGATGCCGGTGTCCGTCGACGCCGCGGCGCGGGCCGGCATCTCGCGGGCCGAGCTCGGGCTGGCCCGCGACGCGATGCGGACCCCGACCGGCCCGGACACCCGCCTGGCCTACCTCGGCGACGTGGTGCCGGTGGCACTGCCGCGCTGGCCGCAGGTCGTCAGCCCGGGCGACGTGCTGGTCGCGGCCGGCGTCGGACTGCTGCTGCTGACCGCCGGCGTACGGCGGCCTCAGACGCCGAGGCGGGCCGTGCGCTCCACGGTCTTGGACAGCGACTCGACCACCGTCGGGTCGTACTCGTAGGCCATGCCGAGCCGCAGCCGCTCGAGCGCGTCGAGGCGGCGAGCGGGTCTCGTAGGACTCGCCGACGAGGTCGTCGTACGCGTTGACCGCCTTGATGATGCGGGCCGCCAGCGGCACGTCACGGCGCCGGATGTCGTGGGCCCGGCGGTACGGCTCGGCCTGCTGGGCGACGATCGACGCGACGGAGTCGAGGACGCCGGTCTGCCGGATGACGTCGGCGCCGAGGTGGGCGATGCGGCGCTGGTCGGCCGGCGCGGCCACCACGGTCGCACCGCCGGGGATCGGCTCGGCGAGCGAGAGCTGGCCGATGTCGTGCATCAGCGCGGCGTACTCCAGGTCGCGCAGGTCGGCGTCGCTCATGCCCAGCTCGCGGCCGACCGCGACGGCCATCTGGCTGACCCGGCGGGAGTGCCCGGCCTCGGTGTAGCCGCCGAGCTCGGTGACCCGCGACAGCGCGCGGATGGTCTGCAGCGACGACTCGCGGATCGCGGCGTAGCGGCGGAACGAGAACTGGGTGAGCAGCAGCGGTACGACGAACACGGGCAGCGCCCACGACCCCATGATGCTGGCGGCCAGGGCGAGCAGCGCGCCGGTGGCGCCGATCGCGGAGCCGATCCCGGCCTGGGCCCGGATCTCGTTGCGCAGCACGGCGTTGAACGGCGCCCGGTCGGCGCCGGCGCGCACCGCAGCCGCGAGCACAGCGTCGACCGACCAGGGTGATGAGGACGACGCCGATCATGATGAAGGCCAGCGGCGCGTCCTTGAGCGTGTTCACCTCGGCGTCCAGGCCGGACCCGCGGTAGATCGCCGCCGCGACCCCGACGCTGAGCAGTCGGCGGGCCAGGCTGTCGATCGACGGCGCCCGCCCGACGACGGCGTGCGGAGCGACGCCGACCAGCATCGCCACGACGACGACCGCGACGACCTGCAGCGCGCTCTGGGTCGCCGGGCCGTCCGGGTAGCGGGTGAGCAGCACGTACCCGAGGGCACCGGCAGTGGCGATCGGCGCCGCGTCGCGACCGCCCGGCAGCGTGATGCGCACCAGCTCACCGAGCGCGATGAAGGCGCCGAACGCGAGCGCGATGTGCACGTCGACGAAGCCGCCGGGCGAGGCGGTGACGACGACGGACGCGACGGCGAGCAGGGCCGCGGACGCCACCACGACGACGTACCCCATCGTGCCGGCGTCGTCGAGCCGCCGACGCAGGCCGGTCATCGGGAGTCCTGGGCGACGGAGTCGGTCGGGTCGTCGTGGTCGTAGGCGCGCCACTCCTGGTCGAAGACCTGCTCGGCGTCCGGCGCCGCGAAGATCGGGATGACCTCCGGGTTCCAGCCGTGCTCCTCCAGGCCGCGCACCAGCGCCTCGACCATCGGCGGGTCGAACTGCGTGCCGGCGCACCGGCGCAGCTCGACGACCGCTTCCTCGATCGAGCGGGCGCCGCGGTAGGAGCGGGTCGTGGTCATCGAGTCGAACGCGTCCGCGACGGCGATCACCCGGGCGAACTCGGGGATCTCGGCGCCGCGCAGGCCCATCGGGTAGCCGAGGCCGTCCAGCCGCTCGTGGTGGTGCATGATCCCGGCGTTCGCCTCGTCCAGGAACTCGATCTCGCGGACGATCTCGAGACCCTGGACCGGGTGCCGCTGGATGGCCTCGAACTCGGCCTGGGTGAGCCCGCCGGACTTCTGCAGGACCCGGGTGGGCACACCGAGCTTGCCGATGTCGTGCAGCATGCCGGCGTACCGGAGCGAGCCGACCCGGTCCTCGCGCATGCCGATCGCGCGGGCGACGAGCACCGAGGCGGCGGACACCCGCTCGCTGTGGCCCCGGGTGTAGACGTCCTTCGTCTCGACGGCGGCCATCAACGTCCGGACGGTGCTGTCGTAGGCGCGCTGCTCCTCGGCGTACTGGGCGTACGCCCAGCGCGCGACGAACAACGGAAGCAGGAGGAGCACGGCCGCCGCGGGGCCGACCTCGGCGCCGTCCCACAGCACGGCGAGCGACACACCGAAGAGGCCGTACGCGAGGTACGCCATCACCGAGCGGGCCATCGTCCCCTGGAACACGACCACCGGGGAGACGCGCTGGTGGAGGCCCACGATCACGGCGACGAGGACGCCGTTGACCGCGCAGTGCGTGATGTTCGCGGCCAGGATCGGTCCGAGGACCTGGGGGAAGTCGCCGGCCGCGAGCCCGAGCTCACCCGGGTGCAGCAGGTGGTAGACGAAGCCGGCAGCGAGCGCGGAGAGCGACATCTGGGCGCCGTTGAACAGTCTCTTGACGACCGGCGTGCCCTCCGGGTTGTGCGCGAGGACCGCGCTCCACGCGGCGATCGCCGCGCCCCACATGCCGACCAGCGGGATCGCGGCGAGGGAGGTCACCGAGCCGAGCGTGATCGAGGCCATGTCGCGGCTGCCGCGGGTCAGCAACGACTCGCTGACGACGTGCAGCAGGAGCAGGATCGCGACGATGTCCATCCGCCCCTGCGGGCGGTTGATGATCGCGAAGACGAGCATCACCGAGGCGCCGAGCACCACGAGCACGACATACAGTCGCGCCGGCAGTGACAGCTCGGGCATGCAGGCTCCTGCTCAAGAGAAGGGTGCTCAAGAGAAGTCCCTGGACAGAGAGTGACGGGGATCGGCAGCGCAGGGGTCGCTGCCTCTTACCAGTGCCATCCAGCGCCGGACTGAAGCAGCTGCTCGACAGCGGACACGATCTTCTTCATGTGGTTCTCATCCCCTTGGATTCATGTCACGGGCACCGCTGAATAGCCCGTGCAAGATCCGCTCCGCTAAGGACGATCGGTTCTGCCATACCGAAGAAAAGACGCTGCTGATCGACTAACGATGTGCTGCCGATCCCGATCACGCTCTGTGCAGTTGTCAATACCCGCTGGAAGTGCGGCCCCCAAGTCTGTGCGTGAGCCGAAGGTCCCCTCCTGAGGAGACACCCCGGCTCGTCCGCGGTGTCAGTGAAGGGTGCGGGTAAACCTCACGTCAAGTGTTAGGCCGGTTTGCGTCTAGTCGTCCAGTGAAGATCGCCCGAAATGACTAGGAAGCGAGGGTGCGCCCGAACGGGTGACAATTTTGCGCCGCACTGACCAATAGCAGGCTTTTGGGACCGGCTACGCGCTCGGCTGCTTTACCCTCCGGATCGTGACCAGGTCGCGCCAGTGACGCCAGCGGTGCCCGCCAGGGACGTGTGGTCCGACCTCGTCGGGGGTCTGCTCGACGCCCGCATCGACCCGGCAACCGCGCGTTTCGACGCCGAGCTCAGCGCCGGCCTGGCCGACGGCTCCCTGACCGAGGACGCCGCGCACCGGCTGCGCTTCTGGCAGCGGGCCTCGGTGCGCGCCCTGGCCGACCACGCGCGCACGGTGCTGCCGATCGCCCTCGGCGCCCTCGAGGCCGCCCGGCACGAGGCCGAGCGCGACGTCACCGAGGCCGCCGACGTCCTCGGGGAGCCGGCGCCGGTGCCGGAGCCGGGGCCGGCTGAGCAGCAGGTGGAGCCGACGGTCGACGTCAGCGCCGTGGAGGCCGTCCGGCGCGCCTCAGCCCCGCAGCCGCCGGAAACCAGCACCCTGGACCTGCGACCGCGCATGCTCGTCGCCGGCCTCACGACCGCCTACGCCAGCCCCGCCCCTGTCCGCCCCGACCGCGCCAGCTGAGGAGCACGTCCGCCGATGTCCGCCCTGCGCCTGCTGCCCGAGCTCGAGGACGCCCTGCGCCACATCCAGGGCGTCAAGGCCGCCAGCGTCGTGACCGGCCCGGACGCCGTGCCGACCGAGGTGCACGTCCTGGCCTCGCCGGGCAAGCCCGCCAAGCAGGTCGTGCGGGACGTCCAGTCGCTGGCCCTCGCGCGGTACGACATCGACATCGACCACCGGATCGTGTCGGTCGTGCAGATGGGCGACGACGACGTCCGTGCCCCGGAAGAGGCACCGGTCGCTGCCATCGGCCTGAGCGTGACCCCCGACGAGGCCATCGCCCGGCCGGCCATCGCCGCCATCATGGTGCGCAGCGGCAAGGGCGAGACCGAGGCGTCGGTCACCCTCGCCGCCGGCGACCAGCTCTTCGAGGGGCACAGCCAGGGGCCCGCGGGGCAGACCCACCGGGCCCGGCTGGTGGCGATCGCCACCCTGGACGCCCTCGCCGAGCTGCTCGGTCAGCCGTGCGAGGTCGAGTCGTCGACGGTCGTGGCGACCGGCACCCGCGAGGTCGCGATGACCGTGCTCACGATGATGGTCCCCCGCACCGGCGAGCAGGTGCTCACCGGCTGCGCCGTGGTCCGGGGCGACGAGGCCGACGCGGTGGCCCGCTCGGTGCTCGCCGCGCTGAACCGCCAGCTCACCGGCTGACGGCTACGGCCGCAGCATCGTCTTGATCGACCGGCGCTCGTCCATGGCGGCGTACGCCTCCGGCGCCTGCTCCAGCGGGAGCTCCAGGTCGAACACCCGCCCCGGGTCGATCGCCCCGGAGAGGACGTCGTCGAGCAGCTCGGGGATGTAGGCCCGGACCGGCGCCACCCCGCCGGCCACCGCGATGTTGTCCGAGAAGAGCTGGCGGATCGGCAGCTCGGAACCACCGGCCGGTACGCCGACGTACCCGACCCGGCCGCCGGGACGCGTGGCGTCCAGCGCCTGCTGCATGGACTCCTTGGTGCCGACGCACTCGAGCACCGAGTCCGCGCCGATCCCGCCGAGCAGCTCCTGCACCCGGGCCACGCCGTCGTCGCCGCGCTCGGTCACGATGTCCGTCGCGCCGAAGGCCTGGGCCAGCGCCTGCCGGTCGGCGTGCCGCGACATCGCGATGATCCGCTCGGCCCCGAGCCGCTTGGCCGCGATCACGCCGCACTGGCCCACCGCGCCGTCGCCGACCACGACGACAGTCGACCCGGGTCGTACGCCGGCGGCCAGACTGCGGCGTGGTGACCGGTGCCCATCACGTCGGACAGCGTCAGCAGGCCGGCCACCATCGACTCGTCCGGCTGCTCCGGGGTGGCGACCAGCGTGCCGTCGGCCATCGGCACCCGGACCGCCTGACCCTGCCCGGCGTCGATCAGGGCGCCGTCGGCGTCCTCGCCGCCCCACCAGGCACCGTGTCGCGCAGGAGGTGTGCACGCCGTTGCGGCAGTGCCGGCAGGTGTTGTCGGACAGGGCGAACGGCGCGATCACGAAGTCGCCCTTCCGGAGGCCGGCGACCTCGGAGCCGAGCTCCTCGACGACCCCGACGAACTCGTGGCCGATCCGGTGTGGCTCGTTCGTCTCGGTGACCCCGCGGTACGGCCACAGGTCGGAGCCGCAGACGCAGGCAGCGACGACCCGGACGACGGCGTCGGTGGGACGCCGGATCTCGGGGTCCGGGACGTCCTCGACGCGGATGTCTCGGGGAGCGTGGATGAGGGTGGCGCGCACGTGCTGGTCTCCTGCTCGTCGGGGGTGGCGGAGGGGGCGCTCACGGGGCCGGGAGGGGCCCGGCGCGGTCCGTGGGAGGATGGGTGGCGGAGCACGGACCGGGACGACCGGTCAGCACACGACCCCGGGAGAACGCCCCATGGCTAAGAAGTCGCGCAAGAAGAAGGCCCGCAAGAAGAGCAAAGCCAACCACGGCAAGCGTCCCAACAGCTGACGCTCCCTGACGTCGGACGGCCCGGCTCCGCCTCGTGGCGGACCGGGCCGTACCCGTTCCTGGAGTGATCAGATCTCGGTGCGGAGCTCGTCACGAGCGGCCGCGATGTGCCGGAGGACCTTCGCCCGCAGGTCGGGCGGGGCGGGGTCGGAGCAGGACCGCTTGACGATCGCCTTGACCTGCTCCTCGAGGCCGAACTCCTGCAGGCAGGGGCTGCACTCCTCGAGGTGGTGCTTGATCTCGTGCCGGCGCTCGCCGTCGAGCTCGCCGTCGATGAACTCGTAGACCCGGTCCAGTACCTCTGCGCACGGCGTCTCGTGCGGGTTGCCGCAGCTCACGACGGGTCGCCTCCTTCTCCCCCGTCAGGCGCGCCGGCGGGCACCAGGCCACGCTCCCGCGCATAGTCCTCCAGCAGCCCCCGCAGCTGTCGGCGACCGCGATGCAGCCGCGACATGACCGTGCCGATCGGTGTGCCCATGATCTCGGCGATCTCCTTGTAGGCGAACCCCTCGACGTCCGCCAGGTAGACCGCGATCCGGAAGTCCTCGGGGATCGCCTGCAGGGCCTCCTTGACGTCGGAGTCGGGCAGGTGGTCCAGCGCCTCCGCCTCGGCCGACTTCAAGCCGGTCGACATGTGCGACTCCGCCTGGGCGAGCTGCCAGTCCTCGACCGTCTCGGTGCCGGACTGCTTGGGCTGGCGCTGCGCCTTGCGGTAGGTGTTGATGAACGTGTTCGTGAGGATGCGGTACAGCCAGGCCTTGAGGTTGGTGCCCTCCTGGAACTGGTGGAAGGAGCCGTACGCCTTCGCGTAGGTCTCCTGGACCAGGTCCTCGGCATCGGCCGGGTTGCGCGTCATGCGCAGGGCAGCGGAGTACAGCTGGTCGATGTACTGCATGGCGTCGCGCTCGAAGCGCGTGTTGCGCTCGTCGACGGTCTCGGCAACTGGCTGGGTCATTGCCAACGATGCTATCTCCCGCTCCGACCCTGCGGCCCCCGGCCATTCGGGCCAGCCGAGCAGGTCCAGGTCGGTTCGGCGCCGGTTCGGCGCGAGTGCGGGCATGTCCAGGTCAACCCGGGTCGCGCGACCAGGATTCCCGCAACGTCAATTCGCCGCCACCTCGAGCGCCCAGGCCAGGGTCACCGCGACGACCTGCGGCCAGGACGGCCCGCCTGCGGCCACGGGCACCCGCAGGGAGTGGTTGCCGCCCTCGACGGGCACCACGAGCCGGCCGTTCGCGGCCGGGATGTCGGCCGGGCCGCCGAACGGGTCCGTGGTGCCCTGCAGCACCAGCGTCGGCAGGCCGGCGGCGGCCGGCAGGTCGAGCTCGGGGAGCCGCGACTTCTCCGGCGAGCCCGGCGGGTGCAGCGGGAAGGCGAGCGCGAGCACTCCGCTGGCTCCGACGGCGGTCGCGGTGCGGCAGGCGACCCGGGCGCCGGCCGACCGGCCGCCGACGAGCAGCGGGCCGGTCACGGCGAGGTGCTCGAGCACGGCGAGCCAGCCCCGGTCGAGCGTCGGTGGCGGCGTCGCCACCTTGCGGCCGGCGACGACCCACGGCTGCTCGACCCGGACCACTGCGATGCCCTTCGCCGGCAGCCCGTCGGCCAGCGCGACCAGGTCCGCGGCGCCGATGCCGCCGCCGGCGCCGTGGCCGAGCACGAGGGTGGCCCGCCGCCGTCCAGCCGCCGGTCGCATGTCGACCCGCGCGTCGCCGACCGGCGTCGCGACGGTGCGGACCTCAGAAGAGCTGGGGCTGGTCATCCGCAGTGCCCTCGGTGGCCTCGGCCAGGTCGGCACCCTCGGCCGGCAGCGGCTCGACCAGCTCCGGGCCGTTGTTCTTCACGTTGCTCACCGTCTTGGCGACGGGGTACGCCGTGAGCAGGCCCGGGGCTGCGGGCACCAGCAGGTCGCGCAGCTGGTCGGTCTCCTCGACGGCCGGGTCGAGCCACTCGGCGTACCGGTCGCGTTCGACGAGCAGCGGCATCCGGTCGTGGATGCGGCCGAGCTCGTCGGTCGCGGTGGTGGTCAGCACGGTCACGGTCCACAGCCACGGGTCGACGTCGGCGTCCTCCGGGACCGACGGGTCGCGCCACAGCTCGTACAGCCCGGCCATCGCGAGCACGCCACCGTCGGCGGGCCGGATGAAGAACGGCTGCTTCTTGCCCTTCACCTCGCCGTACCACTCGAAGTAGCCGTCGGCCGGCAGCAGCGCGCGCCGCTTCGCGAAGGCCCGCCGGAACGCCGGCTTCTCGGCGACGGTCTCCATCCGGGCGTTGATCATGCGGTTGCCGATGGACGGGTCCTTCGCCCACGACGGCACCAGCCCCCAGCGCACGACCTGCAGGCGCCGGCGCGGCGGCTCATCCGGCTCGCCCCGCGGCGTCCGCTCGAGCACGGCGTACACGTCCTGGGTGGGTGCGACGTTCCAGCTCGGCTCGAGCACCTGCTCGGGCCGCTCGTCCACCTCGAACTCCTCGACGAGGTCGTCGGGGTTCGCGCTCGCCGCATACCGTCCGCACACGGCTGCCAGCCTGCCAGAGGTGTACGACGACGACCGCCGGTGCCAGGATTGGTCGCCTCCGGCCTCGGGCAAGGAGCGCCCATGACCCTCGTACGCCGACTCGCCCGCCCCTGTCTCGCCACCATGTTCGTCACCGGAGGGCTCGACGCGCTCCGCAACCCCGCGGGCAAGGTGCCCGCCGCGGACCAGGTGGCGCCGCCGATCGCGGCGAAGCTGCCGTACCTGCCGGAGGACACCGAGCAGCTGATCAGGATCAACGGTGCGGTGCAGGTCGGCGCCGGGCTGATGCTCGCGCTCGGCCGGTTCCCGCGGCTCTCGTCGGCGCTGCTGGCCGGCAGCCTGGTGCCCACGACGCTCGCCGGGCACCGGTTCTGGGAGGAGCAGGACGAGACGAAGCGGGCCCAGCAGCGGATCCACTTCTACAAGAACCTCTCGATGCTCGGCGGGCTGATGCTGGCCGCCGTCGACACCGAGGGCCGGCCGGGTCTGGCCTGGCGGGCGCAGCACGCCGCGCAGCACGCCTCGGCCACCACCCGGCGTACCCGGCGGGCCGCTCGTCGCGAGGCCAAGCTGGCCGCCCGGACCGCCCGGGCGCACCTGCCCGGCTGACGGTCGAGCGAGGTCGCGCAGCGGCCCCGGCTACTACGCTCGCCGCCATGATCGAGCCGTGGCCAGCCCCGTGCGTGGACGCGCCGGTGCACGCCACGGTGCGCCTGCCGGGCTCCAAGTCGCAGACCAACCGGGCCCTGGTGCTGGCCGCCCTGGCCCGGACGCCGAGCACGCTGGTCGCTCCGCTGGTCAGCCGGGACACCTCGCTGATGGCCGCCGGGCTGCGCGCGATGGGCACCTCCATCGAGGAGTCGGCCGGGTCATGGCAGGTCGCGCCGGGACCGCTGGCCGGGCCCGCTGCCGTCGACGTCGGCAACGCCGGGACCGTCATGCGGTTCCTGCCGCCGGTGGCCACGCTCGCCGACGGCGACGTCCGCTTCGACGGCGACCCGCGCTCCCACGACCGGCCGCTGGCGCCGATGGTCCGCGCGCTGCGCGACCTCGGTGCGGACGTCACCGCGACCTCGGACCGGCTGCCGTTGACGGTGCACGGCCGCGGCTGGCTGCTCGGCGGCAGCGTCACCCTCGACGCCTCGCTGTCGTCGCAGTTCGTCAGCGCGCTGCTGCTCACCGCCCCTCGGTGCGCGGACGCGCTGGAGGTGCGGCACGAGGGCGGCCGGCTGCCGTCCGGCGCGCACATCGACATGACCGTCGAGATGCTGCGGTCGGCCGGGGTGATCGTCGAGCACGTCGACGACCACACCTGGCGGGTCGAGCCCGGTCCGCTCACGGTCGGCCGGCTGCAGATCGAGCCGGACCTCTCCAACGCGGCGGCGTTCCTGGCCGCCGCCGTGGTCACCGGCGGCCGGGTCACCGTCCCGGACTGGCCGCTGCGCACGACCCAGGCCGGTGACGCGCTGCGCGGCCTGCTGCGCCGCTTCGGCGCCACGGTCGACCACGACGGCGACGGCCTGACCGTCACCGGACCGGACCGGGTCGAGGGCGCCGACCTGGACCTGAGCGACGTCGGCGAGCTCGCGCCGGTGCTGACCGCGGTCGCCGCCCTCGCCTCGAGCCCGTCCCGGCTGCGCGGCATCGCCCACCTGCGTCACCACGAGACCGACCGGCTGGCCGCGCTGGCCACCGAGATCACGGCGCTGGGCGGGGACGTGCGCGAGACCGAGGACGGCCTCGAGATCCGGCCGCGTCCGCTGCACGCCGGCCTCGTCACGACGTACGACGACCACCGGCTGGCGACGATGGCGGCCGTCCTGGGCCTGTGCGTGCGCGGCATCGAGATCGCCGACATCGCGACCACTGCCAAGACCATGCCGGGGTTCGTGGAGCTCTGGACCGGGATGCTGCCGTGAGCGGACCGGCCGGCCAGAGCCGTGGCCGCGACCTGGACGAGGACGACGTCCGGATCCGACCGGGCCGGCGCTCCCGGCCGCGCACCAAGGACCGGCCGACCCACGAGGACGCCACGATCGGCGTCGTGGTCACCGTCGACCGGGGGCGCAGCACCTGCCGGGTCGACGGCCACGAGGTGATGGCGATGAAGGCGCGCGAGCTCGGCCGGCGCAGCGTCGTCGTCGGCGACCGGGTGGCCCTGGTCGGCGACGTGTCAGGGACGCCGGACACCCTCGCCCGCATCGTCCGGGTCGAGCCGCGCACGTCGACGCTGCGCCGCACGGCCGACGACACCGACCCGTTCGAGCGGGTCATCGTCGCCAACGCCGACCAGCTGGTGATCGTGACGGCACTCGCGGATCCCGAGCCGCGGCCGCGGCTGATCGACCGGTGCCTGGTGGCGGCGTACGACGCGGGGCTGCGGCCGTTGCTGTGCCTGACCAAGTCCGACCTCGCGTCGCCGCAGAGCCTGATCGAGGCGTACGGCGCGCTCGACGTCGACCACGTCGTGATCAACCGCGAGGACCCGCTGGAGGAGCTGCGCGGGCACCTGCGCGACCGGGTCAGCGTGCTGGTCGGTCACTCCGGCGTCGGGAAGTCGACGATGGTGAACGCGCTGGTGCCCGGGGCGGGCCGGGCGACCGGCGGCGTCAACGCGGTGACCGGACGCGGCCGGCACACGTCGTCGTCCGCCATCGCCCTCGAGCTGCCCGGCGGCGGCTGGGTCATCGACACCCCGGGGCTGCGCAGCTTCGGGCTGGCGCACATCGACCTCGACCGGGTCATCCACGCGTTCCCGGACCTGGCCGACGGCACGGCCGACTGCCCGCGCTCGTGCAGCCACGACGAGCCCGAGTGCGCCCTGGACGACTGGGTGGCGGCGGGGCACAGCGACCCGGCCCGGCTGGCCTCGCTGCGCCGGTTGCTGCGCAGCCGGGACGCGCCCGAGGACGACTGACCGGTCAGCAGGGGTTGACGGTGCACTTCCAGACGGCCGTCGACCCGAGGTCACCGGCGATCGCGACCTGACCCGCGGCCGCCAGTGCGACCACGACGGCGACGACGGCGAGCACCGTCATCGGCCGGCCGGTGCGGCCCTTCCGGTCCATGACGAGCAGCGTCACGGCGACCAGCCACATGGCCAGCGTCGGCCAGAGGACCAGCTTGGCCGCGTCCTCGTGGTCCTGGATCTGCTGGGCGACGACCCCGCCGGCGTTCAGCCGCTCCTCGAGCTTCGAGCCGCTCCTGGTGGCGACGGGGACCAGCGCGAGCCCGATCGTCGCGAGGATCACGACCACCGGGGCGTAGGCCCGCCGCCAGGAAGGTCGCACCGCGATGGCGATCAGCCCGACGGCAGCCAGCGGTATGAGCACCACGACGGCGTGCACCACGAGTGCGTGGACGGGCAGACCGCGGATCGTGTCGAACATCGTCGCTCTCCTCGCCTCAGATCTCGACCGTCCCGCCGGACCGCCAGTGCTGGCCATCCTCTCGGGACAACAGTCCTTCGTCCACGAGGTAGCGCGCAGCGCGGCGTGGTCGTCGTGAGCGCGCAGCATGCGTTCACCTCGGCTCGGGTAGCGCCCCCGGCTCGAACACTTGGGCCACGCGGTCGAGCACCACGAGGCGCCGGCTGCGCTTGGCCGGCATATGGAGTACACGTCCGTCGGGCATGAAACGTTCAACGACCAGCTCGTCGGACGGCCGGGACCTGCGGCTCACTGCGCGGAAGCGACGACCGAGCAGAGTCGGGTGCGCAGCCGGGCGCGGTGCTTCTCGGTGGCCCGGGTGTGCTGCGCGTACTCCGGCCAGCGCGCCGCCGGCAGCGCCAGCCACGCCTCGCAGACCGACAGGGCGGGGCCGAGCTCGCCGGCCCGCTCCAGCAGGGTGGCCGCTCGTTCGTACGTGTAGGGGGTGTCGACCTGGACGGCGACGCCGTGCAGCAGCGTCTCGAGCTCGCGCAGGTCCTGGCGCGGCAGGCTGCCGGCGAGCTTGGCGGCCGAGGGCGTGCCCGACAGCGTCCAGCCGTCGATGCTGAACCGGGGCACGGGGATGGGCGAGGGCTCGATCACGCCGTCCCTGGCGCGGCGGTGGAAAAGTCCCATCGGTCTCCCCGATCCTGCGGCAAATCCTCCAAAGTCTCTTGATCGGAAGTATGCGGCGGTGACTGGAGCCGGCGGAAGGGACTTGTACGGTTCGTTACATGACGGCGTACGACGACGACCTCCGACTGGCGCACGTCCTCGCCGACTCAGCCGACTCGATCTCGATGTCGCGCTTCAAGGCGCTCGACCTGGTCGTCGACACGAAGCCGGACCTGACGCCGGTCTCCGACGCCGACAAGTCGACCGAGGAGTCGATCCGGTCGATCCTGTCCCGGGCCCGGCCGCGGGACGCCGTCACCGGCGAGGAGTTCGGCTCCACCGGTCACGGGCCGCGGCGCTGGGTGCTCGACCCGATCGACGGCACCAAGAACTTCATCCGCGGCGTTCCGGTCTGGGCCACCCTGATCGCGCTGATGGACGGCGACGACGTGGTGGCCGGGCTCGTCAGCGCCCCCGCGCTGGGCCGGCGCTGGTGGGCGGGCACCGGGTCCGGCGCCTGGACCGGCAAGAGCCTGTCCGCCGCCAGCCGGATGGCGGTCTCGGGCGTGACCCGGCTCGACGACGCGTCCCTGTCGTACTCGAGCCTCTCCGGCTGGCACGACCTCGGCCGGGAGGACGCGTTCCTCGGGCTGACCCGCGACGTGTGGCGGACCCGCGCCTTCGGCGACTTCTGGTCCTACATGCTGGTGGCCGAGGGCGCCGTCGACGTGGCCGCCGAGCCGGAGGTGGCGCTCTACGACCTGGCCGCCCCGTCGATCGTCGTCACCGAGGCCGGCGGCCGGTTCACCGACCTCGACGGCACCGACGGTCCCGCCGGGGGCAGCGCGATCGCGACCAACGGGCACCTGCACGACGAGGTCGTACGCCGGCTCACGCCCTAGCCGACTCGGCCGTCGCGCCGGCGTCGGGCAGGTCGGTGCGCTCCAGCCGGCGTACGGCCGGGACTGCGATCGCGAGACCGCCGGCGACCATGACCGCGAGACCGCACAGCACCACTGCCTCCTGCACCCCGACCGCCGCGGCGAGCGGGCCGGCCAGCACCTGGCCGATCGGGATGGCGACCAGCGACCCCAGCGCGTCGTAGGCGTAGACCCGGCTGAGCAGGTGCGGCGGGACGTGCTGCTGCATCGAGAGGTCCCAGCCGATGCCGAACAGCTCGATGGATGCTCCGGCGACGAAGGCGGTGAGGACGAGCAGCAGGACGGCCGGCTCGGCGGCGAGGACCAGCATCAGCGGCGACCACGCGAGGACGCCGAGCATGCCGATGAACAGCGGCCGGCGGAACCGCACCCGCAGCAGCACGACACCGGCCAGGAACATGCCGGCGGTCTCGGCGCCGAGCACGAACCCCCAGCCCTGCCGGCCGAAGGTGGCGTCGGCGATGGTCGGCCCGAGGGTGTACCAGCCGGCGGCGTGCACGGCGTTGATGACGCCGAAGGCGAGCACGACCACCCAGAGCCAGGTCCGGGTCCGGAAGGCGGTCCAGCCCTCGCGCAGCTCGACGATCACGTTGCTCGACGGCATCCGCTCGCCCGGCGCGACCCGGATCGCGGCGAAGCACGCGGCGGCGACCAGGTAGGACACGGCGTCGGCGGCGAGCCCCCAGCCGGGGCCGACCGCCGCGACCAGCACGCCGCCCATCGAGGCGCCGCCGACCATCGCTGCCGTCGACGCCATCCGGAACAGGACGTTGGCGGGCTGCAGGTCGCGGGCCGGCACGGTCTGCGGCAGCAGGCCGGCGCTGGCCGGGAAGGTGAACGCCGTCGAGGCGCCGTTGACCGCCTCGATCGCCACCAGGGCGCCGATCGACGCGTGGTCGGTGAGCAGCAGGGCCGCGGCCAGCGCCTGGGTGCCGCCGCTGACGATGTTGGACACGACGAGCACCAGGTGCCGCGGCAGCCGGTCGGCCAGCACGCCGCCGAACAGCAGGAAGACGACCTGCGGGACGCTGCGCGCCGCGAGCACGATGCCGAGGTCGGTGACGGAGCCGGTCAGGTCCAGGACCGCGAAGGTGATGGCGATGGTGGCCAGCCCGTTGCCGAGCACCGAGATCGTGCGCCCGGACAGCAGGGCGGCGAACGGGCGGTGCCGCAGGACCTCGCGGACGCTCACGGCGCGGACCCGTCGTTCGACGTGGCGTCGGGGCCGTCGTCGTCCATCACGAACATCGCGACGGTCGCGCTGATGTGCACGGCGCCCTCCGAGCGCCGCGGCTTGGCGGCGCGGTGCAGCCGGGTCATCGCATCGGTCACCTGGTCGAGGGCCGCAGCCCAGTCGTCCGGGTCGACCCAGAGCTCGGCGTCGGTGCTGCTCTGCCGGGAGGCGGGGCGGACCGAGCGGCTGCGCCGGAGCAGCTCGTCGGCGATCAGCTGGAAGAACGTGGCGCGCTCCCCGGCGTTCGACGCGGTCGACACCGGGCACGTCGACGTCGTACTGGTACCGCTTGGCGCGGCCGCCGCGGATCGTCTCCTCCCCCGCCTCGACCACCTGGCCGGCCGCCAGCAGCTGGCGCAGGTGGTAGCTCGCGTTCGCGTGGGTCAGGCCGAGCTCGCGGGCCACCTCCGCCGCCGACATCGGCGCCCCGGTGAGCAGCGAGAGCATCCGGAGCCGGACCGGGTGCGCCATCGCCCGCAGCGAGACCACCTGGTCGCGGTCGCTATCTCCCAAAGACATGTTGGGGAGTCTGCCACGCCGCCACGCGACCGTCAAACACTCCTTGGGCGGTCCGCTCTTGGCCCGTTCGACCACGTATGGCAGGCGTATCGAGTACCTCGCCAGGCGCAGACGCCTCGCAAAGTACCCATACGCCTGCTTTACGTGGTCGATTGCGAGGGGCTGGGGCGGCGCTGCGGCGGAGGCGGGTGGCGGCGGCCAGGGTGAAGGTGAGGACGGCGGGGCCGGCGAGGACGGCGGCCAGGTCGAACCAGCCGTAGCCGCCGGCGGCGCCGGACGGGGGGTTGCCGATGCTGACCAGCCCGGTCGGGTCGTGGGTCTGCCAGGTCCAGGTGCCCAGCCAGGTGCCGAGCAGCTCGAGGTAGGTGACCACGACGAACGCCCCGACGTAGAGCGTGCGGGAGCGGCCCCAGGCCAGGAAGCCGAGCAGGCAGAGGTACCAGAACGCGCCCGAGGGCGTCGGGCCGGGCCGAGACGAACAGCCCCCACGCGGCGTACAGGCCGCCGAGCAGGACGGTCCCGACGACCAGCAGGGCGGTACGCCGGTGCACCCAGGCCGACCGGCCCATCGCCAGCGCGCACAGGTAGACCAGGCCGTGGCCGGGCGGGACGAACGCCGGCACGTTGCCCAGCCGGTAGACGTAGACCTCGAGGAACGGCGAGAAGGTGTACTCGACCGCGGTCGCGAAGACCACGACGACCGCCACCTGGGCCCGCACCAGCGGCAGCTCACGGCGGAGCAGCAGCACCAGCAGCAGCCAGGTCCCCACCCCCAGCGCCCGCTGCTCCCAGATGCCGGCGCCGCGGTCGAGCAGCAGCACCAGCGGGACCCAGAGCAGCGTGACCGCGACCGGCGGGTCGATCCGGGCGGCCACCGGGGCCGCGACCGTCCGGAGCCCGGCGCGCGCGGCGAGGGTCTCGGTGGTCACCGGACCGAGAGTACGCACCGCGACAGCCGTTGTCCTGCGGCGATGTCCTGTACAGGCCGCGCCGAGGCGGCCAGGATGGGACCCAGCAGGCCGTCCCGTACGGAGGAGGTCACGTCCCATGCAGGTGCGCGAGGGCATGAGCACCGAGGTGCTGACGATCGGCCCCCACCACACCTTGCGGGAGGCCAGCCGCTCGATGGCGGCACGTCGGGTCGGCGCGGCCGTGGTCCACGACACCGACGGCGAGGGCGTCGCGATCCTCACCGAGCGCGACGTGCTGGCCTCGATCGGCATGGGGCAGGACCCGGACGTCGAGCACGTCCGCGACCACCTCACCGGTGACCTGGTCTACGCCGCCCCGACCTGGACCCTCGAGCAGGCGGCCGACGCGATGGTGCGCGGCGGCTTCCGGCACCTGGTGGTCCTCGACCAGGGCGAGGTCGCGGGCATCCTCTCGGTGCGCGACATCGTCCGGTGCTGGTCCGGCGAGCGCAGCGACGAGCTCGTCGGCTGACCGTCAGGACCTCGCCGGCTGACCGTCAGCCGCCGGCGGCGCCCTTGGCGTCACCCTGGCCGACCTTGAGCGCCTCGCCGTCCTTGCTGGACTCGCGGACCGCTCCCTCGTCGCCCTCCTGGGGTGCGCGCTCCTTCAGCCGCAGCAGGATCGCCGACACGGCGAGCACCAGCACCAGCCCGCCCGAGCACGGCCACCTCGACGATGGCGTCGTTGAACTTCTCCCCCTTGCCGACGTAGTCGGCCGCCTTGACGGAGAGCACGATGATCTCCTTGATCGAGGCGATGATGCCCACGATCAGGAACGGCTCGGCCACCACCTCGCGCTTGCCGAGGATCACCCGGACCGCGAACAGCAGCTCGACGACGATGAAGACGAGCAGCAGCCGGTCGAGCACCTCGAGCACCGCCTCGCTGGCGCCCAGCTCGCCGACCTGGGTCAGCCCTCGGGCGGCCGAGACCAGCAGGACGCCGGCCGAGATGGCCAGCAGGGTCGCGATGCCGACGTAGATCGCGTCCTCGGCGATGGCGAGCAGCGCGTTGCCGATCCGGACGTAGCGGGGCGGGTCGTCGCGCTCGTCGTGGTCCCCGTCGGAGATGCTCCGGCCCGGCACCGCGGTCAGGCGACCGAGGCGGCGGCGGAGGTCAGCAGGTCGCGCCCGAGCGGGTCGAACCCGAGCAGCACGGCGTCACCGCACTGCACGCAGACCCACTCCGGGCAGTCGGCCCCGTGCTCCTCGAGGCAGTCGGGCTGTTCGAACAGGACCTCGGCGCGGCACGTGGAGCACCAGTGCGGGTCCGCTGCGTTCGTGGTCATGCCCTGACGGTGCCACGGGGCCCTGGACACAACCCGGCACGCCGGGCGGCGTGTCGGCACACTTTGTCGACAAACCGTCGCTGAGCAGGGCGGATCTGGCCCCGCCGGTGGCGGCGCGGCCGGATACCCACGATCATGTCCGCATGCCACAGAGCATCTGGAAGGGCGCGATCTCGTTCGGGCTGGTCTCGATCCCGGTACGGCTGTTCAGCGCGACCGAGGAGAAGGACATCTCGTTCCGGCAGGTGCACCGCGAGGACGGCGGCCGCATCCGCTACAAGCGGGTCTGCTCGGTCGACGGCGAGGAGGTCGCGTACGCCGACATCGCCAAGGGCTACGAGCTGCCCGACGGCGAGATGGTCGTGCTCGACGACGACGACTTCGCGAACCTGCCGATCACCTCGTCCCGCGTCGGTCGAGGTGCTCAGCTTCGTGCCGGCGGCGCAGATCGACGCCGTGCAGATGAACAAGCCCTACTACTGCGACCCCACCGGCGACGTGAAGCCGTACATCCTCCTGCGCGATGCGCTGGAGAAGGCCGACCGGGTCGCCGTCGTCAAGGTCGCGCTCCGGCAGCGCGAGCGGCTGGCGATGCTGCGCGCGCGCGACGGCGTCCTGGTGCTGCAGACCCTGCTGTGGCCGGACGAGGTCCGCGAGCCGAAGCTCGACTTCATCGACGACGACGTCACCGTGCGGCCGCAGGAGCTCGCGATGGCCGAGTCGTACATCAACGCGCTCTCCGGCGACTTCGAGCCCGAGCGAGTTCACCGACGACTACCGCGGGGCGCTCGAGGAGGTCATCGAGGCCAAGGTCGCCGGCCGCGAGGTGTCGGCCCCGGCCGAGGAGCCGGCAGTCGACCGGGCAGGTCGTCGACCTGATGGAGGCGCTCCGGCGCAGCGTGGCCGAGGCCAAGGAACGGCGCGGCGAGACCGGCGGAGTCGGCGAAGCCGGCCAAGGCGTCCGACAAGGCGCAAGGCGCCGGCCAAGAAGGCGGCAGCGAAGAGCACGGCGAAGAAGGCAGCCAAGAAGACCACCAAGAAGGCGGGTACGACGAAGAAGGCGGCGGCCAAGAAGACCGCCACCCGGCGCTCCGCCTAGCCCGTACCGCGGCCCGACCCGACCGTGCGCCGCGAGCAACGAAGGACCATCGACTTGCCCGACGACCGTGACTTCGGGGATCTGCGCGCGCTGTTCCTCAACTGCACGCTCAAGCGCGTCCCCCGAGGTGTCGAACACCGCCGGGCTCGCGGCCAACAGCATCGCGATCATGCGGGCCCACGGCGTCCACGTCGACGAGGTGCGGGCCGTGGACCACGACATCGCACCGGCGTCCAGCCGGACATGCGCGAGCACGGGTTCGACGCGCGACGACTGGCCGGCCATCTACGAGACGGTGAAGGCCGCCGACATCCTGGTGGTCGCCACGCCGATCTGGCTGGGCGACAAGAGCAGCGTCTGCACGCGGGTCATCGAGCGCCTCTACGCCAACAGCGCCGAGCTCAACGACGACGGGCAGTACGCCTACTACGGCAAGGTCGGCGGCGTCATCGTCACCGGCAACGAGGACGGCATCAAGCACGTCGCGATGAACGTCCTCTACTCGCTGCAGCACCTGGGCTGCACCATCCCGCCGCAGGCCGACGCCGGCTGGATCGGCGAGGCCGGCCCGGGGCCGAGCTACCTCGACGAGGGGTCCGGCGGCGTCGAGAACGAGTTCACCCAGCGCAACACGACGTTCATGACCTGGAACCTCATGCACCTGGCGCGGCTGCTCAAGGACGCGGGCGGAGTCCCGGCGTACGGCAACCAGCGCACCGCCTGGGACGCCGGCGCGCGCTTCGACCACCCGAACCCGGAGTACCGCTGACCGGGCACCGGGGAATCCTCGGCGTCCGGCGAGTGTGCTGAGGTGAGCCATGAGTGAGGCCCTGCAGATCCTGGCGCTGGTGGTCGCTGTGGCCGTCGTGGCTGCCGGTGCCCGCCGGCTGGGGCTGTCCGCGCCGCTGGTCCTGGTCGTCGTCGGCGTCGTCGCCTCGCTGATCCCGGGCGTGCCGGACTACCGACGTCGACCCCGAGGTGGTGCTGATCGGCTTCCTGCCGCCGCTGCTCTACGCCGCCGCGCTGCGCACGTCGCTGGTCGACGTCCGGGCCAACCGGCAGGCGATCGGAATCCTCGCGGTCGGGGCGGTCGTGTTCACGACGCTGCTGGTCGGGCTGGTGGCCTGGGCGGTCATCCCCGGCGTCTCGCTGGCCGCCGCGCTCGCCCTCGGCGCGGTCGTGTCGCCGCCCGACGCGGTCGCCGCGACGACGATCGCGCGCAAGGTCGGCATGCCCCGGCGGATCGTCGCGATCCTCGAGGGCGAGAGCCTGCTCAACGACGCGACCGCCCTGGTGGCGCTGCGCACGACGATCGCCGCCATCGCCGCGACCGTCACGGTGCTGGAGGTCGGCGTCGACTTCGTCGTCGCCGCCGGTGGCGGGGTGCTCGTCGGGCTGGCCTCGCGCGCGGTGCTCGCCGCGGCCCGCAAGCGGGTCCAGGACCCGGTGCTCGACACGACGCTGTCGCTGGTCGCGCCGTTCCTCGCCTACCTCGCGGCCGAGGCGGTCGCACGCGAGCGGCGTGCTCGCCGTCGTGATCGCCGGCCTGCTGCTCGGGCACAAGTCGCCGGCCCTGCAGTCGGCGTCGTCCCGGCTCGCCGAGCAGACCAACTGGCGCACCATCACGTTCGTCCTGGAGAACGCGGTCTTCCTGCTGATCGGGCTCCAGGTGCCGCGAGTCGTGCGCGACGCGACCGGACGGCGAGTTCGGCACCTTCCGGCTCGGTCCTGATCTGCGTGGTGGTCCTGCTGGCGACGATGCTGACGCGGATCGTCTGGGTGTTCGGCGCGACGGCGGCCTACAAGTTCGGCCCGTCGACGATGCGCGAGCAGCGCGTGGAGCTGGAGCCACGCGACGCTGGTGTCCTGGGCCGGCATGCGCGGCGTGGTCACCCTGGCGGCCGCGTTCATCCTCCCCGAGGAGACACCGCACCGGGACGTGCTGGTGCTCGCCGCGTTCGCCGTGGTGGCGGGCACCCTCCTGATCAACGGGACGACGTTGCCGTGGCTGGTGCGCACGCTCGACCTGCCCGGCCCCGACCCGGCCGAGGACGCGCTCGAGGAGGCCGCGCTGCTGTCCAAGGCGACCCGCGCCGGCCTCGCCAGGCTGGAGGAGCTCAAGGCCGACGGTGCCGACCCGTCGGTGGTCGAGCGACTCGAGGAGCGGACCCGAAGCCGCGCCGATGCGGCGTGGGAGCGGCTCGGTGCTCCGAGCGACGACGAGACCCCGAGCGAGCAGTACCGGCGGCTGCGCCAGGAGATGCTGCACGCCGAACGCCGGGTGGTGCTCGAGGCCCGGGACAGCGGCAAGGTCGACGACGAGGTGCTGCGCGACGTCCTCAACCTGCTCGACGCCGAGGAGTCGCTGCTCGACCGGCTGGAGGACAAGGGCAGCACGGTCGAGCGCGAGCTCGTCGCGCGGATCGACCGGGCTGAGGACTGCGACCACCTGCAGAACGCTCCGGTGTCGTCCGCCCGAACACTCCCGAGGGCTGCGAGGAGTGCATCCGCGACGGCACCCGCTGGGTGCACCTCCGCCTGTGCCTGACCTGCGGCCACGTCGGCTGCTGCGACTCCTCGACCGAGCGGCACGCCGATGCGCACTTCCACGGGACCGAGCACCCGGTGATGCGCAGCTTCGAGACCGGCGAGGCGTGGCGCTGGTGCTACGTCGACGAGCGCTTGGGCTGAGTCGCCGGCGCCAGGTGCTCGCGCGCCGCGGCGACCAGCAGCCGAGGCTCGTCGGCGTACAGCCGGATCTCGGTGACCGACTCCTCGTTCCCCCGCACCGGGACCAGCAGCGGCCGCTTCAGGCGGATGTCGACGTCGGTCATGCTGCCCATCACGACGTTGAGCACCACGGCCTGCTCGGTGCGGTCGACCTGCAGCGCCTTGGACGTGTCGCGGCTGCGCTCCCGCATGGCGACGCTGGCGACGGCGTCCCACGGCACCGTGAGGTCGACGCCGTGCCCCTGCCTGATCCGCAGCCCGGTCTGCGTGACGACGTGCGGGTGCACGGAGTAGCTCGCGGCCAGGCCCAGCATCCAGACCAGCCCCCAGATGCCGATGATGTCGGCCACCAGCCGGACCGTCTCCCACGGCAGCAGCAGGTGCACCACGACCAGCTCGACCGCTGACACGCCGATGAAGACCCACAACAGCAACGCCACGGCACCGACGTAGCGGAACGCCGACGCCGCCGGGTGGCACGTCGGGACGCCGGGTGACCCAGCGGAACAGGCTGCGGTAGAGCGCGATCTCGAAGACGACGCCACGACGGGCGAGGGACACGACGGTTCTCATCGCCGTGCCTCCACCGGGGCGAGCGCGGCACGGAGCCGGTCGAGCACGTCGGCCAGCCCCTGCACCAGGCCGTCGAAGCGCCGGTCCGGCATGCCGTCGAACAGCAGCGACGCGAACTCGAGCTGGCCGCTCTCGAACCCGGCCGCCGTCCGGGCCCCGCGGTCGGTGAACGACACCAGGGTGGCCCGGCGGTCCGTCGGGTGCGGCTCCCGGGTGACGAAGCCGGTCGCGACCAGGCCGTCGACCAGCCCGGTGACGTTGCGCGGGCTCACCCCGAGGGCCTCGGCCAGCACGCTCTGGGTGCTCGGCCCGCGGCCGTGCAGCTCCCAGAGCAGGTGGGCCCGCGACGGCGTCAGGCCGTCCCGCCCGAGGCTGCGGTTCATGTCGTCGTTCACCAGCAGGGCGAGCTCGAGGACCTGCCCCAGGGCCGCCGCTCGCTGATCGTCGGTCCGCATATCGTGATGCACCTTCACTTTGTAGGTACTTCACCATACCATCGGGTCGACGGGTACGCCGGACCGCCGTACGGTCGAGGCGTCTGCAGGTACGACGAGAGGGGTTCCTGATGTTCGCCCAGGTCATCCAGGGTCAGGTCGCCGATGCTGCCGAGGCCCGGCAGGCGTTCGACCGGTGGGTCGAGGAGCTGGCGCCCGGCGCGACCGGCTGGCTCGGCTCGACCGCCGGCGTGACCGCCGACGGCAAGCTCATCGCGGTCGCCCGGTTCGAGTCCGAGGACGCCGCGCGGCGCAACAGCGACCGGCCCGAGCAGGGCGACTGGTGGGCCCAGACCGAGAAGCTGTTCACCGGCGAACCGACCTTCCGGGACAGCACCCAGGTCGACGTCGACACCCACGGCGACCCGGACCAGGCCACCTTCGTGCAGGTCATCCAGGGCCGCACCAGTGACCCGGCGCGGGCTCGCGAGCTGATGACGCAGGACGAGGAGAAGTGGGCCGGCTTCCGGCCGGACATCCTGGGCAGCCTCAGCATCGGGCACGAGGGCGGCGCCTACACGATGGTCCTGTACTTCACCTCGGAGGCCGACGCGCGCGAGGGCGAGCGCAAGGAGACGCCGCCCGAGATGGACCAGCAGATGGCGGAGATGGGCAAGCTCGAGGTCGGCGAGCCCACCTTCCTCGACCTCACGACGCCGTGGCTGCACTCACCCCGCTGATCCAGCGGAGTGAGGAAGCGGTGACGGTCAGCCGCGCAGGTTGAAGCCGGTCAGGTCGTCGCCCTCGTCCTTGACCGACTGACCGATCGGCGTGCCCTCCGGGGCCACCTCGTCGTCCTCGTCGTGGATCCCCGGCAGGGGTCCCAGCGCGGCCGCGCGCGCCAGTGCGTCCTCGCCCGGGTCGGTCCCGCTGCCCGTGTCGCCGTCGTTGCCCATGGTGTGCCTCGTCTCGCACGGCCCCGCGCCGGGCGTTCCTCGCCCGATGCCGCCACCGTCGTCCGACCGGCCGGGATGGCACATCACCCGGACCGGATGAGCCCAGCTGTGCCATCGTCATCCCCTGGGGGTGATCCGGCGGGACCCCTCGCAGCGGGACCGTGGGTCGGACAGTGAGGGGATGCCCATGCCGGCACCGGGCCCGGAACCGACCGTGATCGTCGTTGGTCCGCGTCCCGCCCCGGCCCCACCGGACGTGCAGGAGGCGGTGGCGCAGGCAGTCCAGGTCGCGTTCGGCCTGCTGTCGGTCGGCATCAGCGTGGTGCTACGGGCCGCCGGCGAGGCCCCTGCGACGCCGGGAACACGGAGGGACGCGACGCCGCTGATGGACGCCGCCGACCTGCTGGTCGGCACGGCGTGGGGGGCGGCGCGGCTGTCCGGCCGGATCGCGGTCACCGGTTCCCGGGTCGCCCGGCCGCTGGTATCGCTGGCCGCGCGGCCTCCGCTGGTGCCCCCGCGCCTCCAGCCGGCGCACGGCGTCCAGGTGCTCGTCCAGCGCTGGCAGCGGGACCGGCCGGACACGGTGGTGGCCCTGGGCTCCTGGACCTCGACGGTCCTGCCCGGCGCGGTGGACGCCGCGATGAGCCAGGTGGACGTCGAGCGGCTGGTCACCCTCGTGCTGGACCGCGTCGACCTCGACCGGGTCATCGCCGTCGTGCTGCAGCGCATCGACCTCGACCGGGTCATCGCCGCCGTGCTGCAACAGATCGACCTCGCGGCCGTGGTGACCGAGGCGCTCGAGCAGATCGACCTGACCCAGGTGGTGCTCGACCAGGTCGAGCTGGGCCGGGTGATCGACGAGGCCCTGGACAAGGTCGACCTCACCGAGATCGTGCTCCAGAAGGTGGACCTGATCGGGGTCGCTGAGTACGTCGTCGAGGGCATCGACCTGCCGGAGATCATCCGGGACTCGACCCTGTCGGTGTCCTCCGAGGCCGTCCGCGGGCTGCGGATGCAGGGAGTCGACGCCGACCAGGCCGTCGCGCGGATCGCCGACCGCATCCTGCACCGGCGCCGCCGGCAAGCGGCCGACACCTTGATCCCGCCGCAGGCGGAGGTCCCGCAGGAACCGTTGTCGAGGGAGCCGCAGCCATGAGCGAGGCACCGGTCCAGCCCGACAAGGCGCGACACGTGGTCGACGCCATCCCCGTGGAGGCCCGTCCCTTCCAGGGGCAGCGCGCCGGCGTCGTCACCCGGACCGCGGCCAACGCGGTCGACTTCACGGTCGCCGTGCTGGTCGTCGCGGCCGGCTACCTGGCCTGGTCCGCGACGCTGTTCGTCATCGACGCAGCAGGCTTCAGCTTCCCCACGCCGTCGTTCCTGTTCCTGCTGGCCTGCGGCGAGCTCGTGCTGTTCACCTACTTCACCACCGCCTGGGCGACGACCGGGCGCACGTACGGCAACCACCTGATGGGCCTGCGGGTCGTCAACTACCGCGGCGAGCGGATGCGCTGGGCCGGTGCGGCCATCCGGGCCGTGTGCTGCCTCGCCTTCCCGATCGGCCTGTACTGGGCGGTCATCAGCACGAACAACAGGTCGCTGCAGGACGCCGTGCTCCGGACCTCGGTGATCTACGACTGGACCACCCGGCGGCCGGCGACGCCATCGCGCGCAGTGCCGCCGCAACGAGGCTGACGGCTCAGCTGCGGCTGGGCTCTGCGACCTCGGCGGCGAGCCACTCTTGCGGACGCCCAGCCCGGCGACCAGCGTCCGCGCGTGCGGCCAGGTCGTCGACGGCACGCCCCACGGCCTTCGACAGCGCCGGCGTCAGCCGACCGTGCTCGAGGAACCAGCCCCTGTCCGACTCGACCTCGGCGAGGACGTAGAGGTCGCACACGCGCCGTCCGGCGGCGACCTGGCCGTACCGGTCGAGCAGGGCGTCCCGCGGCACGCGCACGTCGTCGAACCAGAGCCGGCCGTTGTCGACGCCGTTGAGCCCGCCCTTGTGGCCGCAGTCCTCGATCCGGACGCCGGGGCACGGCTCGCCCCGCTCGTCCCGGATCGGCACCAGCACGGCGTGCACCCCGTGGCTCTCGCCCTGCGTGACGAGCTGGGCGAAGACCACGGCGATCCGGCCGTCCCGCGCGGCGTTGCCGATGTAGTCCTTGCGCGCGTCGTCGTCCGGGGTGCTGATGACGAAGTCCTGCCGCTCGACGTCGTACGTCGCCGTGGTGCGCAGCGACTGCACGTCCGAGCCGTGGCCGGACTCCGTCATCGCGAAGCAGCCCGGCAGCTCGAGGGTCATCATCTGCGGCAGGTAGCGCTCGTGGTGCTTGCGGGTGCCCAGGGCCTGCAGGGCGCCGCCGAACAGGCCCCACTGCACACCGGCCTTGACCATCAGCGAGAGGTCGACGAGCCCGAGCATCTCGTAGAGCGTCATCGAGCCGCCGATGTCGTCCTCGCCGCCGTACGCCTTCTCGAAGCCGCGTCGCGGCAGGTCCCAGCCGGCGAGCACCTTGGCCCGCTCCAGGGTGACGGCCCGCTGGGCCTCGCGGTCCAGGTCGCCGACCGGTCGGCACCACTCCGGCGGCAGCTGCTCGCGCACCGCGGCCCGCACGTCGGCCCACCTGCCGTCGACGACGCGGCGCAGGTCGGCGAGCCCATCCGGTCCCAGCTGGTCGACGTCCATGGCGGGCTATGTTACCCACCAGTAACCACGTTCTACCCTCCCCCACTGCCTACGCTCCTGGGCGTGGACGTGATCTCTCTCGGCAACCGCACGGACCTCGCCCTGCTCGAGCTGGGCGGCAGCGAGGTCGAGGACTGCGGCGACCACCTGGTGGTCCGGTCGCCGCACAACCCGGCGTACTGGTGGGGCAACTTCCTGCTGCTGGACCAGCTCGCCCGCACCGGCGGACATCGACCGGTGGATGGACCGCTTCGCCGCCGTGCTGCCCGAGGCGAAGCACCGCGCGTTCGCCGTGGACGGCACCGACGGGACGCTGGCCGACCTCGACGGGTTCGCCGAGCGGGGCCTGTCGGTGGAGGCGTCGACGGTCATGACGGCCACCTCGGTGCGGCCGCCCGAGCGCCCGAACGAGGACAGCGACCTACCGGCGGCTGCAGTCGGACGACGACTGGGCGCAGTGCCTGCAGCTGCGGATCGAGTGCAACGACACCGACGAGGTCGGGTACGCGCAGTTCGCGCAGCGCAAGGTGGCGACCGAGCGGGCGACCACCGAGGCCGGCCACGGCGGCTGGTTCGGGGCGTTCCTCGACGGCCGGCTGGTCGCGCAGATGGGGCTGCTCAATGCGAGCCCCGGGCTGGCCCGGTTCCAGACCGTCGAGACGCACCCGGAGTTCCGCGGCCGCGGGCTCGCCGGGACGTTGGTGCACCACACGAGCCGGTACGGCTTCGACGAGCTCGGCGCCACCACGCTGGTGATGGTCGCCGACCCGGAGTACCTCGCGATCCGGATCTACCGGTCGGTCGGCTTCGCCGCCACCGAGACCCAGCTGCAGGCCGAGCTAGCGCCGTCCTGAGGACAGCGGTGGGACGCACGGGATCGACGCGTAGACGCGGGCTTCCTCGGCGATGCGTCGCAGGCTGGCCCGGATCAAGCCTGGTTCGGCCTCCAGTCTCCGGAAGCGGGGGACGACGCTCGTCTCGAGCCAACGCCAGCGGTCTTCGAAGTGGGTGATCCTCGGCCACCGGTGCTCGCCCAGTGAGTGCGGGACACCTCGTCTGAGCGCGTGCAGGTAGAACGAGGTGAAGTACGCGACCTCACGCCGCATCCCCGCACCTCGAAGCTCGTGGTCGCGCCGACCGAGACGAGCCTGGCGAACGCGCACGAGAGGCCGATCGAAGTGCGGCTGCACCAGGGCGCGCTGCTCGTGCTCGAGGAGCTGGACGGTGCCTTCCCAGATGAGGTCGTCGGCGGCTCGACGAGTCTCCACGGACGCCGTCGCGTCCTCCAGGACGCGGCTCCCCCGGTCGATCGTCTCGAAGCCGGCGAGGACGGACGCATAGCTGGGCTCCGGTCGCAGCAGCACGCGCAGCCGTTCGATCCCGTCGTCGGCGGAGGCGTACGCGAGGTGCACCCAGAAGATGTCGTTGAAGATCGCGTTGTTCGTCGCGCGGATCGTGTCCACGTCCGCCGTCAGCAGCCGCTTGCGACCAAGGCTGCGCGGGATGTCCACGTAGCCACCGCCATCGGTGTCCAGCCGCAGCGGGAACAGGGCGAGCCGGACGTGGTGCGACGCGAAGGCGGCCATCGCTGCCCACTTGAACCGGGCGGGCTGCAGGTTGTACATCCAGGCATAGCGGGACGAGATCTCCATGTTGCGGTGGAACGCGCAGCACATGTTGGTCAGCTGGCCCTCGACCAAGGCCTGCCACCCGGCGACCGTGTCCGGCGTCTCGTCCTGGGGGACGACCTGGCTCGACACGACTCCACTGTCGCGCCGCCCGAGCACCGCGTCCATGGCTCTAGCTGCGGCGGACCGCGCGGACGACTGCGTCGACACCGGTTCCGGCAGCAGCGCGCGGTCGTTCCTCAGCTACGACGAGCTGCCACTCGGGCGGGACGAGCGCCTCGACGGCCTCGTCCGACGGACACCTGCACCTGGCCCGCGGCGGGCGTCGGGGCGCCGGTCGCCGGGTCCGTCGGGCGGTGGCCGACGAGGAGCAGCGTCCCGCCGGGTGCGACACCGGTAGCGAGTCGCCGCACCATCTCGACCACCGATCCAGCCACGTGCACGTAGAGACAGCTGACGAGGTCGAAGCCTCCGGGTGTCGGCGTCCAGCTGCCGAGGTCGCCCTCCACCCACTCGATGCGCTCAGCGACATCCGCGCCGATGGCGTCGGCTGTCGACCTGCCGTAGTCGAGCGCGGTCGCGGAGAAGTCGACCGCGGTGACCCGCCACCCGGCCGCGGCCAGCCAGATCGCCTCGGACCCGTGGCCGCAGCCCGCATCCAGGGCGCGACCCGGCGGCATGTCTGCGATCTCCGCCAGCAGGTAAGGGTTCGGCGGCCGGCTCGCCAGCTTCTCCGGGCTCTCGCGCAGGGCCTGCGCCCAGCGGCCTTCCCAGAACGTCCGGTCGAACGTCTCGTCCGTCATGACGCCCTTCGGTCGGCGGTTGTCACTCCGGGACGAGCGTGGCACACCTACAGTCGGGCGGGTGGACCCGCACGTTCGGCCGGCGCTGCCCACCGATGCCGCAGCACTACTGGCGTTGTACGCCGAGATGAGCCGCGAGTCGCCGGCGGTGGCCGCGCGAACGGCATCGTTCGTCGAGCGATTCGCCGAGTACCACGTCGTTGCGGAGCTGGCCGGGGTCGTCGTTGCCCGAGCGGCGCTGGTCCGGACACCCGGGATGTCGGCCGACACGATTGCGGCCGGCATCGGCGTGACCGCATCGGCTCGGCGCCGTGGCATCGGCACCGCACTGTGGACGGCCCTGGCCGGCCGGGTCGAGGAAGGCACGCGCTGGGTGCTGGCGTTCAGCGACGACCGCGACGACGAGGCAGTTCTCCCGTTCACCCGACGGCACCTCCTGGTGCCGTTCCAGCACTCGGTCACCAGCGCGCTGGACCTCGGGACGGCGGCTGCCGACCTGACTCCGCCGGTCGGCGTCTCGGTCGAGGTGCTCGACCCGTGGGCAACCGCTGACGATGCCGACATCGCCGACCTCTACGCCGAGAGCGACACCTCCCCGGACTCTGCCGAGATCGGCGCCCGGTCCTGGGCCGACGAGCTGGTCGGGGCCGGCGAGATGGGCGACCAAGGCCTGCTGGTGCTGCTTCGCCGCGACGGCCGGCTGGTTGCCCTGTCGTTGGCCGTGGAGGAAGACGCAGCATGACTGGCACGTCCTCTACACCGGCGTACGCCCGGATGCGCGTGGGCACGGCCTGGCCAACTTCGCCAAGCAGCACCTGCACCACGCCGCGGCCGAACGCGGCGGCCGGCGAGCCGAGACCGACAACGAGGCCGGCAACGCCGGGATCCGGCGAGTCAATGCCGCTCTGGGCTACCGCGACGTCAAGGGCACGCGCCGTTTTCGCCGTGACCTGCTCGCCCAGCCGTTGCGCTGAACGCGTCACCGCGCGTGCATGCTCGCGGACCCGGTCCAGCCACTCGGTGACGAGAGCGCGGAGCAGGTCGGGCTGCTCGTGCGGGAGCGCGTGACCTGCCCGGTCCAGCACGGCGAAGGTGGCGCGCGGGTACTGCTCGAGCAGCTCCCAGGCGCGGGAGTAACCGACCGTGGAGTCCTGACGACCGGTCACGAGCAGGGTAGGCGATCGGTAGCGCACCTGATCCTGCGGTCCGGTGGTGAGGTCCCACTGCTCACCGAGCCGGCCAAGGGCGGACTGGTCGGCGAGCGCCGCGCCCGGTTCGACGTACCGCTCGTATCGATCCAGGGTCTCCGCTGTCTGCACCGTGAAGTAGTCGCGGAACTCGGCGTCGCCGAGAGTGCCCGAGCTGACGATGACGTCGTGCTCGGGCACGTCGCGGATGCCTGCCAGCAGCGGGCACAGCAGCGCCAAGCCGACCACCTGCTGCGGTCTTCGCCCGGCGATCGCCTGCGCGAAGTACGCACCGGCCGAGTGGCCCACCACCACCAGGGCCGGTCGCCGACGACCCCGTCGACGAACGCCAGCAGGACGTCGAGGACGTCATCCGCACTGCTGATGGCGTCGGGAGCGGGGGTCCGGCCCATGCCCGGCAGGTCCGGGTAGATCCGCCGGTACCCAGTCGAGCTCCCCGAGCACCGGGTCGAGGCAGGCCATCACCTCGCGGTGGTCGACCCCCGCACCGTGCAGGGCGAGCACCGGTAGGCCGTCGGCCGTGCTCGACGTAGTGCACCGGTACGTCGCCGACTGCGTACTCCACTGCGCACACAGTAGCGAGCGAGGACATCGACTGACCGAAAGGCAATTTCCTTCTTGACAGCGCCCCATATCGGTAGAAATGTTCCATTTTGACCGCACAGGAGGCCACGATGGATGTCCGCCGTCGACCCGCCCGTCTCTGGGCCGCCTACGCCGCCGTTGCGGCGCTTCTCCTGAGCGGACTGGTCAGCGGCGCGGCCAGCAGCGCTGCCGCAAAGCCGAAGGTGCACTACCGCGGAGACCGGCGGGGTGATCTCTCTCGACGTCCGCGGCGGGCCGGGTGCACCGGGCTACACGGTCAAGATCGACCGCCACCCGGTCAGCATCGCGACCTGGCGCGGAAAGGAGCGCGTGCTGGCCACCGAGTCGACCAGCCCCGCTGCACTCGAGATCCGTACGGCGGCCGGCTGGGCGAGCGCGACGAAGGTGCGCGACGCGCGGTGGCGGCACGGCGTCCTCGACCTGACCGTCGAGACCACCCAAGCCGCCAACCCCGCGCACGTGCGACTCACCCCGACCGCAGATCGCTACGAGCTGCACCTGTCCGGGGCAGGAGCGGACCCCGTTCTCAGCACCCGGGTGAACTACGACATGTCGTCGGCCGGCCACTGGTACGGCCATGGCGAGGCGCAGACCGAGGACGGCGGGCCCTACACCCAGCAGCCGTGGCCGCTGGACGAGACCCCGATCCAGGACGACGTCTTCGGGCCGGCCTCGTACCTCATGATCGACCCGTTCTGGTTCACCCAGTCCGCCGCCGGGATCTGGTTCGACACCCGTGACGTGATGGCCGTGTCGCTGGGCAGCCGGCAGGCGGGCACGGCCGGCCTCGAGGTCCAGGACAGCGACAGCTCCACGCACACCGTCTTCGTGGAACGCACACCGCACGCGGTCTACCAGGACTACGCCGGCATCACCGGCGGTCCGGACAAGAGCGACGCGACGCCGGCGCAGTACCAGACACCGCTCTGGAACAGCTGGGCCCAGTTCTACACGAGCGTCTCGCAGGAGAAGGTGCTCGAGTACGCGCGCGGGCTCAAGGAAGCAGGAGTGCCGGGTCACACCATCCAGGTCGACGACGGCTGGAGCTCCCACTACGGCGACTTCACCTTCAACGACAAGTTCCCGGCGCCCGAGCAGATGTCGCAGACGATCCACGACCTCGGCTACCAGATGGGTCTCTGGGTGACGCTCTGGATCAACGACGACGCGGACAACTACGCGTTCGCCCGCGACCACGGGATACCTGCTGGGCAGCAAGGACGACCCGACGCAGCCGTGCCAGGTCACCTGGTGGAACGGCACGGCGGGGATCGTCGACCTGGCGAACCCGGACGCGCGGGCCTGGTACGCGCAGCAGCTGCACGACCTGGAGGACAGGTTCGGGGTCGACGGCTTCAAGTTCGACACCCGGTTCTTCGACGAGCGCTGCGCGCCCTACCCGGGGCACGAGCCGTTGGACTACCTCGACCTCGGCGCCGAGCTCGCCGACGAGTTCGACCAGCAGGGCGCCGGCGTCCGCATCCACTGGACCGGATCCCAGCGCTACGGGTTCGTGATCCGCCAGGTCGACAAGGGCACCGACTGGGGCTCGCTCCAGGCGGCAGTCGCCCAGAACCTCGCGATCACCTCGATCGGCTACCCCTTCGTCGAGACCGACATGATCGGCGGGTCGCTCGGGCAGCCGACCCCGAGCAAGCAATTGCTCGTGCGGTGGGCGCAGGCGGCGTCACTGATGCCGCTGATGTACTCCTCGACGTCGCCTGCCGGTCGTACCGACCCCTCCACCGGGGAGCACGAGGCCTACGACCAGGAGACCATCGACCTCTACACCCGGGCCGTGCAGCGGCACGAGGACCTGGCGCCGTACATCCGCGACCAGGTGAACCGCGCGATCGCCCACGGTGAGCCGATCATGAAGCCGCTGTTCTTCGTGTTCCCTGATGACGCAGCGGGCTACGACATCGACGACCAGTGGCTGCTGGGCGACTCGTTGCTCGCCGCGCCGCTCGTCACCGACGCGCAGACCCGCGACGTGCGCATCCCACCGGGCCGCTGGTACGACGTCACCCGGTCACGGGAGGTGCGCGGGCCGACCACCCTGCGGAGCTACTCTGCCGAGCTGGGTGAGACGCCAGTGTTCGTCCGGCTCGGCCGACCGGAGTCCCGTGACCTGATGCGAGCCGTCGCCCACTGGTAAGTCACAACACGGACCAACGGAGGTCTGCCGTGAAGTCATCAGCTGCCCACCCCAGGCTGCCCCGCCGGGGCGTCGCCGCAGTCGCCGTCGTCGCACTGGCGGTCACCCTCGCCGGCGCTGTCCCCGGCGGTGCCGCAGACGCAGCAACGACCGCGATCCCGCCGTCGTGCCGCAGCCGGTCTCGGTCAAGGCAGCACCCGGCCCGCGCGTTCACGCTGACCAAGGCGACGCGCATCGTGGTGCCGCGGCACTCGGCGGCGGCGCAGTCCGCCGCGAAGGCACTGGCCGCGCTCCTGCGCCCCTCGACCGGGTACCCGCTGCCTGTCGTCACCGACGACAAGCCGGGGCGGCACCACGACGTACGGCTCGAGGTCGGCGGCTCCCGCGAGCTCGGTGCCGAGGGGTACCGGCTCGACGTCGCGGCCGGTGACGTCGTCCTGACCGGACGCACCGCGGCCGGACTCTTCCATGGCGTGCAGACCCTGCGACAGCTGCTGCCGCCGCGCGTGGAGGCGAGCACCGTCCAGCCCGGGCCGTGGACCATCCCCGGCGTACACATCACCGACCATCCTCGGTTCGCCTGGCGCGGAGCCATGCTCGACGTGTCACGGCACTTCTTCGACCTCGGCGAGGTCAGGCGCTACATCGACCTGCTCGCCATGTACAAGGTCAACGTGCTGCACCTGCACCTCGCCGACGACCAGGGCTGGCGGATCCAGATCGACAGCTGGCCGCGGCTGACCACCTACGGCGGCAGCACCGAGGTCGGCGGCGGACCGGGCGGCTACTACACCAAGGAGCAGTACAAGGCGCTGGTGAAGTACGCCCAGGACCGGCACATCATGGTGGTGCCCGAGATCGACATGCCGGGCCACACGAACGCCGCCCTCGCGTCGTACGCCGAGCTGAACTGCGACGGCGTCGCACCGCCGCTGTACACGGGCACGAGCGTCGGCTTCAGCTCCCTGTGCATCGACAAGGAGCTCACGTACACGTTCGTGGACGACGTGGTGCGCGAGCTCGCCGCCATGACCCCCGGCCCGTACATCCACCTCGGCGGTGACGAGGCGCACAGCACACCGCACGAGGACTACGTGAGGTTCGTCGACCGGGTGGAGGGGATCGTCAGCAGCCACGGCAAGCGGATGCTCGGCTGGGAGGAGATCTCGGGTGCCAACGTCTTGCCACGCTCGGTGGCCCAGTTCTGGGACACCCCTGCAGAGGCGCGGGCAGCGGCCGGCAAGGGGATGCAGGTCGTGATGTCCCCGGCCCAGAAGGCCTACATCGACATGAAGTACGACGAGAACACGCCGCTCGGGCTCTCCTGGGCCGGGTACACCAACGTCCAGGACGCGTACGAGTGGGACCCGGCCACCTTCGTCTCGGGGCTGCCGGAGGAGTCGATCCTCGGCCCGGAGGCGCCGCTGTGGAGCGAGACTCTCGAGAACATCGACCACGTCGAGTTCATGGCGTTCCCGCGGATGGCCGGCATCGCCGAGATCGGCTGGTCACCGGCGGAAGGCAGGTCCTGGCAGGAGTACCGACCGCGACTTGCGCAGCAAGGGCCGCGCTGGGACGCCAGCTGTCGGTGAACTACTACCGGTCCCCCGAGGTGGCCTGGCCGTAGGCCGGCCGCCGAGCAATCAGTCTTCCGGCAGAGCAGCGAAGGTCTTCTTGGTGGCTCGGTACCACCCCATGCCTGCGATCGGATGCTTCCACCTGTCCTGCATGGTCGCCAGGGCGCTCTGATGAGTCTCGTCACCCGTCGCGACCATCTCCTTCAGATGGCTGTCCTGCGCCTTGATGACCTCGTCAGCCTTCTTGCCCTGGAACGAGGCGTCGCACGGTCCACGCATGTCCTTGCACGTCATCGTCTTCATCGCTGGCTCACTCCTGTTCGTGGCGACCGGTGCTGTGGCGGTCACGCTAACTGCGCCTCGGTACGGGTGCTTCTCGAATCCTGACCAGGTTCGTATCGGGCCCACCGCGTGCTTCGCAGCGTTGTCTTGACTCGTTCCGGAAAAGGGCGTTGGGTGGGTGGTGATGACTGACGCCGCCGTCCTGCTGCCGAGCGCCATGCTTCGGGGGGCGGGCCTGCGCGTCACCCAGCCGCGCCTCGCCGTGCTCGACGCCCTGGCCCGGCACCCGCACGCCGGCACCGACGTGATCATCGCGGCCGTCCGGGAGACCCGGCCGGTGTCGCACCAGGCGGTCTACGACGTGCTGCACACCCTGGCCGACCTGGGCCTGGTCCGCCGGATCCAGCCGGCCGGCTCGGTGGCGCGCTACGAGCTGCGGGTGGGAGACAACCACCACCACGTCGTGTGCCGCAGCTGTGGCGACGTCGTCGACATCGACTGCGCCGTCGGCGAGGCGCCGTGCCTGGACCCGTCGGAGCTCGACGTACACGCGCCCGGCTTCGTGCTGCACGAGGCCGAGGTCACCTACTGGGGGCTCTGCGCCGCCTGCGCGGGATCCAGCGAGCCCCAGCCCGATCTGATCGCACCACCCCGCACTGCACCGTCCCGCACCACGGAGAAGAGGAAGAACCGTGTCTGATCAGCCCGAGTCGAACCCGAGCGACGCGACCGCGAACGGTAGCGAGAGCGAGAACCCGGTCATCGACGCGCCGACCGCGAAGTCGGGCCGGCCGCACACGAACCAGGACTGGTGGCCGAACCAGCTCAACCTGCAGGTCCTCCACCAGCACTCGCCGCGGGCCAACCCGATGGGCGAGGACTTCCGGTACGCCGACGCGTTCGCGACCCTCGACGTCGAGGCACTCAAGCAGGACGTCATCGACGTCATGACCACGTCGCAGGACTGGTGGCCGGCGGACTACGGCCACTACGGCCCGCTGTTCATCCGGCTGAGCTGGCACGCGGCGGGCACCTACCGCATCGAGGACGGCCGCGGCGGTGGCGGCGACGGCTCGCAGCGCTTCGCCCCGCTGAACAGCTGGCCGGACAACGCGAACCTGGACAAGGCGCGCCGGCTGCTCTGGCCGGTCAAGGCGAAGTACGGCGCGGCCGTCTCGTGGGCCGACCTCCTCGTCTTCGCCGGCAACGTCGCGCTGGAGTCGATGGGCTTCAAGACCTTCGGCTTCGGCTTCGGCCGTCCGGACATCTGGGAGCCCGAGGAGATCTTCTGGGGTCCGGAGGACACCTGGCTCGGCGACGAGCGCTACAGCGGCGACCGCGAGCTCGGCGGCCCGGTGGCTGCCGTCCAGATGGGTCTCATCTACGTCAACCCGGAGGGCCCGAACGGCAACCCCGACCCGCTGGCCGTCCGCGCGCGACATCCGCGAGACGTTCCGCCGGATGGCGATGAACGACGAGGAGACCGTCGCGCTCATCGCCGGCGGGCACTCGTTCGGCAAGACGCACGGCGCAGGTCCCGCCGACCACGTCGGCCCCGAGCCGGAGGCCGCCTCGCTCGAGGAGCAGGGCCTCGGCTGGAAGAGCGGCTACGGCAGCGGCAAGGCCGGCGACACGATCACCAGCGGTCTCGAGGTCACCTGGACCTCGACGCCGACGCAGTGGGGCTCCGGCTTCTTCCAGAACCTCTTCAACCACGAGTGGGAGCTCGTCGAGAGCCCCGCCGGCGCGAAGCAGTGGGTCGCGAAGGACGCCGAGGCGGACGTGCCGGATGCGCACGACCCCACGAAGAAGCACCGCCCGACGATGCTGACCACCGACCTCGCACTGCGGTTCGACCCGGCGTACGAGAAGGTCTCGCGCAACTTCTACGAGCACCCGGAGCAGTTCGCCGCCGCGTTCGCCAAGGCGTGGTTCAAGCTGCTGCACCGCGACATGGGCCCGGTCACCCGCTACCTCGGCCCGTGGGTGCCGGAGCCGCAGCTGTGGCAGGACCCGGTGCCGGCGGTCGACCACGAGCTGGTCGGCGACGCGGACGTCGCCGCGCTCAAGGCGAAGGTCCTCGACTCCGGTCTGTCGGTGCCCCAGCTGGTTCGTGTGGCGTGGGCGTCGGCCGCCTCGTACCGCGGCACCGACATGCGCGGCGGGGCCAACGGCGCGCGGATCCGTCTCGAGCCGCAGCGTGACTGGGCGGTGAACGACCCGGCCGAGCTGGCCACCGTGCTGCAGACCCTCGAGGGGATCCGGCAGGACTTCAACGGGACTGGCGCGAAGATCTCGCTCGCCGACCTGATCGTGCTGGCCGGTGGCGCGGCAGTCGAGAAGGCGGCGAAGGACGCCGGCCATGACGTGACGGTGCCGTTCACGCCGGGTCGGACCGACGCCTCGCAGGAGGACACCGACGTCGAGACGTTCTCGGTGCTCGAGCCGCGGGCGGACGGCTTCCGCAACTACCTGCGCGAGGGCGAGAAGCTCCAGCCGGAGACCCTGCTGCTGGACCGCGCCAACCTGCTGCGGCTGACCGCTCCGGAGATGACGGTGCTGGTCGGTGGCCTGCGCGCGCTGGGCGCCAACGCCGGCGGCTCGACGGCTGGCGTCTTCACCGACCGGCCGGGCACGCTGACCACCGACTTCTTCGTGAACCTGCTCGACATGGGCACGGAGTGGAAGGCGTCCAGCTCGACGGAGAACGTCTACGACGGTCGGGCCCGGGGCACGGACGACGTCCGGTGGACGGCGACCGCGGTCGACCTCGTCTTCGGCGCGAACTCGCAGCTCCGGGCGATCGCCGAGGTCTACGCCGCCAGCGACGCGTCGGAGAAGTTCGTCCGCGACTTCGTGGCGGCCTGGGACAAGGTCATGACCCTCGACCGGTTCGACCTCGCCTGATGTTGTCCTGGCGGTCCGAGAACTCGTTCCTGTCGATCTGTTCCAAGGGGTCGGTGCTGTCCATCGGCAGCATCGGCTCGATCGCCTCGGTCGGGTCCCTCGGATCGATCTTCTCGGTCGGCTCGATCGCGTCCTGGATGTCGGCGGGGTCGATGCTGTCCGATCGGAGCAACTGCTCCATCCTCAGCAGGCAGAGCAACTGCTCCATCCTCAGCGAGCAGAGCAACACCTCGATCCTCGGTCGTCGTAGCGATGGGTCGGTGCTGAACCGCCCGTTACCGCGTAGCTGACGCGTCGTCCGGGCCGGCCGCGAGCCGGCCGGCCCGGACGCGTGGCTAGCGACCTGACGACTGGGACGTGCACACGCAGGCCTTGTTGCCGTCCTGGTCGGCGATGACCGTGTACGACGGCGCGTGGCTGTCGTCCACGATCGTCCCGCCCGCGGCAACGGCGGCAGCGATCCGCTGGTCGGCGACCTCGGGCGCGACCCAGACGTCGAGGTGGAACCGCTGACGCGGCGTCTCGTGCTCGTCGGTGTCCTGGAACCAGAGGATCGGCACCCGGCCGGTGTCATCGCGAACGTCCTCCCCGATGGTGCCGCGACCGTGTGCGTCGGTGCTGCCCGTCAGGATCGCCGCCCACATCGGCGCGATCGTCGCGGCATGGGCGGTGTCGAGACCCAGCTCGATCGTGGTGATCGACCCTGGGTCGGCACGCACCGACTGCTCGGCGGCGATCTCGCTCACCTTGCGGGCAAGGTCGACGTCGCGCTGGGTCACCCACTCCACGGTGTGTTCGGTGCCCTCGTCGTCGGTGTAGATCGCGTCGTCGCTGATGAGCTTGAGGTCCACGTGGCCGCCATCGAGCGTGACCCGAGGGTGATGACCTGCTGCGTCACCGGCCTCGGCGATGGCGCTGACGAAGCGCGCGCCCTGGGCGAAGTCAGCGACGAGGAACCGCGCGTGCAGCCCTTGGCCGAGCTTGCGCCAGTCGGTCAGGTCGGCCTGGGTGATGTGGTCTCCACTCAGCATCTCCATCCCGCGACCCTATCGAGACCTCCGGACACTCGGCGTCGCAGCGGAGCTTCCGGTCGGACGGATCGGGACGCCGACGGAGGCCGCCATCGGCGATCTTCCCTAAAGACCCCCTCCCCCCCAGGAATCCCCTTGCCGCGCTGATGGCCGAACTCGGTGGCGGCATCTGCGGAGTGCTGGCACGCTCGCCGGGTGCCAACGGACGCGGACCGACTGGAGGCGCTGGCCCACCAGCTGAGCTCGTGGGGAGAGACCCGCGACCTGTCCGGTGCGATGCTGCTGACCCGCGGCGGTGAGCGGGTCCTCGAGACCTGCGTCGGGTACGCCGACCGTGCGACCCGGACCCCGGTCACGCCGGCCACCAGATTCGGCATCGCGTCGGTCACCAAGATGTTCACTGCCTGCGCGGTGGTCGGCCTGGTCCGTGACGGGCTGGTGGCATTCGAGACCCCCGTCGTGGACGTGCTGCCTGCGGACCGCCGGCCAAGGTCGCTGCTGCCCGCGGTCACGGTGCACCACCTGCTCTGCCACACCTCGGGCATCGCCGACTACTGCGAGGAGGACGAGGACTCCCCGGCCTACCTCGCCGACTACGCCGACCTGTGGCGCGAGCTGCCGTCGTACTCGATGACCCGGCCGGCAGACTTCCTGCCGCTCTTCGGCGACCTGCCGCCGTACCGCCCGCCGGGCGAGTGCTTCCAGTACTCCAACGCCGGCTTCATCGTTCTCGGTCTGGTGATCGAGGAGCTGACCGGTCAGGCCTACACCGACGTCGTGCAGCAGCGCGTCTTCGACCCTGCCGAGATGTCGTCGAGCGGCTTCTTCCGCCTCGACGAGCCGGTCCCTGACGTGGCGATCGGCTACCGGCCGCGCGTCAGCCCGAGGCCCGTGGCGCACCAACGTCTACTCGATCCCGGTGATCGGCGGTGCGGACGGTGGCGCGATGTGCAGCGCGCGCGACCTGGACCGGTTCCTGCGCGCCTACACGGACGGCACGCTGCTGGGACCACTGCGCGATGTCGTCCTGACCCGGCACGCCGACGCCGGCGACGGTTTCGGGGAGGGCTACGGCGTGCACCTCTACCCCGACGGCCGCTACGGGCACGGCGGCGGCGACCCCGGTGTCGAAGCGGTGGTCCATCGCTGGCCCGAGGAGGACGTGCACCTCGTGGTACTGATCAACACCGAGGTCGGGCTCGCCGGCGAGGTCCGTGACGCGATGGTCGCCGCATGGCGCGGC
>CAVYTH010000023.1:0-104073 GCA_963771345.1 uncultured Actinomycetota bacterium
GGGTCAGAGGTCGCGGGCGAAGGAGCGGGACAGGTCCGAGTCCTTGTAGTGCCCGAAGCCCTCGATCGGCAGGTAGCCGGCACTGGCGTACAGCGCGATGGCCTCGGGCTGGGCGAGCCCGGTCTCCAGCACGACGCGACGGAAGCCCTGTTCGCGGGCCAGGTCCTCGAGGGCCTTCAGCAGCCGCCGCGCGTACCCGCGCCGGCGGTGCTCGGCGCGGACGAACATCCGCTTCACCTCGACGGTGTCGTCGCCGTGCCGGCGCAGGCCCGCGCAGCCGATCGCCGTCGCGCCGACGTGCGCGACCAGGAAGGCGCCGTGCGGCGGCGCGAACTGCGCAGGGTCGACGGGCGTCTCGTCCTGCCCGCCGTACCGGCGTACGTACTCCTGCTGCACCTCCGCCACCAGCGACACGGCGAGGTCGGAGTCGAACGGCACCTCCGAGAGCACCACCGCCGTGTCGTCGACACCGAGGGTGCGCCGCGCGAGGTCGGCCAGCTCGTGCTCCGCCGCCGCGACCAACCGGCTCGGCTCGGGCACCAGGTTGCGGTCGGCCGCTACGCCGATGGTCACGTCGCCCGCATAGCTGAGGATGCTCACACCCAGACCCACCGAGCCGGCCTGCGGCACCCAGAACGTCAGCCGCACCAGCCGCGAGCCGGCCAGGAAGACCGGCCGGGTCGGTCCGGGGACGTTGGTGACGATGGCGGACGACTTCGCCCCGAGGATGCGTACGGCGAGCCGGTGCGCCCAGGACGGCAGTGCCCCGACCACCGCGAGGATCGCGAAGGTCGACGCCGCCTGCGCGCTGCCCTTCACCCGCGTCATCCGCTCGTGCACCGCGCGCACCCGGGCCAGCGGGTCGTCGAGCGAGACGGGCAGCTTGACGAACACGATGCCGAACCGGTTGCCCAAGGTCGCCGGCACCGGCTCGTCGCGCGGCCGCAGGTCGACCGGCACGAAGATCCGCAGGTCGTGCGGCACCTCGCCGTGGTCGGTGAAGTGCCGCCGGATGGCGCCGGCCGTCACCGCGAGCAGGACGTCGTTGACCGTCGCGTCCAGCGCCGCGGCGACCCGCTTGACGACGGCGAGGTCCAGCGGCTGCGACCAGGCGGCGACCTTGGCGGTGCCGAGCCGGCCGGAGAGCCGGGTGCGCGGGTCGCGGGTCGCGAGCAGCAGCCCGACGCCGGTGCGCAGCACCCGCCAGCCGAAGCGCAGCGACTCCCCCGCCTGGCGCAGGCTGCGCGGCGCCAGCGGATCGATGCCGGCGACCGGGACGAGGTCGCGCGAGCCGGCCGTGAGCCGGGTGCGGATGCCTGGCCGGCGCGGGTCGCTGCCGACCTGGCTCAACCGCTGCGGCGGCGGTGTCCGGGTCGTCGTCGGTGAGCGAGAGCAGCACGCTGGCCAGCGCGATGCCGTCGGCGATGCAGTGGTGCAGCCGGGCGACCAGGGCGGACGCCGGCCCGCTGCCGTCCGGAGACGGCAGCGCGACGAGATGGAACTGCCACGGCGAGTGCCGCATGTCCAGCGGGGTGCTGAGCAGCGTGCTCACCAGCCCGGCCAGCTCCTCGTCGTCCGCGACGGCGCCGGCGTCGACCAGGTGACGCCCGAGGTCGAACTCCGGGTCGTCGGTCCACACCGGCTGCTCGAACGGGCTGCCCGACGGCAGCGGCCGCATCGAGAACTTCGGGTACCGCGCGAGCAGCCGCTGGGCGAAGACGTCCTCGAGCCGGCCTCGGTCGATCGGCTCGTCGAGGCGCAGCACCGCCGTCACCATCATCAGGTTGTCCGGCGAGTCCATGCCGAGCCACGCGGCGTCGACGTTGGACATCCGCAGCGGCGCGGTCACGGCGTGCCGGGCGGCTCGTGCCGGGCACGCCGGTCGCGAGCCCGCGCCCGGGCCCGGCGGAACCTGCGGGCGAACGGCCGGGCCAGGTCCGCGGCGCCGACCAGGCCGGCCGCGTTGCCGAGCTGCGCCTGCACGATCGTGGCCTCGGGCCGGTACCGACGGCCGGTCAGGCTGCGCCGGAACGACTCGCGGGCCGGGCCGATGAGCAGGTCGCCCGCCTCGGACAGCCCGCCGCCGATGACGAAGGTGCCCGGGTCGAGGGCAGCCGCCAGGTTGGCCATGCCGACGCCGAGCCAGTTGCCGACGTCCTCGAACAGCTCGCGCGCCGCCGGGTCGCCGTCCTGCGCGGCCTCGGTGATCAGCGGTCCGGTGATCGCTGCGACGTCGCCGCCGGCGCGCTCGAGGATGCGGTGCGCGACCGGTGAGTTGGCGGCCGCGAGCTCGCGGGCCTCCCGGACCAGCACGTTGCCCGACGCGTACTGCTCCCAGCAGCCGCGGTTGCCGCACTCGCACCGCCGGCCGTCCGGCACCACCTGCATGTGCCCGTACTCCCCCGCGACCCCGAACCGGCCGCGGTGCAGCGTGCCGTTGACGATCATCGCGCCGCCGATGCCGGTGCCCAGGTTGACGCACACCAGGTGCGACTCACCGCGGCCGGCACCGAACCGCCACTCGGCCCAGACCGCGGCGTTGGCGTCGTTCTCGACGACGACCGGCAGCCGCAGCCGCGAGCTGATGGCCTCGCGCAGCGGCTCGTTGCGCCAGGACAGGTGCGGGGCGAACAGCACGTTGGCCCGGTCGGCGTCGATGAACCCCGCGGCGCCGATGCCGACGGCGTGGATCTCGTGGTCCTGCGCGAGGTCGAGCACCGCGTCGACGATGGTGTCCTCGACGACCTGCGGGCTCTTGCTGCGGTGCGGGGTCTCCCGGCGGACCTGGGCCAGCACCTCGCCCTCGTGGGTGACCACGCCGGCGGCCACCTTGGTGCCGCCGATGTCCACCCCGACCGTGAGCAGCTGGGCGTTCAACGGGCTGACCCGCAGCGGCCGCGCCGACTCGTCCCGGTGCGCCCGCCCGAGCAGGGACGGACGGCGCTCGGTCACGCCGAGGACTCTAACGGCGCACGGGCGGGCAACCGGCGCGAACGCGGCGTCACGGTGTCGGGTACTGGCGGCGCAGGAGGGCGTCCCACACGGCGGTCGGCAGCAGCTTGCGGGCGCCGACGACCTCCCGGCTGACGAAGCCGACCGGGTACCGCGCCTTCGGGCGGGCCGACTCCAGGGCGGTCACGATGACCTCGGCGACGTCCTCGGCGTCCAGGGTGCCGCGCGCGTCCGGACGGTCGTACGCCGTGGCGTTCCGGGCCGCGACGCCGCGCATGAACCCGGCGTACGGCCCGTCGCCCTCGGGCACTGCCGTCGCCTCCTCGGCGAACCCGGTGCGGACCGGGCCGGGCGCGACCACCGAGACGCCGATGCCGAAGCCGCGGGTCTCGAACCGCAGGGCGTCGCTCAGCGCCTCCACCGCGTACTTGCTCGCGTGGTAGACCCCGCCGCCCGGCAGGGTCATCCGGCCGCCCATCGACGACACGTTGACCAGCCGACCCCGCCCGGCCGCGCGCATGCCCGGGAGGACGAGCTGGGTCAGCCGCAGCAGCCCGAACACGTTGGTCTCGAACTGCCGGCGTACCGCAGCCAGCGGCACCTCCTCGACGGGTCCGTACTCGCCGTACCCCGCGTTGTTGACCAGGCCGCCGACCGGGCCGTGCTCGTCCTGCACCGCAGCCACCGCGGCCACCATCGAGTCCTCGTCGGTGACGTCGAGCGCCAGCACCCGGGCGCCGGCGGCCGCGAGGTCGTCCAGGCTGCCGACCTGGCGGGCGGTCGCCCACACCGGGCGCGGCCCGCGCAGCAGCGCCTGCACGGTCGCCCGGCCGATGCCGCTGGAGCAGCCGGTCACGAGCACGGGCGCGGTCGGCGGGAGCGACGGGGTCATGGCGCCCATCGTGCCCCGCGGCGAAGGCCGTCCACTACCGTCCCGGCATGGAGATCCTCGGGCTCGTCTTCGCCGGCACCGCCACCCCGCACCGGGCTGCCATGACCACCTTCGTCGAGCAGACGCTGGGGCTGCGCCGGGTCGACGCCGGCACGCAGGACGCCGACATGTTCGCGCTGCCCGACGGCTCCGGCTTCGGGGTCTCGGACGAGCGCGAGGTGGGCGGCGGCACGTCGCGCACCGTCGGCCTGCTGGTGGCGGACCTGACCGCTGCCGTAGCCGAGCTGCGGGCGGCCGGGGTCGAGGTCGACGAGCCGGACGAGAACGACAGGTACCGCTACGCGCACTTCATCGCCCCGGACGGCGACCTGTACGAGCTCGTCCAGGAGCTGTAGGGCCAGAATGAGAGCCAGGCCCGGTCCCACCCCCTCGGGCCGGCCCGCAGACGAGGGAAGGCTCATCGCATGCCCGTGTCCCCCGAGGTCCTCGAGAAGGTCGACGCCTGGTGGCGCGCCGCCAACTACCTCTCGGTCGGCCAGATCTACCTGATGGACAACCCGCTGCTGCGCGAGCCGCTGCTCGCGGAGCACGTGAAGCCGCGCCTGCTCGGCCACTGGGGCACCACCCCCGGCCTGAACTTCCTCTACGCGCACCTGAACCGGGCGATCGTCGACCGCGACCTGGAGGCGATCTACATCACCGGCCCCGGGCACGGTGGTCCCGGGCTGGTCGCCAACTCCTACCTCGAGGGCACGTACGCCGAGACGTACCCCGGCATCACCGAGGACCTGGCCGGGATGCAGGCGCTGTTCCGGCAGTTCTCCTTCCCCGGCGGCATCCCGAGCCACGTCGCGCCGGAGACCCCGGGGTCCATCCACGAGGGCGGCGAGCTCGGCTACGCGCTGGTGCACGCCTACGGCGCGGCGTTCGACAACCCGAACCTCGTGGTGGCCTGCGTGATCGGTGACGGCGAGGCCGAGACCGGGCCGCTGGCGGCGAGCTGGCACTCGAACAAGTTCCTCAACCCGGTGTCCGACGGCACCGTGCTGCCGATCCTGCACCTCAACGGCTACAAGATCGCCAACCCGACCGTGCTGGCGCGGATCCCGCACGACGAGCTGGACGCGCTGCTGCGCGGCTACGGGCACGAGCCGTTCTTCGTCGAGGGCGACGACCCGGAGACGATGCACGCGCTGATGGCCGAGACCCTGGACGACGTCCTCGACCGGATCGCGACGATCCGCGCGGCCGCCGAGGCGGGCGACCTGAGCCGGCCGGCCTGGCCGATGATCGTGCTGCGGACCCCGAAGGGCTGGACCGGTCCCGACGTCGTGGACGGCCAGCAGGTGCAGGGCACCTTCCGCGCGCACCAGGTGCCGCTGGCCGAGACCCGCAGCGACGAGAAGCACCGCGGCCTGCTCGAGGACTGGCTGCGCAGCTACCGGGCCGAGGAGCTCTTCGACGACGACGGCCGGCTGCGCCCGGAGCTGCGCGCGATTGCGCCGCGCGGGGAGCGCCGGATGAGCGGCAGCCCGCACACCAACGGCGGTCTGCTGCTGCGCGACCTGGCGATGCCCGACTTCCGGGCGTACGCCGCGAAGGTGAGCACTCCCGGCGGCAGCGTGCACGAGCCGACCCGGGTGCTCGGCGAGTTCGTCCGCGACGTCATCGCCGCCAACCCGACGACGTTCCGGCTGATGGGCCCGGACGAGACGGCGTCCAACCGGCTCGGTGCGGCGTTCGACGTGACCGACCGCACCTGGCTCGCCGAGACACTGCCCGGCGACGACAACCTGGCACCCGACGGCCGCGTCATGGAGGTGCTCAGCGAGCACCTGTGCGAGGGCTGGCTCGAGGGCTACCTGCTCACCGGGCGGCACGGGCTGTTCAACTGCTACGAGGCGTTCATCCACATCATCGACTCGATGTTCAACCAGCACGCCAAGTGGCTGAAGGTCACCCGCGACATCCCGTGGCGGCGACCCATCGCCTCGCTGAACTACCTGCTCAGCTCGCACGTGTGGCGGCAGGACCACAACGGCTTCTCGCACCAGGACCCGGGCTTCATCGACCACGTGGTGAACAAGAAGGCCGAGATCATCCGCGTCTACCTGCCGCCGGACACCAACACGCTGCTGTCGGTGGCCGACCACTGCCTGCGCAGCCGGAACTACGTCAACGTCATCGTCGCGGGCAAGAACATGACGCCGGACTGGCTGTCGATGGACGACGCGGTCGTGCACTGCACCCGCGGCCTCGGCATCTGGGACTGGGCCGGCACCCACGACGAGGACGGCGACCCGGACGTCGTGCTCGGCTGCGCCGGCGACGTACCCACCCTCGAGACGCTGGCCGCGGCCGACCTGCTGCGTCGCCACCTGCCCGACCTCAAGGTGCGGGTCGTCAACGTCGTCGACCTGATGCGGCTGCAGGACGCGTCCGAGCACCCGCACGGCCTCTCCGACCGGGAGTTCGACACCTTGTTCACCCAGGACAAGCCGGTGGTGTTCGCCTACCACGGCTACCCGTGGCTCATCCACCGCCTCACCTACCGGCGGGCCAACCACGACAACATCCACGTCCGCGGCTACAAGGAGGAGGGCACCACCACGACACCGTTCGACATGGTGATGCTCAACGACCTCGACCGCTTCCACCTGGTCATCGACGTCATCGACCGGGTGCCGGGACTCGGGTCCCGCGCGGCCCTGCTGCGGCAGCAGATGGTCGACGAGCGGCTGCGGCACCGCGCGTACACCCGCGAGCACGGCGAGGACTCCCCCGAGATCCGCGACTGGCAGTGGCCCGACGACGATGCGCCGGCATGAGGGTCCTGACCGTCAACACCGGTTCGAGCAGCGTCAAGCTCCGGGTCCTGGGCGCGGACGACCAGGTCCTGGTGTCCCGGGACAGCACACCCGAGCACCTCGGCGGCGATGTTGCTGACCTGCTCGACCAGGCCGATGCGGTCGGCCATCGCGTCGTGCACGGCGGCCCGGACCACGTGTCGCCCGAGCTGGTCACCGATGCCCTGGTCGCCGACCTGCGTGGCCTGACCGACCTCGCACCGCTGCACCAGCCGGTCGCGGTGGACGCGATCGAGGCCGTACGCCGAGCCGCGCCCGACGTACCGGCGGTGGCCTGCTTCGACACCGCCTTCCACGCCGACCTGCCGGCTGCGGCGCGCACCTACGCGCTGCCCCGGGAGTGGCGGGAGCGGCACGGGCTGCGGCGCTACGGCTTCCACGGGCTGTCCTACGCCTACGCGTCGCGCCGGGCCGCCGAGCTGCTCGGCCGGGACGACCTGCGCCTGGTCGTCGCGCATCTCGGGTCGGGGGCGTCGTTGGCCGCCGTACGCGGCTGGGCGGTCGATGGACACCACGATGGGCTTCACGCCGCTCGAGGGCCTGGTGATGGCGACCCGGTCCGGCGACGTCGACCCGGGGCTGCTGCTGTGGCTGGTCGAGCACGGCGGGCTGACCGCGTCGGAGGTGCTCGACGGCATCGACCGGGGCGGCGGGCTGCTCGGCCTGGCCGGCACCAAGGACATGCGCGAGGTGCTGGAGCGCGCAGGCGGTGGGGACACCGACGCGCAGCTGGCGCTCGACGTCTACCTGCACCGGCTCGCGGGGTCGGTCGCGGCCATGACGGCGAGCCTGGGCGGGCTGGACGCACTCGTCATCACCGGCGGCGTCGGCGAGGCGTCGGCCGAGGTGCGCCGGCTGCTGGTGGAGCGGCTCGGCTACCTGGGGCTCGCGCTCGGCCCGCGCAACGAGCAGGTCGAGGACGACGCGGTCGTGTCGCCGTCCGATGCCGACGCACAGGTGCTGGTGGTGCACGCCCGCGAGGACATCGAGATCGCCCGCGGCACCCGGTCTGTCCTGGGCTGACTCAAGCAACTGCTGCGGGTCGGCGGGAGCAGGCGGGACGGAACCGTCGGGCCACGCGGCGATGCACACCCGGTTGCCCGCGCGGTCGGCGAGGATCCAGGCCGCAGGGGCCTCCGCGTCCTCGACGATGCGGCCACCCGCCGCGAGAGCCGCCGCCACACGTGCCTCGGCCTGGTCGTGAGCGACGGACACGTCGACGTGCATCGCGTGCCGCAGCGGCTTCTCCGGGTCCAGCTCCTGCAGCCAGACCGTCGAGCCGTGACCGAGCGGGTCGACGGCGTTGTCGTCCGCCAGCGGTGCGTACCCGAGGACCGCGCGCCAGAAGCCGACGTCGAGCGCATCGGGCTGCGCAGCGATCGCCACCTGGACCTCGTTCACAGCTGCACGGTCGGCGACGGCACCGAGCGCCAGCGCAGTCGCCGACACTGCCCGGGCCAGGTCGACGTGCCGCTCCTCCAGCCGGAACACACCGCGGCTGAGCCGCACGGTGAGCCGGTCATCGGCGACCGTGAGCAGTGCCCCCGACCCGTCGAGGCCGGCGACCTGCGCGACCGCCTCGGCAAGCCGTGCCGCGTCGCCGAGCGACGGGACGCGAAACACAGCAGCCGCTCCGCCGTGCAGCACGACCCAGTCGTCGAGGCCCTCTGCGGCAAGGAACGCCCGCCAGCCCTGCTCGCTCATCCCCGAGGCCCACTCAGCCGCGGTTGACCTGGATGTTGAACAGCGGCGAACCGATGACCCCCATCAGCGTCAGCCACATCGGCAGGTACATCTCTGCCGCCCGGGCCGCGCGCAGACCGCCGAGGTCGAGCACCCGCTCGGCCGGCCAGCCGAGCTCGCCGAGCAGCTCGGTGACGACCGCCTTGGCCGCAGCGTCCTCGCCCGCGACGAAGACGTTGTGCTCGCCGGGGACGAGCGCCGGGTCGACCATCACCGCCGCGGTCATCGTGTTCAGCGACTTGACGACGCGGGCCCGCGGGAGGGCACGCTGCAGCTGCTCGGCGAGGCTGTCGGTGTTCGCGACCGAAAGCGTGGGCGGGAAACCCTGCGAGAAGTCCAGCGGGTTCGACACGTCGAGGACGACGGTGCCGTCCAGGTCGCCGGCGCCGCGCAAGGCCGCCAGCGATCCCTCGCCAGCTCGTGGCGTTGACCAGTACCTCGCCGTGCGACCCCGCGTCGGCGAGCGGCACCAGGGGGATGTCGGGGTGCGCGTCCGCCCACTCGGCGTAGGGCGGAGTGCCCATGCCAGCCGGCTCGGTCCGCCCCAGCGTGGCCGCCACGTCACGGGTACCGACCACGAGGTCGTGACCACGGGTGGCGAAGGCCTCGGCCAGCGTGCGGCCCACGACTCCGGTCCCGAGCACCGCGATACGCATGCCCGCGAATCTACGACCAGACCTCCGTGATCCACACCGGATCGGGCACAGAAAGTGGGACCGATCCGGTGTGGATCACGGGGGCTAGCGGTCAGGCGCGGAGCCGCGGGAGCACCTCGTCGGCGTACAGCGCGAAGAAGTCCCGGTAGTTCGGGCCCATGTTGGAGATGAAGATGTCGTCGAAGCCGGCGTCGGCGTACGGGCCGAACGCCTCGACGTGCCGGTCGACGTCGCGGCCGCACACGGTCGCCTCGCGGGTCATGTCCTCGGTGACCAGCTCGCTGGCCTGCTCGAAGTGCTTCGGCGAGGGCAGCACCTGCGAGAGCTCACCGGGCAGGCCGGCGTTGGCCCACAGCCGGTGCGCGATCGTGACGCCCTCGTCCTCGGTGTCCGCGACGCACACCTTGTAGCCGGCCTGGGCCGGCTTGCCGGGGCCGGCCTTCGCCTTCCACTCCGTGACGTGCTCGGCGTCGGGCTGGGTCGTGATGAACCCGTCGCCGATGCGCAGCGCGAGGTCGAACGACTTCGGGCCGAACGCGCTGACGAACACCGGCGGCGGCTCGTCGGGCCGGGTGTAGATGCGCGCGTTCTCGACCGTGTAGTGCCGGCCGTGGTGATAGGTGAACTCGCCCTGCCAGAGAGTGCGCATCACCTCGACGGCTTCCTCGAGCATCTCCAGCCGGACGTCCTCGGTCGGCCAATGGTCGCCGAGCACGTGCTCGTTGAGCGCCTCGCCGGTGCCGACGCCGAGGGTGAACCGACCCGTCCAGCTGGACCGCCGCGGTTGCCGCCGCCTGCGCCACGATCGCCGGGTGCAGCCGGACCGTCGGTGCGGTGACCGCAGTGACGACCGGAAGCCGGCACACCTGCGAGATCGCGCCGATCACACCCCAGACGAACGGGCTCTGCCCCTGCTCGTCGTTCCACGGGTGGAAGTGATCGCTGATCCAGAGCGCCTCGAAGCCGGACTGCTCAGCGAGCACCGCCTGCTCGACCAGCTGCTGCGGCGTGAACTCCTCGCTGCTCAGGAAGTAGCCGATCCGCACGTCTGTCTCCTCCTCAGTTCGGGTCAGCCGACCCGCTGCCAGGGCCGTCCCCACCTGCCATGGACGGCGTTCCCCTCCGGGGTCGGCGCGAACACGTTGCCGTCATGCGGCTCGACCGGCTCCCGGGACAGCCCGCCGGCCCGCATCAACGGGAGCACCAGCAGGTCGAAGACCCGGGGAACCAGGGTGAAGCCGGCGCGGGCAATCAGGTTCGCCGGTCCCACCGACCGTCGCGGCCGGTGGTCGACAAGGCTGCGCACGATCGCCGCCGCCACCCGTTCCGGCGAGACGACCGGGGGCGGCGGGCGTCCGACGCGCCCGGCGTAGTTCGCCGCCTGGTGGTAGACCGGTGTGTCCACGCCGCCCGGTGAGACGACACAGACGTGGACGTCCGGCGTCTCCCGCGCCTCGATGGCGAGCACCCTCGCCAGGCCGCGGACGGCCCACTTCGAGGTCACGTAGCTGCTCATGTACGGCGTCGCGATCTCGCCCAGCAGCGAGCCGGTCAGGACCAGCGTGCCGCGTCCCTGCTCCCGGAACTGCTCGAGAGCAGCCCGCGCCACGTGCACGGTGCCGTGCACATCGGTGTCGACGACCCGCCGGAACACCTCCGACGGCACGTCCTCGAACCGGCCGTACGCGACGACAGCGGCGGTGTGCACCCAGCCGTCGACCCAGCCGAACCGTTGCACCGCGGCGTCCGTCAGCCGGACGACGTCGTCCTCCTCGGCGACGTCGGCAACCACGGTGAGCACCTCGGCGCCGGCCGCTCCGGCACTCGTCGGCCGTCGCCTCCAGCGCGCTGGCCGAGCGGGCCGACAGGACCAGTCGCGCGCCGCGGGCGGCGAGGTCCTGCGCGGTGGCGCGGCCGATGCCGCTGGAGGCGCCGGTGACCACGACGACCGAGGCGTCGGGCAGGGTCGGCGTCACGGCTTGAGGACGACCTTCACGCAGTCGTCCTGCTTCTGCTGGAACACCTCGTACATGTGCGGTGCCTCCTCCAGCGGCACCTGGTGCGTCGTGAGGTCGAGGACGCCGAGCGGGTCGGAGTCGTCGGACACCAGCGGCATGATGTCGTCGATCCAGCGCTTCACGTGCGCCTGACCCATCCGCAGCTGGATGCCGCGGTCGAACATCTCCATCATCGGCATCGGGTCGACCTCGCCGCCGTACACGCCGGACAGCGACACGGTGCCGCCGCGGCGCACCGACTTGAGCGCCGCGTAGAGCGCGTCCAGCCGGTCGACAGCCAGCCTGTCGGTGAGCGGCTGCGCGACAGCGTCCGGCAGCAGGCCGACGGCGGCCTGGGCCACCTTGCCGGCCGTACCGCGGACCGAGCCGTGCGCCTCCATGCCGACGGCGTCGATGACCGCATCCGGTCCGCGACCGCCGGTCCGCTCGATCAGCGCCTCGGCGACGTCGTCGACCTCGCGCATGTCCAGCGGCTCGACGCCGTGCCGGGCAGCCATCTGCAGCCGGGCGTCGACCGCGTCGACGCCGATGACCCGCTCGGCCCCGAGGTGCCGGCCGATCCGGCCGGCCATCTGCCCGATCGGTCCGAGGCCGAGGACCGCGAGGGTGCCGCCCTTCGGGACGTCGGCGTACCGCACCGCCTGCCAGGCGGTCGGCAGCACGTCGGAGAGGAACAGGTACTGCTCGTCCGTCCCGCTCTCCGGCACCTTGATCGGCCCGAAGTGCGCCTGCGGGACGCGCAGGTACTCGGCCTGCCCGCCCGGCACCGAGCCGTACAGCGAGGTGTAGCCGAACAGCGACGCGCCCTTGCCCTGCCCCTTCACCTGGGTCGTCTCGCACTGCGCGAACAGCCCGCGCTCGCACATCCAGCACGAGCCGCAGGAGATGTTGAACGGGATGACCACCCGGTCCCCCGGCGTGATGTGGGTGACCTCGGAGCCGACCTCCTCGACGATGCCCATCGGCTCGTGACCGAGGATGTCGCCCGGAGACAGGAACGGTCCGAGGACCTCGTACAGGTGCAGGTCCGAGCCGCAGATCGCGCTCGACGTGACCTTGATGATCGCGTCGGTCGGGTGCTGGATCGCGGGGTCGGGAACGGTCTCGACGCGGACGTCGCGGCGTCCCTGCCAGGTGAGTGCGCGCATGGTGTGTGGTCTCCTCGTGGTGTCTCGTCGCCGCCGCCTACCCGCATCGGGTCGCCTCACGCACGGCCGTCGAGGTTCCCGGTCGGCGCAGTGGGCAGGCCTGACCGGACAGCACGTCGAGGGAGGTAGGACGGGTGACCGGCACGTTCGACGCGGTGGTCGTGGGAGCGGGGCCGAACGGCCTGGTCGCTGCCAACCTGCTCGCCGACGCCGGCTGGAGCGTGGTGGTGCTGGAGGCCACCGAGCACCCTGGCGGCGCGGTCCGCAGTGCCGACGACTACCCCGCGCCGGGCTTCACGGCCGACCTGTTCAGCGCCTTCTACCCGCTGGCGGCGGCGTCGCCGGTGGTGCAGGCCATGCGGCTGGAGGAGCACGGGCTGCACTGGGTGCACGCCCCCACGGTGCTGGCGCACGTCCTCGACGACGGCCGTGGTGTTCTGCTCTCCCGCGACCTGGACGAGACGGCGGCCAGCGTCGACGAGTTCGCGCCGGGTGACGGCGACGCGTGGCGGCGCTGGGTGGAGCGCTGGCGCGAGGTGGAACGGCCGGTGCTCGACGCACTCCTGCACCCGTTCCCGCCGGTGCGGCCGGCGCTGTCGATGGCGCGCCGGCTCGGGGTGGCGCGCGCGCTCCGGCTGGCCCGTACGTCGGTGCTGCCGGCCCGCCGGTTCGTCGCCGAGGAGTTCCGCGGCGAGGGCGCGGCCTTGCTGGTGGCCGGCAACGCGATGCACACCGATCTCGCCCCGGAGGCTGCCGGCAGCGCCTTGTACGGCCTGCTGCTCGCGATGCTCGGGCAGGAGCACGGCTTCCCGGTGCCGCAGGGCGGGTCCGGCCGGCTGACCGACGCTCTCGTCTCCCGGCTGCAGGCCCGCGGCGGAGTGCTGCGCTGCTCGGCACCGGTGACGTCGGTCGTGCTCGGCGAGTCCGTCGCCGAGGGCGTCGAGCTCGCGTCCGGCGAGCGGGTCCGGGCCCGCCGCGCAGTGCTCGCCGACGTACCTGCGCCGCACCTCTACCGCTCGATGGTCGGCACCGCCCACCTCTCCCCCCGGCTGCGGCACGACCTGGACCGCTTCCAGTGGGACAGCGCCACCGTCAAGGTGAACTGGGCGGTGTCCGGGCCGATCCCGTGGCGCAGCGAGGCGGCCCGGCGCGCCGGGACCGTGCACCTGGGCGGCGGCCTGGACGACCTGACCCGGTGCGGCGCCGACCTCGCGACCGGCACCGTGCCCGAGCGGCCCTTCGTGCTGTTCGGCCAGATGACCACGACCGACCCCACCCGGTCGCCGGCCGGCACCGAGTCGGCGTGGGCCTACGCGCACCTGCCGCGCGACATCGGAACGCCGGAGGTGGTCGCCGACTTCGTCCGCCGGATCGAGGACGAGGTCGAGCGCCAGGCGCCCGGCTTCCGCGACGTGGTGCTCGCTCGCACCGTGCAGAGCTCGGCCGACCTGGAGGACGCCGACCCCTCGCTGGACGGCGGCGCCCTGAACGGCGGCACGGCGGCACTGCACCAGCAGCTGGTCTTCCGGCCCACGCCCGGGCTCGGCCGGCCGGACACGCCGTTCCCCGGTCTGTTCCTGGCCGGCTCGTCGGCTCACCCCGGCGGCGGCGTGCACGGGGCATGCGGGGCCAACGCTGCCCGCGCGGCGCTGCTGCGCGGCCGGGTCGGAGCCCGCCTGTACGACGCGTCAGTTGGTGCCGCGCAACGGTTCCTGAGCTGAGGTCGCCGCTCTAGTCTGCCCCCATGAGGGTGGTGGTCCTCGGCGCCGGGTTCGGCGGGCTCGAGCTTGCGACCAGGGTGTCGGAGGCGCTCGGCCGGTACGCCGACGTGCTGCTGATCGACCAGGCCGAGTCGTTCGTCTTCGGCTTCTCCAAGCTCGACGTCATGTTCGGCCGCACGACCGCGGAGCACGTCGAGCACCGGTACGTCGACGTGGTGCATCCCGGTGTGCGCTTCGTGCAGTCGACCATCCGCGCCATCGACCCGGTGGCCCGGCAGGTGACCACCGACAGCGGCACGTTCGACGCGGACGTCCTCGTGGTCGCGCTGGGAGCGGACCTCGACCCGGCGGCCACCCCCGGCCTCGTCGAGAGCGGGCACGAGTTCTACACGGTCGCCGGTGCCTTCGCGACCCGCGACGTCCTGGCCCGGTTCGCGGGCGGCCGGGTGATCGTCGGTGTGATGTCGGCGCCGTTCAAGTGCCCGCCAGCACCCAGCGAGACCGCGCTGCTGATGCACGACTTCCTGGGCACGCGTGGCCTGCTCGACTCGTCGCAGGTGTCGTTGGTGATGCCGCTGCCGAAGCCGATCCCGCCGTCGCCGCAGGCGTCCGAGGTGATCCTCGCCGCGTTCGACGACCGCGGCATCGCGTGGCACCCCGGCCGGCGCGTCGTCGCGCTGGACGGAGACCGCGGGGTGGCACAGCTCGACGACGGCGACGAGCTGCCGTACGACCTGTTCCTCGGCGTGCCGGTGCACCGCGCACCTGCCGTCGTCGTCGAGTCGGGGATGACCGTGGACGGCTGGATCCCGGTGGACCCGACGACCCTCGAGACGACGTTCCCGGACGTCTTCGCCGTGGGCGACGTGACCAGCGTGGGCACCCCGAAGGCGGGCGTCTTCGCCGAGGGCCAGGCCGCTGTCGTGGCGGACGCGATCATCGCCCGGTCCCGCGGCGATGCGCCCGGCACGACGTACGACGGGCGCGGCGTCTGCTACCTGGAGCTCGGTCGCGACCTGGTCGCGACGGTCGAGGTCACCTTCCGGCCCGGCAGCCCGCCCGTCGGGTCCCTCACCGGCCCGTCGACCGCACTCGCCGCCCAGAAGACCGACTTCGGCGCGGACCGGGTCCGGCGGTGGTTCGGCCGGGACTGGACGCCGGTTCCCGCCAGGTCAGGCGGCTGACCGCTCGACCAGCCGGCGCAGCCGGTCCAAGGTCTCCTCGAGCCGCTTCTTCCCCACCGCGTCGAGACCGGGTTGTTCAGCCAGGCACCCGGACCGGAGGTCGGCTCCTCGTACATCTCGACCAGGGTGTGGTCGCCGGCCGGGTACAGCGTGAGCTCGACGGTGGCCTCGCCCATCGGCCACCCGCGCGCCCTCATCAGCAGTCGCCGCCCCGGCTCGCACTCGGTCACCTCGGTGTCGTCCTGCAGCGTCAGCGGCCAGGCACCGACGGAGTGGTGCAGCTTCGTCCCGACTGCCGGCCACCCCGGGTCGACCGCGCGGATCTTCACCGTCCCGACGACCCAGGCCGAGAAGGTCCAGCCGTCGCTGAGCGCCGCCCAGACCACCTCAGCGGGGGCAGCCAGCTCAGTCGTCACCCGTGCCATGTGTGCCTCCGCCGTCGTGTCTCGCGAACCAGCGCCCTACCCCGCCCGGTTGCCTCGAACCGGCCCGCGTACCGAGGGCAGGGCCGGGTAGCAGGCATCCCGGCACGCGTCCCCCAGCAGACCGGAGCACCACCATGCCCGCACCCGTCGTCGTCATCACCGGAGCCAGCGGCGGGATCGGCCGCGCCACCGCCACGGCCTTCGGGGCCCGCGGCGCCAAGGTGGCCCTGCTCGCGCGGGGCGAGCAGGGGCTCGAGGCCGCCGCGGACGACGTCAAGCGGGCCGGCGGCGACGCGCTGCGTGCTGCCGGTCGACGTGGCCGACGCCGACCAGGTCGAGGAGGCGGCGACCCGCACCGAGACCGAGCTCGGCGAGATCGACGTCTGGGTCAACGACGCGTTCACGTCGGTGTTCTCACCGTTCGACCAGATCGAGCCGGCGGAGTACAAGCGGGTGACCGAGGTCAGCTATCTCGGCTACGTCTACGGCACCATGGCGGCGCTGCGGCGGATGAAGCCGCGGGACCGTGGCGCGATCGTGCAGGTCGGGTCGGCGCTCGCGTATCGAGGCATCCCGCTGCAGACCGCCTACTGCGGTGCGAAGCACGCCATCCAGGGGTTCACCGAGTCGCTGCGCTGCGAGCTGTTGCACGAGAAGAGCAACGTGCACGTCACGATGGTGCAGATGCCGGCGGTGAACACGCCGCAGTTCTCCTGGGTGCTGTCCCGGCTGCCGCGGCACCCGCAGCCGGTGCCGCCGATCTACCAGCCGGAGGTCGCGGCGAAGGCGGTGCTGCACGCCGCCGACCATCCGCAGCGACGCGAGTACTGGGTGGGCTCGACCACGGCCGCGACCCTCGCGGCCAACGCGCTGATGCCGGGGCTGCTCGACCGCTACCTCGGGCGCACCGGCGTTCGACGCCCAGCAGACCCCGCAGCCGCGCGACCCGGACGCGCCGGTCAACCTCTGGGAGCCGGCCGACCGCGACCAGGACTTCGGCGCGCACGGCATCTTCGACGACACGTCGCACCCGCGGAGCAGCCAGCTGTGGGCCAGCCAGCACCACGGCGCGGTCGCCGCCGGGCTCGCGGCGGCGGCGGCGCTCGGGCTCGCGGTCTGGCGCCGGCGATGAGCGGCAGTACGCCGATCCGCGTGCTGGGTGCGGCCCGCATCGCCGTCGGCGGCCTCTGGCTGGCCGGCCTCGCGACGGGGCGGGGCGCGCGGGCGCGACCCTGCCCCCGGCCGGGCGGCTGGCAGCGATCGCACTCGCCGGACGCGACGTCGCTCAGGGCGCACTGCTGGTGTCCGACCCGCGACCCGGTTCGGCGCAGGCCGGCGCGGTGATCGACGGCCTGCACGCGGCCAGCATGCTGCCGGTCGTCGCCCTCGTCCCCCGCTACCGGAAGCCGGCTGCCCTCAGTGCCGGCGTCGCCATCGCCTGGGTGGCCGCCGCGGCGTGGGCAGTGCGGCAACCGCGGATTCGTGCACACGGGGGCGGGTACGCGGCCAGGCACAGGGCAGGTCCTCACGGGTAGGAGGCTGGCCATGCCGAGCTCGAGCATCAAGAACGAGAAGCAGTACGAAGCGCTGAAGGACAAGGGCATGTCGAAGGAGCGCGCCGCGCGGATCGCCAACTCCCCCGGCGCCTCCAGCCGGGGCGGCAAGAAGAGCGGATCCGGTGGCGACTCGTCGCAGGGCGGTACCACTGCCCAGAAGAAGGAGGCCGGCCGCAAGGGCGGCAAGGCCGCCGCACGCAGGAACTGAGGGCTGGGGCGGTCATTGCAGCCACCGCCCTGCTCGACGTCGACGGAACGGGACCACGAAGCCGGCGCCGGACCTGCTCGAGGTCGCGCTGCGCAAGGTCGGCGGCAGCGCGCCGATCACCATCGGCGACTCCGTCTGGGACTGCGAGGCCTCCCAGCGTCTCGGTGCGCCGTCGATCGCCGTACGGACGGGTGGGTTCTGCCGCGATGAGCTGGTCGCCGCCGGGGCTCGCGAGGGCTACGACTCGCTGCCCGACCTCACCTCGGCGCTGATCGAGGGCCGCTGCGGGGTTTGACCCATCCAGGGGGAAACCCGTGGCACTCGTCTGGTTTCGGTCGTTCCGCGTCGGCAACACGGCGGGCTGAACGCAACGACAGACAACCGAAAGGAGTCGCGTCATGACCGACGCACCGTACGGCGGCCCGCCGTCCGATCGCCCGCTCGGAGAGATCCGGCCCGAGGGCCAGGCCTTCGGCACCGAGCAGAGCAGCAGCACCACCGACGCGGCCAAGGAGCAGGCCGGCCAGGTCGGCCAGACCGCGAAGGAGTCCGGCCAGAAGGTCGCCGGCACCGCGGCCGAGCAGGGCAAGAACGTGCTCGACGAGGGCCGGCAGCAGGCCCGGAACCTGACCCGCGAGGTCAGCACCCAGGTCACCGAGCAGACCACGGCGCAGAAGGACAAGGCCGCCACCGGCCTGCGCAGCCTCAGCGACGAGCTGCGCGGCATGGCCGACGGCCAGGGCGCACCCGCCGGCATCGCCGGTGACCTGGTGAACCAGGCGTCGACCAAGGCCGGCGAGCTGGCCTCGTGGCTGGAGCAGCGCGACCCCGGCACCCTGCTCGAGGAGGTCCGCGGGCTCGCACGTCGCAAGCCGGGCACCTTCCTGCTCGGCGCCCTCGCCGCCGGCGTGGTGGCCGGCCGCCTGACCCGGGGCGCGGTCGACGCCAGCAAGGACGACGACGCCGCAGGCAGCGCACGGTCGCAAGCACCGGCCAGGGCGTGACTCCGTCGACCGACGACCGACAGCAACGTCGCCGTGGGCATGGACGACGCGGTCGCACTGCCGGGCGACACCGTCACGACGCCGGGCGAGTACTCCGGCACACCCGTCGGCGGCTACCGGTGACCGGCGCGTACGCCGGCGAGAGCGCGACGCAGACCGACCGGCCCGAGGTGTCCGGCCGGTCGGTGGGCGACCTGATCAGCGAGGTCACCGGCGACCTCACGACCCTGATGCGCCAGGAGCTCGAGCTCGCGAAGGCCGAGGTCAAGCAGGAGGCCACGACCGCCGGCAAGGCCGCGGGCATGCTCGGCGCCGCAGGCTTCGCCGGCTACATGACGCTGCTGTTCGCGTCCATCGCGCTGTGGTGGGCACTGGCGAACGGCATGGACGAGGGCTGGGCGGCGCTGATCGTCGCCGTCATCTGGGGCATCGCCGCCGCCGTGCTGGCCGTCATCGGCAAGAAGCGGATGGCCGCGGTGAACCCAAGCCCGAGCGCACCGTGCAGACATTGAAGGAAGTACCCGACGCCCTCAAGGGCCGCTGAGAGGACGACATGAGCAACTACCTGAACGAGACGACAGACCAGTCCACTCGCAGCGACGACCCCGAGGTCATCCGGCGCGACATCGAGGCGACCAGGGCTGACCTGAGCCGCGACGTCGACGCCCTGACCGAGAAGGTCAGTCCGGCCCGAGTGGTGGAGCGACGGGTCGACCGCGCCAAGGGCGCGATGGGCTCGGTGAAGGAGAAGGTGATGGGCAGCGCATCGACCGATGGTGGTGTGCATCGGGTCGGCGACGGACAAGGCGTCCTCGGTCACGTCGACCGTGGGTGACGCCGCGACGTCGGCCGACCGTGGCACGGCAGAAGACTCAGGGCAACCCGTTGGCCGCGGGCCTCATCGCCTTCGGTGCGGGCTGGCTGATCTCCTCGCTGCTCCCGGCGAGCGAGAAGGAGAAGCAGGCGGCGTCCACGGTGAAGGACAAGGCCAGCGAGCACTCCGACACGTTGACGGCTCCGCTGAAGGAGGCCGCCGGCAACGCGAAGGAGAACCTGCAGGGCCCGGCACAGGACGCCGTCGCCTCGGTGAAGGGCACGGCGGCCGACGCCGCGAGCACCGTCAAGGACGAGGCAGCCCACGCCAAGGACGACGTCGCCGGCTCGGCGCAGCAGGCCAAGGACGAGGTCCAGTCCACCAACGGCAGCTCGTCGTCGTACTGACGCTCGACGCTGCCACGGCCAGAGGCCCGGCCGGACACCTCCAGGGGTGACCGGCCGGGCCTCGGCTCGTGCGGAGCCGATGCGCTCATCGAGAACGTCCGCCGGACGCGGCACGATAGGGGCCGTACGGCGGCATCCTGGCCGCCCGAGCAAGGAGGCGCGCGATGGCGGGCAACGCGGTCGACGAGATCGCCGACGAGCTGTACGCGTTGCGCCCCGGCGAGTTCACCACCGCGCGCGACGCCCGGGCTCGCGAGGCCAAGGCGGGCGGCGACCCGGAGACGGCCCGGCAGGTCAAGGCCCTGCGCAAGCCCACGGTGCCGGCCTGGCTGGCGAACCAGCTCGTCCGGGCGCACCGCGACGAGGTCAGCCCGCTCCTCGAGCTCGGCGCGGCCCTGCGGGAGGCCACGGCCACCCTCAGCGGCCCGCAGCTGCGCGAGCTCTCCCGCCAGCGCAACCAGGTCGTGCAGGCGCTGGTGCGCAAGGCCCGCCGGCTGGCCGCCGACGCCGGTCAGCCGGTGTCCCAGGACGCGGCCCGGTCGCTGGAGGACACGCTGAACGCGGCACTGGCGGACGAGGAGGCCGCCCAGCTGCTGCTGCAGGGCCGGCTCGCCGAGCCCTTGCAGCAGAGCGGGTTCGGGCTGTCGACGTCCGCGGCACCGACGAGTCCCGCACCCAAGCCGCCGCCCGCGAAAGAAGGCGCTCCGGCGCAGTCGGCCGCCGACCGCCGGGCCGAGCAGCGGGCACAGCTCGAGAGCGACCTCGCCGAGGCGTGGGCCACCGCACGAGCCGCCGCGGACGCGCGCACCGTCGCCGAGGAGACCGCGACCGCTGCCGAGAAGGAGGCGGCCGCGCTGCGACGGCGCGTCGAGCAGGCACGCACCGAGCTCGAGGAGGCGGAGCAGGCACTCGAGCGCGCCACGGCGGCCGACCAGGACGCCACGACAGCCCGCGATGCCGCGCGCAGCGACGCCGAGAAGGCGACCCGCCGGGTCAGCGCGCTTCAGCGCGAGCTGGACGCGTTGTCCGCGAAGTCGAAGAAGAAGGTCAGTCGTCGCCCTTGATGGTGAGGACGTCGCTGGCGTCGGCCAGCACGAGACCGCCCGTGGGAGTGGTCGCGGTGACCAGCACCGTCTCGTCCTGCTCGACCGACGTGTCGCCCTTCACCGAGACGGGGACGACAGCGCTCGACTGCCCCGGAGTGATCGTCACCGTGGTCGTGGCGATGCTCACGTAGTCGGTGCCGGCGGTGGTGTTCCTCCGGTGGCTGTGCGCAGACCACGCCAGGTCTTGCCCGAAAGTTCCCGGTCTTGCCGGAACGGGCCTGGTCAGTCATAGGTTTTGATGGTGCGGACGTTCAACGCGTACATCACCGCACCGAGGACGACGACCACCGCGAAGCCGCGGCCGATGGGTGTCCAGTTGAGGTCCTCGAGGACCAGCGAGCGCATCGCTTCCATGATGTAGGTGACCGGGTTGAGCGTGGCGGCGATCTCCATCGGCCGGGTCAGCAGGTCGCGCGGCACGAAGTTGGGCGTGAGGAACAGCAGCGGGAAGAACACCAGCCCGGCCGAGTTGGTCGCGGCCGCGCTGCGGGTCTTGAGCGCGATGAGCTGCATGTACCCCGCGAACACGACCGCCCACGAGGCGGTGAGCAGCAGCAGGAGCAGGAACCCGACCAGGCCGCTGGCGATCCGGACGCCGAGAGGCAGGGACAGCAGCACCAGGATCGCGGTGACCGCCAGGTTCTTCACGGCCTCGGCGGACAGCCGGCCGACGACGATCGCGGTGCGCGAGATCGGCGTGGCCCGGAGCTTGTCGAAGTAGCCGCCCTCGATGTCCTCGACCATGTACAGCGCCGCGGTCCCGAAGGACGCCGCGAGCAGCAGCGAGCTCGGCAGCTGGAAGGCCGCGTAGCTCTGGCCGTCGAGGAACGGGGTGGAGTCGGAGGGGAAGATCTTCCCGGCCTGGCCGACGTTCACGACCAGGAAGAACAGCGGGATGAAGATGGTCGGGATCAGCGAGTCCGGCGTGCGGAGCGCCTCCCGCATCGCCCGCTGACCGAGCAGGGCACCCGCGGTCATCGCTGCACCTCCTGGACGTCGCCGGCGGCGCGTTCCCGGGTGCGTCCGGTGGCATCCAGGAAGACCTCGTCGAGCGTCGGCTCGTGGTCGTCGGCCAATCGGCCGCGGAGCTCGGCCTTCAGCGCGACCGGCGTACCTTCCCGGACGATCTTGCCGTCGTCGATGATCGCCAGCCGGTCGCAGAGCTGGTCGGCCTCCTCGAGGTACTGCGTCGTCAGGAAGATCGTCGTACCGCGCTGGTTGATGCGCCGCAGCTCCTCCCACACGGTCAGGCGGCTGGCCGGGTCGAGCCCGGTCGTCGGCTCGTCCAGGAACAGCACCTCCGGCTCGTGCACCAGTGCCGATGCGAGGTCCAGCCGCCGCTTCATGCCGCCGGAGTAGCCCTTGATGCGGCGGTCTGCCGCCTCGACCAGGTCGACCAGCACGAGCAGCTCCTGTGCGCGGTCGGCGGCCGCCGCCCGCGAGCTGCCGAACAGCCGGGCCTGCAGCGTGACCAGCTCGCGTCCGGTCTGGCGCGGGTCCAGCCCGGCCTCCTGCAGCGCGACGCCGATCCGCCGCCGCGCCGCGTCAGGGTCGGCCGCCACGTCGACCCCTGCGACCCGCGCCGAGCCGGACGTGATCGACATCAGCGTCGTGAGCATCTTGACCGTGGTCGACTTGCCGGCGCCGTTGGGTCCGAGGAAACCGAACACCTCGCCCTCGGCAACCGCGAGGTCGACGCCGCGCACGGCCTCCACGACGCCGCCTCGGCTGCTGTAGTGCTTGACGAGCTGCTCGGCCTCTACCGCGAGAGTCATGTGCCGAACCTACGATGCGCCGGTGACAGCCCCGAGGGCTTGACCACGCCGCATCAGCAGGCCACCGGCTCCCGCTCGGGCAGCGTGTCCGGCTCCTCGGCGTCGAAAGCCGACGGCTGGTCCCCCGTCGGTTCCGAACCGTCGGCGCCGGTCTGTCGGCGAAGACCGACCAGCGCGACGACGGCGACACCGACGGCGATGACGGCGGCAACACCGGCGCTGAGCTGCATCCCGGCGACGAACGCCTCGCGGGTGACCTGCAGGACGGTGGCCGCCGACGCGTCGTCGAGCACCGCGGCCGCGCCGACCGCTGCACCGAGAGTGTCCTGGGATGCTGCCGCCACCTCGGGGGGAGCCCGGCCGGGAGCTGGTCGGCGACCTGCCCGCGGTAGAGCGCCACGCCGATGCTGCCGAGCCCGGCGATGCCGAGCGCGCCGCCCAGCTCGGCGCCGGTCTCGGAGATCCCCGACGCCGCACCGGCCCGCTCCGGAGGTGCGGAACCGACGATGAGCTCGGTGGTCAGGCCGAACACCGGTGCCAGGCCGAGCGAGATGACGACCGAGCCGAGGATGAGCGCGCCGATGCTGCCGGTGGCGTCGACCTGGGTCAGCAGGAGCAGCCCGACTGCGGCCAGGACCAGACCGCCACCGACCAGGTGGGCCGGCGCGACCCGGTGCGCGAGGCGCGGCGCGAGCTGGGACGCGACAGTGAAGGCGACCGCGGACGGCAGCGACCAGAGGCCTGCCTGCAGCGGCGTCATGCCCGCCACCAGCTGCAGGTACTGGGCGACGAACAGGAAGTAGCCGATGGCGACGAAGATGGCCAGGAAGTTCACGGCCAGCGCCGTGTTGAAGGCACGGATGCGGAACAGCGAGACGTCGATCATCGGGTCGGCCAGCGTCTGCTGGCGGCGGACCCACAGGGCCGCTGTGGCGACTCCGACGGCGATCGTCGTGACGGCACCCGCCGAGACGCCGGCCTGCGCGATGTCCTTGAGGCCGTAGATGCAGGCGAGCACCGCCGCCACGGACATCGCCGCGCTCGTGACGTCGAGCCGCCCGGCGTCGGGGTCGCGGTACTCGGGCAGCACGCGCGGTGCGAGCACCAGCAGCGCCGCCATGACCGGCAGGGCGAGCAGGAACACCGAGCCCCACCAGAAGTACTCGAGCATCACGCCACCCAGCACCGGGCCGACCGCGCTGCCGGCAGAGAACGCACCGATCCAGACGCCGATCGCGATCGAGCGCTGCTTCGGGTCCTGGAACATGTGGAAGATGAGCGACAGCGTCGACGGAGCCAGCGTCGCGCCGGCGATGCCGAGCAGTGCGCGGCTCACGATGAGCATCTCGGCGCTCACCGAGAAGGCCGCGACGACCGACATGACACCGAAGGCGGCGGCGCCGATCATCAGCAGCTTGCGGCGGCCGATCCGGTCGCCCAGGGTGCCCATGGTCACCAGGGCACCGGCCACGAGGAACCCGTAGATGTCGATGATCCAGAGCAGCTGGGCGCTCGACGGCTGGAGGTCGGCACTCATCGCCGGCACCGCCAGGTGCAGCACGGTCAGGTCCATCACGTAGAGCAGGCAGGCAAGCGCCAGGACGGCGAGCCCGACCCACTCACGGACGCCGGCGCGCTGCGCGGGTGCGACGACTGCTTCGGTGGTCACGACTGGTTTCCTCTCGTTGTCCCCATGCAGATACAGACTGCGCGGGCACCGAGAAGTCATCGGTCGGCGGCTAGGCGGCTACCGCCTGCGCGTGCAGCTCGCGGTGCCGCATGACCCGCCAGATCACGTAGGACACCGCACCGGTGAGCATCGGAAGCGCGTAGGTCAGCGCGCGGTAGACGAGTACGCCGGCAAGGACCGCGTCGTGGCTCGACTCACCGAGGACTGCGACATACACCGCGGTGTAGACCACCTCGGCGACGCCCACACCGCCCGGGCGTGAGGTTGATGACCGTCGCGATCCGGCCCACCGAGTAGAGCATCAGGCCGAGCGACAGCGGCGAGCGCGCTGCGTTCGACACCGCAGTCCCAGATGCACCAGACCAGCAGCAACCCGTTGAGCAGGTAGCCGCCGAAGATGCAGCCGATGAACGCCCACTCCCGGTCCTTCAGCTGCTGCAGCGTGCTCGCCCGCAGCTCGACGAAACGGTCCGGCCAGTCGGTGATGCGGGGCTTGTGCGCGAGGCGGCGGAACGGGTTGGCACAGCGTTGGGCGACCCGGCCGGTCGCCGCTGCCAGCCGCTCCTTGCTGGCGACACCCGCCACGACAGCTACCGCGATCACGGAGACCGCGAGTGCGCCCAGCCCGATGGCCCAGACGTTGTCGTTGCCGGCGTTGGCCGGCATCCCGAGCAGCGTCCAGATCAGGAAGAGGAACCCCGGCGCGGAGAAGACGAGGACGTCGGTCACGACGCCGACGCTGATGGTGGCGCTGGCGAAGCTCTCCGTGCTGACCCGCCAGGACCGCAGGATGACGTACTGCGTCGCGGTCCCCGACGGCCCCGGGACGACGTTGCTCACGGCGGAGGACGCCTCCCGCGCGATCAGCGACCGGAACAGCGACAACCCGGGGATCAGAACGGCGTACGCCTGGGCGAGCAGCACCCGGATCACCAGCGCCACCACCACGAACAGCAGCACCGCCTCCCACGACATCGAGCGGATCGCGTCCCAGACCCCGCTGAGGCTGCCGATCGCGGGGATGATGACGGCGAACAGCAGCACGACGAGACCGCCGGAGAGCGCGGCACTGAGCACCTTGACGAGGACCGACTTCGGGCCGGGTGCGGCACCGAGCGCCTCGTCCGGCAGCACCCGCGCGGCAGCCCTGTCGGCCGCCTTGACGAGGTCCTCGCCGCCGTCCGTCATCGCTACCTCCCGCAGTGCCGTGGCCGCTACATCAGTGCAGCGGGCGGATGGCCCAGGGCCTGGCGCCGGCGCTGGACCGCGCCAACCAGCACCTTGGCGATCAGCCCGACGAAGATCAGGTCGACGATCATCTGCCCGGTGACGATCAGCCTGGCCGACTCGGACGTCGGCGTGATGTCGCCGAACCCGACCGTCGCAAGCACCGTCACCGAGAAGTACACCGCGTCCACCCGGCTCAGGCTCTCGGTGAAGCTGGCCTGATCGGCCTGCGCCATGACGTAGTAGGTCGCGGCAAAGCTCAGGATCAGCAGTGGGACGCTCACCGCCACCGCCTCGACGCCTCTGAGAGTGGGATGCGGTGACCTGGACACGGACCGGAACTGCAGGCCCAGCACGACGACGAGAGCAACCAGCGCGACACACAGCCTGAAGACGACCGACTCGATCCGCTCGCTCTCCCAGCGGTGCCACCGCGTACACGACGAGCAGGGTTCCGGTCACGATGGACGACGCGGAGGAACGCGCCCATCACGAGGCGCCGCATCTCACGTCGGGAGGCACGCGCGTCGTCCAGCGGCCGGAGCGAGTCACCGGGCGCCGAGGTCACCATCCCGCCTCCCGTGCCGGCGCCGGAACATCGGATGCGACCAGGGTTGCCGTCCAGCGTCCGGAAGGGCTCATCCCACGAGGATGAGGTGTCCGCTGACCGGACGAGTCAGCCGGCGAGACCGCGCAGCACCAGCAGCGCGCCGATCACCGCCAGCACGGCGCAGGCGATCGGGGTCCCGTGCCGCACCAGCCACCGGCGCCAGCGCGTCAGCAGCCCGGCGGCCCGGGCAGCCCATCGAGATCCGCAGCGTGAGCGGGACGGCCAGGCCCGCCGTGCCCAGCACCGCGAACAGCAGCACTGCCGTGAGCTCCGCAACGGCGCCGGCTCCGGTTCCGGCGATGGCTCCGGCCGCCGCCACCGTGAGGGCCAGGTTCTTCGGGTTGGCGAGCACGAGGACGGCGCCGATCGCGAACGCCCGCCACGGGGTGCTGCGGTCCGCGACGAGCAGCCACCGGGGCACGGTTGCCTCCGCGCCACCGCGTGGGCGGCGGCTCCACTGCCGGACGGCGAGGAGCAGCAGCAGAAGGCCCACGACCACCTCGAGCGAGGACACGACGCTGCCCCCGCTCGTCGAGACCCGCGCCCGCGCCCACGAGCGTCGCGGTGGCGGCACCCACCAGCAGCAATGCGCTGGCCCACCCGCAGGCGAAGGCCAGGCCGTTCGGCACGGCGCGCGGGGTCAGCAGCACGACGAGCAGGACGACCAGAGGTAGCGGACTCACGGCGGTGGCCACAGCGAGCGGAACTACCTCTGCCGGAAACCCGCCCACGTCCTCGCCACCTCCCTCTCACGGTCGCCGTCGCGCGCCACAGCATGCCGGTCACGGCCGGTCGACGCAGTTCATCCCGGAGGGACGACGCCTCGATGTGGACGGGCAGGTCTACTCAGACCCACCAACCGTGCGCGAGACAGAGGCCACCGGATGTCGCAAGCAGGTGGCGTCTCCCGTCCCGAGGGCGGCGCCGGGGACCGACGGGTGGGTGATCGCGCTACGGCGGCGGTCGTGACGAGCAGCACTGACGGCATCGCCGTGCTCGAGGTGACCGGTTCGTTCCCGGCGGCCGCCGCAGCCGCGAACGAGGCGCTGCTCCGCACCCTCTGCCAGCAGCCCTACGCGGTGGCCTGCGACCTGTCCGCTGTTGCCGGCCACCTCGACGACGGGACGCTCCGCCGGCTGCTGGACACTGGTGGCTACCTCGAGCACTGGCCCGGCACGCGGCTGGCGCTGGTCATCCGCGACCGAGACCGAGCCGGTTTCCCCGACAGCTCGACGGGAGCCGACGTACTCGTCGGTGGCTCGCTGTCGGAGGCACTCGACGCCCTGTCCGACGTGCCCGGCGTCCGCACCGCCGCTATCACGTTGACTGCACACCCCCGGGCCAGCCGCGCGGCCCGGGACTTCGTCAGCCGCACCTGCCTGGACTGGCAGCTGCCGCACGGCATCCCGTCCGCCGTGCTCGTGGTCAGCGAGCTGGTCACGAATGCGGTCAGCCACGCCGGTACGGACGTCGAGGTCAGCCTGTCGGCACTCGGGAACAGGCTGCGCCTCGCTGTCCGGGACGGGAACGACGACCCGCCGCGACTGATCCGCGCCGGTGCCGAGCCCGGCAGGGGCCGCGGCATGCACGTCGTCGAAGGCTTCTCCCGGGCTTGGGGGTCGCTGCCGGGACCGGACGGCGGCAAGGCGGTCTGGGTCGTGATCGACGCGTGACCGAGGTGTTACCTCCGTCCGGCGGAACGTCCGAACCCGCGTGACGAACCGTCCACAGACGCGTTGGTCCCACGCGACGACACTCAAGAAAGACGGCACAGCCGCCCCCGGCAACCACCGCCGGGACGACTCGGGCAGGAGTACCCAAAGTGAACGGCCGGTCCGCTTCCACGACCATCACCCTCGACCTGACCATGCATCAGGTCACCGCCGACGGCGACGACGTTCCGGTCCGCGCGACACTGCGCTACGACGTCACGGACCCCTACGCGGTCCACGCCACGTTCTTCGCCGCGTCCGGTCCCCCGGTGACCTGGGTGTTCGCCCGTGAGCTGCTGACCAACGGGCGTTCTCGGTGCTGCCGGCGAGGGCGACGTGCGGGTCTGGCGCTCCTCCCAGCCGGACTCACCCCACGTGTACATCGGCCTGATCTCCTCGGACGGCGAGGCGCTCCTGCAGGTCTCCAGTGCCGCTCTGGCGACGTTCCTCCGCAGGAGCTACGCGCAGTGCTGGCCCGGCGAGGAGGACGCCCACCTCGACACCGACCTGGTGATCGAGAACCTGCTCGCCTCCTGAAGCCCCGGGCGGGCGCAGGGCTCACTCCTTGGCCGGTTCCGGTCTCGTCGCGATCAGTGGTGAGATCCAGGCGGCGCGGCGGTCCGGATCGATGAAGATCGCCCGCACCAGCAGCGTCATCGGCACGGCGAGCAGCGCGCCCAGCGCGCCGAGCAGGAACGTCCAGACGACGAGGGACATGAACGTCATCTCGGCGCTGAGTCCCACCGTGGCTCCGACGAAGTGCGGCTGGATGAACGTCTGGATGACGACGTTGAGACCGCTGTAGACGAGCACCACCGTGAGCGCCTTCGCCCACCCTTCGTCCAGAGGGCCAGCAGCGCCGGGGGGATCACCCCGATGACGAACCCGATGTTGGGGATGAAGTTGGTGATGAACGAGAACAGCCCCCACACCAGCGGCAGCGGGACACCGAGCAGCCACAGCGCCCCGGTGTCCAGCACGGCGACGATGGCACCGAACAACGCCGTCATGATCAGGTAGCGCTGGGTGGCCCGCACGAACTGCGACATCGAGGCGCCGAGCGCTGGCTTGGCGCGGCGGAGGGTGGCGAACCGCGGCCCGAGCAGCGGGATCGCGGAGCAGGTGAAGAACAGCAGGGTGACCAGCAGGAACAGGTTGCCCAGCAGGTCCAGGATACCGCTCAGGACATCGGTGAGCGCAGCGATGAGCTTGCTCGGGTCGAGCTGTTCGGTGGTCGTGCTTGCCGGCTTCTCGGCGATGCCGTGACTGGTGAGGAACGACTTGGCATTGGCGGTGATCTCGTCCGCATCGCTGGCGTACTGCGGCAACAGCTCGATCAGCTTGACGATGGAGAGCGCGGTGCCGAGAACGAGGACCAGGACGATGGCGTACGTCGCGACCAGTGCGAGCAACGTCGCCAGCCAGCTCGGCCAGCCTCGACCCCGCGCCCAGTGGAAGAGCGGGAGGACCGCGATGGTGAGAACCAGCGAGAGCATGATCGGGGCGACGATCCCCGCCGCGGCGCGAATGCCCGCGGCCGCGACCACGGCGCAGGCGGCCCCGATCAGCAGCACGACTGGTCGGGTCAACCCGGTGTCGGCGGGAGAGCCTTCCGCTGTCACCGCCTGCGGGACGCTGGAGGTCGCCATGGTCCGACGCTAGGGCAGTCGCCGTGGATCATGCCTCGCCCGCGCGGGATGAGGCGGAAAGCCCAGCCGCGCGAGCATTCCCCTCATCCGGAACGAGTGATGTGGGTACGCGTCGAAGCGCTCACGCTGGGCCCATGCCAGAGTCCCCCGATGCCACCTGGCGGCCAGCACCACGCATGTCAGGGAGGCGTCGATGCGACAGACGACCTACGAGATCCACCTTCGTGGCGACCTGCCGCCTGGGCTCCTCGAAGGCCTCGACGGCGCCACCTGCGTCGAGGCCGGCGGGGAGACGGTTCTGCTGACTCTCGACATGGACCAGGCCAGCCTGCACCGGCTCGTCACCCGACTCCGCGACCTCGGCATCGAGCTGCTCGAGCTGCGGCGTGCTGCGTTGCCGAGTCCCCGCACCCGACCGGAGACATCATGACGGCACCTGAACCTACCGACGGCGAGACCGGCGCCTACGAGGTCCGGACCAACGGGCTGCTCGGTCCGCTGCTGCTCGACGCGCTGCCGCATGCCGCCGTGTCGCACGAGCCGCGGCACATCCTTGTCCTCGCCGAGACCTCGGACGACCGGGACCTGATCGACGTGCTGGAGCTGCTGGTGGCGAACGGTGCCGAGGTGGACAGCGTCCGCGAGGTCAAGCGTCAGGACGTGCCTCCAGCCCCGGAGTGATCTCCGGGGCTGGACACGCGTCGTCGTCCTGCGGGGACTAGAGCTCCTTCATCTCCCGACCGTGCACCGTCAGCGCCAGGATGATGAAGATGTCCATGGCGATCACGATGACCGACCAGAACGGGTACGCCGCGATGAACGCGAAGTTCACCAGCAGGCTGACGCTGGCGAGGATCACGCCGATGACCCGTGCCCACATCTTGCCGGAGAAGAGCGCCACACCGGCTGCGGCGACGATGGCGCCGGCGATCATGTGGGTCCAGCCCCACGCGGTGTAGTCGAGGTGGACGGTCAGCCCGTTCTTGCCGACCAGGTAGTAGTCGTCCTGGAAGACCGCGACCAGTCCCTGAATGAAGTGCAGGATGCCGACCATCACCATCAAGGTCCCGGCGAAGGCGATCCAGCCGACCCAGCCAGTGGGTTCGGGTGAGGGCCGGGACGCCTGTCGGGGAACCGAAGCGCTGACGCCGGTCGACGACGTTGTGTCTGCCATGAGTGCTCCTTTTTCGGGCGGATCGACACCCACAGCGTGGGCTCCCGGCGTCCTCCTCACCTCATCCAGAGCGGGTGAGCCCTGACGACGGCCTCAGGTCGAGATGATCCTCAGCTCGCGAGCGCGGCGGACCGCCTCGTTGCGCCGGGACGCCGACAGCTTGCGGAGGATGTTGCGCACGTGGGTGCGGACGGTGTTGACCGAGATGAACATGACCGCGGCGATCTCGTCCGTGGTGAGGAGCTCGGAGAGGTGGCCGAGGACCTCGCGTTCCTTGTCGGTCAGCGGCTCCAGGATCTGCCCGCTCGTCGGTGTCGTCTCCCCTGCCCCGCCACGGCGCGGGCGTGACACCGGCCCGGTGGGGCGACCGGCCTGTCGGTTCGTCAGCCACTGGTGGCGCTGCAACAGCTCGTCGTGCTGCCGAAGCAGACGCCACAACTCCTCGGGTGCCTCCCGGAAGGGGCGCCGCAGCTGCTCCGGCGCAGCAAGTCGCAGGGCATGCTCCAGCTCGCGCACCGCCCGCCGGGCGTTGCCCGCAGCGAGATGACCCGCGGCCTCCTGCAGCATCGTGTCCACCCGAACGGCCAGCGAGGCGCTTGCGCCGCGCAACGTCACCACGGCGGGATCGACGACCGCGCCGACCGACACCGCCGGGGCACCAGCCCGCAGCATCCCGGCCTCGCGGGACCGCGGTTCCGACAGCTGCGCGGCAAGGTCAGCGGCACGATCGGACTGGCCGTCGACGACGAGCAGGGTCACCTGCTCGAGCACCAGCCGGTCGGCCAGCCAGACCGGCAAGCCGGCGCGAGCGACGGTCTCGTCGAGGACGGCCAGGGCACCGTCGAGATCGCCGCCCGCCCTGCTGATCCGAGCCAGGACGAGACCCAGCATGGCCGCGGACAGCGGCTCGGTCGCGGTGGCTCCGCAGGTGGCCGCCCGGGCGACATGCCGGCGGGCGCCCGCGATGTCGTACGTCTCGGTGTGGACGTAGGCCAGAGCGACCTCGGCGGCCGCAGGGCAGCGAGCCGGTGTCAGCCCGGCCGCTGAGCTGATCCGGACGACCCGCCCGGCGAGCTCGGCCGCGGCCCGCAGCTCGCCTCGGAGGGCGGACAGCAGGGCGCGGTGGCCCAGCGCGTCGATCAGCGGTTGCTCCCGCCCCGCGACGTGCCCTGTCTCGCTCGCAACCGAGAACGCCTCAGCCGCGGCGCTGAGACGGCCGGCGAGCACCAGCGCCTCGCCGAGGCCGGTCGCGATCACGGCGTCGAGCTCCGGGTGTGCCGCGAGCGCGACCGGCGACTGGCGGTGGACCAGAGCCTGGGCCGCCGTCGCGGCGTCGAGGGCGGCGACCGCGTCGCCCGCCCGGCGAGCCAGCGCGAGCTCCAGCAGGCTGACGTCCAGCTCGGCTGCCGGCCACGGCTCATCGTCCGCGATCGCCTGTCGGGCCCGCCGGATCCCGGCGGCCACGCCGCGCCAGTCGTCCCCAGCTGCCGCTCGCGCCGCCGCGACGAGGGTGCCGGCCGTACCCGCCGCCTTCTTGGGCATCGGCGCCAGAGCTTCGACCAGCGGGTCGGTGGCGGGAGCCGTGAGCAGGAGCGGCAGCGAGAGGTCGTCCACCACGTAGCGGGCGGCGGTCTCCCAGTCGCCGATCGCCGTCGCGTGCCGGACCGCGTCCACGACCAGACCGTGGTCGGCCAGCCAGGTGGCGGCGACCCGATGCAGCTCGACCGAGCGAGCCGGGTCCTCGTAGGCCAGCTGGGCGCGCAGGAGCTCGCGGAAGAGCAGGTGGTAGCGGTAGCAACCGGGGAGCTCGGGGAGCTCCTCGAGGAAGGCGTTCCCGTGCACCAGGAAGCTGAGGGCTCGCTCGGCATGCGGGCCGGCCAGCGCGGCCGCCAGGCCCGGGCGGAGGACGTCGACGACGCTCGTCTCGAGGAGCAGGCGACGCAGGCCCTGCGGTTGGGTGTCGAGCACCTCGGCGAGCAGATACTCGGCGACGGTGCCGCTGTTCCCGGCGAGCTCGCGCGCCGCGTCCTCGCGATCGGTCCGGTGCGCGAGCGACATGGCCGCCATCCGCAGCCCGGCGGCCCAGCCCTGGGTGCGGCTGGTCACGGCGTCCATCCCGGCCTCGGAGAGGTTGACGCCCGTTCCCGTCAACAGCTCCCGCGCCTCGGGCACGGTGAACGCAAGGTCGGCCATCCGCACCTCGACGACCGTCTCGGCCAGCCGGTAGCGGTGCAGCGGAAGGAGCGGGTCCTCGCGGGTGACGAGCACGACCCGCAGGTTCCCGGCGGACCGATGGATCAGCGAGTCGAGTTTGGTGCCGACGGCACTCTCCAGGGCTCCGTCGCAGTCGAGGATCAGCACGACGGGCTCGTGATGAGCCAGGATCCGTCCGGCGATGGTGGCGGTGTACGACGGGTCGCCGGCGTCCGGCTCCGCCGCCGTCACCGGGGCAGGCACGTCGACCCCGCGCCGGGACAGCCCGGTGGCGACGAGGTGCCAGAAGCTGCCGGTGCTGACGTCGGCGTCCAGCGAGAGCCACACCACGGTGCCGACAGCCCGCGCTGCGGCGGCCCACGACGACACGAGAACGGTCTTGCCGGTGCCGGCCGGTGCCGTGACGAGGGTGAGCGGGCCACGGGCGCCCAGGTCCAGGCGCTCCAGCAGTCGAGCCCGACGGACGATGCCCTTGGGTGGCAGCGGGACGACAAATCGGGACAGTTCGAACGGGTCGGTGCCAGATCGGGATGCGAGAGGAGGAGCGGCCTTGGTGCCTGACTGTGTGCGACTCATAGCCGTCCTTCGCCGATGCTCTCGATCACCGCCAGGGTCCGGAGCGGGCAAGCACCTCAGTAGACCGCTGCGCTGTCCGCCCGACAACCCCTTCCCACTGAATCAACCACGGTCTAGACCAAAAGTTGATAACCCGTCGCGGGTGACGCGACTGTACGGCTTATCGGCCGTAATGATCGGGTGACCCACACCCCTCGCACGCGTGACGGTGCGACCCCACCAGGCGTGGACTGCTGAGCTCTTGCAGCTCGTCGGCCTGGCGGTCGTCGAGGTGACGAGAGCTGCCGTGGTGACGTCGTACAACCCGGTAGCGCAGCGATGCTCGGCTGGACCATGACAGCGGCGTGGGCAGTCGTTCGCCGATCACGTCGTCGAGCACCCGGAGCGTCGCGCGGAGACGCTGCGTGACGAGTCGCCGCGGACGTCCTGGTCGGGCCACGTACCGTCGCGCAGCGTTCGGCACCGGCAACGCGATGCCGGTGCTCGACGACGCGGGCGACGTTGTCGGCGGGGTCGCGATGTTCCTCGACCTCGAGAGTGCGCGCTGTGGCCGCTGCTCACCGGCTCGCTGGACGGCTGGCTGGTGGTGCACCAGACGGGCAGGGTCAGCTATGCGAGCAGGCAGGCGACCCGGTTGCTCGGCCGCGCGGCGCGCGACCTGACGGCGCTGGGCGTCCAGTCAGCGACGCTCGGGGGCCGCACGGGCTGGGTGCCCTGCTGGCGCAACACGCGAAGGACAGGGAAGCTCTCGAGTTCCAGCTCGCAGGTGACGACGGCCCGCACCGCTGGATCGAGGCGGAGGCCACCGGCAGGAACGAGGACGGTCCTCTGCAGGGTGTCCTCTGGCGGCTGCGCGACGTCACCGCCGGCCGCCGTCTCGCCGGACCCCAGCAGACGCGGACGGACGAGCTCCAGTCGGCACTGGGCTCCCTCGCGCTGGCGGCCGTGGCGCGCAACGAGCTGGACGAGGCGGAACACCTGGTCGCACGCTGGAGCGGCTGGTGCTGCTGCGTCCGGCCCGGTCCGGATTCCCCCGGCGGCTCCTGGAGCTGCATGCTCCCGGCCCGACGATCCCGGCGCAGCAGTCCCTGTCGGTGGAACAGATGACCGAGCGCGAGCAGACCGTGCTGCGCTACCTGGCCACCATGCTGAGCAACGCCGAGATCGCCGAGCAGATGTTCCTGTCCCCCAACACCATCAAGGTGCACCTGCGCCACGTGTACCGGAAGCTCGACGTGACCAGCAGGCGAGCCGCGGTCCGGCGCGCCCGGGAGCTGCAGCTGCTCGAGGACGCGGACGGCGCCTGACCGACCGGCCTCAGCGGGACGACCGCAGCCGGGCCAGCAGCTCGGCCTGCGAGCCGACGTCCACCTTCTTGAAGATGGCGCTGAGGTGGTTGCGCACCGTGCTCTGGCTCAGCCCGAGCTGCTCGGCGATGCCGGCCACCCGGCCGCCGTCGGCGAACAGGCTCAGCGTCTGCCACTCGCGGCTGGTCAGGTTCGACAGCTCGGGGATCTCGGCGAGCACCGGGGCCTCGGTCGAGGGCACCGGGAACGCCACCGACCGGACCTCCTGGGCGATCCGGGCGAGCCGTTCCTCGAGGGCGCTGAGCCGCTCGGCGTCCGGGATCTTCTCCGGGCTCAGCGGGCGCAGAGTGAAGGCGAAACGTGGGGCCTCGCCCATCGCGGACAGGTGCGCCCGGCACCAGAGCCACCTCCCGTCCGCCCGGCGTACCCGCAAGCCGCACGACCGCGTTGCGACCCGTGGCATGGACGTGGGCCAGACCGGTCAGCACCTGGGGCAGGTCGTGCGGGTTGATGCTGGACAGCGGCTGCTTCCCGGCCAGGTCCTCCGGCAGGTAGCCGAGCACGGTCTGGACCTCGTGGCTGATCCGGTCGATCCGCCACTCGTCGTCGACAGTGCCGATGACCTTCTGGTCCGAGGCCGGCGAGGAGAGCCAGAGCGGCGGCTGCGTCGGACGGACATCGACGACGAAGGCGGCGGCGTAGCGGGCCGGTCGGGCCAGCCCGAGCACGTGCGCCCACACGTACGCCGAGACGACAGTGCCGTCACCGCGCCTGATCTGTCGCGGCGCCTCGAAGCCGTCCAGCCGCCCGGTGGCCAGCAACGGAATCCCACCGGTCGCCTCGCCGTCGACGAAGTCGCTGACCAGCCGGCCCACGACCTGCGACCGGGCGAGACCGACCAGGTCGGCCGCGGCGTCACTGACCGCGACCACGCGCAGGGTGGCCAGGTCGATCTCGGCGACGGTCAGACCCGAGCGGTTGACGGCCTCGGCGGTCAGGGAGCCGCTCTGGAACGGGTCGTCGACCAGCGCGGCAAAGGCGTCGTCCGGCCTGCCGGGCACCAGCTCGGGCATGTCCACAGCGGTGGTGCTCACCGGCGCCTCCTCCCGATCGTCACCGGATGGACCGCTGCCCATGGTCACCGGTCCGCCCGCCGGGCGGATCCCCCAGGGTGGATGACGGGCGTGCTCATCACCGCCGGATGAGCCATCGACGGACGAGCCCGCCTAGCGTCGGTTCATGCTCGGCCTGCGAAGGACCCGCCTTGCCGGAGTCGTCCTCGGCCTGCTGCTGCTCCCCCTCGCGGCGGCGTGCTCCGGAGAGGGTGGCGAGTCGTTGCCGGCCGTACGCGATCGCCGAGCCGGACGCTGACCGCGTCCGTGCCCGTCGGTGGAGGCGGCCTACCACCCCTGAGCAGTCGGTCGAGGTGTCCGAGACCGCGGAGCCGACCGTCGAGGTGTCGAGACCGCGAGCCGACGCGAGGAGTCGGAGACCGCAGAGCCGACCGTCGAGGTCAGCGTGCAGGAGTCGGCGAACCCTCCACGACGGCGTGCGGAGACGTCCGAGAGCGCCGGCTCCCAGGCGTGGCCGCTGTGGGCGCTGGTCGCCCTCGTCGTCCTCGGCATCCTCATCGCGCTCTGGCAGCACCGGCAGTCCCGCCGTCGCGACGAGCGGGCCTCCTTCGACGAGGCCCTCGCCGAGGCCAGCTGGCTCGGGCGGGACCTGCTGCCCACCCTGCTGATGGCGTCACACGAGGAGCGACGCGGCGCCTGGAACGTCTCGCGGCCACGAGTGGTGGCCCTGACGGATCGGCTGGCCGGCCTGGCCACGCCAGGCTCGGAGACCGCCGGTGCCCTGAACGCCCAGCATCTCGAGTCGGCCGTGATCGGCGTGCGCGGTGCTCTGGACGACGAGAGCCGGGCGGGCGGCGAGTCTGCTGCCGAGGCCCTCGGCGCGGTGAAGCAGGCCGCCCGCGCGCTGGACCAGGTGCTCGCCGACCTCGTGCCCGCCGCCTCCCGGCCCGGCGGATAGCGGGTACGCCGATGTTCCGCTGGTCCGCCTGGTTCCGGGTCCGGGAGTACGTCCGGTGCAGCCTGTGGGTCGTACCGATGCTGGGCGGCCTCGCCGGCGTCGTGCTGTCCTACGGGTCGGCGAAGATCGACGAGTCGGTGACCGTTCCGTTGCAGTGGCAGTACACGCAGAACACGGCAACGACCCTGCTGACCACGATCGTGGGAGCCATGGTGGGCCTGCTGGGCCTGGTCGTGACCATCGGCGTCCTCGTCGTGCAGCAGGCGACGTCCTCCCTGTCGCCGCGCTTCATGCGGCTCTGGTACAGCCAGCGACTGCAGAAGGCCGTGCTCGCGACGTTCGCCTGCACCTTCGCGTTCGCGTTCGGCAACCTCCGCCGGGTGAACGACTCCTTCGTCCCTGACGTCGGCGTCACCCTGGCCGGCATCGCCTGTTCCATCAGCCTGATCATGCTGCTGTTCTACCTGGACAGCTTCACCCACCACCTCCGCCCCGTCGCGGTCGCGTCGTTGGTGGCCCGCCGGGGTCAGCGGGTGGTGGCCGAGGCCCGCGCCATGCTGACCGCCGACCCCGACCTCGACCTGAGCGCGCACACCACCGGCGACCCGGTACTCCGGGTCATGTCCCGACGGGCCGGAGCCGTCCAGGCGGTGCACACCGATGGCCTGCTCGCTCAGGCCGAGCGTCACGACTGCACCCTGGTGCTCACCTTCAGCGTCGGCGACTTCGTGGCCGCGGACGTGCCCGTGATCGAGGTCTACGGGCGCTCCGCGCCGCGTCCGGAGGTCCTCCTGGGTTACCTGGCGTTCGGTGTCGAGCGGACCATCGAGCAGGACCCGGGCTTTGCCATGAGGATCCTGGTCGACATCGCCATCCGCGCGTTGTCGCCGGCGGTGAACGACCCCACCACGGCCGTGCAGGTCCTGAACCATCTCGAGACGCTGCTGCAGACCCTCTCGACGGCACCGCTGCCCGGCACCTTCGCCCTCGACGACGCGACCGGTCGCCATCGGGTGCTGATCCCCGGGCGCCGGTGGGAGGACTACCTGGAGCTGGGCCTGACCGAGATCAGGCAGTACGGAGCGGGCTCGCCCCAGGTGTGCCGTCGGCTCGCCGCCCTGCTCGACGAGCTCGCCGCCACCGTCCCGCCGGACCGGCAGGCGGCGGTGGCCGCCCAGCAGGCCCTGCTCGCTGACACCGTCGACGAGAGCTTCACCGAGCCGGCTTCACGCGCGCGGGCCAAGCAGCCGGACCGGCAGGGCATCGGCGGCCGACGTACCGCACCGACCGTCGAGCACCGACGGTCAGGTCGGGGTCGTCGGCCGTACGTCGGCGGGCTGACGCGGGAGCACGACCGTCCTCGACTCGTAGACGTCCTGCCGCGTCTCGATCTCCTGCATGGTGAACGCGCGCTCCCGCCGGACGCCGCGACTGAAAGCAATCAGCCAGGTGAACACCGCGGTGAAGCGATTGCGGTAGCCCGTGAGGAAGGCGATGTGGATGAACAGCCACGTCAGCCACCCCAGGCGGCCGGACAGCTTCAGCGGCCCGGCCGAGACGATCGCCCGGCCGCGCGCGATGTAGGCGGCCGACCCCAGGTCGATGTACCGGAACGGCTTGCTCGTGGGCTTGCCCGTCACCTGGTGCTTGATCCGGCGGCCGGCGTAGGCACCGGACTGCATCGCCACCTCGGCCAGGCCGGGCAGCTTGTCCAGGCTCATGACGTCCCCGACCACGGCGATCTCCGGATGACCGGGCAGGGTGAGGTCCGGCTGCACCATCAGCCGGCCCGCCCGGTCCCGCTCGGCGCCGGTCGCCTCGGCCAGAGCCGCGGCGAACGCCGGTGCCTCGACGCCGGCAGTCCACAGCACGGTCATCGCGTCGAACCGGGTCGTCGCCCCGTCGGCGGTGCTGACGTCGAGGCCGCGCTGGTCCACCGACGTCACGCGGGACGACATGTGCAGCTCCACGCCGAGCGCCTCGAGCCGCATCGCCGCCTTGGCGGCCAGCTGGGGGCCGAAGGCTGCAAGCGGCTGCTCACCGCCGTCGAACAGCAGCACCCTCGCGTCCTCCGGGGGGGTCCGGCGGAACTCGTCATGGAGGGTGCGGGTGGCGAGCTCACGGATCTGCCCGGCCAGCTCGACTCCGGTCGGACCGCCGCCGACGAGAGCGAACGTCAGCCAGCGCCGCCGCTCCTCGTCGTCCTCGGCCGTCTCGGCCATCTCGAACGCGCCGACGATCTTGCGGCGGATCGCGAGCGCGTCGGCAATCGTCTTCATGCCGGGCGCCCACTCGGCGTACTCGTCGTGCCCGAAGTACGACTGGCGTACGCCGGCGGCGACGATGAGGTGGTCGTAGGGCAGCTCGATCCGTCCGCCGCCCGGGCCGCGCAGCGACCAGCTGCTTCGCCTCGACGTCGATGCCCTCCACCTCGGCCAGCAGGCACTCGACGTTCCGGTGCTTCCTCATCAGGTCGCGCAACGGTGCCGCGATCTGACCCTCGGACAGGATGCCGGTCGCGCACTGGTAGAGCAGCGGCTGGAAGAGGTGGTGCGCCGCGCGGTCGACCATGGTCACGTCGACCGCGGCCTTGCGCAGGGCCCGTGCGGCGAACAGCCCGGCAAAGCCGCCGCCGATGATGACCACCCGTGGCCGCACCTCGCCGGTCACGACGCCTCCCGGCCGTCCATCAGCCGGCCGGGTCGAACCAGGTGTCGCCGTCCGGCAGCAGATGGTCCGCTTCCTTGGGTCCCCAGCTGCCCTGCGCGTACGGAATGACCGGCGTCGCGTCACCCAGCACCGGGTCGACGACCCGCCAGGCGGCCTCCACCGTCTCCTGGCGGGCGAACAGCCACGCGCTGTCCGTCCAGCGCCGCACCGATCAGCCGGTCGTAGGGCCGCATGTCGGAGGCGCCTTGGTGGGCGAACGACAGGTCGGCCACGTCGGGAGTCCAGCCGGCGCCCGGCTTCTTCCCGACCAGCGTGAGGCCCACCTCGCTCTCCGGCCAGATCCGGAACCGGAGCAGGTTCGCCGCCGAGGGCGGCAGCCGGCCCAGGATCTCCACGGGTGGCCGTTGAACCGGAACGACACCTCGGTCGCGGTGACCGGCATGCACTTCCCCGCCCTGATGACGATCGGGACGTCGGCCCAGCGCCACGAGTCCACCGCGAGCCGCACCGCGACGAAGGACTCGGTCGTGGAGCCCGGGGCGACCCCGGCGACGTCGAGGTAGCCGTCGTACTGGCCACGCACCGTGTGATCGGCGTCCAGCGGCCGCAGCGAGCTGATGATGTTCGACTTCGCCGCGAGCCACGACTCGGCACGGTCGCCCGAGGGCGGGTCGGCGAGGACGGTGGCCAGTACCTGCAACATGTGGTTCTGCACCACGTCGCGGATCGCGCCGGTCCGGTCGTAGAAGCTGCCGCGGTCGGAGACGTCGAAGGCCTCGGCCATCGTGATCTGGACGCCGGCCACATGGTTCGGTTGAGCAGCGGCTCGAGGATCGAGTTCGCGAACCGTGCGAAGAGCACGTTCTCGAGCGGGTCCAGCCCGAGCCAGTGGTCGACCCGGTAGACGGCCTCCTCCGGGAACACCTCGTGCATGGTGTCGTTCAGCGCCTGGGCGCTCGGCGAGGTCGGTGCCGAACGGCTTCTCGACCATCACCCGCGCGCCCTCGGCCCGGCCGGCGCCGGCGATGCCCTTCGCGATCCGGCCGAACAGCGGTGGCGGCACCTCCAGGTAGAACAGGGCGCGGCCGCCCGGCCCCATCTGGTCGGACATCGCCGCGTACGTGGCGGCATCGTCGAGGTCGCCGTCGACGTAGCGAAGCAGGCTGAGCAGCTTGGTGGCCGACGGGCTGTCCGGGTCCATCCCGTTGAGCCGCAGGGACGCCGCCGCGTAGTCGCGGAACTCCGGCAGCCCCCAGCCGCTCTTGGCTACGCCGATGACGGGGACGTCGAGCACCCCCCGCTCGACCAGGCCGACCAGGGCTGGGAACGTCTCCAGCTTGGCCAGGTCGCCGGTGGCTCCGAAGATGACCAAGGCGTCCATGGGATCAGTGGCCATTGCAGTTCTCCTGGTCGTGGTCGGTCGAGACGGACGGGCGCGTCAGTTGAGGCGCTCGGCGATGTGGTCGCCGACCCGCAAGGCGTTGGCGATCGCAGTGAGCGACGGGTTCACCGCACCGATGCTCGGGAAGAAGCTCGTGTCCACGACGTAGAGGTTGTCCAGGTCGTGGGCCTTGCAGTTCACGTCCAGCGCAGAGCTGGCCGGGTCGCTCCCGAAGCGCACCGTTCCGGCCTGGTGCGCCGTGGCACCGATGGGCATCCCCTTGTGCAGGTAGATGCTGTGGTCCAGCAGGTGGTGCTCCTGCATCCCCAGGTCACCGAGCATGCCCTGCAGCTTGTGCCGCAGCCGCTTGAGGCCCTCGATGTTGTTCTTCTCGTCCAGAGCCAGGTGGACGCTGCCGTCCTTACCGAGCGTCACGCGGTTGGCGGGGTCGGGCAGGTCCTCGCCGCAGAGCCAGAAGTCGACCGCGTGGTGCGCGATCGTCTCGAACGGCATCTCCGGCGACGCCTTGCCGGCCCACCGCGGTGCACCGCTGCGGACCTGCTCGGCGTCGGACTTGCCGAGCATCTGGATGCCGCCCAGCGGGTAGTCCCAGTCGTCCGAGCCGTGGTACCAGTCGTTGACAGCGAGCGTCTTCTGGAACTTGGTGGGGTTGGGCTCGACGGACAGTGCCATCAGGGCGAGGTTGTTGTGCCGCATGTAGTGCTGGCCGACGACGCCGGAGCTGTTGCCGAGACCGTTCGGGTGCGTGTCGCTGGCCGACGCCAGGAGCAGCACCGCCGAGTTGACCGCGCCGCACGCGACGACCACGACATCCGCGCTGAAGGCGACGGTCTCGCCCCCGTTGATGCTGGTGACCACCCTGTTGACGGTTCGGCCGGTCGGGTCGGTCTCCAGTCGCTGGACATGCGCGTTCGTCACCATCTCGACGTTCTCGTGCTCCAGCGCCGGGTCCACGCAGATCACCTGCGCGTCGGACTTGGCTCCGATCATGCAGGGGAAGCCGTCGACCCGGTCGCACCGGATGCACGCGCTGGTGCGGGTGGCCCGCCCTTCGGCGTCCTGCGTGAGGTCGACACCGATCGGCAGGTGGAACGGATGCAAGCCCTGCTTCTCCATGTCCGCGCTGAGCTGCTGGATGCGCGCGGAGTGCTCCACCGGCGCATGCGCGTACTGCGCGCTGGCCGCGCCCTCGGTCGGGTCCTCACCGTGCCGGCCGCGCACCCGGTAGAGGTGCTCGGCCTGGGTGTAGTACGGCTCGAGGTCGGCGTACTCGATCGGCCACGCCGGCGACAGACCGCCATGATGCCGGATCTCCCCGAAGTCCTCCGGCCGGAGCCGGAACAGCGCTGCCCCGTAGAACTTCGTGTTCCCGCCGACGTAGTAGTTCACCTCGGGCGGGAACTCGTGGCCGTGCGCGTCGTACCAGAACTCAGGAGCCCGGTACTTGCCGGTCACGAAGACCGCGGTGGAGTCCCAGTTGTCTCGTTCGCGCGGCAAGTAGTCGCCGCGTTCGAGGAGCAGGACCCGCTTGCCCGACGGCGCCAACCGGTGGGCGAGGGTGCCTCCGCCCGCACCGGTGCCGATCACGATGACGTCGTAGTGCTGGTCAGTAGCCACCGTTCGAACGTCGTCGCACGGCCTCCCGAGGGGCATCACCCACAGCGGATGATGCCCCTCCTCGACCGACCCGATGACGATCCAAAGATCGTGACCTGCAACTGGTCGCGGCCGATGGAGGGACCGGCGGATGAGCCAGCTCGACCTCGCGAGGCTGCAGTTCGCTATGACATCGATCTACCACTTCCTGTTCGTCCCCGTCACGATCGGCTTGAGCTTCCTCACCGCCCTCCTGCAGACCTCGTGGTACCGGACCGGGCGCGAGGACATGCTCCGGCTGACCCGATTCTTCGGGACATTGCTGGTCATCAACGTGGCTGTCGGTGTTGTCACCGGTCTCGTGCAGGAGTTCCAGTTCGGCATGGACTGGTCCGGCTACGCGCGGACGGTCGGCGACGTGTTCGGGGCGCCCCTCGCGATGGAAGGGCTCGCCGCGTTCTTCCTCGAGTCGGTCTTTCTCGGGCTCTGGCTGTTCGGCTGGGACAAGCTGTCCCGCCGGGTCCACCTGTTCACGATCTGGATGGTCGCGCTCGGCGGGGCGCTGTCCGCCATGTTCATCCTGGCGGCGAACTCGTGGATGCAGCACCCGGTCGGCTACACGATGAACAAGGAAACAGGCAGGCCACAGCTCAGCGACATCTGGGCGGTGATGACCAACCCGGTGTTCATCCGCGGCTACGTCCACGTGCTGCTGGCGTCGTTGGTCACGGGCGCCATCGTCATGCTGGCGATCTCGGCCTGGCAGCTGCGGCGCGGCACATCGCCCGACGTCTTCGCCCGCTCGGCCCGGCTGCCCTTGATCGTGCTCGCCCCGGCGATCTTCCTCAACATGATCGTGGGCAGCGAGCTGGGTGTGATCGAGGACAAGTACCAGCCGATGAAGATCGCCGCAGCGGAGGCGCAGTGGGAGACGTGCCAGCCCTGCTCGTTCTCGCTGTTCCAGATCGGGGGCGGCAACAACGACGAGACGCCGACCCAGATCATCGAGATCCCGCACCTGCTCTCGCTGCTGGCGACGAACTCGTGGAACGGCAAGGTCGAAGGGCTCAACGAGGTCCAGGCGCAGTACACGAAGGAGTACGGGCCGGGCGACTACGTGCCCAACGTCTTCATCCAGTACTGGTCGATGCGGGTGATGGCCTACACCGCCGGGCTGGTGTTCCTGCTCTCGGCTCTGGGGACTCTGGCTGGTCCGCCGCAAGCGGTTCACCTCGTCCACCTGGTTCCTGCGGCTCGCGGTGCTGATCCTTCCGCTGCCGTTCATCATCAACACCGCCGGCTGGGTGCTGACGGAGAACGGTCGTCAGCCCTGGATCGTGCAAGGCATCCAGCTGACCAAGGACGGTGTCTCCCCCTCCGTCTCTGCCGGCGAGGTCTGGTTCAGCCTGACGGTGTTCTTCCTGCTGTACGCCTTCCTCGCGGTCGTCGCCATCAAGCTGATGTGCGAAGTACGCACGTCGTGAGATCTCGCCTGCGCCAACCGGTGAGGCGAACGAGCCCGTGGTCGTTCCGGCCATGACCTACTGAGGCCGCGTCATGTCACTCGAGACGTTGTGGTTCATCCTGATCACCGTCCTGTGGACCGGGTTCTTCGTCCTCGAGGGCTTCGACCTGGGCGTCGGCATGCTGCACGGCGTCGTCGGCAGGGACGAAGCCGGCCGACGCGCGGTCATCAACACCATCGGTCCCCTCTGGGACGGCAACGAGGTGTGGCTGATCGTCGCCGCTGCCGGCATGTTCGCGGCTTTCCCCGCCTGGTACGCCACGATGTTCTCGGGCTTCTACGTCGTGATGGTGCTGCTGCTTGCCGGGCTCATCGTCCGGGGCGTGTCCTTCGAGTTCCGCGGGAAGCAGGACTCGGCCCGATGGCGGCGCACCTGGGACACCACGCTCACCACCGGCAGCGTCCTGGTCCCGCTGCTCCTCGGCGCCGCGCTGGGCAACCTGCTCGCGGGCGTGCCGATCGACAAGGACCAGGAGTTCACCGGCTCCCTGGTCGACCTGATCGGCCCGTATCCGCTGTTCGTCGGGCTGAGCCTGCTGCTGCTGTGCGCCCTGCACGGGCTGGCCTTCATGACGCTCAAGACCGACGGCGAGGTCGAGCAGCGGGCCCAGCACCTGGCGCGGCGACTGGCTCCCTTCGTCGCCGTCGTCGTTGTCGTGCTGGTCTTCTGGACCCATGCCATCGCCGATCGCGGCGTCGTGCCCAACCTGTTCCAGGTCATCTCGATCGGAGCCGCGATCGCCGCCGTCTGGTTGCTGTACGAACGCGCCGCGGGCTGGGCATTCACCGCCACCACCGTGACGATCGCCGCGACGATCGTGTCGATCTTCAGCGACCTGTACCCGCGACTGATGGTGTCGAGCACCAACTCGAGGTACGACCTCACGGTCTCCAACTCGGCCTCGGGTTCCTACGCCCTCAAGGTCATGACCTTCGCGACGGTCATCCTGCTCCCGGCTGTGCTGGTGTACCAGGGCTGGACCTACCACGTCTTCCGCGCCAGGATCCGCACCGCGGACTTCGCCGTGACTGACAAGGACGCAGTCGCGGACCGGCCGTGAGGCACGTCGACCGCCGGCTGCTCACCCACGCCGCCGCGGCTCGCAGGCACATCGTCCTCGCGGGAGCCGTGGCCGTGGCGACCGCAGCCCTCGTCGTCGTACAGGCATTCGTGGTGGCCGATCTCGTCGTTCGGCCGTTCCAGCAGGGAGCGGACGTCGGCTCGATGCGGGCCACGTTCCTGCTGCTCGCCGCCGTGGTGCTCGGTCGCGCGGTCCTGGCCTGGACGTCGGACGTATTCGCCCACCGGGCCTCCGCCCTGGTGAAGTCGCAGCTGCGCCGACAGCTGCTGGACCACGTCGTCCGGCTGGGGCCGGCCTGGCTGAGTCGGCAGAGCTCCGGGCAGGTAGCGACGCTCGCCACCCACGGCACCGACGCCCTGGACGGCTACTTCGCCCGCTACCTGCCGGCTCTGGTGGGCGCGGCGGTGATCCCGGTGACGGTCGTCGCCGTCATCCTCAGCCAGGACCTGCTCGCGGGCTCGATCATCCTGCTGACGCTGCCGCTCATCCCGCTGTTCGCGGTGCTGGTCGGGCTCAGCACGCAACGACGGACCCGCCGCAGCTGGCGGACGCTCTCGACGCTGAGTGGCCATTTCCTCGACGTGGTCGAAGGCCTGCCGACCCTGCTCGTCTTCCGCCGGGCCACCGCACAGGTCGAGGCGATCCGCCGGGTGTCGGAGGACAACCGCCGGGCGACCTTGTCGACCCTACGGCTGGCGTTCCTGTCCTCGGCAGTGCTCGAGTTCGTCGCGACGATCTCGGTCGCGGTGGTCGCCGTCGCCACCGGCCTGCGCCTGCTCGGCGGCAGCCTCGACCTGCGTACCGGCCTGGTGGTGCTCGTGCTGGCGCCGGAGGCCTACTGGCCGCTGCGCCAGGTGGGCGCCCAGTTCCATGCCAGCGCGGACGGCCTTGCTGCCGCCGAGCAGATCTTCGCCGTGCTCGAGACACCGCCCGCCGAGACCCGAGTCGGCGGACGGCGGGGCCGGTGCGACCTGTCGCGGTCGATGCTCCGGGTCGAGGCGGTCTCGGTGACCTACGACCGGTCGAGACCGGCGCTGACGGCGCTCGACCTCACGATCCGCGCCGGGGAGTACGTCGGGGTAACCGGCCCGAGCGGCTGCGGCAAGTCGACGCTGCTCAACGTGCTGCTCGGCTTCGTCCCGCCTTCCTCGGGGCGCGTCCTCGTCGAGGGTCCGCACGGCACCGCCGACCTGGCGGATCTCGACCCCGACGACTGGTTGCGACAGCTGTCCTGGGTGCCGCAGCAGCCCTGGCTGGCGGCCGCGAGCATCAGCGACAACGTCCGGCTGGCGCGTCCGGGTGCCGACGACGCCGCGGTGGCGCGAGCACTCGACCTGGCGCACGCCGGCGCATTCGTCGCCGCCCTGCCGCAGGGTCCGGCGACAGTGCTCGGCGCGCGCGGAGCCGGCCTGTCCGCCGGCCAACGACAGCGCATCGCCCTCGCGCGCGCGTTCCTCCGCGACGCCCCGCTGGTGCTGCTCGACGAACCGACAGCGCACCTCGACCCGGCCAGCGAGGCCGCTGTGGCCGACGCGATGCAGCGCCTGGCGGCCGGCAGGACCGTGATCGCAGTCGCGCACCGACCCGCACTGCTGGCGGGTGCGGACCGGATCGTCCGGCTCGGACCCGCGGGTACGTCGGTGCCGGTGCTCGCCACCGCGGAGGCTGTCTCGTGAGCACCGACACGGCCGGCGACCTGCGCCGCCTGCTCGCCGACGGCCGCCCGGCGCGCGGCCGCGACCGTCCTGGCGGTGCTCGTCGGCGCCGGTGCGCTGATCGCGAGCGTCGGCCTGGTCGCGGCCGCGGCGTGGCTGATCGCGCGCGCCTCGCAGCAGCCCCCGGTGCTGACCCTGTCCGTCGCCATCGTCGCCGTGCGGTTCTTCGGTGTGACCCGGCCGGTGCTGCGCTACCTCGAGCGCCTGGTCTCCCACGACGCTGCGCTCCGGCAGCTCAGCGACCTCCGGGTGACCGTCTACCGGCGGCTCGTTCCGCTGGCGCCGGCCCGGCTGGGTGCCCGTCGCGGCGAGCTCCTCTCCACCGTCGTCTCCGACGTCGACGCCGTCCAGGACCTGCACCTGCGCATCGTGGAACCCGTCGCGGTCGCCGCGCTCGTCTCGGCTGCCTGCACCGCGCTCGCGGCCTTCGTGCTGCCCTCCGCGGCAGCGGTGCTCGCACTCGCCCTCGTCGTCGCCGGCGTGGCGGCGCCGCTCACTGCCGCTGTCGTCTCGCGCCGGGCGGTCGCCGTACTTGCCCCGCGGCGCGCCGCGCTCGCGTCCGGGGTCGTCGACCTGGTGGACGGTGCGCCTGACCTGATCGCCACCGGCGCCGTGCACGACTGGCTCGCCGAGGTGGACCGGCTGGACGCCGAGCTCACGGCAGTGGCGCGGCGTACCGCCTGGGCGGCCGGGCTCGGTGCCGGCCTTGCGGCCGTGGCCGCCGGCGCCGCCGTGTGGGGGTCCGCTCTGGTCGGCGCGTCCGCGGTCGACTCGGGTGCGCTGCCCGGCGTCCTGCTGGCGGTCGTCGTCCTCGTCCCGCTCGCGGCCTTCGAGGCGCTGGCGCCGCTCCCCCAGGCGGCGATCCTCGTCTCGAACGTCCGCACCTCGGCCCGGCGACTCTTCACACTGCTCGACGCGGAGCCGGCGGTCACCGAGCCGACCGCCCCGGAGCCGCTGCCGCCCGGTCCGTACCCGCTCGAGCTGCGCGGCGTCCGGGCCCGCTGGGCGCCCGACCTCCCACTGCGTGCTCGACGGCGTGACCCTGCACCTGCCGCCCGGGCGGCACGTTGCCATCGTCGGGGAGTCGGGGTGCGGCAAGTCGACGCTCGCCGCGTTGCTGCTCCGGTTCCTCCCGGCCGAGTCGGGCGAGGTGCTGCTGGCCGGTGCGGACGTTGCCCGACTGTCCTCGGACGACGTCCGGCGGGTGGTGGGCCTGGTTGCGGACGACGCGCACATCTTCGCCTCGTCGCTGCGCGCCAACCTGGCACTGGCCCGCCCGGACGCCAGCGACGACGAGCTGCTCGCTGCCCTGCGCGACGCGCAGCTGGGTGACTGGTACGACGGCCTGCCGGACGGTCTGGACACCTGGCTGGGCCCGGCCGGCGCGCTGGTGTCCGGCGGCGAGGGCCGTCGCCTCGCGCTGGCCCGCTCGCTGCTCGCCGACCAGCCCGTCCTCGTCCTGGACGAGCCGACCGAGGGCCTGGACGCCGCCACGGCCGAGACCGTCGTACGCGACCTGCTCGACGCGACGACGAGCCGGACCGTGCTGCTCCTGACCCACCGCACCGAGGGGCTGGACCTCGTCGACGAGGTGTACGAGCTGCGCGACGGCCGGCTCGACCGCCTCCGCTAGAGCCGCGACGAGCCCCACCCCGCTCGCCCAGACCTGCGACGCCCGCGACCCACGCCCCAGTCCCCGGTGATCATGCAGCTTTGGTGATCCCCAGAGCTGCATGATCGCCGGGGGTTCTTGAGGGCCTGACCTGCAGGTTCTCCCAAGATCCCCAGAGCTGCATGATCAACTTGGTAGTGATCATGCAACTATGGGATGGCGGTCGGTCGGAGTGCTCCGCTGGAGCTGGGTCGGGTCGGCTAGAGCTGCGAGGAGTCCACCGGGTCGGGGGCCACGAAGATGCGGCGCGCGGCCGTCGGACGGTTCCAGGTCGACCGTCTCCCCCGGGGTCGCGGCACGCGGCGACGGGATCCCGGCGCCGGGCGTTGCGTGCACCGGCGTACGGGCGTCGAGGGCCGCGTTGAGCGTGATCGCGGCGTCGATCAGAGCCAGGTGCGTGAACGCCTGCGGGAAGTTGCCGAGCTGCTCACCGGTCAGCCCGATCTCCTCGGAGTACAGACCGACGTGGTTGGCGTAGGTCAGCATCTTCTCGAAGGTCAGCCGCGCCTCGTCCAGGCGTCCGGCGCGACCGAGGGCGTCCACGTAGTTGAACGTGCACAGCGAGAACGTCCCCTCGTCCCCGGCCAGCCCGTCCGGCGATGCGGCCGGGTCGTAGCGGTAGACCAGGCTGTCGGTGACCAGCTCCTCGTCCATCGCCCGCAGGGTCGACTGCCACTGCGGGTCGCTCGGGCTGATGAACCCGACGGTGGCCGCGCGGAGCAGCGACGAGTCCAGCACGTCGTCGCCGTAGTGCTGCACGAAGGCACCGCGCTTCTCGCTCCAGCCCTTGTCCCAGACCTGCCGGTAGATGTCGTCGCGGCTCTTCGTCCACTTCTCCAGGTCGGCGGGGCGGCCGTGCTTGGAGGCCAGCCGGATCGCCCGGTCGAAGGCCGTCCAGCTCATCACCCGGCCGTACGTGAAGTGCTGTGGGCCACCGCGGGTCTCCCAGATCCCGGCACCCTTCTGGTCCCAGTTGTCGGTCAGCCAGTCGATCATCGTCCGCATCGCGATCCAGCCACGGTGACCCAGCGCGAGCCCGTGCTGGTCGGCGAAGTAGATGCTGTCCATCGCCTCGCCGTAGATGTCCATCTGCACCTGGTCCGACGCGCCGTTGCCGATCCGCACGGGGCTCGAGCCGCGGTACCCCTCCCAGTGGTCCAGCGAGTACTCCACCAGGTCGGACGACCCGTCGACGCGGTACATGATGTTGAGCGGACTGCCCTCGCCGCCCGCCTTCTCCTCGATCCGGTCCCGCAGCCACCCATTGAACGCAGCCGCCTCCTCGGTGAAACCCATGCCGAGCAGCGCGTACACCGAGAACGAGGCGTCGCGCACCCAGGTGTACCGGTAGTCCCAGTTGCGCTCGCCGCCCACCTGCTCGGGCAGGCCCGCAGTGGGGGCGGCAACCAGCGCGCCCGTCGGCGCGTAGGTCATCAGCTTCAGCGCCACCGCTGACCGGCGCAGCGTCTCCCGCCACCGGCCGGTGTACGTCGACTGCGCGAGCCAACCGCGCCAGAACGTCGAGGTCTCGTCGAGCAGCCGGTCGAACTCGTCGTTCGGGATCTCCCGCGGCGGCCCGCTGGCGGCGGACTCCAGCACCAGCCCGCGTTGCTGGCCGGCCTTGCAGGCTCGAACGTCACGTGCACGTCGCCTGACTCGGTGCGACTCATCTTGGCGAGCCGCTCGTCGGTCCGGTCGCGCACCGTGTGCAGGGTCAGCGAGAGCGAGGGATTGACGAAGACGACACCGTGCTCGGTGACATGGGTCTCGTGCGACTGCCGCCCGTAGTCGAACCGTGGCGAGATGTCCGCCTCGAAGCTGATCTGGCCGCGGACGCACCGCATCAGCCGGACCACGCGGTGGTTGTCGGTCGCCTGCGTCCCCGTCGGCGGCATGAAGTCGAGCAGCTCACCGACACCGTCGTGCGTCATGAACCGCGTGACCAGGACGGCGGTGTCGGGCAGGTACAGCTGCTTGGCGACGTAGTCCTCGGCCGTCGGCCGGATCCGGAAGCGACCGCCCTTGCCGGCGTCCAGCAACGATCCGAAGACGCTCGGCGAGTCGAAGCGGGGGCAGCAGTACCAGTCGATCGATCCGTCGGTGGTGACGAGCGCCGCAGTCTGCAGGTCTCCGATGAGCCCGTGCTCCGCGATGGGTGGGTAGTCCTGCATGACTGCTTCCTCCTGGCCGTTTCTGTTGGATGGCCGTTCTGTTCGATGGCGTGCCCTTCCGGGCCTCAGCTGCCGGTGCGCTGCTTGATCACGGAGGGCTGCCCGCCCGCTTGGTGATCGGGTTCATCTTCGAGTCCGACCGCGCGTTGTACTTGCGCCAGTTGTGGAACACCCACCAGGTCCCGACGGCAGCGTTGAGAACCAGCAGGCCGTCGTAGACGACCTGGAAGACGAGCAGCTCGGAGCTGGTGGGCTGCCCGATCCAGTCCTCGGTGTTGGGCCAGGCGAGGGTCCAGCCCTCACCCCGGAAGCCCTGGGTGAGCAGGATCGCCCAGCCGTAGGACTGGTCCCACAGCGCGTGCAGCGCGACGATGCCGGCGGTGGTGCCCACCAGTGGCCAGGTCACCCGGAGCCGACCGTCGGCAGCAGCGGCAGCGAACAGCGCGCCGCCGAAGATCGCCGTCCAGGTGATGTGCCCGAACGGCGCCAGGAGACCGCGGAAAGCCTCGGTCGACAGGATGTTGAGGACCGGGTGGTCCTCCTGGTGCTCGATGACGGTGGCGAACGCGTAGCCGGCACTCTCGAACGCAGCGAACCCGGCGCCGACGGTGGCGCCGAAGACCATCCCGTCACACGGTCTGCGGGTGACCAGCCGGGACGCGACGACCACCACGATCAATGCCTTGGTGAGCTCCTCGATGAGACCGACCATGATGAACGTGCCGGTGGCGGTGGGCAGCAGGTAGGTCTCCACGAAGGCCGCGACCACCACACCCACCGCGCCGCCGAGCACGAAGGCCAGGATCAGCATGTCCTCGGAGAGCTGGTCCTCGCCCTCCCGGGTCAGGGCGAAGGTCACCATCGAGACGGGCACCAGGAAGCTGCCGACCAGGATCAGGGTCGGGACCAGGATGGTGTCCTCGGTGACCGCGGTGATCACGGCGCCGACGATCCAGACCACGGCTCCGCCCATCAGCAGCAGCAGCCAGCCGAGGTGGTGCACCCGGGGGCGGTCCGCAGCAGCCGACGACGTCGACGTCCGGCCGGACGACACAGTGCCCATGGCCCCAGAGCATCGGCGCGGCCGCACCGAACGGCGTCGTCCCGCAGGGATGAGAACGGGCGAACGGCTCGGCGGCGGTCATCCGGTCCGGGTGATGCCAGGGAACCCGGCGCCGTGGACCGTCGACACCATGCCTGAGGGCCTGTCCGCCGGCGAGGCGGCGAACGAGCTGCGCCGGCACAAGGAGCACGGCGCAGCACACGACCAGACCCACCTGGGCCCGTGGGTGCCGGTGATCGAGGCGCTGCTGCTCTCGGTGGTCACCATCGTCACGGCGTGGGCCGGCTTCTCGGCGGCCAAGTGGAGCACCGAGTCGCGGCTGCATCTGGCCGAGGCATCCAGCCTCCGGCTCGAGGCCAACCGCGCCCTGGCCGAAGCGATGGAGACCCGCAACTTCGACTCGAGCACGTTCAACACCTGGTTCGTCGCTTACACGCTGGACGATCCGGAGAAGATGGCGATCGCCGAACGACGGTTCCGCCCGGAGTTCGCGGTGGCCTTCGAGGCCTGGCTGGCCACCGATCCCGAGACCAACCCGTCGGCGCCCCCGGGCCCGACCTTCATGCCGGAGTACGAGCAGCCGGAGAAGGCGCTCGCGCAGCGCCTGGACCGGCGGGCCGAGGTCAGGTTCCGCTCCGGCGAGCGCGCCGGGGCCGCCGCGGACGAGTACGTCCGGATCACGGTGATCCTCGCCGCTGTCCTGTTCCTCATCGGGATCGGCACCACCTTCATGGGTCGGCAGATCCGCTACGGGATAGCCGGCGTGTCGACGGTGCTGCTCGGGGTCGCGCTCGTCCTGATCGCGCAACAGCCGTGGCCTAGCTGACCGCATCGCCAACAGCGGACGATGCGCGGGCTGCCGGACGCCGCTGTGATGGAGCCGGCCCGGGTGCCCGGGCTGCCAGTACCGAAGGAGACCCGATGTCCGGACTCGAGTGGTTCCTCGCATTCGCCGTGGCGATCTTGTACTTCGCCCTGTTGTTCTTCTTCGGTGTCCGCACCTTCCAGCGCGGCTACCTGATCCTCGGAGTGCTGGGGATCTTCCTGCCGTTCCTCTGGCTCGTCGGCGGCCTGCTCCCGGACCGGCACCTCCAGCGGACGACCGGATTGTGATCTGCCGGACCAGCGTCATCCACCCGGGATGACGCGGCCGGCCACCGACCCGGTTCAGGCTCGTCGAGTAGCCGAGGAGAGGCAACGATGCCGCCCACCACCTACGAGGTCCGAGTCTCGGGACTCGTGCCCGACGATGCGATCGCCGAGTTCGGCGACATCCAGGTCACGACCACGAGTGTGAGCACGGTGCTGTCCGGCGAGGTCAGCGACCAGTCCGCGCTCCTGGGGATGCTCGCCCGCCTGCGCGCCCTCGGGCTGGACGTCGTGGAGGTACGACGGGTGCTCACGACTCCGGAACCCGCCGCGCCGGAGCCGCCGCCCCGAGCTGCCCGTCCCGGACGGACCGTCGCCCTAGCCGGCGCGAGTTCTCGTCCGTGCGGGATGACGCCTCCGAGCGGGGCGATCGTTCATGGTGACAACTCACGACACTTCAGAAAGGCAACCACGATGACCGACGATCTCGACCAGGCGGGACCCATCGACTACCTGGTGGTGGAGTTCCCGGGCAACAAGATGACCGGGGAGGCGTTCCCGATCCTCGTGGACCTCGCCGACCGCGGAATCATCCGCATCCTCGACCTCGTGTTCCTCCGCAAGGAGCTGGACGGCTCGGTCGTCGGCATGGCCATCGCCGACTTCGACAAAGACGGCGAACTCGACCTCGCCGTGTTCGAGGGGGCGTCGTCCGGCCTGCTCGACGACAGCGACGTCGCCGAGGCAGGAGGCGTACTGGAGCCGGGCAGCTCCGCCGGCGTGCTCGTCTACGAGAACACCTGGGCAGGGCCGTTCGCCAGCGCCCTCCGGCGGTCCGGTGGCCAGCTGGTCGCCAGCGGCCGAATCCCGATCCAGGCCATCCTCGCGGCCCTGGAAGCCGACGAGCCGGTCAGCTGACCGGTCCACCGAGAAGAGAAAGTAGGCAATCATGCCGGGTCTGCTCAGAGGCGTCGCACGGACCGCCGTGATCGCGGGGACAGCGACCCACGTGTCCAACAACGTGTCGCGTCGCCAGGCCGGCCGGTGGGCCGCCAAGGAGGAACAGCAGCAGCCGCAGCAGCAGTACGCCGAGCCGCAGTACGCTCCGCCGCCCCCCGCGCCCGCGGCGAACGACATGGACGCCAAGCTCGCCCAGCTCAAGGACCTCGGAGCGCTGAAGGAGCAAGGCGTGCTCACCGACGGCCGAGTTCGAGGTGCAGAAGGACCGGATCCTGCACGGCTGACACCGTCGGTGACTGCTCGCCGCCGTACCCATCGAGAGGGCTTCCATGAGGCTGCGCAGACGCCCGGATGAACACCGGGCCGCCGACCGGCGTCGGCGTCGGCCTGGTGGTCGCCTCGGCGATGGCTCCCGGGACCTTCGCCCGGTCACTGTCGGCGCGGAGCACGCTCGACCAGGGGATGGTCACCGGGCTCTCGACCGGGCTGCACTACCTGCTGACCGTCGGGACCCAGGACCTGCTGCAGGCCGCGTCCGCCGAGCTGGCGGGCGGCCGTTCCGGCCTGCGCGGCTCGGATGACGCACGCCGGCAGCGCAAGCTGACCTTGGCCGCCGACCTGGCCGCCATCCCGATCGGCCTGGCGGTGCGGGCCGCGCTGCCCGAGCGGCCGGGAGAGGCCATGCTTCGCGGAACTCTCCGGCAGGTGGGCTGGCGGTTCGCCGTGACCGGCATCGGTGCCTCGTTGCTGATCGGCACCGAGAAGGTGCTGGAGAGCCTGGACCGCCGGGTCGGGGCGGGTGGCCGGATCGCCCGGCTGCCGGTCGCCGTACCGGTCGGGCTGGGGGTCGCGTTCGTGCTGGAGCACCGCCGGCAGCGCGAGGAGGAGCCGCCGGCCGAGTCCGCGGCAGGCGGACCCGCTGCCGCGCTTCGCCCGCTCGGCATCGCCGGCGCCGTGGTCGGCGGGCTGGCGGTTGCGGCGTACTCCGAGCACGCGCTGGCGACAACGGCCGGTCGCCGGCTGTCCGCCGTGCTGCCCGGCGGCCCGCAGCTGTGGAAGCTGACCGGCCACGCCGCCTGCCTCGGGGCGCTGGGCGCCGCCGGCTACAACGTCTACGGCCGCGCCATGCGCAAGATCGAGGCGGGCGCGACGGCCGAGACGCCAGTCATCGAGTCCGACGAGGCCTCCCGGTGGACCGGGGCGACGGTGAGCGGCGGTCCCGGAAGCCTGGTGCCGTGGGAGTCGCTGGGCCGCGAGGGGCGCCGGCACGCGCTGACCTACGTCCGGCCGGAGCCCTTCATCGACCGGCCCGCGGGCGTGCCGGACCTGTCGATCGAGACCGTGATGGGCGAACCGGCGAAGGCGACTCCGGCCCACATCTACGTCAGCCTGGACAGCGCAGCAACCGCCAAGGAGCGGGTCGACCTCGCGCTGGCCGAGATGGAGCGCACCGGCGCCTTCGACCGGTCGCTCATCGTGCTGATCTCCCCGACAGGCACCGGCTACGTCAACTACGTCACCGTGGCCGCGGTGGCCTACCTCACCCGCGGCGACGTCGCGACCGTCACCATGCAGTACTCCAAGCGGCCGTCCCCACTGTCCATGGGCAAGGTGGAGGACGCTCGGGCGCAGAACCGGCACCTGTGGCTGAGCATCATCGAGCGGCTGCGCGACCGGCCCGGGCCGCGCCCGCGCGTGGTGGTCTTCGGCGAGAGCCTCGGCGCCCACACCAGCCAGGACGCGTTCCTGCACTGGGGGACGCTCGGCCCGCAGGCGCTCGGCATCGACCGTGCCCTGTGGATCGGCACGCCGTACCTGAGCGGGTGGATGCACGAGGTGACCGGCGACGAGCGTCTCGACGTGGACGCCGACTCGGTGGCCGTCGTGAACGACTACGAGCAGCTGCTGTCGCTCGGTGACGCGCGGCGGGCCAAGCTGCGGTACGTCCTGGTCAGCCACGACAACGACGGGGTGACCAAGTTCGGCCCCGACCTGTTGACGACGGCGCCCCGGTGGCTCGGCCCGGATCGCCCACGGCACGAGGACATCCCGAAGGCCAGTCCGCGCGGCATCCCGCCGGAGATGCGGTGGCGGCCGATCACGACCTTCTTCCAGAGCCTGATCGACATGAAGAACGCGCAGATCCCCGGCGCGTTCCGGGCCTGGGCGCACGACTACCGGCCGGACCTGGCCCGCTTCATCAGCGAGGTCTACGGCCTGCCGGCCAGCCCTGAGCAGATGGCCGCGATCGAGCGGGCGCTCGAGCAGCGGGAGGCCGTTCGCGAGCAGCTGTTCGCGCCGCCAGCGCGCTACCTCGGCGGAGCAGCCGTCGGCGGATCAGTCGGCCCGGACGCCGGCGGGCTGACCTTCCAGACCCGCGCGGCGGCCACGACGGCGAGTCCGTTGGTGGCCCAGTGCAGGCCGAGCGGGGCGACGATGCTGCCGCTCCGACGCCGGAGCTCGGCGAACACGACGCCCGCGACGGCCGTGAACACGACCGTGCCGAGCACGGTCAGGAGCACGCCGGCGACGCTCCGGGCCGCCGCTGCCCCGGATCGCCGTGCTGGTGCGCGCCACGTCCAGGGCAGGCAGCACGTGCCAGAGGCCGAACAGCACCGAGGACACCGCCGTCGCGACCGCCGTACCGCGCTCGTGCTCGAGCATCCCCCAGACCACCGAGCGGAACGCGACCTCCTCGAACACCACCGTGCCGAGCGGGATCGTCACCAGGCTCGTCAGCACGGCTGCCCGCATCGGCAAGCGGTAGCGGGTGTCGTGGAACGCCCGCCGGGTGACCGGGATGACGACCCCGACGGCGTACACGACGGCGATCGCGCCGGCGGCTACCGCTCCGTAGACCAGGCCGGGGAGCAGGTCCGCGCGGGCCAGACCGAGCTCGGCCCAGGACAGCCCGGCCAGTCGCGCGACCAGCAGCAGCACCAGCGCTGCCACCGGGCCGGTGACGAGGTGCGCCATCCGCAGCCCGAGGTGCACCCAGACGTTCACCAGCAGGAGGATCGCCAGCACGAGCACGAACGCGGCGGTCATCGCGACACTCAGTGCAGCAACGTCTTGAGCAGGATCATCGCGGCTCCGAATGCCCCGGCACAGGCGGCCGACCCGAGCCTGGCCGCCGTGGGACAGGCCCGCCTCCTGGCCGACCTTCCAGCCGGCCACCGCCAGCAGCACGGTGGCGCAGAGCAGGGCTGCCACCACGGCGGTCGACACCTGCGCACCGAGAGCCCGGCTGCCGACCAGAACACCCAGCGGCAGGAACGACGCCGTCACCAGCTCCCACCCGTGGTGGAGCTCACGATTCAGCTCCGACCAGGTCAGCGCCCCGGGGTGCACGATGCGCCGTGCCATCACGTGGGCGTACCGTTCCGCCACCCAGTAGACGACAAGCGTCCCCAGGACCGCGAGAGCGAGCTGAGTCACCGTCGAGCCGTGCACCGACACCAGGACCGCGGAGCCGACGATGATCCCGTAGATGCCGTTGGCGGTGCGGGTCTCCTCGGCCAGCATCCGGCGCGCCTGCGGGCTGACCCCCGACTCAATGCCGCCGTCGGCGTCCAGCTCGGTGTTCGACGGTGGCTCGGAAACCATCACGACTCCTGAGACGCCGGCTCAGAACGACCCGCCGCGCTGCTCCCGCCCCGAGGTCTGGGACCGGTCCCCGGACCAGATGTTCTCCGCCTTGGCGTGATGGAACTCCTCGTCGGTCAGCTTGCCGCGGTCGTGCAGGTCTGCGAGCGCGGTCAGCTCGGCCGCCTTGCTCTTGCTGTCCCCGGCCAGGGCGTCCTCCTGGGCGGTCATCCCGGGTGGCCTGATCACCAGGTAGACCAGCGGGCCGACGATGGGCAGCACGCAGAAGGCGATCAGCCAGAGCGCCTTGTGCCCTACGCCGATGCCGTGTCGCTTGATGACGTCGAACACGGCGTAGCCGAACAGGATGACCAACGGAACCACGACGATCACCAGGAGCAGTGCTTCCATGATCCACGAGGACATCGCGTCGCTCCTCAGCCGTCATCGCCAGGTCGGTCGGCGCCGGAGGCACCAGCCTCGACGATGCCCCCTCCGGTCGGGCGGGAACATCACCCCTCCGGGGTGATCACCGCTGTCCGCCGCCTCACCCGCTGCCGGTCGCCTGCAGCGGGATCCGAGCGGTGACCGCCAGCTCCAGCCGCTGCCGCGCCTCGCTCGGCGAGGTCCTCGGGCACCGGGTCGCCGATCCGTACGCCGCCGTCGGCGAGAACCGCGAGGATCTCGTCGCAGATCAGGGACAGGGGCAGCCGGTCCTCGTACTGCGACATGAACCTCTCCGCGAGCACGACGGCGGACTGCATCAGATCCCCGTCACGGCTTCGGCGCGGCCGTCCTTGACCGCGGCGGCGAAGGAGGCGTAGTCCGCCTCGTTCTGGTCGGCGTACGTCTCGGCGAAGGCGGTGACCGCAGCATCGAAGGTGTCGGACTTGCCCAGGTAGGCGCCGATCGCGACCCGGTCACCCGATCTGGCGTGTGCCCGCGCCAGCGTCCAACCACACGCCCGGGCGTAGACGGCCATCCCCGCTGGCAGCAGCTCCTCGACGGCGATGGAGAACTTCCCGTCTCGCAGCTGCCGGATGTAGAAGTCCCGGGCCACGCCGTCCGCCCCGTTGCTCCGGTTCCACCCGAGGAAGATGTCGCTCACCGCCTGCATCAGGTGCTGGCCGGCGACCACCCGCTCCCCCGCGTTCGCGTACTTGCTCTTCCCCAGGTAGTCGGCGAGCACCGAGCGCTGCGCCTCCTTGGCCTGAAGAACCAGCGGGTCGACGCCGTCTCCTCCGTCGAGAAGCAGGATGAAGGCCCGGGTCCCGACACTGCCCACGCCGACGACCTTGCGCGCCACGTGCACCAACGCGAACCGCTCGAGCAGATGACGTCGATCGGACTGCAAGGACCGGCGGTACTTGCGGACCAGGTCGTGCAGCTCCGCGTACAGCGCGTCCCTGCGTCGATGTCGCCGAACAGGTCCTCGACGGGACCACCAGGGGTGGGTCGTTGCAGGAACCGGACCTGGCCGTCGACGACCGTGGTCAGCTTGCTCATTGCCTGCATGCTGTCGCGGCTGCGGGCCTTCGCCAGCGCCTCCTGCGTCTTCTTGCGCCGGGCCGGCCTTCACGTTCGAGCGGAGGCCGGCGAGGTAGGACTCGATGTCCAGCCGGGCGTACCAGACGGCAAGGGTCGGCTGCCGGGCGAACTCCCGCATCGCCTCGCGGTACGCCGCCGACGGCTGTCGCGACGATCTTCCGCCGCTCCTTGCCGCTGAAACCGCTGTCCCGGGTGGCGACCGCGAAGCTGGCAGCGAGCCGCTTCACGTCCCACTCGAAGGGACCGGGCAGCGTCTCGTCGAAGTCGTTGAGGTCGAACACCAGCCGGCGTTCCGGCGACGCGAAGACGCCGAAGTTGCTCAGGTGCGCGTCGCCGCACAGCTGGACACCCAGGCCCGGCGGTGGCCGTCGTCGCGAGGTCAGCCGCCATCGGCAGCGCCGCCGCCCCGGTAGAAGGTGAACGGCGACACCAGCATCCGGCCGTGCCGGATCGGGACCAGCTCGGGGACCCGCGACTTGGCCTGCCCGAGCAGCAGGTCCACCGGGTCCGGCCGCGTCTCGCTCGGCGTGAACTCCGCGTGCGACTCCAGCGGTGCCTTCGCCCGGGCTGCCTTCCCCTGGCGGCCCGCTCCGCGCGAGTCGGGTGGGACACCGGGGCCGAGCGTCGACGCGGAGCTGGGACAGCATCACTCGGAAGGGACGTGTCCTGTGTCTCTTCCATCGTCGTCTCTGTCATCGTTCGTTCCTCTGCCGGTGGGTTACGCGAGAGCCTTGGCCTTGAGGGCGTCGAACTCCTGCTGCGTGATCGAGCCTGACTTCAGCAACGCCTGCCCGTTGGCGATCTGGGTCGCCGGGTCGGTCCCGGCCCCGGCCGCCTGGCGGATGTAGTCCTTCTCCGCCGACTGCGCAGCCTGCTGCTCAGCCATCGCCCGCTCGGCCATGCCCTGCCCGCGAGAGATCAGGTAGATGAACATCGACAGGAACGGCACCACGAGCAGGAAGATGATCCAGCCGGTCTTGGCCAAGCCGCTGGTCTCATGGTCGCTGAACAGGTCCTGCAGGATCCGGAACAAGACGATGAAGTAGAAGAAGATGAAGTAGAAGACCAGCAGGCTCCAGAGGAAATCGCCGAAATCCACGCAGTGCTCCCTAATTCGGCCGCGCTGCCGGGGGTGTCCCCGGCCGGCCCAGCATGGTCCGGCTCGGCGAGATCTGGCTCACCCCTGCGGGGTGAGGATGCCCGGGAGTGCCCGGTGTTGACTCGGTCACGTGGTGCGGACGTGCTCGACTGCGCACTGTCGCAGCGAGCCTCCACGCGACCCGCGCCAACCAGGGAGGCGACCACCATGGCCGACACTGCCGAACACCCGACCGCTGAGGGTGACGTGCGCGAGCACCGCGGCCTGGTCTGGTCGTTGATCGCCCTTGCCGCGATCATCGGGCTTGTCTCCTCCCTCACGGTGTGGGTCAAACGGCAGGCGCTGGACACCGACTCGTGGACGAACGCCAGTGCGTCCCTGCTGCAGAACGACCAGGTCCGCGAGGCACTGTCGACGTACGTCGTCAACGAGCTCTACACCAACGGCGATGTGTCCGGGCGCCTGCAGGAGAGCCTGCCCCCCGAACTGGCCGGGATCGCGGCACCACTCGCAGGGGCTCTGCGGGCACCCGCCGTGACAGCCGTCGACCGCCTGCTCGAGCAGCCGCGCGTCCAGGCGCTGTGGGAGGAGGTCAACCGGGTCGCCCATCAACAGCTGATCGCGATCCTGGACGGCAACCCGCGTCCCAACATCTCCACGGCGAACGGCGAGGTCGTCCTCGACCTGCGCTCATTCATCATCGACGTCGGCACCGAGCTCGGGATCGGCGGCGACCAGCTGGAGCAACGGCTGCCGCCTGACGTCGGCCAGGTCACCGTGCTCGAGTCCGGCCAGCTCGCGACCGCCCAGGACGCGGTCAAGGTCATCAAGGCGCTGAGCTGGTTGCTGTTCCTCATCACTGTGGTCCTGTGGGGCGTCTCCCTGTGGCTGGCCCGCGGATGGCGAAGGGTCGCGCTGCGCGGCATCGGCGGGAGCCTGCTCATCCTCGGCCTCCTGCTGCTCGTGATCCGGCAGGCTGCCGGCAACTACATCGTCAATGCCTTGACGAGCGGCGAGGGCACGATCCGCGAGGCCGCGCACTCGAGCTGGCTGATCGGCACGACCCTGCTCGCGGAAGTCGCCTGGGCCGCTGTCATCTACGGGTTGGTGGCCGTCACCGGAGCCTGGCTCGCCGGGCCGACGAGGATCGCCACCGCTGCCCGGGCCCGGGTAGCGCCGACGCTCGCCGACAGACCCGGACTCAGCTGGGCGGCAGCCGGGGCGGTCTACCTGCTGGTGGTCTGGTGGGGTCCGACGCCGGCCCTTCGCCAGCCGCTCGGCGTACTCGTCCTGGGCGTGCTCGCCGCGGTCGGCTTCGAGCTGCTCCGACGGGTGACTCTCGCCGAGCCCAGGCGATCGGTCACCCTGCCCGACGTGCCGTCGCAGCAGGCGAGGCAGGACGGGCTGGAGGTCCGGACCTGGTGAGCCGCTAGACGGCCAGGCTCACCGGGAACGACGCCAGCCAGGCGAGCGTGCCGAGGAAGACCACGCACCCGATGCGACGGCGTCGACCACCCGCAGCGCTCGGCGACGCCAACTTCGTGCTCGCCCCGCCGAAGAACAGCGCCACGGAGCACAGGACGACACCGAGGACGTAGTTCGAGGCGCGTTGCAGGTTCTGCCGCACCGTGGCCGCCAGCACCTCCGCCTCCTTGTCGAGCCGGTCCGCGTCGGCGCTGGCGGCCAGCTTGTACTCGGGCATCGCGAACGGCGTCAGCGGAGCCTCGGGGTTCTGCAGCGGCCGGGTCGCGAGCCAGGCGTCGACGGCCGGCGCGAACTCCGCGCGGAACCGGGCGTGGTAGAAGTCGGCCAGCTCCTGGTCGTCGTGTCGCGTACGCGTCTGCCCAGGCCACGAAGGTCGCGACGTCCACCTGGGTCTGGGCGTTCGCGAGGTCGGCTGCCCGGGCCGCCTGGAACCGGGTCGCACTGGCAGCGGCCGCGGACTTGGCCTGCTCCCCGTTCCACCGCGTCGCCTGGTAGCCGCACCAGGCGGTCGAGACGGCGGCGAACGCGAGCAGCAGGGTGGCGGCGAGCTCGATCGCCGCGGAACGACCGTCGCGGCGGCTCGGTCACCGTCATCGAGCGATCCCCGCCTCGTTGCACGGGGGCGGTGTGCGCGCGCCGACCCCTGCGAGGTCGCCTTCGAGGATCTGCGAGGGTCCGCGTCATGGCCGTCGGCTCGAGACCGCCCGGGACCGGCCTTGAACGGGCTGTCCAGGAACCGGATGAGCAGGAGCATGACCACGATGACGATGGTCACGCTGCCGATCTGCACGGCCTGCACGCGCTTGGGTTCGCCGGAGTCCGCGAAGAAGAGCATGAAGACCCCGATGACGGCCGCGATGAAGATCAGGGCCGCCCAGAGCGGCCACGGGATGATGCCCTCCGCGCCGTGCAGCCGGTCCTGCCTGGCCTGCTCGCGGTCCGACGTCTGGTCCAGCCACTTGCCGTACGCCGCCTGCTCGGACGCCGACTCCGGCTCGATCGGCTGCAGGGTCTGGTACAGGCGCAGGCCCCAGGGGTTGACCTCGTGCGGCGCTCCGCCGGCCTCCATCGCGCGGCCACTCGGTGCCCACGACGTAGCGCCCGTAGCAGATGAGCTCGGCGCCCAGCTGCGCAGACGCCGTGTCGGGCATGAACTGGGCGGTCTGGAACTGCTGGACGACGGCAACAGCCTCGGCCTCCGCGCCGGTGCGCGACTCGTCGAAGCTGGTGAACGCGAGGAAGACGACGAAGCCCAGCAGAACCGAGAAGCCGGTCGCGAGCACGCCGAACATGCCGGCAGCCCGGTCGCCGTCGTGGAAGAAGCCGCCGTCGGGTGCCCGGCGTCGGACGAGAAGCAGCACGCCGACGGCGACAGCATGCGACCGCCAGCGAGAGGAGCACGCCCCACGAGCAGGTTGATGCCACAAGATCACCCGACTCCCTTCGGAGCGTCATCATCCCTGTCGGACGAGCCCGGACCGCCGCAGTTGCGGCAGCCTCGACGTTGTCCGGAAGGGGAGGCGACGTGACCGAGTCAGACCAGACACCCGCCCAGGCGGTCTCACGCGATGGGCGCACGTTCAGCTTCGGCGCCGGCGGGGGCGCACCGATGCTGGTCGGCGACATCGTCGTGCTGCGGGCAGCTGACCGCGAGCCGCAGCTGGGTCAGGTGCTCGAGCAGGGTTCGGCGGCCGGGCCGGACGCGGTCGGAGGCAGCGGCCTGCTCATCGGGGTCATCGGCGAGGACGGTGCGCTGCGGCGCACTCTCGGTGGCCCGTTCGCCTCGGCCTCGGTGGAGCCCGCGTCGGCGGCGCACCTCGAGGCGCTGCAAGACGTCGAGCGCGGGCGTCGCTGCCCATCGGCACCTGGAGCTCCGTGCGGCGTCGAGGTCGCCGGCCCGGCTGCGGGCCCAGGGCTTCGGGCGGCACACGTTCCTGTGCGGCCAGAGCGGCTCGGGCAAGACGTACGCGCTCGGCGTCATCCTCGAGCAGCTCCTGCTCGACACCGAGCTGCGCATGGTCGTGCTCGACCCGAACGCCGACTTCGTGCGGCTGGGCCAGGCCCGGCCGGAGGCACCCGCCGATGCGGCGGACCGGCTGGCGAAGACGGACGTCCGGGTGCTGGGCGCGAACGCCACCGGCGCCGAGCCCCTGCGGATGCGGTTCGCGACCATGCCGCGGCAGGCCCAGGCCGCGGTGCTCCGGCTCGACCCGCTCGCCGACCGCGGGGAGTACAACCACTTCCTGCACATGATGGACGAGCCGGGGCTCCAGGAGGTCGGTCGAGGTCGTCCGAGCACCTGCAACAGGGCGGCCCGGACGGGCAGTCCCTCGCCCAGCGGCATCGAGAACCTCGGGCTGCCGGACTGGGAGGTGTGGGCCGGCGCAGCTGCCGTCCGCGGCCGAGGTGGTGGCAGAGCGGCGCCCGCCTCACCGTGCTGGACCTCAGCGGCTTCCGCGAGCCCGCACGAGCCGCTCGCCGTCAGCCTGGACCTGATCGAGAGCGCTCTGGGCGCGACCGCGAGAGCCGGACGCCGACGCTGATCGTGCTCGACGAGGCGCACAACCTCTGCCCCGCGGAGCCCGCCGGGCCCGATGCAGGCGGCTCTGGTCGAGCGGCTCATCCAGATCGCCGCCGAGGGCCGCAAGTACGGCCTGTGGCTGCTGCTCTCGACCCAGCGACCCTCGAAGATCCACCCGCAGGTGCTGTCGCAGTGCGACAACCTCGTGCTGATGCGGATGAACTCACCGGGTGACATCGCCGAGCTGGCCGAGGTGTTCGGGTTCGCGCCGCCGGCGATGCTGCGGTCGTCCAAGTTCTTCGTGCAGGGCGAGGCGCTGGTCGCCGGCGGGTTCGTGCCCGGTGCCCGGCATCATCCGGATGGGTGCCCGCCTGACGTTCGAGGGCGGCAGCGACGTGCCGGTTCCGGTGTAGCGCCCGGCTGCACGGTCGGGATCCGGCCGGCGAAGAAGAGTCCCAGCAGCGCGATGACGCCCAGACGCCGCGAGCGCAGTCCGCAGGCCGGCCAGGCGAGCCTCGCCGTTCTCGTCCAGCACCGCCGCAGTGACCTGCGGCGTGGCGCCGGCCTCCGCGAGCGCCTCCTCGAGGTCGGCGTCGGAGATGAACGGGATCCCGCCGGCCAGCTCGACGTTCGCCTGCGCCGCCACCTCTCGCGCGGCACGGCGTCGTTCTGCTCGATCCCGGTGAGGAACGACGTCGACAGGGCGGCGATCAGCAGCGACCCGGCGAGCGCCGTCCCGAGCGAGGCCCCCAGGTTGGTCGCGGTGTTCTGCAGCCCGCCGACCTCGGCGCTCTGGTCGTCCGGGACGGCGGACACGGTCACGCTCCCCAGCTGCGACGCCAGCGCGCCGATGCCGAGCCCGGCGAACAGCAGCGGGACCGTCACGATCTCGGGCCCGGCGCCGACGTCCAGGGCCGGGAACAGGGCGACGATCCCGGCGAACATGCGCGAGCAGACCCGACTGCACGACCCGGCGCGGCGACACGTTCGGGAGGAACCGCGGGATGCCCGCCGCCGCGAGCAGCAGCGTGATCGACAGCGGCATGATCCGCAGGCCGGTGTCGATCGCCGACAGGCCCAGCGCCACCGAGAGGTAGAGCGGGATGGTGAAGAACAGACCCGGCCTGCACCAGGAACTGGAAGAAGAACATCACCAGGCCGCCGGTGAACTGACGGTTGCCGAACATCGCCAACCGCACGAGCGGCTCGCCGCCGTGCCGGACGACCCGGTCCTCCCAGCCGGTGAACAGCCACAGGACGAGCAGGCCCGCGAGGATCAGCACGATCGTCGGCGACAGGCCGAGGATCGTCCGGAGCGTCCGGCTTGGGCGGCACCCAGCCCCACTCGCTCGAACGCAGGACGCCGAACACCGCCAGCCCGAGCCCGGCCGCCGACAGCACCGCGCCGACGACGTCGAGCTTCGCCGTGCTCCTCGACGGGCGCGTCGTGGATCCGGCGGGCGAGGACCAGGATCATGAGCACGACCAGGACCTCGCCGGCGAAGACCCAGCGCCAGGAGAAGTACGTCGTCGCGATGCCGCCGATCAGCGGTCCGACGGCCACCGCGATGGCGCCCGCCGCCATGATCAGGCCGTACGCGCGCGGGCGACCCTGCGACCGGGACGTTCCCGGCGACCAGGGCGACGATGGCCGGCAGGATCAGGGCAGCGCCAACGCCCTCGAGCAGCGACCAGCCCAGGATCAGCACCGGCAGGTTGGGCGCCAACGCTGTCGTGAGGGAGCCCAGACCGTAGATCACGCAGCCGATCGCGAAGGCGCGCTTGCGCCCGATCAGCGAGCCGATCTTCCCGCCGGGGATCATCAGCATCGCCATGACCAGCGTGTAGAGCGTGATCGCGGTCTGGATGCCGGTGATGGACGTGCCGACGTCCTCGGCCACGGTTGCGATCGAGACGTTCATCACCGAGCTGTCGAGGGTCATCAGGAACTGACCCGCCGCCAACGTGAGCAGGACCGTGCCCGTCTTGGAGCTGCCCGTGCTTGGAACTGCTTGCGATGTCTGTCACCGACGCCGGCCGCCTTTCGCTGCCCGTCAGGATGCCGGTCCGCGCCGTGATGTCGCCTCATCCACGCTGAGGGAGCCCCGACCACTTGCCCGCGGGACGAACTGCCGGGCGTACGACGGCGTTGTGTCCAGTGACAGCCGGTTGCCCACCAGGGACAGTTCTCCTCGGCCGCGGCGGGGCTTCCCCCAGTTCCGTCGCGGTCCCCGCACGCCCGTTCAGTCCCGGTGACCACCCGGCTGCAGGTAGCGCCGCAGGATGAGCAGCAGGGTCGCGGTGTCTGCTTCGGCATCGAAGCCCGGGCCACCCGCCTGGAGGTGCAGGGCGTCGATCAGGGTGCTGATCCACCGGGCGGCGCCGGCCGGGTCGAGCTGCGCGTCGATCTGCCCGGCCGCCGCCGCTGCCGTGAGCAGCCGGCTGAACGTGCCGTGCAGGAACGCCTCGTCCCGTGCGATCAGCTCGGCGAACTCCTCGTCCCGCCCCGCGTGCGTGATCGCCGCCATCAGCAGGCCGGGGACGAGCGGGTTGCCGACGTCGGCCGTCCGGTGCTCGACCAGCGCGACGACCGCGGCCATCGGGTCGGACTCGTCAAGTGCGGCGACGAGCTGCGTGGTCGAGTCGAGGTCGTCGGCGAACAGGTCGTGAAAGATGCTCCGCTTGGTCGGGAAGTAGTGGAACAGCGTGCCGGAGCCGATGCCCGCGGCCTGGTGGATCGCGGTGGTCGTCACGCCGTCGTAGCCGCGCTCCGCGAACAGCTCGGCCGCAGCCTCGAGGATCTGCCGGCGACGGGCCTCGTGCCGCTCCGGGTCGACTGTGCGCACCGGCCTCAGTCTCCCGCGCCCTCGCGTTCCCGAGCATCCGCCTCGCGACGGGCCCGCTCCGAGCGTCGCTTGACCTCGGCCCGCGCAACGTTGATGGCGATCAGGAGTCCGATGGCGTACTTGACCCAGCCGGTCTCCGGCAGCCAGTCCGGAACCAGCCAGGCCCAGCTCTCCTTCAGCCAGTCCACCACCGGCCGCAGGTAGTGACCGACGTCCAGGTACCGCACCCAGCCGGGCACGTCCACGTCGATGCCCGGGAGCCGGACATCGAGCCGGGGCAGCAGCGCGCGCAGGATCGCATTGATGCCGAGGATGGCTGCCGCGATGCCGGCGACCTTGACGGCGACGTGTCGCGACGCCCACAGCCGAGGGTGCCTCGCCTGCAGGTCGTACGCGCGGCGGGCCCTGGTGCCCAGCGGCGGCGCGAGGGGAGTGAGCTGGGGACGCGTCCGGGACAGCGGGTTGTCATCGGCCGGGTCGGCCGCCGGTGCGGTCTCGACCACCGCGCAGGTGGCCGGGCGCCCGCGCCACCACCAGGCCACCCGGACGTGGTGCGGTGACCCGGCAGCGAGGTCCAGCCGGCCCACGGGTCCGGCGGACCCACGGTCGACCTCGACGCCGTCGACCATGAGCACCGCCTGGTTGCGGCCGTCCCACCACAGCCGGACCGTGAGGTCGGCACCGTGGTTCCGGAGGGTGTAGTCGCTGGGTCCTGAGGGCATGCCGGCAATACTAGAGTGATCACTCTAGTATTGCTAGGGACCATCCGGTGGGCGCCGGACGGGCGGCCCGGGTGGCCGTCAGCTCGTCGAGAGCCCGCAGCGTCCAGGCCTCGACGTCCGGCTTGGACACTCCCAGCCCGATCAGGACCTGGGCGCCGGGCTCGTCCCGCGCCTCGAGCAGGCCGAGCAGGAGGTGCTCGGTGCCGACGTAGTTGTGCCCGAGCCGCAGCGACTCGCGCACCGTGAGCTCGAGCACCTTCTTCAGGCCGGGCGAGAAGGGCGGATGGTCGGTCGTCGGCACGCCGTCGGGCGGAAGCGCCGCCACGGCGGCGGTGGCGACGTCGTCCTCGGTCACGCCGGCCGCCTCGATCGCGCGGCCGGCGAGCCCCTGCCACTCGGCGAGCAGGCCGAGGACGAGGTGCAGGCTGGTGAGCTCGCGGTGCCCACGGTCGCGGCCCTCGTTCTGCGCCTTCAGCACCACCACCTGGGCCCGGTTGGTGAACCGGTCCATCGACGGAAGGCCTGCCACGAAGCGCTTCTGCACGGCTTGCTTGGTCACGCCCATGCTCTGCCCGATCAGCGTCCACGAGGCGCCGGACCGACGGGCCTGGTCGACGAAGTGCCCGACCAGGTGGTCAGCCAGCTCGCCGAGGTGGTCGGCGATCGCGGTCGCCTCGGCCAGGTGGTCCAGGGCGGATCCCTCCGGGTCGGCGGTCCGGACCTGGGAGATGAGCTCGTCGAGGGTCATGCGTCAACCTAGGTTGACGATGGCGACCCGTCAACCCCAGGTTGACGCGGGCCCGCAGGCCCGTCACACTGCCTTAGCCATCCAGTGCAGGATGAGGGGCTCTCCGGCCCGCATCCAGCAGGCCTCGCCGAGCTTGCACGACACGCTGCAAGCGTAGCGAGGCTGGCCGCACCAGGCTCGCCCGTTCGGCCAGCGCTAGGCCGCAGCCGACAACGCGTCGGTCAACAGCGCGACGAGCGCCTCGAGCTGTACGTCGGCCGACGACGCGACCTCCTCGTCCGAGCCGTCGAGCGCCCTGGCGGCGAGCCCCGCCTTGCTGTCGATCAGCTCGGCGATCTTCGCGTCGATGCGTCTGCGCCGCGATGATGCGCCAGGCGGTGACGGGCTCGGTCTGGCCGATCCGGTGGCTGCGGTCGATGGCCTGGGTCTGCTCGGCGTCGGTCCAGGAGAGCTCGGCCAGCACGATGTTCGAGGCGACCTGGAGGTTGACCCCGACGCCGGCCGCGGTCAGCGAGCAGACCGCGATGTGGACCTCGGGGTCGTTCACGAACGCGTCGATCTGCTTCTGCCGCGCCTTCGACGTCTGGTCGCCCCGGATCGACGAGTAGCGGATCCCGCGCTTCTCGAAGGTCTCCTCGGCGACGTCCATCACGTCGATGTGCTTGGCGAAGAAGACGACCTTGCCGGCGCTGCGGGCCAGCTGTGCGGCGTAGTCGGCGGCGAGACCGGCCTTGGCCTGGCCGATGCGCCGCATCATGCTGAAGACGTTCTCGTCGTTCTTCTTCGTCGCCGTGGCCTTGCGCTCCCGGGTGGCGATCCGGCGTACGAGCTCGTGGTCGATGCCGTCGACGGCGCTGCCGGCCTTGCGCCTCGCGAGGGCCGTCTCGTACTGCGACACCAGGCGCCGAGCCAGGTCGCGCTCGGCCTCGCGGATCGACCGGCTCGCCTTGTCGTCGAGCTCGACCGGGAGGTCGGCGATGCGACGGGCGGGGATGTCGGCGGCCACGTCGACCTTGCGACGACGGACGATGCCGAGGTCGATCACGCTGTTCGCGGGCGGCGGGGTAGAAGCCGCGGTCGGCCGGCGTCAGGCCGGTCTCCTCGAGCGCGTGCATCAGCTCGCCGAGCGGCTTCGTGTCGTCGATCCAGCCGAGGAACTGCCAGATCGCCGCGAAGTCCTCGATGTCGTTGATCAGCGGGGTGCCGGTGAGGGCCATCAGCAGCGGCCGGTTGATGCGGGACCGGATGCGCTGCGGAGAGCTCCAGCACGTGCTGCGAGCGCTGGGAGGACTTGTTCTTGATGAAGTGCGCCTCGTCGACGACCATGCCGCGGAAGCCCAGGTCGCCGATCCAGCCGACGTGCCGGTCGAGCACCTCGTAGTTGACGATGACGATGTCGGCGAAGCCGTCGATCGTGTCGCCGTTGCCGTGGATCACGGTGGCCGCGCGGTTCGGGGTCCAGAGGCCGACCTCGCGCGCCCAGTTGGTCTTGACGACGTTCGGTACGACGACGAGCAGCGGGTAGGCGTTCGCTGCCTGCGCGGCGAGCAGCGCCTGCGCCGTCTTGCCCAGGCCCGGCTCGTCGGCGAGCAGGAAGGTCCGGTGGCCGGCGGCGGCGGCAGCGACCACCTGCGCCTGGTGCGGCATCAGCTGCAGGCCACCCGGCGCTTGCAGGGAGGACGGCGGGGGCAGCGCCATGCACGCCGAGGTCCCGCCGCCGGCGCGCTCGAACGAGCTGAAGAGCGGGCCGAGCAGCTCCCAGCTGGCCAGGCGGCGCGCGGCCGGTGCGTTCTGCCGGGCGGCCGAGAAGTCGGGGGCGAGGAACGGGTTGGCGAGCTGTCGCGAGACGACCGACTGCGGCACGACCCGACGCTCGGCGGTGGCGGAGGCGGCCGCGGGCTCGGGCGGCGCGACCTCCTCGGGGTCCGCCTCGAGACCGGCGTCCTCGCAGCATGTCCCGTCGGAGCGACTTGGCCGCGTCGGAGACGACGGCGTCCTCGGCGAGGAGCGAGAGCAGCGAGGTGTCGCGGGCCGCGGTCTGCGCGAGGATCATCGCGATCCCGTCGAGGCGCTTGAGCTGCTCGGCCCGTTGGGCCTCGCTGCTCGTCGCGTCGGCCCGGACCCGGGCGCGCTCCTCGCGCACCAGCAGCGCGACGACCTGGAACTTCGTGCGCACCGAGGGCATCACGCGCCCGCGCTGGACGGCCGCCTCGACCTCACGCACGGTGCGGGCGAGCACCGGCATGATGCCGTCGTTGTCGCGCTCGCGGACACGTCGCTGGTTCCGAGGAGCGGTACGGCGAGCGGCCGGTTGGCGCTGGCCACGTCGAGCCACGTACTCCTCCTTCGCCAGTGCCCGTCGCGTTCGCCGCGGCGGGATGAAGCACCCGACGCGACTCGGTCCCCACGGATCTACGAGAGATCGACGCCGTCTGGGCCCGACGGGCCACCCACGGTGGGGACTTGCGAACCATCTGTCGACTTGCCTGGTCGGTGCTGAGGCAATACTACCGCGCCCACGGCTCAGGTCGGCGGGTCACGCCGGCCGGACTGGTCGCCGAGACCGAAGGCATCGGACAGGCCAAGGACTCGTGGCGGGGCCGGCAGCGCCGGGGGCGCCGACGGCACGAGCGGGGAGGCCTGTCCTGCCAGCAGCCATCGGCCCAGCGCATGGTCACCTTCGACAAGGACCGGAGCGAGCACAGCGGCGCCGATCACCAGGAAGGCGAACCCGGTGAACCAGCTCATGAAGTCCAGGGCGATCCCGAAGGAGCCGAACTGTGCGTAGTGCTTGGCCACTGCTCGCGGCATCCACACGGTGGCGGCCAGGGTGTAGCCCCAGGCACCGACTCCCGTGACGATCGCCGTGGGCAGCAAAGGCCGCCATCGCACCTCGCTCCGCAGCATGAGTCGGGCGGTCCACCACCAGGCAAGGACGGAGCCGACCGCCCCGGCCACCCCCACCGCGACGGTGCCTGGCGGGCCGGCGACGATCCGGCGCAGGGAGGCGAGCAGGACGAGCAGAACGAGCAGGCCGGCGAGCCACATCGCCCCTCGGCCCTTGTTCCGCACGCCACCGCCGGTGGGGCGCCGCCAGGCCCGCAGGTAGACCCGTTGCAGCGCGGTGGTGAAGGAGATCGCGTACGCCGCCACGAGCAGGCAGCCGAGCAGCCCGGTGGCGGCGCGGGTCTGTTCGGGGGAGGCGAAGGCGCGACTCATGATCGTCGCGGCTTCGCCGTCCAGGCCGAACCTCGTGGCGATCGAGTCCACGATGGCGCTACGGGCTCGCCGGCGGCGACAAGGCTGCCACCACGATGATCAGGGGGAAGAACGACACGACTGCCTTGGCCGCCAACGCCACGGCCCGGTCGACGAACTCGAGCTCGAGAAGCCGGGCCCAGAACCGACCCACGGTGGTGGGCGCGAGCCGCGTGACGTGCGTGCGCGCTGCGAGCCGGGCCCGGTCCGGCCATCGTGCGGGAACCGCCTGCTGCGTCATCGCCGTGGTGCCGGTCGGGTCTCGAAGCTGGACACGGGCACCCACCACCTTCGCCGCTCCCGCACCCGCGAGCGTGCCGTGCGAGGAAGGCGGTGGACATCATCCCGCCCGGGTGAGGTAAGCGCCGTGCTCGTCACACCTACAGCCCCAGAGCAGTCAGTCGCTCGTCGTACTCGTCCTCGATCTCCTCTTCCGAGCCCCCGGACTGCCACAGCGACTCGAGGGACGTCCGAGTGCTCTCGTCGAGGGCGTCGTACTTCGCGTTCCAGTCCTCGGCGCCCTCGATCCAGTAGCCCACCGCCTTGTACGCCGTGGCGGGCAGGCCGAGCTCCTTGCGAAGGTAGCGACGCACGCCGCGCAACGCCTTCGACTCTCCGGAGACCCAGACGTAGCCGGTGCCCGTGGCGTCGGGCTTGGGTAGCGACTGGACGACTTCCGCCAGGCGGCTCTGGCTATGGCCGTTGCCGCCGTTGACCCAGGTCACCTCGCTCCGGGGGTGCGCCGGCAACCTCAGCCGGTGTGCTTCGTCGGGCACCTCGACCACGACGCGGGTGCGAACCGTAGGCGGCGTCTGCACGAGGATGCGGGAAGCAGCGGGCAGTCCCGCGCAGTCGGCGACCAGGATCTGCCACGTCAGGTTCGCCGGCGGGTGGTACAGCCCGGTCGGCGTGTTCATCCCGACCACGTCGCCCGGCTTCGCGTCGCGTGCCCAGGTGGCCGCAACACCACCTTCATGGACGACGAAGTCGATGGTGACCTTGCCGGGCTCGAAGTGCCGCACGGTGTAGGTGCGCAGCAGGCCGAGGTCGATCGTGCTGTAGTCGAGGACGTTGTCCTTCACGACGGGCAGGACCGGCTCGGTCGCCCCGGGTGCGGGAAAGATGATTCTCAGGTACTCGTCGCCGACACCGGTGCTGGCGAAGTCGGCCAGCCCCGGGCCGCCGAAGACCACGCGGCGCATCGACGGCGACAGGTCGACCGACGAGATCACCTCGGCCCGGAAGACCCGCATCGGCAGCTCGGGTAGGTGCGCCACTACGTGAGCGCCTTCTCGATCACGTCGAGGAAGGCCATCTGGCCGCTCGGCGAGCCATCGGTCATCTCCATGTCGTACGCACGACCTGTCGTTCTCCACGCGAGCGCGATGGCAGCGACAGTCAGCGCCCGGCGGTGAAGCACAGCATGAGTGGCCTAAGGGAAGTAAGGCAGCCTTACCTTAATGGCGACGCCTGCCGTCACGCGGCCCTCCGCAAACCGGGCAAACGCCCCTAGCGGCGACGTTGGTCTTCGGTGGCCCAGGCGACCGCCGCACCGACCGTCGGGAAACACGTGGCTCGAGTCAGTCGCCTGGATCAGCCCAGCTCGCTCGGCGGTGAGCAGCGTGGGGGCGTGGACCCGGGCCAGGCCGAGCGTGATGCCCCGCCCGTCGAGCGAGTGTCGAAGCTTGACCAGCTGGTCGGCCGTCGTGACGTCGATGTCGTCGTTGGTGTCGAGGTCGAGCACGACCGCGCGGACGGGGGCGGCTGCGTTGTCCACCAGGTCGTCGATGGAGTCGCGCACCGACTGGGCGTTGGCGTAGAAGATCGGCGCGTCGACCTTCACGACCAGCACCCCGTCGGTGGCGCGGGCCTGGGGATGACGCTGAACGTCCAGGTACGCCCCCGGCGCCGCGGGGTTCTCGCCGAGCACCGAGACCCGGGGCCGGCTGGCGCGGGCGATGAACAGCACCAACGACAGCAGTACGCCGATGATCAGTCCGGCGAGAACCTCGAACAGCACGACACCGGCCAGCGTTGCCATGCCGAGCCAGAACTCGCTGGGAACGAGCCGGTAGAAGCCGCGCATCTCGCGCACCCGCATCAGGCGCGACACCGCGTGGATGATCAACGCGGCAAGGACGGCCTCAGGCAGATCGTGGAAGAGCGGAGTCAGGGCGATCACGGTGACCAGGCTCAGCACGGACGCGAACACCGGCGACAGCTCGGTGCGCGCCCCCGCGCCGTCGTTCACAGCGCTCTGCGAGAGGCTGCCCCCACCGGCCAGCCCGCCGAGGAACCCCGACCCGATGTTGGCGAGCCCGAGCGCGATCATCTCCTGGTTGGAGTCGAGCCGGTAGCCGTGCTTCTCCGCGAACGTCGTTGCTGCACCGAGGGCCTCGCTGTAGATCACGAGCATCATGCCGATGGCCGACGGGAGCAGCACCCAGAGGTCGTCCGCGCGCACATCGGGCACCGAGAAGGAGGGCAGTCCGGTCGGGATGTCGCCGATGATGGCCACGCCGTGGCTCGGAGAGGTTGAGCAGCGCGCTGAGCCCGATGCCGAGCGCGAGCACCACCAGGCCGCCGGGCACCCGCGGCGCGCCCTTCTCCAGCCCCCACAGCAACGCCAGTGCCGCGAGCCCGACGACCAGCGTCGTGACGCTCGCGTCGTCGAGGTTGCGGATCAGGTGGCCGAGCTGTTGCAGGGTGTTGCCGTCGCCCTTCTCCAGGCCGAGAAGCTTCGGGAGCTGACTCACGCACACGAAGATGGCCAGCCCGAACACGAAGCCGGCCATCACCGGACGGGACAGGAACTGGGTGATGAAGCCGAGCTTCAGCAGCCCCGCCACGACGAGGAGCGCGCCGGTCGCCACGATCAAGCCGGCCGCGAGGTTGGCCGAGTCCGAGGAACTGGTCGCCGCCAGCCCCGACACCGCGGAGAAGACGAGGACGGCCGAGGCTGACGTCCCCGCGACGACGAGTTGCCGGCTGGTCCCGAAGATCGCGTACAGGCCGAGCGTCGCGAGCAGGGTGTAGAGGCCGGCCTGAGGCGACAAGCCCGCCAGGCCGGCGTACGCGATCATCTCCGGGACCAGCAGACCCCAGATGGTGAAGCCGGCGATCAGGTCGGAGCTCAGCCAGGACCGCTGGTACTGAGGCAGCCATCCGACCATGGGGACCCAACGGCTGATCGCGCGCCCGCCCGGCGCCTCGGCTCGTCACGAGGTCAGCATCGAGCCCGCGTCGCGCACGGACCTCATGCAAAGAGCATGAGATCGCTCCCGTGACAGTCCGATGCGTCGGGCAGTCGTCGGCTCATCCCTTTCGGGTGATGCGGCCGCGTTCGCACGTCGGCCAGCCTGGGGATCTCCACCGATCTGGGGCACCACCATGACGTCTCCATCGACCTACCTGACAGCCCTGCTCTTCTCACGTTCCCGGCGGGCCAAGAAGGCTGCCCGGGAGAGGCGAGCACGTGCCGTCGACTCGCCGGCGATCCCGCGCGCCCGGCAGCCGACGAAGTCGAAGGCCAGGACCAAGACCAAGGCCAGATAGCCGGCCACGTGGTGGGCTACATGACGGTGTGCGAGCCGAGGACCGCTGTCATCGCGACCGTGGCCATGAACCCGGCCACGGCAGCGACCGCCACGAGCAGTGCGCCGAGTACTCGTCGGCCGCGCGACCCCTCCTTCGGGAGCGCTGCTTCGCGTACCCGGGCGAGCGTGCGACCCAGGAGCGCCAGGGTGTGACGAGCCCATCGGTACTCCAGCGCGAGGAGTGCAAGGCCGGCGGCGATCACCACCAGTCCCGGGCCCGGCAGGACGAGCATCGCAACTCCGGCCAGGATGACCAGCGGGCCGACCAGCGTCACGCCGACCTTGATGAGCAGCGCCCTGGCGGTGCCTTTCGCCGCCCAGGAGTCGAGTCGGCTCAGCAAGGCCTCGGCGCGGGGCGCGAGTGCTACGTCGGACAAGGGGGCTCCAGAAGGTGACGACTCGGGCAGGTGCTCATCGTCCCAGGTGTACCTGGGAGGTTCCTGTGCGAAAACGGGCTCGAAGCCGGCCAAGCGGTTTCGGTAGGTTCGGCCCATGTTCGCTGCGCTCGGGAAGGCTCGTCGTCCGCGCCCGCTGGTGGGTCATCGCCGCCTGGATCGTGGCAGCCGTGGTCATTGCCGTGGCGGCTCCTGCCTTGCAGTCCACGCAGGACCAGTCGGAGTTCCTGCCCGGGCACTACGAGTCCGTCAAGGCACTCGCCGTGCAGCAAGAAGCCTTTCCCGAGCGGGGTGAGATCGGTGCGATCGTGGTCTTCGACCGCGAGGACGGCGGCCAGCTGACCGAGGCCGACCAGGCCGCGGTTTCCTCCGTCGCCGAGGAGCTCAACACCAAGAGCTACGACAACCTCGGCACCGCAGCCGCAACTCCGGTGTCGGAGAACGGCCTGGTGCAGGCGATCTTCGTCCAGGTCAAGCCGGGCAAGAACGCCTTCGACCCGGCCGCCATCGAGGACGCCCGCGCCCTGCGCGCCGACGTCGAGCCGCTGACCGAGGGGACCGACCTCCGCTCGGGTGTGACCGGTCCGGCGGCGCAGTCGCTGGACTCGCAGGAGTCGTCCGAGAAGGCGCTTGCCGTCGTGAGCATCGTGACCCTGCTGCTGATCGTGGTCCTGCTCGCGCTGATCTTCCGCAGCGTCATCGCCTGCGCTCTGCCCATCCTGACGGTCGCCCTGGTCGGGACGACCGCCAACGGGCTGATCGCGATGGCGAACGAGGCGTTCGACCTCAAGGCCGACAGCTCCATCTCGGTGATCTTGTTCATCGTGCTGTTCGGCATCGGGACCGACTACATCCTGTTCTTCCTGTTCCGCTACCGGGAGGCACTTCGGCTGGGCTTCGACGGTCGGGGCGCGGTGTCCCACTCCGTCGAGCGGGCCGGTGAGGCCATCGCCTCGGCCGGCGGCGCGGTGATCATCGCTTTCATGGCGATGGTGCTGTCGTCCCTGAGCATCTTCCGTTCGATCGGGCCGGCCCTGGCCATCGCTGTCGCGATGGCCGTGCTCGCCGCGTTGACCTTGGTGCCCGCAGTCGTCGCCACCGTGGGACCACGGGCGATCGCCTGGCCGTCGAAGAGGTGGATGGTCGAGCCGGACTCCAGTCGGTTCCGCGCCATCGGGCGGTCAGTGGCCGCGCACCCGGTCCGCTACGCAGTCGTCTCGGCCGGGTCGCTCGCCGTCCTGTCCCTGTTCGCCCTCGGGTTCAACCCGACGTTCAACTTCTCCGACAGCAGCACCGAGCAGACGGAGTCCGGGCAGGCGCTGATCACGTTCGAGAAGGGGCAGCCCAGCGGCGCCGCGGACCCCACGTCCGTCCTGCTGCGCTCGACGGACGGCCGGCCGCTCGACGACGCTGCGCTCGACACCTACGCCACCGAGCTCGGCGCCGCCGACGGGGTCGCCTCGGCAGCGCTGGCCGACCGCACCGACGACGTCGCGGTGTTCACCGTCGTGCTTTCCGACGACCCCGCGTCGGACCAGGCACTGGCCAACGTCAAGGGGCCGGTGCGCGACACCGCGCACTCGGCTGCGCCGGACGGGACCGAGTCCTTCGTCGGCGGTACGACGTCGATCTTCGTCGACCTGAACAACGCGATGGCGCGGGACTACTCGGTCGTGTTCCCGGTCGCCGCCGTGCTGATCATGCTCATCTTGGCGCTGCTGCTGCGGAGCCTGGTCGCGCCGGTGTACCTCATGCTCTCGGTTGGCCTCGGCTTCACCGCCAGCCTGGGCGCGACGGTGCTGGTCTTCCAGGGCCTGCTGGGCGAGCAGGGGCTGATCTTCATCCTGCCGATCTACATCTACCTCTTCGTGGTGGCGCTGGGCACCGACTACAACATCCTGATGGTGGCGCGCCTGCGCGAAGAGGCACGTGAGGGACTCGAGCCGCGACCCGGGGCTGCCAAGGCGATCGAGCACGCCGGCCCGACAGTCGCGGCCGCGGGTCTGATCCTGGCCGGCACGTTCGCCTCGCTGATGTTCGCCGAGGGCACGTTCTTCAAGTCGATGGGCTTCTCGTTCTCCGTCGGCATCGCCCTGGCCGCCTTCGTCATGGCGCTGTTCCTGACCCCGGCGCTCACGGCTCTCATCGGGCATGCGGCATGGTGGCCCGGCCACACGGACCTGGCACCCGACGCCGCCGAGCTGCCCGGCAAAGAACGCGTCCTCAGGAGCTGACACTCGAGTCCTGGAGCCGGACCAAGCGGGAAAACGCACGACAGCCGGACCTGCAGGTGCAGGTGCGGCTGTCGTCGATGTCCTGAGACACCTATTGGTAGCGGGGGGACCGCGCAGATCTGCGACTCCCCAGTTGTCCACGCGGACTTCCCCGCGTGTGTGCTGTCGTGCATAGGCATCTGCCACTCCTCTCTCGCCGCGGGCATAGGCATCGAAGCACCAGGCCCGGACACCGGCGATCGCGCTAGTGGACCACGAGCCAGGCCACGATCAGGGCAACTGTGTTGGTCGCCAGGTGAGCCATTCCCGGCGCGAGCAGGCTGCCGGAGCGGATCCGCAGCCAGCAGAACACCGCACCGGCCGCAAAGGTCGCCACGAAGGTGCCGGCCGCGACCGCCAGCACCTGGTCGTGGGAACCGGATGCGGCTCCCAGCACGGCTGGGACGTGCCACAGGCCGAACAGGAGCGAACACGCGACAACCGCCCACACGGTCGGCATCGCCAGCAGGAGCAGACCTAGAACGGCACCGCGGAAGACCAGCTCCTCGACGACGACCGTCCCAAGCGGGATCGTGGCCAGGACCTGGACCAGCAGGTGCCCGGCGGTGATGTCCGCTCGTGTGGAGTGGAACTCGTGTCGCGTCACGGGGATCACGAGCCCGAGGAGGACAACCGCCGTCACGGCGCCGAACGCAAGCCCGCCGTAGCGCAGGCCATCGGTGAGCCGGCCGGGCGATAACCCCAGACCCCCAGCGTCCAGACCACCCCACAGGCCGAAGGCGACCGTGCAGCCGGCGACTACCAGGCCGCCCACCAGGTGCAGATCGGACGGAAGCACCGGCCGCACAACAATGTCCCAGACCGACAGGAGGACGACGCATCCTGCAAGTGCCGGGTAGAGACGCCGAGCTCGGTCGGTCACCCTCGTCATTCGAGGGCCTCCTCCCGTCGGCGCACGCTTGGATGGCGGTCATGGACCAGGGCGCAGCGTGTCGACTCCGACGAAGAACTCCGACCTGCGCGCCCGCGGCCGAGCCGATGACCGTCCAGGCCCAGGATGCCAGCCCGACCCCGGTCACGGTCGGGCGTTGGCGTCGCATCATTGCGGGACTCCCGCGGTACGGGTGGCCGGGCACGGTCATGGCCTTGCTGCTGGCCTGGTCGTCATTCACCCCGTCGCTGCTTCCGCGGTCCCCGATCCTGCAGGGCCTGCTCGCCGGCATCGTCGCGGCGTTCGGGTACGGCGTGGGCGAGAGCGTCGCGTGGGCGGTCCGCCGGGTCACCCGGTGGCGGCCGTCACCCGGCACCATTCGCCGGGCCTGGCGTGCCCTCGCCGTCGCGGGGGCCGCGTTCACGATCGTGGTGCTCGTCGCCGGCTGGCGGTGGCAGGCCGACCTGCATGAGCTCATGGGCCTTGACGCGCCGGCAGGGTACGACTCGGCGCTCATAGCCGTGCTCGCGCTGCTCGTCTTCGTCGGGCTGGTCGCGCTGGGCCGGGTCCTGCGCCGGCTGACGGGCTGGGTGCTGCGCCGCACGGTCGGCAGGCTGCCACTGTGGCTCGCACGGACGATCGCGGTCACTGCGGTGGTGCTGCTCGTCGTCGGGCTGCTCACTGGCGTGATCTTCCGCGGCTTCATCGCGGCGTCCAATGCAACGTTCAGCGTCAAGGACTCGACGACAGATGCGGGCACGGTCCAACCGACCGACCCGGAGCGATCCGGCAGCCCGCCCTCGCTCATCGCTTGGGACACCCTCGGGCGGCAAGGCCGCAACTTCGTCGCACGCGGGCCGACCGAGGCCGAGATCGCCGAGTTCACCGGTGGACCGGCCATGGTGCCGATCCGGGTGTATGCGGGTCTGCAGTCCGCGCCGACCGTGCAGGAGCGAGCGGACGTGCTGGTAAAGGATCTTCGCCGCGCCGGCGGCTTCGACCGCAAGGCGCTGGTCGTCGTGACCACAACCGGGACCGGGTGGGTCGATCCCGCAGCAGTCGACTCGCTGGAGTACATGCTGGGCGGGGACACGGCGATCGCAGCGGCGCAGTACTCGTACCTGCCGAGCTGGATCTCGTTCCTCGTCGACAAGTCCAAGGCCCAGGCAACGGGCGTCGCGGTCTTTGAGAGCGTCTACAAGGCGTGGAAACAACTGCCCACCGACCATCGGCCGAGGCTGTACATCTCCGGGGAGAGCCTCGGCGCCTTCGGCAGCCAGGAGGCCTTCGCCTCGCTGGACGAGATGGCCGCCCGCACCGAAGGGGCTGTGCTCGTAGGAACTCCCAACTTCACGGAGCTGTCGAGCACGTTGGTGGCCAACCGCGACGCGGGCTCACCCGAGCGTCTGCCGGTCTACCAGCAGGGTGCGACCGCGCGATGGGCTGCCGTGCCGGCAGACCTGTCGCAGCCAGCAGGGACGTGGGGCCCACCACGCATCACCTACCTGCAGCACGCGTCCGACCCGATCGTGTGGTGGTCACCCAGCCTGCTCCTGCATCGCCCGGACTGGCTCCGCGAGCCCCGTGGAGCCGACGTCCTGCCGGCGACGCAATGGCTCCCCTGGGTCACGTTCTGGCAGGTCACCGCCGACATGGTCTACTCCACCGGCGTCCCCGACGGTCACGGGCATGTCTACAAGCGGGAGTACGTCGACGCGTGGGCGGCCGTGACGCAACCAGCCGGGTGGACAGCGGACGACACCACTCGACTACGCAAGCTGATCGGCTAGCTGCGGGGCGCTCACCGTGGGTCGATGGGGCGCAGCGCGGCGGCCATGGCGAGCACCGCGAACAGCGCGACCGTGAGCGCGTGGACGACTGTGCACCACAGGCAGATGGCGTCGATGCGGAACAGCTCGGCCCACACCAGGTAGGCGACCATGACAACCCCGGCAACGGAGCCTGCCAGCCGTACTCGGTCCACCCACGGGTTGGTCAGGCGCCACACGGCCGGTGTGCACAGGACGGTCATCGCGGCGAAGAACAGCAGCCCGAGCAGCGCCACCGGCACGCCGACCAGCGTCGAGTAGCTGCTGGTGGTGACCTTCACGCAGTTGACGACCCCGGTCTCCGGGCAGGTCAGCGTCGTGGACGACGAGTAGTGCTCGACGGTCAGGTACGCCGACACGAGCAACCCGGCGACGGAGAGCAGCATCGCCGTGACCCGCGCCCATCGCGGCGCCCGCGCCGCGGCCGCTGTCGTGTCTGCCTCGCGCGTCAGGCGAGCCTGCCCGGTCACTGCTTGTTTCCCCGGGCGAGGGTCTTCGCGGCGGCGGTCACGCCGGGCGCCGAGCACACCCGGGTCGGCTGCTGACCGGTGACCTCGCAGAGTGCGGCGGTGATCACGTTCGCCGAACCGTCGACCGCCTGTGCGATCGGACTGGCCGGGTCGGACAGGGAGGCCGCGATCTGGCGATGAGACTTCCCGGCCAGCAGTTGCGGGTCGAGGCTCGCGCCGGCCGACAGGTAGGAGCCGGCGAGGTCGAGGAACGGGATGCCGCCGGCCGATCCGTTGATGTAGGGCGGCTGGTTGTAGGTCGCGAACGTCTTCTGGTCGGCCGCGCTGAGCGTGTCCAGCGGCGCGTACTGACCGTTCACCTTGGTGCGGCCGCTGGTCTCGACGCCGGTAAACGAGAGGTAGTCGCTGGTGTAGGTGGCGCCATGGAACGACAGGGTGGCGGTGTCGGGGTACACGTCGTCGCTGGCGGACGTGGTCTGCCCTAGACCGGTCCAGGTACCGAAACGGGACAGGGCGACGACGACCGGCCAGCGCTGCGCCGCGCAGAACGGGCAGTACTCCGCGCCGACGTACAGCACCTTCGGCTTTCCGTCGGCGGTCAACGCCGGAGCGTCCACCGGGCGCGGCACGGCCTGCACGTCGCCGGGTCCGACCTCGTCGAGCACCGTCGCCGGCACCGCGGTGACGGCCGTGACGACCGCTGCGCTCGCGGCCGCCGGCTGCGCGGACGCGGTCGAGTCGGTGCCCGAATCACCGGAGCCGAGGCCAGCGGCCTTGGCGACGACCAGGGCCACCAGCAGCAGCACGACGACGCCGATGCTGGCGCCGGCGAGCAGCACGCGGCGCCGCCGAGCGTCCCGGGCCCGGGCTGCGCGCATCGCCTCGACCCGCTCCCGCGCGGCGACCTTCTCCTTCGTCCGGCTGCTCACCGGGTGCGACCTTCCACGGTCACCGACGCACCCGACGCCACTCGGGCGCGGGCCGCGGCCACGGCGTCCCATGCCTCGTTGTCCAGGGAGAACAGTGCGGCGGGGAACACGCCGTCCTGCTCGCGCAGGATGTGCTCCCGCAGGTCGGTCAGGGCAAGGGCCAGCCGGGCCGGCCACGCCGCGTCGGACGGTGTGCCAGCCGCCGACTCGGCGAGAACCCGCTCAATGCGTCGATGGTCCGCGACGAGCAGGTCGACGTGGCCTGGGTACTCGGCTGCCACGGCCGGAAACAGCGCCTCCTCCTCAACGGCGGTGTGTGGCCGGAGCACCGTGGCGATGGCCCGCGCGCGGTCCGCCGCGAGGTCCAGGTCGCCACGGTCCAGCGCCCGGCGAGCCTGCCCGCCGAGCTCGACCACAGCGTCGTGCTCCGCCGTGAGCTCGGCGATCGCATCCAGGGCTTGGCAACCGCAGTACTCGCACACCGCCGGGATCTCCTTCGTTGGGGGTGGTCACCCGCCATGATGTTTACTACACTATCGTATGTAGAAATTAAATGCCGCTGTCGCGGTGCACAGGGAGACCGAGATGACGCCAGCCGAGACCGCCCCCGACGTCCGGGTGGGGCAGATGCGCAACCTGGGGCTGGCGACGCTGGCCTTCACCATCACGTTCTGGGCCTGGAACCTGATCGCACCGCTGGGAGTCCGCTACACCGAGCAGTTCGGCCTCACGTCCGGGCAGAAGGCGCTGCTCGTCGCCATGCCCGTGCTCGTGGGCTCACTGGGTCGGATCGTGACCGGGGCGCTTGCCGACCGCTTCGGTGGCCGGCTGATGTTCAGCTTGCTCTGCTTCGCCTCCATCCCGCCGGTGCTGCTGGTGGTGTTCGCGGGCAACCACACGTCGTACCCGCTGCTGCTCGTGTCGGGCTTCTTCCTCGGCATCGCCGGCACGACATTCGCGGTCGGGATCCCGTTCGTCAGCGCGTGGTTCGACCCCGCGCGGCGAGGCTTCGCGACCGGCATCTTCGGCGCCGGGATGGGCGGGACGGCGCTGTCGGCCTTCTTCACCCCGCGCTTCGTCACCTGGTTCGGCTACACCCAGACCTACCTGCTGGTGGCGGCGGCGGTGGCCGTGGTTGGCGTCGTGAGCTGGACGATGATGGCCGACTCGCCGCGGTGGACCGCTAACCGGGAGCCTGTCGTCCCCAAGCTCGCCGCAGCACTGCGGCTGCCCGTCACGTGGGCGATGTCCTTCCTCTACGCCGTGACGTTCGGCGGCTTCGTCGCCTTCGCGACCTATCTGCCGACATACCTCAAGGACGTCTACGACTTCGACCTGACCCAGGCCGGGACACGCACCGCAGGCTTCGCTCTGGCGGCTGTCGTCGCACGGCCGATCGGCGGCGTCCTCTCCGACCGGGTGCACCCGCGTCCGGTGGTCCTGACCTCCCTGGCCGGCGCGGCCCTGATGGCCCTGGTGATCGCCACCCAGCCGGCGCCCGAGCTGGCTGCCGGCCTGTCGTTCGTCGCGATGGCGTTCCTGCTGGGGATCGGGATGGGCGGCGTGTTCGCCTGGGTCGCCCGACGGGCGCCTGCCGACCGCGTCGGCTCGGTGGCCGGCATCGTCGGTGCTGCCGGTGGCCTGGGCGGGTTCTTCCCACCGCTGGTGCTGGGCGCCACTTACAACGAGGCGGACCACAGCTACACGATCGGGCTGGTGCTGCTGTGCATCACCGCCACCGTCGCGCTGGCGTTCGTCCTGCTGCGGCTGCCTCGCGAGAAGGCCCAGGCCCAGTGACCGTCCTCCTCGAGGCACCCCACCCACCTTCCCGGCGGGCTACGGGCCGGCTCCCGCCCGGTACCTCGAGGGCGGCCCGCACCTGTCGCCGCAGCGCGCCCGGGTGCTCGACGACCTGCAGCTCGCGCAGGCCGCGGTCACCGTCGAGGAGACCGCGACCAGGCTGGCGTTGCACACCAACACCGCGCGCAACCACCTCGAGGCGCTGGTCGAGGCCGGGCTGGCCACCCGCGAGCAGGCACCGGTAGTGGGCCGCGGACGCCCGGCCTGGTCCTACACGGCAGCCGAGGGCCACCCGGAGCCGGACGTACGGGTGCGCGACTACGCCGGGCTGGCGACCGCCCTGGCCGAGCAGATCTCCCGCACCAGCGCGGATCCCGCGGGCGACGCGCTCGCCGCGGGACAAGCGTGGGGTCGCTCGCTGGTGGAGGGCCAGCCGGTCGGCACCGCGCACAGGCACGTCGCCGGGTGGTCGAGCTCTTCGACCGGCTCGGCTTCGCACCCGAGACCGGCCCCCGTAGCACGACCGTGCGGCTGCGGCGCTGCCCGCTGCTCGACGCCGCCCGGGCCAACCCCGAGGTCGTGTGCAACGTGCACCTCGGGATCGTGCGGGGCGCCCTCGCGGCGCTGGGCGGCGAACCGGAGCCGAGCAGTCTCGAGGCGTTCGCCGAGCCCGGGGCGTGCCGCCTCAACCTGGGACTACGTTCGCAGCAGGAACGGAGCACGACCGAAAGGACGTCCCGCCCATGAGCTCGAAGGATGCACCCGGCTCGAACGAGAGTCGTCGAGGCGCCGCCGGTCTGGACGACCCGCTCACCGACGCGCTCGTGCGCACCCGCCGGTTCTTCACGAAGGCGGAGGTGTCCAGTGACCTGCGCACGTTGCACCGCGCGGGCGGGCGGCAGGCCGACGACTTCTACCGCGACCGGTGGAGCCACGACAAGGTCGTGCGCTCCACCCACGGCGTCAACTGCACCGGCTCGTGCTCGTGGAAGGTCTACGTCAAGGACGGCATCATCACCTGGGAGTCGCAGCAGACCGACTACCCGTCGGTCGGACCGGACAGCCCGGAGTACGAGCCCCGCGGCTGCCCCCGTGGCGCCGCCTTCTCCTGGTACACCTACTCGCCCACCCGGGTGCGCTACCCGTACGTCCGCGGCCTGCTCCTGGAGATGTACCGCGAGGCCAAGGCTCGTACCGGAGACCCGGTGCTGGCCTGGGCCGAGATCGTCAACGACCCGGAGCGGTCTCGCCGCTACAAGCGGGCCCGCGGCAAGGGCGGCCTGGTTCGCGCCAGCTGGGACGAGGCGAGCGAGATCGTCGCCGCGGCCCACGTCTACACGATCAAGCGGTTCGGCCCGGACCGCGTCGCCGGCTTCTCGCCGATCCCCGCCATGTCGATGGTGTCGCACGCTCCGGTGCGAGGTTCGTGTCGTTGATCGGCGGCTCGATGCTGTCGTTCTACGACTGGTACGCCGACCTGCCGGTCGCCTCCCCGCAGGTGTTCGGTGACCAGACCGACGTGCCCGAGTCGGGCGACTGGTGGGACGCCGGCTACCTCATCATGTGGGGCTCCAACGTCCCGGTGACCCGCACGCCCGACGCGCACTGGATGGCCGAGGCGCGCTACCGCGGCCAGAAGGTCGTCGCGGTGTCGCCCGACTACGCCGACAACGTGAAGTTCGCCGACGAGTGGCTCGCCGCGCAACCCGGCACCGACGGCGCGCTGGCGATGGCGATGGGGCACGTCACCCTCAAGGAGTTCTTCGTCGACCGGCAGGTGCCCTACTTCACCGAGTACGTGAAGAAGTACACCGACCTCCCCTTCCTCGTCCGCCTCGAGCAGCGCGGCGGCAGCTACTTCGCCGGGAAGTTCCTCACCGCCTCGGACCTGGCCGGCGAGCAGGACGCCGAGCACGCGGAGTTCAAGACGGTGCTGCTGGACTCGGCGACGGGCCAGCCGGTGGTGCCGTCCGGCTCGCTCGGCTTCCGCTTCGGCCCCGAGGGCGCCGGCAAGTGGAATCTCGACCTCGGCGAGGTCGACCCGCTGCTCTCCGCTACCGGCGGCCCCGAGGAGCCCGTCGAGGTGCTGCTGCCGCGCTTCGACGCGCCGGACGGCTCGGCGGCGGTGCTGCGGCGCGGCGTGCCGGTCCGCCGGGTGGGTGGCCACCTGGTGACGACCGTGTTCGACCTGATGCTCGCCCAGTACGGCGTCGCCAGGGACGGACTGCCCGGCACGTGGCCGACCGGGTACGACGACGCTTCCGAGCCCTACACACCAGCGTGGCAGGAGGTCATCACCGGAGTCCCGGCGCACAAGGCCGAGCGCATCGGCCGCGAGTTCGCCGCGAACGCCGAGGAGTCGCGCGGCCGGTCGATGATCCTGATGGGCGCCGGCACCAACCACTGGTTCCACTCGGACACCATCTACCGCGCCTTCCTCGCCCTCACGACCCTGACCGGCTGCCAGGGCGTCAACGGCGGCGGCTGGGCGCACTACGTCGGCCAGGAGAAGTGCCGGCCGGTCACCGGGTGGGCCCAGCTCGCCTTCGGGCTGGACTGGTCGCGGCCGCCGCGGCAGATGATCCAGACGGCGTACTGGTACCTGCACTCCGACCAGTTCCGCTACGACCACTTCGGCGCCGACACCCTGTCGGCGACGACCGGCGAGGGGCAGCTCGCCGGGAAGACGACGGCCGACATCATCGCCCAGTCGGCGCGGATGGGCTGGATGCCGTCGTACCCGACGTTCGACCGCAACCCGCTCACGCTCGCCGACGACGCGCAGGAGTCAGGCAAGTCCGTCGGCGACTACGTCGTCGAGCAGCTGAAGTCCGGCGACCTCAGGTTCGCCTGCGAGGACCCCGACGCCGAGGACAACTACCCGCGGGTGCTCACCGTCTGGCGGGCGAACCTGCTCGGCTCGTCCGCGAAGGGCAACGAGTACTTCCTCAAGCACCTGCTCGGGGCCGACAACTCGCTGCGGGCCACCGAGGCGCCACCGGAGGCGCGGCCCGAGGACGTGGTCTGGCGCGACGAGGTGCCGGAGGGCAAGCTCGACCTGCTGCTGTCGCTGGACTTCCGGATGACGAGCACCACGATCTTCTCCGACGTCGTGCTGCCGGCCGCCACCTGGTACGAGAAGCACGACCTCAACACCACCGACATGCACCCGTTCATCCACTCGTTCAACCCGGCGATCGCACCGCCGTGGCAGACCCGCACCGACTGGGACGCCTTCCAGACGATCGCCGAGACGTTCAGCAGGCTCGCCGAGACCCACCTCGGCGTTCGCCGGGACGTCGTGGCCGTCCCGTTGCTGCACGACACCGCCGACGAGATGGCCAACCCGCACGGCGTGGTGGCCGACTGGAAGGCCGGCGACTGCGAGCCGGTGCCGGGCCGCACGATGCCGAAGCTGGTGGTGGTGGAGCGCGACTACCCGGCGGTGGCAGCGAAGATGTCGGCACTCGGTCCGCTGATGGACTCGCTCGGCGCCACGACGAAGGGCGTCACCTACACGCTCGACCGAGAGGTCGAGTACCTGCGCCGGAAGAACGGCGCGGTGCGCGGCGGCGTCGCCGACGGGCGGCCTTCGCTGAAGCGGGACGTCGACGCCTGCGAGATGATCCTCGCGCTGTCCGGCACCACCAACGGGCACCTGGCGACGCAGGGCTTCCGCACTCTGGAGATGCGCACCGGGCAGCCGATGGCCGACCTGGCGGCCGAGCACGAGGGCAAGCAGATCACCTTCGCCGACACCCAGGCCCGGCCCGTGCCGGTCATCACCTCCCCGGAGTGGTCCGGCTCCGAGACCGGCGGACGGCGCTACTCGCCGTTCACCATCAACGTCGAGCGGCTCAAGCCGTGGCACACGCTCACCGGGCGCCAGCACTTCTACCTCGACCACGACTGGATGACCGAGCTCGGCGAGGGCCTGCCGGTCTTCCGGCCGCCGCTGAACATGACCGCGCTGTTCGGGGAGCCGCAGGTCGGCGAGACCGGCGAGCTGGGGCTGACGGTGCGGTACCTGACGCCGCACAACAAGTGGTCGATCCACTCGGAGTACCAGGACAACCTGTTCATGCTCAGCCTGTCCCGCGGCGGACAGGTGATCTGGATGAGCAAGGAGGACGCCGTCAAGATCGGCGTGCACGACAACGACTGGATCGAGGCCGTCAACCGCAACGGCGTCGTCGTGGCCCGGGCGATCGTGTCGCACCGGATGCCCGAGGGCACGGTCTACATGCACCACGCGCAGGACCGGCTGATCGACGTGCCCATCGCGGAGACGTCGAAGAAGCGCGGCGGCATCCACAACTCGCTCACCCGGCTGCTCATCAAGCCGACCCACCTGGTGGGGGGCTACGCGCAGCTGTCCTTCGCGTTCAACTACCTCGGCCCGACCGGCAACCAGCGCGACGAGGTCACCGTCATCCGCCGCCGCGCCCAGGAGGTGCAGTACTGATGAAGGTCATGGCCCAGATGGCGATGGTGATGAACCTCGACAAGTGCATCGGCTGCCACACCTGCTCGGTGACCTGCAAGCAGGCGTGGACCAACCGCAGCGGCGTCGAGTACGTGTGGTTCAACAACGTCGAGACCCGGCCCGGCCAGGGCTATCCGCGCCGCTACGAGGACCAGGAGAAGTGGCGCGGCGGCTGGACGCTGAACAAGCGCGGCCGGCTCGCCCTCAAGGGCGGCGGCCGGCTGCGCAAGCTGCTCACGATCTTCTCCAACCCGACGCTGCCCGGCCTCGACGACTACTACGAGCCGTGGACCTACGACTACGACACGCTCACCAACGCCCCGCTGCAGGAGCACACCCCGGTCGCCCGGCCGAAGTCGCTCATCTCCGGCAAGGACATGAAGATCGAGTGGTCGGCCAACTGGGACGACGACCTCGGCGGCTCGCCCGACCACGGTGACAAGGACGTGCTGCTCAAGAACATCGCCGACAAGGTGAAGTTCGAGTTCGAGCAGACCTTCATGTTCTACCTGCCGCGCATCTGCGAGCACTGCCTCAACCCGTCCTGCGCCGCGTCCTGCCCGTCGGGGGCGATCTACAAGCGGTCCGAGGACGGCATCGTCCTGGTCGACCAGGACCGCTGCCGCGGCTGGCGGCAGTGCGTGAGCGGCTGCCCGTACAAGAAGATCTACTTCAACCACCGCACCGGCAAGGCCGAGAAGTGCACGTTCTGCTTCCCGCGCATCGAGGTCGGCATCCCGACCGTCTGCTCGGAGACCTGCGTCGGCCGGCTGCGCTACATCGGCCTGGTCCTCTACGACGCCGACAAGGTGCTCGAGGCGGCCTCCACCGAGGACGACCACGACCTGTACGAGGCGCAGCGGTCGGTGTTCCTGGACCCGCAACGACCCCGAGGTGGTGCGAGCGGCCGAGCGGGCAGGCATCCCGCGCGACTGGGTGTCGGCCGCGCAGCGCTCCCCGATCTACGCGCTGATCAACACGTACAAGGTGGCGCTGCCGCTGCACCCGGAGTACCGGACCATGCCGATGGTCTGGTACATCCCGCCGCTGTCGCCGGTGGTCGACGTCGTCAAGGACACCGGCTTCGACGCCGAGGACAAGGGCAACCTGTTCGCCGCATCGACGCCCTGCGCATCCCCGTCGAGTACCTCGCCGAGCTGTTCACCGCCGGTGACGTCGGCCCGGTCGACGCCGTGCTGCACAAGCTCGCCGCGATGCGCTGCTACATGCGCGACATCAACATGGGCCGCGACCCCGACGAGAGCATCGCCGGCGGCCGTCGGGATGACCGGCGAGCAGATGTACGACATGTACCGGCTGCTCGCGATCGCGAAGTACGACGAGCGCTACGTCATCCCGCCTGCCCACGCCGAGCAGGCGCACTCCCTCGAGGAGCTCGCCACCGAGTGCAGCCTCGACTACGACGGCGGGCCCGGCATGGGCGGCTCCGGACCGTTCGGCGAGGGATCCGGCGGCGCCAGCCCGATCGCGGTGGAGAACTTCCAGATGCTGCAGGCCCGGCAGACCTCGGACACCATCGTCGCCCCGGACGACAAGTCGAGCCGGGTCAACCTGCTCAACTGGGACGGCCGGGGCGCACCACCCGGCCTGTTCCCGCCGCGCGAACCGGACGACGACCAGCGGCCCGCCGGGCGGTGACCGGCCATGAGGCGCACCGCGACGACGGCGTCGGCCGCCACGCTGGCAGATCGCCTCGGTGCTGCTCGGCTACCCCGACGAAGCGCTGGCCGCGCAGCTGCCGGTGCTCGCCGCCGAGGTCGACCTGCTGCCGGACCCGGCGGCCGCTCCGCTGCGAACGTTCCTGACCCATGCCGGCGAGACACCGACGCTGGACCTGCGCCCGGCACTTCGTCGAGACGTTCGACCACAAGCGGCGCTGCTGCCTCTACCTCACCTACTACGCCCACGGCGACACCCGCAAGCGCGGGATGGCGCTGCTGCGAGTTCAAGACCGCCTACCGGGCTGCCGGTCTCGAGCTCGGCGCGCGATGAGCTGCCCGACCACCTGGCCGTCGTCCTGGAGTTCGCCGGCACCGACCCGCGCGGCGGGCGGCAGCTGCTGCTGGACCACCGCGCCGGCATCGAGCTGCTGCGCCTGGCGCTGGAGGACGCCCGCTCGCCGTACGTCGACGTGCTGCGGGCGGTCACCTCCACCCTGCCGGCGCTCGCCGGCGACGAGCGCGAAGCGGTGCACCGGCTGGCCGTCGCAGGGCCCGCCGACCGAGGAGGTCGGCCTGGCTCCGTTCGCGCCGCCGGAGGCGATGCCGGTGTCGCTGCCGTTCCCCACCCGCCGGCCGTCCGACCGCACTGAGGCGACGCGACGATGACCGCGCCGAGAGCGTCACCGAGGTCGGAACCGTCGACACGCTGCTCTGGGTGGTGGTGCCGTACGTGTGCCTGGCCGTGTTCGCCGTCGGGCACTGGTGGCGCTACCGCTACGACAAGTTCGGCTGGACCACCCGGTCCTCCCAGCTCTACGAGAGCCGGTTGCTGCGCCTCGGCAGCCCGCTGTTCCACTTCGGGCTGCTCTTCGTGATCCTCGGGCACGTCATGGGCCTCGGTGATCCCGAAGTCGTGGACCGAGGCCGTCGGCGTCTCCGAGGGCATGTACCACGCGTCGGCCGTCGGGATCGGCACGGTGGCCGGGGTCTGCACCGTCGTCGGCATGGCGATCCTGATCTACCGCCGACGCACCGTCGGCCCGGTGTTCTCCGCCACCACCCGGATGGACAAGGCGATGTACGCCGTCCTCGGCACCGTCATCGTCCTCGGCCTGGCCAACACGTGGTGGCCAACATCGTCGGCCACTACGACTACCGCGACGGCGTCTCGATCTGGTTCCGCGGCATCTTCCGGCTCGACCCGCAGCCGGAGCTGATGGCCGCGGCGCCCATCGGGTTCCAGCTGCACGCCCTGGCCGCCTTCGCGCTGTTCGCGCTGTGGCCCTTCACCCGGCTGGTGCACGTCTTCAGCGCACCGCTCGGCTACCTCACCCGTCCCTACATCGTGTACCGGTCACGCGACGACGCACCTCGGCAGCCGCAAGCCGCCCCGCGGCTGGGAGCGGGTGAGGTCATGACCTCTGTATCGGCGCAATCACACCGCACGCGGGCGAACCCGCCGACTCGGCGGAACGCCGTGGCCGGAGGCACGGCTGGTCGCCGCTCAGGCGGCTCGGCTGGCGCCGGTCCGCCTGCCACTCGCCGACGCGCTGGGTCGCGTCCTGGCGGCCGACCTCGTGGCGCGCAACCACCTGCCGCCATCCGACAACTCCGCCATGGACGGGTGGGCGGTGTCCGGAGCACCCCCGTGGCGGATCGTCTCCGACCACCCGGCCAGCCGGGTCTCCGCCCAGCGCCTCCGCTCGGGACAGTGCGCCGCGAATCGCCACCGGAGCCACGGTCCCCGACGGCACCGACGCCGTGCTGCCGGTGGAGGACTCGGTCCGTGACCGGGCGGGAGTCCGCCCAGCCACCGGCCGGACGCCGGGGTCAGCGGTGCAGTCCCACATCCGCGCCAGAGGCGAGGAGGCACGCAGCGGTGACGTGCTGCTGGCCGCCGGAGCCGTCGTCACTCCGCCGGTGCTCGGCCTCGCGGCTGCCGCCGGCAATGACGACCTGCTCGTCGTCCGCGCCGCGCACGGTTGACGTGCTCGTGCTCGGGCGACGAGCTCCTCGACTCCGGCCTCGCCGGTCCTGGCCGGACGCGTGACGCGCTGGGGCCGCAACTCCCGGGATGGCTGGCGGCTCTCGGCGCTCCCCTCGGCGTCGTGCAGCAGGTTGCCAGACACCCTCGAGGCGCTCTCCACGACGATTGGCAGTAGTGACGCCGATGTGGTCGTCACGACCGGCGGTACGAGCGTCGGCGCATACGACCACGTGCACGCCGCGCCTCGAGCAGGTCGGCGGCCGGCTGCTGGTGGACGGCGTCGACGTCAAGCCGGGACACCCGATGCTGCTCGCCTCTCTGCCCGGCGACCGCTGGCTGGTCGGGTTGCCCGGCAATCCCCTCGCCGCCTGCGTCGCCGCTGCTCACCCTCCTCGAGCCGCTGCTCGGAGCCCTGCACGGGCGACTGCCAGCGTCCGCCGAGCACGGTGCGGCTGGGCGACGACGCGCCGGGACGCGCTCGGCGACGGCCACCGCCTGCTTCCGGTGCGGCGGGGACCGACCGGCATCGCCGAGCTACAGCCGTCTTGCGGGTCGGCGATGCTGCGCGGGCTTGTCGGCGCGTCGGGACTTGCGGTCGTTGGTCCGAACGGCGCCGCAAAGTACGACGAAGTGGTCTACCTCGAGCTGCCGTGGCGCGACGAGCACCGGTGACGGAGGCCGGCGCAGCCAGCCTCCCGATCGGCGACAACGAGCGCAGCTACCCAGCCCGGAGCTCGTCCGCCTAGCGGTGGCGTCAGGTCGTTCGCGCAGATGCCGCCGCGAGCCAGCAGCCAGGAGGTCAGCGAGTTCGAGTTCCACATGTCACCCGTCCGGAGCTCGTCCCGCCCCCCGGTGGCCATGGGCACCATCGGCGGGCCTCATAGCGGAAGAGCATCGAAAGCCCCGGGGTCGGAGTCCGACCGGGGCGGTTCACCACAACACCTCGGTCGCCGTCGGCGTTGCCTCATACCCGGCGTCAGCCGACGGAGTTGGCCCACACCAGCGCCAACAGGTGAGCTTCAGGCAGCAACGCTCACCGACGGTCTTTGCCGGAGGATGTCGCCGATCCGGCGGGTCTCGGCCCGCGACCCGAAGCTGAACAACGCGGGCGGGCGGCTGGTGAAGAGTGGGGACACGGCAGCCTTCCGGGGTCGCGGGCGGGACTGCCGACCAGACTTCCCGGCGAACCGCGGTCAGGCTGGCGCTCCACGTACGATCGCCGAGTGACAGCAGCCGGGGTGGTTCTCGCGGGGGGGCGCTCGTCGCGGATGGGCGCGTCCAAGGAGTCCCTGGAATGGCACGGCTCCACCCTGCTGCGCCGCACCTGCGGCGTGCTGCGCCGGGCCGGCCTCGACCCGGTGCTGGTGGTGAGCGCCGCCGGCCAGGTGCTGCCGCACCTGCCGTCGGACGTCGAGGTGCTCGGAGACCCGCGCGAAGGCCTGGGACCGCTGCAAGGCATGGCCGTCGGCCTGGGCGCGCTGCACGGCCGCGCCGAGGTGGCCTTCGTCTGCTCGACCGACCTGCCGTTCCTGCACGCCGAGCTGGTCCGCCGGGTGCTGCGGCCGTTTGACGCGCCCGGCGGCGACGCCCTGGACGTGGTGCTGCCGGTCGCGCGGGGCTACCCGCAGCCGCTGGCCGCGGCCTACCGCACCCGGCTCGCGCCACGCGTGGCCGCCCTGGTCGCCGCCGGCCGACTGCGTCCGGCCTTCGTCTTCGAGGACACCGAGGTGCTCCGGCTGGACGACGACGCATTGCTGGCCGACGCCGCGCTGCTGGCCGCCGACCCGACCCTGGAGTCGGTCGTCAACGTCAACGACCCCGGCGAGTACGAGACCGCGCGGGCCAGGCCGGAGCCGTCGGTGACCGTCGAGTGCTTCGGCGTGCTGGCCTCGCGAGCCGGCCGCGGGCCGCGGACCGTGCGGGCCGGGACCGTGGGCGGCGCTGCCCGTGCCGTGGACCTGACGCTGGACCGGCACGTCCTCGCGGCCGTCAACGGTGAGCGCACCGGCTGGGACGCCGAGCTGCCGCTGCTGTCCGGCGACACGGTCGCGTTCCTCTCCCGCGGACGGCGACCGTGGATGAGACCGAGCCGCGGCAGTCCGCCGCGCTTCAGCACTGCACGCCTGGACGAGCTGCTAGGCGAGCTGCTCACCCAGGGTGCCTAAGCTCTGGACACGGCAAGAACGGCTACGGGTCCGCTCGACGGCGTTCGCCGTTTCGGTGTAGTCGTGGCTGCAGGCCACCAGCAGCGAGAGGCAGCCGAGCACTACGGCGCCCGTCCGTGCCCGTCCGTACAGCACCGGACGTCACCGGCCTCGGTCGGGACGAGCGGTCATCCCCTCGCGGCGAGATACCCATCTCCGACCTCCCCCTCGGACCAGCGGCGACAACATGGGACTCCCGGCCCGGGGCACGCGACTCATCCCCGCGAGGATGATCTCCGTCGCCGTCTTGTCCGGGAGCGAATGACGCCAGGGGTCGTCAGTGTCGTCGCCCCCGGAACACACCGACCATCCGGGGGCCGGAGAGCCGGGTCTCCAGCGCGTGCGCCTCACGCCTGAGAGGCTGCGCCAGATATTGCCCGAGGATCACACCGGCCGCGAGTGCGATCGCGATCCCGAGGGCCGCGGCAAGCTGGGCACGCCGTCCTCGCCCTCCGCCAGGAGAGCCAGGCCTCGGTAGATGTCCAGTCCCGGAAGGAGCGGCACGATCGCGGGAACCACCACCACGAGCGGTGGGACGCGGAAGCGACCCGCGACCAGGTAGCAGACGGCACCGATGGTGACGGCAGCGGCCGCGGAACCCCAGGTCCGGCTGAGATCGGCCTGGGTGACGCCCAGGAGGACGCCTTCTCCGAGTGCCCCGACCAGGCCCACGGCGACCAAGGATCGCAGCGGGGCGTACGACGCGAACGCGAAGCCCGCCGAGGCGAGGGTGGCCCCGAGCACGGTGACCCCAGCCGCTGCCAAACCCGCCGCACCCGGCGTGAAGGAACTCAGTCCGACTCCGAGCAGGTCTGCGATGGTGAGGCCGGCGCCGACTCCAGCGATGATGCCCGCGGTGTCCAGCATGGCGTCAAGGAGGCGAGCGCTGGCTGTGACCGGAAAGCCTGTCATGGCATCTTGGGTAGCGCCCAGGATGCCGATGCCCGCCAGGAGCATCACGATCCCGGCCGTGATGACGCGGGACGGGTTGACCTCGGGCCACGCGGCGGCGGCGAGGACGGCGATCGAGCGTGGCGACGAACCCCCCGGCCGCCTGAAGATAGAACGAGGGGATGCGATGCCTCGACAACCCGCGCTGCGTCTGATCGATCGCACAGGCCGCCAGGAACGCCAGCAGGCACACCACCGCGCTGCCGCCGAGGGTGAGGGCGATGCCGATCCCCATCACACCCCACCCCAATGTCACCGACCAGCGCCGTCTGAGGTGGCCGGTGGAGAGGATCTGGGCGAGCTGATCACGAGCCTCGCGACGGGCAACGCGACCGGCGACGAGGTCGCTCACCAGGTGGTCGACCTCGGTCAGGACCAGGTAGTCGACCTGACGTCGGATCACCCGCCGGACCTGGATGGCGGCGGGCTGGTGGATGCTCGGCTGGTGGTGCATCGCCAGGTCGACGAAGGTCACGTCGGCGGACACCTGGCGTACGCCGCAAGCGTCAGTCACGGCGAGCATGGTGGCGGTGACATCGGCCGCCCCGGCCCCCGATGACAGGAGAACCTCGCCGATCCGCAGCGCGAGGTCCAAGGATTCGTAGGCGTCACGTTCATCAGCCATCCCCGAGTTCGATGACGGGCGGGTCGTCATCCGGCCCTACGTACTCGTGCCCGACGGCGACGACGTGGGAGCCGGGCTTGAGTCCGTCGGCGACGGAGATGGCTCTGCCTGCGCCTCGGCGATCGCCTTCTCGAGCGCGGCGATGGTCGCGGCATCGACGGTACCCGTCGGCTCGACACCCAGCTCGGTCTGGAACTCCTTCAGTGCGTCGGTCAGCTCGGGTGTCCACTCCCCGTCGACCGGACCATCCCAGAACCCGGCAAGCTTGAGCGTCTGCTGCACAGCCGACGTCGATGCCACCTCTTGCGCCGCGGTGGCCCCGCCCTTGGCGGCCAGGTCGGCCGCAAGCGCGTCGGCGGTCGCCTTGTCGACCGTGCCGGTGACCGGAAGGCCGTGCGCCTTCTGCAGTGCCTCGACGGCGTCGACCGTCTCCGGGCCGTACACCCCGTCGACCTCGCCGTCGTAGTAGCCGGCGCCCCGCAACGACTTCTGCAATGCCTTGGTGTAGTCGCGCACCGCCGCCTCGGCCTGCTTCTGCTGCTCGTCGGTGAGGCAGCCGGCGTCGGAGAACAGCCGCAGCCAGGACATCTCCAGAGCCACGGCGGCAGCGTTGAACTGCTGCGAGGCCTGCGACAGCGGCGTCCCGTCGGTGATGCCCTGCTGGACGGTGGCGAACTGCGCCTCGGCGTCCTGGACGAGCTTGACCGTGGCCGCCGGCACCAACGGCTCCGGGCTGGCCGTGCCAGCCGGGTGCTCGGGGTCGCTGAGCCGGTGCTCGTTCGCCGCCGCCAGCCCGGCCTGCGCATCCGCCAGCTCCTGCTCCGCGTCGACGACGGCCTGCTGCGCCGCGACGGCCGCCTCAGCGCCGGCCATCACAGCCTCCTGCGGCTGCGCCAGGTCGCTGCCCGCATCCTTGACGTCGCCGACAGTCGGGGCGGTCTGGGTGAGCACGTCGCCGTACCGGTCCAAGGCGGTGATGTAGGTCTCGCTCGCGCCGCAGAACGCCGCCGACTTGTCCACAAGGTCAGTCTTGGCGTCCTCGAGGGCCTTCTCCTTCGACGCGACGCGGGCCTCGGCAGCCTTGAGCGCGGAGCTCCCGTCGCCGTCACACCCGGCCAACGCGATCATCATCAATACCGCGGCAACCACCCCGCCCACGAGAGCCCGGCCACTTGTCACATGCCGCCGTCGCACGATGCCTAGCACCCTGCCCTCCCTGCCTCATTGCCGCCTTCGCGGTGTGCGCACGCGACGAGCCAGGAACGACCCGTACCGCCATGTTGGGTCGCTTCCGGTGACCTGGAACCGTCCGGCGCGGATGATCTGGACGGGTCGCGCCAGGCCTGCGCATGGGTGCGATGATCGCGACCTGATACGGCGAGAGGGGCTGGCGAGTGAGCGGCGTCGAGGTGCTCGGCCGGCTCGGGCCGGATGGTCCGAGCCTGTTCGTGCTGTACACGGGCGGCACCTTCGGCATGGCTCCGGGAGCCGATGGCTCGCTCGTGCCCCTCGACCTGCGTGAGCTCGGCGTCCACCTGCCGGTCATCCGTCAGCTGCCGCTCGCGCTCACCGTGGCGACCTTCCCCGACCCGATCGACTCGTCCGCCATGGGCACATCCGACTGGCTCGACATCGCCGACGCGATCATCGACCATGCGCCCGGGCATGCTGGCGTGGTCGTGCTCCACGGCACCGACACCATGGCGTACACGGCGTCCGCGCTGAGCTTCCTGCTCGAGGGCATCGACATCCCGATCGTGCTGACGGGTGCGCAACGCCCGGTCACCGAGCTGCGTTCAGACGGCCGCGAGAACCTGGTGACCGCGCTGGCGATCGCGGCCGGGCACCTGCGCGGCGCGACGCTCGTGCCAGAGGTGACGATCTTCTTCGCCGACGTCCTCCTCCGCGGCAACCGTGCCGTCAAGGTGCACGCCGACAGCTACCGCGGCTTCGCGTCACCGAACTACCCGCCGCTGGCGACCGCCGGCGTCTCGATCGACTTCGAGTCGACCTTGGTCCGAGTCCCGGCGTGGGCCCGATCCGGCGCAGCGGCGGGATCAGCGACGCCGTGACGGGACTGCGGCTCCATCCCGGCATCGACGGGCACGTCCTCCGGTCGGTCCTCGATCGACCCGGTCTGCGCGGCCTCGTGCTCGAGGCGTACGGAGCGGGGAACGGCCCGACCGAGAGCTGGTTCCTCGATCCGCTGCGCGCCGCCGTCGACCGCGGTGTCACCGTCGTCGTCACCACCCAGTGCCGCGCCGGAAGCGTGGTCGGCGGTCTCTACGCCACCAGCTCTGCACTCCTCGCCACCGGTGCGATCTCCGGCGGCGACATGACCTTCGAGGCCGCCCTCACCAAGCTCATGGTCCTCACCGACCGCCACGGCCCCGACGACGTGCGCCGACTGATGCAGGAGGACCTGGCCGGCGAGCTGACCGTCTGAGCGCTGAACTACCCCGCCGTGGGTGAGGCCGGGCGCATGAGTTCGGTATGTGATGGGGCTCGCCCGGACAGTGCCCACCGTGCCCGGCTCGACGACCGCATGGAGGTTGGCGTGATACCCGCAAACAGCGTGGACCGAGACCGGCTGCTGCGGACCTTCCTGGAGCTCGTGGCCGTGGACAGCCCCTCCGGTCACGAGCGCGAGATCGGCGACGTCCTCGATGGCCAGGTTCGGCGAGCTGGGGTGCGCGGTGTCCCGTGACGAGATCGGCAACGTGGTGGCGGTGTTCCCCGGGAGGCGGAGCGGGACGATCCTCTTCTCGACCCACATGGACACGGTCGGCACCGACACCGGTATCCAGCCGATCATCGGCGAGGACGGCGTGATCCGTACGGACGGCAGCACCATTCTCGGCGCGGACGACAAGTCCGGTATCGCCGGCTGCCTCGAGCTGCTTGCATTGCTCGGAGCACACCCGGACTGGTCGTGTCCGACCATCGAGTTCGTGGTCACGGTGGGCGAGGAGGTGGGCCTGGTCGGCTCTCGGCACATGGACGTCGGCACGTTGAACGCCAGTCACGGATTCGTGATCGACACCGCGGGCGCGATGGGGTCGATCACCTACTGGGCGCCGACGGAGGTCGACCTGACAGTGACGATCAAGGGGCGCGCGGCGCACGCCGGGGTGGAGCCCGAGAAGGGGATCAACGCGGTCCGGGTGGCCGCCGAGGCGGTGGCAGCGATGCCACTGGGGAGGATCGACGACGAGACGGTCGCGAACATCGGCACGTTCACCGGCGGTGACGCACGCAACATCGTTCCGGACCACGCCGTGCTCGAGGGGATGGCCCGTAGCCACGACCAGGCGAAGCTGGACGCCCAGCTCGACGCGATGCGGACTGCCTGCGAAGAGGCGGCAGCCAGACACGGCGCCGGCATCGACTTCAGCAGCGAGGAGATCTACCGCACCTACAAGATCGAGGAGGACGCCCCCCTTACCGCGAAGCGGCCTCGGCCATCGCCGCGCTCGGTCTGGAGGTGCAGCCCCGCAAGTCCGGCGGCGGCACCGACGGCAACTTCTTCAACGCCAAGGGGATCCCGTGCGTCGGGCTGCCCACGGGCATGGTCGATGAACACGCGACCAGCGAGCACATCGCCATCGACGACATGGTCATCGCGTGCCAGATCATGGTCGGCATCGTCACCGGACCCCCCGACACCCCCTGAACCCCGCTGGCCGCTGTCGGTGAGGACGTCAGGTGGACACCGACACGGCTGGCGACGCGCTCCTCGAGGAGCCGGCAGGGGATCTCCTCCTCGACGATCTTGCCGTCGACGGCGTACACCTTGAGCGCCTGACCGCCCGGCTCGGAGGTGACCGCCTCGACGACCTCGCCCTCGGGCGTGAAGCGGATGGCGACCCGGTTCCCCGAGGCGTAGCCCATCTCGAGCGAGCCGTCGAGGAGCGCGGCATGGAAGATCGGGCGACGTTGGTCCTCGGCGTCGTAGTGCGGGCAGTAGCTGCCCTTGATCATGCCGAGGCCCTCGTGGAGCAGCTGCAGGGTGGGTCCGTAGGAGTCGGTGGTGCCGCCTTCGAACCAGCACAGCCCACCGGCGCTGCCGCCGGTGAGCACGGCGCCACCGGTCGAGCGCCTGGAACAGCAGCTGGTCGACGCCTTGCCGCTTCCACACGTCGAGCATGTTGGCGGTGTTGCCGCCGCCGACGTGGATGACGTCCGCGCCGACCACGATGTCGGTGAGGTCGTCGAAGTCGCGGTGGAACAGCTTGAGGTGGCGGGGGCGGCACCGGCCCGAGTGGAACGCCTCGTAGAACGAGACGATGTAGCTGGCGTCGTCCCCGGTCGCGGTGGGCAGGAAGAGCACCACGGGGTCGTCCTTGCCGGTGAGCTCCAGGACGTAGTCGTGCAGCGGGTCGTTGCGGCGGTCCATGACCGCCTTGCCCGCGCCCATGGGGACGATGTGTCCGGGCATGCTCGAACCTCCTTGGATGCTCGTCGGCTACGTGTCGGTGGCCGGCGGCGCGAACAGGAGGATCCTGATCAGCGTCGGGGTGACGTCGAGCTCACGCTGCATCGCCACCCGATCGATGACGGCGTAGCCCTGCACCCCGGCGTCACCGGTCGGGAGGAGCTGCACGAGCGCCAGCCCGGCCTCGGTGAACTCGTCGGCCGTCCGGTTCGAGGATGTCGCCGCACGCGACCGGCTGGTCCGATTCGGGGTCCGCGATGACCACCGAGAAGTCCTGGTCGGTGTAGGCGGCGGCCAGACCGAAGCCGGGCGCACCGGCCGACCCGTAGTACGCGACCGTGACGGGGTCGGCCGCCTCGGCGGACACGGCCTCGAACGGGCGCCACGTCGTAGTCGTCCTCGCTCTCCGACTCGACCCGAAGGTCGTCGTGTCGGCGACTCGCACCGCCCGCTCTGGACGTACCCCTCGTACCCGGCTGCCGCCTCGGCCGGCACGGTGACGGCCTCGGTGGAGAGGATGATCCGGGCTCGGGTCGGCGTGATGTCCAGCTCCCGCTGGAGGCGGGCCCGCTCGAGGGTCGCGACCCCCTCGACGCCGCTCGACCCGACCGGGAGCAGCTGCACCACCGCCACGCCGGCTTCGCCGAACCGGTCGGCGTCGGGCTGGAGGATGTCGCCGCAGGCGACCGGCGTCGTCGGTGTCGGGGTCGGTGATCACCATCGAGAACTGCTGGTCGGTGTAGATCGCCGCGACGCTGAAGCCGGGGACCCCGGGGGCGCCGTAGTAGCCGAGGGTGACCGGCTCGCCGTCCTCGCCGACGGCGACGTAGGGCTCGACGTCGTTCGGCATCGTCGTCGCCCTCGAGGTCGACCATGAGCTCGTCGCTCGGGTCCGCGCAGGTGCCGCTCTGGATGTAGCCGTCGAACCCGGCGGCACCGTCGTCGTCATCGCCCACCGCCAGCGGCACGACCACCAACGCCGCCACGGCGACACCGGCCAGCCCCCACCACATCGGAGCGGATCTCGCGTTCATCGGTCGATCCTCCCTTCCGCGTCATCGGCGCTCACGACGTCCCGTACACCAGGGCTGCGACCCCGAGGGCCACGACGGTCGACGACGATCCACATCACGAACATCGGAAGCGAGAACGAGTGCCAGACCGCGTACTTCGTGATCCCGGTCGTTCCCGTCTCGTCCGTCGCGATCGCGGTGACCTGGGAGCCGTTCGCCGGGAAGAAGTAGATGCCGATGCACGCGACGGAGCACGCCGCCAGGAACTGCGGGGGGATGCCGAGCAGGAGGCCGATCGGGAGGATCGCCGCGAGGGCGGCCGCCTGGCTCGTCGTCAGTGCGGCGACGATGAAGATGGCGACCGCGATGGCCCACCGGTAGTCCTCGACCAGACCGCCCATGGCGTCGACGATCTGCGCCTCGTTGACGCCGATCCAGGTGTCGGCCAGCCAGGCGATGCCGAACAGGGCGATCAAGCCGATGAGCCCGGACGTCATGGTGCTCTGGGTGACGACCGTCTTGATGTTGACCTTGCAGGCGAGCACGATCACGGTCGCGGTCACGCCCATCACGATCTGGATCATCACCCCGGTGCTCAGCGGCACCAGGGCGCCCGTCTCGTCGGGGAAGGCCGGTCGCAGCTGCTCGACCATGCCGAGCACCATGATCACCGCGATGCCCGCCAGGAAGATCATCGTGCTGCGCTTGGCCTCCGGCGGCAGCTCCCGTGCCTCGAGCACCGACATGTCGAGCGGGGTGATCTCACCCGCTGCTACCCGCCGTCTGGTACTCCGGGTCGTCGTCGAGCTCCTTGCCGACGCGCATCTGCAGGAAGCAGGCGACCAGCAGGCCGACGATGCTGGCCGGCAGGACGACGATCAGGATGTCCGTGATGCCGAAGCCGACCGGGTCGAGGATGCCCACCATGGTGGCCATGGCGGCACTGACCGGGCTGGCGGTGATGGCGAACTGCGACGCGGTGCTGGCCACGGCCAGCGGGCGTTCGGGTCGCACCTTGTTGGCGAAGGCCACGGCGATAGATCACCGGGATCAGCGGGTAGTAGATGAAGCCGGTCCCCGCGCCCAGCGTGAAGATGAAGGCGACGATCGGGGCGATGACCGCGATGTAGGCGGGCCTCCTCTTGAGGAGCTTCTTGGCGACCTCGACCAGGTAGTCGATGCCGCCGACGGCCTGCATCGTCGATGCGGCGGTGATCACCGACAGGATGATGAACATCGACGTGGTGGGAGGTTCCCCGGGCGGAAGACCGAAGCCGAAGACCAGGACGGCGAGGCCGACGAGGCCCCACAGCCCGAGACCGATGCCCCCCGTGCGCACGCCCAGGAGGATCGCCACGATCACGACCGCGCCTTGGAGCAGGATCATCGTGTCGTCCATGCGCCCCTCCCTCGGTGCAAGGACCATTCACCCTGGTCCCCGGCGACGCCTCATCCGGCTTGGATGAGATCAGACTCCGACCCGACCGGCTGAAGCGCCACGGCAGCAACGGACGCGAGAGCGACCAGGTCATCCTCGAAGGATGAGCCCCATGACCGAGGCCGTGGAGTCCAATGGTTGGCGCGGCCGGTCCGAGGGACGGAGTCGACGATGAGCGGCACCGATGTGAGCCAGCGGACCCGCGCTGTCCTGGTCGTCACCTGCTTGTCCACCCTGGTGGTCAACGCGAACACGTCCGCGGTGAGCATCCTGCTGCCGGCCATCAGCGCCGACACCGGCATGTCGGTGACGACCTTGCAGTGGGCCGTGACCGGCTACTCGCTGGTGGGCGCCGCGACCATCGTGACCTCCGGTTCGCTGGGCGACGTGTTCGGGAGGAAACGCGTCTTCCAGCTCGGCCTGCTGCTCTTCATCGCGTCCTGCGTGCTGATCGCACTCTCGAACTCGGGCGGCATGGTGATCGCCGGACGCTGCATCCAGGGCGCGTCGGGTGCGACGATCCTGGCCTGTGGGCTCAGCCTGCTGTCGGTGGCCACCCGCGGTGAGGCCCAGCTGCGGGCGGTCTCGCTCTGGGGCGCGGCGGCGGCCGTCGGCGCGGCCGCCGGACCGCTGCTCGGCGGCGTTCTGGTCGAGGTGACCGGCTGGCAGGGGCTGTTCTGGGTGGACGCCGGCGTCGCCGTGGTGTGCATGGTGATGACGGCCGCCAGCGTGGCCGAGTCGCGGGACCCGAGCCGGTCCCACTCGATCGACTTCGGCGGGAGCGTGCTGGTCGCGCTCACCCTCGCGCCCTTCGTGCTCGCGGTGAGCAAGGGCAGCGACTGGGGATGGACGTCCGCGGCCACCCTCGGTTGCCTGGCCGCTGGCCGTCGTCGCGGGGTTCGCTGTTCGTCGCCGTGGAACGCCGCGTCGCCGTCCCGATGCTCGACCTGGCACTGCTGCGCAACCGGATCCTGGTCGGTTCCACGATCGCCATCCTCATCGGCGCCGGCACCATCAACGCGCTGATGTACCTGGTCAGCCTCTACTTCCAGGACCCGCAGACTCTCGGGTTCAGCCCGTTGCAGGCCGGTCTGGCGACCCTGCCGGCCACCGCCGGACTGGTGGCGGTCGCGCCCATGGTGCCCCGCCTCGCGGCACGGTTCGGCGGCCGCCAGGTCGTCGCTGCCGGGTTCGCGATCACCGCCGGCGGGTTCGCGTGGATCGGCTTGGTCGACGCGCTCGTGGCGGTACGCCGCCTTCGTCCTGCCGCTGCTGGCCGTCGCCATCGGGATGGGACTGTCCAACGGGCCGGCGACATCGGCGGCGACGGCGTCCGTCCCGGCGACCCAGGTCGGTGCGGCATCCGGTGTCTCCAACATGGCCCGCTACGTCGGTGCGGCCGTGGCGACGGCGCTCGCCGCGTCGATCTACGGCAGCGTGATCGCTGACCGGACCGCCGCGGGCGAGTCGCAGGCCGACGCACTGGCCTCCGGCCTCGCGGCGGCCTCCTGGGTGATGGCGGCGTTCAGTCTCGCCGGCGTCGTGATGGCCGTGGTCATGGGTCGTCACCGGGCCGCCCGGGGCACCCTTGCCGACTCGGCCGCAGCCGCGGCCGCCCACACCCACACGCTGCCGACCTCGGCGA
>CAVYTH010000024.1:0-114941 GCA_963771345.1 uncultured Actinomycetota bacterium
GCCACCCGCGAGTGGCTGGTCTCACCCACGAGCGCAAGCCGTGGGCGAGCCCCTTCAGTCGGACTGCCTCCGCCGCACCCCGCGAGCGTGTCACCAACCCCGGAGATGACCACCACCGAGTCTGACCATCAGCTGCTCAGGGACGGGCGATGCCCGCTCGCCGCGACGCGGCGAAACCCGAACCCCGCAATGACAGATGAACCGGCGCTCGATGCTGGTTGCGCAACCGAGCGGTAGTGCCAGCTCTGCCACCCGAAGCGAGGCGGTGACCGGACGCTGACGGGACCGAGTTGATCCGGCACTATCGAGTGATCGAAGGCAGGCACAGTGAAGGAGCCCCCATGCTTGGAGCGCATCCGGTCACGCCGGTGTTGCTGGCGAAAGATCTCTCGGCAGCTCGTGAGTTCTACCACGACAAGATCGGGCTGGAGATCCTCAACGAGAACGAGGACGCGATCGTGTTCAAGTGCGGTGGCGGAACCCACCTCGACGTCACAAAGAGCACCGTCGGGACAGCTGACGAACAAACCCAGGCCTCGTGGCAGGTCCAAGACATCTATGCCGAGATCGCGGAGCTTCGCGCCCGCGGCGTCCAGGTCGAGGACTACGACTTGCCAGGCTTGAAGACCGCCGACGGCGTCGCCGACATCGGCTTCGCCTGGGCCGCTTGGATCACCGACCCCGGCAAGAACGCACTGGGCATCTTGCAGATCAAGGCCTAGCGGCGACGCCAGCGGGCCACATGTCCGGCTACGCAGCGGAACCATGGCGCGGTGCCATGTAAGTGCGGCTCTAACCGGTCGCGCCGGTACTGGCCGGATCCGATCGGAAGTGCCAGCTCTGAATGTGTGGTCGAGGCGCTGACGAGATCGAGCTGATCCGGCCTTCTGTGCGGGCGTAGCGGACGGACTCGCGCCCCGGTGCACAAGCCGGGGCGCTGGACCGGGGTGGTCGAGATCGTTGGGAAGCGACTGACGGCCACAGCCCGCCCCGCCGAAGCGGGACGGGCCGCTGGTTGGTGCGGAGGTGCTACTTGATCCTGCTGGCCTTGATCGGCATCCCGATGGGCGAGTGCGCGGCGTCGCTTGCCGCCGCCCTGCGAGGACACGTACTGACCGTGGTTCTTGTATTCGGTGCCGCTGAAGTGAGCCGGACCCACCTTCATCTCGATGACCCACGAGACGAACGGTTCGACGCTGGCGTACGCCAGCGTGCTGTCCATCGGCGCGTCCTTCAGGGCAACAGTGTTGCCGTTGCCGGTCGAGACGAAGCTGACAGTGTCGTCGGCGGTGAACAACTTGCCGTCGACACCAGCGTTGAACCTGCCGGTGACGGTCCCGTCGTGGTCGCGGTTCCATCCGGCGAGGTGGTAGGTGCCAGTGAACTCGCCGTCGGACTGGGCCGCGACGGTGAAGTCGTACGTGAACACCTCGTTCCACTGGCCGACGTAGTTCGCGGGCTGGAGCACCTTGAATGTGGCCGAGTTCGCCTCCTGGTGACGCACCACGTCGGCGTTGGCCGGTGCGGCGGCGAGGGCAAGCGGGGCGGCGATCGCGGCGGTGGCCACGAGCCCGAGGATGATCTTGCGCAACACTGGTTTCCGTGTCGGGTAAAAGGGTGAGCCGGTGAACCGACTGGCCGGCGCGACGAGCCCGTACCTGCTGCAGCACGAGGACAACCCGGTCGACTGGTGGCCGTGGGGCGACGAGGCGTTCGCGGAGGCCCGGCGCCGCGACGTGCCGGTGCTCATCTCGGTCGGGTACGCCGCGTGCCACTGGTGCCACGTGATGGCGCACGAGTCGTTCGAGGACGCCGAGACCGCGGCGTTCCTCAACGAGCACTTCGTCGCCGTCAAGGTCGACCGCGAGGAGCGGCCCGACGTCGACGCGGTCTACATGGAGGCGACCCAGGCGCTGACCGGGCAGGGCGGCTGGCCGATGACGGTGTTCGCCACGCCCGGACGGCGAGCCGTTCTACTGCGGCACCTACTTCCCGCCGACCCCGCGGCACGGGATGCCGTCGTTCCGGCAGCTGCTCGCGTCGATCGCGCAGACCTGGAGCGAGCGGCGCGACGAGGTGGTGGCCGCCGGGCAGCGGATCGTCGAGGCGCTCGCCGCGCGGGCCGTCGTCGGTGCCGGCGAGGGCGCGCAGCCGCCGTCCGCGGAGCTGCTCGACGACGCCGTGCGCGCGCTGTCGCCGTCAGTACGACGGCGTGCGCGGCGGCTTCGGCGGCGCGCCGAAGTTCCCGCCGTCGATGGTGCTCGAGTTCCTGCTGCGCCACCACGCGCGCACCGGTGACGCAGAGCGCGCTTGCGGATGGTCGAGCACACCTGCGAGGCGATGGCCCGCGGCGGCATCTACGACCAGCTCGCCGGCGGCTTCGCCCGCTACTCGGTCGACGCCGACTGGGTCGTGCCGCACTTCGAGAAGATGCTGTACGACAACGCGTTGCTGCTGCGGGTCTACACGCACCTGTGGCGGCGCGACCGGTCGGACGCTGGCCCGGCGGGTCGCGCTGGAGACCGCCGACTGGATGCTGCGCGACCTGCGCACGCCCGAGGGCGGCTTCGCGTCCGCGCTGGACGCGGACACCGACGGGGTCGAGGGGCTGACCTACGCCTGGACGCCGGCGCAGCTGGTCGAGGTGCTCGGCGCGGACGACGGCGACTGGGCGGCGACCTGCTCGAGGTCACCGACGGCGGGCACCTTCGAGCACGGCGCATCGACGCTGCAGCTGCTGGCGGATCGCCGGACGACGCCGACCGGTGGGCCGGCGGTGCGCGCGCGGCTGCTGGCCGCCCGCGACCAGCGGCCGCAGCCGGCCCGCGACGACAAGGTGGTCGCCGCCTGGAACGGGCTGGCGATCGCCGCGCTCGCCGAGACCGGTGCGCTGCTCGACCGGCCCGGACCTGGTCGACGGCGGCCGAGCGCAGCGGCCGACCTGCTGCTCGACGTGCACCTGGTCGACGGCCGGCTGCGCCGGGTGTCGCGGGACGGCGTGGTCGGGCGACGCCGGCCGGCGTGCTCGAGGACTACGCTGACGTCGCCGAGGGCCTGCTCGCGCTGCTCGCCGTGACCGGCGACGCGCGCTGGCTCGCGGCCGCGGGCTCGCTGCTCGACACGGTGCTCGAGCAGTTCGCCGACGGCACCGGCGGCTTCTACGACACCGCCGGCGACGGGCCGACGCCGCGCTGGCCGCGATGCGCCGGCCGCAGGACCCGACCGACAACGCCACCCCGGCCGGGCTGGTCGGCCGCGGCCGGCGCGCTGCTGACCTACGCGGCGTACACCGGCTCGACCCGGCACCGGGAGGCGGCCGAGGCCGCGCTCGGTGTGTACGCCGGGCTCGCTGCGCGAGCACGCGCGGTTCGCCGGCTGGGGGCTGGCGGTCGCCGAGGCGCTGGTCGACGGCCCGCGCGAGGTCGCGGTCGTCGGACCGACCGGCGACCCGGCCACCGCGGCGCTGCACCGCGGCCGCGCTGCTCGGCACCGCACCGGGCGCCGCGGTCGTGGCCGGGCGAGCCCGGGCGCCGACGGCGTACCGCTGCTGGCCGACCGGCCGCTGGTCGGCGGCCGGCCCGCGGCGTACGTCTGCCGGCACTTCACCTGCGATGCGCCGACGACTGACGTCGACGAGCTGGCGAAGGCGCTGCGCTAACGGCGGTGCCGGTGCTGGCGCCCCCACCGGGTCAGCGGGTCGGCACCTGCCCAGCGTCATCAGCACGACGGACGGCGGCGGCCAGCACGAGCCACAGCGCCGTGGCGCGCGTCGAGACGTCGTACGCCTCCAGGACCGGCCCGATCTTCGGCGGAGCGACGACCAGGGCGAGCACCACGACGGCACCGGCCGCCGGCGGCGACCACCTCCCCTGGTGTGTCGTGTCCGGCCCGGCGGAGGACGGCCGCGGCGCAGAGGGTCACGACGAGGAACCCGCTGCCGGTGACGGCGAGCGCCGGCCACGACAAGTCCAGGTCCGGACCGGACGAGGGCAGCGGTGCCGCCGAGCCAGCCGGCCACCGGGACCAGCCCGACGAGCAGGCGGCGGGCGATGCGCGTTCGACGGGGAACCGGGACCGCGTCGACCGCCGCGGCTGACGGCTCGTCCAGGACGAACGCCGCGGCGCGTGGCGAAGCCGGCCAGCGCGAACCACAGCAACGCCGAGCCCGGCCCGTTCGGGACCAACCAGCCGTCGACGAGCAGTGCCGCGAGCCCGAGGGCCGTCCCGCCGGCGACCGGCGCCCACGGGACGGCTCGGAGCTCGGTACTGGTCACAGGGTGACGAAGGCCGGGCCGGTCAGGGAGGCGACGAGCCAGAGCGCGACGGCGGCGACCGCCAGCGCCGCGAACCACGGCGCAGCGTGGACTCTGGTCCGGCCGGTTGATCCGTGCAGCAGGGCCGTGACCGCGGCCAGCCCGATCAGCGCGAGGACGTAGCCCACCCGCCACACCGGGGAGCCGCCCAGCACGTCGTGCGTCGGGTCCTCGGTGGTCCCGGAGATCCAGAGCACGAAGGGGCTGGCATGTGCCACAGGTTCCCCAGCTTGGAGTCGAACGGGAACAGGGTCAGCACGGCCCACGCCACCAGGATCACGGTGGCGAGCAGAGGCGCACCGGGCCAGCGCCACCAACGGCCGAGACAGACTCCGAGCACCGGACCGCCGAGGCCGGCCAGCGCGGCCGCGACCATCATCGCGTCGCGCTCCAGCGGCCGAGAAGTGAGTCCCAGCCGGTGACCCAGGTACCGGCTCGACGTGCCACGCCACGATGAGGTGGGTCATCGCGAGGGCGGCGAGCGAGAACGGCACCAGGCAGGCGAGAGCAGCGCCGCCGTCCGGGTGGGCTCGTCGGCCGGGCACCCCCGCCATCGCCTCCTGCGGCGCGACGGGTGGACCGGGTCAGGCGGTAGGCGACGATCATCCCGCCGAGGCCCATCAACCAGGCCGGGCTCAGCGAGAGCTCGAGTCCGGCGATGTCCTTGTTCGCGTACATGTCGGCGTGCACCTGGTAGCGAGCCGTAGACGAGCAGTCCCGGCGCAGATGAGGAACAGCGGGTGCCGGGCGAACCTGCTGGCTTCGTACCTGCGCGAGCACAGCCAGCGGGGACCGCGTGCTGCGGTGCGCGCCGACTGCCGCGTCGTTGACGGTGATCGCGGTCATGCCGCCACCTCCGCCTGCGCCGCTGCTGCGCGGTCGCCCAGCAGCAGGAGGTACGCGTCCTCGACCGTCGGCTCGACCAGCTCGGCGTCCGGCGGTGCGGCGGTTCCGACGTTGCGGTGCCGGCCGGTGCCGGTGCGCCAGGACGACTGCGCGCCGGGCGTCGGTGCGTCGGCGAGCCAGACCCGGCCCTGCGCGGTGGCGACCAGGTCCTGCACCGTTCCGTCCCAGCGCACCTTGCCGCCGTCGACGACGATGACCCGCTCGCAGAGGGCCGCGACGTCCTCGGTCTGGTGCGTCGCGAGGACCACCGTGGCGTCGTGGCCGGCCGCGGAGAGCACGCCGCGCAGCGAAGCCCGCTGCTCGGGGTCGAGGCCGGTGGTCGGCTCGTCGAGCACGAGCAGGCGTGGGTCGCCGATGAGTGCCTGCGCGAGCGCCGCGCGTCGTCGCTGGCCGCCGGACAGCGTCCGCAGCCGCTTGGCCGCGAGGTCGCGCAGCCCGACCAGGTCGAGCACCCGGCGTACCTCGTCGTGGCGGGCGTCGCGGTCGGTCCACTCCTTGAGCACCGCCATGTAGTCGACGAAGCGGAACGCGGAGAACCCGGACGGGAAGCCCATCTCCTGCGGCAGGTAGCCCAGCGACCGGCGTACGTCGGTGCGCTCGGCCGGGTCGGACGGGTCCAGGCCGAGCAGCCGCAGGCGCCCGTCGGTCGGGGCCAGCACGGTGGCCAGCATCCGGAGCAGCGTGGTCTTCCCTGCGCCGTTCGGGCCGAGCAGACCGGTGACTCCGGTGGACATCGTCAGGTCGATGCCGTCGAGTGCGCGGGTCGATCCGTACCTGCGGGTCACCCCGGTCAGGGCGACCGTGTCGTGCGGTCGTGCGGTCATGCGTTCCTCCCCATGAGAGCCAGCCGCCCGGAGCGGGCGCGGAAGACGAGTGCGGCCGCGAGGCCGGTGACGACGTACAGCGGAAGTGCGGGTCCGGAGAGCAGGGCAACCGCCGTTTGCTCGCCGTTCGGGGCGTAGGCCCAGGAGATGACCGCGAGCCAGACGACGGCGACGACGGTCGCCGCCCGGGCGGGGCTGGTCCAGGTCGACCCGGCCAGCGTCAGGGCCACCGCGGCGGACGCCGGCAGCAGCCAGGTCGCCGCCGCCCATGCCGAGCCCGGCAGCAGCAGCCCGCCGATGGCGGCCAGCGGCACCGAGGTCAGCAGGATGGTGATGGCGCGCAGCATCAGCAGCCGGGACGACGAGTAGGGCGCGGCCAGGGTCGGCTCGTAGGCCTCGTCGACGTCCGGGCCGTACGAGATGGCCACGCCGGCGACCGGGACGAGTGGGGCGACGACCAGGAACAGCACCGTGCCGCGGGTGCCGCCGCCGAGCGCCGCAACTGCGGCGAATGCGAGCGCCAGCGCCGTGCCGAGCACCCAGCCGGTGCGCAGTGCGGGCGCGGCCGACAGCAGGAGCGCGTCATGGTCGGCGACTCCGAGCCTGCGGGCCAGCCGATGCAGGATGCCGGGCCGCGGGGCCTGCACCGACTCCTCGAGCCGGGCCCACACGTCGCGCAGCGGAGCGGGGTCGACGAGCGGGCGGATCCGGCCGCGGCAGGTGTCGCAGCGCAGCAGGTGCGCCTCGACCGAGCTGCCCAGGGCCGCGCCGGCGTCACCGCGCAGGTAGCGGGCGAGCAGTGCCTCGTCGGCGTGCCACGTCGAGGTGGTCATGTCAGTCCTTCCGCGGCGTCCGACGCGAGGTCGTCACGCAGTCGTGCCTTGGCCCGGTGCAGCCGGGTCTTCACGGTGTTCTCCGGGATGCCGAGCAACCGCGCGGCCTCCCGGCTGGTCAGTCCGTCGAGCACGGTCGCCTGGACGACGGCGCGCATCTCGGGCGAGAGCCTGCCGAGGGCGGCGCCGAGGTCGCCGTACTCGACGCCGAGCAGCACCTTCTCCTCGGCGCTGACGTCGACCGGCTCGCGGTGCAGCTGGTCGGCGTCCAGCGGGACCATCAGCACCTCGCGGCGACCGCGCAGCCGCGACACCAGCCGGCGTACGGCGATGCCCCAGAGCCAGGCCGCGACCTCGCCGTCACCGCGCCACCTGCGGGCCTGCGTCCACGCGACCTGGAAGCAGTCCTGCAGCGCGTCGGCGACGACGTCGGGGTCGCTGCACCGTCGGCTCAACCGGGCGGAGAGCCACGGCGCGTGCCGGTCGTAGAGCTCGCGCAGGGCGCCGAGGTCCCCGTCCGGGAGCGCCGCGACAAGTGCCGCGTCGTCCCGTGTCCCTCGGCCACCCCGCACATCCCGACTGTCGCACCGGCGGCGTCGCAGGGTTCCCGGTTCCGTTAACGAATTGCTCGCTGCGGCGCTGACCGCGAGGCTCTCCGGGTGCTGCAGATCCGGGACCTCACGGCAGACGACCTCGCCGACATCGCGACCTGGACGTACGACGGGCCGTGGTCGGTCTACGACTCGGACGGCCCGCTGGACCCGTCGCTCGGCTACTGGGCCGTGGTCGACACCGAGGACGGTCGGCTGTGGGGTTCGCCTGCCTCGGCGAGGACGCCCGGGTGCCGGGCTGGTCGAGCCGACGGTGTCCTGGAGTCGGGGTCGGGATGCGGCCGGACCTGGTGGGTCAGGGGCGCGGCGGAGTTCGCCGGCGTCGTCCTGACCTGGCCGAGACCGCGGTGCGCTGCGGCTGCGGGCGGTGGTCCAGGACTGGAACGAGCGCAGCCTGCGCCTGCTGGCCGGCCTCGGCTTCGTCCGGACCGGCACGCACCAGTCGGACCGGTGACGTACGCCGTGCTCGAGCGCCCGGTCCGCCCAGGGTGAACAGCCCTTGCGCTGCGCTGTAACGGTGTAATCATCGTTGCATGACGACTGCGAATGCATCTGACGAGACCACGGGGACTGTCCGCGGCTGGTTCACCGGCCGCCTGCCGCAGGAGTGGTTCACCGGACCGGTGGAGGTCAGGGTCGACCGCGAGGAGATCACCGTGGTCGGCACCCTGCCCGCTCCGGAGGTGACCGAGGGCGCCTCGGACGCCGAGCGCGCCGCGGCCGCTGACGGCCGGGCCCGCAGCTTCCGCGAGGACACCCGCGAGCAGCGGATCGCCATCGCCCGCGAGGCCGAGCACCGCTTCGACCGCAAGGTCGCCTGGGGCGTGGAGATCGACGGGCGGCGTGCGCTGTTCACCCACCTCGCCGTGCCGGTGATGACCCGGCTGCGGCAGCCGGAGCGGATGGTGCTCGACACCCTGGTGGCCGCCGGCGTCGCCCGGTCGCGCTCCGAGGCGCTGGCCTGGTCGGTGCGGCTGGTCGGTCGCAACGCCGAGGAGTGGCTCGGCGAGCTGCGGTCGGCGATGGAGCAGGTCGAGCGGGTGCGCGCGCAGGGTCCTGACCAGTCCGAGTGACCGTCGCACCCGTCGTACGGCTGACTCGCGTCACTGCCAGTGTTCGGCGCGACCTGATCAGCGCGACGGAGGGAAGCAACGTGGCAATCGACATCGAGGCTGCAAGCGAGACGGCCGATGAGTACGCGAAGCAGGCTGCCTCGTCGCGGACGAGCTGAAGCCGGGATCGTACGAGGCGGTTCAGACCGCTTGCCCTCGTGTCGATCGCGCACAGCCTGGCCGGTCCTCGCCGAGCGCTCGCGGCACGCCTGACGGACTCGGACAGCGTCAAGCGCCGCTCAGCGCACGTCGGCTTCTCGAAGTACACGAGCGTCCACGACCAGTCGGGTCGACTCTCGCGCCACGGTGCACCAGGCGATGCTCCGCACCCGACGCGATCGAAGGCGGACGCGCGCTGGCTACGCTCCGGCGATGGGCGCATCGACTGGAACGGCGAGTTGATCGATCAGCTCGAGTCGCATTGGCCGCATCGGCTGCGGCCACGCACTCGACGGCCTGACGGACGACGAGTACCTCTGGCAGCCGGTGCCCGCCTGCTGGACGACGCCGCCGCGAGCGAGCCGGCGCCGATGTCGCTGAGGCCCGCTTCAATGGATTTCGCCGACCACGCCGGCAGCCGGTGATCACCATCGCTGCGGCTCGCCCGACGACCGTACGTCGCGTGCGCTGGCGCCACCTCGCGGTCCGCCGCGAAGGCGGCGACCTACGGCAGCGCAGCACGGGCGAGGTCGAGCGCAAGGATCGGCTCGATGACGCCCATGCACTTCGCCGGTGAGCGTGGAGGCCGTACGGCTGGTAGAAGGCTGACAGGGCACGTCGCGGTCCGACGACATGCGAGACGCAGAAGGCGTGCGCTGCGTCCGGGCATCGTCCGGACGTGATCGACGATCGAGGCCGAGAGTCGCGGTTCCGTACCCCGGCCCTGGCACCGGCGGTCGATCAGCAGCCGCCAGAGGTAGTCAGGCGGCCGACGTCCGCTGGGATCGTCCACGGCGATGCCGTCGCTGATCATGACGAACCCTGACGAGCTGATCATCCGGCGCTCAGTGGACGACGGTACCGAGAGGTGCCTCGCGTCGAGAGGTCTCGCGGGAACCTGCAGGACGCGGGCACTCACGTAGAGGTCGCACGGCTCGATGACGCCGAGGTCGACTCGAAGCAGAGCGGCTGATCGTTCGTACCGGTTCGGCCGCCTCCCGGCGAGCGGTCACCGCCGGGCGGCACGAATGATCTTCGCAGCGCGCGGGCCAGCTACTTGGCCGGGAGTGACCGGGCGTAGTCGACGCCGTGGCGCACCCAGCTCCGCAGCTCGGCGTCGGTAGTGACCGCCTCGACGTCGACACGGAGCCAGCCGTCCATCTCGCGGCCGCGCATCTCGAAGCGCCCCACGTGCGGCTCCTCGACCAAGGAGTCCGTCTGCGCCGGATCGACGCGGAGCAGCAGGCCGCCCTTGCTGCTGGCGCTGACGGCCATGTTGCCGTTGATCAGGAACGCCAGGCCGCCGAACATGCGCTTCTCGGTGAGGCCACCTTCGCCTTGCACGGCCTCCCGGATGCGGTCCGCGAGCTCCTCGTCGTACGCCATGGCTCAGGAGTATTGCCCGGCCCTCCGACAGCGAACGTCAGTGCTGGTAGGTCACCAGCGAGACGGCGATGTAGTGCACGATGAACGCGAGCAGCGTCAGCGCGTGGAACACCTCGTGGAAGCCGAACCAGCGCGGCGAAGGGTTCGGGCGCTTGATCGCGTAGACCACGGCGCCGACGCTGTAGAGCGCCACCGCCCACGGCGAGCAGCGTGACGACGGCCGCGCCGCCGGTGCGGTAGATGTCGCCGATGTAGAAGACCGACACCCAGCCCAGCGCGAGGTAGATCGGCGTGTAGAGCCAGCGCGGCGCGCCCACCCAGAGGATGCGGAACGCGATGCCGCCCAGCGCCGCCGACCAGACGATCCACAGCAGCGCCTCGCCGCCGTGGTGCCAGAGCAGGATCACGGCGAACGGCGTGTAGGTGCCGGCGATGATCAGGAAGATGTTCGAGTGGTCGAAGCGCTTGAGCTGCCGCTCGACGTTCGGTGACCAGTTGCCGCGGTGGTACATCGCGCTGGTGCCGAACAGCAGCGCGGCGCTGATCGCGAAGACGGCGTTCGCGACGGTCTCGTCGGTGCCGTCGGAGAGGGCGACCAGGACGATGCCGGCGGCGAGCGACAGCGGGAACGTGCCGGCGTGCAGCCAGCCGCGCAGCTTCGGCTTGACCGCGCGGACGACGTCGTCGACGACGCCGCCGTGCTCGTGGGAAGTCGAAGTCATCGCCCGAGGATAACCTACGGAACCGTAAGTTACCTACCAGTACGGATCACCACCGGATGCACACAAGGTGAACACCGAACCGCCCGCCGCGCAGGTCTACCCTGAGCGATCGTGCGAGAACTGCTGTACGGCTTCTACGCGCGGCGCATCGCCGCGTCGCTCGACCCTGAGCAGATCCCGCGGCACGTCGGGGTCATCCTCGACGGCAACCGGCGCTGGGCGAAGGCCTCCGGCGCGCCGAAGTCGCGCGGCTGGCGGGCCGGCGCGGACAAGGTCGAGGAGGTCCTCGGCTGGTGCGACGAGGTAGGCGTCGAGGTCGTCACGCTGTGGCTGCTCTCGACCGACAACCTCAACCGCCCGGCGTCCGAGCTGACCCCGCTGCTGGCCATCATCGAGGGCCTGGTCGACGACATCGCCTCGGCCGGCCGGTGGCGCGTTCACCCGGTCGGCGCACTGGACCTGCTGCCGGCGGACACCGCCCGCGCCCTCAAGGACGCCGCGACGCGCACCGCCGACGTCCCGGGCCTGCACGTCAACGTCGCCGTCGGGTACGGCGGCCGGCGCGAGATTGCCGACGCGGTGCGCTCGCTGCTGCACGAGCACGCCTCCAAGGGCACCAGCATCGAGGACCTCGCGAACGTCCTCGACGTCGAGCACATCGCCGAGCACCTCTACACCAAGGGCCAGCCCGACCCGGACCTCGTCATCCGTACGTCGGGTGAGCAGCGGCTGTCCGGCTTCCTGCTCTGGCAGAGCGCGCACTCGGAGTTCTACTTCTGCGAGGCCTACTGGCCCGACTTCCGCAAGGTCGACTTCCTCCGTGCGATCCGCGCGTACTCCATGCGGGGTCGCCGATTCGGCGGCTGACCGGCAGCCGTTCGGTCGGTGACGTGTGGATGAACGATCCGCGTGTCGTGACACGGCGGTGCCTCCTCCCGGCGTACCGTCCCGAATCAGCGGACGGCATCCGCGCCGGACGCTCGGGAGGCCCACTCCGTGCTGATGCGCGTGTCTCGATCACCTGGTGATCGAGCAGGAGAGAGGGCCGGCGACCGGCTCTCGGGCCCGGTCCCGGTCATCGGAACTCACCCGCGCGCTGTCGGCTCCCTGCTGGCCCTGCGTCGGGTGCGGGTGTAAGGGGAACCCCACGTGGCAACAGCCGACCGCCAGCGCACCTTCGTGCTCGACACGAGCGTCCTGCTGGCTGACCCGCACGCCCTGCTGCGCTTCGACGAGCACGAGGTGGTCCTGCCCGTCGTCGTCATCTCCGAGCTCGAGGCCAAGCGCGCTCATCCCGAGCTCGGCTACTTCGCCCGCCAGGCGCTGCGCCTGCTCGACGACCTGCGGGTCACCAACGGCCGGCTGGACGAGCCGGTCCCGGTCGGCGAGCGGGGCGGCACCCTGCGCGTCGAGCTCAACCACACCGACCCGACCGTGCTGCCGGCCGGCTTCCGGCCCGCGGGCCGGGTCGGCGACAACGACACGACGATCCTCGCGGTGGCCCGCAACCTCGCCGACGAGGGCGCGCTGGTCACGCTGATCAGCAAGGACCTGCCGATGCGGGTCAAGGCCAGCGCCGTCGGGCTGAACGTCGAGGAGTACCGCGGCATGGGCGCGGTCGACGCCGGCTTCACCGGGCATGGCCGAGGTGACCGTGCCCGGCGAGCTGATCGACGCGCTCTACGAGTCCGACCGCATCGACCTGCTCGAGGCCCGCGACCTGCCCTGCCACACCGGCCTGGTGCTCGTGTCCGACCGCGGCAGCGCGCTCGGGCGGGTGACGCCGGAGAAGCAGGTGCGGCTGGTCCGCGGCGACCGCGACGCGTTCGGCCTGCACGGCCGCAGCGCGGAGCAGCGGATCGCTCTCGACATCCTGCTCGACCCCGACGTCGGCATCGTGTCGCTCGGCGGCCGCGCCGGCACCGGCAAGTCGGCGCTCGCGTTGTGCGCCGGGCTCGAGGCGGTGATGGAGCGCCAGCAGCACCGCAAGGTCGTGGTGTTCCGGCCGCTGTACGCCGTCGGCGGCCAGGACCTCGGCTACCTGCCGGGCAGCGAGTCGGAGAAGATGAACCCCTGGGGCCAGGCGGTCTTCGACACCCTCGGTGCGCTGGTCACCGGCGACGTCGTCGACGAGATCATGGACCGCGGCATGCTCGAGGTGCTGCCGCTGACCCACATCCGCGGCCGCTCCCTGCACGACGCGTTCGTCATCGTCGACGAGGCGCAGTCGCTGGAACGCAACGTGCTGCTGACCGTGCTGTCCCGGATCGGTGCCGGCTCCCGCGTCGTGCTGACCCACGACGTCGCGCAGCGCGACAACCTGCGGGTCGGTCGGCACGACGGCGTCGCGTCGGTCATCGAGGCGCTCAAGGGCCACCCGCTGTTCTCCCACGTCACGCTGTCCCGCTCCGAGCGGTCGCCGATCGCGGCGCTGGTCACCGAGCTGCTCGAGGACCTGCCGGCCTGACCCGGATGGGCTAACTCGTACCTCCCACCGAGACCCCGGTCACACACTGTGACCGGGGTCTCGGCTGTGCGCGGATTGCACCGCCTCGTGTGACCGAGCCCACGTGCCCAGAATTGGCTTTCTGCAAGGGCTTTCATGCACTGTCGTGAGGTAAGACCCCGCGCATCAAGGTCACGGCCCCGTCACAGACAGTGACATGAGGGCCAGTTGAACCGCTTGAGCGATGCGCCCGGCCGGGGGGCCGGATGACCGGGGTGACGTCACGCCCGCCACGCATGAGGTGGCAGGCATGCGCCGGAAGGACACCGAGTGAAGCACCGCATCTCGCACGTTCCGTTGCGGGGGACCGCAGCCGCGACGGCCGTGGCCGCCGCAGCAGCCGCAGTGACCCTGGGCGTCGTCTCCTGGTCGGCCGAGGGCGAGCCGCGCACCGCCGAGCTCGCCTCGAGCCGGCTCAGCCCCAACGGCAGCTCCGCGACCCTCGCCGGCGAGGCACCCAGCCAGGTGCGCGACGACGTCCTCAAGAAGCGCGAGCACCGCAAGGCCGCGGCTAAGGCTCGAAGGCCAGCGAGGCCCGCGAGCAGCGGGAGCGCGCCGCCCGGTCGGCGTCCCGCACCGTGTCGTACGACGGCGACCCGCAGCGCATCGCCGCCGCCATGATGTCCGAGCGCTACGGCTGGGGATCCGGCGAGTTCTCCTGCCTCTCCTCCCTCTGGGAGCGGGAGTCAGGGTGGGACGTGCACGCCAGCAACCCGTCCTCGGGTGCCTACGGCATCCCGCAGGCCCTGCCCGGCTCGAAGATGGGCGCGTACGGCGCCGACTGGCAGGACAACGCCGTCACCCAGATCGAGTGGGGCCTGTCGTACATCAACGACAGCTACGGCACGCCGTGCGGCGCCTGGTCGACCTTCCAGTCGCAGGGCTGGTACTGAGCACCTACCGGTAGGCCGCCCGGTCGACGTACGCCGGGGGGAGCTGGGGCAGCGGCCAGTCTGGGTCCGCTGCCCAGCTCTCCCAGCCGGCGCAGAACGGCGGCCCCCACCGGCGTACGACGTCCTCGACGTCCGCCGCGTCCTGCTCGAAGGCCGCCGCCTCAGCCGCCGTGAACCGCCCGACGGTCACGGCGGCAGCCAGCTCGTCCTCGTCCTTGCGCCGGACCTCGCGGTCCGGCGTGACGACGACGTCGAGCACATGGTCCTGGGTCACGAGCTCGTGGTCGCCACGCTCGTGCACCGACTCGAGGTTCACGTACCAGCCGCGGAAGCCGTCGTCGTTCCAGAACAGCCAGACCGACCACGGCACACCGGCCGGCGCCACCTTGAGGATGCCGTGGCCGTGCCAGACGTCGAGGCGGTTGGCCCGCCCGTGCCCGTCGACGTCGAAGCGCTCGGCCACCGGCACCGCGCGCAGGTCGCGGCCGTCGGCCAGCACCGGCCGCAGCAGCGGGGTGCCGGCGGCCAGCCACGCGACCAGCCCGTCGGCGTCGTCGCGCACCACTCGCACCGGCCGCACTGTCTCCGTCGGGTGCCGCGGGTTGGTGTAGCGCCACAGGACCGTCTCGCCCGGCGACCAGTACGCCGGTGCGCTCACGGGTGCGTCATGCGCAGGACGTCCAGGGCCTCGTCCAGCTGCTCCTCGGTCAGGTCGCCGCGCTCGACATGACCGCGCTCGAGCACGACCTGCCGGATCGTCTTGCGCTCCGCCAGCGACTGCTTCGCCACCTTCGCCGCGGCCTCGTAGCCGATGTAGCGGTTGAGCGGTGTCACGACCGACGGCGACGACTCCGCCATCTCGCGGCACCGGTCGACGTCGGCGGTGATGCCGTCGATGCACCGGTCGGCGAGCAGCCGCGACGCGTTGGACAGCAGCCGCAGCGACTCGAGCACGTTGCGTGCGAGCACCGGCATCATCACGTTCAGCTCGAAGCTGCCGGACGCGCCGGCGACCGTGACCGCCGCGTCGTTGCCGATCACCTGCGCGCAGACCATCAGGGTCGCCTCGGGCACGACCGGGTTCACCTTGCCCGGCATGATCGACGACCCGGGCTGCAGGTCGGGGAGCTGGATCTCGGCGAGGCCGGTGCGCGGGCCCGAGCCCATCCAGCGGAGGTCGTTGCAGATCTTCGTCAGTGACACGGCGACGGTGCGCAGCTGCCCGGACAGCTCGACCAGCGCGTCCCGCGCGCCCTGCGCCTCGAAGTGGTCGCGGGCCTCGGTCAGCGGCAGGTCCAGGTCGGCAGCCAGCCGGCCGACGACACCGGCCGCGAACCCGGGCGGCGTGTTGATGCCGGTGCCGACGGCCGTCCCGCCGAGCGGCAGCTCGGCCACCCGCGGCAGCGTCGACAGCACCCGCTCGACGCCGTACCGGATCTGTGCGGCGTACCCGCCGAACTCCTGGCCCAGGGTCACCGGCGTCGCATCCATCAGGTGCGTCCGGCCGCTCTTCACGACCTCGGCGAACTCGGCGGCCTTCCGGCCTGCAGCGACTGCTCCAGGTGCTCCAGCGCCGGCACCAGGTCGCGTGACCACGCTGCGCGTCGCGGCGATGTGGATGGCCGAGGGGAACACGTCGTTCGACGACTGCGAGGCGTTGACGTGGTCGTTGGGGTGCACGTCGCTGCCGAGCCGGCGCGTCGCCAGCGTGGCGATGACCTCGTTGGCGTTCATGTTGCTCGACGTCCCGGAGCCGGTCTGGAACACGTCGATCGGGAAGTGCGCGTCGTGGTCGCCGCGGGCGACCTCGGCAGCCGAGTCGTGGATCGCCGTCGCGACGTCTGCGTCGAGGACGCCGAGCTCGGCGTTCACCGCTGCGGCCGCGCCCTTGATGGACGCCAGGGCGCCGATCAGGGCCCGGTCGATCGGCACGCCCGAGATCGGGAAGTTCTCGACGGCGCGCTGGGTCTGCGCCCGGTACAGGGCGTCAGCGGGGACCTGAACCTCGCCCATCGAGTCGTGCTCGGTCCGGAAGTCGTTGCTCATAGGACCAGTCCTATCCCACGACCGACCCCGCGACGCACGCGGGCACAGGCAGCGACCGCGACGGTGTTCCCGCCGCGGCCGCTGCTCGCACACACCGATCCGCCGCTTCCCCAGGCAAGCGGACCGTCCCCCGTGTGTGCCCCCGTTTCCCCGTATCCCCCCGGCCCCGTGATCCCCGAGGTCCCCCCGGTTCGCCCGGCTCCCGGGTGATCCGGTGGCCTGCGCTCACTCTGGTGCCGCGGCCGGTGCCGCACATGGGGAGCACCACCTCAGATCTGCCCTGAGCTACCTCAGACGCGCCGTTGACGGGGGCCAGCCGCACCGCGAAGGGTGTGCGCGTGCCCAGGCAGCAGGCCTTCGTCGGGCGGGACGGGGAGCTCTCCCGCCTGCTCGGGCTCGTCACGTCCGCAGCCGACGAGCAGCCCGGGGTCGCGCTCGTCTCGGGTGAGGCCGGCGCGGGCAAGACCCGGCTGCTCGACGAGGTGCTCGCCCAGCTCCCGGCCCGCACCGTGGTCTGCCGAGGCGTGGGCGTCGGCTTCCTCGGGGGTCGCATCCCGTACGCGCCGCTGGTGGCCGCGCTGCGCTCGCTGATCGCCCGGCTGCCGCGCTCCGACGTACCGAAGGTGCTGGGCCCCGACCCGAGCGACCTCGGGCTGCTGCTGCCCGAGCTCGGGGTCCGCAAGGAGGGCCCGTCGGACCAGGCGCGGCTCATCGCGGCGGTCTCCTCGGTGCTCGACCGGGCCGCCGAGCTGCAGCCGACCGTGCTGGTCCTCGACGACCTGCACTGCGCCGACGTCGCGACGCTGGAGGTGCTCGCCTACCTGTGCGCGGCGCTGGACCGGCAGCGGCTCGCGGTCGTCGTCGCGTTCCGTCCCGACGAGGTCGACGAGGTGCTCGGCGAATGGCTCCAGGACGTACGCCGGGCTCCGCACGTCATCGAGGCGCAGCTGGTGCCGATGACGCTGGTCGAGACGCGCGCCCAGCTCACCGACCTGCTCGGCGGCGACCCGCAGTCGGTGCTCGGTGAGTCGCTGATCGCGCGGATCCACCACCGGTCCGGCGGCAACCCGTACGCGGCCGAGGCGCTGATGCGCGCCGCGCTGGCCGGCGACGAGGACACCCTGCCCGCCAGCCTGCGCGAGGTGCTGATCCGCCGCACCCGGGCCTGCTCGCCCGGGACCGCCGAGGTGCTGAAGCACCGTCTCCGCTGCCGGTGAGCGGGTGTCGTCCACGCTGGTCGCGGCGCGTGCTGGCCGGCAGCACGGCGGCCGCGGCGCTCGACGACTCGATCGACGAGGGCGTGCGCGACCAGCTGCTCGTCGTCGAGAGCGACGGCAGCCTGTCGCTGCGGCACGCGCTGCTCGCCGAGGCGCTGTACGCCGACCTGCTGCCGGGCGAGCGCCGCGCGCTGCACGGCCGGCTGCTGGACGCGTTCCAGCAGGTGCACGACGCGCGACCCGGCGTGGTGGCCGAGCACGCTGACCGGGCCGGCGACTCACGTCAGGCGCTGGCCTGGTCGCTGCGCGCAGCCCAGGCGGCCGAAGCGGTCTACGCCTACGACGAGGCGCACCGCCAGTACAACCGGGTGCGCCGGCTGTGGCCCGCCGTGCCGGACGCCGAGGCTCTGGTCGGGGCGGACGCGGTCGACGTCTTCACCCGCGCGGCGTCGATCGCGGCCATCTGCGACCACGACGTCGACGCCGTCGAGATCATCGAGCGGGTCCGGTCCTGGCTGCAGGCCGACCCCGACGTCGACCCGGTGCGGCTCGGGCTGCTCGAGGCCCGGTACGCGCGGTTCCTGCTCGACGGCGGCCGGACCGACGCTGCCCTGGTCGCAGCCCGCCGGGCGGTCGACCTGGTGCCGGCGAACCCGCCGACCCCGGCGCGCGGCGTCGTGGTGTCCGGCCTCGTGCACGTGCTCGACTGGGCGGGCGGCAGCGGCGACTGGGAGCCGTTGGCCGACGAGGCCGTGGACATCGCGCGGTCCACCGGCGACGGCGCAGCAGTGGCCCGGGCTTTGGTGATCAAGACGACCGTGCAGCCCGGGTCTCCCACCCTCGTCCAGGACGCAGAGGAGGCCGTCAGCCTGGCCCTGGTCGACGGTGATCCCGAGCTGGTCGGCCAGACCTACAGCAACCTGGTCGACTGCCTGCACTGCGTCGACCGCGGCCGCGACGGCGTCGAGGCCGCCGCTGCCGGCGTCGCGGCCGTGACCGAGCGCGGCCTGGGCATCCGGTACGGCTCCTGGCTGAGCTCGCAGGGCGCCGAGCTGGCGCTGACCTACGGCTGGTGGGACGAGGCCGAGACCTTCCTCAACGCCGCGCTTGCGCACACCCGGCACATCCAGGGCGCGAACCGTGACTACGCGCTGGTCATGCGCGCGCGGCTGTCGTCGCTGCGCGGCGAGTGGGACCGGCTGGACGCCGACCTGGCCGACGTCCACCGGCTGCCGGCGGTCCTCGAGCTGCTGCGCTGCGAGGTGCGGGCGGAGGCGCAGCTCTGGCGGGGCGACCCGGACGCTGCCTTGGCGATGGTCGCCGAGTACGCGGGTTCGGCGACCGACCGGCTGCTTGCGCTGTCGGCCCCGATCGCCTGGCTGGGGTCCCGCGCGCTCGCCGATGTCGGTGACGCGCGACGCCGCACCGGGTCGGGAGCTCCCGGTGGCGTCGGCTGGGAGGAGACTGCGGCTGTCGTCGACGACCTCGTCGAGAGCGCGTGCGGGCCGGCCGTGCTGCCGGGGTGGAAGCCCGAGCAGATGCGGGCACTGTGCGCCGCCGGAACGCTCCCGGCACTCCGAGGGCGGCGGCACGCGCTGCCTGGCGGGCGGCGGTCAATGCCCTGACCACCGCCGAACGGCCGTACCTGCTGGGCTATGCGCGGTGGCGGCTGGCCCAGGCGCAGGTCGCGGAGCGGAACCTCGGCGGCGCCGCTGAGAGCCTGCGGCAGGCCGCCGTGGATGCCCGGCGGCTGCGCGCGGCTCCGTTGCTCGCCGAGATCGAGGCCACCGCCCGGCGTACCCGGATCGACCTGCGGCCGCCGCAGGCGGTGCCGGCGGACGCCACCGGACCGTCGGCGACGCTGACGACGCGCGAGCGGGAGATCCTCGGGCACCTCGCGGCAGGGCGCACCAACGGCGAGATCGCCAAGGCACTGGTCATCAGCACCAAGACGGCCAGCGTGCACGTGTCGAACATCCTGCGGAAGCTCGACGTGTCGACCCGCTACGAGGCCGCCGAGATCGCCGAGCGCCACCCGATCGACTGACGGCTAGCAGCTTCTCGAAGTCGAGCTCGCCCAGGTCGTTGAGCAGGTGCAGCCGCTGGGTCCTGGGCTGCTCGCCTGCGCCGAGGTAGGAGACCACGGCCTGCACCGGGTACGGCGCCGGACACTCGGGCGGCAGCCGGAACCGCAACGCGGCCGAGACCGTGCCGCGAGGCCGCATCAGCAGGTCGGTACCACCGGCCACCCCGGGGCTGCACGGCTTGGCCGCGAGCTTCACTCCGGTCAGGGTCGGGCCGCCGATGGGCAGCGACGCAGTCACGTCGAGCACGGTGACGCCGGTCCAGGCTCCCGTTGGACAGGTCGACGACGACGGTGAGCCGCTCGCGGTGATCGGTGCGCGCGCAGACCGACTGGATGCCGAACGGCCCGGGCTGGGACAACGGCTGCACGTCGACGGTGTCGTCAGGGAGTGCCAGCTGCGTGGGCGAGGCGGAGCGGGGGGCGACGGCGACGGCGACGGGTCCGCTTGCTCGGCACCGCCATCCAGCCGGGTCGACAGGAACCCCACCACGACGACGGCGGCGACCGCGACGGCGACCTTCACCCCGCGCGACCAGCCCAGCGGTTCGCGCTCCGCCCCGCCCTGCAGCTCGTCCGGCCGAGGCTCCGTCATGGCGCCATCGGGTCAGACCGCGGGGCCGCGGCCGATGGTGAGCGCCACCGGTCGGGCGGTCTCGGCGAAGAAGTCGTTGCCCTTGTCGTCGACGACGACGAACGCCGGGAAGTCCTCGACCTCGATCTTCCAGACGGCCTCCATGCCGAGCTCGGCGTACTCCACGACCTCGACGCTCTTGATGCAGTCCTGCGCCAGCCGCGCGGCGGGCCCGCCGATCGAGCCCGAGGTAGAAGCCGCCGTACGTCTGGCACGCGTCGGTGACCTGCGCGCTGCGATTTCCCTTGGCCAGCATGACGAACGAGCCGCCGGCGGCCTGGAACTGCGCCACGTAGGAGTCCATCCGGCCGGCGGTGGTCGGCCCGAACGAGCCGGACGCGTAGCCCTCCGGTGTCTTGGCCGGTCCGGCGTAGTAGACCGCGTGGTCGCGCAGGTACGACGGCATCGGCTCCCCGGCGTCCAGCCGCTCCTTGATCTTCGCGTGCGCGATGTCGCGCGCGACGACCAGCGGGCCGGACAGCGACAGCCGGGTCTTCACCGGGAGCGTCGTCAGGGTCGGCGCGGATCTCGTCCATCGGCCGGTTCAGGTCGATGCGCACCACCGCGTCGGTGTCCTCGAGGTGCTCGTCGGTCACGTCGGGCAGGAACCGCGCCGGGTCGGTCTCGAGCTGCTCGAGGAACACGCCCTCCGCGGTGATCTTGCCGAGCGCCTGCCGGTCGGCCGAGCAGGACACCGCGATCGCGACCGGGCAGGACGCGCCGTGCCGCGGCAGCCGCACCACGCGTACGTCGTGGCAGAAGTACTTGCCGCCGAACTGCGCACCGATGCCGAAGTTGCGGGTCAGCTCGAGCACCTGCGCCTCGAGCTCGACGTCGCGGAAGCCGTGCGCCGTCGGGGATCCCGTGGTGGGCAACGCGTCGAGGTACTTCGCCGACGCGTACTTCGCGGTCTTCAGCGCGAACTCCGCACTCGTCCCGCCGACGACGATCGCCAGGTGGTACGGCGGGCAGGCCGCGGTGCCGAGGGCGCGCAGCTTCTCGTCGAGGAAGGTGAGCATCCGCTCGGGGTTCAGGACCGCCTTGGTCTCCTGGTACAGGAACGACTTGTTGGCGCTGCCGCCGCCCTTGGCCATGAACAGGAACTTGTACGCCGGGTCCGCCGCCGGACGGTGTCGAGTAGATCTCGATCTGCGCCGGCAGGTTGGAGCCGGTGTTCTTCTCGTCCCACATCGTCAGCGGGGCCAGCTGCGAGTAGCGCAGGTTGAGCCGGGTGTACGCGTCGTACACGCCCTTGCTGATCGCCTCGGCGTCGTCGCCGCCGGTGAGCACCCGCTCGCCCTTCTTGCCCATCACGATCGCGGTGCCGGTGTCCTGGCACATCGGCAGTACGCCGGCCGCGCTGATGTTGGCGTTCTTCAGCAGGTCGAGCGCGACGAAGCGGTCGTTGCCGCTGCTGTCGGGGTCGTCGATGATGCGGCGGAGCTGGGCGAGGTGCGCGGGCCGCAGGTAGTGGGCGATGTCGTGCATCGCCTCGTCGGTCAGCCGGGTGAGCGCCTCCGGTGCGACCCGGAGGAACCGCTGGCCGCCGGCCTCGAAGGTCTCGACGCCGTCGCTGGTCACGAGCCGGTACTCGGTCTCGTCGGGTCCCAGCGGGAGCAGGTCGGAGTAGGCGAACTCGGTCATCGTCGGCGGTCCTCGATGGTGGTCGGTGCGTGTTCGGCGGTGTCGTCGGGTGGCAGCCCAGGGTAGGCCGGGCCGGACCCATTCTCTGCTGCCCCCAGGTGACGTACGGTGCGCACATGACCACGGAGCAGGGCGACGGCGCGACGCCCGAGCCGGCGGTGACCCGGACCGGCAAGCCGCTGCCCGACGGCGCTCACCTGGACGAGGACGCCGAGGCCATGGAGGACCCGGTGCACTCGGGCGACGCGATCCACCAGCACGAGCAGCACCATCCGTCCGGGCCGTCGGCGGGCTGAGGCGGGCTCGGGGCCATGGCGCACGGGGGAGCGCGCAGGGCGGTGCTGTGGGGGACGTGCGTCGCGCTCGGCCTGCGTGACGGCGTGCAGCTCGGGCGGATCGGGGTCGGAGCCGGACGACGCCAGCGAGACGCCGGCCGCGCTCGCGTCGGTCGAGCCGGTGACCGTGCAGGGTGCGCAGCTGGCCACCCGGTGCGCCGGCGCCGAGGACGCACCGCCGGTGCTGCTGGTGTCCGGCTTCGGCACCGCGCTCGAGGAGTCGTGGGACGAGGTGCAAGCGGAGATCGGCGACTTCTCGCGGGTCTGCGCCTACGACCGCCGCGGGGTCGGTGGCAGCGACGAGCGCACCGGGACCGCAGACCTTCGCCGACATGGCGGTCGACCTGGACGGCGTGATCGACGAGCTCGGGCTGAAGCGTCCGGTGGTCCTCGTCGCGCACAGCCTCGGCGGCATGGTGGCCGTCACCTGGGCGGAGGAGCACCTCGACGACCTGGCCGGCGCTGGTGCTCGTCGACGCCACGCCGCCGGACTACGTCCAGACCGCGCTGGACGTCCTGCCGAGCGGCTCCAAGCCCGGCGCCGACGTCCGCCGCGACCTCCAGCAGCTGCTGCGGCCGGGCCGCAACGCCGAGCAGCTCGACGGCGTACGGGCCTTCGAGGACGCCCTCGACCTTCCACCGGTCGGCGCTGTCCCGCTGGTCGCGTTGACGCACAGCGTCAGCGAGTACGGCGACGGGCGTCAAGCCGCGCGTCGCCGCGTCACTGGACTCGGCGTGGACCGCGGGTCAGCAGCGGTGGGCCGAGCTGTCGTCGCAGGGCCGGGTGCAGCGCGTCGACCTCGCCGGGCACTTCATCCAGCAGGAGCAGCCGCGGGTCGTGGTCGACACCGTCCGCGAGGTGGTCGACGCCAGCTGACCTCAGGTCGCGTGGTCGAAGTCGATGGCGGAGTAGGCGCGCAGCTTGTCGAGGCGGTGCTCGCTCTCGACGAGCCGGATCGTGCCGCTGCGCGACCGCATCACGATGCTGTGGGTGCGGACCGTGCCGCCGCCGCCGTACCGCACGCCCTTGAGCATCTCGCCGTCGGTGATGCCGGTCGCGACGAAGAACACGTCCTCGCCACGCACCAGCTCGTCGGTCACCAGGACCCGGTCGAGGTCGTGGCCGGCGTCGAGCGCCTTCTGCCGCTCGTCGTCGTCGGCCGGCCAGAGCCGGCCCTGGATCACGCCGCCGAGGGTCTTGATGGCACAGGCCGCGATGATGCCCTCGGGGGTGCCGCCGATGCCGACCAGCAGGTCGATGCCGGTGCCCTCGCGGGCGGCCATGATCGCGCCGGCGACGTCGCCGTCGGTGATCAGCTTGATCCGTGCCCCGGTCGAGCGCACCTCGTCGATCATGGCGGCGTGCCGCGGCCGGTCGAGGATCACGACGGTGACGTCGGACGGCGACTCGCGCTTGGCCTTCGCCACCCGGCGGACGTTCTCGGCGACGGGCATCCGGATGTCGACGACGTCGGCCGCCTCCGGGCCGGTGGCGAGCTTCTCCATGTAGAACACCGCGGACGGGTCGAACATCGAGCCGCGCGGCGACACCGCGAGCACCGACAGGGCGTTGCCCATGCCGAGCGCGGTCAGCCGGGTGCCGTCGATCGGGTCGACCGCGACGTCGCACTCCGGGCCCTCGCCGTCGCCGACGCGCTCGCCGTTGTAGAGCATCGGGGCTTCGTCCTTCTCGCCCTCGCCGATGACGACGACGCCGTTCATGCTCACGGTGTGCATGAGCTGGCGCATCGCGTTGACGGCGGCACCGTCGGCGCCGTTCTTGTCGCCGCGCCCCACCCAGCGGCCGCCGGCCATCGCCGCCGCCTCGGTGACGCGGACCAGCTCGAGCGCCAGGTTCCGGTCCGGGGCCTCGACCGGCGTCGCCAGACCCTGGGGGACGGTGCTGGATTCGGACGTCTCGGTCATATCGGTCGGCTCCCTCGTCGGTTGGCTCTGCCGCGATCGTAGTGGCGGGGCCCTGACCGGCGGCTCCGTCAGGTCGGGGAGGATGGCCGGGTGAGCGACCAGCGGGCGGCCGAGCCAGAGGCCGAGCAGACGGCTGAGCAGCGAGGCGGCCGAGCAGCAGGCGGCCGCGCCGGCTCCCGGCCGGCGGCGCGGGCGGGAGACCGCCGCCGACATGGTGCGCTCGCTGCTGGTCGTCCTGGTGCTGGTGCTCATCGTGGTCGCGCTGAACATCCAGCCCGAGCCGGAGAACGAGGTACGGCGGTTCGACTACACGGTCGCGCTGGAGCAGGCCCGGGACAGCGCGCCGTACGACGTGCTGGCGCCGGTCGGGCTGCCGAGCCGACTGGCGGGCCACCAGCGCCCGCACGCGGAGCAACGGCGACGCTCATCACCTGGCACATCGGCTTCGTGACACCGGAGGACAACTACGCCGCGCTCGAGCAGAGCGACGGGGACCCGGAGAACGTCCTCGCCGAGCTGGTCGGCGGGGGCGACGACGCGGGTCGGGTGCGGATCGACGGCGCCGTGTGGCGCCGGGTCGAGGGCGGCGAGCACGCCGACCGTGCCCTGGTGCTGGACGCGGAGCCGGTCACCACTGTCGTCCTCGGTGGCGCGTCCTGGCGCGAGCTGCGGACCCTCGCCGCGGCGCTGCCGGCGCGCTAGGAGGGCTTCGGGCCGCCGCCGTCGCGGGCGACCGCCGCGTCGAGCTTGGCCCGGGCGCCGTCCAGCCAGTCCTGGCAGATCGCCGCGAGCGCCTCGCCGCGCTCCCACAGGGCCAGCGACTCCTCGAGGGTCGCGGCGCCGGTCTCGAGCCGACGCACCACGTCGACGAGCTCCTCGCGGGCCTGCTCGTACGTCGGTCGGTCGTCGGTCGTCTCCTCGGGCACGGCGGCCACCCTACGGCTGCACCACGACGGAGACCTCGCCCTCGGCCAGCCGGGCGCGCAGCGGGTCGCCCGCGGTCACCTCAGCCGCCCGGCGTACGACGGCACCGTCGGCGCGCTGCAGCACGGCGTACCCGCGCTCCAGCGTCGCGGCCGGCGACAGCGCGGTCACCCGGGCGCGGGTGTGCGCCAGGTTGTCGCCCGCCCGGTCGAGGGCAGCGGTGAGCACCCGGCGGGACCGGTCGCGCATGCGCGGCGACCTCCTGCTCCCGGGGCGTCGAGCAGGTTGTGCGGGTCGGCCAGCACCGGGCGGCTGCGCAGCGCCCGCAGGTTGGCCTGCTCGCGGTCGAGCAGCGCGCTGACTGCGGCACCCGTGCGCCGGCGCAGCTGCGCGACCCGGTCGAGCTCCTCGGCGACGTCGGGCACGACCCGCTTGGCCGCGTCGGTCGGCGTCGACGCGCGGACGTCGGCGACCAGGTCGAGCAGCGGGGTGTCGGGCTCGTGCCCGATCGCGCTGACCACCGGCGTACGGCAGGCGGAGACCGCGCGGACGAGCGCCTCGTTCGAGAACGGCAGCAGGTCCTCCAGCGAGCCGCCGCCGCGGGTGACGACGATCACGTCGACCTCGGGGTCGGCGTCGAGCCGCAGGAGCGCCTCGGTGACGTCGGTGACCGCGGTCGGCCCCTGCACGGCCACCTCCTCGACCCGGAAGCGGACCGCGGGCCAGCGGCGCTGGCCGTTCTCGACGACGTCCTTCTCGGCGGCGGAGGCCCGGCCGCAGACCAGGCCGACCACGCCGGGCAGGAACGGCAGCGGCCGCTTGCGGTCGGCGGCGAACAGGCCCTCGGCGGCGAGCACCGAGCGCAGGTGCTCGAGCCGGGCGAGCAGCTCGCCGACGCCGACCTGGCGGATCTGGTCGGCGTACAGCGAGAGCGTGCCGCGGGCCGCGTAGAGCTGCGGCTTGGCGTGCACCACGACGCGGGCGCCCTCGCGCAGGCCGGCCGCGGGGCCGTCGAGCAGGGCGACCGAGCAGGTCACGGTGAGGGACATGTCGGCGCTGGGGTCGCGCAGGGTGAGGAACGCCGTGCGCTGGCCCGGGCGGCGGGAGAGCTGGGCGACCTGGCCCTCCACCCAGACGAAGCCGAGCTGCCCGATCCACTGGGTCATCAGCTGGCTCACCCGGCGTACCGGGACGGGGTTCTCCGCCGACGTCTCCAGTGCCATTCGGGCAGGCTAGCGACCGCGACCTACGATGGAGCCATGTCCTCGACCGGAAAGCGTGTCCTGCTCGCCGCCCCCCGTGGGTACTGCGCGGGTGTCGACCGGGCGGTCATCACGGTCGAGAAGGCGCTCGACACCTACGGCCCGCCGGTCTACGTCCGCAAGCAGATCGTGCACAACAAGCACGTCGTCGAGACGCTGCAGGAACGCGGCGCGATCTTCGTCGAGGAGAACGACGAGGTGCCCGAGGGCGCGACGGTCATCTTCTCGGCCCACGGCGTCGCGCCGGTCGTGCACGAGGAGGCCCGGGCGCGCAGCCTCAAGACCATCGACGCGACCTGCCCGCTGGTCACCAAGGTGCACCACGAGGCGGTCCGGTTCGCCGCGGACGACTACGACATCCTGCTGATCGGCCACGAGGGTCACGAGGAGGTCGTCGGCACGACCGGTGAGGCGCCCGACCACATCCACCTCGTCGACGGGCCGGCCGACGTCGACCGCATCGTGGTGCGCGACCCGGAGAAGGTCGCCTGGCTGTCGCAGACCACGCTGTCCGTCGACGAGACCCTCGAGACGGTACGTCGGCTGCGCGAGCGGTTCCCCGCGCTGCTCGACCCGCCGAGCGACGACATCTGCTACGCCACCCAGAACCGGCAGGTCGCCGTGAAGGACATCGCGGCCGGCGCCGACCTGGTCATCGTCGTCGGGTCGACCAACTCGTCGAACTCGGTGCGCCTGGTCGAGGTCGCGCTCGAGATGGGCGCCAAGGACAGCCGGCTGGTCGACAAGGCCGCCGAGCTCGAGGACGCATGGCTGGACGGCGTGACCGTCGTCGGCGTCACGAGCGGTGCTTCGGTGCCCGAGATCCTGGTGCGCGGCGTGCTCGACTGGCTCGCCGAGCGCGGCTACTCCGACGTCGAGGAGATCCGGTCGGCCGAGGAGAGCCTGCTCTTCGCCCTGCCGCCCGAGCTGCGTCGCGACATGAAGGCCAAGGCCGCCGCAGCCGGCTGAGTCCTCGGCCTCAGTCCCGGCGGGCGATGAACACGAACTCGCGCCCGGGCCGGTCGGGAGCGTCCCGTACGTCGTCCACGGCGAAACCGTGCGCGACCAGATCGGCCTCGACCTCGTCCCGCCCGCGGAAGCGCAGCGTCGAGTCCGACGTCAGCGTGCACCCGTCGGACGCGAACACAAACGTCCAGCGAAAGCTCACCAGCAGACTGTCGGGATCGGTGCGGTCGATGTCGGTGACGTCGACCCAGTTGTCGACCTTGCCGACCCCGTCGATCGTCGTGCTCCGGTAGGACTCGGCGCGGTTCCACTCGCGCCAACCCTGGAAGGCGGGGTCGCGGGTCTCGAACACCAGGTGACCGCCGGGCCGCAGCGCCTGGTGAAGCCGCGCGCAGGGTTGCCTCCCAGTCCGGACGGGTCGGCGATCGCCTGGGAGACGTTCCCGGTCATGATGGCGAGGTCGACCTCCATCGGCGGCAAGGATGTCGCGTCGCCGTGCACCCACTGCACGCGGTCGGCCCCCGGCTTGGCGCGCGCGACCGCGAGGGATCCGGCCGCCGGGTCCAGACCGACCACCTCGACTCCGCGGTCGGCAAGCAGCAGCGCAAACGTGCCCGTCCCGCAGCCGACGTCGAGGACGCTGCGCGCCGCGAGCTCGTCGACGATGCCGACGTACGCGTCGAGGTCATCGCGGTCAGGGTGGAGCGCGTCGTAGATCGCGACGAGCCGCGGGTGCTCGAACAGGGCGTCGGCCATGCGCCGACCCTAGGCCGCGCGTGGTCGTCGACCGAGGAAGACGACGTCGGGTGCGCCGCGCTCGACGTACGCCGGGATCTCGACGACCTGCACGTCGTCGAGCTGCTGCCGGAGCAGCTGCTCGTAGCGCGGGGCAGGCGCGGCGCTCCAGACCGCGAGCACGCCGCCCGGCGCGAGGGCGCCGGCGCAGACCGCGATCCCTGCCTCGCCGTACAGGCCGGCGTTCTCGTCGGTGACCGTCCAGTCCGGGCCGTTGTCGACGTCCAGGCAGATGACGTCGTAGCCCGCCGGGCTCGCGGTCAGGTGGTCGCGGACGTCGGCGACGACAACCTGCACCCGTGGGTCGGCCAGCGCCGAGCCGGTGCGCTCCCGCAGGTGGGTGGCGTGCCAGTCGACGAGCACCTGCTCGATCTCGACCACGACGACCTGCTCGACCGCGGGGTGCTCCAGCGCCTCCAGGAGCGAGAAGCCGACGCCGAGCCCGCCGATCAGCAGTCGCCGCGGCGCGGGGTGTCGGCGCACCGCCTCGCGGACCAGAGCGCGCTCGGACCGGCCGTCGCGGGTGTCCATCAGGAACACCCCGTTGCTGATCACCTCGAAGTCGTCGCCCAACCGGCGGAGCACCAGCTCGCCGCGCGGCGTCGTCACCCGGTCGAGGACCTGCGGCTCGTCGGCCACCGCTGCACGGACTCGGTCAGCGGCGGGCGGCGAGGTGCCGGCCGATCCGGACCAGGACGACGATCAGCGCGGCGGCGGTGCCACCGAAGAGCAACGGCGCCGACAGCGCCAGCGTGGTGGCGACGTCGAGGACGACCTCGCGGTTGCCGCGGTTGTTGCCGCTGAGTCGCGCGATGGCCGCGGCCGCGACGACGAACAGCAGCGGCGGCAGGACGGCGGCGGTCGGCAGCGAGCGGAACCGTACGACGGCGGGCGCAGCGAGGGCGGCGATCACGAACGCCAGGCCGGTCCCGAGGCCGAGGGTGGCATCACGGTTCAGGTCCAGCAGCACGCCGCCGGCGATCAGCAGTACGGATGCCGCGACGACCGCCGGCCCGGTGACGCCCTCGGCGCGAGCCCGCCCGATCAGACCCGGGGTCGCGGGCGGGGGAGTGGTGACCACCACCGAGGTGGCGGCCGGTGCGTCGGTGGTGGTCGTCAGCAGCGCCGCCGAGGCGTCGTGCGTCGGCCCGGTGCCGCCGGCGCCCGCCGCTGCCGAGTCGGTCGTCATCGTCACCCGACCCACGGTAGGTGGGCCGGCCGCCATGATCGGGACGGACACGCCCGGCCGCTGCTACGGCAGCGAACGCAGCGGTCGGGCCTCCTCGGGCCGGTTGACGGCCTCCAGCAGCTCGGGGGCGTTGAGCGGTCGGGCCACGGAGTCCAGCGGCGTCGGGGCACGGAGGTCGGCGTCGGTGACCTGCAGGTCGGCCATCCGCCGTGCCTGCGTCAGCACGGTGCGCTCCAGCGACCCGACCATGCTGTTGTAGTCCTCGACCGACCGGGACAACGACCGCCCGACCTTGTCGACGTGGTCGCCGAGCTTGCCCAGCCGGCGGTAGAGCTCGCGGCCGAGCTCGAAGACCGACCGCGCGTTGGCCGTGAGCGCCTCCTGCTGCCAGGAGTAGGCGACGGTGCGCAGCATCGCGATCAGCGTCGTCGGAGTCGCGATCAGCACCTTGGCCGCCATCGCGTCCTCGAGCAGCTGCGGGTCGCGCTCCAGGGCCGGCGCCAGGAACGAGTCGCCCGGCACGAACAGCACGACGAACTCCGGCGTCGGCTCGAACGACCGCCAGTACTCCTTCGCGGCCAGCCCCTTCACGTGCTCGCGCAGGTGGCGCGCGTGGGCGTACATCCGGGCCTCGATCAGGTCGGGGTCGCGTGGCTCGGCGGCGTCGAGGTAGGCGGCGAGCGAGACCTTCGCGTCGACGACGACCTGCTTGCCGCCGGCGAGCTTCACGACGAGGTCCGGCCGCAGCGTGCCGTGGTCGCCGGTCGCCGTCGCCTGCTCGGTGAAGTCGCAGTGCTCGACCATGCCGGCCAGCTCGACGACCCGCCGGAGCTGCATCTCGCCCCACCGGCCGCGGGCCTGCGGCGCCCGGAGCGCGTGCACCAGCGAGGACGTCTGGTCGCGCAGCTCCTCGCCGGTGGACGCGCATGAACCCGACCTGCTCGGACAGCGCGGCGTACGCCGACACCCGGGCGTGCTCGAGCTCGCGCAGGTGCGACTCGACCTTGCCGAGCGCCTCCCGCAGCGGGGCCACCGTCACGGCGACGTCCTCACGGCGGTCGGCGGCCGAGTCGGAGACGGCCAGCCGCTCGCGCAGCAGCCGCACCTCGGCCTCGGCGGCCGCGCCGCGTGAGCCGGCCACCAGCCAGGCGACGGTGGCCCCGAGCACCAGACCCATGAGCAGCAGAATGATCTCCATGACGTCAGGGTCGCTGAGACCCAGGACACAACCCTGCCCGACGCACCGTTGAGTGGCGCGATCCGGCGGGTTCGGCGGCCGAGGCCTGCCCGATCGCGCCACTCGAGCCGGGGAGGGCCGATTCGCCCCCGGCGGCTGCCCGCCGTACCGTGGAACCCTGTGAGCCTCACCATCGGCATCGTCGGCCTGCCCAACGTCGGCAAGTCGACCCTGTTCAACGCCCTGACCAAGAACGACGTGCTCGCGGCGAACTACCCGTTCGCCACGATCGAGCCCAACGTCGGCGTCGTCGGCGTGCCCGACCCGCGCCTCGGCATGCTGGCCGAGATCTTCGGCTCGGCCAAGCATCCTGCCGGCGACCGTGTCGTTCGTCGACATCGCCGGGCATCGTGCGCGGCGCCTCGGAGGGGGAGGGCCTGGGCAACAAGTTCCTCGCCAACATCCGCGAGAGCGACGCGATCTGCCAGGTGATCCGGGCCTTCAACGACCCGAACGTCGTGCACGTCGACGGCGAGGTCGTCGCCGCAAGAACGACATCGAGACGATCAACACCGAGCTGATCCTCGCCGACCTGCAGACCATCGAGAAGGCGCTGCCGCGGCTGGAGAAGGAGTCGCGGCTGATCAAGGACAAGAGCAAGTCCGTCGACGGTGGCGGCGGTGACGGCGGCGCAGGAGCTGCTGCAGACAGGGCACCACGCTGTACGCCGGTGCAGCCGCGGCCGGCATCGACCTCGAGCGACCTGCGCGAGCTGCACCTGCTGACCGCCAAGCCGTTCCTCTACGTCTTCAACGTCGACGAGGACGAGCTGGCCGACGAGGCGTTCAAGGACGAGCTGCGCGCGCTGGTCGCCCCGGCCGAGGCGATCTTCCTGGACGCCAAGATCGAGGCCGAGCTCGTCCGAGCTGCCCGACGACGAGGCGCTCGAGCTGCTGCAGTCGATCGGGCAGGAGGAGTCCGGGCTCGACCAGCTGGCCCGCGTCGGCTTCCGCACGCTGGGGCTGCAGACCTACCTCACCGCCGGGCCGAAGGAGTCGCGGGCCTGGACGATCCCGGTCGGCGCGACCGCCCCGGAGGCGGCCGGCGTCATCCACACCGACTTCCAGCGCGGCTTCATCAAGGCCGAGGTCGTGTCCTTCGACGACCTCGTCGACGCCGGCTCGATGGCCGAGGCGAAGTCGCGCGGCAAGGTGCGCATCGAGGGCAAGGACTACGTGATGCAGGACGGCGACGTCGTGGAGTTCCGCTTCAACGTGTGAGTCGCGCGCGTCGCTGCAGGTCAGAGGCCGTAGACCCGCTGGGCCTCGCCGGTCCGCACAGAGTCCGCACGAAGCCGCCGCGATGAGCTGATGCGGCGGCTGCCGTCGCGTGCGGTCCTCGGCCGTCGGCCACAGGTGCGCGTAGGTGTTGAGCGTCGTCGTGGCCTTGGCGTGGCCCAGTGCCCGCTGCACCGTCACCACGTCGCAGCCGTCCGCGATGAGACCCGACTGGCGTAGAAGTGTCGCAGGTCGTGCAGGGTGACGCCGCGACGTCCGCCGCGCCGGCACGCCTGGCGCCACGCGTGGCCGACCGTGTTCTGGTGCGGCGGCTGACCCGGTGCGCCTCGAACAGCCACCGCGTCGGGTCGTCACCGGGCCGGTGCGACGCGATGTGCTCGGCGAGCAGAGACACGCAGGCCGTCGGGGAGGTAGACGGTGCGCTCGCTGCCGTACTTCGGCGCCCGGACCTCGATCGAGCCGCCTGGCGCACGCTGCACCTGGCGCGCGACCGTCAGGTGCCGCCGCAGGAAGTCGATGTCGCGGACCTGCAGTCCCGCGGCCTCACCCAGCCGCAGACCAGCGAACGCAGCGAGCGCGACGAAAGGCCCGGTAGCGGTCGTCGGAGGCCGACAGGAGCAGCGCAACCTGATCTGGCGCGGAATGGACATGGACGCATCCCGTCGCCGTAGCCGCGGCCCGGTCACCCCGTCACTTGGGTCATGTGCAATCACCCGGTCTCGCACTGCGGCGCGCAGCGCCGAGCCTTGGCCAAGGCCCGCGCCGTGCGGGCGGTCGAGCTGGCTGCGGCCGGGAAGACGTACGCCGCGATCGCGGATGTCCTCGGTTACGCCGACCGTGGCACCGTGCACCGGATCGTCCGTCCGCAAGGAGCTCGAGGCACGATCAGCCGAGAGCGTCGACCTCCTGCGCTCCGTCGAGGTCGCCCGACTCGACGCGCTGCAGTGTGGACTGTGGGACCAGGTCATGTCCGGCGATCCGGCGTCGTGCGCCGCCATGGTCCGCATCATCGACCAGCACGTGCGCCTCCTGGGCGTGGGTACGCCTCTGGCCCAGGCCGGGGCGACTGAGCAGCCAGCGGTGCTGGGCCCAGAGGACCGTTGTCCAGGTGCCTCACGACCCCGGAGCTCCCTGAAGGCAGCGACTCTTGGGCACACTTGAGCGTCCATGTCGGCTCACACCGGCAGCACCCCGTGAGCCTCGGTTGTGGCACATTCGACGACGTGCCCATCGTTCACAGCTTCGGCGACCTGGAGTTGGACACCGCGCTGTTCGAGGTGCGGCGGCGGGGCGCGGTGCCGTTGGAGCCGCAGGCCTTCGACGTGCTCGCCTATCTCGTGTCGCACCGTGATCGGGTGGTTCCGAAAGAGGAACTGATGGACGGGGTCTGGGGCGGCCGGTTCGTCAGCGAGACGGCCGTCACCAGCCGGATCAAGCAGGTACGGCGGGCGCTCGGCGACGACGGCCACAGTCAGCGGATGATCCGGACGCTGCACGGCCGCGGCTACCGGTTCGTCGCGCCGGTGCGAGCCGGCGCGAGGCCGAGTGCCGGCGAGCTACGGTCGATCGAGCCGATCCGGTACACCGTCAGCGACGGACTCCACATCGCCTACCAGGTGACCGGTGCCGGGCGAGCTCGACATCGTGCTGATCTCCGGGTTCGTGTCGCACCTCGAGCTGGACTGGGCCGATCCACGGCACGCCCACTTCCTGCACCGGCTGGGGTCGTTCGGCCGGCTGATCCGGTTCGACAAGCGGGGCACCGGGATGTCGGACCGGCCGTCCGGTCTGCCGGATGTCGAGACCCGGATGCACGACGTGCTGGCCGTCATGGACGCCGTCGGCTCCCGCCGGGCGGTACTCGTCGGGTACTCCGAGGGCGGGCCGATGGCGATCCTGTGGCGGCGGCTCATCCCGAGCGGGTCGCGGGGTTGGTGCTGTACGGCGCGTACGCCAAGCGGGTCTGGTCCGAGGACTACCCGTGGGCGCAGAACCAGGAGGAGCGCGAGGCCTACACGGACGGGCTCGTCAACGGCTGGGACTGGGAGGCCGACATGCCGGATGCGCTGCCCGTCGGCCGACGTACCGATGCAGCGGTGGTGGGCGCAGCGGATGCGAGCGTCGGCGACGCCGTCGACGGTACGAGCGCTGATGGACATGAACTCCCTGGTGGACGTGCGGGACGCGTTGCCCGCGGTCCGGGTTCCGACGCTCGTGCTGCACCGGGTCGGTGATGCGCTCGTCGATGTCGCGGAGGCGCGGTACATCGCCGAGCGCATTCCCGGCGCCCGGCTGGAGTTGCTCGATGGCGAGGACCACTTCGTCTCGGGGAATCCTGACCAGATCCTCGACGCGATCGAGCCGTTCGTCGCGAGTCCGGCCCGATCGCAGCCGCCCGCTGGCGCTGGCTGCCGCGGCCGCGGTCGACCGGCGCGGGGCGGCGAGCTGTGCGGCCGGGCTGGTCGCGGCCGGTGGTCGCCGCGTGCGCGAGGTCCCGGCCGGCCGTCGTGGTGGTGCTTTCGACGGTCCGGCGACCGCGGTGCGCGCCGGACTCGCCCAGCGCGCGGCGGCGACGTCGGGGTCGGGATCGCCGTGGCCGAGGTCGCGCGCGAGGCCAAGGTCGGCGCGGCACGGCGTTCAAGAGGCCGTCGACATCGCCGATCTGGCGCCGCCGGGACGTTGTGGCTCTCGCCCGCCGTCGTGTGCTGCTCGCCGGTTCGGGCATCGAGGCCGAGCCGGTCGGGCATCGACCGCGGCGGTGCCGCGCCGCGCGTCTGCCCGGGCGAAGCTGACCCGCCTGGGGGGGTGTCAGGCGGTCGCGACGTCGATCGTCACCGGGACGCCGTTGGTGATCACGTCGAACACCGCCGACCGCCGCGCGACTGCTCGACCAGGCCGCCAGCTTCTCGGCGTCGCGCGTCGCCCTTGACGTGGAAGACGACGCGGATGCCCTCGTAGCCGTTGCGGACCTCGGGGTCGAGCCCGAGGATGCCGCGCAGGTCGATGTCGCCCTCGACTGTCGGCGGTGACCTCCTCGAGGTGGATCCCGCGGGCGGCGGCGATGTTGGCCAGGCCGCTGGTCAGGCAGGCGCCAAGCGCGTGCAGCAGGAGCTCGGCCGGCGTGGGCCCTTGTCGCTGCCGACCAGCACCGGCGGGTGGTCGGCGTCGATAACGGTCGGCGCCCGGCACGTGCTCCTGGCCGGCGCCGTAGAAGCCGTTGATGGTGCCGCGGTTGTGCGTGCCGCTGATCCAGCCGTTGGTCGGCGCGGAACTGGAACCGGGCGAGCTCCGGCTGGGCCTTGACCGCGTCGATCGTGGCGAAGAGCGTCTCGGCGTCGACGCCGTTGCGGCGGCTGGGTCGGGTCTCGGTGATGGACATGTGGTTCCTTTCGATGGTGGCTGGTCTAGTCAGGCGGCCGCGGCCGCCGTCCAGGGGTGCGGCCAGGGCGGCGAGTGGTCGGCCTCGCGCTCGAGGGCCTCGCTGAGCTGGATCTGCAGCTCGACGAAGCGGTCGGGCGGGGAAAGGCGGTCAGGGCGCGGGTGAGGTCGAACGTCTCGCGCAGCGCGGCGTCGCGGGCGTCCTGGTACGCCGCCAGCGCCTCGTCGGCGCGTCGGGGTCGCGCAGGCCGATGTCGAGGGCGGTGGCCAGCAACTCGGCGTCGCGGAAGGCGTCGGTGATGCCGTGTCCGGTGATCGGGTCGCGGTGGTAGCCGGCGTCACCGACCAGCGCCCAGCCCTGCCCGGGCCGCCGATCGGCCGGCGAAGGTGGTTGGGCAGGTCGACAGCGCCGCGGACCGGCGCGTCGACCCGGCCGGCGCGCACCCGCGCGCCGAGGGCGGGCACGCGGCGGTCGAGGGCCGAGAGGAGCGCCGCGGCGCGTCGGCCCCGGCGGAGCGCAGGCCGGCCAGCGCCGCGGTCGGCCGGACGAGCCAGACGCAGGCCACGCCGTCGTGGGTCGGGAAGACGCCGGCGAAGGCGTCCCGGGCGACGTGGAACTCGAAGGCGCCAGTCGGCTCGAGGTCCGGCGACGTACGTGTAGAAGGTGCGAGTCCGGCTGGGTGAGCGCTCCAGCGTCTCGGCGCCGAGCCACCGGGCCATCCGCGACCGGACGCCGTCCGCGCCGACCACGACGTCGGCCTCGCGGCCAGGGTCGCCGTCCGCGGTCCGTGGGCGTCGATGCCGACGACCCGGCCGTCGGCACGGCGCAGTACGCCGGTCGCCGTCGACCCGGTCCGGAGCGTGGCGCCGGCGCGGCGTGCGGCGTCAGCGAGGAGCGCCGTCGAGGAGGTGGCGTCGCGGGGCGATCAGGTGGTCGACACCCGCGCGGTCCTTGATCCGCCGACGGTCTGCGCCTCGCCGCGACCGGAAGAGCACCTCCCGACCGGCGGGGCGCCGATCGCGAGCACCTCGTCGAGCAGACCCCACCGCGACAGCTGGACGACGCCGCCGCGAGCGATCCCGTGCGTCGACAGCGTGTCGCTCGGGAAGGCCGACCGGTCCACCAGGACGACGTCATGCCCGGCCCGGGCCAGCAGCATCGCGGTCGCCGCGCCGGCGCACCGGGCGCCGACGACCACGACCTGGTGTCGCTGGATGGGGGTGCTCACGGCCGTCGACTCTGCGCCCACGCCGACGAGCCCGCTTGGCGACCACCTGGAGACGAGGTGGAGACGGCGTGGAGACGCCCGGACCGAGGATCGCCAGATGATCACCACGTCGCCACCACCCGGTCGCCAAGTCCACCGCGGCCGACTCGACGAGAGTCCCTGACATGTCCGTGAACACCTCTGTCCGCACCCGAAGCACGAGCTTCGCAGCCGCCTCCGGCAGCTCGGCCGCCGACCGGCAGCCCTCCTCGACGGGGTCCGTGCGATGCTGCCACTGCTCCTCGGCGTTGCCCCGTTCGGCCTCGTCATCGGCGTCACCGTCGCCGAGCTCGGCGTGCCGCACCTGGCCGGCTGGTCGCTGGCCTGGCTGGTCTACGCCGGCAGCGCCCAGCTGGCCGCCGTGGGACTGCTGGCGGGCAGCGCCTCCGCCGGGGTCGTGGTCGCCACCGTGGCGGTCATCAACCTGCGGCTCGCCGTGTACAGCGCGGCCATGGCCCCGCACTGGCGGGGTACCAGCAAGGCCTGGCGGCTGGTCGCCGCCTACCTGCTGATCGATCCCTCGTTCGCCGTGGGCACCCGGTCCTACGACGGCTCCCGTCCCCCGCGACAGGCCCACCTGCACTACCTGGGCGGCGCACTGGTGCTGTGGGCCGGCTGGCTCACGGTGATCGGGATCGGAGTGACCGCCGGCGCGACCCTGCCGCCCGAGCTGCGGCTTGAGTCGATCGGGCCGCTGTACATCGTGACACTGGTCGTCATGGCGGCCGGGACGACCGCCGCCAAGGTCGGTGTCGCGGTCGCAGTGGGCACCGCCGCCGTCGCGTCGCTGCTCCCCCTCCACCTGGGTCCGGCCGTCGGGATGGCAGCCGGCCTGCTCGCCGGGTCGATGATGCCGAGGAGGTCCGCATGAGCACCTGGACGATCGTGCTCCTGGCCGGGCTGGCCACCCTTGCCGTCCGGCTGGTGCCGGTCGTGCTGCTCTCCAACCGGGCGCTGCCCGATTGGCTGGACCGAATCGGCCCGCTCACCGCCCCCGTGGCCTTCGCCGCGCTCGGCACCTCCACGATCGCCGGCGCCGCGAGCAGCGGAGCCAGCGAGCTGCTCCCACTCGTCGTCGCGGTGGCCGCCGCCGGCGTGGTTGCGCTCCGAACCCGCTCGACGACCTGGGCCGTCGTCGTCGGGATGGTCATGGTGTGGGCCGGCGCCGCCCTCGTCGCCCTCGCCGCCTAGGTGAGTCGGCGGGCGGCTCCGGCCGCCGGGTCACCTGCGGAAGAGCGTCCTGGGCGGCCTGCTCTCGGAGAACCCGTCGACCGGTAGGTGCCTGCCTTCCGCCCGCCGTCGATGTAGTCGCGGTACTACGCTCATGCCGGAGCGGGCGAGGTTGCGCCGGTGAGCCTCCGCCGGATCGGGGCACAGGATGACGCGGTGCACGTACGGCAGGCCCGGGAAGGCCCGGTACTCCTGGAGCTGGAGCGGGTCGACGAAGTCGTCGATCACGACGGTGAAACCCGTCGTCGCGGTACCGGGCGGCCATGTCCATCGGCCCGCCGCGCGCCCGCGAGACCTGTTGCGCCAGCTCGTCGGACCACGCTTCCCTGGGCATGGCATGACCGGAGACCGGTTCGTGCCCACGTGCTGCCCGGTCCGCACCCGCGCGGATCACGTCTCATGCTCCCGCTGGGCAGCCGTGCGGAAGCCCGGCCCCGATGCGGTCCACGGTCGGCGCCGGGCTGCCACGCCGACCTCGCCGCTGATGGGCGGGCACGGCCCGACCGGCGGCTTAGCGGCTGGTGTAACCCCCACGCGCCGACTGGTTCGTCCACGATGCGCCCGGATCGGCTGAGCTTGCCATCGGCCGGACGGGCGACTCGTGACAGCTCAACTACGAGACTGCGGGCCGCGACGCCGGCCCGTCCAGCCGACAACCATGACCGCTCACACCAGGAGCGCCTCGGCCACCAGCGCGCGCCGCAGCTGGTCGTAGGCACTCTCTGCCGCCGACCCCTTCGGCCCGATGACACCGAGCTCGGCGCCAAGGTGGTCGTACACGACCACGTCGTAGACGGGGCTGCCGCCGATCCACAGGCCGCAGACGTCCGCGCCCAGGACCCGTCGCCGATAGAACCGGGCGGGGCCGTCAGGCACCGGGCGTCCGTCGAACTTGGCAACGACACCGGCGGCCTCGGCCAAGTCCAATCGTCGGGTCACGGTCGCATTCTAGGCGACCGCGCCACTTCTCACCGGACCTTCCACCTCGAAACGACCGCCACCTCCGCGTCGAGCTCGGCGAAGTTGACCCGACCTGGCTGAGGACGCGGCCCGCCTACTGCTCGCCGACGAGGATCGGGCACTGGCCTACTGCCGACGCGACGGCGGCGGTCAGACCGGCCAGCCGCGGGGAACGGTGGGTGCCCTTGCTGTAGATGTTGCGTGCCGAGAGGCTCCTCACGCTCTCGGACGCCGCCTCCGATGTAGGGAACATCCGGCCGCCGTTCACTGTGCGGAGCAGCCGCGCAGATCGCTGCGGACATTGGCGAAGAGCGGTGCGCGCCCATCAAGATCTACTCCTCACCGTGGCTCCCGCCCCGCGGGCAGTCCCACCGGGCCCGCCCGCGGACAGGTGCCGGACCGTGACGCCCCCCTGACGGATTGCGAGAACCGGCGCATGATGGTGGGACCCGTTCGGCGCCCAGGGTCACGCCGACCTGCTTCGGGACGCGGCCCGACAGCGGGGTCGTCTGCGCTCGGTTCGTGCGGCCGGTGAAGACCGCGCCGGGCGGGCTGCCGCGGGACGGAAGCGGGTCGCTTACAGCGTCTCGATGCGGGCCAGCAGGTCCGCGACCCGCTGCCCGGCGCGTTGCACTTCGGCGGCGGCTTTCGCATCCGCGGCCTGGGTGCGTTGGCTGTCGCGCTTGACCTGGTCGCGGGTTGTTCGGTGCGCTCCAGCTCGGCTCGAAGGTCGGCCACGGCCATCTCGGCCTCCGCCAGCGCGCGCTGGGACTCCTCGAACGCCTCGGCGGTCACCGCCTGCGCCTGCTCTGCCTGCCCGGCCCGCTTCTCGGCTTCGCGCAGGTCCCGCTGCAGGCGGACCATCGCCTGCTGCCGGCGCCGCTCGGCGGCCGAGGGCGCACGAGGCGAGGCACCAGCGGCATTGCTCTGCTTCCGCGACCGGACCGCGCTTGACGGGGGGCGCGGAGGCCGGGCTCGACCGGCGCCCGTGGAGGCCGCTGGGGAGCCGGTCGGGGTCGGGCCTGAGGTGAGCCGGCCCGTCCGGGAGCTGCTCGGCGACCGCGGGGTCGGTCAGGGCCGCCGCCAGCGTCTCCTCCAGGCCGCGGGCGACGTCCTCAGTCACCCGGTAGCCGGCCTGGCGGGCGAGCGCGCGGGCCTGCCGGACGAGAGCCAGCACCAGCCGGTGGCGCTGCCCGGACAGCTGCCGCAGCTCCGGCCCGCTCAGCGTCGCGGTCGCGCAGCGCGTCACCGAGGTCCAGGAACCCGCCGATCTCATCGGGCAGCTCCCGGACCAGCAGGTTCACCAGCCAGCCGAGGACCGTCGGCTTGCGGAGCGCGGCGATCCGGGCCGCGGCCTCCCTGTCGCCGGCAGCCTTGGCTGCCTGAGCGCGGGCGTTGCGGGCGGCCGTGAACTGTTCCGGGGGCAGCGCGTACAGCGCGTCCGCGACCTCCTCGGCGTCCACAGCCGAACGGTACGCAACGGTGATGACGCGGGGGGGACTTCCATGTCACGACGTCTTCATCGCCTTCGCCGCTGTGCTCGGCGCGCGGACGGCGAAGGCCGGCGTCGGGCGGGCCGTAGAACACCACCTTGGGCGCTCGGTATCGGCGCGTATGGGCGCTAGTTTCTTGCGCAGGGCACGGGGCAGCCTGATGCCGCAGGTTCCCGGACCCGAGCCAACCGACAGTCGTCCCCGACCCCGGACGACGCTGTTGTCCCGCGAGCGCGAACCGTCGGGGAGGCGTGATGTTCGTCGTTGCCGCTCGTACACAGCAACCAGGACCCCCTCCACCGGTCGTGGCAGGGCGGCCGGTGTGGCTGAACGCCACCACGAAGCCGGTGGGCATCCAACACGCCGCCGCTCCCCGAGGCGACGCCGAAGCGCCCCGGCTCGCCCGATGCGCGGCCAACCTCACCGGCTGGATCATCTTCGCGCACCTGCCGTTCGACCTCGGAGCTGCCGCAAGCTGCCGACGGTGCACCCAGTTGCTGTCCGCCGCAGGACCACAACGGGCAGGGTGAGCCGGACGTGGCTTCGGACGCAGGAGGTCCCCCTACGCCGTACCAGGATGGGCGGCTGGATGTCCCCCTCACGGTCAGAGAGCGTGAAGTCTTGGGCTACCTCGCCGAGTTGTTCACATCCGAGGAAATCGCTGTGGCAATGTCCGTTTCGGTGGCCACCATCCGCAGCGACATGCGCGGTATCATGCACAAGCTCGTCGCCCGTCGTAACGACGTTCCCATCGGCGGTCGAGACTTCAGGGTCGTCCCGCCTGACGCCCCCGGCATCGCAGAGCGGTAGCAAGGTCGGGCCGTCTCATCGAGCACATCTGCGCGTGGCAACGCTCGTGGAGTCGGACTGTCCTTTCGCGCTGCGATACCGATCGTCGCACCGGGTACCGCGCGCGGGCTGCGGCCTCCAGCCGACCCTGAGCACGATCAGCCCCACGACGCACCAACTCGACAGGAACAGCCCGAGCGCCAGCACGATCCGCCTGGTAGCTCGTTGCGTGGGATCACGGGTTGGAGGCGGTGAACTCTTGACTCATCGTTCAGTAGCGGCGCAGCGTGGAGATCGGCCTCCGGGTGTCCATCCCCCCGGAGTACTCGGGGGTCAGGTCTGCGCCCCGCCCATCCCCCCCGGGCGAGGCGCAGACCGCCCCCCAACACCCCCTGACCCGCACTCCGCTCGAGGCGGAGCCGCTACAGCTCTTGGTCTTCGCGGAGTGAGGGACGTCTCCGATCCTGCGCCCCAAGGGCGCGCAAAACCATGGGCTCTTCAGACGGGCGATCGGTCCGCCGTTCGGACGACCGCGGACCCGATGATGCGCGTGTAATGAACTGCTTCGGCCCGGTCACCTGGGACGCGCCTGTGACAGTGCTCATCGCTACTACCCCGCTCCGATCTACTGGCCGGATTATCTGACGGGCGGCGACTCACGTCATGAGCTCGGCTCGTCCGGCCACCCCGCCGCAGCAGGATTCGCCAGACAGGCTCGATGGCGGGGCCCGTTGCTGCTCATCCCGGTTGCTCTGGGACTGATTGCGTTCGGCTTGTTCTCCAGATGCGAAGCCCGTTGGCGAAGTGTCTAGCCGAGACTGCGCAGAGTGAACGTGACAGCCTGGTGGCCCAGGTACGGGATGACCCGTGACGCCTCGACGAACGCCTCGACAGGTCAGGTGCCTAGGGCGTAATACACCTCGGCAACCCGCTCCGCCACGGCGTGCCAGGAGTACCGATGGCGAACCAGCTCTTCCCCAGCAGCACCTCGCGCCAGACGAGAGCGCGGGAAGGCCAGGGCTTCAACCAACACCTCCACCAGAGCATCCTCGTCGTCCGGCGGGATCAGCCATCCCTCGGGGCGGTGCGGGTTGCGGTTGAGGAAGGTGGGTGGACCCCCCGTGCGCGTCGCCACGACGGGCAACCCAGCAGCCATCGCCTCCAGGTACACCGAGCCGAACGCCTCGCCCACGGACGGGGCCACCAGCAGGTCTGCGCACGCCAGTCCGAGCCGGAGGTCCGCGTGATCTCGCCAACCGACGAAGAACACCCCTTCGACGGCCTGCTCGCGTACTACGGCGTGAGGGTGCTCACCCTCCCACTCGCCGGGATGACCGCCCCAGACCAGGAGAGGGGCTACCGGACCCAGGCGGTCCCGAACGCGGGCGTACGCCCGAACCAGAAGTGGCAGGCGCTTTACGGCGGTGAACCGCCCGACGTAGAGCAGGACCGGACGCAGCTGCCCGGTTCTTGCGTCCACGAAGGCCGACAGATCGGCGGGTGAGTACCGGATGCTGCCGGCGAGTGCGGACTCATCCCAGCCGCGAGGCTCATCGACGAGCCATCGGCGCAGCAGGGCGAGCCGCTCCTCGGCGGCCAGGTCCAGCCGCTGAAAGTGAGCGGCATCAACTCCGTTGGGAACGACCGTCACCTGTGTGGCGGGCAACCTCAGGAGACGGACTGCGCGGTCGGCCTGGTCGGACGAAACCGTCAGCACTCGTGCGCTCCGAAGCGCAGTTCCGCGCATCCAATCGGCCCAGTAGGCGGCGTACGGCCATGACTGGGCCGCAGCGACGGACTCGATACGCTCCAGCATCATCAGCTCGGTCCCGTGGAGATGGGTCACCACGGGCACCTCCGCCCAGGCGCGTCGTGCCGCGTCATGCAGCGGTGTCAGGTGGTGCAGGTGAAGGACGTCCGGCGGCGGTGGTCGTTTGTCGACCAGCAGGTCGAACCATGCGGCTGCTTGCCGCGCTGCCAACCTCGGCGGCAGTGCCGCAAGAACTCGGTCCGGGGCGCCGGGCTTGTCCTCGTACGAGGCATGCAGGGGGACCGGCTGATCCAGCGGGTCCTCGCCTCGCCGCCACGCGTCCAAGGCCGGGGTGAAGTCCGCCACCCTGACGGGCAGGCCACTGTAGAACGTCGCCGCGTGACCCGGGTCTCCCGGTCGACCGACTGACCCAGCCACGATCCGTGCCGCCCAACCAGCGCCCGGCAAGGCTCGGGCCAACGAGCGAACGACGTGCGCTGAACCGCCTCGAGGAGAGAACGCGACACCCTGCAAGACCACCGGGTCCGATGTGCCACGCAGCGGCGCCGCGGCGGCCTCAGACATGCTCGCCATTCGACCACCCCGGGACTGCTACGGGCTACCTCCCGGCCGACGGAGTCGCAACGCCGCGGCGTCGCGGTGTGGCTCAGCCACGAACAGGTGCAACGCCGGAAGGGGCACAAGTCCGGTGGGCTGGGCCGCCTGGGCGTTGACAACCCGCGGCCGCCTGGCCACGGCACGTGATCTTGCAGGCCGCCCACGGCACTACCTGACCGTGCTGGTGCTTCTGTCCGACCTTTCCGGGACCTTGACGAGATGGGCAACGGAACCGAGTTAGATAGTCAGCCGCCGACGCGGTGCAGCCAATGCGGTGGCTCAACCATTCCCATCGCGTACGGCATGCCGGACGCCGATCTCGTCGACGCCTCGGGGCGAGGAGAGGTCGAGCTGGCTGGGTGCATCATGCCGGACAAGGCGCCGACGAGGCGGTGCCGGACGTGCGGCGCTGGGCTGGCCGGAGCCGATCACGGCTGATTCTGTCCGTGGATGGGGCGTGTGCGGGAGGGAGCGTGTGCGCCGAGTTCAGGCGGTGGCCCGGCTGATCCGTGTGGAGACGAGGATGTCTTCGTCGACTCCGGAGAATCCGAGCATGGCCCGGCCGTCGTCGAGGGCAAGGCCCATCGCGAGGGTGACCGGGCCGCGCTGCCACAGGTCACGCAGCGCCAGCCCCTGGCCGGCTGAGGTCATCACCAGGCGGATCGTCGCGTCGCCCACGGTGACCATCACCGCGCTGGCGCCGGACTTGACCCAGATGTCGCGGACCTCGCGGTTGCGGCCGAGTAGGTCGGTCAGCAGCGCGACGGTCGCCTGCACGAACTCCTGCCGGTGGGCGGCGTGGGCTCGGTCGAGAAGGTCGAGGACGTAGCTCATGCTGCCGCCGTGGCCTGGTCCGCCCGCAGCAGCCCGAGGCGTTCCTCGAGCAGGGCCTCCAGCTCGGCGACGGTGCGCCGCTCGCGCAGCTGCTGCCACGGGGACTTGCGGCTCCCGGCGACCCTGCCCGCGACCGGCACCTCCCGGGCTGCCGGGTTCTCGGTGTGCGCGGCGGCCCCGCAGGTGCGGCAGTCCCACCGGAGCGGAATGACCTCGGCCTCAGCGAAGAGCCGGATCGCGAAGGTGTGCCCGGCGGGGCAGTGGTAGGTCAGCGTTTTGGTCTCGGCCGGCTCGACGAGGTCATCCGTCAGCGAGTACGCGCGTGGGGCGCCGGCTGCGGTCAGCGGCGGCATCGGTTTCTCCTAGGTCGGTCCCGTGGCGGGGCGTCTCATGGCGCGGTGGTCCTGCGAGCGACCCCGCGCGGGGGCTTTGTCGGGGGTGGCAGTTGTGATCATTGCGGTGCACGCCGGTGTGGTGAGCGCCGCGGTGCGGGTTTGACGTCCTGACCTGTCCAGCAAACTGCAGGCGCGCTGTCCGCGGACAGGTGGCGCCAGTCACCGCCACCACGACACTTGTCACCAGCCCGCAGTGACATCCGTCAACGCCCGCGCCTCCTCCGCCCAGGGCACCGACACCTGTGCCCCGCACAACCACTCGGGTGAACTCCTGGCGCGTACCTGATCAGCCCTACCCGCCGGGGCCACACTGGAGGCCAGCCGCAGGTGACTTCCGGCTGACGAAGCCGGAGGGTGCGGTCATGCGCGACCCGTGCCACGCTGGACAGCGTGGACGAGCCCATCCGGCTGTTCCTGGCTTCGCCGGCCCTGGCGATACGCCGGGCCTTGGCGCGAGCCTTGGATGCCGAGGCCGACATCGAGGTCGTCGGTGAGGCGCGATCGGCGGCCCAGACCTTGGCCCGCGTCCCCGCGGCGCGTCCGCAGCTGGTGGTGGCCGGCGCCCACCTGCGCGAACCGGACTCACCCGAGCTGTGCCGGCGACTGCTGGCCGCGATGCCGGACCTGAACGTGCTCATCATCGGCGTCAACGCCACCCCGGAACTCGTGGCGTCCGCCATCAGGGCAGGAGCTGCCGGCGTCGTACCGCACACGATCGACGTGGACGAACTTGTCGAGGCCATCCGAACGGCCGCCGCTGGGCGCATGGTGATGTCGACGGACACCTTGACGGATGTCCTCCGGGCGGAAAGGGCGGCTACGACCACGGATCCGCTGTCGAACCTGACATCGCTCGAGCTGGAACTGTTCGCCTTCGTCGGTGAAGGACTGACCAATGCCGAGATCGCCGAGCGGATGCACCTGTCCCCCGGAACGGTCCGCAACTACGTGTCCCGACTGCTCCGCAAGCTGCACGTCGAACGGCGGGCCCAGGTGGTCGCACTGGCTGCACGCCGCGACGAGCAGGCGTCCACGCCGAGAGATCAGGCGCTGCCCTAGAGCCATTCCTGACAGCCCAGGGAGGGCATCGGGCTCCTGGTGGCGCGAGGCAATCATGCCCGAGGATCCGGAGCAGTGAGCTGCCTCAACGATGCAGGTCAGCTCCACGCGGGAGACGTTCCGCGTCAACGTCTGACCGGACACACGCGGCCTGTGACGACATCCGCAGATGCCGTGTGACCTGCGGCTGTGCCACTGGTCAGCAATGGCAGGTTGTGGCAAGAACTGGTCGTCCTGCGGACTGTGTGCGGACCGCGAGGGGATTCACGGCGATCTCCAGGCCGCCCGTTCAAGTCGATCCACTGCCCGCGAGCTGCGCACACGCAGCTGGACCCGGGGTTGCTGAATCCGCGCGACGTGAGAGGGGGTGAGACCCGCCCGGCATCTCCGGAAAATCGCGCGGGCAAAATCGACTCACAGTCGGCTCCCGAGGGGGCATCACAGCCCTCCAGCGGCGCGCTGCCGGCCTCCCGAGACCTCCGAGACTCCTCAACATGACGATGCGTGGCGCGTCGGAGCCAGCATCAGTGTGGTCGCGGAGGCATGATTTACCCGCCCAGGCTCCAATCTGGGCACTTCTGAGAGGAGTGGCGCATGGCCACGAACCCGCCTAGTCAAAGCCCAACGGCTTCCTACGAGCAGGCCGTCTCTGGAAAGCCTGTTTCCGGGTGGCTTCTCTTCGCCGGAAGTGTGTTGGGGCTCGCCGGTCTGATGCGTGTCTTCGACTCCATCTGGGCGTTCAGCTACAACGGTGCGCTTCCTGACCAGCTTCAAGACAGCGTGTTCGGCTCGGACCTGACGACCTACGCATGGCTGTGGCTCGGCGTGGGGGCGCTACTCATCGCCTCGAGTTTCCTCCTGCTCAATCGGTCCCAACTCGCGCGGTGGGTCGGTTTCGTGACCGCAACCGTGCTAGCCCTCAGCGCCATGGCGTGGATGCCGTACTACCCGATCTGGTCCCTGACCTACGTGGGGATCGCGGTCCTGACCTTCTACGCGCTGGCCGTTCACGGCGGCCGCGAGTAGACAATCGGTGTCCCGGGCAGCCTCGAGCCCCGGCGGATAGACCAGCCGCGGCAAGGTCATTTGGTGGCCCGTCGATCAGCAGGGGCGAAGCGAGGGACCGGACGAAGGCGCCGGTTCTAGTTAGGGACCTGGGCGACACTCGGTAGTGCCGGTTCTCGGGGCGGCTGTGTCAGCCGCCGAACGCTCGCCAAGCTGCCGGAGCCCCAACTCAGCGCATTACTGCACTCGGTCGGCTGGTGTGACCCGCGGCTCTGCCAGCCGGACGCGACCGGTGTCTCGGGTCGATGGCACTACGCCATCGGCGACGCGATTTACCTCACCCTGCGAGACGAGGTCTACCTTGCCGCAAGTTTGAACTGCCGACGTTGCACGTGGTCGCCGACCAGCACGGTGAGGATGAGCCGACGTACTGCCTCTATTCGGTGTCGGCGAAGGCAAGCAGCAGAACAGGGCATCGAGGGATGGACCTGGCGCTCACACGTCAGGAGGCGGAACGACTGCGCGACGAACTGAACCGGTGGCTGGAGGCCACAGCTTGACTCGCATTTCGCTCGAGGCCCGGAGAGCCAGGTCACTCGGGCGGCATCTCCTTGCGCTTCCAGGTCGCGCCCTCGTCGATTGCGAGCAGATCCGTCAGCGCCGATGCCTCGGTGTACAGCATGGGCCGTTGCCCGCCCTCGACGCGGGCGACGGTGCTTTGGCTCCATCGGAAACCGTGCTGCCGCATCGCGCGGGCGAGGTCCTCCTGGGTCCAGCCCTGCTCCACCCGAGCCCGCCGGATGAGTGCGTCGGCGCCCCGCTCGCGGGCGACGTAGTCGTCCTGGCGAGGCACCTTGTTGTCATCCGACACCTGCGGCCGCCCGTCTCGCTAAGCCGTACCGCCATTATGCCCCCTGCGTCCAGGTCGCCCCCCTAGATCGAGTGGCCGGAACCCCGATCTAGAGGGACTACGGATCGCGCCGTCCGGCGCGGTGATGGGGCGGCTCACCCGTCCCGGTAAGCCCGGGTCGTGCGGCCGGTGAAGAAGACCGGCGCCGGGCGGCCTGTCCTAAGGCCTCCCCAGACACTCGCAGTCCACCTGCTCACCGAACGCACACCAGTCCGCGTCCTCGCCCCCGATGAGCACGTCGTGCCCCCGGCCGCCCTCGAAGTTGGTCGTTCCCGTCGCCTCCGTCGAGCTTGTTGTTGCTGCGGTGGCCGGACAAAAGTCCTCGCCTCCCCGTCCATCGATAACGTCGTCTCCGCGGGCGCCCCCTAGGCCCTTGTCGCCGTCGTCGCCGCGAATGACCCCCATGTCAGGCATGGCGTTGATGTCCCAGCCGAACGCCGTCCAGTAGAAGTCCTGGGCACGCGCCGGGTCGTCCGCCGGAATCTCGAAGTGCACGACACGACCAGACATGGTCATCACCTCCGTTGGAGCAGGGTCTGCCACTCGCGGGATCCGCGCGGGACGTCACAAGGCCGCGACCACGACGATGTGGGTGTTCGCCGACACTCGGCGGGTAGGCCGGTGCCATGTCAGGCGAACGAATGGACGAAGAGCAGGTTCGGCGCACCCTGGGTGAGGCCCTGTCCTTGCAGGCGCGGTCACTGCTCGAGATGTCGCTCCTGGCCGGGGCGCTGAGGGGCCAGTCGGCCATCGGCACCAAGGCCATGTTGAGGCAGCTGGTCCAGCACGAGCTCGAGGACACCTACCTGCTGACGGAGAAGCTGGCCGCGCTCGGTGGTGACCTCCGGCTCGAGCCGGCCTCGGTCGAGCTGCCGAGCGACCCGGACCGGGCCCTGGCACAGCTGCTGGACCACGAGCGGGAGGCCGTGGCGGCGCTTCACGCGGTCATCCCACACTCCGGGCAGGAGCCGCGCAGCGAGGCGCTCGAGCACCTCCTCGAGCACGTGATCATGCGCAAGCAACAGCAAGTCGACCTTCTCGGTCTGGCTGCGGACGAGTAGTACCGGCAGCCCGGCACCCACGCTCGATCACACAGCGAATCTCCCCCTTCACGCAGCGTCGCGATGGGCGCACCATGGGGACGCGCGGGCAACCCGGGTCTACGGGTGTTGACGTCGGGCAGCGGCGACGCCATGGGGGTGGCGATGAGCAGGGTGGAGTCGACCGGCCGGGACCTCGAGGTGGTCCGGGCAGCGCAACCTGCCGAGGCAGTGGTCCCGGCCGAGGTCGCAGCAGCAGCGCCGGACGTCGTCGAACGCGACGAGGTTCGTGAGCTCCTCAGCGAGTACCGCGAGATCCTCGCCCGCGCCGAGCGGCTGCCCTGGGTCCTCTGGTCCCGCACCCGGGCACCCGGCACGTCGCCGCTCTCACGGGTCTGGCGGGTCCCGCGCCTGACGCTCGGCACGAGCCACATGGTGCTCTTCCACGTGACGCGCTCGGTCGACGCGCTGATGCGGGTGTTCGCCGCCAAGGCGGCGCTCGGCGAGCTCGACGAAGACGGTCATCGCCAGCGCGACATGATCACGACGTTCCGGGCGTCGCTGCGGCCGGTCCGGTGGCGGTGGTTCGTCTTCGGGGGCATCGTGTCGGTGGTCCTGCTCGGCCGGTTGCTCCTCGACCTGGTGGCGACCTCGCTCGACAGTCTCGCGTTCGGCTGGGGCGCAGAGGTTCTGGACCAGGAACAGCTGGCGATCCTCCGCGACCTGTTGGAGGGCATGGCGTCGATGAGCAGCTCGGCGTCCGGGTCCTCGGTCAACGACTTCATGACCCGGCTCTCGCAGGCGGGTGCGACGGGACTCTTCGTGTTCGCCGCCACCCTTTTCGCCGCCGCCTACTGCGTCCTGCGCCCGGCGTCGACCGCCTTCAGGTTGAAGCGACAGCTGTTCAACCTGGCGGACCTGCCCGAGGACGCGATCTATCGGTCGACGACGACGTGGCATGTCCGGCGGACGACCGGGCTGTACGTGCGCGAGCGCGCCGTGCACGCCGCCGCGGGGGTCGAGAACGCCAGGGAGAAGGCCTTCGATCTCGGGCTCAGCCTGTTCGCCGCCGTGCTGATCGCCTGGACCTTTGCGTCCCTGGCCGTCAGCGACGAAAGCATCGGCACCGACCGCATCTACGTCCTCGGTCTGATCGTCCTGCTCTTCGCGGCTCGCGCGGCCTGGCTCTACCGCAGCTACCTCGGTCGGCGCTGCGCCCTGGACCCGTGGGAGGTGCCGACCTCCGCGGTGCTGACGCTCACCCGAGGCACCGTCGACGTCCGGAGCGCATCCGAGTCTTTCGCCCTCGGACTGACCGTCTACCTGCAACCGGTGGCGTGGTACCGGCTCAGCGTGCAGCTCGCCCGCCTGGAGGACGAGTCGTGGGCGCAGCAGGGGCGGGCGAGGCGGTCGGTCGGACGGTTCGTGTCGCTTCCCGCTGCCGCCGCCGTCGTCTTCTTCGCGCCGCCGGTGCTGGCCGTCCGCGCCTGGCGCGTCCAGCGGCTCTCGGCCAGCGGCTGGCGTACGCCGGGTCTTCGCGTCCTGATCGGCGCCGCGGCCGGCTCACTCGCCTGCTGGCTGCTGATGGTCTTCTCACCTGTCGACAGCGCCGCGGAACTGCTCTCGTTCGGTGCGTTGATCCTCGTCGAGGCGCTCGGGATCGCGGCGGCGCAGGTGGCGCAGAACCACCTCGTGCGCTCGTACGCCGACCCGGTGCAGTGCGACGTCGACACAGCCGCTCTCGCCGCTGGGGCGGTGCGCTTCAACCCGGCGCCCGGCTGGCCGGCGCCGCCGCCCGGCCAGTCCCCGCAGCCCGGCTGGCAGCCTGACGCCTCGTGGCCCCGGCCGCCGAAGGGCTGGCGGCTCTGGACCCCGGTCAATGCGGCCGTGCCGGCACCATCGGCAGCCGAGGGATGACCGACGGCGCTGTCGACACCGGGCGTGGCTCGCGGGGGTGTTCGACCGGGCTGGCCGAGGTCAGCTAGCCGGCGACCTGCCGGCATCGGCCCCGAGCACGATGTCGCCGCGGATGACCGCGAGGGCGACGTCGGTGAGCTTCTGGTTGTGGTTGCGGGCGTAGCGCCGCAACACCTCGAATGCGGCGTCCATCCCATAGCCGTTGCGCTCGGCCAACACCCCCTTCGCCTGCTCGATGGTGACCCGGCTGTTCAACGCGTGCTGGAGCTGCTCGGCCATCATCGTGCTCCGGTGCGCTGAGCGCTGCTGAAGGATGCCGATCGTCGCGACGTCGGCCAACGCCTGCGCGACCCGCTGGTCCTCCTCGGCCAGCGGCTGGTCGCCGGAGTGGAACAGGTTGAGGCCGCCGATCGTCTCCTCGCGCAACCGCAGCGGGACGGCGACGACCGACTGGATCCCCACCGCGAGCGCCGCCGGGACGAACAGGGGCCAGCGGTCCAGGTCGTCGGCCAGCCGGGTGCTGACGATCGGGGAGCGCTTCCGGACGCAGTCGAGGCACGGCCCCTCGTTGCTCTGCAGCTGGTAGACCTCGAGCAGGCGGGTCTCCTCGCTCGAGGACGCCACGACGGCGAGGTTGCCCTTCTGGTCGTCGAGCAGCAGCCCGCAGCGGTGGCGCCGAGCAGGTCCACGCAGGCCGCGACCAGCTGGTCCAGCAGGTCGACCACGTCGTAGTCGTCGACCAGGGTGTCGGCCAGGCTGACGAAGATCTCGGCAAGCGCCTGTTCGCGATTACGGACGCCCCCGAGAGCGCCGCCCGTGTCGTTGCTCATCAGCCCCTCCGTTACGCATCGTAACCGGCACTGCCAGTGCTCGGCAAAGAATTGCCAGTCGGCCGGGCTAGCGTGCGACGCCGCGCAGAGCGGGAGATTGGGACGCGGGAGCAGTGCCTGCGGGAGGGGCGGGCAGTCGCGCGCACCAGCGGCCCGGCGGGTGGTCAAACCGGGCCGGTTCAGGTCATGCTGGTCCCCCTCCGCCCGGTCCCTGCGGCCTCATCACGCTGCCTTGGGGGATTGTGCGTGGAGATCGAGCAATCGGCTGTCCGACGTCCTGAGTGAGTTCGCGCGCACCCTCGTCACCGACTTCCCGATCCAGGCGATCCTGGACCACCTGGTGATGCGGATCGTCGACGTGCTGCCGATCAGCGCGGCCGGCGTCACGCTGATCGCCCCGGGCGGTGCCCCGCTACGTCGCGGCGTCCGGTGAGTCCGCGCTGCGGTTCGAAGCGGCTGCAGACCGACCTGGGCGAGGGCCCGTGCATCGAGGCGTACGAGACGGGCGAGGCGGTCGCCGTTCCCGACCTGCGGGAGGACACCCGGTTCCCGACCTTCGCGTCACGGGCCCGGCTGGCGGGCTGGTCGCGGTCTTCACCTTCCCGCTGCGGGAGGGGGACCACCGGCTCGGCGCACTCGACCTGTACCGGACGACCGCCGGGCCGATGAACGCCAGCGAGATGGCGGCTGCGCAGACCCTGGCCGACGTGACGGCCGCGTACCTGCAGAACGCCCAGGCCCGCGTCGACCTGAAGGAGTCGTCGGAGCGGGCCAAGGAGAACTCGCTGCACGACGCGCTCACCGGGCTGCCGAATCGGGCACTGGTCGTGCAGCGGCTCGAGCACGCAATCTTGAGGAGCCGCCGATCGGCGAAGACGGTGGCGATCCTGTTCGTGGACCTGGACAAGTTCAAGACGGTGAACGACACCTACGGTCACCACGTCGGTGACGAGCTGCTCATCCCCGAGCTGGTGCTCCGTGACGCGGACACGGCCATGTACCAGGTCAAGCGCAGCGGCGGAGCGCGGCATGCGGTCATTGACCTTGGTGCGCAGACCAGCGACACCCATCGGATCGACCTCAGTCGCGCCCTGACCGACGCGGTCAGCCGTGAGCAGCTGCGCACCGAGTACCAGCCGATCGTGGCGACGGCCGACGGCCGGGTGATCGGAGTCGAGGCGCTGCTCCGCTGGTCGCACCCCGCCCTCGGGATCGTCGGTCCGGAGACGGCGGTCCCGCTCGCTGAGCAGACCGGGATGATCGGCCAGATCGGGCGGTGGATGCTGGAGCGGGCTTGCCTGGACCGGGCGCGATGGGCAGTTCTGCACCGTGAGCACGACCAGCTGGCCGTCGCCGTCAACGTGTCCGCCCATCAGCTGATGGCGCCGGACTTCGCTGCCACCGTCGAGGGGGTGCTGACCGCCACCCGCACCAAGCCGGACCGGGTCACGCTCGAGGTGACCGAGAGCGTCTTCATCCAGGACAGCAGCCGGGCGCTGCGTCGTGCTTCAGGACCTCAAGGACCTCGGCGTGATGCTGGCCCTGGACGACTTCGGGACCGGCTACTCCTCGCTGAGCTACCTCAAGCAGTTCCCGGTGGACATCGTCAAGATCGACCGGTCGTTCGTGGCGGACCTGGGCCACGACCCGACCAGCCACCACATCGTCAGCGCGATCGTGGGGCTGGGCCACGACCTCGGGATGACCATCGTGGCCGAAGGGGTCGAGTCGCCCACCCACTACGAGGAGGTCCGGGCGCTGGGCTGCGACGCGTACCAGGGCTACTACTTCGCCCGGCCGCAGTCGGCCGAGGACCTGGACGCGTTCCTGCTCGAGGACGCCGGCTGACCCGTCCGCGATGACCACGGAGGTCGACGTCACGAGGTCCTGACGTTCATGTCCTCCAGGTTGGCCCGGACGCCGGTCAGCCGCGGGTTGTCCGGCCAGAGCTGCTGCGCCTCGGCCATCGCCGACGCGGCCTCGCTCGCTCTCGCCCAGCCCCGCGAGCGCCTCGGAGAGCGTGACCAGGTCGTCGGCCCGGGTCGAGCGGTCGCGGTCCCAGACGATGGCCTCGCGGGCGTGCTCGACCGACTCGGCGAGCCGCCCGTGCACCAGCTGGTGCAGGGCGTGCGTCCCGGCCAGCACTGTGCCGGTGCTCGCCAGCCGCTGTGCCTGCTGCACCGTGGTGGCGATCTCGTCCTCCGCCCGGTCGAGGTCCAGCTCACCGGCCTCCACCGCGCACAGCAGCACCCACGCATGCACCGACAGGGCGTCCATCCGGGCCGTCCGGCCGCGGCCGACGTGCTCGACCAGGGTCCGGGTGGCCTCCGACGCGTCGCGGAACCGGCCCTGGGCGCGTCAGCGACTCGGCGAGGGTTCGCAGCGCCGCCGTGTCGGACGGCTTGTCCCGCAGCCGGTCGCGGGCCCGGGCCTCGGCGGCAACGGTGTCCCCGGAGGACAGGCTGCGGCTCGCTGCCATCGCCGTACGGCGCGGGATCTTGCTGCCGAGCCAGACCAGCGGGTCGTACTTCGTGTCGACCACGCGCTCCTTCATCGGGATGATCGCGTTGTCGGTGATCTTGATGTGCTCCGGGCAGACCTCGGTGCAGCACTTGGTGATGTTGCACATGCCGAGGCCGTGGGAGTCCTGGGCCTCGCGCTTGCGGTCCTTCGCGTCCAGCGGGTGCATGTCGAGCTCGGCGAGCCGGATGAAGAAGCGGGGACCGGCGAACGACGGCTTGTTCTCGTCATGGTCACGCACGACGTGGCAGGTGTCCTGGCAGAGGAAGCACTCGATGCACTTGCGGAACTCCTGGCTGCGCTCCACGTCGACCTGCTGCATGCGGTACTCGCCGGGCGCCAGGTCGGCCGGTGGGGCGAAGGCGGGGACGGCACGTGCCTTCTCGTAGTTGTACGAGACGTCGGTCACCAGGTCCTTGATCACCGGGAAGGCGCGCAGCGGCGTGACCGTGATGACCTCGTCCTCGGTGAAGGTGCTCATCCGGGTCATGCACATCAGCCGCGGGCGGCCGTTGATCTCGGCGCTGCACGAGCCGCACTTGCCTGCCTTGCAGTTCCACCGGACCGCGAGGTCCGGGGTCTGGGTGGCCTGCAGCCGGTGGACGATGTCGAGGATGACCTCGCCCTCCTTCACCTCGACGGTGAAGTCCTCCAGGTCGCCGTCAGTGGCGTCGCCGCGCCAGACGCGGAAGCGCGCGTTGTAGCTCATCAGGCCTTCTCCCCCGGCAGGATCGCCAGCTCTTCGTCGGTCATGTACTTGTTCAGCTCGTCGCGGTCGAAGAGCGAGAGCAGCTCGGGCGGCATCACCGGCAGCGGCTGCTGCGTGACGTCGACACCGTCGCCGGAAGGGCGGCAGACGAGGTTCACCTTGCGCCACTCGGGACTCATCGTGGGGAAGTCGTCGCGGGTGTGGCCGCCGCGCGACTCCTCCCGGATCAGCGCGGAGCGGGCGATGCACTCCGAGACGATGAGCATGTTGGGCAGGTCCAGGGCGAGGTGCCAGCCGGGGTTGAACACCTTGTCGCCCTGCACCGACATCTTCGCGGCGCGCGCCTTGAGCGCCTCGAGCTTGGCCAGCGCCTGCTCGACCTCTTCCTTGGTGCGGATGATCCCGACCAGCTCGTTCATCGTCTCCTGCAGGTCGGCGTGGATCGTGTACGGGTTCTCCCCGCCGCTGCCGGCGAACGGCAGCTCGGCCTCCCGGCGGGCCTCCTCGACGTCGCGGTCGGTGACCGCGGGCCGGGAAGCACCGAGGGCGTCGATGTACGTCGAGGCACCCAGGCCAGCCCGCCGTCCGAAGACCAGCAGGTCGGACAGCGAGTTGCCGCCGAGCCGGTTCGAGCCGTGCATGCCGCCGGAGCACTCGCCGGCCGCGAACAGGCCGGGCACGGTCGCAGCAGCGGTGTCCGGGTCGACCTCGACGCCGCCCATCACGTAGTGACAGGTCGGGCCGACCTCCATCGGCTCGGCCGTGATGTCGACGTCCGCGAGCTCCTTGAACTGGTGGTACATCGACGGCAGCTTCTTGCGGATCGCCTCGGCGGGCAGCCGGGACGCGATGTCGAGGAAGACGCCGCCCGCGGGGGATCCCCGGCCCGCCTTCACCTCGGAGTTGATGGCGCGAGCCACCTCGTCGCGGGGGAGCAGCTCGGGCGGACGCCGGTTGTTGGCCTGGTCGTCGTACCAGGCGTCGGCCTCCTGCTCGGTCTCCGCGTACTGCTTGCGGAAGACCGCGGGGACGTACTCGAACATGAAGCGCTTGCCCTCGGAGTTCTTGAGGACGCCGCCGTCGCCGCGCACCGACTCGGTGACGAGGATGCCCTTCACCGACGGGGGCCAGACCATGCCGGTCGGGTGGAACTGGACGAACTCCATGTTCAGCAGCGTCGCGCCGGCCTTCATGGCCAGGGCGTGACCGTCGCCGGTGTACTCCCAGGAGTTCGAGGTCACCTTGAAGGACTTGCCGATGCCGCCGGTCGCGAGCACTACCGCCGGCGCCTCGAACACGACGAACGTGCCGTCCTCGCGGGTGTAGCCGGCAGCGCCCGAGATGCGGCCCGTGCCGTCCGCGGCGTCGTCCTTGAGCAGAGCGGTGATCGTCGTCTCGGCGAACACCTTGATCATCGCGTCCAGGTCGCCGTGCTCGCGGAGGTCGTCCTGCTGCAGCGACACGATCTTCTGCTGCAGGGTGCGGATCATCTCCAGGCCGGTGCGGTCACCGACGTGGGCCAGGCGGGGGTACTCGTGGCCGCCGAAGTTGCGCTGGCTGATCTTGCCGTCGGGCGTGCGGTCGAACAGCGCGCCGTAGGTCTCCAGCTCCCAGACCCGGTCCGGTGCCTCCTTCGCGTGCAGCTCGGCCATCCGCCAGTGGTTGAGGAACTTGCCGCCGCGCATGGTGTCGCGGAAGTGGACCTGCCAGTTGTCGTTCGGGTTCACGTTCGCGAGCGCCGCCGCGGCACCGCCCTCGGCCATCACCGTGTGGGCCTTGCCGAACAGGGACTTGCAGACGATGGCCGTGCGCTTGCCCTGCATCCGGGCCTCGATGGCGGCCCGCAGGCCGGCACCTCCGGCGCCGATCACTACGACGTCGTAGCTGTGGCGCTCGATCTCGGTCATCGTCGGATCATCATCCTTCGTCGTACGTCGGGCGGGCGGATCGGCGTCAGCCGATGAACCGGAGGTCGTCGATCCAGCCTGCGGCGACGGCCATCACGTAGAAGTCGGTCACCAGCAGGGAGCCGAGCGTGATCCAGGCCAGCTCCATGTGCTTGCCGTTGAGCTTGGAGATGAAGCCCCACGCGCGGTAGCGCACCGGGTGCCGCGAGAAGTGCTTGAGCCGGCCGCCGGTGATGTGCCGGCACGAGTGGCAGGACGCCGTGTACGCCCACAGCAGGGTCACGTTGGCGACGAGCACGATGTTGCCCAGCCCGAAGCCGAAGCCGCTCCGGGCTCTGGAAGGCGATCACGGCGTCGAAGGTGTTGATGGCCGAGATCACGACCGCCGCGTAGAAGAAGTAGCGGTGCGAGTTCTGGATCAGCAGCGGCATCCGCGACTCGCCGGAGTACGCCTTGTGCGGCTCGGCGACGGCGCAGGCCGGCGGCGAGAACCAGAACGACCGGTAGTAGGCCTTCCGGTAGTAGTAGCAGGTGAACCGGAACAGGCCCAGGAACGGCAGCGTGATGGCCGCGAACGGGATGAACCACTGGTCCGGCAGGAACCGGCCGAACTCCGCCGACTCGGGGAAGCAGCCCTCGGAGACGCACGGCGAGTAGAACGGCGTGAGGTAGTGGTAGTCCTCGACCCAGTACCACTTCTGCATCAGCACCCGGACCATCGCGTAGGCGATCCAGATGCTCAGCCCGACCACCGTGATCAGGGGCGCGACCCACCAGCGGTCGGTGCGCAAGGTGCGGGCCGAGATCTTGGCGCGCTGCCCCTGGCCGGTCAGTGTGCTGCTCATCGCCGTCCCACGGTCGCTCGAAGGGTGCGCCGGAACCGCGGTGTCACGGCAGGCGTCGGTGGCTGCTGATGCGCCAGTTTGTCACCCCGTCCCAAGGGCCGGACACCGGCCCGGCCGTGAGGTCGGCCACACCAGGAGGCGTCTGCGTCTCTCGCGACGATGCCCCATCTGCGCTCTCGCGCAAGAGCACATCGTGCGACAAGATGCCTGGATGGCCGGAACCGGCACAGACCCCACCTGGTCGCCGGCCTCCGGTGACGGCGGCAGCGTGCTCGGGGTGACCGAGCAGCTTGGGCAGCCGGGACCAACGCCGCCGTCGCGGCCGAGGCAAGGCTCCGGCTCCTCGTCGAGGCCAGCTCGCACCTGTCCGGCAGCCTGGACCTGCGCGCCGTCGCCCGTGGGCTGGCCCGCAGCCTGGTGCCGGTGCTGGCCGACGTCGCCCACGTCGACCTGGTCGAGAGCCTCTTCCACCCCGAGAGCGGGGCGGTGCCGGACAGCACGATCCTGTTCCGCGTCGCCAGCGTCGACGTCGCCGACCCGGAAGCCCTGCTGCGCCGCGACGAGTGGGTCGCCTACCCGGCCGGCAGCGCGGCGGCCGTTGCCCTGAGCGGCGGGATCGCGCGCGGCGAGGGTGAACGGTCGCCCAGCCCGAGCCGGCTCTTCGTGCCGCTGCGGGCGCGCGGCCGGGTCCTCGGAGTGGTGGGGCTGACCCGGACCTCGGGCGGCTCGACGTACCCCGCCGTGGACGTCGCCCTCGCCGAGGAGATCGCGGCCCGGGCCGCCCTCGCCCTCGACAACGTCCGCCTGTACGACGAGGCGCGGGCGACCGCGGTCGCCCTGCAGCGCTCCCTGCTGCCCAGCGTGCAGCCACTGATCACCGGCGTCGACACCGCGCACCGCTACCTCCCCGGCAGCCGCGACCTCGGCGTCGGCGGTGACTGGTTCGACGTCATCCCGCTCTCCGGCGGCCGGGTCGCCTTCGTCATCGGCGACGTGATGGGCCGCGGGCTGCGGGCGGCAGCGGCGATGGGCCAGCTGCGCACCGCCGTCCGGATGCTCGCGGTCCTCGACCCGATGCCGGAGGACGTCCTGCGCCACCTCGACGACCTCGCCCAGGGGACCGACGAGGTGCAGCTCGCCACCTGCGTGTACGCCGTGTTCGACCCGATCCGGCGCTCGCTGTCGTTCGCGACTGCCGGGCACCCGTCGCCGATCCTGCGCGCCCCGGACGGGACGACCGAGCTGCTCGCCCAGCCGTCGGGCGTGCCGCTGGGGGTCGGTGGCGTGCCCTTCGAGTCGACCACCGTCGAGGTGGCGGACGGCTCCCGGCTGCTCCTCTACACCGACGGTCTCATCGAGTCGCGCGACGCGGACATCGACGAGGGCCTGGACCGGCTGGCCGCGGCGCTCGCCGACGGCCCCGAGGGCCTGGACCCGCTCTGCGACCACCTCCTCGTCGCGCTCGGGCGGGACGGCGACCACGACGACGACGTCGCCCTGCTGGTGGCCGAGCTCGCCGGCCTCGACGTCCTCACGCATCGCGACCTGGCGCCTGGACGGCGGGGTGGAGCGGGTGTCGGACGCCCGCGGCTGGGTGGGCGAGACGCTCGTCGGCTGGGACCTGGAGCCGCTCGCCGAGCTCGCCGAGCTGCTGGTGAGCGAGCTCCTGACCAACGCGTTGCGCCACGCGCGCGGCCCGGTCGAGCTCACCGTGCTCCTGCTCGACGAGATCGTCACCCTCGGCGTGAGCGACGGCGACCAGCCGCTTCCCCGGCTGCGCAAGTCCGGCGCCAACGACGAGGGCGGTCGGGGCCTGCAGCTGGTCTCGATGCTCGCGTCGCGGTGGGGGGCCCGGGCCACGCTCGAGGGCAAGGTCGTCTGGTGCGACCTGCCCCGACCGCGCCCGTAGACTCCAGGGGTCCCCTCCCTTTACGGAACGAGCGTTTTCGCATGTCTGCAGCCATCCGAGACGACCTTCGCAACGTCGCGATCGTCGCCCACGTCGACCACGGCAAGACCACGCTGGTCGACGCCATGCTGTGGCAGAGCGGCGCGTTCTCGACCCACCAGGCGGAGGAGGGGTCGGTCAACGAGCGGGTCATGGACTCCATGGACCTGGAGCGCGAGAAGGGCATCACCATCCTCGCGAAGAACACGGCGGTGAAGCACACCTTCGACGGCCGGTCCGTGACGATCAACATCATCGACACCCCCGGTCACGCCGACTTCGGCGGCGAGGTCGAGCGCGGGCTGTCGATGGTCGACGGGGTCGTCCTGCTCGTCGACGCCAGCGAGGGCCCGCTGCCGCAGACCCGGTTCGTGCTGCGCAAGGCGCTGCAGGCGAAGCTGCCCGTGGTCCTCGTGGTCAACAAGGTCGACCGGCCGGACGCGCGGATCGCCGAGGTCGTCGACGAGACCTACGAGCTGTTCCTCGACCTCGACGCCGACCGAGGAGCAGATCGAGTTCCCGATCCTGTACTGCTCGGCGAAGGCCGGCCGGGCCTCGACCGTGCGCCCCGAGGACGGCGCGCATGCCGGACGAGAAGGACCTCGAGACGCTGTTCCGCACCATCCTCGACGCGGTCCCGGCACCGACGTACGACGACGGCGCGCCGCTCCAGGCGCACGTCACCAACCTCGACGCCTCGCCGTACCTCGGCCGCCTGGCGCTCTGCCGCGTCCACCAGGGCGAGATCCGCAAGGGCCAGACCGTCGCCTGGTGCCGCACCGACGGCACCGTCGAGCGGGTCAAGATCACCGAGCTGCTGATGACCGACGCGCTGGACCGGGTGCCCGCCGAGTCGGCCGGCCCGGGCGACATCATCGCGATCGCCGGCATCCCCGAGATCACCATCGGCGAGACCCTCGCCGACCTCGACGACCCGCGCCCGCTGCCGGTCATCACCATCGACGAGCCCAGCATCTCGATGACCGTCGGCATCAACACCGCGCCGCTGGCCGGCGAGACCGGCAAGAAGCTCACCGCCCGGCTGGTCAAGAGCCGGCTGGACACCGAGCTGGTCGGCAACGTGTCGATCCGGGTGCTGCCGACCGAGCGGCCGGACACCTGGGAGGTGCAGGGCCGCGGCGAGCTGCAGCTCGCCATCCTGGTCGAGATCATGCGCCGCGAGGGCTTCGAGCTCACCGTCGGCAAGCCGCAGGTCGTGACGCGGACCGTCGACGGCAAGCTGCACGAGCCGATGGAGCGCCTGACGATCGACGCCCCGTCGGACTACCAGGGCGTCCTCATCCAGCTGCTGGCGCTGCGCAAGGGCCGCCTGGAGCAGATGGTCGACCACGGCACCGGCTGGATCCGGATGGAGTACATCGTCCCGGCCCGCGGGCTGATCGGCTTCCGGACCGAGTTCCTCACCGAGACGCGGGGGACCGGCCTGCTGCACCACGTCCACGAGCGGTACGAGCCCTGGCACGGCGAGCTGCGCACCCGGCCGACCGGCTCGCTGGTGGCCGACCGCCGCGGGGCCACGACCGGCTTCGCCCTGGCCAACCTGCAGGAGCGCGGCACGATGTTCGTCGGCCCCGGCACCGAGGTCTACGAGGGCATGATCGTCGGCGAGAACTCCCGGTCGGACGACATGGACGTCAACCCGACAAAGGAGAAGAAGCTCACCAACATGCGCCAGTCCTCCGGCGACATCCTGGTGCCGCTGATCCCGCACCGGCAGCTGTCGCTCGAGCAGGCCCTGGAGTTCTGCCGCGAGGACGAGTGCGTCGAGGTCACCCCGGCGACGGTCCGGATGCGCAAGGTGATCCTGGACGCCACCGAGCGTGGCCGCGCGACGGCCCGCCGCAAGCGGGACTAGGACCGACCGCGGGCCGTCGCCACGCACCGTGACCAGCGGCGATCCGCCTCGATGTGACGGCTTGTCTCAGGGCGGTCACGATTGTGCAACAGAGGCTTCGGCCCATAGGTCTTCGGGGGGAGATGTCCTAGAGTCCTGCTCCGGACGACCACCCGGTGTCGCGCCAGCGCATTGCTCCGGGCGACGTTCTCCCGGGGGATCGACCAGCCGTTCGAGGAGAGGAGGCGCTCGCTAGATGTCGCTCGCATCCGACCACGCTGTCGAGACCCCATCCGGCGCCACCGCCGAGCAGAGCGAGATCGCCGGTCGCTCCCTGACCCAGATCGCATGGGGCCGCCTCCGCCGCGACAAGGTCGCGATGTTCAGCATGGCGTTCGTCGTGCTCGTCATCCTGATCGCCATCTTCGCCCCGCTGATCACCAAGGTCGTCGGTGTCGACCCGCTGGAGTTCAACCCCAAGGCGATCGACGACGCGGGCGGCCTGCCCGCCGGCCGGTGGGGCGGGATCAGCCTGGAGCACCCCCTCGGCGTCGAGCCGGGCACCGGCCGTGACCTGTTCGCCCGGCTGCTCTACGGCTCGCGGATCTCGCTGCTGATCGCCTTCTCCGGGACGTTCATCACGCTCACCATCGGCGTCACGATCGGCATCATCGCCGGCTACTCGCGCGGCTGGCTGGACACCACGCTCGGCCGGGTGATGGACCTCGTCCTCGCCTTCCCGCTGCTGCTGATCCTGCTGGCGATGTCCAGCGTCCTCACCCAGCGGCTCGAGGCCACCTTCGGCCTGGAGCCCAACGTCGCGCGGGTGCTGTACATCATCCTGGTCCTCAGCTTGTTCGCCTGGCCCTACCTCGCGCGCATCATCCGCGGCCAGGTGCTCAGCCTGCGCGAGCGGGAGTTCGTCGAGTCGGCCGTCTCGATGGGCGCGGGCACCCCGCGGATCCTGTTCAAGGAGATCCTGCCGAACCTGTGGGCCCCGATCCTGGTCTACGCGACGCTGCTGCTGCCGACCTTCATCGCCGCCGAGGCCGCGCTGTCCTACCTGGGCGTCGGCCTGCTGCCGCCCACGCCGTCCTGGGGCGCGATGCTCTCCGAGTCGGTGCTCGTACTTCACCGTCATGCCGGGATACCTGTTCATCCCCGGCACCTACCTCTTCCTTGTCGTGCTGAGCTTCAACCTGCTCGGCGACGCTGTCCGCGATGCCCTCGACCCCCGTGCTGGGCGGGTCTAGCGCACCAGAGGACAACAAGACTTCCCCCGGCGTGTGTCCGGGGGACAAGCGCCGCCTCGTCCTACCGGACTGGCGTCGCCCACGGACCGGGACGGACGTCCCGGCCGAGACCAGAAGGAGTGACATGGGCAAGGCCAGAATTGGTCTCCGCGCAGCCGCCCTCGCGTCCGTGGTTGCGATGACCCTCGCCGCCTGCGGCGGGGGCAGCGGCGACGACGCTGACGGCGGCGACGCGGGCGCAGAGGCAAGCCGGTGAAGGGTGGCACCCTCACCTTCCTGACGACCGCTGACCAGATCGCAGCACATCGACCCGCAGCGCATCTACACGGGTGAGGACCTCGCGTGGACCGGTGCGTACCTCTTCCGCAGCCTGACCGCGTACAAGATCAGCACGGACGAGACGGAGGCGAACACGCTCGTCCCGGACCTCGCCACCGACACCGGCACGCCGAACGAGGACGCCACGTCCTGGCAGTTCACCGTCAAGGACGGCGCGACCTGGGAGGACGGCTCGCCGGTCACCTGTGAGGACGTCAAGTACGGCGTTTCCCGTACCTTCGCGACCGACCTGATCGTGGACGGCCCGCAGTACGCCGTCGCGTACCTGGACATCCCGAAGGACAAGGACGGTGCCTCGGTCTACAAGGGCCCGTACGTGACCAAGGGCAACGACACGGCCGCGTTCGACAAGGCCGTGACCTGTGACGGCAGCACGATCACCTTCAACCTCGCGTTCCCGGTGCCGGACTTCAACTTCACGGTCACCCTCGGGTTCCAGGCCGGTGCCGAAGGCTGCCGACACGGGCGAGAAGCTACGACGACAAGCCCATGTCCAACGGCCCGTACAAGATCCAGGAGTACGCCAAGGGCTCGCAGATGGTCCTGGTCCGCAACGACAACTGGGACCCCGAGAGCGACCCGACTGCGTCCGGCCTACCCGGACAAGATCGTGATCAAGTTCGGTCTCGACCCGTCGGTCATCGACCAGCGCCTGATCCAGGACGCCGGCACCGACAAGCAGACCACCGTCCTCGGTGACTCGGTCCAGTCGGCGAACCTGCCGACCGTCTTCAACGACGACCGGTTCAAGGACCGCAGGGTCGACGAGTTCGACGCGTACTCGTACTACTACGCGGTGAACCAGAGCAAGCTGCCGAACCTCAAGCACCGGCAGGCCATCGCGGCCGCGCTCGACCGGGCACAGATCCGCACGATCCAGGGCGGCAGCTTCGGCGGCGACCTGGGCGACGGCGTGATCAAGCCGAACCTCCCCGCGGACTACGCGCCGTCGGAGATGTGGACCGGCCTGCTCGGTCAGGAGATCCCGGACGCCGGTGACCCGGAGTTCGCGAAGAAGCTGATCGAGGAGTCGGGCGAGCCCATGCCGACCATCCAGTTCGACTACGGCGACACCCCCGAGCGCAACAAGGAGGCCGCCTCCATGGTCGCCTCGCTCGCCAAGGCCGGCATCAAGGTCAAGCCGAACCCGATCGAGGTCGGTCAGTACTACTCGATCGTGTTCGACCCGGCCAAGGCCGGCCACATCATGTGGGCCGGTTGGGGCCCGGACTGGCCGAACGCCTCCACCGTCATCCCGGAGCTGTTCACGAAGGCCGGCGGCTTCAACCTGTCGCAGGTCGACGACGACGCCTGGGACGCGAAGGTGCAGGAGGCCAAGACCAACACCGACCGCGCGGCTCAGTCCGAGCAGTGGAAGGCGCTGAACAAGGAGGCCATGCAGAACGTGTATGCCATCCCGACCCTGTTCGGCCGCTCCCAGGGACTGGCCGGCTCGAAGGTCAAGTCGGCATCCGGTGAGAACGGCAACATCTACTTCTGGGCGCCGTACACCTCCTGGCCGTACAACGACCTGTACGTCGAGCAGTAGGACGGCAGGTTCTAGCTAGACCGATCGGGTCCGGGGGGACGGAGAAATCCGTCCCCCCGGCTCGTCGGATCTCGACCGTCAGATCTATTCTCAAGACCGCAGGCCGACGCGGACACTGCTGGAGGTACTGACCATGGCTTCGTACATCGCTCGGCGGATGGTCGCCATGGTCCTCATGCTGATCGCGCTCAGCATGATCGTCTTCCTGCTCTTCAACGCCCTGCCCGCCGACCCGGCCCGGCTGACCTGCGGCAAGGCGTGCACCCCCGCCGTCATCGAGGCGAACCGAGTCCGGCTCGGCCTCGACAAGCCGCTCGTACGAGCAGTACGGCGCCTTCGTCAAGGGCATCTTCGCCGGCCGCACCTACGGCTCCGGCACCGCGACCTTCGAGTGCAGCGCGCCCTGCCTGGGCTACTCGTTCCGCCGTGGTGAGGAGGTCACCACGATGATCAGCACGGCACTCCCGGTGACCATCCAGCTGGCGCTGGGCGCCTTCGTCCTGTGGATCACCGTCGGTGTGTCCGTCGGGATCATCGCCGCGCTGCGCCGAGGCAAGTGGCAGGACCGGACCATCATGGGCTTCGCCCTGATCGGCTACTCGTTCCCGTCGTTCTTCATCGGCCTCTTGCTGATCTTCTTCGTCCAGATCCGGTGGGGTCTGGTCGGTTACGAGGGATACGTCCCGTTCTTCGACAACCCATCCTTGTGGTTCCAGGGGCTGATTCTGCCCTGGATCGCCCTCGCGCTGCTCTTCGCCGCGTTCTACGCCCGGCTCACCCGCAACCAGATGCTGGAGACGCTGGGCGAGGACTACATCCGCACCGCTCGCTCGAAGGGCCTCAAGGAACGCACGGTCATCGGCAAGCACGCGCTGCGCGCCGGGCTCACCCCCATCGTCACCGCCGCCGGTCTCGACCTGGCCGGCCTGCTCGGTGGGGCCGTGATCACCGAGGCGGTCTTCAACCTGCCCGGGATCGGCCGGCTGTCGATCAACTCGGTCGTCGACTCCGACCTGCCGGTCATCACGGCAACCGTGCTGCTCGCCGCCACGTTCGTCATCGTCGCGAACCTCGTCGTCGACATCCTGTACGCCGTCATCGACCCCCGAGTGAGGCTCACCTAATGACCGGAGCATTCCTCGACGTCCGGGACCTCCGGGTCCAGTTCCCGACCGAGGACGGCATCGTCAGCGCCGTCGACGGCGTGGACTTCTCGGTCGAGAAGGGCAAGACGCTCGCGATCGTCGGAGAGTCCGGTTCCGGGAAGTCGGTGACCAGCCAGGCGATCATGGGGCTGGTCAACCGCAAGTCGGCCACGATGACCGGCGAGGTCTACCTCGACGGCGAAGAGCTCGTCGGTGCCCGCCCCGAGCAGGTTCGGTCGCTGCGCGGCAAGCAGATGGCGATGATCTTCCAGGACCCGCTGTCGTCGCTGCACCCGTTCTACGCGATCGGCAAGCAGCTCGCCGAGGCCGATCCTCGTCCACCAGAACATCTCCAAGAAGGCGGCCCACCAGCAGGCCAAGGACATGCTCGGCCGGGTCGGCATCCCGAACCCCGAGCGACGCGTCAACGACTTCCCGCACAACCTCTCCGGCGGCATGCGACAGCGCGTGATGATCGCGATGGCGCTGCTGAACAGCCCCGAGCTGCTCATCGCCGACGAGCCGACCACGGCCCTCGACGTCACGGTGCAGGCCCAGATCCTGGACCTGCTGCGTGACCTGCAGAGCGAGTTCGGCACCGCGATCGTGCTGATCACGCACGACCTCGGCGTGGTCGCCGACATGGCCGACGACGTCGTCGTGATGTACGGCGGCCGGATCGTCGAGCGCGGCGGCATCGACGACATCTACTACCGCCCGGAGATGCCCTACACGTTGGGCCTGCTCGGCTCCGTCCCGCGGATGGACGTCGACCGCGGCGAGCGGCTGAAGCCGATCCCCGGCCAGCCGCCGTCGCTCATCCGGCTGCCCAAGGGCTGCGTCTTCCGGCCGCGCTGCCCGTACCACGAGCTCGTCCCAGGCAACCGGTGCGACACCGACCGGCCGGCCCTCGAGCAGGTCACCCCTGACCACGCCGTGCGGTGCCACCTCGAGCCCGCGCAGCGCCGCGAGATCGCCGCGGAGCGGCTGATCGCCCGCGGTGGCATCATTGCCGGCGGCGGGGCGGACGCCTCGGGCGCCAAGACTGCGGCCCGGCCGTCGGCGACCACGACCACGCAGGAGGATGTGCAGTGACCGTCGTTGACGAGACCGGCGCCAACGAGGTCCTGCGCCGCGACGATGCGCTGCTGCGCGTCGACAACGTGCAGAAGTACTTCCCGATCAACGGCGGCGGCATCCTCAAGCGCAAGGTCGGCGACGTCAAGGCTGTCGAGAGCATCAGCTTCGACATCGTCCCGGGCGAGACGCTGGGCATCGTCGGCGAGTCCGGCTGCGGCAAGTCGACCGCCGGCCGGACCGTCATGAAGCTGCTCGACCCGACCGGCGGGAAGATCGAGTTCGAGGGTCGCGACATCACCAACCTGACGCGCAAGCAGATGGTCCCGCTGCGTCGCGAGATGCAGATGATCTTCCAGGACCCCTACTCCTCGCTCAACCCGCGGCACACCGTCGGCGCGATCATCTCCGCGCCGTTCACCGTGCAGGGCGTCAAGCCGGCTCGCGGCGTGCAGTCCGAGGTGCAGGACCTGATGGCCCGGGTGGGCCTCAACCCGGAGCACTTCAACCGGTACCCGAACGAGTTCTCCGGCGGCCAGCGCCAGCGCATCGGCATCGCCCGGGCGATCGCCCTGCGGCCCAAGCTGATCGTCTGCGACGAGCCGGTCTCGGCCCTGGACGTGTCGATCCAGGCCCAGGTCGTCAACCTGCTCGAGGACCTGCAGGACGAGTACCGGCTCGCCTACGTCTTCATCGCCCACGACCTCTCGGTCGTCCGGCACATCTCGGACCGGATCGCGGTCATGTACCTCGGCCGGATCATGGAGATCGCCGCCGCGGAGAAGATCTACGAGTCGCCGCGGCACCCGTACACCCACGCGCTGACCTCGGCCGTGCCGCTGCCCGACCCGCGGGCCGAGCGCAACCGCGAGCGGATCCTGCTCAAGGGCGACCTGCCGAGCCCGATCAACCCGCCGTCCGGCTGCGTCTTCCGCACCCGCTGCCCCAAGGCCCAGGACCGCTGCGCCGAGGAGATCCCGCTGCTGCGCGAGTTCGCCCCCGGCCACTACGGTGCCTGCCACTTCCCCGAGGAGAAGCACCTCATCTGAGGTCGGCGGCGCTACCGCGCGAGGGCTCGCTCGAGCCACTCGATCTGCAGCACCAGCGTGTTCTCGGCGACGACCTCCTGCGGCGTCATGTGGGTCACGCCGCTCAGCGGCAGCACGTCGTGCGGCGCGGCCGGCCTCCAGCAGCGCGGCGGACAGCCGCAGGGTGTGCGCCACCACCACGTTGTCGTCGGCCAGGCCGTGCAGGATCAGCAGCGGACGGGTCAGCTCGGGCGCGTCGGCGAGCAGCGAGTTGCGCTCGTAGACCTCCGGCGCCTCGTCCGGGTGACCGAGGTACCGCTCGGTGTAGAAGGTGTCGTAGAGCCGCATGTCGGTGACCGGAGCGCCGGCGACGGCGGCGTGGAACACGTCCGGGCGGCGCAGCACGGCCAGCGCGGCCAGGTAGCCGCCGAACGACCAGCCGCGGATCCCCACCCGGGTCAGGTCGAGGTCCGGCACCTCCTTCGCCAGCGCCTGCAGCCCCTCGACCTGGTCGTCCAGGGTGACCGACGCCAGCTCGTCGCGCACCGCGCGGTCCCACTCCGGCCCACGACCGCCGGTCCCGCGGCCGTCGACCTTGACGACAGCGAAGCCGCGGTCGGCGATCCACTGCGCCAGCAGCCACGGCTCCGGCTTGTCCAGCACCTCGCGGTGGTGCGGGCCGCCGTAGGGGTCCATCAGCACCGGCAGCGGGGTGCCGGGCACGTGGTCCCGCGGCAGCACGAGGCCGACCGCGAGGTCGTGCGCGCCGACCCGGAAGAACTGCGGCGCCGTCGTCAGCGGCGGCTGCTCGGCGTACGACGTGAGAGTGCGCTCCTCCTGCCCGTCGCGCCTGATCGTCACGACCGGCAGCGGCGTGCTGGCCCGCCGGCTGGCGACCACGACGGTCCCGCCGGCAGGCCAGGCCGGTGTGGTGGCCGCCCGGTCCGGTGAGCCGCTCCAGCCCGCGTTCCGGTGGACCAGCGCCAGAGGTGGGCCTCGATCGGGTTGTCGGTGCCGGCGAGCAGCACGCCGTCGTCGTCGACCGACAGGATCGCCGCGACCTGGACGTCGGTGCCGGTGACCGGCTCGCCGTCGACGACCAGCCGCCGCGCGCCGTCGAGCTCGGCGGTGGTGACGAGCCGGCCGTCGGGCAGCAGGGCAGGTACGCCGGGGACGGCGTCGATCCAGACCGGGTCCGACTGCTCGGCCAGCGTCGACGTCGCGCCGGTCGCGGTGTCGACGGCGAGCACCAGCGCAGACTTCTGGTCGCGCGACATGACCTGCAGCACGGCGCCGGCGGCCGACCACGAGGCGCGCACCAGGTAGGGGTAGGCCGAGCGGTCCCACTCGACGTCGGTGCGGCTGCCGTCGAGCCCGAGCAGGTGCAGCGTGACCTCGGCGTCGGCGCTGCCGGCGACCGGGTAGCGCACCTCGGTGGCCGGCAACGACGGCTGCGCCGGGTCGGCGATGTACCAGCGCTGCACCGGGCTGTCGTCGACCCGCGCGGCGAGCACCGCCGAGCCGTCCGGCGCCCACCAGTAGCCGCGATAGCGGTCCATCTCCTCGGCCGCGACGAACTCGGCGACACCCCAGGCGACGTCGTCCTTCTCGGCCGCTGCCAGGGTGCGCGCGTCGGTGCCGTCGGTGCGCACGACGTGCAGGCCGCCCTCGGCGGCGTAGGCCACCCAGGTGCCGGTGGGGTCGGGGCGCGGGTCGATGACGGCGCCGACGGCCGGGAGCTCGCGGGTGGCGCCGCCCGGGTCGGTCACCCACAGCCGGCTGGACAGCGCGAACGACACGACGCTCGGCCTCGCGGTCGGTGGCGAAGCCGACGATGCCGCCGCCGCCCTCGCGGCTGCGTTCCCGGCGGGCCCGCTCGGCCGGCGACAGCTGCTCGTCGCCGCCGGCGAGCAGGGTGCGCGGGTCGGCCAGCACGGTCTCGGTGCCGCTCGTGCACGTCGAGCGACCACAGCGCGCCCACCGGGTCGGTGCCGTGCGCGGAGCCGGACGAACAGCAGCCGCTCGCCGGTCGGGTCGAGGTGCAGCGACCGCGGCGCGCCCCGGGTGAACTTCTGGGTCCGGGCGCTGGCCCGCGGGAACGAGTCGGGAGTGGTGTCGGCCATGCCCGCCAACCTACCGAGCGACGGGTGGGCCGCGGGTCGCGGCTGGTCGCGCAGCGGTGCGCCGCCGGTAGGGTCGCAGGCATGACGACGACGCCTGACGGACCGCTGGCGGAGGAGCCCGAGGCCCGGCCGACCACGCCCGAGGAGGCGGTGCTGCGCGAGGCCGAGTCGGTGCTCGAGCAGGCCTCGCCCTCCGCCGAGGAGAGCATGGACGGTGCTCGACGCCGGCCGCCGGCTGCTGCTGGTGCACGCCCACCCCGACGACGAGACCATCGGCAACGGCGTGACGATGGCCCGGTACGCCGCGGAGGGCGCGCACGTCACCCTGGTCACCTGCACCCTCGGCGAGGAGGGCGAGGTGCTCGTGCCCGAGCTGGAGCACCTGGCCGCCGACCGGGACGACGAGCTGGGCCGGCACCGGGTCGGTGAGCTGGCCAGCGGCCATGGAGGCGCTGGGGGTGCGCGACCACCGGTTCCTCGGCGGCGCCGGCCGGTTCCGCGACTCCGGGATGATGGGGCTGCCGACCAACGACCGCGCCGGACTGCTTCTGGCAGGCCGACCTCGACGAGGCGGCGGCGCTGCTCGTCCAGGTCATCCGCGAGGTGCGCCCGCAGGTGCTCATCACCTACGACGACGACGGCGGCTACGGCCACCCCGACCACATCCAGGCCCACCGGGTGGCGATGCGCGGGGCCGAGCTCGCCGCGGACCCGGCCCACGGCACGGGGGCGCCGTGGCAGGTGCAGCGGATCTACTGGAACGCGATCCCCGAGTCGGTGCTGCGCGAGGGGATCCGCGCGGTGCGCGAGGCCGGCGACGACACCTTCTTCGAAGGCATGGACCCGGACACCGACGAGATGCCGAGCTTCGTGCTGCCGGACGACATGGTGACGACGAAGATCGACGGCATGGACCACGTCGACGCCAAGATGGCCGCGATGCGTGCGCACGCCACCCAGATCACCGTCGACGGCCCGTTCTTCGCCCTGTCGAACAACCTGGGCAACCGGGTCTGGGGGGTCGAGTACTACCGGTTGGTCCAGGGGCAGCCCGGCACCGAGCGTGACGCCGACGGCCGCGAGACCGATCTGTTCTCGGGACTCGACTGACGGCTCGCGCGGCAGCCGCTCACGCAGCGTGAGCATGGCTCAACCGGGCTGGGCCGAACGGGTGACGCGTGCCCTCGCAACCGGGTGAACACGCGCAGGCGGCAGGTTCCACTCGCCCGCGGCGGGGCCAAGACTGCCAGCAGATGCTGGTCCGACCGGTGGGGCGACCTTCCAGCGCCCAGCGTCCACGGGGACCGCGACGCACAGCTGGAGGGGACATGGGCGAGAAGAACGCCGCCGAGTCGGGGAGCAGCTTCCTCGATCAGACCGGGACGGTAGGTGGCGCCGATGTCGGTCGGACCCGCGAGGAGATGCGTCGGGAGCGGCTGATCCGCATCATCGTCATGGTCGGCATCCCGACCGCCTACCTCTGGTACCGCATCGCCTCCGGCAACCCGCTCAACATCTTCAACCTGCCGTCGGTCGACCCGCTGCTGCTCATCCCGTCGATGTTCTTCCTGCTGCTCGGCGCGCTGCTCGTCGGGCAGTTCGTCTTCTCCGGTAAGCTCGCCGCACACGGTGATGCGGCCCGAGCAGATCGACGTACGGCTCGCTGACGTCGTCGGGCATCGACGTCGTCAAGGACGAGGTCGTGCGCTCGCTGCAGCTGTTCCTGTCGCACCGCAGCTTCGCCCGCGAGATGGGCGGCCGCCCGCGCCGCGGCCTGCTCTTCGAGGGCGGTCCGGGCACCGGCAAGACGTACACCGCCAAGGCGCTCGCCGCCGAAGCCGGCGTGCCGTTCCTGTTCGCCACTGCCACCTCGTTCCAGTCCAGCTTCCAGGGCGCCACCGCGCGCAAGGTGCGCCAGTACTTCAAGGCGCTGCGCAAGGCGGCCCGCAAGCAGGGCGGAGCGGTCGGGTTCATCGACGAGTTCGACGCGATCGGCCTGGCCCGCAACGGTGCGACGGCGATGACGGCCGCACCCAGCACCGCCGGGATGCCGATGTGCTGCGGCGGCCTCGAGGGCCTGCCGATGCGTCAGCAGCTCGGTGCGACGACGACGGCGCCGTTCGTCGCCGGCGGCGGCGACCTGCAGATGGCGGTGAACGAGCTGCTGGTGCAGATGCAGTCGTTCGAGGAGCCGACGGCGGCCGAGAAGATGCTCGGCAAGCTGGTGGACGCCCTGAACCTGCTGCTGCCGTCGCACCGCCAGGTGCGCGGCCCGCGCGGCAAGCACGCCAACATCCTGCTGATCGCGTCGACCAACCGCGGCGACTCGCTGGACCCGGCGCTGCTGCGGCCCGGCCGGTTCGACCGGCGGCTCACCTTCGAGCTGCCGGCCAAGTCGGGCCGGCGCCAGCTCATCGACCACTTCCTCGTGCGCAAGGCGCACGCCGAGGAGCTCGACTCCGACGAGCGCCGCGACGCCCTCGCCGCCGTCACCCAGGGCTACAGCCCCGCGATGCTGGAGGGGCTGCTCGACGAGGCGCTCATCCAGGCGGTGCGCGGCCAGCGGTCCCGGATGTCGTGGGCCGACGTCGAGCACGCCCGGATGCAGGTCGAGGTCGGCCTCGGTCAGCCGGTGGCCTACACCGACCACGAGCGGCGCCTGATCGCCAGCCACGAGGCCGGCCACGCGACCGTCGCCTGGCTGGTGGCACCGCAGCGGCGGCTGGAGATCCTCACCATCATCAAGCGCCGGGAGGCCCTGGGCCTGCTGGCGCACGGTGACCGCGAGGACGTCTACACCCGGTCCCGCGCCGAGCTGACCGGCCTGATCCAGATCGCGATGGGCGGCCAGGTCTCCGAGGAGATCTTCTTCGGCGACGTCTCGACCGGCCCGGCCGGCGACCTGGTCTACGCGACGCAGATCGCGGCCCAGATGGTCGGCGCCGCCGGCATGACGGACACCCTGGTGTCGTACGCCGCCGTGCACAACAGCGGCTTCAGCGACACCAACCTGGTCGGCCGGGTCCTCGGCGACTCGGAGGGCCGGCGCCGCGTCGAGGACATGCTGCAGGCGCAGAAGGTGGCGGTCCGCGGGCTGCTCGAGGCCAACCAGCACCTGGTGGCGGCGCTGCGCGACGCGTTGCTCGACCGGCACGAGCTGATCGGCCGGGAGATCACCGACGTCCTGGAGCAGGCCAAGGCGGACGGGCCGCAGGACCAGGGCTTCGGCGAGCGGACCATCGACCTGCGGGACACCGCACCGTACGCCGGCGACGCGCCTCGGTGGCCGCCGAGGAGTAGCACGTCACGGAGGGCAGCCGGTCCCGTAGCGTGCGCGGGTGCCCGTTGCCCTCCGTGCTCTGCTGCTGCTCGCGGCAGCAGTCGCCGGCGCCGCGGCCGGGCTGCTGGGCTCGTTCGTGCACCCGCTGACCGTCGTCCTGCTGCCGGTCGGCCTGCTGCTCGCGTTCGCCCTCAGCGCGGCCGTGTTCGTCACGGCCGGCCTGCTGCTGGGCCGCAGGGGAGCAGTCGCGGCGGGCGCCGGCTGGGTGGTGACCGTGCTGCTGCTCGCATCACCGCGACCCGAGGGCGACCTCGTCGTACCGGGATCGGCCGGCGGGTACGTCTGGCTGTTCGGCGGCACCCTGCTCGCAGCCGGGTGCCTGGCGCTGCCCTACGGACGGCTGCCCCGGCCCGGCGTACAGCCTTCAGCGACCCCCGGCGGCGGCCGATGAACCGCACATGGGCACCGACGCGACGCTGACTGACGCGGCGTACGTCCCTGGCCCGGGTCTGGGGACCGGGGTCGCCGCCGGCGGCATCCTGCTGCGGCTGGGCTCGTCCCGCTACGCGGTCGCGATGGCCGACGTCGCCGAGGTCGCCCCCGTGCCCGGCATCACCCGCGTCCCCGGCTCGCCGCCGTGGCTGGCCGGCGTCGCCAACTGGCGCGGCCGGATGCTGCCCGTGCTCGACCTGCGCCCGCTGCTCTCCGCGACCACCGTGCCGCTGGCCACCAGCGCCCGCCTGGTCGTGCTGGCCAGGGGCGACGTGGTGGCCGGTGTGGTCGCCGAAGCAGTCCCCGGCGTGTACGACGGCGAGCTGGCCGATCCCGCGCCGCCCCCGCCCACCCTGACCACCGAGGCGAGCGCCCTGGTGATCGGCCAGGTGTCCGACTCGGCCGGCCCGGTCGCCGTTCTCGACGCCGAGGCCGTGCTCGCGCTCCGCGATCGGGTCGACCGCCGCCGGCACGGCGCCTAGCCACGCTCAGCCCATCCCCCGTCCGGCCTACAGAAGCGCTCTGCTGCGCCCGATGAACCGGTGACGGTCCTACGCGGGCCTTGGCGCGGCCATGGAGGCATGGTGGAGTTCTGGAAGCGGCTCAACGCCGCATCGTCGATCACCCTTGCGGTGACGCTGGCCACTGCCACGCTCGCGGTGGCGCTGGACCAGGCGGCGGGTGCGGACTACACGCTGGCCGTGGTCGGCACCTGGCTGGCTGTGGGTGTCGCCAGCGCCGGCGCCCTGGCCGCCCTCACCATGTTCAGCGAGCGGATGGTGGGTGACCGTCCGCTGGTCGAGCGCTACCGCGCCGTCCTCGTCGTCGCCAACGTCGTCTGGATCGCCGGGCTCGTCGCCACGACCGGGGGCGCGGACGGTGCCTACTGGGCGCTGATGGCGGCCCCGCTGCTCATCGCCGCGGTCTCGATGTCGCGGGTGCGCAGCCTGCTGATCGGCGTCCTCGCCAGCATCGCCACCCTGATCGCCGTGCGGGTAGCCGGGCCGATCGGCCTCGAGGACGCCGGCTTCCTGATCCTCATCCTGCCGCTGGGACCGGGCGTGACCTGGTTCGTCGGCATGCTGTGCGCCGCCGTCTGGGACGAGCGCCGCACGGCCGGCGAGGAGCGCGACGAGCTCAGCGCCCGCGTCGACGAGCTGTCGTCGGTGCTCGCGCAGGCGGCCGAGGGCGACCTCGCCGTCCGGGTCAGCCCGCGGGAGAGCGCCAACGACTCGGTCCGTGCGCTGACCGAGTCCTTCAACAACACGTTGCTCAACCTGCGTCAGCTGGTCGAGCAGATCCGCTCCGGCGGCGACCAGATCACCTCCAGTGCCGGCGAGCTGCTGGCCACCGCCGAGGAGCACGCCGCCAGCGCCACCCAGCAGTCGTCCGCCGTCGCCGAGACCACCTCCACCATCGAGGAGCTCGCGGCGACCGCCGCCCAGATCGCCGACACCGCAGAGTCGGTCGCTCGCTACGCGGCCGAGACCCTGCGGCACGCCGAGGACGGCCGCACCGCGGTCGCGACCTCGGTGGCCGCGATGGACGCCATCGCCGACCGGGTCAACTCGATCGCCACCCGGGCCCTGTCGCTCGGCGAGAAGGGTCAGGAGATCGGCCGGATCCTCAGCGTCATCGACGACCTGGCCGACCAGACCAACCTGCTCGCCCTGAACGCGGCCATCGAGGCAGCGCGGGCCGGTGAGCACGGCCGCGGGTTCGCCGTGGTCGCCTCCGAGGTCCGCAAGCTGGCCGAGCGCTCGCAGGAGTCCGCCGGCCAGATCCAGGCGATCGTCACCCAGATCCAGGCCGAGACCAGCGCGACCATCCTCGCCAGCGAGGAGGGCGCCAAGGAGGTCCGCAGCGGGGCCGCCCTGGCCCGCGAGGTCGTGGACGCCCTCGAGCGCATCTCCGGGATGGTCGACGAGACCACCACGGCGGCCAAGGAGATCTCGATCGCCACCCAGCAGCAGCGGTCGGCCTCCGACCAGGTGGTGTCGGCGATGACCCAGGTGTCCGACGTGTCCCGGCAGTACGCCGTGGGCTCCAAGCAGGCCGCCGCCGCGGCCGCCCAGCTCAACGTCCTCGCCGCCGAGCTCCGGTCGTCGATCGAGCAGTTCCGGGTCAGCTGAGCATGGCCAGCTGGGCGGACGACCCGGAGCTGGTCGCCACCTTCCGGGCCGAGGTCGAGGAACGGCTGGCCTCGCTGTGCGAGGGCCTGCTGCGCCTCGAGGCACACCCGTCCCCGCGCCAGCTGGTGGCCGGGCTGTTCCGCGACGCGCACACCGTCAAGGGCTCGGCCCGGATGCTCGGCCTGACCGGTGTCGTCGATGTCGCGCACCGGGCCGAGGACCTGCTGGGTGCGCTCAAGGACGGCCGGCTCGCCGTGCGTACCGACCTCGTCGACGTGCTGCTCGTCGCGGCCGAGAGCATCAGCCGCTCGATGCCCGGCGCGGCCCGGCCGGTCGGTGACGAGGAGCTCGCCGCCGTCGTCGCCGCGCTGGACTCCGCGTTCGCAGGCGACGACCCGGTCATCGTGCCGCGGCTCGCCGAGGAGGAGCTGGCCGAGCCGGACGACCTGCGCGGCCGCGGCGGCGACTCGATCCGGGTGCCGACCCGGCGGGTGCACGACCTGGTCGACGTCGTCGGCGTCGCCGAGCTCGACGTACGCCGGATCACGCGGCACGGCCGCGAGCTCGCTGCGCTGGCCGCCGACCACCAGCGGGCCGGTCGCGCGGTCCGCGAGGCACTGGCCGGTGCGACGGCCGAGCCCGAGGTCCTGGACGCCCTGCACACCCTCGTCGCGCTCGGCGACCAGCTCGGCGCCGCCACCCGCGAGCTGCTCGCCCGGGCCGAGGACGGGCAGAGCCGGCTGGCCGACGTCCGCGACGGCGCGATGGGCCTGGCGATGGTGCCGCTGCGCCGGGTGGTGGCCGGCTTCCCCCAGCTGGTCCGCGAGCTCGCGGCGCCCAGCACTCCGGACGACACCGCCAAGGACGTCACGCTGGTCCTGGACGGCCAGGACGTCGAGCTCGACACCCGGGTCCTGGACGCCGTCGCCGACTCGCTGCGGCACCTGGTCACCAACGCCGTCGACCACGGCTGCGAGACGCCGGCCCAGCGGATCCAGGCCGGCAAGCCGACGCACGCGACGGTGACGGTCTCGGCGCGCGCAGCCGGGTCGACCGTGGTCATCGAGGTGTCGGACGACGGCCGCGGCATCGACGAGGACCACGTGCGCGCCATCGCCGTCGAGCGCGGCCTGCTGCCGGTCGACTCCACCGCGACCGGGCCGGCGCTGCTGCACTTCCTGTTCTCGCCGGGCTTCTCGACCCAGGCCGAGGTGACCCAGAGCTCCGGCCGCGGCGTCGGCCTCGACGTCGTACGCACCGTGGTCGAGGACCTCAGCGGCACCATCGAGGTGCGCGCCGAGCACGGCGTCGGCACCACCTTCGTCATCAACCTGCCGGTCACCCTCGGCGTCCTGCGCTGCCTGATGGCTCGGGTCGGCGACGAGCGGTACGCGCTGCCGGTGTCCGGCGTGCTGGAGACGATCGGTCTCTCGACGGCCGAGCGGCACGAGGTGGCGGGGGTCCCGGTGATCACCCGCGACGGACGCACCATGCCGCTGGTCGACCTCGGCCGGGTGCTCTCCGTCCCGGGCGACCGCGCGCCGCGCGCCGCGGTCGTCGTGCAGCACGGCGGCGCCGGCGAGCTGCTCGCCCTCGCGGTCGACGAGCTCGAGGGCGAGATGGAGATGGTCGTCAAGGAGCTCGGTGCCTTCTTCGGCCGGCTGCCGACCGTCGCGGGCGCGACGATCGACGGCGACGGCAGCGTGGTGCTGGTCCTGGACGTCCGCGAGCTCGCCGTACGTCAGCTCGCGTCGGGTGGGAGCCAGGCGCCGACGGCTGCCCCTGCCCCGGCCGTGATCGGTGCGGTTCCGGCTCGCCGGAGCACCGACCGGCCGCGCGTGCTCGTCGTGGAGGACTCGGTCGGCGTGCGCGAGCTGCAGCGGGTGATCCTGGAAGGCGCCGGCTACGACGTGCAGACCGCCGTCGACGGGCTGGACGGCGCCGCCCGGCTCACGTCGGACCCGGTCGACCTGGTGCTGTCGGACGTCGAGATGCCCGGAATGGACGGATTCACGCTCACCCGCACGCTGCGCCGGACCCGCGGCTGGGAGGACGTCCCGGTCGTGATCATGACCTCGCGGGGCGACGAGGCCGACCAGCGGGCCGGTCTGGACGCAGGTGCCAGCGCCTACCTGCTCAAGAGCGAGTTCGACCAGGCCGAACTCATCGATACGGTCCGTCGCCTTCTGGGCCGATAACAACAGGTGTAGAGCCCACTGCACTGTGAACCCGCGAACCCGTCCAACCCTGTCGAGAACCGAGGCCCGCCCGATGCCCACCGTCCTGATCGCCGACGACAGCCCCACGCTGCGCCGCATCGTGTCGACGGTGCTGGAACGGGCCGGGTTCACCGTCGTGGCTGCTGAGGACGGCGTCGAGGCGGTGCAGGGCGTGTTCCGCACCCAGCCGGACGCGGTGATCCTGGACGTCCAGATGCCCCGGCTGTCCGGCTACGTGGCCGCCCGGCTGCTCAAGGACGACTGGCAGACCGCGGAGATCCCCGTCGTCCTGCTGACCTCGCTCGACGCGGCCTCCGACCGCTACTGGGGCAAGCAGACCGGCGCGGACCGCTTCCTCACCAAGGACTTCGAGGCCCCGCAGCTGGTCGCGGCCATCACCGAGGTGATCGCGGCCGCCGACGAGGCGCGCGGTGGCCGGCCGCCGCTGCGACCGGACCCGGTCGAGCTCGGCGACGACGAGGTGATGGCCCGGGTGTCCGAGCTGCTGGACCGCAAGCTGTTCGAGGCCTCGGTCTCCGCGGAGGTCACCGGCATCGCCGCCGACGTCCACGGCTTCGAGGAGACGGTCGCCGCGGTGCTCAGCGTGCTCGGCCGGATCGTCGACTACGACCTCGCGGCGGTCTGCATGCTCGACGACCGCCTGACCTACCTCACCGTCGCCCGCGACTCCTCGCAGCAGCAGTACACCGAGTTCTTCGGCGCGATCGCTGACGCCGCGACCCAGGTGACCGGCGTACCGGTGATGGTGCACGACCTGGTGCCGCGGGTCGCCGACCCGCGACGGCCACCTCGGCGAGGACGACGAGGGCCGGATGGCCACCTTCCTGTCGATGCCGCTGCGCGCCGGCGGCCGGGTCGTCGGCTGCCTCGCACTGTCCAGCGCGACCAAGAACGCGTTCGGCGAGGCCTCGCTCAACACGCTGCGCCTGGTCGAGCAGCCCGCCGCTGTCGTGATCCACAACGCCCGCCTCGCCGGAGCCGTGCACGTCTGACGCTAGCCCTGCGGCGCGGCTGCCCGGTCGGCGCTGGGCGTTCGAGGGTCATTGCGCCGGGTATCGTCGGAACGATGTCCGTGCCCGTCCCCGCCCCGCCGCCGCCGCAGCCGGCCGACCTCCCGTTGGCCGACGAGGCGTCGTTCCGGCGCGCCGTGGGGCACTTCGCGAGCGGCGTCACGGTCGCGACCACCCGGGTCGGCACGTTCGACCACGCGATGACGGCGAGCGCGTTCACCTCGGTCTCGGTGGAGCCCGTCATGGTGCTGGTCTGCGTCGACAAGGAGGCCCGCTTCCGCGACGCGGTGATCGAGTCCGGCACCTGGGCGGTGTCCGTCCTGTCGACGTCGGGACGCCGGGCCGCCGACTGGTTCGCCACCAAGGGCCGCCCGCTGGTCGGGCAGCTCGACCGCTACCCGCACCACCGCGGGGTCACCGGGGCAGCGCTGCTCGACGGTGCCCTGGCCTGGCTCGAGTGCCGCACCGAGGCCGTGTACGACGGCGGCGACCACGACATCGTCCTGGGCGCCGTGCTGGCCGCCACCGAGGGCGACCGCGACGCCGCCCCGCTGCTCTACCACCGCAGCCGCTACGGCTCGACCTCCTGATCGGCGTGGGACGACGGTTCACCGGCGCAGCCGCCGGCTCTTCTCCCGCGCGGCGGGCGACCCTTGTCGTCGGTGCCGTCGTGGGGGTCCTCGCCGTCGTCTGGCTCGTGCTGTACGTCGCCGCCGGCTCGGGCGTCGCCAAGGGCACCACGGTCCTCGGCGTGGCGATCGGCGGCCAGAGCACCGAGCAGGCGAAGACGACGTTGCAGCGTGAGCTCGCGGACGAGGCGGGCGCCGCGATCCCGGTCCAGGCGTCCGAGGCCACCGCCGCCGTGCAGCCGGAGAGCGCCGGGCTCGCCCTGGACGTCGACGCCACCGTGGCCGCCGCGACGGCCCGCAGCTGGAACCCGCTGCACCTGGTGTCCGCGCTGGCGGGTGGTCAGGAGGTCGAGCCGGTCGTGTCCGTCGACCGGGCCGCCCTGCGCTCGGCCGTCGACCGGGTGGCCGAGAAGACCGACCGCCCCGCGGTCGAGGGTTCGCTGACGTTCACCGAGGACGCCGTGCCCGAGCCGGTGCAGCCGGTGGAGGGGCTGCGCCTCGCCCGCCCGGGTGCCGTCGACGCGCTCGCCGACGCCTACCTGGTGGGCGGCTACCTGGACGGCAAGCCGGTCGAGCTGCCGGTCGACGTCGACGAGCCCGAGGTGAGCAGTGCCGAGGTCACCCGGGTCGCCGAGGAGGTCGCGCTGCCCGCGACCTCCGACGACGTGACGGTCACCGCCGCGGGCGCCTCGGCGACGCTGACCCCGAAGGACATCGCAGCGGCGCTCACCTTCACCCCGGACGGGAAGGGCAGCCTGCAGCCCGTCCTCGACGGTGAGGTCCTGCACGCCGGTCTGGGGAAGCAGCTCGCGGCGGTCGAGCGCCCGGCCAGGGACGCGAGGTTCCGGATCCGTTCCGGTACGCCGAAGGTCGTGCCGTCGCGGCTCGGCAACGAGGTGCTGCCCGAGACGCTCGCGGCGGCCGTGCTGCCGGTGCTGACCCAGACCGGAGCGGCGCGCACCGTGGACGTCCCCCTCGAGCCGAGCGAGCCGGAGCTGTCGACCGAGGAGGCCCAGGCCCTCGGGATCACCGAGCGCGTCTCCACCTTCACGACGTACTACCCGTCGGACTTCGCGCCGCGACTCACGAACATCCACCGGGCCGCCGACCTGATGGACCGCACCCTGGTGCTGCCCGGCAAGGTGTTCAGCCTCAACCGCACCGTCGGCGAGCGCACTCCCGAACGCGGCTTCGCGGCCGGCTACATCATCAACAACGGCCAGCTCGAGGTGGACTTCGGCGGCGGCGTCTCGCAGCTGGTGACGACGACGTTCAACGCCGCCTACTTCGCCGGCCTCGAGATCGTCGAGCACCACCCGCACAGCTTCTACATCAGCCGCTACCCGGAGGGCCGCGAGGCAACGGTCGCGTGGGGCGTCAAGGACCTGCGGGTCCGCAACGACTCGCCGAACGGCATCCTCATCACGACGTCGTACACGAACAGCTCGGTGACGGTGAACGTCTACGGCACCAAGCGGTACCGGATCGAGTCGGTGAAGGGCGACCGCTACGACATCACGCCGTTCGGGTCATCGACGACACGAGGGCCGAGGGCGTCAACCAGGGCGACTGCGTGGCGACCGAAGGGGTGCCCGGCTTCCGGGTCGTCGTGACCCGGCTGTTCTACGAGGGCAGCACCCGGGTGAAGTCCGAGGAGTTCCGCACGAAGTACGAGCCGGAGCACGAGGTCCGCTGCGGGGTGGACGACCCAGAGCCGCCGCCGCCCCAGGACGACGACGAGCCGGACGACCCGGACGACCCGGATCAGCCGAACTAGCCGGCCGCGGGCGCGCGATAGCAGTACGGATGGTGCGTGACGTAGCCGAGCGCGTCGTACAGCCGGAGCGCACCGGGGTTCAAAGCCCGCACCTGCAGGTACGACGACGACGCGCCCTGCTTCTGCGCCCACCGCAGCAGCTCGCCCATCACTGCTGAGCCGATGCCCTGCCGGCGCGCTGACGGTGCGACGTCGACCGACGTGACGCCCGCCCAGTCGCCCTCGACCGACACCCGGCCGATGCCGACCGGCTCGCCCTCCCGACGCAAGGTGACGAAGCCGACCCGCTCGGGGCCGGTGAGGATCGCGACGTGCGCATCCGGGTCGCCGTCGTCCAGGTCGTGCATCAACGACAGCCAGTCGGCCGACGGGAGTGCCGCGAGGTCGGCGACCAGGTCGTCGCGCGGAGGTAGGTCGGCCAGCACCCGGTCGATCGGCGCGGCCTGCACGATCGTGACGTGCAGCCGGCGCCAGCCTTCCTCGGCCATCACCAGGTTGGCCGGGTCGGCCAGCGGCAGCTGGAGCAACGGCGGCAGCCCGCGGTCGGCGTACCAGGAAGCGACCCGGCGCAGCGCGTCCGGCAGCGGCAGCCCGGGGTCGCCGGAGGCCATCGCGGAGTTGGCCCGGCCGGTGATGCCGTCGTGCGCCCGCAGCGCCCAGTCGCCGAGCAGCTCGTGGTCGCGGGGCGGCCAGCCGGCCCAGCAGATGCGCTGCATGTCCTCGGGGGAGACGGACGGCACCTCCCAGCCCCGCCGCGGCGTGGCCGGGGGGACGACCTTGGCCGCCGTGACGTCGGCCGTCGCCAGGGCCAGCACCTCACCGCGGGACAGGACCTCGAGCGTCTCGGGCGTGACGTCGAGCAGGTGGCCCAGGACGTCGGTCAGGCCGCCCTCGACCCGGCGCCGGACGGCGACCCTCGCACCGAGGTCGGATGCTCCGAGCGAGGTCACGCTCAGATTCTCGCCTATCCGGTAAACCTAACCCCTTCAGGCGTGTCTCTTGAGATGTGGACCGGGTGGCAGAGCAACAGGACGGGGCGGAGGTCGCCGACCGCTCGTTGCCGCCGGACCGCGACGAGGCCGTCACGGCCCTCTTCCACGCCCACTGGACCTCCCTGGTGCGCCTCGCGCGGCTGCTGGTCCACGACACGGAGACGGCAGAGGACGTGGTGCAGGACGCCTTTGCCCACCTGCACCGCAGGTGGGGCTCCCTGCACGACCCGGACGCTGCCCTCTTCTACCTGCGCGCCTCGGTGGCCAACGGGTCGCGGAACCAGCTGCGTGGTCGTCGCACGGCGCGGCTGCGCATCGTGCCCGAGCGGCTGGCACAGCCGTCGGCCGAGACTGCGGTCCTGGAGCGTGAGGAGCACCGGGCAGTGCTCGCCGGACTGGCTGAGCTGCCTTGGCGGCAGAAGCAGGTGCTCGTTCTGCGGTACTACGTCGACCTCTCGGAGGCGCAGATCGCGATCGCCCTGGGGATCAGTCCCGGGGCCGTCAAGTCGCACGCGTCCCGGGGAATCGCGGCGCTCACCCGACGACTGGAGGCGACCTCATGAGCGGGCGTCCTGACACGGGGACGGTCCTGGCCGATGCGCTGGCGCTGACTGCCGCCCGCACCACGATCACCGACTCGCATCTGGCGGCGGAGCGGCTCGAGCGGTCGATGCGGCGCAACCGCCGGCGCCGTACCGCCCTCGTGCTCGGATCGGCTGCGGCCGCCCTGGTTGCGGTGGCAGGTATCGGCGTGCTCGCGTCGGACGAGGGCCGTCAGGCGGCGCCGCAGCCGGCAGAGACCGGGCGGCCCACGCTGCCGCCGCCAGGTCACCGCATCGTGGTGGCAGGAAACCCGGACATCCTCGTGCTCTCCGACCTCGGCGGACCGCCGGTGGCGGTCATGAAGGGCACCGAACCCCGTCTGTCGCCGGACGGCCGACGTCTCGCGTTCGTCGACGAGGAGCAACGCATCGCCGTCGCCAAGGTCGGCGAGTGGGCGCCGACCAGCCTGACTGAGCCCTCGAACACGGCGGGCGGGGACACCTACGGGCCGATCTGGTCGCCGGACGGCGCGCAGATCGCCTACATGGTCGGGTCGGACCTTCGGATGCTCGACACCGATGAGAGGCAGTCCCAGCTCGTGAAGAGCTTCGCCGCCCCGTACGTACGGCCGATGGAGTGGCGGCCGGACGGGACGCTGCTGCTCGGCTTCGACCGCACGAGCGAAGGCGGCTCCATGGTGGTCGAGCGCTTCGACCCCGCAACCGGCCGGTTGGCGCCGTACCTCGGCGGTGACGGTGAGACCACCGGGGTACGCCTGTCCCCTGATGGCACGCAGATCGCGTTCTACAGCGATTCGCGGCTCTGCATCTGCATCGCGGACGCCGACGGCCGCCATATCCGAACGGTCCTGCGCTTCCCGGCCGACGACACGCCGGACAGCGCCCGGCTGGCCTGGTCGCCGGACGGTGGACGCGTGGTGTGGGACGAGAGGTTCACCGGCCGCGTGCACCTGCTGGACGTCACCACCGGTGAGGACCGGCTCCTGCAGGACGGTGTGTCCGGTCGCGCGGCAGCCATCGACTGGGACCGGCCCTGACCGGAACCCCCAGCAGCACCAGCAGTAGACCCGCAGCAGTAACCCCTACTCGAAGGAGTCGACATGCCCATGTCCCGACGTAGCCAGCTCACCGCGGCGATGTTGATCGCGGTCCCCGCCGCGCTCGGCCCGGCTGCGCCGGCCGTCGCAGCACCGCCGCAGCTTCTCGTCGTCCACGTCGACGAGACGTTTCCGAGCCGGACCAGCGAGACCTGCGGGTTCGAGATCATCGGCCACGTCGAAGGCACGATGCGCTTCGTCGACTTCGTCGACGGCGCCGGCGACGTGGTCCGAAGCCTGGTGACCTACCCGAGCCTCAGGTACACCTACATCAACGCCGAGTCGGGCGAGTCGGTCAGTTCGCGCTCCCCGGACCCGGAGCACATCACCTGGGACGCCGACGGCGGGTTCACCATGTCGGTGACCGGGCTCGTCATGCACTGGGTGGTTCCCGGCGAGGGCGTGGTTGCCGCGCAAAGCGGTCACTTCGTCATCACCGTCGGCCCGGACGGCGAGGCATCGGAGTCGACCCCGTCGGGCAGGCACGACGACTACCACGCCGCCATGTGCCAGATCCTGGCCCCCTGAGGCCAGGAGCCTCTCCGGGAGGGATACTGGTCGGCAAGCATCGTGAGCTGGCCGATCCATCCCGGGAGGGACCGAACGTGACGTACGTCATCGCGCAGCCCTGCGTCGACCTGATCGACAAGGCCTGCATCGAGGAGTGCCCGGTCGACTGCATCTACGAGGGCAACCGGATGCTGTACATCCACCCGGACGAGTGCGTCGACTGCGGCGCCTGCGAGCCGGTCTGCCCGGTGGAGGCGATCTTCTACGAGGACGACACCCCGGAGCAGTGGAAGGACTACTACAAGGCGAACGTCGAGTTCTTCGACGACCTCGGCTCGCCCGGCGGCGCCGCCAAGATGGGCAAGATCGACAAGGACCACCCGATCATCGCCGCCCTCCCGCTGCAGATCCACGAGCACTGACTCTCCGCGTGACACCCGCGGCCGCCCCGGTGTCGGGGCGGCTGCCGGAGTTCCCCTGGGACCAGCTCGCGACGTACGCCGAGACGGCCCGCGCCCACCCGGACGGTGTCGTCGACCTCTCGGTCGGGACGCCGGTCGACCCGACGCCTGACGTCGTGCGGCGGGCCCTCGAGGCTGCCTCTGACGCGCCGGGGTACCCGCTGACCCACGGGACGCCGGAGCTGCGCGAGGCGGTCGTGGCGTGGTTCGCCCGCCGCGGCGCGACCGGCGTCCAGCCCGCGGCCGTGCTGCCCACGATCGGCTCCAAGGAGCTGGTGGCCTGGCTGCCGACGCTGCTCGGCCTCGGCCCCGGTGACGTCGTCGTCCACCCCGAGGTCGCCTACCCGACGTACGACGTCGGCGCCCGGCTCGCCGGCGCGACCCCGGTGCCGGCCGACGGGCTGACGTCGCTCGGCCCGCAGCCGGTGCGGCTGGTCTGGCTGAACTCGCCGGCGAACCCGACCGGCCGGGTGCTCCCGGTCGAGCACCTGCGCAAGGTGGTCGACTGGGCCCGCGAGCGCGGTGCCGTGGTGGCCTCGGACGAGTGCTACGCCGAGCTGGGCTGGGGGGAGTGGGCCGAGACCGGCGCGCCGTCCATCCTGGACCCGCGGGTCTGCGGCGGCAGCCACGACAACCTGCTCGCGGTGTGCTCCCTGTCGAAGCGGTCGAACCTGGCGGGCTACCGGGCGGCGTTCGTCGCCGGTGACCCGGCTCTGGTCGCCGAGCTGGTCGAGGTGCGTCGGCACGCGGGCATGATCGTGCCGGCCCCGGTGCAGGCGGCGATGATCGCAGCGCTCGGCGACGAGGCGCACGTCCGAGAGCAGCACGCCCGGTACGGCGCCCGGCGCGAGGTGCTGCGGGCCGCCTTCGAGTCGGCCGGCTGGCGGGTCGACGGCTCCGAGGGCGGGCTGTACCTGTGGGTGACCCGGGGCGAGGACTGCTGGGACTCGCTGGCGGCGCTGGCCGAGCTCGGGATCCTGGCCGCCCCGGGCGCGTTCTACGGCGCTGCCGGCCGCCGGCACCTGCGGGTGGCGCTCACCGCCACCGACGAGCGGGTCGCGGCAGCAGCCCGGCGGATGTCCAGCCAGGGGGCCTGAGCAGCCCGTAGCATCCCTCGCACCGGCGAGGAGCCGGCCGTTCGTACGCCGGGGGACCCATGCCGATCCGCTTCAGCCGCGCCGTCGTCCTCGGCTGCTCGCCGCCCTCATCGGGACGCTCAGCGCGCCCGCTCCGGCGTCCGCCGCGGAGACGCTGCAGGTGACCTTGGTGGCGGCCGTCCCCTCCGCTGAGTACGGCGCCGACGTCGCCTTCGCTGCCACGGTGACCTCGAACGGCGTCCCTGTCCCGCAGGCGTGCGTCTGAGCTGCTGCGCACCGGACCGGACGGCGTCGCCACCTGGGTCGACTACTCGGAGACGGACGCCGCCGGGGCCGCCGCCCTCACCGACACCGCGAGGTCCCGCGCGACGTACGTGCGCAACGCCTGGGTGGCTGTCGACGGCGAGGAAACCGGAACCTCTGCTCCGGTGTCGCTGGACGTGCGGTACGCCGTCGGGCCCGCGGTGTCGCCGGTCGCCATCCCTCCCGGGGGCCGGCTCTCGGTGGCAGGAACCGTCGAGCCGGTCGCCGCCGGGGTCGCCGTCACCGTCGAGGAGCGGGTCGGTGCTGGCTGGCGGGTGCTGGGCACCGCGCCGGTGGGTGCCGACGGCAGCGTGGACGTTCGCGGTGGGAACCCGGTCGAGGGTGGGCACGGTCACGCTGCGGGCGTCGGTGCCGGGCGACGCCGCGCTGTCGCCGGGTATGGCCGAGTCGTCGGCCGCGGTGACCACCACCGGCAGCGGGAAGGCAGCTGCCTGGATCCCGATCGCCGGAACTAAGGCGAACCCGGCCCGGTGGGGGACCTGCCGGATCGCGTACCGGGTCAACGAACGACGGATGCCGGCCACCGGCCTGGCCGACCTGCGCGAGGCGATGCGACGGGTGACTCAGGTCAGCGGCATCCGGTTCCGGTACCGGGGCAAGACCTCCGCGGTGCCACGCCGGGGTTATGGCGGTCCGGGGCTGAACAAGATCGTCGTCGCCTGGGCATCGCCCAAGCAGAGCGGCGGGCTGCTCTACCCAGGTGTCGGCGGCGTCGGCGGAACCTCCCGGTCCGGCTCGCGACTGCTGTCCGGCTACGTGCTCATGAACACGCAGTTCTCCGACACCGCTGACCCCGGCTTCGCCCAGGGATCCCCGCACGGCCTGGTGCTCATGCACGAGCTCGGCCACGTCGTCGGTCTGAACCACTCGCCAGACCGCCGGCAGATCATGTACGGCAGCTCTTACCTGCCCGCTGTCGGTGTGGGGTGCCGCCGACCTGCGCGGGCTGCGGAAGGTCGGCTCGCACTGCCGCTGAGCAGGTCGGTCAGCGGCCGCCGTACGGCCGTCCGCTCTCGACGGCGACGTGCACGTGGTCCTTGTGCCGCAGCACCGCGTTGCCGCGGTTCTGCGGAGTGGCGCCGGGGTGCACGTAGTCGCGCCAGCCGGCGTACGACGCCCACGAGGTCCAGATGTGGTCGTGGTAGATGACCGACAGGACGTTGTGGTCGGGGGCGTGCGCCACCAGCCACTGGGCGAACACCCAGCCGCGTCGCCGCTGCTCGGTGTCGCCGAGCGGCCGGAAGAAGACGTCGATGGCCCGGCCCTCGTAGTGCGCCGAACCGTCGACGTGCCCGCTGGTGACGCCCGAGCTCGCGAAGCCGCCGGCGATCAGCGGGCCGAAGACCTCGGTCCAGTCGGCGCGGAGCTTGCGGGCCCGGGGGATCAGGCCGCTCGGCCCGGGCTCCTGCGGCTCGACGGACGCGCGGGGGTAGGAGCAGGTCAGCCGCGGCTTGCCGGGCAGGCCCGCCAGCCCGTCCGCCGCCTCGCGGGCCACCGCGCGGTGACGACGTCGCCGGCGAGCGCGACCGCCGTGGCGAGCCGCGTGGCGACGCGTTCGGGACTGCCGCGCCCGGCAGCCGTCGGTCGTCAGGTCGCGCGCCTCGTCCGCGCTGAGCGAGATGTTGCCGCCCGACGTCGGCACCCAGCAGTCGTTGACGATGACCGGCGACGCCACGGACGCCGACGGCGAGCTGGTCGCGGGCGCCTCGCTGCCCTGGTCGGCCGCGGACGTCGTGCAGCTGACCAGCGCCGCAGCCGTCGCGGCGGCCGCGGTGAACCGCAGGGTCCGCACGCACCGAGCCTCGCCCACGGACCGGCCACGCGCCAGGCGCTTGTGGCCTGATCGTGATCCACTCGACGTCGCGGTTCAGCCGCCGCGGTGGACGTCGATGTGCACGTGGTCCTCGTGCAGCAGCACCGGGTTGTCGGTCTCGCCGCCGGGGTGCTGGTAGCCGCGCCAGCCCTGCACCGAGCGGCTCGCGGTCCAGATCCGGCGGTCGAAGATGATGGTGGCGAGCTCGAGTCGCTCGGCGTGAGCCACGGCCCACATCGCCTGCTGCCAGCCCGCCGCCGTGCTCTCGGCGGTGATCGGCCGGAAGAACACGTCGATCGCGCGTCCCTCGTAGTGTGCGGACCCCTCGATGTGCCCGGTGCTGACGCCCTCCGGCTCGAAGCCGCCCAGGCTCTGCGGGCCGAACACCGCGCGCATGGCGAGCCGCGTCGTGTCCCCGCGCGGTGTCAGGCCGAGGCGCCCCGGCTCTTCGGCGGGCAGCCCTTCGCCGGCCGTCAGTGGCACCACGCAGGTCAGTGCCGGTCCGCGCCGGCCGAGCAGCGCGCGGGCCATCGCCAGCGCCTCGGCGCCGGGGCGGGCGACGTCGGGCAGGTTGCGGTAGATCTCGCGTGCCTCGTCGACCGGCAGGGGAGCGTCCCGCTCGAGGAGCATCGCCCGGCGTACGGCGGCAGCCACGCCGTTCTCGGTGGCACCGATCCGGGTGCCGACGCCGGCGACGGTCGTGGCCGTCATCGCCTGCGCGGCCGACCACTCGACCTCGTCGTCCGCCGTGGTCAGCGTGCACGGCGGCTCGGTGCCGAGGCCCAGCGCGGAGCCGAGCGGCGTACGGGTCAGAGCGAACGCACCGGCGGCGACCAGTACGACGACGACGGCGATCGTGACGAGCAGCCGGCCGCGCCGGGTCAGCCGCACCGTCCCCCTCCGCGTCGTCAGTCGTTGGCGTGCAGGTCTGCGTTCAACGCGCCCCAGGCGCCGGACCGGGAGACGGCCTCGACCGCGCCGGTCACGCTGTTGCGCCAGAGCATGCATGTTGTCGCGGCCGGAGAGTTCGCGCGCCTTGACCACCGAGCCGTCCGGCAAGGTCACCTTCGTCCCGGCGGTGACGTAGCAGCCGGCCTCGACCACGCAGTCGTCGCCGAGAGAGATGCCGATGCCGCCGTTCGCGCCGATCAGGCAGCGCTCGCCGATCGTGATGACCTCCTTGCCGCCACCGGACAGCGTCCCCAGGATCGAGGCGCCGCCGCCGATGTCGGAGCCGTCGCCGACCACGACGCCCGCGGTGATGCGGCCCTCGACCATCGAGGCACCGAGGGTTCCGGCGTTGTAGTTGACGAAGCCCTCGTGCATCACCGTCGTGCCGCTCGCGAGGTGCGCGCCGAGGCGCACCCGGGCGCCGTCGGCGATCCGGACACCAGAAGGCACCACGTAGTCGACCATCCGCGGGAACTTGTCGACACCCAGCACCTGCACCGGTCCGCGGCGCATCAGCCGCAGCCGGGTCGCCTCGAACCCCTCGACGGCGCACGGGCCGTAGTTGGTCCACACCGACGTTGGTCAGCTTGCCGAAGACACCAGTCATGTTCAGCTCGTTCGGGCGCACCAGCCGGTGCGAGAGCAGGTGCAGCCGCAGCCACACGTCCAGCGTGTCGGTCGGCTCGGCGTCGAGGTCGACGTCGACCTGGACGACCTGCCGGCTGGTGCCGCGGTCGTCGTCGTCCGCAACCAGCGCGTCGAGGCCGGCGAAGTCGTTGTCGTCGGGTGCGGGGCCGAGTGCGGGCTCCGGGAACCACACGTCCAGGACGTCGCCGGTGGCCCGCTGCACGGTCGCCAGGCCGGTGCCGTGCGCGGCGCGGATGTCGCTGGTGCTCATGCCGCCAGCCTGCCAGAGCCGGGTAGCGTTTCCTGCCATGCCCCTCGCCCGCTGGCAGGACCTCTGCTTCGACGCAACCGACTCGGCCGTGGCAGCGCGGTTCTGGTCGCAGACCCTGGGCCTCGCGATCGACGTCAGCGACGACAACGTGACCCGCCTGCGCGGTGAGCCGCCGGAGCGGACCGTCTGGGTGAACCGGGTGCCCGAGCCGAAGACGGTGAAGAACCGGGTGCATCTCGACCTGGTGCGGCCGGACGTCGACACGTTGGTCGCCGCCGGTGCCACCGTGCTGCACGAGCCCTCGCCGGGCTGGGAGTGGCACCTGCTGCAGGACCCGGAGGGCAACGAGTTCTGCGTGTTCGCGCCGAAGCCCGACGAGCCGACTGCCCTGGTCGCGGACGCGAGTCGACCAGGAGGCGATGCGCGGCCTGGTGGGCCGACGTGCTCGGGGCCACGCTGTCGCCCGGCCCCGAGGGCATCAAGCGGTGGCTGCGCGACGTGCCCGGGCTGCCGTACGACGTGTGGAAGTTCGTCGAGGTGCCCGAGCCCAAGACGGTGAAGAACCGCTGGCACTGGGACGTGGTGTGCGACGACATCGACGCGCTGGTCGCCAAGGGCGCGACCCTGCTCCGCGAGCCGGACGACGACATCCACTGGCACATCCTGGTCGACCCGGAAGGCAATGAGTTCTGCGCTTTCGGCTCCGACTAGGGTCCGGAGCATGACCCGCCTCGACCTGTCCGACGACGCCGCCGCCCTGACCGTCGCCCTCTGCAACATCGAGTCGGTGAGCGGTGACGAGCGACGGCTGGCCGAGGCGATCGAGCTGGTGCTGCGGGAGGTTCCGCACCTCACCGTCGACCGCGACGGTGACGCGGTCGTCGCGCGCACGAACCTCGGTCGCGACGAGCGGGTGGTCATCGCCGGCCACATCGACACCGTCCCGCTCGGCGACAACCTGCCGTGCCGGGTCGAGGACGGCCGCATCCACGGCTGCGGCACGACCGACATGAAGAGCGGCGTCGCCGTGCAGCTGCGGCTCGCCGCGCACCTGGCGGCGCCGAACCGTGACGTCACCTACGTGTTCTACGACCACGAGGAGGTCGAGGCGGACAAGAACGGCCTCGGCCGGATCGGACGCAACCACCCCGAGTGGCTGGCCGGCAGCTTCGCGGTGCTGATGGAGCCGACCAACGCGATCGTCGAGGCCGGCTGCCAGGGCAGCCTGCGCGCTGACGTCGTGCTGCGTGGTCACCGCGCCCACTCGGCGCGGTCCTGGCTGGGCACCAACGCGGTGCACGCCGCAGGCGACCTGCTGCAGCGGCTGGCGGCCTACGAGGCGGAGGAGGTCGTCATCGACGGCCTCACCTACCGCGAGGGCCTCAACGCGGTCGGCATCTCCGGTGGGGTCGCCGGCAACGTCATCCCGGACGAGTGCCGGGTCACCGTCAACTACCGGTTCGCGCCGGACAAGAACGAGGAGCAGGCGGCCCAGGTCGTACGCCGGGTGCTCGACGGCTTCGAGGTCGAGATCTCCGACGCTGCCCCCGGCGCGCTGCCCGGGCTGTCGCACCCTGCCGCCGCGGCGTTCGTCGCGATGGTCGGCGGCGAGCCGCTGCCGAAGTTCGGCTGGACCGACGTCTCCCGGTTCTCCGCGCTCGGCGTCCCGGCCGTCAACTACGGCCCGGGCGACCCGGGCGTCGCGCACCAGCGCGAGGAGTACTGCGACATCGCGCCGATCTTCGAGTGCGAGCAGAAGATGCGCGCCTGGCTGGGCGCCTGACGGTCAGGGACTCGCCGGCTGGCTGAGGAACTCGCGTTCCAGCTCGCGCTCAGAGCCGTCGAGCAGGACGAGCTGGGCGTCGCCGAAGGTCGACTGCTCGGGCACGGTGGCGACGAGCACCTGCCACGGCGTCCCGTCGACGGAGTACAGTCGGCCTGCAAGCCGGCCGGTCGCCTGCTCGACGCGATAGACTGGTCGACCTCCGGCGCGACGATGGCGACCACGAGGTCGCTGCCGAAGCTGGTCGAGCCGGCCAGCGGACCCGGCGCCGAGGTCGAGCAGGTCGAGCCGACGGCGTCCGACGTCGGCGACGGTCGCCTTGACGCGAGCCGCTCCGCAGGACCGGACGGAGACGCGTCGCTCGGTGTTGCCGCGAGCCGGGCGGTGGGCCAGGTCGCTGCGTCGGCCCCGGCGCAGAGTCTGGCCGCGCACGGGGCAGCCAGTCGTCACCGAAGCGCGGTCTGGAGGTCGACGGCCTGCAGCACGGTGCCGCTGGCGTCGGAGTAGGCGACGAGGCGCTGCGGTCGCGGGCCGTCGGCCGGGACGGTGAGGGCGAACAGCTTGGTGCCCTCCCAGGTGCCCGGCTTCAGGTCGGCGAGGGTCATGTCGCCGTTGTCCATCCAGATCTGCACCTTCATCACCCGCTCGTCGACGCCGGCCAGGACACCGCGGATGTCGCCGCTGCCCGATGGTGCCGGTCAGCCAGTCGAACGCGACGGCCTCGTCGTCGGCGCTCGGCTCCCGGCTGGTGCAGCCGCCGCGACCGCTGGACTCGTCCACGGTCGTCACCCGGTCGCAGAGGCTCGGGCCCTTGCCTGACGTGTCCGACAGCACCGCCTCGTGCACGGCGGGCTTCCCGTCGACCGTCAGCCGCTCGACCTCGACGATCGGCCCGAGCAGGTTCTCGTCGGCGAAGTACTCGTCGCTGCTGGAGCTGTCGCTGCTGCCGTCGTCGTTGTTCGCCGGCGTGCTGCTGTCGCCGCCGCCGGTGACCAGCGGCGAGCAGCCCACCGATGAGCAGCACGGCGAGCACCACGGCGGCCGCACGCGATGCAGCAGGGCAGGCGGCGGTTGGGGGCCGCCGCGAGCCGGCGCTGGTTCTGCTGCCAGGCGTCCGCGGAGACCGGGACGTGGTCGACCGACCGGAGGGCGGCGCGCAGGTCGCGCTCGAGCTGGTCGTGGGAGCTGGTCATCGGTTCCCCTCCATCAGGGCTGCGAGGGCGTCCAGGCCGCGCGACACGTGCGACTTCACGGTGCCGCGGCTGATGCTCATCGCCTCGGCCATCTCGGCCTCGGTGAGGTCCAGCCAGTAGCGCAGGACGAGGGCTTCGCGGTGCCGGGCCGAGAGGCGGCCCAGAGCCGTGACCAGCTCGCGGTGGCTCTCCCGGCGTACGACGTCGTGCTCGGCGCTCTCGACGTCCGGCGCGCGGCCGGGCGCGAGGCGGCGGACGACGGCGAGATGCCGCTGCCGCGACCGGGTCAGGTTGACGACGGTGCTGCGCAGGTAGCCCACCGCGGCGTGCGGGTCGCGCAGCGTGCGGGAGCGGTGGTGGAGGCGGACGAAGGCCTCCTGGGCGACGTCCTCGGGGTCGTCGGCGCCGAGCATCGCGGCCAGCCGGGTCATCGCCGCGAAGTGGCCGTGGAACAGCTGCTGGTACGCGTCGACGGCGGGCGCCGTCACGTCAGCCGTGCCGTCCCCGTCCATCAGCGCATCCTGCCGGTCGGCCAGCCCTTCGGTGTGCACACCCCTCAGACGCGCGGACGCACCCGGAGGTTGAGGCCTCGGGTGCGTCCGTGGGGGTCGCGGCGGGGCGTCAGGCGGGGGCGGGCACCGAGATGCCGATGCCGCCGAGGGTGTCGGCGCCGAAGCGCTCGATCTCGCCGCGGAGGTCGAGCGGGGCGAGCGTGCTGCGGGCCGCCAGGATCTCGGGGGTGAGCCGGTCCTTGGGCACCAGCCACATCACCTCGAACTCGAGGCCGTCCGGGTCCTTGCCGTAGAGCGCCTTGGTGGTGCCGTGGTCGGTGGCGCCGGCCAGCGCGCCGCGCTCGGTGAGCCGCTGGGACACCTCGGCCAGGTCGGCGAGGGTCTCGACCTCCCAGGCGAGGTGGTAGAGGCCGACCGTCGCGCGACCGGCACCCGAGGGGCCGGCGGCCGCGCCGATCTCGAACAGCCCGAGGTCGTGGTCGTTGGTGGAGGCCGGCGCCCGCAGGAAGGCGGCGCCCTTGAGGGCGTCCATCCCCTCGATCGGGCGCGAAGCCCAGGACGTCGCCGTAGAAGGCGACGCTGGCCTCGACGTCGCGGACGAACAGGACGGCGTGGTTCAGGCGGCGGACCGGCATGGCTGGCTCCTCAGGAAGTTGAACTCTCAACAAGTACGCTAGCACAAGGAACTTGAGGGTTCAAGTATTCCGGCTATCCTGATCAGCGTGACCGACACCCGATGGCTGGACGACGACGAGCAGCACGCCTGGCGCAGCTTCCTGCGGGCCGCCTCGGCCATCGACGAGGCGCTGGACCGCCAGCTGCAGCGCGACGCCGGCATGCCGCACGCCTACTACCAGGTGCTCGCGATGCTCTCCGAGGCGCCGGACCGCACGCTGCGGATGAGCCAGCTGGCCGAGCGCACGACGTCGTCCGCGAGCCGGCTCTCGCACGCGGTGGCCCGGCTGGAGGAGAAGGGCTGGGTACGCCGGGACAAGCACCCGACCGACCGGCGGGGAGCGCTCGCGGTGCTCACCGACGACGGCTGGTCGGCCGTGCAGGCTGCTGCGCCCGGCCACGTCGCCGCCGTGCGTGAGGTGCTGTTCGACCGGCTGGCCCCCGGCCAGGTGCTGCAGCTGCGCGCGATCTGCGAGCGGCTGACCGAGTCGCCCGATCCGTCCGGATAGCCTGCCGGGCATGGCACTCGAGTTCACGCCCCCGGACGGCACCACGCCGGCCAGCCCGCAGGACAGCCGGCCGCGCGAGTCGCACAAGGGTCCGGTGACGTTGCGCCGGGAGCAGGTCGAGACCGAGACCACCGACGCCCGGCTGCTCGACTCGCGCGGACCGTCGGACTGGCTGCACACCGACCCGTGGCGGGTGCTGCGCATCCAGGCCGAGTTCGTCGAGGGCTTCGGCGCGCTGGCCGAGCTCGGCCCCGCCGTCAGCGTGTTCGGCTCGGCCCGGGTGAAGCAGACCGAGCCCGAGTACGCCTTGGCCATGGAGGTCGGCCGGCTGCTCGTCGCGGCCGGCTATGCGGTCATCACCGGTGGCGGCCCGGGTGCCATGGAGGCCGCGAACCGCGGCGCCTGCGAGGCCGGCGGGGTGTCGGTCGGGCTCGGCATCGAGCTGCCCTTCGAGCAGGGCATGAACGAGTGGGTCGACGTCGGCGTCGACTTCCGCTACTTCTTCGCCCGCAAGACGATGTTCGTGAAGTACGCGCAGGGCTTCATCGTGCTGCCCGGCGGCTTCGGCACCTTCGACGAGCTGTTCGAGGCGCTGGTGCTCGTCCAGACCAAGAAGGTCACCTCGTTCCCCGTCGTCCTGCTGGGTCACGCCTACTGGGACGGCCTGGTCGACTGGCTGCGCTCCACCGTGCTGACCGGCGGCAAGGTCAACGAGCGCGACCTGGACCTCTTCCAGGTCACCGACGACCCGGTCGAGGCCGTGCGCATCGTGACGGCTTCGGACGGCGTGGGTGGTGCCGGCGACGCGGCGCCGCAGCCGGACGACGAGGCGGCCCGCAAGGGAGCCGAGTAGTGGCGGCAGTCTGCGTCTACTGCTCCTCCAGCGGCCGGATCGACCCGTCGTACGTCGAGCTGGCTGCTGCCGTGGGCACCGAGCTGGCCCGGCGCGGCCACAGCCTGGTCAGCGGCGGCGGCAGCGTCTCGTGCATGGGCGCCGTTGCGCGGGCCGCGCGGGCCGGCGGCGCGCACACGGTCGGCGTCATCCCGCGGGTGCTGCTCGACCTCGAGGTCGCGGACCACGACGCCGACGAGCTGCTGGTGACCGACGACATGCGGGCCCGCAAGGGTCTGATGGACGCGCGATCCGACGCGTTCCTCACCCTGCCCGGCGGCCTCGGCACGCTCGAGGAGCTGCTCGAGATCTGGGTGTCCCGCACCCTCGCGATGCACGCCAAGCCGGTCGTGGTGCTCGACCCGGACGGGCTCTACCAGCCGCTGCGCGCGCAGATCGACCTCCTGGTCGAGCGCGGCTTCGTCCGGGACGGCGCCCGCGACTCCCTCACCTGGGTCAGCGACGTACCCACGGCCTTCGACGTGATCGAGGCCGAGCTCTCCGCCGCCCCCGCGCCGGTCCTCACCGCTGCCCCCGACGAGGTCGTCGAAGCCCAGCCCTAGTCCGCGGTGGCCCCGGGTGACGCGCCCTTCGGGGAAGTGGACCTGCTGCCGACATGCCGAACGCAACGCTTGCCGGTCCACTCCCGGGTGGCGCGGGCACTGGCAGCACCGCGAACGGGAAAGCGGACCGTTTGCCGTGATGCCGAAGGCGCCGCCAGCCGGTCCACTTCCGGTGGCCCTAGCCGGGAGGCGTAAGCCGGTCAGGCGAGTGCGCGGCGGGAGACGGCGGGGGCGCGGGTTCCGCGGACGGCGCCGACGGTGTGCAAAACCCGCTGGGTCGCCGCCACCTGGTGCGCCCGGAAGACCCGCGCGCCGTGCCAGGCGCCGAGCGCCGTGACCGCCAGGGTCGCCTCCAGCCGGCCGTCCTTGTCGGCGTCCAGCACCTCGCCGAGGAACTTCTTGTTCGACACCGCCAGCAGCACCGGCCACCCGGTCGCGACCAGCTCGTCCAGCCGCCGGGTGACCTCCAGCGAGTGGTAGGTGTTCTTCCCGAAGTCGTGGGCGGCGTCGACCAGCACCCCGTCGGCCGTACGCCGGCAGCGACCGCTCGGTCCGCCAGTCCGGTCACCGTGGCGACCACGTCGGCCACCACGTCGTCGTACGCCACGCGGTGCGGGTCGGTCCGCGGCGGCAGCCCGCCGGAATGGCTGCACACCAGCGCCGCGCCGAACTCGGCGGCGACCACCGCCAGCTCCGGGTCGTAGCCCTGCCAGGCATCGTTGAGCAGGTCGGCGCCCGCCTCGCAGACCGCGCGGCCGACCTCGGCCCGCCAGGTGTCGACGCTGATCGCCAGGTGCGGGTGCCGGCGGCGCACCGCGGCCACGAACGGCGCCACCCGGCGTACCTCCTCGGCCTCGGTCACGTCCTCGCCCGGCCCGGCCTTGACCCCGCCGAGGTCGACGATCGCCGCGCCCTCGTCGACCGCCCGGTCGACGGCGGTCATCGCCGCGTCGTCGTCGAGGAAGGCGCCCTGGTCGAAGAACGAGTCGGGGGTGCGGTTCACGACCGCCATCACCACCTGGTCGTCGCAGCCGACCTCGACCTCGCCGACCCGCAACGACCCGCCGGGCCCGCCCGTTAGTCCTGCCATGGGGCCAGCGTGGCACGATCCTTCCTGTGTCCTTCGTCCTGCTCCTCGTCATGCTCGTCGTGATCGGCGGCATCGCGGTGGTGGCTGCCGGTCGCGGCGTCGGCCTGCAGGACGTCGAGCCGGACCGCTCGATCGCCGGATCATTGCCGGAGGGCGACGTCGACCGGGCGGGGGTCGACGGGCTGCGCTTCACGCTGGCGCTGCGCGGCTACCGGATGGACGAGGTGGACGCCGTGCTGGACCGCCTCGTCGACGAGCTGGAGAGCCGGGACGCCCGGATCGCCGAGCTCGAGGGCAGCCAGGACGTGCACGAGCCCGACGCGGACGTGCGCCCGGCCCCGGAGGGCTGACCGGTGGCCGAGCTGGTCGTCACCCAGGAGGTCGGCGCCCCGGCCCAGCAGGTCTGGGACCTGCTCACCGACTGGAGCGAGCACCACCGCTGGATGCTGCTCACCCGGGCCGAGGGTGGGCGGGCCGTGGGGGAGAGCATCACGGCGTTCACCGGCATCGGGCCGATCGGCTTCCGGGACACGATGACCATCACGGTGTGGGAGCCGCCGGTGCGCGCGGTCACCCGGCACACCGGGCAAGCTGGTGCGCGGCTCCGGCGCGTTCGAGGTCGAGGCGCTCGGGCCGGACCGGTCCCGTGTCGTGTGGTCGGAGTGGGTCGACCTGCCGCTGGGTCTGCTCGGCCGGCTGGGCTGGCCGCTCGTACGGCCTGTCCTGCGGCTGCTCGTCCAGGTGTCGCTGCGCCGGCTGGCCGGGCAGGTCGAGGGCCGCCGGTGAGCTGCGGCCCGGTCGCGGGGCCGGACGGTGTCCTGCGCTGCCCGTGGGGCACCGGGACGCCCGACTACACGGCGTACCACGACGTGGAGTGGGGTCGTCCGCTGCACGGCGACGCCGCCCTGTTCGAGCGGGTCAGCCTCGAGGCGTTCCAGTCCGGGCTGTCCTGGCTGACGATCCTGCGCAAGCGGCCGGCGTTCCGGTCGGCGTTCGCCGGCTTCGACCCGGCGGCCGTCGCGGCGTTCGGTGACGCCGACATCGACCGGCTGATGGCGGACGCCGGCATCGTGCGCAACCGGGCGAAGGTGCTCGCCACCATCGGGAACGCCCGCGCAACGGTCGAGCTGGCCGGCGGGCTCGACGCGCTGCTCTGGTCCTTCGCGCCTGACGACGACAGGTCGGCACCGGTGACCACGGCCGAGGTGCCGGCGATCACGCCGGAGTCGACCGCGATGGCAAAGGCCTTGAAGCGCAACGGATTCCGGTTCGTCGGCCCCACGACGGCGTACGCCCTGATGCAGGCCACCGGGATGGTCAACGACCACCTCGCCGACTGCGCCTTCCGCTGAGCGCTAGCCGACGGCAGTTGGTCGCGTACCGGTCACCAGTGCGTCCCGCTCGTCGATGAGCTCGGCGATCGTGGTGCTGAACGCCTGCATGCTCTGGCCGGGGCCGAGATCGCCGAAGTACCTCGCTCGGGCCCGGTTGCGGCCAGCGTGGTGGACGTCGTCAGCGAGCTCGGCCGCGACGACCTGGGAGATGTCGGTGACGGTCGTGCTGTCGACGATGGGGACGGCCTGGGCCAGCGGGGTGGCAGCGAGGAGCAGCGGCCGGTCGCCGCGCCGGTCGGTGAGCAGGATCGGCGCATCCGGTCGCAGGTAGAGGAAGTCCAGAGGGACGCTGGAGACGTCCCCCACGAAGGCGTCGGACTGGTCGAACATCGCCAGCACGTTCCCCTGGACGCGCGCGACGTGGCCGGCGCCCGGGTCTCTGGTGTTCGCGCTGCGGATCAGGGACATCACCCGCTTGTGCGCATCGGCGATGCCGGGTTTCGGCGAGTCCGCGACGCGCGGGTGCGGCTTGTAGACGACGCGGATGTCGGGCACGTCGAGGAGGCCGGCAACGATCTGCGGGCCGAGCACGTCCAACGACGTCCAGTTGTTGGCGGCGACGTCGCCCTCCCAGGTGGGGGCGTACAGGACCGTGCGACGGGGAGAGTCCGGCAGGTCGGGACCGAACTCGAGGTCGAGCTGCGGGCGCCCGACCGCGAGGACCTTGCTGTGGTCGAAGCCGATCAGGACGCTGCGGTAACGCTGCAACGCGACGGGACCGGCCACGAGCACCCGGTCGTAGGCCTTCACCTGGTTCGAGAAGCTCGAGAGCTTGTCGCTCTCGCCGTGGTTGACGTGGACGTGCAGCATCCGCGAGTGGCTCAGCGACTGGAAGTTGCGAAAGCTGTTGTTCACGTACAGGCAGACCTTGAGGTTACCCGCGTCGTACAAGGCGGCGAGATCGCCGCCGTTCCGGACGCACACAACTGGTAGCGCTGTACGTTCCTGCACCTCGCGCATGACCCCCCAGTCGCGCAGGATCAGCACCACGGGATGGGACTCAGCCAGACGCTCGACGACCGGCAGCCACTGGTCGAGCTGGTAGAGGCAGTTCTGGCCGTCTGCGAAGTAGACAGCGACCTCAGCGCCCGTCCCCGACTTCGCCGCGGCCAGCTGAGTCCGGTACGCCTCGGGGGCCAGTCTGACCCGGAGCTCCGTGCGCACCTCCCGGGCCCGTGCGCGCAACCGTGGCACGGTGAACCTCTTTCCGCGACGTGTGGCTATTGACCAGTATGTCAGTAGACAACATAGCAATCAATTGTTGCGAGCCCACCCGCCGCGACGGGTCAGTGGTCGCGGAAGGCGTCCAGGCCGGCGCGGGCCTTGTCGCGCACCGAGTGCAGCACCACCGGGGTCCAGCCGGCGAACAGCCCCACCGGGCCGAGTGCCTGCCGCGCCCACTTCCAGAAGTCGAAGTCGTCCTGCTGCTCGACGATCAGCCCCGCGTCGTCGAACAGGAACAGCGAGCGGACGTCGTTGACCACCGGCCGACCGGTCTGGCCGAAGGTGTACCGGGCTCTCCAGTGCGCGGTGCCTCGGTCGCCGTCCACGTCGTGCTCGACGAGCTCGACGGTCATGTCGCGGGACCGGCCCATCAGCATCCGCCACATGTCCTGCGGCTCGCCGTCGCGCAGACCGACGAACACCGGGTCGTCGAACGTGGCGCCCTCTGCGTAGCAGGCGGCCATCCCCTCGCCGTCGTGGCTGTTCATCGCGGCATACAGCCGCTGGATGGTCGCGTCGTTCACTTCGGCGGCCATCAGCGACCCTCGAACGTCGGCCGGTCCTTCGCGAGGAAGGAGGCCACGGCGTTGCGGTGGTCCTCGGTGGACCCGGTCAGCTCCATCATCTGCCGCTCGAAGTCCAGCGACGCATCGATGTCGTGCCCGGCGGAGTAGGCCAGTGACCGCCGGATCGCGCCGTAGGCCACCGTCGGCCCGGCAGCCAGCCGTACGGCGAGCTGCCGCGCCCGCCCGGCGACGTCGTCTGCGGCGACGACCTCGGTGGCCAGGCCGAGCTCCAGCGCCTCGTCGGCGGTGACCTTCGACGTCGACAGCAGCAGCAGCTCCTTGGCCTTGGCCATGCCGACGATCCGCGGCAGCGTCCAGGACGAGCCGGAGTCCGCGGACAGCGCCGACCGCCGAGAACGCCATGGTGAAGCTGGCCGTGTCGGCCACCACCCGGAAGTCGCAGGCGAAGGCGAACGCCGCACCGGCGCCCGCGGCCACGCCGTTCACCGCAGCGATCACCGGCTTCGGCATCGTCGCCAGCATCGTCGCGATCGGCGTGTAGTGCTCCGGCACGGTGGACCAGACGGCGTCCAGGTCGCCCTGCAGGTTCTGCGCGTGCTCGGCGAGGTCCTGGCCGACGCAGAACGCCCGCCCGGAGCCGGTCAGCAGCACCGCGCGGACCTCGTCGTCCTCGGCCGCCGCGGCCAGGGTGTCCCGCAGCGCCACCTTCAGCTCGGTGTTCAGCGCGTTCATCGCGTCCGGCCGGTTGAGGGTGACGGTGGCGACGCCCTCGCTGCAGGTCGTACTGGACGGTGTCGCTCAAGAAGGGCTCCTCGGAGGTGGTCAGGCCGGTGTCGACGTCAGGCAGGAGTCGACGAACCGGGTGGCGGCCGGCAGCAGCCGCTCGCTCTCGGCGTCGAAGTAGTCGGCTGCCCGGTCACCCGGCCAGTCTTCCGGCAGCAGCTCGCGGGGCAGACCCGGGTCCAGGAACAGGAACTTGCGCCACTCGTGGACCAGCCGGGAGCGGGCCGCGAACGCCTGCTCGTCGTCCGGCTCGGGGCCGGCGACGGACACCAGCTCCTCGGCGTCCTCGTGCCAGCGCGCGTACGACCGCGCCAGCCCGTCGACGTCCCAGGCGCGGCGCACCAGACCCAGCGAGTCCCCGTCGTGGCTCGCCGTGAACCGCTCCGCGCGCACCCCCTCGACCTCGAGCAGGCCGTCCACCTCGTCGGACCGGCGCGGCCCGACCCAGGTCCCGTCGTCGAGCTGGGCGTAGCCGAGGAAGGTCAGGCCGGCGCGCAGCCGGTCGCGCCGGCTCCGCTCGTTGGGCAGGTCGGTGACCAGCAGGTGCCAGGTGCCGTCCCACGGCGTGCCCTGGGTGCGGTAGATCCGCACCGCGGAGTCGTCCAGCCGGCGGACAGCCCGTGGCGTGAGGGCGTACCCGGGCCCGTCGGCCAGCCGCACCGGCTCCAGCCAGCCCTGCCGGACCATCCTCGACACGGCGGTGCGCACAGCCGGCGCAGCCACGCCCAGCGGGGCCAGCAGGCGCACCAGGGACGCCACCGGCGCCCTGCCGCCGCGCGCGCGGAGGTGGTCGCCGTAGAGGTCGAACAACGCGGAACGGGCGTTCACGGCGAGGGGTCTCCCGGGCTGATCGGGCGGCGGTTCGGGCACCGCGTGGGACGGCGCGTTTCGCGGGCGGACGGTTTCGCGGGATAATGCCTCAACGCACACGCCGTGTCGACGCCTCGCGGGCTCCCGCCTGCTGCTGGCGCGCCGTACCGAAGGGAGCCAGCATGGCGGCCATGAAGCCGCGAACGGGCGACGGTCCGCTCGAGGTCACCAAGGAGGGGCGCGGCATCGTGATGCGCGTGCCGCTCGAGGGTGGCGGGCGACTCGTCGTCGAGCTGTCGGCCGATGAGGCCGGCGCTCTGGGTGACGCCCTCAAGACAGCTGTCGCCTGACAGACCTGCAGTACCGGCCCCGGTCCGCCTCAGTGCGGGCCGGGGCCGCACTCGCACCTAGGGCCTCGTGACGGCCACGAGCAGGCCGTCGCCCGCGGCGAGCATCGCGCTGACCAGCCGCTCGTCCTCGCGGACCGCCCGGCCCAGGTCGCGGATCGCCGTGGTGTCCTCGTCGCGCTCGGTCGGGTCGGCGACCCGGTCGTGCCACAGGGCGTTGTCGAAGATCACCGTGCCGCCGGGGCGGAGCAGCCGCAGCGCCTGCTCCAGGTAGCCGGCGTACTCCTTCTTGTCGGCGTCGCAGAAGACCAGGTCGTACGCCGCGTCGGTGAGCCGGGGGAGCACGTCGAGGGCCCGGCCGGAGATCAGCCGCACCCGATTTGTCGGGATCCCGGCCTCGGTGAAGGTCTCCCGGGCCGCCCGGTGGTGCTCGGGCTCCACGTCGATGGTCGTCAGGACGCCGTCCGGGCGCATCCCGCGGATCAGCCACACCGACCCCACGCCGGCGCCGGTGCCGATCTCGACGACCGCCTTCGCGCCGGCCGCCGCGGCGATCGCCGACAGGGCCGCTCCGGCGCCCGGCAGGACCGGGACGCAGCCCAGCTCGGCGGCCTTGGCGCGGGCCGTGGTCAGGACCTCGTCCTCCGGGACGAACTCCTCCGCGTAGGTCCAGCTGGACTGCAGGTTCCCGGCGATGACGGCCTCCGTGGACGGGTCGGGTGGGACGGCTGAGCGCGATCGCGAGCCTAGTGGCAGACGTCGGGAACCAGCGGACCCGTGCGCGACGTTCCCTGGGAACACGTCCGCGACGGCCCAGGTTGGGTCGGAGGAGGGGATCAAGGCACCATGAGTGCTGCAGCCGCCGTTCTGAGCCGGGGAGGTGCGTTGGTCGGTCGAGCCGACCCTGCCCGAGCAGGCCTCCGTGGCGAACGCCGACTGGACCCCGCCCACCTGGGACGAGGTCGTCCGCACCCACTCGGCGCGGGTCTACCGCCTGGCCTACCGGCTGACCGGCAACCCGCACGACGCCGAGGACCTGACCCAGGACGTGTTCGTCCGGGTCTTCCGCTCGCTGTCCACCTACACGCCCGGCACCTTCGAGGGCTGGCTGCACCGCATCACCACGAACCTCTTCCTCGACCGGGTCCGGCGCAAGCAGCGCATCCGGTTCGACGGGCTGGCCGACGACGCCGCCGAGCGGCTGCCCGGCCGGGAGCCCGGCCCCGCCCAGATCTACGACGACCAGCACTTCGACGACGACGTGCAGCGCGCCCTGGACGCCCTCCCGCCCGACTTCCGGGCGGCCGTCGTGCTCTGCGACATCGAGGGCCTGTCCTACGAGGAGATCGCCGCCACCCTGGGCATCAAGCTCGGGACCGTGCGCAGCCGCATCCACCGCGGTCGCGCGCAGCTGCGGGCCGCCCTCGAGCACCGCGCCCCCGGCCGGCGCCAGGCCTCCGAGCCCGGCGGCGAGGTATCGCCGTGAGCCATCTGGGTGACCGCATCTCCGCCCTCGTCGACGGCGAGCTCGGCCACGAGGCCCGGGACCGGGCCCTGGCCCACGTCGCGCACTGCCCCTCCTGCCACGAGCTGCTCGACGACGAGCGGGCCGTCAAGCAGGCGCTGGCCGCCGCGAGGGCACCGGCGCCGCCGGCCGCGCTGCTCGACTCGCTGACCGCCATCGCCCTGCCCGGTGCCCCGCTGCCGCCCCGGGCGCGCACCATGCCGCAGGGTCCGATCGTGCCGGTGCTGCCGCCGCCGGGGCGCTCCCCGCGCGGCGCCCGCGGCGACTCCCGCGGCCCGTCGTCGTACGGCAGCAGGCCGGCCCGTCGCGCCCAGCGCGCGCGCTACGCCGCCGTCGGCGCCCTGTCGGTGGCCGGGCTGGTGCTCGGCACCGCGTTCGCCGCCGGCGCTCCCCAGCAGCCCGCGAACGTCGTCCCGGCGACTGCCGAGCTGTCCGTCGAGCACACCGCCACCACGAGCGGGTTCACCGTCGGCGACCCCGGCCTCGGCATGTCGGTGTCCTTCGGCGACGTGTTCTACCCGACCGTCCCGCGACGGTGAGGCGGCTCGTCCCCGTCGCCGGGGCGGTCGTGCTGATCGCACCGCTCATCGTCGTCGCGCTGGTGGTCGCGCCGGGCGACAGCGCCCCGCCGCAGCCCGCTGACCCCTCGGCCGGCATGGACGGTGCGCGGCCCGTCATCGCGCCCGAGGCCCGCAGCCTGCTCGACCACGCGGTGGAGGCGGCTGCGACGACGTCGTACAGCGGGGTCCAGTTCGTCTCGGCCTGGAGCTCCAGCGGCACCACCAGCGAGGTCGTCGACGTCGACCACGAGCCGGGCCGTGGCACCACGGTCCGCACCGACGGGACGCTCGCGTCCCCCGCCCGCAGCATGACCCTGGCCGACGCGGGCACCCCGTCGATCGACCAGACCGGCGGCGTCGGGCTGCTGATGTCGCACTACTCGCTGTCCGTGGTCGGCGAGGACGAGGTCGCCGGCCGCACCGCCGACGTCGTCGTCGCGCGGCGGCCCGGTGCGCCGGCCACCGCCCCCGACGCCGCACGGTTCTGGCTGGACCGCGAGAGCGGGCTGGTGCTGCGCCGCGAGGTGTACGACCGGCGCGGCCGCACCACCCGGGCCAGCGCCTTCGTCGAGGTGTCCATCGGGAGCGGGCGAGTGCTGACCGGCACCGGGGAACAGCCGTGGTCCGCGGAGATCAACACCGCGGCCCTGAGCCGGATGCGTGACCAGGGCTGGCGCTGCCCCGCCACGCTGCCCGGCCCGCTCACGCTGGTCGACGCCCGCCGCGGCGGCGAGGACGGTCGCATCGTCCACCTCAGCTACAGCGACGGGATCGCCACGGTCTCGGTGTTCGCGCAGCGCGGCCGCCTGGACACGACCGGCCTCTCCGACCAGCGCCGGGCCGTCATCGACGGGCACGAGGTGTGGATCAGCGGCGACGTGCCGCGACGGGTGGTGTGGGCGTCCGGCCGCACGGTCTACACGGTCGTGGCCGACGCGCCGGAGCGTACGGTGGACCAGGTGGTCGCGGCCCTGCCGCACCACCCGGCTGCGGACGGCGACACCCTCGGGCGTCTCGGACGCGGGCTGGACCGGGTCGCCTCCTGGTTCAACCCGTTCTCGTGAGGGCAGTCGACCGGAGAACTCACTGCCGACCCGCTGACCACCGGAGCCCCGCAGCATGACCGACGACAATCGTCCGGACGACCGTCCCGGCGACGAGGCCCCGACCACCCCGTCGCCGTGGTGGTCCGGCACCCCGCGGCAGGTCTGGGACACCCCGACCGCCGCGACTGCCCCGACCGCGACTGCCCCGACCGCCACGGCGCAGACGCCGCCGGTCGCCCCGCCGCCGTCGGCCGAGCCCGGTTTCGACGACGACGGCGGCCGCCAGGACACCGTGCACGACGTCTGGGCCACCACCGACACGCTCGGCCAGGAGCCGCGGCAGTCGGGCAGCCGCACCGGCCTGCTCGTCGCGCTGGCCGCCGCGATCGCCCTCGTGGCCGGGGTTGCCGGCGGTGGCGCGGGCTACCTGCTGGCGGAGCGGGACGACAGCACGAGCACCGTCGACGGCGCCAGCCTCGGTGCCGCCCCGGCCCGCCGGGTCGACCGGCCCGAGGGCAGCATCCCCGGGGTCGCCGCCCAGATGCTGCCGAGCGTCGTGCAGATCAAGGTCGACACCGCGGAAGGTCAGGCGACCGGGTCCGGGTTCGTCGTGGACGACACCGGCGTCATCGTCACCAACAACCACGTCGTCGACAACGCGCAGGGCGAGGTCGACGTGTCGTTCAGCGACGGGCGGTCGATGGAGGCCGAGGTGCTGGGGAAGTCCGCGAGCTACGACATCGCGGTGCTCCGGGTGGACGCCAAGAACCTGCCCGAGCTGCCGCTGGGCAACTCCGACAGCGTCGTCGTCGGCGACCAGGTGCTGGCCATCGGCTCCCCGCTGGGCCTGTCCGGCACCGTCACCAGCGGCATCGTCAGCGCGAAGAACCGGCCGGTCACCGCCGGCGGCGAGCAGGGGGCGAGCGACAGCGCGTACATCAACGCCATCCAGACCGATGCCGCCATCAACCCGGGCAACTCGGGCGGCCCGCTGGTCAACCTCGACGGCGAGGTGATCGGGGTCAACTCCGCGATCGCGACCGTCGGCGGCGCGCATCGGCGAGAGCGGCAACATCGGCGTCGGCTTCGCGATCCCGATCAACCAGGTGCGGCGCACCGTCGAGCAGCTGCTGGACAACGGCAAGGCGGAGTTCCCGATCATCGGGGCGAGCCTGGACGGCCGGTACGACGGCGAGGGCGCGCGGATCGCCACCACGGACAGCAACGGCCAGCCGCCGCTGGTGCCCGGTGGCCCGGCCGAGCAGGCCGGCCTGGAGCCGGGGGACGTGATCGTGGCTCTCGACGGTGAGGCTGTCGAGGGCAGCTCGGAGCTGATCGTCGCGATCCGGAGCAAGCGACCCGGGCGACAGCGTTACCCTCACGGTGCGCCGCGACGGCACCGAGCAGGAGATTCAGGTGACCCTGGGCGCCAACGAGGGGTGAGGGGAGCGCGGCGTGTTCGACATCGGCCCGGGTGAGTTCATCGGGCTCGCGATCGTCGCGCTCATCGTGCTCGGTCCCGAGAAGTTGCCCCGCTACGCCGCCGACGCCGCCAAGATGCTGCGCCAGGTGCGCCGGATGGCCGCGGACGCCCGGGCCGAGGTGACCCGCGAGCTGGGTCCGGAGATGAAGGACCTCAACCTGAACCAGCTCACCCCGCGCGGCATGCTGAAGAAGCACCTGCTGGACCCGGCGGACATGGACGACCTGGACGATGTCGGCAGCAAGCCGGCCGCGCGCAGCGGTCCGGGTGAGCGGCCGTCGAGCACCGCGCCGGCTGCGCCGCCGCGGTACGACGAGGACGCGACCTAGCGGTCAGGGCTAGCGCCGGCCGGGCTCAGTCCGCATGGCCGGCCCAGCGGTCAGCGGCCGGCGGGGCTCAGTCCGAGCGAACGGCCGGCGAGACCGCGCGCGCGGTGGCCGAGCGAGTCGGCGACCTTGGCCAGCGCCTGCGACGCCGGGCTGTCGGGGTGGTCGAGCACCAGCGGGCGACCGGAGTCGCCGCCCTCGCGCAGCCGGGTGTCGAACGGGATCTCGCCGAGCAGCGGGACGGGCGCGCCCATGGTGCGGCTGAGCCCGTCGGCGACCGCCTGCCCGCCGCCGGCGCCGAAGACCTCGATGCGCTCGTCGCAGTGCGGGCACGGCAGGTAGGACATGTTCTCGACCACGCCGGCGATCTGCTGGTGGGTCTGGAGCGCGATGGTGCCGGCGCGCTCGGCGACCTCGGCGGCGGCCTGCTGCGGGGTGGTGACGACGAGCAGCTCGGCGGGCGGGACCAGCTGGGCCACCGAGATCGCGATGTCGCCGGTGCCGGGCGGCAGGTCCATCAGCAGGACGTCGAGGTCGCCCCAGTAGACGTCGCCGAGGAACTGCTGCAGCGCGCGGTGCAGCATCGGACCGCGCCACACGACCGGCTGGTTGTTGGCGACGAACATGCCGATCGAGATGACCTTCACGTCGTTGGCCACCGGCGGCAGGATCATGTCCTCGACCTGGGTGGGGCGGCCCTCGACCCCGAGCATCCGCGGCACCGAGTGCCCGTAGATGTCGGCGTCGACCACGCCCACGGCCAGGCCGCTGCGGGCCATCGCGGCGGCGAGGTTCACGGTGACCGACGACTTGCCGACGCCGCCCTTGCCGGAGGCGACGGCGTAGACCCGGGTCAGCGAGCCGGGCAGGGCGAACGGGATCTCGCGCTCGACGGCGCCCGAATCCGAGCGCAGCTTGCCCTGCAGCTCCTTGCGCTGGGTCTCGGACATGACGTCGAGGTCGACCTTGACGCCGGTCACGCCCTCGACGCCGGCCACGGCGGCGGTCACGTTCTTGGTGATCGTGTCGCGCATCGGGCAGCCGGCGACGGTCAGGTAGACGGCGACGGCGACCTCGCCGGTGGGGGAGATGTCGACCGACTTCACCATGCCCAGCTCGGTGATCGGCTTGCGGATCTCGGGGTCGTCGACGGTGGCCAGGGCTGCCTGGACGGCGTCGAGAGTCGGTCCGGAGACGGTGGTGGGCATGTCTCCGATGCTACGTGTCGGCGCCTGTCGTGGCCGCGGCGGTGGCTGGGCCTCTACGATCCCCGGTATGCATCGGGACCTGAGCGAGCAGCAGATGCTCGCCTGGCGACGGTTCCTGCTGGCCCACGCCCTCGTGACCCGCCGGCTGGAGAACGACCTGGTGGCCGAGCGCAGCCTGCCGCTCGCGTCGTACGACGTGCTGGTGCAGCTGGTCGAGGCGCCGGAGCGCCGGTTGCGGATGTCGGAGCTGGCCGAGCGGGTGCTGCTCTCGCGCAGCGGGCTCACCCGGCTGGTCGACCGGCTCGAGCGCGAGGGCCTGGTACGCCGGGAGGTCTGCGAGGACGACGCCCGCGGGCTGTTCACCGTGCTCACCACGGCCGGGTTCGACCGGCTGAAGGGCGCCAGCCCGGTGCACCTGCGCGGGGTGTCCGACTATGCGGTCGGCCGGCTGGACGAGGACGAGGCGGCGGCGCTGGCCGAGCTGCTCGGCCGGTTCCTCGACGGCGAGCCGGGCAACGGCGCCGCGCACCCGGACGCCATCGTCGTACCGGCCCAGGGCAAGGACCTCACGGTCTCTGGCTGACCCGCGTCAGCGCTTCTGGTCGCGCGCCGGCTCGGTCCCGAGCGCCCGGCGCTCCTCCAGGTCGTCGAGCAGCTGGCGCAGCTCGGAGCGCAGGAAGTCGCGGGTGGCGACGTCGCCGACGGCCATCCGCAGCGAGGCCAGCTCGCGGGTGAGGTAGTCGGTGTCGGCGATGTTGCGCTCGGCGCGGCTGCGGTCCTGCTCGTACTGCACCCGGTCGCGGTCGGCCTGCCGGTTCTGCGCGAGCAGGATCAGCGGCGCGGCGTACGACGCCTGCAGCGACAGCATCAGCGTGAGCAGGATGAACGGGTAGTCGTCGTACTGGAGCCGCCACTCGAAGGCGTTCCAGGCGACCCAGACGACGACGAAGACGGTCATGTAGACGAGGAACCGGCCGGTGCCGATGAACCGCGCGATCCGCTCGCTGAACCGGCCGAAGGCGTCCGGGTCGTAGCTCGGCGTCGGGACTAGCGCCCGGCGTACCTCGCGGGGCTGGTCGAGCCGGGTGGTCCGGCGAGGCTCACGCGCCATCGGGTGCCTCGCTCGCCGCGACGGTGCCCCGGAGCAGGTGGCCGCCGTGCCGCCAGTCCTCGGGCAGCAGGTGGTCGAGGACGTCGTCCACGGTGACCGCGCCGAGCAGGTGGTCGTTCTCGTCGACGACCGGTGCGGCCACCATGTTGTACGTCGCCAGGTGGTGGGTGATGGCGGCCAGCGGTGCCTCCGGGTGCAGCGGCTCGATGCTCGAGTCGACGACGCCGCTCACCAGCGCCGACGGGGGCTCGCGCAGCAGCCGCTGGATGTGCGCGATGCCGATGAACCGGCCGGTCGGGGTCTCCATCGGCGGCCGGCAGACGTACACCTGGGCGGCCAGCGCGGGCGAGAGCTCGGGCTGCCGGACCCGGGCCAGCGCGTCGGCCACCGTGGCGTCCGGCGGCAGGATGATCGGCTCGGTCGTCATCATGCCGCCGGCCGTGTCGTCGGAGTAGGCCAGCAGGCGGCGCAGCGGAGCGGCCTCGTCGGGCTCCATCAGCTGCGAGCAGCTTCTCGGCGTCGGCCTGCGGGAGCTCGGACAGCAGGTCGGCGGCGTCGTCGGGCTGCATGGCCTCGAGCACGTCCGCGGCGCGCTCCTGCTCGAGCTCGCCGAGGATCTCGACCTGGTCCTCCTCGGGCAGCTCCTCGAGGACGTCGGCGAGCTTCTCGTCGTCCAGCGCCGCGGCGACCTCGACCCGGCGCTTGGACGACAGCCCGTGCAGGACGCCGGCGAGGTCGGCGGCGTTGAGCTGCGCGAAGGTGGCCAGCAGGTTGGCCGCGCCCTGGCCGGTCTCCTCGACCTGCAGCCCGCCGGCGTCGCGCCACTCGACGGTGAGCGTCTCGCCGCGGCGGCGCAGGCCCTTGCCGGGACGCCGGACGAACAGCCGGGTGACCGCCCAGTCGCGGGTGCGCTGCTGCTCGATGCCGACGTCCTCGACCACGGCGGGTGAGCTGTCCTCGAGCAGGGTCACCGTGCGGTCGAGCATCTCGCCGAGCACCAGGGTCTCGGTGGGCCGCTGCTGGAAGCGGCGCATGTTGACCAGGCCGGTCGTGATGACCTGGCCGGCGTCGATCGAGGTCACCCGGGTCATCGGCACGAAGATCCGGCGGCGGCCGGGCACCTCGACGACCAGGCCGAGGACGCGGGGCTCCTCCACGCCGATGCGCAGGGACGCGACGACGTCACGCACCCGGCCGACCTGGTCGCCCATCGGGTCGAACAGCGGTGTACCGGCCAGGCGCGCTACGAACACCCTGGTCTGCGCGCCGCTCACGCGGTCAGGCTACCGGCGGCACGCTCCCAGGCGGCTGACCGGCGCGGGCGATGGTGTCACGAACTGTGCGCACCACGAGCTCGGGGTCGCGCAGGGTCGGCAGGTGGTCGACGCCGGGCATCCGCACCGCCTGCGCGCCCGGGATCAGCCGGACCATCTCCTCGTTGCAGGCCACCAGCGGCGGATGGTCGACGCCGCCGATCATCACGGTGGTCGGGACGGCGAGGGAGCCGAGGCGCGGCCAGGCCGGCTCGCCCTCCTTCTCGAACTGTTCCTCGAACTGCCAGGCCACCGAGGCTTCGGTGACCTGCTGCCGGGCGCCCTGGTCCTCGCCGGCCGCCGCCCACACCCGCAGCGCCATCTCCACGAGGCCGGGCAGGTCGCCGGACTCAGCCAGCTGCCCGAACTCCTCGTCCGCCGGGTCCGACGGCCAGTCGTAGCCGCTGACGCCGGGGCAGAGCAGGGTGCAGGCTGGCTACCCGGCCCGGCGTCCGGACGGCGACGTCCAGCGCGGCCGCGCCGCCCATGCTGTTGCCGACCAGGTGCGACGACTCCAGGTCGAGCGCATCGAGCACGGCGAGCAGGTCCTGCGAGTGGTCGAACGGCTCGGTCGGCGCCGGCGACCGGCCGAAGCCGCGCTTGTCGAACCGCACCACGCAGAAGTCATCGGACAGGCCGGGCACGACGGCGTCGAAGATGGTCGAGGTGCCGACGCCCGGATGCAGCAGGACGACCGCCGGCGCACCGTCGGGTCCGTCGACGTCGAGCCAGACGTGGTCCTTGCCGACCTCGACCAGATGTCCCATGGCCGGGGACCCTAGCGACTATCGGCGACGTGCTCGTCGGCCCAGGACGAATGGCAGCCGACCACGTGGTTGTGGCCGGTGAGGCGGCTGGTTCGGCTGCGTGCGAACGGTGCGAGAGGTGTCCGGGACCTTCGACGAGCCTGCCGACCGGCTCGATGCGGAACACCCGCGACTCGCGGGCCCAGCGCGCCGGCTGCTCCTCGCCGTCCGGCGGGTTCAGCCGCTTCGCGTGCAGCTCGGTCACCACGGCGTCCCAGGCGCCGTCGTCCGGCGAGATCGTCGACACGGTGCCGCGGAAGGTGAGCACCCGGCCCCCGGTGTCCTTGCTGCGCACCGTCACGTCGACCTCGGTGCCGTCCGGGAGGTCGGGGGCAGTCCTGCTCGAGGCCGCCGGAGACCACGTGCACGGCGCCGTCGACGTACGCGTGCCAGACGGCCTGGGCGCGGTCGCTGCCGGCGGGCCGCAGCCAGACCAGCGCCGACTTGCGGCAGGCCTCGTCGACGAGCGCTTGGGCGACTGCGGCGTCCCGGTCGACGATCACGACCCGAGCGTCCCACACCGCCGCCACGTCGCGGCGGGGCCGGGCCGCCGCGGTGGGCCTGGCGTGGCTGATGATGGCGCGGTGACCGAGCCCGCTGCCCGACCGAGCACGGTCGGCCGCCCGCCGCGGACCGACGCCGTGCTGATGGCGGTCGGGATCGTGGCGGTGTCGACGTCCGGCCCGCTGATGGCGGCCATCGTCGCGCCGGCGCTCGCGGTCGCGCTGTGGCGCAACGTGCTCGCGGTCATCGCGATCTGGCCGGTGGCGCTGGTCACGCCGGCGGCCAGAGCTGGGCCGGCTCACCCGGCACGAGCTGAAGTGGGCGACCGGTGCCGGCGTACTGCTGGCGCTGCACTTCGCCACCTGGGTGCCGAGCCTGCGCTACACGTCGGTCGCGTCCGCCACCGCGCTCGTGGCCACCCAGCCGGTGTGGGTCGCGCTGATCGCCCGCGCCTCTGGTCACTACATCCCGCGCCGCGCCTGGCTGGGCATCGCCGTGTCGCTGTTCGCGGTCATCGTGCTGACCGGCGTGGACTTCTCGCTGGACCCGGAGGCCCTCACCGGTGACCTGCTGGCCTTGCTGGGTGGGGTGTTCGCCGCGCTGTACACGGTCGCGGGCGCAGAGGTACGCCGGACGGTGACCACGACGACGTACACCGCGCTCTGCTACTCGACAGCAGCCGTCGCGCTGCTCGTCGCCTGCCTCATCGGCGGCGTCCAGCTCTGGGGGTTCAGCGGCCAGACCTGGCTGCAGCTGCTCGCCCTCACCCTCGGTGCCCAGCTGCTCGGGCACTCGGTGTTCAACATGGTGCTGCGGTCGACCAGCCCGACGGTCGTCTCTCTGGCGCTGCTGCTGGAGATCCCGGGCGCGGCGCTGATCGCGGCAGCGGCGCTGGGCCAGACGCCGCCGCTGGCCGCGCTGCCCGCGGCGCTCCTGCTGCTGGTGGGGCTGGGCATCGTGGTCTCCTCCGGCGGCGACGTGGAGCCGTCGGTCCCCGCGGAGTGACCCGTCGGTAACCTGACCGCCGTGACCGAGCCGACCAGCACACCGAGCGGCCGTCGTACGCCGCGCCCGCGCCGCTCCTGCCTCGCCGTGCCGGGCTCCAACCCGAAGATGCTCGGCAAGGCGCAGGGCCTGCCCGCCGACCAGGTGTTCCTCGACCTCGAGGACCGGTGTCCCCGCTGGCCAAGGTCGACGCCCGCGCCAACATCGTCGCGGCGCTGAACGAGGGCGACTGGGCGGGCAAGACCCGGGTGGTGCGGGTCAACGACTGGACGACGCAGTGGACGTACGGCGACGTGATCGCGGTCGTCGAGGGCGCCGGGGCCAACCTCGACGCCGTGATGCTGCCGAAGGTGCAGACCGCGGCGCAGGTGCACGCCCTCGACATGCTGCTGACGCAGCTGGAGAAGACCCACGGCCTCGAGGTCGGCCGGATCGGCATCGAGGCGCAGATCGAGAACGCGAAGGGCCTGGTCGAGGTCGACGCCATCGCCGGTGCCTCACCCCGCGTCGAGACCATCATCTTCGGCCCGGCCGACTTCATGGCGAGCGATCAACATGAAGTCGCTGGTCGTCGGCGAGCAGCCGCCGGGCTACGACGTCGGGCGACGCCTACCACTACATCCTGATGCGGATCCTGATGGCCGCGCGCACCTACGACCTGCAGGCGATCGACGGGCCGTACCTGCAGATCAAGGACGTCGACGGGCTTCCGTCGGGTCGCCGGCCGGTCGGCCGCGCTCGGCTTCGACGGCAAGTGGGTGCTGCACCCCGGCCAGATCGACGCGGCCAACGAGGTCTACTCGCCGGCACAGGACGACTACGACCACGCCGAGCTGATCCTGGATGCCTACGAGTGGCACACGTCCGAGGCCGGCGGCATGCGCGGCGCGGTGATGCTCGGCGACGAGATGATCGACGAGGCCTCCCGCAAGATGGCGCTGGTCGTCGCGGGCAAGGGCCGGGCGGCCGGGCATGTCCCGTACGTCGAGCTTCGAGCCGCCGCAGAGCTGAGCTGCCGGCTCAGACCGTCGGGATCCGGCGAGACGCGAGCGACTCGGCGCGACCGAGCAGCTCGCTGTCACCCGACATGGCGGCGAGGAAGTCCTCGCGGTCCAGAGCCTGCAGGACGCTGTCCTCCTCCGCGGTGACGGTGGCCGTGCGGGGGACGTCGTGCAGCAGGGCGATCTCGCCGAAGCACTCCCCGGCGCCCATCGACGAGAGCTCGCGACCGTCGTAGGTCGCGTCGAGCCGGCCGCTCTCGATGACGTAGAACCGGTCCCCGACCTCGCCGACCCGCACGATGTCGGTGCCTGCGGGCACCTCGATGCGGGTCAGCTTGCCGGCGAGGCTCTCGAGCAACGGCCGGGCCAGTGGCGCGAACAGCGGCACCTCGGCGAGCAGGGCGACGCCCTCGGGCTCGGACACCGTGTGGTCCAGCTTGCGCAGTCGCGGCATGCCGAGCAGCGCGATCAGCACGATCGGCACCGACAGGATGACAAACGCCCAGCGCAGGCCCGGCCCGGCGATGAGCAGTGGCATCACGAGTGCGCCGAGGGCCATCGTGGAGATGAGTCCGCTCTCCAGGGCCCCGAAGACGCGGCCCATCACGGCGTCCGGCGTCAGGCGCTGCAGGATCGTGCTGGCGTTGATGTCGACGATGGGGTTGGCGGCGCCGATGATCGCCATCGCGATGAAGGCGGCCCAGGCCGTCGGCCACACCGCGATGAGCAGCAGGGGGAGCGCCCAGAACACGACGCCCCACCCGAAGTCGGAGGCGAGCCGGTGCCGGGCGGCCAGGCCGATGGCGAGGAAGCCGCCGAAGATGGCGCCGACACCGAGCACCGAGTCCAGCCAACCGAGCCCCGACGGGCCAAGGTCGGTCATGTCGAAGGCGATGGCCACCGTGAAGACGATCGACGCGCCGGCGACGACCGTCTGCGCGCAGTACGTC
>CAVYTH010000025.1:0-59429 GCA_963771345.1 uncultured Actinomycetota bacterium
GCCCCGAGCGGGACACCGCCGAGGTGCCCTTGATGCGCGGTGCGCTCGACCGCGACCTGCCGGTGCTCGGCATCTGCCGCGGCATGCAGGTGCTGTCGGTGGTCTGCGGCGGAACGCTGGTGCAGCACCTGCCGGACACCGTCGGGCACGAACGGCACCGCCCCTCTCCCGGCGTCTACGGGCTGCACGAGGTACGGCTGCAGCCGGGCTCGCTGGTGCACCGACTGCTCGGCGACACGGTCAGCGTGCCGTCGTACCACCACCAGGGGTTGGCCTCGCCCGGCTCGCTCACGGTCACCGGCTGGGCGGACGACGAGTCGCCCGAGGTCGTCGAGGACCCTGACCGGCGGTTCGCGCTGGGCGTGCTCTGGCACCCGGAGGCCAGCCACGACCTGCGGTTGTTCGAGGCGCTGGTCGCTGCTGTCCCGGCCCGCTGACGGGCCCGGTCTGAGATTCCCGAACTCGCGGGTGATTCGATGTCGAGAAGCTCGGACCGGCTCCGCTCACCAGGTGAAGGGCCGCGACGGATGCGGCCTACGACACCAGGAGACACCCACCATGCCGAAGTACCTGATCCTCAAGCACTACCGCGGCGGCCCGCAGCCGCACCAGACCTTCCCGCCGATGGACCAGTGGGCTCCCGAGGACGTGGAGGCGCACATCGCGTTCCAGCGGCACGTCGCCGACCTGCTGCGGGAGAACGGCGAGTACGTCGGCGCGGAGGCGCTGACGCCCGAGCGCACCTGGGTGCGCTACGGCGGCCAGGACGCCGCGCCGGTCACCACCGACGGCCCGCACCCGGAGACCAGCGACCTGGTCGCGGGCTGGTTCATGATCGACGTCGAGTCGCACGAGCGCGCGCTCGAGGTCGCGGCCTACGTCTCCTCGGAGCCGGGCCCGGGCGGTGAGCCGATGTACGAGTGGCTCGACGTCCGGGAGGTCATGTCCGGGGCGCCAGCGGACGACTGCCATTCGTGAACGTCGAGCCGGCGCAGCCGCTGGACGAGGGCGCCGTGCGCGCCCTCGTCCCGCGGGTGCTCGCGGGCCTGGTCCGGCGGGGCGAGGACTTCGACGCCGCTGAGGACGCCCTGCAGGAAGCGTTGCTGGAGGCGCTGCGGGTGTGGCCCGAGCATCCGCCGCGCGACCCCCGGGCCTGGCTGACGACGGTCGCGACCCGGCGGCTCATCGACGCCCGCCGGAGTGCGGCCGCCCGGGACCGCCGCGAGGAGGCGACGTACGCCGAACCGCGGCCCGCTGCCAGCGAGGAGGGCGACGACACCCTCTTCCTGCTCTTCTGCTGCTGCCACCCCGACCTCACGCCGGCCTCGCAGGTGGCATTGACCCTGCGCGCAGTCGGCGGCCTCACCACCCGCGAGATCGCCGAGGCCTTCTACGTGCCGGAGGCGACAATGGCGCAGCGCATCAGCCGGGCCAAGGGCACCCTGCAGGGGCGCCGCCTGGACCAGCCCGGCGACCTCGCCGTCGTGCTGCGCGTGCTCTACCTCGTCTACTCGACCGGCCACGCGGGTCGCGTCGACCTGGCCGGCGAGGCGATCCGGCTCACCCGCCAGCTCACCCTCGCCACCGAGGAGCCGGAGGCGCGAGGGCTGCTCGCGCTGATGCTGCTCAACCACGCCCGGCTCCCGGCGCGGCTCGACCCGCAGGGGCGGATCGTCACGCTCGACCAGCAGGACCGCAGTCTCTGGGACACCCGCCAGATCGCCGAAGGCGTACGCGTCCTGCAGTCGGCGCTGGCGCTTGGTACCGAGGAGCAGCGCCCGGGCCGCTATCAGGTGGAGGCCGCGATCGCCGCCCTGCACGACGACGCGGCCAGCGCCGAGGAGACCGACTGGCCGCAGATCCTCGCCTGGTACGACGACCTCGTCGCCCTCACCGACGACCCGCTGCGCCAGGACCCGGCCGCGGTGCTGGGGCGCGCGGTCGCGGTCGGCCACGTCCTCGGCGCCGCCGCCGGGCTGCGCGAGACCGACAGGCTGCGTGACGTGATCGGTGAGCGGCACCGTTGGCACGCCGTGCGCGGCTACCTGCACGAGCTGGGCGGCGACCTCCCGGCCGCCGCGGGGGCGTACGCCGAGGCCGCCCGCCGGGCCACGAACGTCGCCGAGCGCGACCACCTGGTCCGCCAGGCGGCCAGCGCGCGAGCATCCGTGCCCGCGAGAACCTGACGGGCTCAGTCCTCGTTCGGGCTGAGCAGCGCCTCGACGTCCGGCAGCTTCTCGAACCGGGAGAAGGTCCCCGTGTCCGCGATCTCCCGGGCAGCCGCGAGGAAGCCCGCCCACGCGGTGCGCGCAAGGGTTCCCCCCACGCTGATCCGCCGTACGCCGAGTGCCGCTGCTTCAGCGACGGTGATGAACGGTGCGTTGATCAGCAGGTTCACCGGCTTCGGGGCCACGGCGGCGACGATCGCCGAGACCTGCTCGACGGTGCCGATCCGCGGGGCGTACAGGCAGTCGGCGCCGGCGTCGGCGTACGCACGGAGCCGTCGGATCGTCTCGTCGAGGTCGGGACGTCCGACGACGAAGCCCTCGGCCCGACCGGTCAGGACGACGCCCGTGCCGCTGTCGTCGATCGCCTGGCGCGCCGCGCGAATCCGCTCGACGGCGAGGTCGAGGTCATGCAGCGGCTCGTCCGCGTTTCCGGTGGAGTCCTCGATCGACAGCCCGGCGATCCCGGTCGCCGCGGCGAGCGGCACGTTCGCCTCGACGCCCTCCGGGTCGACCGCGTAGCCGCCCTGGAAGTCTGCGTTGACCGGCAGGTCGACGGCGGCCACGACGGTTCGCAGGTGCTCGAGCGCCTGACTCGAGCGTGACGTCGTCGTCGGACTGGCCCTGGGTCCAGGCGAAGCCGGCACTGGTCGTCGCGAGCGCCGGGAAGCCGAGCTGCTGCAGGACCCGCGCGGTCCCCGCGTCCCACGGGTTCGGCATCACGAAGCAGCCGGCGGCGTGCAGGTCTCGGAACCGCGCGACCCGGTCGTCCTGCACTGTCATGCCGCACCTCGTCAGCAAGGCGTCGTAGTGGTCCGGTCATGATGCCCGCCCGGCCTCCGACTGCCTAGGGTGACGGGCATGGTCGAGCGCATCACGGCGCGCGGGCGCAACCGTGCGCTGCTCGCGAGACAGCTGCTGCTCGAGCGGGCGGACATCGGCGTCATCGCGGCGCTCGAGCACCTCGTCGCGATGCAGGCACAGTCGCCGCAGGCGCCGTACGTCGGGCTGTGGTCGCGGCTCGCGGACTTCGACCCGGACGAGCTGTCCCGGCTGCTGGTCGCGCGGAACGTCGTGCGTGCGACGTCGCTGCGGACGACCGTGCACCTGAGCACGACGAGCGACTACCTCGCGCTGCGACCGGCGGTGCAGACGGTGCTCGACCGGTCGTTCGCGTCCAGCCCGTTCGCCAAGGACCTCGACGGTCTCGACGTCGACGAGGTCCGGGCCGCTGGGCGCGACGTGCTGTCGCGGACGCCGCTCACCCGGGCGGCCCTCGGCCCGGTGCTCGCCGAGCAGTTCCCCGGTCCCGACCCCGTCGCGCTGGGCTACGCCGCGACCTGGAGCGAGCCGGTCGTCCAGCTGCCGCCGCGCGGGGTCTGGCAGGCGTCCGGGCAGGCGGTGTTCGCTCCGGCCACGACCTGGCTGGGCCGGGAGCTCGCGGCGCCGGCCGCACCGGAGGACCTGCTGCTGCGCTACCTCGGCGCGTTCGGGCCGGCGACGGTCGCCGACGCCCAGGTCTGGTCCGGCCTGACCGGGCTGCGCGCCGCGGCCGACCGGCTGCGGCCGCGGCTGGTCGTCCTGTGCGACGACGACGGCCGCGAGCTGCTCGACCTGCCCGACGCGCCGCGGCCGGACGACGACGTGCCCGCCCCGGTGCGGTTCGTGCCGGAGTACGACAACCTGCTGCTCTCGCACGCCGACCGGTCGCACGTGATCGCCGACGACCACCGGCCGCGGGTGTTCGTGCGCGGCGCTCTGCTCGTCGACGGCTACGTCGCCGGCGCCTGGAAGCTGGTACGCCGACGCGGCACGACGACGCTGGCCCTGGAGACCTTCCGGTCGCTGCGGCGGGACGAGACGGCCGAGGTCGACCGGGAGGCGGAGGCGCTGCTCGGCTTCGTCGCACCGGGCGGCGAGCACTGCCTCGAGAAGGTCGCCGGATGAAGCCCTACCTGTTGCTGCGGGCCGCCGACCTGGCCGCCCAACGGCCGTCGGGCGAGGTCGACGACGTCCACTTCACCGAGGCGCTGGCCGAGTCGGTGATCGCCGACACGACGTCGGCCGGCGACCTGGTGCTCGACCCGTTCGCCGGGTACGGCACGACGCTGGTCGTCGCGGAGCGGATGGGCCGGGAGGCGGTCGGCGTCGAGCTGCTGGCCGAACACGTCAAGCACGTCAGGGCGCGTACGTCGGGCCAGGCGCAGGTGCTGCACGGCGACGCACGACAGCTGGCCGACCTGGTCGACGGCCCCGTCGACCTGGTGCTCACCTCCCCGCCGTACATGACGAGGAGCGGGCACCCGGAGAACCCGCTGACCGGGTACGCGACGGACGACGGGAGCTACCCGACGTACCTGCGTGAGCTCGGCTCGGTCTTCGGCCAGGTCGCCGGGCTGCTGCGGCCGGGCGGCCACGCCGTCGTCAACGTGGCCAACCTGGTGACCGACGGTCAGGTGACGCCGCTCGCCTGGGACGTCGGCCGGGTGGTGTCCGAGCACCTGACGTTCCTCGGCGAGACGTTCCTGTGCTGGGACGTCCACCCGCCCGGGCTCGCGGGCGACTACCTGCTCTGGTTCGTCCGGCACTGATGGTCACCGTCGACGACGTCCGGGAGCTCGCGGAGACCCTGCCGCGCAGCTACGAGGTGCTGGTGCGCGACCGGGTCAAGTTCCGGGTCGGCTCGATCGTGTACGTCGCCTTCTCGCAGGACGAGCAGGACGATGGGCTTCGCGTTCCCGAAGGAGGAACGCGCGGCGCTGGTGGCCGCCGAGCCCGCGAAGTTCGCGCTGCCGCCGACGTCGGACATGCGGTTCAACTGGGTGATGGTGCGGCTGGCCGAGATCGACGTGGCGGAGATGACCGAGCTGGTGCTCGCCGCCTGGACGATGGTGGTGCCGAAGAAGGTGTCGCGCGAGCGCCTCGGCGGCTGACCTGCTTGATCAGCCGCGAACCAGACGGACCTCGGCGGTCTCGGTCTCCTCCCGCACCTTGTGCGTGCCATCGGCCACGAAGCCGTGCCGTGCGTAGAAGGCCCGGGCGCGGGCGTTCCCCTCTGCCACCCAGAGCGAGGCGGCGCCGTCGCCCAACAGCTCGAGCATCAGCTGGCCCGCCAGCCCGGTGCCCTGCGCGGTCGCGAGCAGGTTGATCGCGTACAGCTCACGCGGCACGGGCGGGTCGTCGTCCCGGCTCGGTCCGGCTACGCCGAAGCCCACGATGGCGCCGCCCGGCGCGATGCCGACCAGGAAGCCGGTGTTGGCCGGCAGGTCGGCCAGACGCTCGGTCCAGGACTGCCGGAACTCCGCAACGTCCAGACCGTCCAGGTATGCGGCGGACATCAGGCCTGGGTAGGTGTCCCGCCACACCCGGACGTGGATCTCGGCGACAGCTGACGCGTCCGCAAGCTGCATCGGACGCACCGAATACCCGCTCATGGCGAGACGCTAGCGGCCTACGCTCACGGTCATGGCGACCGACCTGGACGACGTGCTCGACTCGGCGCCCGACCTCGGCACGGCGTCCACCCTGCCGGCGCACGCGCGCATCGAGCAGTGGCTGATGGCGTCCATCGACGACGGCAGCCTGGTGGCCGGCGACAAGCTGCCGCGCGAGGAGGCGCTGGCGGCCGCCCTCGGGGTGAGCCGGATGACCCTGCGGCAGGCACTCGCGTCGCTGGACGCGCACGGCGTCATCGTCCGTCGGCCGGGCCGGCAGGGCGGCACGTTCGTCGCGCAGCCGCGGATCGTCTGCGACCTGACCGGGCTCGCCGGCTTCACCGAGCAGATGCGCCGCGCGCACGTGCGCGCCGGTGCCCGGATGGTCAGCGCGACGACCCGGGCGGCGAGCCGGGCCGAGCGCCGCGCGCTGAGCCTGGACAGCGGCGACCAGGTGCACGAGGTCGTCCGGGTCCGGTCCGCCGACCGCGAGCCGCTGGCGATCGAGCAGGCCTGCTTCCCGGCCGCGCTGTTCCCCGACCTGCTCGAGCAACGGCTCGGCGGGTCGCTCTACCGGCTGCTGGAGAAGCGCTACGACATGGCACCGCACACCGCGACCGAGGTGCTCGAGCCGGTCATCTCGACCGCCGAGCAGGCCCGGCTGCTCCGGGTGGTGCAGGGCAGCCCGCTGATGCTCATCGAGCGGACGGCGTACACCGTGTCCGGTACGGCGGTGGAGTTCGCCCGCGACGTGTTCCGCGCCGACCGCACCCGCATCACGGTCCGCACCGGCCTCGGCCCCGAGGCGCGCATCGAGATGGCCGCCGACGGCAACGTCGCCACCGCCGGCTGACACGCCGCGCACCAGCTCCCGCGCGGGATCATGCCTGATCGACGGCGCTGGACGTCGCGTGATCCCGACCGCTGCTTGCGGTTACGTCGGCGTGGACCGGGTGGACTTGGGGTCGAGGAGGGGTTGCGCGACCACCTCGCCGGCGACCCAGTCGCCGAACACGTTCACCGTCACCGCGGTGCCCGGCGCGGCATGGTCGACCGGCAGGTACGCGTACGCGATCGACGCGCCGACGGTGTAGCCGTAGCCGCCGGACGTCACGCGTCCCACCACCTCGGCACCCACCCGGACCGGCTCGCTGCCCAGGACCACGACCCGCGGGTCGGCGAGGGTGAGGCAGCACAGCCGCCGCGACAGGCCCTGCTCCTTGCGGGCAGCCAGCGCGTCCCGGCCCTCGAAGCCGCCCGGCTTGGCGAGCTTCACGCAGAAGCCGAGCCCCGCTTCGTACGGGTCCGTCTCGGGGGTGATGTCGGTGCTCCAGACCCGGTAGCCCTTCTCCAGCCGCAGGCTCTCGATGGCGCGGTACCCGCCCGCCACGATCCCGTGCTCCTGCCCGGCCGCCCACAGCGCCGCCCAGAGCGCGCGGCCGTACTCCGCCGGCGCGTACAGCTCCCAGCCGAGCTCGCCGGTGAAGGTCACCCGCAGCGCGCGCACCGGGACGTCCTCGACGCTGATCTCCTGGGCGGTCATGAACGGGAACGCCGCGTTGGACAGGTCCGCGCCGGTGAGCTGCCGCAGCACGTCCCGGCTGCGCGGCCCCCACAGCGCGTACGTCACGAGCTGACCGCTCACGTCGTCCACCCGGACCGTGGCGTCGCGCCGACGGGCCTGCCGGCGCAGCCACGACCCGTCGTGCGAGCCGAACGCCGTCCCGGTGACGACCAGGAACGCGTCGTCGGCGAGCCGGGTCACGGTGAAGTCCGACTCGATCCCGCCGCGCGCGTTCAGCGCCTGGGTGTAGGTGATGTCACCGACGCCGCGCGCGACGTCGTTGTCGCAGACCCACTGCAGCAGGTCGGCCGCGTCCGGCCCGGTGACCATCAGCTTCGCGAACGACGACTCGTCGAACAGCGCGACCGCCTCGCGGGTGGCCCGGTGCTCGACCCCGACGGCCGGCGACCAGAGCCGGCCGGCCCAGCCGTGCGGCCGCAGCGCCTCGTCACCGCCGCCGGCGTTGCTCTCGTAGAAGTTCACCCGCTCCCAGCCGGACTTCTCGCCGAACGACGCCCCGTGCTCGACGTGCCAGTCGTACGCCGGGCTGCGTCCGCAGCGGTCGCCCCGCCTCGCGCTCCTGCCCGGGGTAGACGATGTCGTAGTAGGTCTCGTAGTTCTCCAGAGTCCGCTTCAAGCGTGTACGACGGCGAGCGGTACTGCCGTCCGAACCGCCGGACGTCCATGTGCCACAGGTCCATGCCCGGGTCGCCGGACACGATCCACTCGGCCATCACCTGGCCGATGCCGCCGGCGCCGGCGATGCCGTGCGCGCAGAAGCCGGCGGCGACGAAGAACCCGTCCACGTCGGTCTCGCCGAGCAGGAACTCGTTGTCCGGCGTGAAGGCCTCCGGGCCGTTGATGATCTTCCGCAGCCCGACGTCCGCCATCGCCGGCACCCGGCGCTGGGAGTTGGCCGTGATCTCCTCGAACCGGTCCCAGACCTCGGGCAGCAGCCGGCCGTTGAAGTCCGGCGGGATCGCGTCGTAGGACCGCGCGTCGGTGGCCCACGGCTCGGCGCGACCGCTCGTACCCGCCCATCACCAGCCCGTCGACCTCCTGGCGGTAGTACACGAGCAGGTCGGGGTCGCGCAGGGTCGGCAGCGGGCTGTCCCGCCGCTCGAGGAACGCGTCGGTGACGACGTACTGGTGCGACATCGGCACCAGCGGGATGCGCACGTCGAGCATCCGGCCGATCTCGGCGGCGAACATCCCGGCGCAGTTGACGACCGTCTCGCAGTCGATGCTGCCCCGGTCGGTGTGCACCCGGGTGACCCGTCCGCGCTCGGCGTCGATGCCGGTGACGCGGGTGTGCGGGTGCACCTGCACGCCCTTCTGCCGCGCCAGGTTCGCCAGGGCGTAGCAGAGCTGCGACGGGTCGACGTAGCCGTCCGACGCGAGGTAGGCGCCGCCGACGACCCCGGTCGGGTCGATGAGCGGGAACATCTCCTGCGCCTCGGCCGGCGAGATCTCCTGCAACGGCAGCCCGTACGCCGTCGCCCAGCCGATCTGCCGCCGGATCTCGGCCATCCGCTCCGGTGACGACGCCAGCCGGATCCCGCCGGACTCGACCCAGCCGGGCGGGTGCTCCCCCTGCTGCAGCTTCCGGTAGAGCTCGACCGAGTACATGTTCATCCGGGTCAGCGTCGGGTCGGCGCGCAGCTGTCCCACCAGCCCGGCCGAGTGGAACGTCGAGCCGCTGGTGAGCTCGGCGCGGTCGACGAGCACCACGTCGGTGCGCCCGAGCTCGGCCAGGTGGTACGCGACGCTGGCGCCGCCCACACCGCCGCCGATGACGACCACCGACGCTGACGTCGGTAGCGGGCGACCGGCCGGCTGCTCAGGCACGAGCGGAGACTAGTTGTCGCATCCTTTTCGGTCTAGACCGTTCGAGCAGCTGCCGAGTAGGTTCGCTCCCGTGACCGGCTCCGGGGACGAGATCTCGCCGGCACCGTCCGCCGCTGTTATGGACCGGTTGCACACCACATTGGCCGACCTGACACACATCGTCGGCGAACCGCACACCGTGGCGCCGCTCGAGGGTGGCCTGACCAACTTCAACTTCAAGGTCGCCACCGCGGACCGGACGGTCGTCGTGCGGCTGTCCAGCTCGGACGGCGACCTGCTGGCCATCGACCGCGATGCCGAGCACAGCAACTCGCTGCGGGCGGCGACGAGCGGTGCGGCACCAGCGGTCGTCGCCTACCTGCCCGACCACCACGCACTCGTCGTCGAGTGGGTCGAGGGCCGCACTCTCGCCGCGAGCGACCTGCAGGACGACGCGATGCTCGGCCGGGTGGCGGCGGTCTGCCGGGTGCTGCACGCGGGTGAGCGCTTCGAGGGCGACTTCGACATGTTCGCGATCCAGCAGCGCTACCTCGGGATCGTCGAGGAGCGCGGCTTCCGGCTGCCGGAGCGCTACCTCGACCTGATGCCGCAGGTGGAGCGCATCGCCGACGCCCTCGCCGTACGCCGAGAGGCCACCGTCCCCTGCAACAACGACCTGCTGGCGGCCAACTTCATCGACGACGGCCAGCGGCTGTGGGTCATCGACTACGAGTACGGCGGCAACAACGACCCGTGCTTCGAGCTCGGCAACATCTGGCAGGAGTCCGAGCTGTCCCTCGAGCACCTCGAGGTCCTCGTCGACAGCTACTACGGGCAGCACCTGCGGCACAAGGTCGCCCGGGCGCGGCTGCTCGGCCTGATGGCGAGGTACGGCTGGACGCTGTGGGCCTCGATCCAGACCGAGGTGAGCCCGATCGAGTTCGACTTCTGGTCGTGGGGCATGGAGAAGTACGAGCTCGCGCTCGCGGAGTTCGACGGCCCCGGCGTTCGACCAGCTGCTGGACGAGGCCCGCCGCCCCGACTGACCGCTCGGACGGTCGAGCAGGGGCGGCGGGCAGCCTCTGGGTCAGAGCAGCTCGACCACGTCGGGGTCGATGTTGTGCTTCGGTCCGGTGAACCACTTCTTGGCGGAGACCTCCCACCAGATCACCAGGATGAGCAGGGCACCGAGGGTGACGACCGGGGCGTAGTTCATGTACTTCCACTGGAAGTCGTCGCTGAACGGGTTGGCCGCCGGGATGAACGGCAGCATCAGGTAGACGGACACGATGACGATCTCCGCGACCGCGATCGGGTTCATCCACTTGTACTTCGACGCCGTTGTTCCAGGCGCCGGCCTCGAAGTTGTCGCCGTGCCGCCAGCGCAGCCAGATCGGGATGGCGAACGCGAGGTACAGCCCGATGACCGCGATGGACGTCACCGCGTAGAACGCGACGGGCAGGATCAGGGGCTCTTCCTCCGTGCCCACGTTGACCTTGATGAGCGCCGGCGCGGTGACCAGCGCGCAGCAGACGGCCACGAGCATCACCGCGTTCGCCGGTACCCGCTTCGCCGTGAGCTTCTGCCAGGTCGCCGAGCCGGGGATCGCGCCGTCGCGGCTGAACGCGAAGGTCATCCGCGATGCCGAGGTCATGCACGAGGTCGCGCAGAACACCTGGGCGGACGCCGAGATGAAGAGCACGAACGCGGCCCAGTTGGTGCCCAGCGACTCGGTGAAGATGTAGGCCACGCCGCCTGCACCGGCGCCCGCGTTGTCCGGCGACCCGTCCTCGGCGTTGGGGATGGCGAACACCACGCAGAGCAGCAGGATGTAGCCACCGATCACGGAGTAGAAGATGGACCGCCAGATGCCCTTGGCGGCCGCCATCGAGGCCGACTCCGTCTCCTCGGAGAGGTGGGCGCACGCGTCGAACCCGGTGATCGTGTACTGGGTCAGCAGGAAGCCGAACGGGACGACGGCGAACCAGAAGGCGAGGCTGGTGGTGCTGCCGTCGCTGTACCCGGAGTTGTTGAACCGCTCGGTGAAGACGTAGCTGAACGACTGGTGCTGGTCGGGGACGAAGATCAGGATCAGCACGATGGTCGAGGCGCCGACGACGTGCCACCAGACCGAGATGTTGTTGACGATCGCCATCAGGTGGCTGCTGAAGATGTTGAGCACCGAGACGACCACCAGCACGGCCAGGAACGTGAAGAACACCCGCGTCAGCGAGTAGTCGTCCGCGTAGGAGTCCGAGTACGTGCTGATCGTCAGGTCGATGAAGGTCGCGCAGCCGTAGGAGACACCGGCCGTGACGGCGACCAGGCCGATCAGGTTCAGCCAGCCGGTGAAGAAGCCGGCCTTCGCGCCGCCGAGCTTCGAGGCCCACCAGTAGATGCCACCCGAGGTGGGGTAGGCCGAGACGAGCTCGGACATGGTGAACCCGATGAGCAGGATGAACGCACCGAGGATCGGCCAGGTCCACGAGATCGAGATCGGGCCGCCGTTGTTGAAGCCGGCGCCGAAGTTCGTGAAGCAGCCGGCCAGGATCGAGATGATCGAGAACGAGATCGCGAAGTTGGAGAAACCGGACCAGGACCGGTTGAGGTCTTGCTTGTAGCCCAACTCGGCGAGGCGTCGTTCGTCCTCGCCCATCTCTGTCGTGTCAGCCACCGTTGCAACCTCCTGCAGAAGAGGTCCGTCCCCGCCACGGACACTGCGGCACCGTGCACACGCTTTGGAACTTGAGCCGTGTCTACACCTCTGCGGAGGTCTCCCGCAGCCGAACACGCTGTGCAGCCCGACGGGCTTTGGTGGACCGCCAGGTCGGCCCGGACGCTACTGCACCCGGCGGCAACGGTCTAGACCCAATAATCGCAAGGCACGCGCGGGGCCGCCCGGCTCGCTAGTGTCCGGATCACCCCTCGTGGACGCAGGAGGAACGCGATGCCACCGGCCCAGCCCGCACTGACCGTCGACCAGCTCCGCACCCAGATCCGCGACGGCGACGTCGACACGGTCGTCGTCGCCTTCACCGACATGCAGGGCCGGCTGCAGGGCAAGCGGATCCACGCCCAGTTCTTCCTGGACACCGTGCTGGAGCACGGCACCGAGGGCTGCAACTACCTGCTCGCCGTCGACGTCGACATGAACACCGTCGACGGCTACGCGATCAGCTCGTGGGAGCGCGGCTACGGCGACATGGAGTTCGTGCCTCGACCTGGACACGCTGCACCCGGTGCCCTGGCTGCCCGGCACCGCGATGGTGCACTGCGACCTGGCCTGGCTGGACGAGGCGCACACGCCGGTGGCGCGAGTGCCCGCGGCAGGTCCTGCGGGCGCAGGTCGAGCGCGCCGCCGACAAGGGGCTGGTGGCGCTACGCCGGCACCGAGCTGGAGTTCATCGTCTTCAACGACACCTACGAGCAGGCCTGGGACGCCGGCTACCGCGACCTGACCCCGGCCAACCAGTACAACGTCGACTACTCGCTGCTCGGCACCGGCCGGGTCGAGCCGCTGCTGCGCGCCATCCGCAACGACATGTCCGGCGCCGGGCTCGTGGTCGAGTCGGCCAAGGGCGAGTGCAACCTCGGCCAGCACGAGATCGCGTTCAAGTACGACGAGGTCGTCCGCACCGCCGACCACCACTCCGTCTACAAGAACGGCGCCAAGGAGATCGCCGCGCAGCAGGGCAAGGCGCTGACCTTCATGGCGAAGTTCGACGAGCGCGAGGGCAACTCCTGCCACATCCACATGAGCCTGCGCGGCACCGACGGCGGCATCGTCTTCGACGAGGGCGACGGCCCGACCCCGATGTTCCAGCAGCTTCGTCGCCGGCATCCAGGCCACGATGTGCGAGCTTCACCCTGCTCTACGCGCCGAACATCAACTCCTACAAGCGGTTCCAGGCGGGCTCCTTCGCGCCGACGGCCACCGCCTGGGGCTACGACAACCGCACCTGCGCGCTGCGCGTGGTCGGCCACGGCGCCGGGCTGCGGCTGGAGAACCGGCTGCCCGGCGGCGACGTCAACCCCTACCTGGCGATGGCCGGCGATGCTGGCGGGCGGGCTGCGCGGCATCGAGCAGGAGCTCGAGCTGGAGCCGGCGTTCGACCGGGAACGCCTACGAGTCCGACCACCCGCAAGGTGCCGACGACGCTGCGCGACGGCCCGCGACCTGTTCGCCGCGTCCGCGATCGCCCGGGAGGCCTTCGGCGACGAGGTGGTCGACCACTACGTCAACAACGCCGACGTCGAGCTGGCGGCGTTCGACGCCGCGGTCACCGACTGGGAGCGCTTCCGCGGGTTCGAGAGGATGTGACGGTGGCCGAGCGACGTCCGCACCCACGAGGTCATCGACCCGGCGACCGAGGAGCACGTCACGACCGTGGCGCTCGCCGTCGGTCGAGGAGACCGACGCCGCCATCGCCCGGGCGCACGCCGCGTACGCGCACGTGGCGGCAGGTCGCGCCCGCCGACCGGGGCCGGCTGCTGCGCCGGTTCGCCGCGGCGGTCGACGGCGCCATCGAGGAGCTCGCCGCGCTCGAGGTGCGCAACTCCGGGCACACCATCGGCAACGCCCGCTGGGAGGCCGGCAACGTCCGCGACGTGCTCGACTACTACGCCGCCGCGCCCGAGCGGCTGTTCGGCCGGCAGATCCCGGTCGCCGGCGGCGTCGACATCACCTTCAAGGAGCCGCTCGGCGTCGTCGGCGTCATCGTGCCGTGGAACTTCCCGATGCCGATCGCCGGCTGGGGGCTTCGCGCCCGCGCTCGCCGCCGGCAACACCGTCGTCCTCAAGCCGGCCGAGCTCACGCCGCTGACCGCGATCCGGCTCGGCGAGCTGGCCCTGGAGGCCGGCCTGCCCGAGGGCGTGTTCACCGTCCTGCCCGGCAAGGGCTCGGTGGTCGGCGAGCGGTTCGTGACGCACCCGCTGGTCCGCAAGATCGTGTTCACCGGCTCGACCGAGGTCGGCACCGGGATCATGGCCCGGGCGCGCCGACCAGGTGAAGCGGGTGACGCTCGAGCTCGGCGGCAAGAGCGCCAACATCGTCTTCGCCGACGCCGACCTCGAGCAGGCCGCGGCCACCGCGCCGTACGGCGTCTTCGACAACGCCGGCCAGGACTGCTGCGCCCGCAGCCGGATCCTGGTCGAGCGCAGCGTCTACGACCGGTTCCTCGAGCTGCTCGAGCCGGCCGTCGCCGGGGTCCGGGTCGAGGCGCCCGGTCTCGACGACACCGAGATGGGGCCGCTGATCAGCGCCGGGCAGCGGGCAGCGTGTCGTCGTACGTCGACGACGACGCGTCGACGTCGCCTTCCGCGGGACCGCGCCCGACGGCCCCGGCTTCTGGTACCCGCCGACCGTGGTGCTGCCGCGCAGCGCGCAGGACCGGATCTGGCGCGAGGAGGTCTTCGGCCCGGTCGTCGCGGTGCTGCCGTTCGACGACGAGGCCGACGCGATCCGGCTGGCCAACGACACCGAGTACGGCCTGTCCGGCTCGATCTGGACCCGCGACGTCGGCCGGGCGCTGCGGGTCTCCCGCGGCCGTCGAGGCCGGCAACCTGTCGGTCAACTCGCACTCGTCGGTGCGCTACTCGACGCCGTTCGGCGGGTTCAAGCAGTCCGGCCTCGGCCGCGAGCTCGGGCCGGACGCGCTCGACTCGTTCACCGACGTCAAGAACGTCTTCATCAGCACGGAGGACGTCGATGACCGGCCGGCTGCAGGACCGGACCGCGGTCGTCACCGGCGGCGGGAGCGGGATCGGCCTGGCGACCGCCCGCCGGTTCGCCGCGGAGGGCGCGCACGTCGTCGTCGTCGACGTCGACGAGAGCGGCGGCGCGGCGGCCGAGGAGGTCGGCGGCCTCTACGTCCGGTGCGACGTCACCGACCCGGACCAGGTCGAGGCGATGTTCGCGCAGGCGAACGAGACCTACGGCAGCGTCGACGTCGCGTTCAACAACGCCGGCATCTCGCCCGCCCGACGACGACTCGATCCTGGACACCGGCCTGGACGCCTGGCGGCGGGTGCAGGAGGTCAACCTCACCAGCGTCTACCTGTGCTGCAAGGCCGTGCTCCCCTACATGCGCGCGCAGGGCCGCGGCTCGATCATCAACACCGCGTCGTTCGTGGCCGTGATGGGCGCGGCGACCTCGCAGATCTCCTACACCGCCAGCAAGGGCGGCGTGCTGGCGATGACCCGCGAGCTCGGCGTGCAGTTCGCCCGCGAGGGCATCCGGGTCAACGCGCTGTGCCCGGGACCGGTCAACACGCCGCTGCTGCAGGAGCTGTTCGCGAAGGACCCGGAGCGGGCGGCCCGGCGGCTCGTGCACATCCCGATGGGCCGGTTCGCCGACCCGAAGGAGATCGCGGCCGCGGTGCGTTCCTGGCCAGCGACGACTCGAGCTTCATCACCGCCTCGACGTTCCTGGTCGACGGCGGCATCAGCGCGGCGCCTACGTCACGCCGCTCTGACCGCCCACGCGACATGACGATGGGGCGGCCGGTGGGCCGCCCCATCTGTGTCAGGTGCCGTGCTTCACGGCTGGGAGTCGGTCACACGAGGACCGGTTCCGCGATGACCCGCTCGGCGGCGGGCGAGGCGGTCTCTACGGGCGCCCTTCCGGCCCAGACGAGACCCAGCCCGGCGAGGATGATCGTGAGCCCGAGTCCGCCAAGGATCCCGGCGATCGCGAGGCCCATCTGGAGGGCGGAGTGGGTCACTGTGCCCACGCCGAGCTCAGCGGTCAGACCGTGTGCCGTGCCCGACCATGCCTTGTCGCGGGCAGGGGCCTCGATCGGGTTGCTAGCGGTCGTAGTCGGTCCAGTACTTGCCATCGGCGTTGAACTCGTAGGTGCCCGCCTTGAAGACCTCGCCGTTGTCAGCTCGACGTCCTCATCGAGAACGACGGTCTGGGTGCCGGTCAGCATGTGGAAGTTGACGGTGGCCATCTGGTACATGAACTCCGACGCGGTGTTGACGATCGGGTCGTCCGGGTCGATGTCGGAGTGGACGACGGGGTACTGCCAGTCATCGTGAGCAGGGACATGATCGCCTCTGCTTCCTTGGTCTCGCCGCGGTCGGTGAGCTGGCCGTCGTCGTTGTAGGTGAGCTCGACGTTCTGGGCTGCGCTGAGTGCGTGCAGGGAGTCATATCCGGCCTGCACACGGGCGTAGGCCACACCGGCGCCGGCCAAGAAACCGAGACCGATCACCGCCAGAACGACGCCGAGGGTCTGAAGTCGCTTGGTCAGCTAGAACCACGTCCTTGAGTAGTTGATGTAGTCACATCGTCGGGTGGTGGGTGGCAGTCCCGGATGGGCTGATGGTCACCTCAAGGCAGGGACCTTTGGCACCCACCTCGCCGGAAGGCCAACGGCGCGTGACCCACGTCACAAGAGCGTCGTGCAACCGACCGGATGGGTCGCGGGTCCTCATCTCTGACGCCTCACAGCGGGGCGCTCGACGGGACCGGGAGACCGGCCCGCCACACCGAAGAGGAGTCACGTTGAACACCTTCAGCACCGCGGCACGGCGGGTGGCGGGAGTCGCCGCAGTGTCCGCACTCAGCATCACCGCCTTCGCCGGAACCGCCCTGGCCGAGACCTCGGTCTTCAAGGACGCCCGCGGCGACATGTCCCAGGGCGCCGACATCCGCAAGGTCCGCGTCATCAACGGCGAGGAGCGCCTCAAGATCAACGTCGTGCACCGCGACCTGGTCCGCTCGTTCCGCAGCGGCAGCAGCATCTCGGTCTTCATCGACACCGACCGCGGCCCAGGCCGGCCCCGAGTACGTCTTCGTCGGCGGCACCTTCGAGGGTGCCGACTACGCGCTGCTGCCGGCTGACGGCTTCCAGGCCGAGGGCAACCGCCAGGTGCCGCTGCACGGCGGGACCTACCAGATGAAGCTCGACTACGTCCGTGACGTCGCTCGCATCACCATCGACCAGGTCGTCCTCGAGGACCCCGCCGACGTGCGGGTCGAGGTCAAGACCGGCGCCGAGCTGCTGCCCGAGGGCGGCGCGGCGGCGGACACCGAGGTCGACTGGCTCAACGCACCGCGCAAGTTCACGACGTGGGTCGCGAAGGGCTGACTTCTCAGCGACGAGCGCGCGCCCGGGACCGCATCGCGGTCCCGGGCGCGCTGTCGTGTCGGGGTGCCACGCCTCAGGTGGCGGGCGCGTAGCGCAGGTGCAGGACTCCGGTGTCGAGCGCAGCGCTGGACAGCAGCTCCAGCGGGTAGGTCGTCGTGTCCTCGAACAGCCGCTGGCCCGAGCCCGACCGCGATCGGATGCATCAGCAGCCCGAGCTCGTCGAGCAGGCCGTTGGCCAGCAGCCAGCGCACGGTGGTGGCGCTGCCGGACATCGTGAGGTCCTTGTCCGTGCTGTCCTTGACGGCCTGCACCGCCGCCACGTCACCCGGAGAGGACCGTGGTGTTCTGCCACGTCGGGTCCTTGACCGTCGAGGACAGCACGTACTTGGGGATCGAGTTGATGAACTCCGAGAACGGCACGTCCGGACCCTGCTCCGGCCAGTACGAGGACCACTCGTCGTACAGCTTGCGCCCCATCAGGAACGCGTCGCTGGTCTCCATCCCCTGGCCGATGATCGCGCCCATCGCGTCGTCGAAGTAGGGGAAGTGCCACTGGTCCGGCGACTCCACGACGCCGTCGAGGGAGATGAAGAAGTTCGACACGATCCTGCCCATGCGCGCTGCTCCTCGGGGTGCGGTGGGTACCGGTGAACAGGAGGTGACGGTCCACTGAGAGGCCTCGACCGGCACGTGCTGCCGTCCTAGTCTGCGGGGAGGAGTCCGACCCGATCAAGGAGCAACCTGTGAGCTCACGGCTGAACCCCTACATCAGCTTCGACGGCAACGCACGGCAGGCCATGGAGTACTACCAGGAGGTGTTCGGAGGCGAGCTGCACCTCAACACCTTCGGCGAGTTCGGCGGCCCGGAGGGGCCCGAAGGGGAAGGCATCATGCACTCCCAGCTGGAGGTGCCGAACGGCTTCTTCCTGATGGGCGCCGACACCCCGCCTGGCGAGAAGCACGACCCCGGCCACAACATCTCGGTGAGCCTCAGTGGCGACGACGCCGACGAGCTGCGCGGCTACTGGCAGAAGCTCTCCGACGGCGGCACCGTCTCGGTCCCGCTCGAGAAGCAGATGTGGGGCGACGAGTTCGGCATGTGCCGGGACAAGTTCGGCATCGACTGGATGGTCAATATCGCCGGGTCGCAGGGCTGACCGACGCCTCGTCGAGCAGCCGGCGTACCGCCGCTGCGACCACCCCGGGGTGCTCCATCTGGGACACGTGCCCGCTGTCCGGCAGCACGACGAGGCGGTTGTTCGGGAACGTCCTGGCCGCGCGCGACGGCGGTCCGCGGGTCGACCAGCCGGTCCCGCAGGCCGTAGACGAGCAGCGTCGGTACGTGCACCCGGGCCGCGAGCCGCCACAGCGGCCAGCGGTCCGGGCGCAGGTACGCGGCCATCAGGCTGCGCAGCGACCGGATCATCGCGTCACCGTCGTGCTCGAGGTGCGCCCGCCGCTCGGCCTCGACCATCGCCTCCTCCAGCCGCTCGTCGGCAACCCGGGACGGGTCGGCCCAGCAGAGCGCCAGGGTGGCGCGGACCCGCTGCTCGACCGGGAACCGGCCGAGCCGCCGGGCCAGCTGCTGCCCGGCCCACGGCACCGCCAGCGCGGGCAGGTGCACGTTGGTGGTGCGGGGCCGCAGCACCGGCAGCGCCGGCGACACCAGGGTGAGGGTGCGGACGAGGTCCGGCCGGGTCGCGGCGACCACCGTGGCGACCGTGCCGCCGAGCGAGTTGCCGAGCAGGTGCACCGGCTGCCCCGCGGCTCTCGACGAGCTCGACGACCACCCGCGCGTGCGCCGTGAGCGAGTAGTCGTCGCCGGCCGGCGGCGGCGAGAAGCCGAAGCCCGGCAGGTCCGGCGCCACCGAGTCCAGCCGGTCGCGCAGCAGGTCCATGACGTCGGTCCAGTTGGTCGCGGCGCCACCGAGCCCGTGCACCATGACGGCCGGCTCCGCGTCGTCCGAGCTCGCGGGAGCCACCCGGACGTGCAGCGGGCCCGACGGCAGGCTGACCTGCGACCCGGGCCAGTGCGCGACGGGCCGGCCGGTCAGCCCGCCACCTCGCCGAGCATCGGCTCGACCCGGCGGTTGACCGCGGCGAGCACACCCCGGATGACGGCCTGCCGCACGTCCTCGCGGACCACCGAGGCACCGGACAGCCGCTGGGTGGCCCGGTCGCTGAGCATCGAGACGACGACCAGGGCGGTGCGCTCCTCGCCGGTGATGGCGATCTCGACGTGCTCGACGTCGAAGCGCACCCGGTGGTCGACGACCTCCTCGACGGCCCGCAGCGTCGCGGCCGCCACCGAACGGTGCAGGGCGCTGGTGGTGGCGGCGCCCTCGGCCTCGCCGGTGACCGCCCGGTCGCCGGACCGCAGCGTCACCGCGACCGAGACCCCGAGCCCGGCCGACACCAGCTGCACGCGCTCGATCATCAACCTGCCGATGGTGCCGGCGCGGGGTGCCGCGGGCGCTTCCGCGGGCTCCGCGGTCGGCGGTTCTGGCTCCGGTACGTCGGTCACGGCAGGCCGCAGCTCGGCCACGTTGCCCGGCGTACCGGTGGACGACGCGGTGGTCGGCCGGTCCTCGGGCGGCGTCAGGCCTTCCCCGTCGACCACCCGGACCCGGTCGGAGTCGACGGCCAGCCCGAACCGGCTGCGCAGCAGGCGGTTGACCGCGCCCGCGACGTCGACCTCGTCGGCACCCGAGGCGAGCTGCAGCCGCAGGGTGCCCGGGCCCGTCGCCGACCGGCTCGACCGCCGCTGCCGCGACCCCGGGGACACCGAGCAGCGCCGCGACGAGGTCGCGGTGGTCGCTGATCGTCATGGGCCTCTCCGGGGGCGTGCCGGTGTGCGGTGATCACCTCTAGTGTCCCAGGCGTCGCACGATCCCGTGGTCGACGCGGCCGGAAAGGGCCTCGGCCGGTGTCGCGGAGCAGTCCCGCAGCGTGGACGTGACGGGCGGCCAATACCGCTGCCCCCGCCCCTCGGCGCCTAGGATCGGCCGCGCAGCCAAGCCCGCAGACACGAGGAGCCGCCGTGCCCGCCGCACAGGACGCCCGGACCCGCAGCGCGCGGCTGCCCCGGTCCGCCCGGCGCCAGCAGCTGCTGGGTGCGGCGCAGGAGGTCTTCGTCGCGCAGGGCTACCACGCCGCGGCGATGGACGACATCGCCGACGCCGCCGGGGTCAGCAAGCCGGTGCTCTACCAGCACTTCCCGAGCAAGCTCGAGCTCTACCTGGCCCTGCTGGACCAGCACTCCGAGGCGATGGTCGACGCCGTGCGGGTCGCGCTGGACTCCACGACGGACAACAAGCTGCGGGTCGCGGCGACCATCGAGGCCTACTTCCGGTTCGTCGACGAGGACGGCGGCGCGTTCCGGCTGGTCTTCGAGTCCGACCTGGTCAACCAGCCCGCGGTGCGCGAACGGGTCGACGGCGTGACGGTGGCCTGCGCCGAGCTGATCAGCGAGGTGATCCGCGACGACGCCGGGCTGCCGAACGACCAGGCCCGGCTGCTGGCGGTCGGCCTGGTGGGCATGGCCCAGGTCGCGGCGCGCTACTGGCTCGCGGACGACGGCGCGATCCCGCGGGACGCGGCCTCCCGGCTGCTGGCGAGCCTGACGCTGGCGCGGGATCGGCGGGTTCCCCCGGAGCGGCGACGTCCGGAGTCGACGACTAGTCTGAACGTAGGCTGATGCAGCACCCGCAGCACCAACAAGCCCGGAGGTACCCGTGGAGGTCAGGATCGGTGTCCAGCACGCGACCCGCGAACTGGTGATCGACAGCACCGAGACCACGGAGTCGATCCTGGCGACGGTGTCCGCCGCGGTCAGCGGCGACGTGTCGGTGCTCGCGCTGACCGACGAGCGCGGCCGGCAGGTCGTGGTCCCGTCGGACAAGCTGGCGTACGTCGAGATCGGCGAGCCGGAGAGCCGCCGGGTCGGCTTCGGCTCGCTGTAGCTCGGCGTCGATGCCGCTGCTGCTGCTCGACCTCGACGACACGATCGTCGATCGAGGCCGGGTCTTCGGCCAGTGGGTCGCGGACTTCACCCGGCCGCACGACGTCTCCGCGCAGGACCTGGCCTGGATCGGCGCCCTCGACGGCGGCGGCCTCACGCCCCGGACGGAGTTCTTCGCCGGCGTGGTGGAGCGCCTCGGTCTCTCGGCCGAGGTGCCGGACCTCGTCGACGAGTGGGGCCACGACTTCCCCGCGCGCTACCGCTGCGACCCCGGCGTACGCGAGGCACTGGTCGACGCCCGAGCGCAGGGCTGGTCGCTCGGCGTCGTCACCAACGGCGACGCGAACGTTCAGGGCCGCAAGGTCACGGCCACCGGGCTGGCCGAGCTGGTCGACGCGGTGTGCATCTCCGGAGCGGTCGGGGTGCACAAGCCGGAACGACGCATCTTCGAGCTCGCCGCGGAGCGGGCCGGCGTACCGCTGGATGGCTGGATGGTCGGCGACAACCCGGCGGCGGACATCGGCGGCGGCCGCGGGGCCGGGCTGCAGACGGTGTGGCTGAGCCGCGGCCGCGCCTGGGAGCGCGACGACTTCGCGCCGGACCAGGAGGCGCCCGACCCGGCGTCGGCGATCCGTCAGGTGGTCAGGCCGACAGGCCGAGGCTAGCCATCCGCTTGGTGTGGTTCTCGGTGAGCCGGGCGAACATCCGGCCGACCTCGGCGAGGTCCGCACCGCGCTCGGTGACGCCGCCCACCAGCAGGTTCGCCAGCGCGTCCCGCTCGGCGGCCACCCGCTGCGCCTGGCTCAGCGCCTCGCCGACCAGCCGCCGCCCCCACAGCGCCAGCCGGCCGGCCAGCCGCGGGTCGACCTCGATGGCGGCCCGGACCCGCTCGACCGCGAACGCCGAGTGCCCGGTGTCCTCGAGCACCGACAGCACCAGGTCGCGGGTCGAGTCGTCGAGGTACGCCGACACCTCGCGGTAGAAGTCCTCGGCGATCCCGTCGCCGACGTACGCCTTGACCAGCCCCTCCAGCCAGTTGCCCGGAGCGGTGCGCTCGTGGAACGCCTCCAGCGCCGCGATGAACGGCTCCATGGCCTCCTCGGGCTCGGCGCCGAGGTCCACCAGCCGGTCGCGCAGCAGCGCGAAGTGGTTGTACTCCGCGACGGCCATCGCCGCCAGCGCGGCCTTGTCGCCGAGGGTCGGCGCCAGCGACGCGTCGTCGGCGAGCCGCTCGAAGGCGGTCAGCTCGCCGTAGGCCAGCGCGCCGAGCAGGTCGACCACGGCCAGCCGGTAGTCCTCGTCGGCCATCGGGTCGCGGGTGCGCGCTCACGATCGGCAGCGTATCGAGGGGTAAGGTGGCCCGGAGTAGAACGGATGCCCGGTCGCCCGACACCGATCGGCTCCGACCGACGCGTCCCGCGTCCGAGCGGCCCGCCGTCCATCCTGGCGGCGTGCGGCCCCGGACTGTCACGCGGGACCACGTAAGAAGGGCCCCGTCCTGAACACCCCATCTTTCGCCGAGCTCGGCGTGCTCCAAGCAACCGTGGACGCACTCGCCGCCGTCGGCATCACCCACCCGTTCCCCATCCAGGCGCTGACGCTGCCGGTCGCCCTGCACGGCCACGACATCATCGGCCAGGCCAAGACCGGCACCGGCAAGACGCTCGGCTTCGGCATCCCGCTGCTGCAGCGCGTCGTGGCGCAGGACGAGGAGGGCGACCCGACCCTGCCGCCGATCCAGGCCGGCAAGCCGCAGGCGCTGGTCGTCGTCCCGACCCGCGAGCTGTGCGTGCAGGTGACCGAGGACCTGAAGAAGGCCGCGGCCCGCCGCAAGGTCCGGATCCTGTCGATCTACGGCGGCCGCGCGTACGAGCCGCAGGTCGAGGCGCTCAAGAAGGGCGTCGAGGTCGTCGTCGGCACGCCGGGCCGGCTGATCGACCTGGCCCAGCAGGGCCAGCTCGACCTCGGCCACGTCCGCAGCCTGGTGCTCGACGAGGCCGACGAGATGCTCGACCTGGGCTTCCTGCCCGACGTCGAGAAGATCGTGCGGCTGATCCCCGCCGGCCGGCAGACGATGCTGTTCTCGGCGACCATGCCGGGCGCGATCATCACCCTGGCCCGGTCGTACATGCACCAGCCGACGCACATCCGCGCGGTCGACCCCGACGACGACGGCCAGACCGTGAAGGCCGTCGAGCAGCACGTGTTCCGGGCGCACGCCATGGACAAGGTCGAGATGCTCGCGCGCATCCTGCAGGCCGACGGCCGCGGCCTGACCCTGGTGTTCTGCCGCACCAAGCGCACCGCCGCCAAGGTCGCCGACGAGCTCGCCGACCGCGGCTTCGCCTCCGGCGCCGTGCACGGCGACCTCGGCCAGGGCGCCCGCGAGCAGGCGCTGCGCGCGTTCCGCAACGGCAAGGTCGACGTGCTCGTCGCCACCGACGTCGCCGCCCGCGGCATCGACGTCGAGGACATCACCCACGTCATGAACTACCAGTGCCCCGAGGACGAGAAGACCTACCTGCACCGCATCGGCCGCACCGCCCGCGCCGGCGCGAAGGGCATCGCGATCACCTTCGTCGACTGGGACGACATGCCGCGCTGGGGGCTGATCAACAAGGCGCTCGACCTCGGCTTCGGCGAGCCCGAGGAGACCTACTCGACCTCGGACCACTTCTACGAGGAGCTCGACATCCCGCGGCACGTCACCGGGACGCTGCCGCGCGCGCAGCGCACCCGGGCCGGGCTGGAGGCCGAAGAGGTCGAGGACCTCGGCGAGACCGGCCGGGCCGGCGGGCACGGCGCGCCGAAGCGTGGCGGCTCGGGCGGTGCCAAGCGGGGCGACCGCGACCGCGGCGGCGAGCGGAGTGGCAGCAGCGACCGGGCCGACCGGCCGGAGCGGGCCGAGCGGCCGCCGCGCAAGGACCGCGAGCGCACCCGCACCCGCGGCGGCAAGCCGGCGGCGACCACCGCCTCGGCCGCCCCGGCGACCGGCGACGCAGCAGCCGCGACCGGCGACGGCACCCCGCGCCGGCGTCGCCGCAGCCGCGGCGGTCGTGGCGCGGGCGGCAGCACGGAGTCGGGCGGGGCAGGCGCCGCCGAGCAGGCCTGACCAGGGTGGGCGCCGACCTCGACGTCCTGCGCCGCTGGGAGTCCGGCGGCGCGACCTGGCGGTGCTCGCCCGGACACCGGACGAGCTGGACGTCGCCCTGCTCACCTGCGACGGGGGCGAGCAGGTGGGCCGGCTGGTCTCGACCGAGCCGGACCTGCTGGCGTACGTCGGCGACCGCACCACCGCCGAGGACGACTGACCGCCCGCGCGCGGGCGCGCCTCACGCCCCAAGATCGTTCGCGGCGCCTAGAGGGTGATGACGACCTTGACCCAGGTACGCCGGCTGCAGGCGGGGCAGCGCATCCAGGACGGGTGATCGCGCCGGACGAACGGCAGGTGCACCGACGGCAGTGCGAGGCTGACCAGCTGCCGCGGCGTCACCACGCTCACCTCGCCGCACGACGAGCACTCGACCGTCACCGCGCCGGGCGTGGGCGGCTGCTGCTCGGAGACGCTGTAGAGCGACTGGCGGCCCTGCGGGTCGACGCGCAGCGGGACCTTCTGGCTGGCCGTGGCGCCGCGGCGGCGCAGCCGGTCGAAGCCGGGCTCCTGGGCGCTCATCCGAACAGCCCCTCGGCCAGCTCGCGGTAGGCCTCGCTGCCGCGGGCCCGTCGCGCGGTGGCGAGCACCGAGCGCCCGGCGGCCGGAGCCTCGGCGAACCGCACCGACTTCGGGATCGGCGGCTCCAGCACCGGCAGCCCGTAGCGGCCGGACACGTCGGCGAGCACGGCGCGGGCGTGGTTGGTGCGGCCGTCGAACATGGTCGGCAGGACGCCGAGGACCTTCAGGCCGGGGTTGAGGATGCGCTGCACGTCGGCGACGGTGTCGAGCAGCTGGCCGACACCGCGGTGGCTGAGCATCTCGCACTGCAGCGGGATGATCAGCTCGTCGGCGGCGGTGAGCGCGTTGAGCGTGAGCACGCCGAGGGACGGCGAGCAGTCGAGCAGCACGACGTCGTACGCGGCCTCGACCTCCTCCAGCGCGCTGCGCAGCACGTACTCGCGGCCGGGGCGGCTCATCAGCTGGGCCTCGGCGCCGGCCAGCTCGATGGTGGCGGGCAGCAGGTCGACGCCGTCCTCGGTCGGCAGGATCGCCATCGAGGCGCCGACCCGGCCGAGCAGCACGTCGTGGACGCTGAGCTCGACGGCCTCCGGGTCCAGCCCGAGCGAGAACGTGAGGCAGGACTGCGGGTCCAGGTCGACCAGCAGCACCTTGTGCCCGCGCTCGGCCAGGGCAGAGCCGAGCGACGCGACGGTGGTCGTCTTGGCGACGCCACCCTTCTGGTTCGCTACGGCGATGGTCCGGCTCACGGGCGCCATTGTGCCTGTCCCTCCCCCCGCCGTGTCACGGGCCGCCCGGTAGCGTTCCGCGACGTGAGCACGCCGCCCTTCCTCGAGCTGCCCGCGGGCGTGCAGGCGACGAGCGTGGCCACGCCGCGTGGGCCGCTGGCCGTGCTGCGTGCTGAGCCGGCCGCCGCGACAGGCGCGCCGGTGCTGCTGGTGCCGGGGTACACCGGCTCCAAGGAGGACTTCATCGCGGTGCTGGCCCCGCTCGCGGCGGCCGGCCACGAGGTGCTGGCGATCGACCAGCGCGGGCAGTACGAGTCGCCGGGGACCGATGACCCGTCGTCGTACGACGTGAAGGTGCTGGCCGACGACGTCCTGGCGGTGCTGGCCGGGCTGGCTGGGCCGGCGCACCTGGTCGGCCACTCGTTCGGCGGACTGGTGACGCGGGCGGCCGCGCTCGCCGACCCCGCCGCGCTGCGGTCGCTGACGTTGATGAGCTCGGGGCCGGCCGCGATCCCGACGCCGGCGGACAACGGCGTACAACTCATGCTGCAGGCGCTGCCGGTGATGGACCTGGAGGCGATCTGGGCGGCGAAGCGGCAGATCGAGTCGCAGACCGAGATCGCGCCGCCGCGGGCCGACATCGAGGCGTGGCTGCACGACCGGTTCGTCGCCAACCACCCGATGGGACTGCACCGGGTGGCGGAGCAGCTGCTCTCCGAGCCCGACCGCACTGACGAGCTCGCCGCGCTGGACCTGCCGGTGCTAGTGCTGCTGGGCGAGCACGACGACGTGTGGCCTCCGGCGTTGCAGGCCGAGATGGCCACCCGGCTCGGTGCCGCGGCCGCCGTACTGCCGGACGCCGGGCACTCCCCCGCGGCCGACCTGCCCGAGGCGACCGCTGCCCAGCTGCTGACCTTCTGGGCCGGGATCGCCTAGCTCCCCCTGATCAGGCCGGCTCCACCACGACGGTCGGCTCCAGCACCCGGTCCGCCCCGACCTCCCGCCCGTGCCCGACCAGCTCGAAGGGCAGCACGGCGCGGATGTCGGCGCTCGACGTGCCGACCCGGAGCTCCACCTCGCCTGGCTCGACGAGGCGGACCAGGTCCCGACCGGTGAAGGACGTCAGGTCGGCATGCAGAGTGATGCGGACGCAGCTCCGTTCGCCGGGCTCCAGGTCGACCCGCACCGCGCCGACCAGCTGCTGAACCGGCCGCACCACCGACGCGGCGCGGTCGTGCAGGTAGACCTGCACGACCTCTGCGACGCTGCGGTCCGCTTCATTGACGAGCTCCACCTCGATCTCAGAAGACCCGTCGGCGTCCCACTCTGCCCCCGTCACCGCGGTCACCGGCCCCCAGGTAGCGGATGCGTACGAGAGCCCGTGCCCGAAGGGGAAGAGCGGCGTCGGGTCGACCACCGAGACCTCGGTGCGCTGTCCGAGAGCCGCAGCGAGGTACGTGCTCGGCTGGGTGGAGCCGGTGCCGGGGAAGCTCACCGGCAGCCGTCCGGACGGGTTGACGCGGCCGCTGAGTACGTCGGCGATCGCCTGCGCCCCCTCCTCGCCGGGGAAGAACCCGCAGACCAGCGCTGCCAGCCGTGACGCCTGGCGGCTCAGGTCGTAGGGCCGCCCGACGAGCAGCACCGCGACGACCGGCGTGCCGGTCGCGAGCAGTGCTTCGAGCAGCTCCTCCTGTCGGCCGGGCAGGCGCAGGTCGGCCACGTCACAGCCCTCACCGGAGGTGCCGTTGCCGAACAGACCGGCATGGTCTCCCAGCACCGCGATGCAGACGTCCCCGCCCGTGGCGGCCGCCACGGCGCTCGCGATCTCGTCGTCGCTGCCACCGAGCACGGAGCAGCCCTCGGCGTACGTGACGTCGTAGTCGTCGGCGAGGACCTCCCGGACCGTGCGGATCGTCACGCCCCGGTCGGTGCCCGGGTAGTGGACCAGCACGTGCAGCGGGAACGAGTAGCAGCCGAGCATCGCCTCGAAGGTGTCGGCCCGGGGGCCGACGACCGCGAGCCGGCTGCCCGGCCGCAGCGGGAGGGTCCCCTGGTTGGAGAGCAGGACCACCGACCGGCGGGCGAGCTCCCGGGCGATGCCCCGCGACTCGTCGTCGTCCAGGTCGACATCGTCGTCTGCGGCTGGTGCCCAGTCCGGGTCCAGCAGCCCGAGCTCGCACTTCTGCTGCAGCACGCGGGTCAAGGCCCGGTCCACGACCTTCTCGTCGATCAACCCCTCGTCGATGGCGGTGAGCAGCGGCTCCCCGTAGACGTTGGTCGACGGAAGCTCGATGTCGATGCCAGCCTCGAGCGCCAGCCTCGCTGCGTCCGCGTCCGTCTCGGCCACGTGATGGAGGGTGCGCAGGAAGGCGACGGAGAAGTAGTCGGCCGCGACCGTGCCGGTGAACCCCAAGGAGTCGCGCAGCAACGTGGTCAGCAGCGCAGGGTCGGCTGCGGCGGGAACCCCGTCGGTGTCGGTATAGGCGTTCATCACCGACCGGGCGCCGGCCCGCAGTGCCATCTCGAAGGGGGGCAGGAGCACGTCGGCGACCTCGCGCGGTCCCATGGACACCGGCGCGAGGTTCCGACCAGCCCGCGATGCGGAGTACCCCGCGAAGTGCTTGAGCGTGGCGACGACGCCAGCGCTCTCCAGTCCCCGGACGTACGCACTCCCGACCAGACCGGCGAGGAACGGGTCCTCGCCCAGCGTCTCCTCGACCCGACCCCAGCGCAGGTCGCGAACGACGTCGAGCACCGGCGCCAGCCCCTGATGGACCCCGAGGCGACGCATGGTCGACCCGATCCGGGCGCCCATCCGCTCCACGATCGCGGGGTCGAAGGTCGCCGCCCAGCACAGCGGGGACGGGTAGATCGTCGCCCGCCAGGCGGCCAGCCCGGTGAGGCACTCCTCGTGGACCTGCGCCGGGATCCCGAACCGGTTGGCCGCCATCACCTGCCGCTGACGCTCGGCCAGCGAGCGCAGCCCATCGCCAGGCTCGACGGGCACCGTGCCAAAGGGCCGGGTCAGCTGGCCCAGGCCGTCGGTGATGAGCTCCTCCCACGGCGGGTTCGTTCCGATGGCGTCACTGAACATGGGCGCCATGTCGCCGACCGCCGGGTCGACGTCCCAGACGCCGGAGAGCTGGGCCACCTTCTCGCGCAGCGTCATCTGGCCCACCAGGTCGGCTACCCGGGCGGACACGGAGGCGTCGGGGTCGCGCCAGAGCTCGGTCACGATGCCGTCCAGGGTGCAGCAGTCGACCGGCGTACGACGAGGGTGGTGCCCAACGTGACGTGGGCGTCGGCTTCCTCTTCCTCGCCCGCGATCAGCCGGACGAGAATGTCGATGGCGTCATGGCCCATCCGCCGGATCGGCTGCTCGACGGTCGTGAGGGGCGGCTGCGCCAAGGCGGACTCCGGGATGTTGTCGAAGCCGAGGACCGACAGCCGTGACGGCACGTCCAGCCCCAGCTCGGCGGCGGCTTCGAGTGTCGCCAGGGCGGACAGGTCGTTGGCCGCGAAGACGGCGGTGGGCGGCTCGGGGAGGGACAGCAGCGCACGGGCGGCGGCTCGGGCCGGCTCGGGCTCGAAGCCACCAGGGAGGAGCAACGCCTCGTCGATGGGTACGCCGGCTGCGGCGTGCGCCTCGCGGAAGCCGCGTTCGCGCAGCTGAGCCGAGACCAGGTCCGGCCGGCCGGTCACCATGCCGATGCGGGTGTGGCCGAGGCTGAGCAGATGGTCGACACCGAGGCGGGCCCCTTGCAGGTTGTCGGCGGTGACGGTCGGCAGGCTGGACGGTCCGGTGTGCGGGTCGACGGCCACGATCGGGCCGTCGAACTGGACGTCGGTGATGGTCGGCGTCACGAGCACAGCTCCGTCGACGAGGGTGCCCATGAGGCGGGACAGGTAGCGGCGCTCCCAGCCGACGTGCTCGTCGATGCGGCCGCCCGCAGAGTAGGCCACCAGCTCGTAGCCGGTTGCGCGGATCGCGTCGGCTGCGCCCTTGAGCACCTCCGTGCTGAAGGGCTCGAAGTCGGCCACCAGGACGCCGATCACGTTCGTGCGACGGTTGCGCAGGCTTCGTGCGACCAGACTCACTTCGTAGCCGAGGCGGTTGATGACCTGGGTGACGTGGTCGTTCGTCTCTGTGGACACGCCGTACCGGCCGTTGATGACCTTCGACACGGTCGACACCGAGACGTCCGCCTCCTCGGCAACCTGCCGCATGGTCACCCGGCCACCGACACTCGGGCGCGGCAAGCCCACGTGCCTGCCGGAGCGCCTGGTGCTCGAATCCATCATTCAGTCCAATCCGACATGCGGAGGGCTCAGCCCTTGACCGCGCCCTGTAGCCCGCCGACGATTCGGCGCTGCATCGCGAGGAACAGCACCAAGGCCGGAATCATGGCGATCGTAGTGAACGCAAGCACGCCCGCGGTGTCAGCGGAGTGCTCGGTCGAGTAGTCGGCGACTCCTAGGGGCAGGGTCCGCATGTCGTCCCGGAGCAGCAGCAGCGGCAGCAGGTAGGCGTTCCACGAGGTCACGAACGCCAGCACGCCGACGGTCACCAGGCCGGGGACAGACAGCGGCAGGGCGATTCGCCAGAACACGCCGATCCGGGTCGCACCGTCGATGAAGGCAGCCTCCTCCAGCTCTCTCGGCAGCGCCATCAGGAACGGCCGCAGGATGACGACCGTGATCGGCAGGGCGAACGCCGCCTGCGGCAGGGCTACTCCCCACCAGGTGTTCGACATGTGCAGGTCGCGAGTGACCAGGATGAACAACGGGATGATCGCGACCGCGACCGGGAAGAGCAGGCCCAGGACGAAGACCATGAAGAGCGGCTCGCGGAACCGGAAGTTGTAGCGCGCGAGCGGGTAGGCGGCCATCACCCCGAAGAAGACGGCCACGGCAGTGGTGACCGCCGCGATGACCATGGAGTTCAACGCGTAACGCCAGAACGCATCGTTGGACAGCACGTCGCTGTAGTTGGACCACACCCACGGGTCGGGCAAGGCAGCGGGGTCGCGAGCCAGCTGCTCGTTGCTCCGGAAGCCGCCGAGCGCGCCGTACAGCACCGGCCCGAGCGTGAGCGCCACGACCACCAGCGCCACCACGTAGACGAGCGGACCGCCCTGGCCGAATCGCCGGTTCGCGCGGGCCGTCATGACTGGTCCGCCGTGGTGTCACGGCGCAGGATCAGCGCCTGGTAGGCCAACGCCATCGCGAAAGCGATGACGAACAGCACCACCGATGCCGCCCCCGCTATGCCGTAGTTGTGCCGCTGGGTCCCCTGGCTGATCAGGTACGTCGCCATCGTGGTGGTCGCGTTGGCCGGGCCGCCGCCGGTCATCACCCACACCATGTCGAACTGCTGTAGCGAGCCGATCATGGAGAGGAAGGCCCAGGTGCGAATGGTCGGCCCCAGCAGCGGGATCGCGATCCGACGCTGGACCTGCCACCAGCTCGCACCGTCGATCTGCGCGGCTTCGTACAGCTCCTCGGGGATGCTTTGCAGCCCGGCCAGGAACAACAGGATCGCGAGGCCGAGGTACTTCCAGGTCAGGACCACGAAGAGCGTCGGTAGCGCGAGTGAGGGCGTACCGAGGAAACCCTGCTCCGGCGGCGTCAGGCCCACCGCCGAAACCAGCTTGTCCACCACGCCGGACTCCGGCTGCAGCAGCTGGAACCACACCACTCCCGCGATCACCTCAGCGACCACGTACGGGACGAAGACGATCGTGCGCAGCAGGCCGCGCGCCCTGATGCGGCGGTTCAGCAGGAGCGCGATCCCGAGTCCCAGCGGCAGCTGTATAAGGATCGACAGGAAGACGATCGTGAAGTTGTGCGCCACCGCGTCGGTGAAGACCTCGTCGCGCAGGACCAACGAGTAGTTCTTCAGCCCGATGAAGTCGTCCATCGGGCCGAAGCCCTTCCAGCTGAACAACGACATCCTGGCCGCGGCGATAACCGGCCAGACGACGAAGACGGCCATCAGCGCCAGGGCCGGCGTGACGAAGAAGGCGATCTCGAGGCGCTGCCGCATGGCGGAACCGACTGGACGGGCGGTTGCCCGGCGTGGATTCCCACGCCGGGCAACCGCTTTGTCCTGAGCCGGTGCCGCCGGAGCTGCGACGCCGTCGTGGCGCACGATCTGGATCACTGCTCCTGGTCGGCCGCCGCCTGCGTTGCCTTCACGACGTCCTCGGGAGACGCCTTGTCCGCGAAGAGCAGCGCGATCTCGTCGTTCATGGCGCCGCCCACGGAGGCTCCGAAGGCGGTGTCGAAGTAGAGCTGGACGTACGGCGCGGCGTCGCGCACCTCGAGGAGCTCGGCCAGCGCCGGGTCGGACACCGAGCCGGTCGCGGCCGGGTTGGTCGGCAGACCCATGTCGTTCTCCGCGAAACCCGTCTGGACCTCGTCCGACAGCAGGTACTTGACGAACTCGACCGCTTCGTCGGGAGCCTCTTCGGAGACCGCCCACGCGTCACCGCCACCGAGCTGCGCCGCCGGGTCGCCGGCACCGCCGTCGACAGCCGGGAAGGGGAACCAGCCGGTCTTGTCGCCCAGGCCCTTGCCGTCATCGGTGAGCCCCTGCATCACACCCGGCTCCCAGTGACCCTGCATCTCCATCGCGACCTTGCCGGTGGCCAGCAGGCCAGAGGCAGACGTGGCGCCCTCCTGGGCCGGCGTGGACAAGAAGCCGCGGTTGAACGGCTTGGTGGCCAGCAGATCCTTCACTTCCTCGCCAGCCTGCAGGAAGCAGGGGTCGGAGAAGTCGAGGCTCTTCACTGCATCCTTGAGGACGTCCTCGGCGCAAGCGCGCATTGCCGTGTAGTACCAGTAGTGCGCCGCCGGCCACTTGTCACCCGCGCCGACCGACAGCGGCGTGAGGTCGGCAGCCTTCAGCTTGTCGATCACGTCGTAGAGCTCGGCCATGGTGGTCGGAGGTGTCGTGACACCGGCCTGCTCGACGAGCTCCTTGTTGTACCAGAAGCCGACGACTCCCAACGAGAACGGCAACGCGTACGTCTTGCCGTCCTGCTGCCAGCCGGCCACCGAGCCGCCGATCTTGTCGATCTCGGCGGAGGCGTCCTTCGAGATGTCCCGGACGAGACCCGCCTCGACGTGGTCGGCGAGCTCGCCGCCGCCGCGCTCCATGTAGATGTCGGGGACGTCACCGCTCTGGAACGCGGCGTCGAGCTTGTCGACCATGTCCTCGTGCGCCATCGCGCTGATCTCGATCTTGACGCCGGGGTGGTCGGCCTGGAAGTCCTTGGCGGCCTGCTCGTAGAAGCCCTTGCCCGGCTCGTTGTTCGAGTTGTGCCACCAGGTGATCGTGGTGCTTTCGCCGCCGCCCGACTTCGAGTCGTCGGCGCTGTCCCCGTCGTCGCCGCAAGCGGTGGCAATCATCAAGACACAGGCGCAGAGCGCGGCCATGGCCGCCACTCGAGTCTGTCCTAGCATCGAGAGTCCCTTCGGTCCGCCACGCCCGCTGTGACGTGGACCAGCGCTGGCAGAATCGCGGACTCGGCAGACGGTGTCAATCGTTGTCGATAACGATTTCCACGAAGTTTCGAACTTCCGGCTCGACTGGCCTCCCCGAGGAGTCAGGCGAGCCGGCGGACCCACCAGAGGCAGAACCCGGCCACGAGGCCGGAGACGGCGAGGAACAGCGCCAGCTCGGCCCACTGCAACGGCCAGAAGTTTTTCGCCGGCTGGAAGACGAGCTGTTGCCGGTAACCCTCGTCGTTGAGGCGGGTGAAGCAGGCGTCGAGCCGCTCGGGGCCTTGGGCCTTCACCGGCCCATCCCCGTTGGTCCCGGGGGCTGGTGGCCGAGGGATGCAGTCCGCGAACCACGAGGGCAGCGACACGGCCCGTCCGCTGGCGTCGATGGTCTCGTTGGACAGCACCCAGCTGCCCGGGCCACCGGTGTTCACGGTCATCCGGAGCGGCGAGCCCGGGCCGGTGTCGCCGATCGAGATCCCGTCGAGGCGCTCCCTGTTGAACTCCACCGTCTGCTCGGTCGTCGGTGCCAGGTGCGGGCGGACCCAGGTCGGGACCGCGATCTGCACGAAGATGACCAGGCCGAGGGTGACCGCCATCGCGGGCAGCGACCGCCGGAACACGGCGCCCAGGGTTGCGCCGAGCACGACCGCGAACACGGCGTACCCGACAGGGACGACGCCGCGCATCGCGAACGTCACCGGCGTGATGCGCGACGGCAGACCGCCCTGGGTGCTGCTGAGCGCGCCGTCCAGCGGAATCGACCACCAGGTCACGGCGAAGGTGAGCAGCCCGACGGCAGCAGCGGCAGCCAGCGTCGTCACGCCGAGCTTGGTGGCCAGCCACCGGGTGCGGGTGACCGACTGGGTCCAGGCCAGCCGGTGGGTGCCGGCCTCGAGCTCGCGGGCGACCAGCGGCGCACCCCAGAACACGCCGATGATCACCGGTGCCACGGCGACGACGACGATCGCGGCTTGGAAGAGATTGCGGTCGGTCCGCGTGAGGTGGTCGAACACGTCGCCGGTAGGTGGCGGCGATGTCGACGAGCCGTGGGCCGGTCGCGGCCAGGACCAGCGCGAAGGCGACCGCGAGGGCCGTGGCGGCCGCGGCCTGGACGCGGAACTGGCGCCAGGTGAGCCAGATCATCGCAGGACCTCCATCACGGGACCGGGCACGGCGGCCCGGGTGCCTTCCATGTAGGCCAGCACCAGGTCCTCGAGGCCGAGGCGGCCCACCGTCCAGGACGGGTCGAGGACGGGTGCCTCGGTGCGTACGACGACTGTGGTCTGCCGGTCGGTGTGGCTCGCCGAGACGACGTGCTGGTCGGCCGGCAGCGTGCCGAGCGTCGCGGCGCGGTCCGGTGAGCCGGAGGTGGCTCTCGAGCAGCGACTCGACGTCGCCCTCGACCCGGACCAGGGAGTCGACGAGCACGACGAGGTGGTCGCAGACGCGCTCCAGGTCGGAGACGACGTGGGAGGACAGCAGGACGCTGAGCTCCTGCTCGGCGACCGCCTCCATCAGGATCTGCAGGAACTCCCGGCGGGCGAGCGGGTCGAGGCTCGCGACCGGCTCGTCGAGGATCAGCAGCTCCGGTCGCTTGGCGAGGCCCAGGGTGAGGGCGAGCTGGGCCCGCTGGCCGCCGGACAGCTTGCCGGCCTTCTGGGCGAGGTCGAGGCCGAGCCGCTCGATGCGGGACCGCGCCACGGCGTCGTCCCAGCGGGGGTTGAGCCGGGCGCCCAGCCGCAGGTGGTCGTCGACGCTCAAGCGCGGCGTAGGTCGGGGTGTCCTGGGCGACGAAGCCCACCTTGGCCAGCTGCTCCGCGTCGGCAGCGGGCCGGCCGCCGCAGACCTCGATCGTGCCCGTCGTCGGCGCCAGCATCCCGACGGCCAGGCTGAGCAGCGTGGTCTTGCCGGCGCCGTTGGGGCCGACCAGCCCGGTGACGTGCCCGGCCGGGATGTCCAGCGTGCAGTCCGACAGCGCCCAGCGCCGCCGGTACCGCTTGCCCAGCCCCTGGGCCCGCAGGACGGCAGTCACGCTATTTCCCGCTGCGCGTTGCGAAACGTGCTCGCGAAGAGCGCCTCGATGCTCTCCTCGTCGAGACCCGCGAGGCGGGCCTTCGCCAGCCAGCGCCGCAGGTCCCGACGCAACGGCTCGTGCGCGGCAAGCGAGTCATCGGCCAGCGACCGGGTCACGAACGTCCCGACGCCCGGTCGGGCGGCGACGAGCCCCTCGCGCTCCAGCTCGCGGTACGCCTTGAGCACCGTGTTGGGGTTGATGGCCAGCCGAGCGACGACGTCCTTCACCGTCGGCAGCTGGTCACCCTCCCGGAGCATGCCCGAGCCGCAGCGCCTGCCGCACCTGCTGGACCACCTGCAGGTACGGCGAGACGCCGGAGCGGCCGTCCAACGAGAACTCGATCACCGGAACCCCATTCCACTAGTTACCTAGCACAATGGCGCTTCTCAGGGCCGCCGTCAAGCGCGTTCGCGCACATGGCGAGCGCACCAAGATCGTTCGTGCCACCTCGGCGGCTTCCGGCGACCCGGAGGCCGACCGGAGCGGTACGAACGATCAGGCGGCGGTGCCCGAGTGCGCCCGAGGGTGGGATGTTCTGGTTGAGGTGGAAGACGTTCTGCGGGTCGTAGGTGTCCTTCACGGCGGTGAGCCGGGCCAGCTTCTCGGCCGAGTACGCCCGGCGTACGCCGGCGGCGCCCTCGTCGCCCAGGACGTTGACGTAGACCCCGGAGGCGAACGGCTCGAGCGTCGCGGCGTACGACCGTGCCGTCGCCGATGCGCACCTCGTCCTCGGCGGGATCGGTCCACCCGGTGCTCGCGCCGAGCTCGAAGGCGGTCCCGCGGTGGCTGAACGCGGTGTCGTCTTCGGGCACGTCGGCGATCGCGCCGCCGTACGCCTGCAGCCCGACACCGGGCGCGAACGGGCCGACCTCGGTCACCGCGACCATCGTGTCGATGACCTCGTCGGTGAGCTCGCGGAAGTAGTGGCCCTTGGCGTACCGGCGCAACGCGTGCCCGTCGACCACGTCGTAGCGTGACTGCAGCTCGACGTACGTCGAGGGCACGACCCGCTCGGCCGACGGGCGCCCCAGCGCGCGCATGGCGGGAAGCGAGCTCCTCGCCCCGCTGCGGGTTGCCCACCCAGACATAGCCGAGCGTCACGACACCGCCGCCGATCCCCGCGGTGAACGTCGCCTCGCGCGGCGCCGACGCGCTGAGGTCACGCCAGCTGCGCAGTGCGGTGACCGCCTGGTCGACCGGGAAGTCGACCTCGACGGTACAGCGTCTCGGTGCCGATGTCGTGCAGCCGGAACTCGAACTCGGTGACCACACCGAAGTTGCCCCCGCCGCCACGCAGCGCCCAGTAGAGGTCGGGGTGCTGGGTCTCGCTCGCGCGCAGCACGTCACCGTCCGCGGTGACGACCTCGAACGACACGACGTTGTCGCACGCCAGGCCGGCCTGCCGGGCCAGCCAGCCCATCCCGCCACCGAGGGTGAGGCCGCCGACGCCGGTGTGCGACACGTTGCCGGCGGTGACGGCGAGCCCGTACTCCTGGGACGCCCGGTCCAGCGCCCCGAGCAGTGCGCCGCCCTGCACGACCGCCCGGCGCTGCCCCGGGTCGACGCGGACAGCACGCAGCGGAGTCAGGTCGATCATCAGCCCGTCGTCGGGGACAGCGTGGCCGGCCGCGCTGTGGCCGCCGCACCGGATGCCGATCTCGAGGTCGTGCTCGCGGGCCGTCCGGACCGCGGTGACCACGTCCCGGACGCTCGCGCACTGGAAGATCGCCCGAGGACGCCGGTCGACGATGGCGTTCCAGATCTTCCGCGCCTCGTCGTACGTCGGGTCGCCGGGCAGCAGCACCGACCCGTCCAGCGAGTCGGAGAGCTTGGTCCGCGTGGCTTCATTCATGCCACACCAGACCGCCATCCGGCCGGGAAGTCATCGGTCCGCTGGCCAACACGTCTAGAACGCACTCTTCAGCACGCGTAATCGCGCGTGGCGGCGGCATCACGGCGCGCTGGCGGAGGCATGATTGACTCGCCCGGGCCAGTCTGGGCAACTCTGAGAGGAGTGGCGATGGCCACGAACCCGCCGAGTCAAACCCCATCGGCTTCCTACGAGCGGGGTGTCTCTGGCGAGCCAGTTTCCGGGTGGCTTCTCTTCGCCGGAAGCGTGTTGGGGCTGGCCGGTCTGATGCGCGTCTTCGACTCATTCTGGGCGTTCAGCTACAACGGCCAGCTTCCTGACCAGCTTCAAGACAGCGTGTTCGGCGACAACCTGACCACCTACGCATGGCTGTGGCTCGCCGTGGGGGTGTTGCTCATCGCCTCGAGCTTCCTGCTGCTCAATCGGTCCCAACTCGGGCGGTGGGTCGGTTTCGTGACCGCAGCCGTATTAGCCCTCAGCACCATGGCGTGGATGGCGTACTACCCGATCTCGTCACTGACCTACGTGGGAAACCCGGTCTGACCTTGTACGCACTGGCCGTGCACGGCGGCCGGGAGTAGACCATCGATGACCGGACCTCCCGGAGCCCTGCGGCATCGGGAAGGTCCAGTCTGCACGTGAGCGGGCCGGGAGAGACGCTCGGTAGTGCCGGTTCCGTTTGGTGGTGTCAGCCGCGGAGCGGATGAGTGTCCAGGCACCTTCCCGGGCAGCCTGGCTGGTGTCACTTCTGGGCCGTGGGATCCTCCCTCGCGTCCCGTCCGAGGTCGCGCAAATCGGACCGGTCGGCAGCCGCCTGGTCACGATCGTTTCCGGCCCACTCGCGGTCGATGGTGGTTCGGCCTTGGTCCACGGCCTCGAGGCGTCGGTATTCCAAGGCGCGCAGCGCTGCCGCCGCGTCCCGCGCTTCGGCGGCCCGGTCACGAATCTCCGCCGCACGGTCCCGCGCATCCGCCGCCGCGATGAGTTGGCTCAGTTGGTCGGCTCGCTGCTTCAACGTTGCACGCAACTGTCGGACGGACGCGTCTCTCTGCTCCGATGCGTCACGGCGTTCGTCGGCGACATTTTCGCGCTCGTCGGCCGCCTTCTCGCGCCAGTCGGCGGCTGTTCGCGCTCGCCGGCCGCCCCTCGCGCAAGTCGACGGCCTGTTCGCGCTCGCCAAGCAGGGCCTCCCGGGCGTCTAGCAGCGCCTCCCGGGCCTCGCTCATGACCTGATCCTCAGGACGACCAGAGGGGGCGAGCCCGTCATGCTTGGTGTCCTCGTCCACGGTTCTCTCCCGTACTCCTGCCCAACCGTTTGCCCAGTGTATGGCCGCGGGGAAAGGGGCGGACGAGCCCTGAAAGGACGCCCCCCCCCCGCACCGAAGCGCATTAGCCGGGCTAGGGACACCCCTTGGGTCGCAACACGGGCCGTGCAGTGACCCTCGGCGCGCTCCACCCAGCCGCTGCCTAATGCCGGAAACGGATCGGCCACGGTGATCGCCCGGGCAGCGCCTGAAGGAAGCGGCCCCGCGCCCTGCCCGACCGCTACGTGCCGGACCGGCGTCAGTGCGCGCACCGCGTCGGGCTCGGCGCCACGTGCCTTCTTGACGATGCTCCAGAGGGAGACGGCCGCCCACACGCCTTCCAGGAGCAGGAAGCCGATCTCGCGACCGATCAGTGCATCGACGGCCAGGATGGCGGACCCGACCAGGTTGAGCCACAGGTAGGTCCAGGTCGAAGGTCGGAGCCGGTCGAGCTGCACCAGGACGAACGCGGCGAGGATCAGCAGGGCGCCGACAACCTGGATTGCTTGTTCGAGGGCATGCACGTGGAGGCTCCGCTTCCTTGAGTGGGTGGATCGCGGCTGCGTGGACAGTCACCCGAAGGTGAGGCCGAGCCTCTCCATGAGCGGCTGAGTCGCCGCCATGTCGCCCTCGCAGCCGTACGGCTCGATGACCGGGCCGAGGTCGAGATCAGGCGAGGCAGTGTCGATGATCCGAAACGCCTCTTCCAGGCCACCGGGGCTGATCATCTCGAGCACCCGCGCAGGCTCGTCGGTGGCGTTCCAGAAGGTGTGCCACTCGCCGCGAGGCTTGAAGACCAGATCGCCGACCGTCGCCGTCGAGTTCGTCACCGGCGGCGGCGTACCCGACCTCGCCCTCGAGAATGAAGCTGAACTCGTCCTCCTTGGTGTGCCGATGCATCGGCGCGGCGATCGAGTGCGGCGCCAGCAAGTGCTCGACCACAGCGAAGCCACCGCCCCAGTCCTTCGAGTCGATCAGAAAGCGGTCCCGGCAGCCGTCAATCGACCCGAATGCTTCGCTCTCGCCGGCCCTGATGATCCGTTGGCTCATGTCGGCATTGTCTGCCGCGCCGCACCTGGGCGCCATAGCCCGCGAAGGACGGCCCGATCACGCCGCCTTCACCATCGCGGTCACACCGTCGGCGATCAGCTGGACGGCGATCGCCGACAGCAGCAGTCCGGCGATGCGGGTCACCAGGATGACCCCGCTCTCCTTGATGACCCGGATGATGACGACCGAGTAGCGCAGGAACAGCCACAGCACGATGTGCACCGCGACGATGCCGAGCGCAAGCGCCAGCGCGGCGCTGGGGTCGTCGACCTCCTTGACGAACACGATGGTCGCCACGATCGCGCCCGGGCCGGCGAGCAGCGGCGTGCCCAGCGGGACGAGCGCGACGTTCACGTTCTGGGTCTCGACGGGGTCGTCGGCCCGGCCGGTGAGCAGCTCGAGAGCGACCAGCAGGAGCAGCAGGCCGCCCGAGACCTGCATCGACGACAGCGTGATGCCGAGGTAGTCGAGGATCCGCTGGCCGAACAGCGCGAACGTCGTGATGACGACGAACGCGACGATGACTGCCTGGCCGGCGAGCTTCTTGCGCATCGCGTTGCTGCGACCGCTGGTCAGGCTGAGGAACAGCGGCACCGTCCCGGGCGGGTCCATGATCACGAACAGCGTGACGAAGACCTCGACGGCGAGCTTGAAGTCGCCGGCGCTCATGCCGGCAGGCCACTGCGCGCTTGCGCAAGCACCGCCTCGAACACCTCCGGGTCGGTGGTGTTCTCGCCGAGCCGGTTCTCCTTGCCGGAGCCGTGGTAGTCACTCGCGCCCGTCACCAGCAGGTCCAGGCGGGCCGCGAGCGCACGCAGCCGCTCGCGTGCCTCCGGCGGGTTGTCGCGGTGCTCGACCTCGATGCCGGCCAGCCCGGCCGCGGCCATCGCCTCGATGGCGTCCTCGCCGACGGTGGGCCCGCGCTTGGCAGCGGCCGGGTGGGCGAAGACCGGGACGCCGCCGGCCTCGCGCACCAGCTGCACGGCACGCACCGCGTCGACGTAGTAGTGGCCGACGAAGAACTCGCTGCCGTCGTGCAGCAGCGTGTCGAAGGCTGCGGTGCGATCAGGGACGACGCCGGCGGCGACCAGGGTGTCGGCGATGTGCGGGCGCCCGACCGTCGCGCCGTCCTGCAGCTGGGCAAGCACGAGCTCCCAGGTGATCGGGTGGCCGGCCGCGGCAAGCTTGGCGACGATCGCCTTGGCCCGCGGCACCCGGTCGTCGAGCGCCATCGACATCTCCTCGGCCAGCGCCTCGTGCTCCGGGTCGAAGAGGTAGGCCAGCATGTGCAGGCTGATGCCGTCGTACACGCAGGAGATCTCGGCGCCGCGCACCAGCCGCAGCCCCGACGGCAGCGCCTCGGTCGCGTCCGCCCAGCCGCGGGTCGTGTCGTGGTCGGTCAGCGCGACGACGTCCAGGCCGGCGGCGGCAGCGGCCCGCACCAGGTCGGCGGGGGTCTCGGTGCCGTCGGAGGCCGAGCTGTGGGTGTGGAGGTCGATGCGCACCGGCCCAGCCTAGGGGCGGGCGATCGCTCGACCCGGTCAGGCCTGCAGACGCGGGGACAGCGCCCCGCACGGGACGTCCAGCTCGTGGCCCGCATCGCGCAGGTCGGTGAGCACGAAGTCGTCGATCAGCAGGAAGCCGGCGGTGCCCGGCCACAGGACGGCCCACATCCAGCAGCCCATCGCCTCCCCGACGTACACCGCAGGGTCGTCGACGCCCGGCCCCGGCACGAGCGTCCACATCGCCGTCGGGATGCCGGCGGCGTGGATCTTGGCGTCCGGCGCGCGGTCCGGGACGATCCCGGCGTCCGGCCCGTCGAGGCCGGCGAACCGGGAACCCAGCCCCACACCCATCTCCTCGCCGACCAGCACCAGCTCGGCCACGCCGCCGAGCGGGGCGGGGCCGGAGCAGACCACGGCGGTCGCGCGAGCGCCGGTGCGCTCGTCGCCGGCCGAGACGACGCCGGTGACCAGCCAGCCGCGGGGCAGCGGCCAGGGCAGCCACATCGGTACGCCGGCGGTGGCGGCGGCGCTAGCGGCAGCCCGCAGCACCTCCGGCGTCGGCTGCACGGCCGGGTGCACCGGCGGGACCGACCCGTGGTTGTCACAGCGCCACGAGCTGGACCACAGGCCGGGTGGGTGCAGCGCGCTGCCACACCGGGGACAGCTGGGCTGAGCCCTCATGCCACTGACGGTCCCGCCGCCGCGACTATGCGTCAACCCCTGCCCAGCGTACAGGGCCAACGCTGCCCGGGGCTACTCGACGACGCGGCGGGTGGTCCGCGGCTGCTCGACCACGCGCTCCTCGACGACCGGCTCCTCGACCACCCGGCGAGCTACCGGCTCCTCGACCACGCGGCGCGTCACGGGCCGCTCGACGACCGTGCGACGGCGGATCACGCGGGACGGACCGGCGCCCATCATGCTGATGCCCATCACCACCAGCAGAACGACAGCGAGGATGATCAGGACGGTAAGCATGGCCCCTCCAGGTGCCTAGGCTGACTGGCGTGTTCCCGGACCCCATGCCCGCGAAACGGCGTGTCCCCTGTGTGGGTGCACTCGTGCACGACGACCAAGGGCGCCTTCTCGTCGTACGTCGGGCGCACGAACCCGGTCGCGGCCTCTGGTCGGTGCCCGGCGGCCGGGTCGAGCCGGGCGAGTCCGACCCGGTCGCGGTCGAGCGCGAGGTGCTCGAGGAGACCGGCCTGCACGTGACCGTCGGCATCCGGGTCGGCACCGTGGTGCGGGACGGCCCCAGCGGCACGGCGTACGACATCCGGGACTACGCGTGCATCGTCGCCGGGCCGACCAGTCCGGTGCCGGGCGACGATGCTGCCGACGCGCGGTGGGTGTCCCGGGGCGAGCTGGCCGAGCTGGACCTCGTCGAGCAGCTCTGGGACACCCTCGAGCAGTGGGGGATGCTGCCGCGCTGACGCCCGGCTCAGTCGGCGAGCACGAGGTCGGCGCGGCTGCCGACCGGTCCGAGCGGCAGCACCTGGCAGCTCTGCCCGACCCGGCAGCGCAGGACGGCGCCCTGGTCGCCGTCGAAGGTGGTCACCGCGAGCAGCACCGCCTCGCCTTCCCAGACCACCTGCCGGACGAAGACGCGACGCGGTACCGCCAGCGGGGTCGTGCGCCCGGTCCGCAGGTCGAGCACGTCGACCCCGCCTCCACCGCTGCGGGCCGCGATGCTGGCCGTCGAGGGTGACCACGCTGCGGGCCTGCCGAGCTCGTGACGGCAGAAGCGCTGGCTGGCAGGCTCGCCGAGGCGGGTCACGATCCCGGTGCAGCCCGCACCGGCGGCCGCCCACTGCGCTCGGTCCGGCGCGGCAGCCAGCAGCCACGGCCCGCCGTCCGGCAGCTGCGGCGTGACCAGCGCAGGGGCGTCACCACCCGGCTGCCAGACGTACGGCGGGCCGCCCGGATCCAGGGCCACCTCGAGCACCACGCCCCCCGGCGTCCAGTCGCGCACCGCGAACGGCAGCTCGGTCCGCAGGGACGCGACGACCGCGCCGGTGCCCAGGTCGCGCACCACGAGTCCGAACGGACCGTCCGGGTCGGCCGAGGTCAGTCCGTACGCGACCAAGCGCCCGTCGGGGTCTACCGCGATGCCCTGCGGGTGCCGGCTGTCGTAGGGGAACGCGTCGAGCATGAGCCGGCTGCCATCCGGTCGGAGCTGCTGGAGCTCGGTGCTACCGCGGTCCTGCACGAGCAGGACCGGCCCGCGCACGGCGCGCTCCATGGTGATCACCCGCACGCCGTCGCCCAGCAGGAACGACGCCGCACCGGACCGCACCCAACGGGACGGAGGCGTAGTCGACGTGCTGCGTCTCACCTTCGGGCAGTCCGGCCCACGGGCGGGGGACCGGCGTCGGCTCCGCGGAGGCCGGGTACGCCGACACGTACGGGCTCGGTATCGCCGAGTGCCGCGACGCAGGCAGCGTCGGTGTCGCCGTCGCGCTGGGCAGAGCGCCGGCCTCCGGCGCGGTCGCCGGCGCGGACACGTGCCGGATCACGGCGCACCCGCCGAGGAGCAGCAACACCGCGACTGCCAGCACCGGGAGCCGCCTGGACGGCGGACGGTCGTCGCCGATCAGGTCCGCCACGACGCCCCCTCTCGGTGGTCCCCGCCAGTGTGCCTCGGGTCAAGAGTTGGCGGTTTCGGCCCGACAGATAGGTATGGCGACCTACGGTGCTGACATGTCCTCGCACGGCCGCGTCCGGCTCCGGCTGACCTGGCGGCAGCGGCGGGCGTTCGTCATCACCGTGCTCGTCTACCAGGTGCTGGTGTGGTCGGACGCGCTGCTCAACCAGGGTCGGTTCGGTGGCAACTCGCGGACCGCGATCGCCGGTGCTGTGTTCCTCGTGATGGCGGCCACCACGTGGTGGATCGGTACGTCGTTGACCCGGCGCGGCCTGGTCGTGCACGCGTTGCCCCCGATGGTCATCCCCTGGAACCAGGTGCGCGAGATCGAGGTGCAGACCCAGCTCGGCAACAAGATCGTCGTCGTGCACTACGGCTCTGACGCATCGCCTGGTGGCGCCCGGCGTACGACGTTGGCGGCCCCGACGACCGGGCCGCTCGGCCGGGACGAGGAGTTCCAGGACAAGGTGCAGGTGCTGCGCTCGTTCTGGGCCGCGCACCGCGACCGCGCCGCCGCCTAGCCTCTGCGAGCCAGTGTCGGGTCCGGTGGCGCGGACGGGGTCTGGCCGGTGCGGTGCTCGGCTACGGCTCGTCGCACGTCCTCGTCGACCAGGTCGGCGTTGAGGGCGTCCTCGTCGACCAGGTCGGCGTTGAGGGCGATCGCCGCTGCCGACCCTTCGCCCGCGGCGGTGATGACCTGGGCGCGCGGATCGGCCGCGTTGCCCGCGACCCAGACGCCGCGACGGTGGTGCGGCCAGTCGGTGTCGTGGACCGCCCAGCCGTTCTCGTCGACCGCGCAACCGAGGTCGGTGAGCAGGTCTGAGTTGGGGACGAAGGCCGGGCGCACGAAGACCGCCGAGCGAGGTACGACGGTGCCGTCGGCCAGCTCGACGCCGTGCAGCCGGTCGTTGTCGACGACCAGCCGCGCGACCGTGCCGTCGACGACGCTGATGCCTCGCGCCGTCAGCTGCTCGCGCTGCTCCGGGGTCACGTCGGCGGTGTGTGCGAACAGCGTGACGTCGGCGGACCATTGCCGCACCAGCAGCGCGTGCTGCACGGCGTCGGGTCCGCCGCCGAGCACTCCGAGCGGCTGGTCGCGGACCTCGTAGCCGTGGCAGTACGGGCAGTGCAGCAGGTCGCGGCCCCATCGCTCGCGGACGCCGGGGACGTCCGGCAGCTCGTCGCGCAGTCCGGTGGCCACCAGGATCCGGCGGGCGCGTCAGCTGCTGGCCGCCGGCGAGCGCACCCGGAAGCCGGGCTCGACGCCGACGACGGTGTCGTCGATCAGGACGCCGCCGCCGTACCCGGCGACCTCGGACCGCCTGCCGCGAGCAGGTCCCGCGGTGACATGCCGTCCCGGGACAGGAAGCCGTGCATCTGCGCGGCCGGTGCGTTGCGCGGTGCGCCGGCATCCACCACGGCCACCGTGCGCCGGGCCCGGAGCAGCACCATGGCCGCGCTCAGGCCGGCAGCGCCGCCACCAATCACCAGGACGTCGTATTCGCTCATGCCCGAGATTGCGCCGCCCGGCCCCGCCCGCAACGTTCTGTTGCTATTTCCGGGACAGGCGCGATGAATCGAGGTGATGGAGGACTCGACGACGATCGACGCTGCCCTGGATGCAGGTCGGGCCGCGGCTCAAGCAGCTGCGCACCCAGCGAGGAGTGACCCTCGCCGAGCTGTCGGCGACGACCGGCATCTCCACGAGCACCCTGTCCCGGCTGGAGACCGGTCAGCGCCGCCCCAGCCTGGAGGTGCTCCTCCCCCTCGCCCAGGCGTATCGGGTGCCGCTGGACGAGCTGGTCGGTGCACCCGAGGTCGGCGATCCGCGGGTGCGTCTGAAGCCGCGGCGGGTGAACGGCCGCACCGTGCTGCCGCTGACCCGGCAGCCCGGCGGCATGCAGGCCTGGAAGATCATCATCCCCACGAGCCAGAGCAAGCCGCAGCCTCGGGTCCACGAGGGCTACGAGTGGCTGTACGTGCTCTCCGGCCGGATGCGGCTGATCCTCGGGGACCACGACCTCGTGCTCGGCGCCGGCGAGGCTGCCGAGTTCGACACCCAGCTGCCGCACTGGTTCGGCAGCACCGGCGAGGAGTCCGCCGAGGTCCTCAGTCTGTTCGGGCGTCAGGGCGAGCGCGTGCACGTGCGGGCCAAGTCCAGCCGGCACGGAGCCGGCAGCGGCTGACCGACCCGGCTAGTCCTCGCGGGGCTCGGGTCGCCCGGGCTGCTCGCCACCGCGCGCGTCGCCGTACGACTGCTTCGGGACCATCACCTTCCGGCGGAAGATGCAGACGACGACGCCGTCCTGGTTGTAGCCGCGGGTCTCGACGTGGACGACGCCGCGGTCGTCCTTCGACTTCGACTCGGTCTTGTCCAGGACCGTCGTCTCGCCGTAGATCGTGTCGCCGTGGAACGTCGGCTTCACGTGCCGCAGCGACTCGACCTCGAGGTTCGCGATCGCCTTGCCGCTGACGTCGGGCACCGACATGCCCAGCAGCAGCGAGTAGATGTAGTTGCCCACGACGACGTTCTTGCCGAAGTCGGTGGTGTGCTCCGCGTAGTTGGCGTCCAGGTGCAGCGGGTGGTGGTTCATGGTGAGCAGGCAGAACAGGTGGTCGTCGTACTCGGTGACCGTCTTGCCGGGCCAGTGCTTGTAGGTCGCACCGACCTCGAACTCCTCGAAGTAGCGGCCGAACTGCATGGGGGTGGTCCTCTCCCGGGCGAGTCGTGTGGCACTCGCCTGCATCCTGCCGGACCTTGTTCCACGGAACCTCACAGGCCCCGTCCCGGAAGAGACGGGGCCTGTCGGTGCCGTTGAACCTGAGGGGTCACGGCCTTGCGGGAGCTATCGGGTGTAGACGCCGAACGGCTCGAAGTCGTACGTCGAGTCGTTGATCTTCAGCGCGTCGACCGCGCCCGAGAAGGCATAGTCTCGACCCTTGCCAATCTGCGCGGTGTAGATCGTCGCAGCGTCACCACCATCGTTCAGGTACGCCTGGACCTCACCGAACGTGCACCGGGATCCGTTGATTGAGCACGGACCGGACGTGCCCGCGCCACCCGTCAGTCCCCAGTGCTTCCCTGTGTCGGCCACGGCGTCGAAGGTGGTCCACGTGTTGCTGGTGCCGTTTGCCGGAACGTAAACCAGCGACGAGAAGTTGCTCGTCGAGGTTGCCGGGGTCAAGTTGGGATCGATCTCGAACACGATGCTTGGCATGTTGTTGCCAGCGACGCACGGCGACTGCTGGGTGCAATTGTTCTCACCCGTCGTGAAAACCGAGAAGCCAACCTTCGTGAGCCCGCTGACCAAATCACCCTGGAAGTTGACCTCGTTTCCGAAGGCGGCCTTGTCGCTGGGGGCACCGGTACGGATGCCGAGCGACCCTTGACCGAGCGGCGCACCGGCCGGTCCGGCGCGGAGGTAGGAGTCGCCGTTACCGATGACGTTGCGGTCGACGATCGACCAGTTCGGACCGGCATAAGTCGCGTCCGCGCCCTTGTCGCCCTTCGGGCCCTGCGGACCCTGGTCGCCCTTGGCGCCGGTCGCGCTGGTCGCGCCGTTGGCCCCGCTGGCCCCGGTGGCACCTTGGCTCTGGTTGCGCCCTGGAGCTGGCTGACAGCTCGGGCCGCGAGGTCCTTGACCTTGAGTGAGCCGTCACGCACATCGCCGCTGCGCAGCGAGTCGTCCTTGACGTCCTTGCTCGTAACGAAGTCCGCCGCAGTCGCGGTGCCGCCGCCGATGACGGCGACGATGAGGACGGCGCCGGCAACGGCCGGGAGACGTCGGCTTCGGGTGATGCGGTTGAGCATGGGTTCTCCGCCCGTGGGGTGTAGACAGTCCCGGTCGGGACTGCGGTCCTGTCTCTGCGCTGGTAGCGCGGACCGAACGGCGAGAACCTATCCGTACGCAACGGTCTTGCCGTACCAAATGCGCCTCTCTGCGGTAGACCATGACCGTTCGGTCGATAACAAGAACCGTTTACCCGATCATTGACGACCCGCGGGGCTGAGGGTCCTGGGCTGGCACGGCAGGCGCACGTGCCCGGGTCAGCTGCCCGCGGGGGTGATCCGGGCGAGGATCTCGCGGGCCTTGTCGGCCTCGGCCCAGGTGCAGCGGATCTCGTAGGAGCTCGCCACGATCTTGCTGCGCGAGGTGAAGTCGCGCTTGCCGCGGCTGAGCAGGTGCCCGACGAAGCCGAAGATCGCACCGAACGCCGCGCCGTAGAGGGCGGCGGAGAGGATCAGCGCGAAGGTGTTGGTGTCCTCGTTGGCGAACAGCGAGAGCAGGATGCCGACAAACAGGCCGAACCAGGCACCGCTGGCGGCTCCGGCTGCGGCGGCGCGGCCGCGGGTGAGCCGGCCGAGCACGTTCTCGACCATCTTGAGGTCGGAACCGACGATCGACACGTGCTGGACCGGGAACTGCTGGTCGGACAGGAAGTCGACCGCGCGCTGCGCCTCGAGGTAGGTGTCGTAGTTGCCGATCACCTGGCCGCGCGGGATGTCCGAGTACTGCTCGTGTGCCGACATGCAGGGTCCTCCGGGTGGGGCGGTTCTCTATCCAACGGGCTCCTAGCGTGCCACCCTGCCCCCTGGGGGAAGACGGTCCGGGTGGTGCTGCGCTCACCTTGGGGCGCTGAGGGCTCACTCCGCCGCCTTCGTCCTGCGTGACTCGACTGGGTTGTGCTGCGCTCTGCCTGGCTGGTGACCTGATCGCGTCGTCGTGTCAGCGGCCGTCGTCTTCGCAGTCATGACGGAGTTCTTCCGGACGCGACGCTCGTACCGTGCTCATCCGTCCGTGGCGTGGTGTTCGTGGATCCGCAGCCCACGACGCCACCACATGCGCCCCGTCGTTCGGTGAGGCCGCTGTCGGCGCGGTCACTGCTCCCAGGTGGTCGGCAGGCCGTGCGGGTGGGCGCTGCCGAGCAGCCGTTCCTCACCACCGGGCCAGGACTGCAGGACGACGAGGAACTCGTGGTCCGCACCCGGCGTACGACGTCGTGGCTCGAGCAGCAGCCGCGCGAAGCCGGCCCGGTCCGACGCCTGCGACCCGAGCTCGGCCAGCCGTTCCTCGGCGCGGTCCTGGTCGGCCGGGTCGAGGTACTGCCACATCACCGAGTGCCAGACCACGGTCGTCGTGCCGTCCTGCAGGGTGAGCCGGTCGAGGAAGTCGGCCGCGCCCACCTGCTCGACGGTGGCCGGGACCTCCGCCGCGAGCTGCAGCGCACCACGCAGCCGCTCGAGCCGCTCGGGCTGGTCGGGCCACACGTAGGACGTGAGGCGCAGCCGCCCCTCGGTGGTCGTGATGTCGAGCGGCGCCACGTCGCAGCCGAGCCACTCGACGACGTCCAACCGAGGGCGCAACGGCGGCAGCGGGCCGCGCCACGGGTCGCGCAGCACGACCGGCGAGCTCGCCGGGCCGACCGAACGCCCGTCGGCGAGCTCGACCCGGAACCGATCGGCACGCAGGTTCAGCCCCGCACTGGCTCCGATCTCGACCAGCCGCAGCGGCCGGTCGTTGTCGGCCACGACGTGCAGCAGTCCACCGATCAGCGCTGCCGCCCGGCCGACCTCGTTCGTCTGCGGCGCGCGGCCCAAGCGACTCGCGCAGCTCGTCGCGGTGCTCGACGAACACCTCGCGCAGCGCTACCCACGCGCTCTCGAGGTCACCGCTGCCGCCGACCGAAGGGAACGTCAACGCCAGCGCGGGTGCCCGGCGTTCCAGCACCAGCTGGTGCACCCCGCCCATCAGCCGCAGGGCGATCGCGCTCGGGCCGGGGTCGTCCTCGTGGCCGCGCAGCACGTCGTACGCCGGTCCGCCCGCCTCGATGTCGTCGGCGACGCGCTGCAGCAGGAACTCGTACAGCGGCGACCCGAGCGCGGCGCAGCCCTCGGCCTGCTCCCGGACGAGGGCGACCATCCGCCGTGCGGTCAGCCACGCAGCTTGTACTCCTCCAGCAGCCGTCGGCCGATGATCATCTTCTGGATGTCGGAGGTGCCCTCGCCGATCAGCAGCATCGGCGCCTCCCGGTAGAGGCGCTCGATCTCGTACTCCTTGGAGTAGCCGTAGCCGCCGTGGATCCGGAACGAGTCCTCGACGACCTCCTTGCAGTACTCGCTGGCGAGGTACTTGGCCATCCCGGCCTCGATGTCGTTGCGCTCGCCGGAGTCCTTCTTCCGCGCGGCCATCACCATCATCGCGTGCGCGGCCTCGACCTTGGTCGCCATCTCGGCCAGCCGGAACTGCACCGCCTGGTGCTGCGCGATCGGCTTGCCGAACGTCTCGCGCTGCTGCGAGTAGCGGATGCCCAGCTCGAAGGCGCGCTGCGCGACGCCGCAGCCGCGGGCGGCGACGTTGACGCGGCCCACCTCGACGCCGTCCATCATCTGGTAGAAGCCCTTGTTCGGCTCGCCGCCGAGGATGCGGTTGGCCGGCACCCGGTGCCCGTCGAAGACGGCCTCGGTCGAGTCGACGCCCTTGTAGCCCATCTTCTCGATCTTGCCGGGGATGGTCAGGCCGGGCGCGACCTCGCCGAAGCCCGGCTCCTTCTCGACGAGGAACGTCGTCATCCGCTGGTGCGGCTTCGCGTCGTCGGACGACTCGCCGTCGGTGCGGACCAGCACGGCCAGCAGGTTCGACGTACCGCCGTTGGTGATCCACATCTTCTGGCCGGTGATGACGAAGTCGTCGCCGTCACGCACCGCCTTGGTGGTGATCGCGCTGACGTCGGAGCCCAGTGCCGGCTCGGACATCGAGAACGAGCCGCGCACCTCGCCGGTCGCCATCCGCGGGAGCAGCGCCTGCTTCTGCTCGTCGGTGCCGTGCTGCTGCAGCATGTACGCGACGATGAAGTGCGTGTTGATGATGCCGCTGACGCTCATCCAGCCGCGGGCGATCTCCTCGACGACGAGCGCATAGGTCAGCAGCGACTCCCCGAGGCCGCCGTACTCCTCCGGGACCATGAGGCCGAACAGCCCCATCTCCTTCATGCCCTCGACGATGTCCGCCGGGTAGGTGTCGTCGCGCTCGAGGGCCGCGACGTTGGGCAGGATCTCCTTGTCCACGAACCCGCGGACGGTCTTGACGATCTCCTGCTGCACGTCGGTCAGACCCTCGGTCTGGGCGAGACGACCCATGGCGCGACTCCTCGGCTGGCGGCGACGGCGGGCGCTTTGTTACTGGTGAGTATGCCCGGTACGCCGGGCCGCCGGGCGCCGGGGTCAGGCGCTGCGGCGCTGCTCGACCGCCCGGCCCACCGCGTAGTAGCCAGGCACGACAGCGAAGCCGAGCCGGTCGTTGGCCGCCAGGATCGGCGCGTTCTGCTCCATGTTCTGGGTGAAGATGCGGTGGTGCCCGAGGGCCCGCATGGTCAGCGCGTGCTGAGCCTTGAGCGCGGTCGACAGCCCGGCGCCACGCGCCTCCTGGCGCACGCCGGTGAAGAAGGTGTTCAGGGCCTCGTCCTTGGCCCGGTCCATCACGGCCGTGACGCCGACCAGTCGGCCGTCCCGCCAGGCCATCAGCACGTACGACGGCTGGGGCAGGAAGCCGCGGAACACCGAGTAGGGCATCTGCTCGTCGCTGCCCTCGGCGTCCGGCGCATCTGCCCAGGTCTCGATGGTGATGTCGTAGACCTCACGCCAGGCTGCCTCGTCGGCGTCGTCGCGCAGCGGGCGCAGGGCGAACCCGGCCTGCTCGGCCCGCGCGACGCTGGACGTGGCTGCGGCCTCGTCGAGGGTGTCGAGGTCGAGCACCGACTCGCGGTGGTGCCCGACGACCTCGTAACCGAGCCGCGCAGCGGCGGCGAGACTCGCCTCGTCGAGTGCGTGCACCGAGTCGGCGACGCCGGGGAGGCCGTAGAACGCGGTTGCCTCGGCGAGCACGTCGGCGATGGCCCGACCGACTCCCCTGCCACGGGCCTGCGGCAGGACGTAGATCCCGGCCGCGGCGTAGCCGTTCTGCGCGATGCCCTTGCCGATCAGGTAGGCGTCGGCCACCGGCTCGCCGTCCAGCTCGCCCACCAGCATCAGGTGCGGCGTGCCCGGCGGCATCGACCGCACCCGGTCCGCCACGAAGTCCTTGCCCCACCACAGCGGGTCACCTTCGTGCAACGCGTCCAAGTCCTCGTGCAGCCCGCCTGGTCGGACGGTCACCGCCCCGCGTTGCCGCGGCAGCGCGATCGGAGGAGCTGTCGTCTCGGCCATCAGCGAAGTGTGCGACCGATCTCGTCCGGCGCGTCAGCCGGATCGGGAGATACGGCCCTTCGGTCGTGGAACCTCAGACCGGGCCGCCGTCGGATCGTCCCCCAGCCCACGCGCCACCGCCCTGGTGCTCCCCGACCGTTCGGTGAGGCCGCTGTCGGCGCGGTCACTGCTCCCAGGTGGTCGGCAGGCCGTGCGGGTGGGCGCTGCCGAGCAGCCGCTCCTCACCACCGGGCCAGGACTGCAGGACGACGAGGAACTCGTGGTCCGCACCCGGCGTACGACGTCGTGGCTCGAGCAGCAGCCGCGCGAAGCCGGCCCGGTCCGACGCCTGCGACCCGAGCTCGGCAAGCCGTTCCTCGGCGCGGGCCTGGTCGGCCGGGTCGAGGTACTGCCACATCACCGAGTGCCAGACCACCGTCGTCGTGCCGTCCTGCAGGGTGAGCCGGTCGAGGAAGTCGGCCGCGCCCACCTGCTCGACGGTGGCCGGGACCTCGGCCGCCAGCTGCAGCGCACCACGCAGTCGCTCGAGCCGCTCGGGCTGGTCCGGCCAGACGTAGGACGTGAGGCGCAGCCGTCCCTCGGTGGTCGTGGTGTCGAGCGGCGCCACGTCGCAGCCGAGCCACTCGACCACGTCCAACCGAGGGCGCAACGGCGGCAGCGGGCCGCGCCACGGGTCGCGCAGCACGACCGGCGAGCTCGCCGGGCCGACCGAGCGCCCGTCGGCGAGCTCGACCCGGAACCGGTCGGCGCGCAGGTTGAGCCCCGCGCTGGCGCCGATCTCGACCAGTCGCAGCGGCCGGTCGTTGTCGGCGACGACGTGCAGCAGTCCGCCGATCAGCGCTGCCGACCGGCCGACCTCGTTGGTCTGCGGCGCGCGCCCAAGGACTCGCGCAGCTCGTCGCGGTGCTCGACGAACACCTCGCGCAGCGCTACCCACGCGCTCTCGGGATCGCCGCTGCCACCGACCGAAGGGAAGGTCAACGCCAGCGCGGGTGCCCGGCGTTCCAGCACCAGCCGGTGCACCCCGCCCATCAGCCGCAGCGCGATGGCGCTCGGGCCGGGGTCGTCCTCATGACCGCGCAGCACGTCGTACGCCGGCCGCCCGCCTCGATGTCGTCGGCGACGCGTTGCAGCAGGAACTCGTACAGCGGCGACCCGAGCGCGGCGCAGCCCTCGGCCTGCTCGCGGACGAGGGCGACCATCCGCCGGCGGTCAGCCACGCAGCTTGTACTCCTCCAGCAGCCGCCGGCCGATGATCATCTTCTGGATGTCGGAGGTGCCCTCGCCGATCAGCAGCATCGGCGCCTCCCGGTAGAGGCGCTCGATCTCGTACTCCTTGGAGTAGCCGTAGCCGCCGTGGATCCGGAACGAGTCCTCGACGACCTCCTTGCAGTACTCGCTGGCGAGGTACTTGGCCATGCCGGCCTCGATGTCGTTGCGCTCGCCGGAGTCCTTCTTCCGCGCGGCCATCACCATCATCGCGTGCGCGGCCTCGACCTTGGTCGCCATCTCGGCCAGCCGGAACTGCACCGCCTGGTGCTGCGCGATCGGCTTGCCGAACGTCTCGCGCTGCTGCGAGTAGCGGATGCCCAGCTCGAACGCGCGCTGCGCGACGCCGCAGCCGCGGGCGGCGACGTTGACGCGGCCCACCTCGACGCCGTCCATCATCTGGTAGAAGCCCTTGTTCGGCTCGCCGCCGAGGATGCGGTTCGCCGGCACCCGGTGCCCGTCGAAGACGGCCTCGGTCGAGTCGACGCCCTTGTAGCCCATCTTCTCGATCTTGCCCGGGATGGTCAGGCCCGGCGCGACCTCGCCGAAGCCCGGCTCCTTCTCGACGAGGAACGTCGTCATCCGCTGGTGCGGCTTCGCGTCGTCGGACGACTCGCCGTCGGTGCGGACCAGCACGGCCAGCAGGTTCGACGTACCGCCGTTGGTGATCCACATCTTCTGGCCGGTGATGACGAAGTCGTCGCCGTCACGCACCGCCTTGGTGGTGATCGCGCTGACGTCGGAGCCGAGCGCCGGCTCGGACATCGAGAACGAGCCGCGCACCTCGCCGGTCGCCATCCGCGGCAGCAGCGCCTGCTTCTGCTCGTCGGTGCCGTGCTGCTGCAGCATGTACGCGACGATGAAGTGCGTGTTGATGATGCCGCTGACGCTCATCCAGCCGCGGGCGATCTCCTCGACGACGAGCGCGTAGGTCAGCAGCGACTCGCCGAGCCCGCCGTACTCCTCCGGGACCATGAGGCCGAACAGCCCCATCTCCTTCATGCCCTCGACGATGTCCGCCGGGTAGGTGTCGTCGCGCTCGAGGGCCGCGACGTTCGGCAGGATCTCCTTGTCCACGAACCCGCGGACGGTCTTGACGATCTCCTGCTGCACGTCGGTCAGACCCTCGGTCTGGGCGAGACGACCCATGGCGCGACTCCTCGGCTGGCGGCGACGGCGGGCGCTTTGTTACTGGTGAGTATGCCCGGTACGCCGAGCCGCCGGCCGCCGGGGTCAGGCGCCGTCGCGCTGCCGCGACCGCCCGGCCCACGGCGTAGTAGCCGGGCACGACGGAGAAGCCGAGCCGGTCGTTGGCCGCCAGGATCGGCGCGTTCTGATCCATGTTCTGGGTGAAGATGCGGTGGTGCCCGCGGGCCCGCATGGTCAGTGCGTGCTGGGCCTTCAGCGCGGTAGACAGCCCGGAGCCGCGCGCCTCCCGTCGTACGCCGGTGAAGAAGGTGTTCAGCGCCTCGTCCTTGGCCCGGTCCATCACGGCCGTCACGCCGACCAGCCGGCCGTCCCGCCAGGCCATCAGCACGTACGACGGCTCGGGCAGGAAGCCGCGGAACACCGAGTAGGGCAGCTCCTCGTCGCTGCCCTCGGCGTCCGGCGCATCCCGCCAGGTCTCGATCGTGATGTCGTAGACCTCACGCCAGGCTGCCTCGTCGGCGTCGTCGCGCAGCGGGCGCAGCGCGAACCCTGCCTGCTCGGCCCGCGCGACGCTGGACGTGGCTGCGGCCTCGTCGAGGGTGTCGAGGTCGAGCACCGACTCGCGGTGGTGCCCGACGACCTCGTAGCCGAGCCGGGCCGCGGCGGCGAGGCTCGCCTCGTCCAGCGCGTGCACCGAGTCGGCGACGCCGGGCAGGCCGTAGGCCACAGTGGCGTCGGCGAGCACGTCGGCGATGGCCCGGCCGACGCCCCGGCGACGGGCCTGCGGCAGGACGTAGATCCCGCCCCCGGCGTAGCCGTTCTGCGCGATGCCCTTGCCGATCAGGTAGGCGTCGGCCACCGGCTCACCGTCCAGCTCGCCCACGAGCATCAGGTGCGGCGTGCCCGGCGGCATCGATCGCACCCGGTCCGCCACGAAGTCCTTGCCCCACCACAGCGGGTCGCCCTCGTGCAACGCATCCAAGTCCTCGTGCAGCCCACCCGGGCGGACGGTCACCGCCCCGCGTTGCCGCGGCAGCGCGATCGGCGGCGCTGTCGTCTCGGCCATCGGCGCGAGTGTGCGACCGGTCTCGTCCCGCGCGTCAGCCGGATCGGGAGATCCCGACCGTTCAGCCGAGGTGCAGACCGACCGGGTGCAGCGACGCCTCAGTCGACGACGGCGGGCAGCCGGAGCACGAACGTCGCCCCGGTCGCGCTGTCGGTCGACCGGCAGGTGCCGCCGTGCCGCGCGGCGATCGTGGCGACGATCGAGAGCCCGAGGCCGCTGCCACCGCCGCCGTCTCGGGACCGGGCATCGTCCAGCCGGACGAACCTCTCGAAGATCCGCGTCCCGGTGCTCGGCCGGGACGCCCGGCCCGTCGTCGGTGACCATGCAGCTCGACCCCGTCGTGGTCGGCGCACACGCTGACCTCGACCCGGGTGCGGGCATGCCGCTCGGCGTTCTCGAGCAGGTTGCGCACCAGCCGGACGAGCTGCTCCCGGCTGCCACGGACCGGTGCCGCCGACACCCCCGCCGTCTCGACCGGCACCCGGCTGCCGACCCTGATCCGCGCGACCTCCTCGAGCACCACGTCGTCGAGGTCGACCAGGTCGTGCGGTGACTCCTCGCCCGGCCGCTCGTCGTCGCGTGCGAGGAACAGCAGGTCGCGCACCAGCCGCTCCATCTCGGCGCCGTCCGACCACAGGTCGCCGGCCAGGGCTTCCCAGTCGGTCGTGGCCGGGTGCGACATCGCCACCTCGAGGTGGGTGCGCAGCCGGGTGAGCGGGCTCTGCAGCTCGTGCGACGCGTCGGCGGCGAAGGCTCGCTGCCGGCGGCTGGCGGCCTCGAGCCGGTCCAGCATCGCGTTCATCGTGCGGGCCAGCTGGGCGATCTCGTCACCGCCGGGAGGTTCGGGCACCCGGCGGGACAGGTTCGAGTCCGAGATGTCGGCGACCTCGGCCCGGATCGACTCGACCGGACGCAGGGCCCGTCCCACGACCGTCCACGTCACGAAGCCGAGCAGCGCCGTCATCGAGCGGCACGCCGACCACCAGCAGGCCGCGCAGGGTGGCCACCGTGTCCGAGACCGACTCGAGGCTGGTGGCGACGTAGACGTCCGTCGACGTTGTCGCCGGAGCCCGCGCGGACCGCCCAGACGCGGTAGTTCTCGAGATCCTCGTCGTCCCTGACGCCGCTCGACGGTACGCACCGCCGGCTCGGCGCCCGCCGGCCGGAACGAGAAGGCGGGCGGCCGCCCGCTGACGTTCGACGTCGCCGACCGGACCTCCCCGCGGCGTCCGACGACCTGGATGAACGAGTCGTCGTTGGTCGGCGCCAGCGACGGGAGCAGGTTGCCTGCGGCACCAGCGACGCCACGTCACGTGCGCGGGTCTGCGCGCGACTCGTCCTGGTTGCGGGTCAGCGCTCCCTCGAGCGTGAGCAGCAGGACCCAGGTGCCGACCGCGAGCGACGAGCGCGACCACCGCGGTGGCGGCCAGCGTCGTCCGGACCCGCACCGAGCCCCACCCGGGGCAGCCGGCGCGACATGTCAGCCGCCGTCCGGGTCGAGCCGGTAGCCGACACCGCGGACGGTCTGCAGGCTCGGCCCGGCCGAACGGCTCGTCGATCCGGCGGCGCAGCTGGCCGACGTACACCTCGACGATGTTCGGGTCGCCGTCGTAGGCGAAGTCCCAGACGTGCTCGAGGATGACCTGCTTCGACAGCACCTCGCCGGGGCGCCGCATGAAGAACTCGAGCAGCGAGAACTGCCTGGGGGTGAGCTCGACCTCGGTCTCGCCCGCGCGGGCACCCGGTGGCCGGCGGGGTCGAGGGTGAGGTCGCCGACCGCGAGAGTGACCGGCCGCTCCGCGCCGGCCCCGGCGCAGCAGGGCCCGCAGCCGGGCGACCAGGACGACGTACGAGAACGGCTTGGACAGGAAGTCGTCGGCGCCGGTGTCGAGCGCCTCGCGCCTCGTCGTGCTCGCCGCCTTGGCCGTGAGCATGAGGATCGGCGCCCAGTCGCCCGCGTCGCGGAGCTGCGCGCACAGCTCGAGCCGTTCATCCCGGCAGCATCACGTCGAGGACGAGGGCGTCGTAGCTGTGCTCGGTGGCGTGCCACAGCCCCTCGTCGCCGTCGAAGGCGACGTCGACGGCGAAGCCCTCGCTCTCCAGCCCGCGCTTGAGGGCGCGGACGAGCCGTCTGTCGTCGTCCACGACCAGGACCCGCACGCCGTCACCGTGCCACACGGTTCCTGAGCGCGTCCTGAACGAGCGCTGAACCGGCTCGCGTTCAGGGCCGGTTCAGCAGCCGGGGTGCACGGTGAGCCCATGAGCAGCCAGTCACCGAGCAGACGACCGCCTCCGTCCGAGCCTCCTCCGTGCTCGTCAATCGCCGCCGCTGGCGGCCGTCGCCGTCGGTACGGCGCGGCGCCCGCGACCGGTGCCGCGGCGGCAGTCGCGGCGCCGGACCCGACGCGGTTCAGCACGACCATCGACAACCCGTACCTGCCGCTCGCTCCCGGCACCGTGATGCGCTACCGCGAGACCGGCGACGACGGCACGCGGCCGGGATCGTGGTCCGGGTGACCCACCGCACGAAGCGGATCCAGGGCGTCGAGACGGTCGTCGTCCGGGACCGTGCGTTCCTCGCGCGGCGAGCTCGTGGAGGACACCTTCGACTGGTACGCGCAGGACCGCCGCGGCAACGTCTGGTACTTCGGCGAGAACACCAAGGAGTACGAGGACGGCCGCGTCGTCAGCACGGCCGGCTCGTGGAAGGCGGGCCGCGACGGTGCCCGCGCGGGGATCGTCATGAAGGCGCACCCCCGGGTCGGCGACACCTACTACCAGGAGTTCTCACCCGGTGTCGCCGAGGACCAGGCGACCGTCCTGAGCCGCGACGCCAGTGCCACGCGTCCCCTACGGGTCGTTCCACCACGTGCTGAGGACGAAGGACTTCACGCGACTCGAGCCCGGCGTCGTCGAGAACAAGTTCTACGCGCGCGGGGTCGGGTCGGTGCTGGAGAAGCTGGTCCGCGGGGGCCACGAACGTCTCGTGCTGGTCGCGGTCACCGACCGTGACAACGTCCAGAGCCACACGAGGAAGAGGTCAGGTCATGAAGCGAAAGCTGGTCATCGGAGCGGCAGCCCTGCTGGCAGCGGGAGCGGCCGGTGCGACGGCAGCGGTCGCGTCCGGCGACGACGGCGAGGGCACCGTCACCGGCCCGCAGGCCGATCGGGCCACCGCGGCCGCGCTCGAGGAGACCGGCGGCGGCACGGCCAACGCGGTCGAGCGGGACAGCGAGAACGGCGCCACCTGGGAGGTGGAGGTCACCACACCGGCCGGCAAGACCGTCGACGTACGGCTCGACGAGAACTTCCAGGTCGTGGTCGTCGAGGGCGACAGCGAGGCCGCGGACGACTCTGACGCCCGAACGAGCTACCGTCCGGGCAATAGCCGCAGCCCGGACGTTCTGCCGACCAAGTCTCGCGAACCTGTTGCGCGTGGTGCCCGGAATGCGGGACGTTGCGACTCCGCGACAGCACGCCTTCCGTCGCCGCGACCCCGAGGTGAGCATGTCGACCATCGGCTCTGCCGTCCGAGAGACCGGGAGCTCCGTGTCCACGGTGTTCCGCCAGCCGGCCCTGCGCCGCCTGAACCTGGCGCTGGCCGGCTCGATGATCGGGGACTGGGCCTACGCGACGGCGATCGCCGTGTGGGCGTACGGGATCGGTGGCGCCTCGGCCGTCGGCATCTGGGGCACCAGCCGGCTCGCGCTGATGGCGGTCTTGGCGCCGTTCGCCGCGGCCATGGCCGACCGGTACTCGCGGCGCACGGTGATGATCGCCTGCGACCTCGTCCGGTTCGTGCTCGTCGGCGCTGCGGCCTTCATCGTGCAGGTCGACGGTCCGGCTGCGGCGGTCTTCGTGCTCGCGACCCTCTCCCCCATCGTGGGGACGGCCTTCCGGCCGGCGCAGCTGGCGCTGACCCCGTCCCTGGTGAAGACACCCGAGGAGCTGACGGCCGCCAATGGCGTCGCCAGCACGGTGGAGAGCCTCGCGTTCTTCGTCGGGCCGGCGCTGGCCGGGTTCATGCTTGCCGTCGCCGACGTCTCCGCCGTCTTCGCCGTCAACGCGCTGACCTTCCTCTTGTCAGCCATCATCGTCTGGGGCATCCGATCGACGACGACGGCCGCTCCCGTGCCGGTCACCCCGACGGGCGAGCCGTCGGCACCGACGCGGAGGCGGTCGAGACGGCCACCGAAGAGAAGAAGTCGAACTTCCTCGTCGACGCCCTCGAGGGCTTCCGGGTGATCTGGCGCCACCCCGACCTGCGGCTGGTGGTGCT
>CAVYTH010000026.1:0-87114 GCA_963771345.1 uncultured Actinomycetota bacterium
GAGTGGTGGCCCGCGACAGCCTGTCGACGAGGCACGCATCCTGCTCGTGGTCCCGACGCTCGGCAACCGCATCGACTACCTCGAGCAGACGCTGCGCTCGGTGCCGCGCCCAGGACGTCGCCGTGGACCTGGTCGCGGTGCTGCCTGCGGGAGCCCGTGAGGCGCGCGATCTCTGCTCGGCGCACGGTGCCGAGCTCGTCGACGACCCGGGCAGCCTCTCCGGCGGCGGTCAACGCCGGGCTGGCGCGGGCCGACGCCGGCACGTCTACGGGAACTGGATCGGGGACGACGACCTGCTGGCGCCGGGTTCGCTCCTGCGACGAGCGCGGACCCTCGACGCTCGACCCGTCGACGCCGTCGTTGCCTACGGCCACTGCACGTACATCGACGGCGAGGGTCGCTCCCTGGGGGTCAGCCGGGCCGGCCGCAGCGCGGTCTGGCTGCTGCCGTGGGGGCCGGACCTCGTGCCGCAGCCGGGCATGCTGTTCCGGCTGGACGACTTCCGCGCCGTCGGCGGCCTGGACGAGTCGCTGAAGTTCGCGATGGACCTGGACCTGCTGCTCGCGGCTCCGCCGTCGTGGCCGGTTCGTCGACGTCAAGGCACCGGTCAGCTCGTTCCGCTGGCACGTCAGCCTCGATCACCGTGTCGGACCGGTCCGTCCTCGCTGGCCGAGTCCGAGCGCGTGAAGCATCGCTACCTCCGGTCGCCGCTGCGCCGCTCGCACCGGTGTGGGACGTGCCGGTGCGGCTGGCGACGCACGCCGCCGCCCGGCGGATGGGTACCCGTGCGACTGCGTTGGCCGGGCAGCCGACGCCGGCCGGAGCCCCGGTGACGGAACCGACGGGCTCAGCGCGTGCTCATCGCCGTACCCGCGTGGAACGAGGAGGCGACGGTCGGCCTCGGTGGTCGCCGAGCTGCAGCAGCAGGTGCCGCAGGCCGACATGCTGGTCATCGACGACGGGTCGACCGATGGCACGACGCGCGAGGCCCGCGCGGCCGGGGCGATGGTCGTCGTCCTGCCGTTCAACGTCGGCGTCGGGGGCGCGATGCGCACAGCGTTCCTGCACGCCGCACGGTCCGACTACGACGCCGTGGTCCAGGTGGACGCCGACGGCCAGCACGACCCGACCTGCGTGCCCGCTGCTGGCCGGCGCTGACCGGCGCAGCGTCGTCGTCGGCGCGCGGTTCGCCCCGGGCGGTCTACCGGGTCCGCGGGCCGCGGCGGTGGGCGATGCGGCTGCTGCCTGGGCTCTGAGCCGGGTCGCGCGCACCCGGCTGACCGACACCACCTCGGGTTTCCGGGCCGCGGACCGCCGGCCATCCAGCTCTTCGCCCGGCACTACCCGGCGGAGTATCTCGGCGACACCATCGACTCCCTGGTGATCGCCGCACGCGCCGGCCTGGTCATCAGCGAGGTCCCCGTCCTGATGCGGCTGCGGCAGGGCGGCCGGCCGAGTCATGCACCGTTGAAGGCCACGCTGTACCTCGGCCGGTCCGTGCTCGCGCTGATGGTCGCGCTCACGCGGCGTCGCAACGCTTACGGTGAACCCAGAATGACTACCGCCCATCCGTCCGTCCTCGGACTCTCCGCGGCGATCCTCACGACGATCTTCGTCGTCGAGTTGCTCCGGCGCGGCATCCTGCGCGAGAAGTTCGCCGCGCTCTGGCTGGTCGTCTCCATCGGCGTGCTGGGGATGGCTGCGTTCCCCCGCGTCGTCGGCTGGGTCGCCGAGGCCCTGGGCGTCCAGGTGCCGGCGAACCTGCTGTTCTTCCTCACCGCGGTGCTGCTGCTCCTGGTCAGCGTCCAGCTGAGCTACGAGGTGAGCCGGCTGGAAGCCAGGACCCGTCGGCTGGCCGAGGAGATCGCGCTGCTCCGGGAAGCCGTGCGTGAGCTCCAGGACCGCTCACCCAGGTCGCCGTAGACCTGGCGCCAGCTTCAGCGGAGCGGCGGACGCGGTGCCGCGACCGAGGGGTCGCTTGACACCAGCACCGGCAGCTCGCCGACCTGCACGGTGCGTGCCACCGAGCGGCAGCGCCTGCGCCGGGCTGCCCGAGCGTCTCGGCCGCGCGCGCCTCGAAGCCCGGTCTGCACCGGCACCTCGCCGCGCGGGTTCCAGTAGACGCGAGGCCGGCCCGCGCGGCGTGGTCAGCGTCGCAGACCCGCAACGCGCCCGACCGGGTGCAGGAGTCGACGGTGCTCCCGAGCAGCCACCGCTGGACGGTGGTGAACGCCTCGCCGGCCGGGGGTCAGGGTGTCGTTGTCGGCCGCGACCATGTCGGTGTCGGCGATCGTGTGCAGGTCCCAGGAGTACCAGTAGACCCGCGCGATGCCACCGGCCGCGTTGAGCAGGTAGGTGGTGGCGACGTTGGCCTGCTGCTGCTCCGGCGGGGCGGGCGCGGCGGGCTCGCCGCCCTGCAGCCCGTAGTTGATCTCGGTGTTCCAGATCGGCTTGTCGTCGGGAACGCCCTGCAGGCGCAGGCTCTCCCGCGCGGCGGCCAGCAGCTCCAGTCCCCGCTCCGGGCCGGCGCCCGCCTCGGGGTAGAGCTGCAGGGACAGCACGTCGGTCAGGTCGGCCACCGGGACGCCGCCGACGCGCTCGGCGTAGAAGTCCCGCAGCCAGGCCCGCTGGCCGATGGTGCGGACCGCCAGCGCCGGCGCGACCAGGGTCGGCGCCGGGCTCGCCGCGTCGACCACCTCGCGCGCGGCGGCGGTGAGCTGCGCCATCTGCTTCGGCGTACCGCTCCAGTAGCCCTCGACGTTCGCCTCGTTCCAGACCTGGAACGTGACGTCCGGGGCGTTGTACCGCTCGACGACGGCCTGCACGTACGCCGTCCAGGCCGCGAGGTCGGGCATCGACGACGCGCCGGGCCCGTAGGAGCCGACCTTCTTCGGCTTGGTCGAGTGGAAGGCCGGGGTCTGCCCGAGCACGATCAGCGGCGCGGCGTCGTGCTCGCGCGCCGTCTTCACGATCGCGTCCAGCCGCGTCCAGTCGTAGACGCCCGGTGCCGTCTCGACCTGGTTCCAGGCGACGCCCGAGTCCCAGACCCGCAGGGATCCGACCGGGGCCTTCGGCCAGGAGGCGCCCGCCGGGTCGGCGTCGTGCACCCCGAAGAACTCCGGCCCGAGGCCCCCGGGCACGGCGGTCGCGGTCGGGCGACGGCTTGGGCCGGCGGCGCGGCGGTGTCGTCGTCGGAGTCCGAGCCGCCGAACGAGCAGCCGGCGACGGGGAGGACGAGAAGCAGGAGGGCGGCGAGCGGCCGCAGCGGAGAGCGCATCGCCGGACACGGTAACTGTCGGACGTGTTGACGCTCGCGCGACAGGGCAGTGAGTGCGACCATGAGCCATGTGATGGCCAGCGAGCGGTCGGGACGGCGCCGACGCCGTTCAGGTCGTGGCCCACCGCGGCTCCTCCGACGACGCGCCCGAGCACACGCTGCACGCCTACAAGCGGGCGATCGACGACGGCGCCGACGCCCTCGAGTGCGACGTCCGGCTGACCAAGGACGGGCACCTGGTCTGCGTGCACGACCGGCGCATCGACCGTACGTCGAACGGCCGCGGCATCCTGTCCACCCTGGAGCTCGCCGAGCTGACCGAGCTGGACTGGGGGTCCTGGCGGGACACCTGGGAGGACTTCGAGGACCCCGAGGTGCCGGACCGGGACCGGTCGCAGATCCTCACGCTGCGCCGCCTCCTGGAGGCCGTCGCCGAGTCGGACCGCCGGGTCGAGGTCGCGATCGAGACCAAGCACCCGACCCGGTACGCCGGGCTGGTGGAGCGCCGGCTGGTGCGCGCTGCTCGACGAGTTCGGCTGGGCCGGCGCGGGGTCGCCGGTGCGGGTGATGAGCTTCTCGCAGCTGTCGCTGCGGCGGCTGCGGCTGCTGGCGCCGGACCTGCGCACCGTCATGCTCTTCGAGCGGGTGCCGCTGCGGTTCCGGGACGGCAGCCTGCCCGCGGGCGTGGCGGCGGCGGGACCCGAGCATCGAGATCGTCCGCGCCCATCCCCGCTACGTCGAGCGGGCCCACCGCCAGGGCAACCCGGTGCACGTGTGGACGGTCGACACGCCGGAGGACGTCGAGCTGTGCCTGGAGCTGGGGGTCGAGGCGATCATCACCAACCGGCCGGGCCGGGTGCTGCGGGCGCTCGGCCGCGCTCCGGGCGAGCAGCGGACCACCTGACCGGAACGCTCTCGTCCTGTTTTGTCCCGGTTGGGTCGGGCACGGGTGCATCAGACGGACAGACCGCTGGGTACCAGGGAGATCCGATGTCGGGGGACATGCCGGCGCCACGCGCGCCGGCCGCGCGCGAGATGGGCGTGCTGCCCGAGGTCTCGCTGAGCGTCCCGCACGAGCGCACCGGCGTGCGGCTGGCCCGGCACGCGTTCGCCGACCAGCTGGCTGCCGTCGGCGTGCCCGACGAGGCCCGCGAGGACGCGATGCTCGTCCTCTCCGAGCTGGTGAGCAACGCCGTCAAGCACGCGGCCCCGCTGCCCTCCGGGGAGATCACCGTCCGCTGGTCGGTGCGGGCCGACGTCCTGCACATCGAGATCACCGACGGCGGCGCCAGCACCCGCCCGCACGCCGGCGGCAGCCGCGCTGTCCAGCCTCGGCGGCCGCGGGCTCGACATCGTGCGCACGGTCAGCACCCAGTGGGGCGTCACCGAGGGGGCCGAGTCGGTCACCGTCTGGGCCGAGGTGCCGCGGACCGGCGCCGACCGACGGCGCGCACGGCTCCGGCACGTCACCGGCTCAGCGGCCCGAGCACTGTCACCGTCCCCCGGGAGCGCGTCGAGATGGGCAACAAGGCCACCCGCCGACGTACGGCCGGCACCCCCGCAGCGGACGGCGAGGTCCCCGTCGTCGGCGCCCGCGAGCCCTGCCCCTGCGGCTCCGGCCGCCGCTACAAGGCCTGCCACGGCCGGGCTGCCGGGGAGGCCGCCGAGGCCTTCGTCGCGCGGCCGTTCGAGGGGCTCGCCGGCGAGTGCGACTGGGTGGCGATGCGCGAGATCGTGCCGGCCGCCACCTCGCCGCTGACCCTGCGCCGACGGCACGCCGAGGTGACGCTGGCCACCGTCCTGCCGATGGCCTGGCCGGGGCTGGTCCGCCAGGACGGCGAGCGGTTCGTCGGGCTGCAGGTGCGCGGCGGCTCCGGCGACGCCAGCCGCGACGTCGCGCACGCCCTCGAGCAGGCGCTGGACGCCGAGCCCGGCACGCCCGATCGCCCCGACCGCCCTGCCCGGCCCGGGTGCCCGGCTGCAGGACCTGCTCGACCTGGCCGCGCCGCTCGCGGTCGAGGTGCGCAGCGGGTTCGACTTCTGGCTGGACGAGGAGGAGCGCAGCCCCGAGGTCGTCGCCTCGATGGAGCGCGCCAACGAGGCCGTGGTGCCGACGGTCCGGCTGACCTCGGTCGAGGCGGCGTACTGGTGCGAGATCCGCGGCCGCTACCACCTGCGCTGGGTGGTCCCGCACGACGAGGACACCCTGCTCGACGCCCTGGCCCGGCTGCACGCGGCCGGCACCGACTCGCTGGGCGAGGGCTCGCGGTACGTCGGGTCGTTCCGCGCGCACGGCCTCGTCGTGCCGGTGTGGGACCTGGCGGAGGGCACGTCCGCCGAGGCGATCGAGGAGCCGGTCGACGCGTTCGCCGGCCGGCTGGCCGAGGCGCTGGCCGACACCAGCCCGCTCGACGACGCCGCAGCGACGGGCCAAGGCCGGGCTGCGCAGCCGGCAGCTCACCCTGCGCTGAGGCGCCGCGACCGTGAAGCGGGTGCTGCTGACGGGGATGTCGGGGGTCGGGAAGTCCAGCGTCGTCCGCGAGCTGGTGGCCCGCGGGTACAAGGCCGTCGACACCGACGACGGGTGGTGCGAGCCGCTGCCGGACGGCCGTCAGCAGTGGCGGGAGGACGCCGTCCAGGAGCTGCTGTCGACCGAGGACGTGGACGTCCTGTTCGTGGCCGGCTGCGAGGAGAACCAGGTGCAGGTTCCATCCGCCAGTTCGACCACATCGTCCTGCTGACCGCGCCGCTCGAGATCCTGCTGGAGCGGCTCGCGACCAGGACGAACAACCCGTACGGCAAGTCCCCCGACGAGCGCCGCCGCTTCCTCGTCGACGTGGAGACCGTCGAGCCGCTGCTGCGCCGGGTGGCCGACCACGAGGTCGTGACGACCGTGCCGGTGCCCGACGTGGTGTCGACCGTCCTGCGCCTCGTCGACGGCATGACGCGGCGCGGGACGTCCGATTTGCCCGGCCGGAGACGGAGCCGGACCACCGATATCGGCGAAAAATAGTGCAGGTGCACCAGGATTTCCTGGCTTTGAGGCCCGGTGGTTCGGATATCGTCGCCTCCGGGCCCGAGCGCTGCTGCATCCCCCGTCGGTTGCGCTCGGGCCCTTCCATGCCCGCGGAGGCGACCGTGCGGGTCAGCCGTCCAGCGGGTCGCGGCTGATCGGGCAGGACATGCAGCGCGGCCCGCCGCGGCCGCTGCCGAGCTCGCTGCCGGCGATCCGGACCACCTCGATGCCGGCCTCCTCGAGCCGGGCGTTGGTCTCGACGTTGCGCTCGTACGCCACGGCCAGCCGCGGGGCGATGGCCAGCGTGTTGTTGCCGTCGTCCCACTGCTCGCGCTCGGCGGTGACCGGGTCCAGCCCGGTGTCGATGACCCGCAGGGTGTCGATGCCCATCGCCTTCGCGGCGGCCACCAGGAACGGCTCCGGCCCGCTGACGTGCAGCTCGCCCCCGTCGGTGACGGTGTAGGCCTCGAGGGTGTCGGCGATGTTCGGGTACATCACGACCGCGTCGACGTCGACCATCGTGCAGACGGTGTCGAGGTGCATGGTGGCGCGCTCCTGCGCGATCGGCACCGCCAGGACGACGTTCGCCAGCCCGCGGTCGAAGACCGTGCGGGCCAGCCGCTCGACGCCGGCCGGGGTGGTGCGCTCGCCGACGCCGACGGCCACCACGCCCGGCGAGAGCAGCAGCACGTCGCCGCCCTCGACCGGCTCGTTCTCCGGGCCGTGCACCAGCTCGGTCCCGGCGAACCGCGGGTGGTGAGGTGTAGATCGCGCGGGTCAGCGTCGTCTCGCGCATCCGGGCCGGCATCGCCAGGCTGGTGACGGCCACCCGGTCGCGGATCCAGACGCTGGAGTCGCGGGTGAACAGCAGGTTCGGCAGCGGGTCGATGACGAAGTCGTGCCGGTCCATGAACCGGTAGACCAGTCCGCCGACCGGAGCCATCTCCTCGTGGGCCAGCCCGGCCATCAGCGCGGTCGCCAGGTCGGCCGGGTGCAGCCCGCGCAGGTAGCCCTCGACCGTGCGGTGCAGCGCCTCGCCCAGCCGGGGGTCGCGCAGCACGGCGGCGATCGTCGCGTCCCGCGCGGCCTCGGACTCGAGCGCGGTCGGCGAGCAGGTCGGCGAGGTACAGCACCTCGACCCCGTGGTCGCGCAGCTGCTGGGCGAACGCGTCGTGCTCGTCCTGCGCGCGGCCGATCCACGGGATGCCGTCGAACAGCAGCTTGTCGTTGTTCCGCGGCGTGAGCCGCTTCAGCTCGGGCCCGGGCCGGTGCAGCATCACGGTGCGCAGGCGGCCCACCTCGCTGTCGACGCCCAGGGCAGCGGGGGCCTCGGCGGTGGGCGGGAGCGTGGGGGAGTCGGCCATGGCCGGATCGTAGCCGCGGTTCGCCATCGCGCCCCGGGCTTGGGAGACTGGGTCGGATGCGCCGCCCCGCCATGCTCGGTCTCGCGACCGCAGTGGCCCTCCTCGCGGTGTCGGCCCCGCTGGTCGTGATCGCTCTGGACGACGACGGTCCGCCGGCTCCGCCGGTGGTGCGCACGGTTCCCGGGTGTCCGCAGGCACCGGGCTCGGTCTACGTCACGCCGGTGCACCTCGTCGCCGATCTGGAACACCTCGTGGTGCGCGACAGCCGCTGGGTCGCGCCGACGATCGCCGCCGCTGACGGCATCGTCGGCGGCACCATCCCCGTCGTCCGGCCGCCGGCCGCCGGTGACGGTGGCGACCCGTTGCGCTACCTGTACGACGAGGGCGTGGCGCTGCGCCGGTCTGCCGGGTCCTGGGGCTGGCGTACGCGAGCAGCCACGACCCGCGCTACCTCGACGCGCTCGCTGCCCAGACCGTCGCAGCCGCGCGGTGGCCGGACTGGAACCCGAAGCACTCGCTGGACACCGCGCAGGTCGCGACCGCTGTCGCCCTCGGCTACACCTGGTCCCGCGACCGGATGACCGCAGGCGAGCGCCGCGAGGTGACGTCGGCGCTGGTGGACCGGCTGCTCGCGCCCGTACACCTGCCAGACCGGCACGGACCTGGCCTTCCGGCGTACCAGTGGCGGGAACCAGGCCACCGTCATCGGCACCGCCGCCGTGCTCGCCGGTCTCGCCGTCCGCTCCGACGAGCCGGCCTGGTCCGCGGCCGCCGTCGAGGCCGGCGCCGAGTCCCTGCGGCGCACCGCGGCGCCGGACGGCTCGGGGCAGTCGCTGGCGGACGGGCCGACCGTCGAGGGCCTGATGTACACCACCTACGAGGCCGCGAACGTGGCGCTGCTGCAGGCGACCGTCGCGGCCAACCGCCTCGACCCGGGCGTCACCGGACCACTGGATGGCGCACTGCCCGGCCTGCACGCGCTCGCCGACTGGAACGAGCGCTGCGGCCGGGTCGCCGACCCCGCCGTACAGGACGGGTGGGACCTCTATCCCTGGGTCGACCGCACCACGGCGCTGGCGGCTATGGCGTCGTCTCCGCACGCCGGTGCGCACCTGCTGTCGCTGATCGACGGACTGCAGGCCCGGAGCCGGCTGTGGGTGCCCGGTGCGGGGGCCTGGGCCGCGCCGGACGGCATCGCCGAGCTCCTGCTGTCCCAGGCCAGTCCCGGCGGTGCCGTCGCCCCGCCGGCGCAGGCGTTGGTGTCCGGTGGCGCGCCCGACGCCCGGCGCTACGGCTGCGCCACCCACGGCGACACCTACGCACTGGTCACCGGCATCCCCAACGACGTGCCGCACGCCCATGCCGATGTCGGCAACCTCGTCGTGAAGCAGGGCGAGACGACGGTGCTCGACGACCTGGGTCAGCGGACCTACGGCTTCACCGGCGGCCCGGTCTGGCGGGTCGGGACCAAGGCGCACTCCACGATCGGCGTGCTGCAGGACGACGGCAGCGTGCGGCAGACCCGCGCCGGGTCGGGAGCGGTAGCGGTCGAGGGCGACGACCTGCGGATGACCTCGAGCACCGCGCTGCCCGGGGTGGCCAGCTGGGACCGCCAGGTCGTCGTCGGCGACGGGACCGTGCAGGTCCGCGACATCCTCGGGGCTGACCGGGACGACGTGGTGCCGCTCTCGTCGTCGTACCTGCTCGCTGCCACGCCGGGGTCCGTCGCCCGGCAGCCGGACGGGTCGCTGCGCTTCACGGTCGCCGACGGCGGCGTGTGGGAGCTGGTCGCGCCACCCGGGACCACCGTCACCTACTCGGACGCCGCGCCCACCCCGCCGTACGTCGACGCGCCGGACATCGCCGGGCCGGCAGCCGCCCACACTCTCGTCGTGGTCCGCGCCGACCTGGTGGGGTCGCTCGACCTCAGCACCGAGCTGCGTCGGGTCGGCTGAGCCGCGCTGCTGTCCCGGACGACGTGCGGCTCGTGCCGTTCGGCGAGCTGGACGACCCGGAGCCGGTCTTCGAGCTGGACCTCGAGGTGTCGCGCGACGTGCCGGGCGACGACAGCTTCGAGTCGCTGACGCTGGACGAGTGGGCGAAGCGGTTCTGGCACTCGGTGTTCGCCGACGACGAGTGCAGCCTGCTCGCGACCGTTGACGGCGTACCGGCCGGGCTCACGGTGATGCGCGTCGACCGGCCGAGTGGACGGGCACAGAACAACATCACCGGCGTACGTCGGCAGCACCGCGGCCGCGGCCTCGCCCGGCTGCTCAAGACGCACAGCCTGCACCGCGTCGCGCAGGCCGGTGTGACCAGCGCGATCACGGACAACGACGAGACCAACGCGCCGATGCTGGCGGTCAACCGGTCTCTCGGCTACCAGCACCTGGTGCGCCGGGTCGAGTGGGAGCGGATCCGAGACGGCGCATAGGGTCGCCGGCATGGGTCTTCTGGACGGCAGGGTCGCCATCGTCACCGGCGCAGGCCGCGGCATCGGCCGCGGCGAGGCGATCGAGCTCGCCCGCGAGGGCGCCCGGGTGGTGGTCAACGAGCTCGACGCCGACGCCGGCCAGGCGGTGGTCGACGAGATCACGGCGGCCGGCGGCGAGGCGGTGCTCGACACCGGCGACTGCTCCGAGGACGACACCGCGCGCGGCCTGGTGGATCGCGCGGTGGACACGTTCGGTCGGCTGGACGCACTGGTGAACAACGCCGGCATCCTGCGCGACCGCACGGTCGTCAAGATGTCGCCGGACGAGTGGGACTCCGTCATCAAGGTGCACCTGCGCGGTCACTACCTGCCGACGCACTACGCCTGTGCGCACTGGAAGGAGACCGGCGCCGGCGGCCGCATCGTCTGCACCGCGTCGAGCTCCGGGCTGCTCGGCAACTTCGGCCAGGCCAACTACGGCGCGGCCAAGGCCGGCATCGCTGCGTTCTCGACGATCGTCGCGATGGAGATGGCGCGGTACGGCGTGCGGTGCAACGCGATCGCACCCGCCGCGCGGACCCGGATGACCGAGAGCGCGTACGGCGCGTTCAAGGACCTCTCGGCCGAAGACGAAGAGGAGCGCCGTTCGACTTCTGGCACCCGGACAACGTCGCCCCGCTGGTCGCCTACCTCTGCAGCGACGCCGCCGGGCACCATCAGCGGCAAGGTGTTCGGCGTGCAGGGCGACGCGGTCGAGCTCTACCAGCCGTTCACGTCGGTCGCGGTGATCCAGAACCACGACACCCGCTGGACGCCGGAGGGCATCGCGGCCCGGGCGCACCAGCTGTTCGAGGACAGCGGCATCAGCCCCGAGGTCGAGAACATGATGGCCAAGCTGCGCTTCACGATGACCGAGCGGTCGACCCTGTAGCCAAGGATCTCGATCAGCGCGGTCGTGGCGGGCGGGTCCGGCGGGTCGCCGTACGTCGCGGCATAGATCTCGCGCGGGCTGTCGGGGAGCTGGGTGGCGTGGATGCCCGGCACCCGGTGCGCCTGCAACGCGAGTCCGTTGAGGATGGCGACACCCATCCCGGCGGCGACCAGCGACTGGGAGACGACCGTGTCGTCGACGGAGTAGGCGATGCGTGGCGCGAAGCCGGCGCGCGCGCACGCGGTGATCGTGGCGGCGCGACAGCGTTCGCAGCCGCCGACCCAGGCGGAGTCACGGTGGTCTTCGAGGCGCTGATCGGGTTGGTCGGTGACGAGGAAGATCGGGTCGTCCAGCAGGTGGGTCAGGCGGAGTCCCTCCTCCTCCAGCGGGGTGTCGGCGTGCCGGAAGATCAAGGCGATGTCGACGTGGCCGGAACGCAGCATCGTCAGGCCGTCGGCCGGGTGGGCATCGACGAGGTTCAGCTCGATCCCGGGGTGCAACCGGGAGAGCTCGGCGGCTGCCTTCGGCACGATGGTGCTGAGGACCGTCTGGAAGCCGGCGAGCCGGACCCGTCCGGCCCGGAGTCCCACGCGGGCGGCCAGCTCGACGGATGCCGCGTCGACCCGCCCCAGGATCTCGGTCGCGCGTCCCGCTAACAGCTCGCCCTCGGGGGTGAGCCGGATCCCGCGGCCGACTCGTTGGAGGAGCCGGGCTCCGGTCGCGGCTTCCAGCCGGCCCAGGTGGTGACTGACCGACGGCTGGGAGTAGTGCAGCTCCTTCGCCGCTTCGGTCACCGAGCCATGGCGGGCGACCGCGTCCAGCACCCTGAGGTGGGTCAGGTTCATGGATCAAGTTTATCGATGAGAGCCGTGCGGTTTTGGCATTGGACGTCATGACGTGCGGCGCAGCCACCCTCGCTTTGTACCGAGTTGTTCGAGGAAACTCACCGACCGAAGGAGTCGAGCCATGTCTCTCGTCCGCGTCCAGAACTTCTCCATCTCGCTCGACGGTTTCGGCACCGGCGACGTCCAGAGCAAGGAGGCTCCGTTCGGCCACGCCGGCGACCGGCTGCACGAGTGGATGTTCACCACCCGGTGGTGGAACCAGGACATGACCGGCGGCACCGGCGGCACCGGCGGCGTCGACGACGCCTTCTCGCGGCAGTTCGCCGTGGGGATCGGCGCCGAGATCATGGGCGCCAACAAGTTCGGTCCGCCCGGCTGGCACGAGGACCCGGAGTGGAAGGGCTGGTGGGGTCCCAACCCGCCGTTCCACACGCCGACGTTCATCCTCACCCACCACATGCGGCCGCCGATCGAGATGGAGGGCGGCACGACGTACCACTTCATCGACGCCAAGCCGGCCGAGGCGCTCGAGACGGTCCGCGAGGCTGCCGGCGGCCAGGACATCCGCCTCGGCGGCGGCCCCACGATGATCCGCGAGTTCGCTGCTGCGGGGCTGGTCGACCACATGCATCTCGTGGTGGTCCCGATCCTGCTCGGTCGAGGCGAAAGCATCTGGGAGGGGCTGGAGGGTCTCGAGTCGGACTACGAGATCGAGGCCACCCCCTCGCCCACCGGAGTCACGCACCTGACGTTCACCCGCAAGGCTGGCTGAACCGCAGCTCGGTCAGAGCGAGACGCACCACGTCGTACGCCGCGACGCAGGCGAGCACGAGGCACACGACGGCGCCGACCCGGCGGATCGTCGAGAGCCGCACGAACCGCAGCAGGGTCCGGCCGAGCAGCACCGCGAGAGCCGCGACCGTGACCAGCGCCAGCCAGGAGCCGGTGAAGACGCTGACCGGGTCCTCGTAGCGCGCCGCGAGGCCGGCGGTGAGCAGCTGCGACAGGTCGCCCCACTCGGCGAGGAACAGCACAGCGAAGCTGGTCGCGACCACCCGGAAGCCGTGCACGTCGGCGGTGGCCTTGCTGGCGACCGCCTCCTCCTCGGCGGCCTCGTCCTCGTCCGCCGACGCCGCCCCGCGCCACAGCACGACGGCACCGACGAGGAACAGCGCGCCCGCGACAGCTCCGACGACGGCCGACGGCAGCAGTGACAGCAGACCGCCGGCCACGACCGCGACCAGGCACTGCACGAAGAACGCGGCCGAGACCCCGATCCACACCAGCAGCGGGCGGTAGCGGGTCGCGAGCACCAGCGTCGCGACGAAGGTCTTGTCCGGCAGCTCCACCGGGAAGATCAGGGCGAACGCCGTCGCGACGACGGTGAGGTCCAAGCGCGTCAGCCCGCCTCGTGCGCAGCGGCGACGGCAGCCGCGAGCACGACCTTGACGGGCGCGCTGCAGTGTTGCGGCGGCGGCGGCGACGTCGTCGTACTCCGGTGACACGTTGACGACCGCGCCGTCGAGCCGGGCGACCTTCACCCGGATCGCCGACGCCGTCGACCGTGACGGTGCGGGTCTCGCGGTCCAGCGCGCGCTTGTCGACCCGGTGCTCGCGCACACCGATCGTCGAGCTCTCGGTGAACACGACCCGGCGTACGTGCGTCGAGGGACTCCGGCGGCACCAGCGCCGACAGCGTGTGGGCCGGCCGGCCCTTCTTCATCAGGATCGGCGTCAGCCAGGCGTCGGACGCGCCGGCCGCGAGCAGCGCTGCGAGCACCGACGGCCAGACCCGCGGGTCGAGGTCGTCGACGTTCGCCTCGAGGACGACCTCCGACTCGGCGTCCGGGTCCGGGCTGACGGCGGTGCGCTCGCCGAGCACGGCGCGCAGCACGTTCGGCCGGCCCGTCGGGGTCGCGGCCGCCGGCTCCGGTGCCGGTCGCCTGCACCTGCATCGTCGGCATCGCGCCCCAGCTGCTCACCACCGCCGCGAGCAGTGCAGCCCCCGTCGGCGTGCAGGCCTCGCCGTCGGCGTCGCCGGAGCCGACCGGCGCCCCGGCCTCGGCGAGCACGGCGAGGACGGCAGGTCCGGGCACGGGGAGCAGGCCGTGCTCGGTGCGCACCGTGCCCTGCCCGACGGCGACGGCCGTGCAGCGGACCTCCGTGACGCCGAGGTCGTGCAGGGCAGCGCAGGTGCCGACGACGTCGGCGAGCGAGTCCAGCGCACCGACCTCGTGGAAGTGCACCTGGTCGCGGGTCGATGCCGTGCGCGGCGCCCTCGGCTCGCGCCAGGCGGGCGAACACGTCCAGCGCGCGGTCGCGGACCGCGGTGTCCAGGCCGGCACCCTCGATCAGGGCGCGTACGTCGGGCCAGGTGCGGCGGACGTTGCTGTCCGGCGCGGCCACGTCGACCTTGGTCGCGGCCAGCCCGGCCCGGGTCACCTGGGCCGCGGCGAGCCGCACCGGCTCGGTGCCGAGGGCGTCGACCGCCGCCTGCACGACGGCCAGGTCGGCACCCGCTCCGACGAGGGCGCCGAGCAGCATGTCGCCGCTCGCGCCGGCGGACGCGTCGACCCAGAGCAGCGGTCACGCGGGGACCGCCTGGGCGCGGCGGGCCACCCGTGCCGCGAAGACGCCGGCGCCGAAGCCGTTGTCGATGTTGCAGACCGCAACTCCTGGCGCGCAGGAGTTGAGCATGGCGAGCAGCGCGGCGAGACCGCCGTACGACGTGCCGTAGCCCACCGACGTCGGCACCGCCACCAGCGGCACTCCGGTGAGCCCGCCGACCACGCTGGGCAGTGCGCCTTCCATGCCGGCCACGACGATCAGGCAGTCCGCGGCGTCGAGCACCTCGCGCACCGCCATCAGCCGGTGCAGCCCGGCGACGCCGACGTCGTCGACCCGTTGCACTCCGGCGCCGAAGGCCCGGGCGACGAACGCGGCCTCGGCGGCGACCGGGCCGTCCGACGTCCCGGCGGCGACGACGCAGACGGTGCCGCGCGGCTCGGGCAGCGGGCCGACCGCGACCGCTGCCGCCGCGTCGTCGACCAGCGCGTCGGGGAAGGCGGCCCGGACGGCGGCCATGGTGTCGGCCGGGACGCGGGTGGCGAGGGCCGGGCGGCCGCCGGGCTGGGCGGCGAGGGCGCGCAGGATCTCGACGGTCTGCTCGGGCGACTTGCCGGCGGCGTACACGACCTCGGGGTCGCCGGTGCGCACACCGCGGTGGGTGTCGACGCGGGCGAAGCCGAGGTCGAGCGCTCCGTTCATCGGCCCGTCGGCGAGCCGGGTGAGCGCCGTCTCGACCGCGACGCCGCCGGCCGCGACGTCACGCAGCAGCGACTCGAGCTCCGCACGGTCCATGTCGTGCAGGCTAGTGCGGGTAGCCTGCACGCTGCCCCGCCCCCATCGCGCGAAGGACACACGTGCCCTCCTGGCAGCTGGACACCTACGAGGCGGTCGCCGTCGGCGCGGCCGTCGCTGCCGGCCTGTGCCTGCTGCTCCTGCTGTTCGTGCGCGGCCCGGCTGCGGGCGCTCAGCCGCCGGGTCCGCCGGCTGGCACCGGCGTCCCGGGTGGCCGACCAGGGCGCCGTCGACCCGCGGGCGATGCGGCACGTCGCGGTCGTGCGCTACGACGCCTTCGGCGACATGGGCGGGATGCTGTCGTTCTCGGCGGCCCTGTGCGACGACAACGGCGACGGCCTGGTCATCAGCTCGATCAACGGGCGGTCCGAGACCCGGACCTACGCCAAGTCGCTCGTCGGCGGGCAGAGCGACCACTCCCTCTCGCCCGAGGAGAAGCAGGCCATCGCCGACGCCCGGCAGGCCTGACCCAAGATCGTTTGCGACGCGTGGCCGCTGCGACACGCGGTGGCGACGGCGTGTCGGACCCCTCCACGTCGCAAACGATCTCTCCCGGGGGCGCGCCAGTAGGGTCGGCGTCATGCCAGGAGTGCCGCCCGCCCGTTACGCCTACCTCGGCCCGGTCGGCACGTTCGCCGAGGCAGCGGTGCGCACGCTCCCGGCCGCGAGCCGCGGCGAGCTGCAGCCGCAGTCCAGCGTCGCCGCCGCACTCGAGGCGGTCCGGCGCGGCGAGGCCGACCACGCGCTGGTGCCGATCGAGAACTCCGTCGAGGGCTCGGTGTCGGCGACCCTCGACGAGCTGGCGGTGGGGGAGCCGCTGATGGTCACCCGCGAGGTGCTGCTGCCGGTGTCGTTCGCGCTGATGGTGCGACCGGGCACCGGCCTGCATGCCGTACGCCGGGTCGCCACCCACCCGCACGCCGCCGCGCAGTGCCGCCGCTGGCTGGCCACGGTGCTGCCCGACGCCGCCGTGGTGCCGGCGCTGTCGACCGCGGCTGCCGCGGCCGGTCTCGCCGACGGGACCGCCGGGCACGATGCCGCGATCGCCGCGCCGATCGCCGCCGAGCACTACCGGCTCGAGGTGCTGGCCACCGACGTCGAGGACAACCCGGACGCGGTGACCCGGTTCGTCGTCGTCAGCCGGCCCGCCGAGCCGCCGCTGCCGACCGGGCACGACAAGACGTCCTTCGTCGCGTTCATCGCCGACGACCACCCGGGCGCGCTGCTCGAGGTGCTGACCGAGCTCGCGGTCCGCGGCGTGAACCTCACCCGGATCGAGTCGCGGCCGACCGGCGAGCAGCTCGGGCGCTACTGCTTCTCGATCGACTGCGAGGGGCACGTCGACGACGCGCGGGTGGGGGAGGCGCTGTCCGGCCTGCGCCGGGTCTGCCCCGACGTACGGTTCCTCGGCTCCTACCCGCGCGCCGACCTCGGAGCGGCGGCCGAGGCGTCCGCCCGCGACGCCGCCGAGAAGGACGCGGTCTACCGCGACGCCTCCGCCTGGCTCGGCCGCATCCGCAACGGCAAGGTCTGACCGCTCCGCGGGATCGTGGACGCGTCAGGTGGAGACGGTGGCGTCCTGGTGGCGGCGGGCCGCTTCGGGGTCGCCGGTCTCGGGCTCGCGGACGCCGGCGCGCACCGCCTCGAGCTGCGCGCAGAAGGCGATGCCGAGGAACAGCGCGATCGACGTGAGGTACGCCCAGAGCAGCAGCGCCATGACACCGGTGAGCGGTCCGTACGTCGAGCCGAACGACCCGCTGGTCTGCACGTACAGCGAGAGCCCGTAGGTGAAGACGAGCCACAGGGTCAGTGCCACGCCGGCGCCGATCGCGATCCAGGACCAACCCGGCTGCCGCCGCCGGGGCGACCGCTCGATGAGCAACGTGAACGCACCGAGCGCCAGCACGACGCCGACCGGGAAGCGCGCGAGGTTCCACACCAGCAGCTGCGTGTCGCCCCAGTCGTAGGTCCGCGCCAGCACCTGCCCGACGGTCTTGCCGGCGACGATGACGAGGAAGCCGATCAGCGACAGCAGCCCGGCGGTGCAGGCCATCAGCACGGCCCGGCCGTACTTGTGCAGGGCCGGCCGGTCGCGCCGGATCCCGTAGATCCGGTTGGCGCCGCGCTCGATCTGGCCCATCGCGGTCGTCAGCGCGAGCACGGCGACAGCCGAGTCCGATCCACAGCGCGAGCTCGCCGCCGGTGGTGGCCGCCTGGTCCTTCTCCAGGGTCTGGCGGACCAGCTCGTCGGTGCTGCCCGGAGTGATCCGCAGCAGCACCTCGCGCAGCACCTGCGGCCACGCTGTCGGCCCGGATGGTGCTCGACAGGCCGATGAACGCGATGCCCAGCGGGATCAGCGCCAGCACCAGCTGCAGCGCCAGCGCGCGCGAGTGGCTGAACCCGTCGCCGTAGCGGAACCGGACGAACGAGTCCTTCACCAGATGCAGCCGCCCGTAGTGCTGCAACGTGGTGCGGGCGTCGTCGGCGGACAGCTCGTCGCCGTCCATGGTGCGGGTCTGCGGTACCCGGCTCACCGACGACATCAGCAGGTCCGCAACGTCATGCGACGCGCACCTTGAGCGCGCCCGGCTCGATGGTGATGTCCATCGTGCGGCCGTCCTCGATGACGTCGCCGTCGAGCTGGCGCGGCTGCGTGTGGCTCGCCTCGATCAGCACGTGCTTGCCGGTGAAGCGCTCCATCCGCCGGTCGGGTACGTCGGCGCGCCGCACGCACCCGGCCGCCGACCCGCGCCCAGTCGAGGACGTTGCGCGTCGCGATGACCACCACGTCGAGGATGCCGTCGTCCGGCTTCGCGTCGGGCAGCAGCGGGATGTTGCCCTGCAGCTTGCCGACGTTGCCGACGACCACGGTGCGCACCCGGCGGTGCATCGGGCGGCCGCCGTCGAGGGTGATCGTCACGCGGATGCCGCGGCCGCGCAGGTGCTTGCCCGCGGACACGACGTACGCCGGCCAGCCGACCGCCTTCTTCAAGCCCTCCGGGGCATCGCGCATGATCGCGGCGTCGAAGCCGAGCCCGGCCATGACGGCGAACTTGCGGTCCTCGATCGATGCGACGTCGATGGCGCGGGTGCGGTCGCCGATCCCGATCCGCAGGCAGGCCGCCTCGTCGTTGATGGGCAGGTCGAGGTTGCGGGCCAGCAGGTTGCCGGTGCCGGCCGGCAGGATCGCCAGCGGCACGTCGCAGCCCGCCATCGCGGTGACCGCGGCCATCACCGTGCCGTCGCCGCCGCAGACGAAGACGACGTCGCAGTCCGTCCTTGCATCGGCCTTCTGGCACATCCCGACGCCGGGGTCGTCCTGGGTGGTCTCGAGCCAGAGCGGCTCGGCTCCCAGCCGTTGCGGGCCATGAACGTGTCGACCCGCTGCGGTGAGAGCGTCCAGGTCGGGGACCTTGATGGGGTTGTAGACGACAGCGGCGCGCTGCGTCACCGGCTCCTCACTGCCCCCACGCCGTGCTGGGGGCCTCCTGAGGGTCGCCGTCACCACCGCCTTGGTACAGCCGGGCGAGCGGGCCGCGGGCGAGGATCACGCCGGCCGCGATGGCGATGCAGATGCCGCCGTTGAGGTAGGCGCCGAGGATGTCGCTCGGGTGGTGCATGCCGCGGTAGAGCCGGCCGTAGGCGACCAGCAAGCGGGACGGCGACCAGCAGCGTGACGCCGATGATCTTCACCCAGCGGCTGCCGGACGTACCAGAGCACCAGCAGCGCGCTGGCGACGAACAGCGCGGTCGCCGCGCCGGTGTGGCCGCTCGGGAAGCTCGAGGTCGGCGGCGACGAGTCGAGCCGCTTCACGTCCGGGCGCTGCCGGCTGATGGTCAGGGTGACGAGGAGGAACACCAGCGCCTGGCTCGAGACCGCGAGGACGAGGAAGATCGACGGTCCCCACTTCTTCGTCGCGACAGTAGAGGCGCGACCGCGACGATCGACGCAGCGCGCCGATGATCGCGCCGGTGTTGCCCAGCCCGGACAGCAGGTAGGTGACGTCGTTCATCGTCGGGGTGCGGCCGTCGGCCAGGCTCTTGTTGATGCTCGTCCTCGGACTCGATCAGCGACGGAGTCCTTGCCGAGCACCTTGGTGAGGAAGAGGCCGATGCCGACGAGCAGGAGGTAGTCCAGCGCGAGCACGGCAACCACCACACCCGCGGTGCGGGCGATGTGGGTCTTCATGGGCGGGACCTACTTTCTGCGGCTGGCCCGAAGGCGGCGCCGGCAGGTGGAGCGTACGGGCGGGACAGGTCGGTGCGGGTCAGTGCGGGTCGCTCATCTCGTCGGCCGCCTCCGGGTCGACGCCTTCGGACACCTCGGACGGTCGGCGGCCCTGCTCGCGGCGCCAGACCTCGAACGCGGTCGCGGTGCCGGCCAGGACAGGCGAGGGCGACGACCCAGCCGGCCAGCACGTCGCTGACGTAGTGCACGCCGAGCGCGACCCGGTCGTAGCCGGTGAGCAGGACGACGGCGGCGCCGGCGACGTAGGCGATGATGCGGCCGGTGCCGCGCAGCACCGGGAGGAAGACGAGCAGCAGGACGCCGACGCCGAGCATCGAGTTGAGGGCGTGGCCGCTGGGGAAGCTGTAGCCGCTGGCGTGCGCGACCGGCTCGGGGAAGGCCGGCCGGGCCCGGTCGACCAGCAGCTTGAGGAGTACGCCGAGGATCCCGCCGACGGCCATCGTCACGACGGCCCAGGCGGCCAGCCGCTGCGCGCCGCGGCGCCACAGCCAGATCGCGACGCCGAGGACGACGGCCCGGAAGACGAACGGCTCGAAGATCGACCGCCCCGGCGTCCAGCGCGTTCACCAGCGCGCCGTTGCCGCGGGCGACGGAGTTCAGCGAGTCGGCGACCGAGTGGTCGAGCTCTTCCAGCGGCTCCCACTCGGACTCGACGAGCAGCATGAGCAACGTGAACGGCACCGCCACCAGGGCGGCGACGACGGCCCCGAGGCCCAGCCGGCCGAGCAGCCCGTGCTTGGGCTGGGAGGCAGCCGGGCGCTTCTCGGGCGGCCGGTAGAGGACGTTGCGCACGGCGCCGTCGTACCCCATTCACCGGAGGGCACTCGCCCGCCCCCCGATCGCCTGCCGCGAGTGTCCGCTTTGTCCCGTGCTCACGGTAATGCCTGCGCGGCGCCTGCCGACGCCGCTGGATAGGCTCGCGGGGTGCTGGACCTGAAGCTGCTGCGAGACGACCCCGAGGCCGTGCGTGCCTCCCAGCGCGCCCGCCGCGAGGACCCCGGGCTGGTCGACGAGGTGCTGGCGGCCGACGAGCGGCGCCGCGCCGCGATCGTCACCTACGAGCGGCCGCGGGCCGAGCAGAAGGAGCCTCGGCCGGCAGGTCGCCTCGGCGTCCGGGCGACGCGAAGGCCGCTCTGCTCGCCCGGACCAAGGAGCTCTCCGCCCAGGTGAAGGCGGCGGACGCCGAGCAGGGCGAGGCCGCGGCGACCTTCGACGGCCTGCTGCGCCGGGTCTCCAACGTCGCCGAGCCGGGCGTGCCCGAGGGCGGCGAGGACGACTACGTCGTGCTGGAGCACGTCGGCGAGCCGCGCGAGTTCGACTTCGAGCCGCTGGACCACCTCGAGCTCGGCCAGCGGCTCGGCGCCATCGACACCGAGCGCGGCGCCAAGGTCTCCGGCGCCCGGTTCTACTTCCTCACCGGCGTCGGCGCGCAGCTGCAGCTCGCGATGCTCAACCTGGCGATGTCCCAGGCACTCGAGGCCGGGTTCGTGCCCGTCGTACCGCCCGTGCTCGTCAAGCCCGAGGCGATGGAGGGCACCGGCTTCCTCGCGCAGGCCGCCGAGAACGTCTACCACCTGCCCGAGGAGGACCTCTACCTCGTCGGTACGTCGGAGGTGCCGCTCGCGGCGTTCCACATGGACGAGGTGCTGGACGCCGACAAGCTCCCGCTGCGCTACGCCGGGTGGTCGACCTGCTTCCGCAAGGAGGCCGGGTCCTACGGCAAGGACACCCGCGGCATCATCCGGGTGCACCAGTTCGACAAGATCGAGATGTTCTCCTACTGCCGGCCGGAGGACGCCGTCGCCGAGCACCAGCGGCTGCTCGGCTGGGAGAAGGAGATGCTCGCCAAGGTCGAGATCCCCTACCGCGTCATCGACGTCGCGGCCGGTGACCTCGGCGGGTCGGCGGCGCGCAAGTTCGACTGCGAGGCGTGGGTGCCGACGCAGGGCCGCTATCGCGAGCTCACGTCGACGTCCAACTGCACGACGTTCCAGGCCCGGCGGCTGCGGATCCGGCTGCGTGACGCCGACGGGACCCGGCCGGTGGCGACGCTGAACGGCACCCTGGCGACCACCCGCTGGATCGTCGCCATCCTGGAGAACCACCAGCAGGCCGACGGCTCGGTCGTCGTCCCGCAGGCGCTGCGGCCGTTCCTCGGCGGCCGTGAGGTGCTCGAACCGGTCGCGACGTGAGCGACGAGCCGGGCGGTCGAGAGCCGGCCGCCGATGCGGCCGACAAGCAGCCGTCGGTCGGCCGAGCTGCCGGCGCAGCTGCACCCGGTTCCTGAACAGCCACGGCCCCCGCCCGCCCAAGGTCGTGCTCGCCGAGGTGCAGGAGGTGCTCGGCGACGTCGAGGCCGACCGGTACGGCGAGGGCGGCGTGGTCGCCGAGCTCGAGGACGAGGTCGCCGCGACTGCTCGGCAAGCCGGCCGCGGTCTTGATGCCCAGCGGCACGATGGCGCAGCAGATCGCGTTGCGGGTGCACGCCGACCGCACCGGCCGGCGCACCGTGCTGTGGCACCCGACCTGTCACGTCGCGCTGTGGGAGGACCAGGCCGCCGAGCGGCTGCACGGCCTGCACGGCCGCGCCCGGTCGGCGATCCGCGATCGCTGATCACGCTGGCCGACCTCGAGGAGGTCGCCGAGTACGCCGCCGCGCTGCTGATCGAGCTGCCGCAGCGCGAGATCGGCGGCCGGCTGCCGGCGTGGGACGACCTGGTCGCGCAGACCGCGCTGGCCCGCTCGCACGGCACCGCCACGCACCTCGACGGTGCGCGCCTGCTCGAGTCGCTGCCGCACTACGGCCGGCCGGCGGCCGAGGTGGCTGCGCTGTTCGACAGCGTCTACCTCTCGCTCTACAAGGGTCTCGGCGGCATCAGCGGCTGCCTGCTCGCGGGCGAGGAGCAGCTGGTCGCCGAGGCGCGCGAGTGGCGGCACCGGCACGGCGGGACGCTGTTCGAGCTGTGGCCGTACGCCGCCGCCGGTCTGGCCGGACTCCGGCTGCGCGCCCCGCGGATGCCGGCGTACGTCGAGCACGCGCGAGCGATCGCGGCCGAGCTGGCGACCCTCGACGGCGTGCAGCTCGTCCCGGACCCGCCGGCGACCAACATGATGCACGTCTACCTGCGCGGCGACGCCGAGCGGATGGACGCCGCGATCCGCCGGATCGCCATCGAGCGCGGGCTGTGGACCTGGCCGAAGACCGCGGCCAGCGAGCTGCCCGGCTGGCAGGTGGTCGAGCTCACCGTCGGCGACGCGACGCTGGAGTTCGAGCCTGCCGAGGTGCGCGCGCTGGTGGCTGAGATCCTCACAGGGTGAGCGAGCAGCCGGACCGCGCGCGGTGGTGGCGCCGGCTGCTGACCCGCGGCGTCGGGCTGGCCGTCACCGGCATCGCGCTGTACGTCGTCGCGCCCAGCCTGCTCGCGCTGCTCGACGCCGTGCCGAGCCTGGGTGACATCGGCCCGATCTGGTTCCTCGTGGTGGCCGTCGCGGAGCTGGCCAGCTTCGTGTCGCTGTGGGCGCTGCTGCGGATCGCGTTGCGCACCAAGGCCTGGTTCGTGGTTGCCGTGTCGCAGCTGGCCGGCAACGCCGCGAGCCGGGTGGTGCCCGGCGGCGCGGCGACCGGTGGCGTGGTGCAGGGCGGCGTGCTGGTGCGGTCCGGCTACCCGGTGGCGTCGGTCGGCGCCGTGCTGTCGGCGACCGGACTGCTGACGACCGGGATGCTGTTCGCGCTGCCGGTGCTCGCCGTACCCGCGATGCTCTTCGGGTTGGCGGTGCCCGGCCCGCTCGAGGTCGGCCTGGTGGGGTCGCTGATGCTCGCCACGCTGCTGGTCGGCGTGGGTGCCGCGGTGCTGTGGTGGGACCGGGTCGCCGGCGCGCTTGCCCGGGCGGCCGCCTGGGCGGTCACCAGGGTCGCCCGGTCCAAGGACCCCGCGGCCATCGCGCAGCGGCTGGTGTCGGAGCGGGACCGGATCCGGGAGGCGTTCGACGGGCACTGGTTCGGCGCGCTGGCCGCCGCCGCGGGCAACCGGATGTTCGACGTGGCTGCGCTGATGGCCGCCCTGCTCGCCGTGGGTGCCGACGCCGACCCGTTCCTCGTGCTGCTCGCGTACGTCGTGTCGCTGGCGCTCTCGCTGGTGCCGATCACACCGGGCGGTCTGGGGTTCGTCGAGGCCGGCCTGACCAGCCTCCTGGTGCTGGCGGGGGCGGCGCCCGATCAAGCGGTGGTCGCGACCCTGCTCTACCGGCTGGCGTCGTTCTGGCTGCCGATCCCGCTCGGCCTGCTGGCCTGGGGCGGGTGGCGCGCGCACCTTCGTACCGCCGGGACGTCGGCGCCGTGACGCGACCCCTGCTCGTCGCCACCGACCTCGACGGCACGATCGTCGGGCACGACGGCGTCATCACCGACCGGACGGTCGCCGCGCTGCAGGCCGTGGAGGCGCTCGGGGTGCCGGTGGTCTTCGTCACCGGGCGGCCGGCCCGCTGGATGGCTGACGTCGCCGAGCGCACCGGCCACACCGGGCTGGCGATCTGCGCGAACGGTGCGGTGCTCTACGACCTGCACACCGAGCAGATCGTCGAGAACGACCCGATCCCGGTCGAGGTGGGGCTGGAGGTCGCACGGCTGCTGCGGGCTGCGGTGCCGGACATCGCGTTCGCGGTGGAGACCCTGGACGGGTTCGCGCACGAGCCGACGTACGTCGCGCGCTGGGACGCCGGGCGCGCAGCTGGCCGTCGCGCCGCTGGAGACGATCTACGACCGGGCCGGCGCTCAAGCTGCTCGCGCGGCACGAGGCGATGGACCCGGACGCGTTGCTCGCCGCGGCCCGCGAGGTCGTCGGCGATCTCGTGTCGCTCACCCACTCGTCGAGCTCGGCGCTGCTGGAGATCTCGGCGGCGGGGGTGTCGAAGGCGAGCGGGCTGGCCCGGTTCGCGGCCGGGCGCGGGATCGACGCGGCGGACGTCGTGGCGTTCGGCGACATGCCCAACGACCTGCCGATGCTGGCGTGGGCCGGGCAGTCGTACGCCGTCGAGGGCGGCCATCCCGAGGTGCTCGCTGCGGTCGACCGGGTCGTGGCCGGGCCGGCGGACGACGGCGTCGCGCGCGAGCTCGAGCGGCTCTTCGGGCTGTAGCCGGGGGCGGCCGCTCGCGCGACGTACCGTGAGGTGATGACCGCACGGACGACGGCCGCGGTGCTCCTGGCGGCCGGTCTGCTCGCCGGGTGCGCCGAGGTCGAGGCGCCACCGGTCGAGGCCCGGTCGCCGTCGGCATCCGTGCGTCGCCGTCCGCCTCGTCGGCGCCCGGCGCGCCATCCGCCTCGTCCGCCGTCCGCCGGCGTCGCCGTCTGCCTCCCGGTCCGAGACCCTGCCGGACCCGCCGGCCGTCGAGCCGCGCCGGTCGTACCTGAGCATCCCGGCGATCGGCGTCCGCGACGTGCCGGTCGTCCGGTACCGCGGGTCACCCGACGACGCGCCCGGCACCGTGATCCAGAACCGCGGACCGGCAGCGTCGCCGCGCGGCCCGGAAGGTGGCGTCGGGCCCGGCGAGGTCGGCAACTTCATCGTCACCGGGCACCGCACGTCGCACGCCGCGCCGTTCCGCGACCTGCCGTCGGTCCGCCGGGGCGACCACCTGCTGGTGCGCCAGGCGGGTGTCGTCTACGACTACGTGGTGACCGGGACGCTGCGCATCTCGTTCCGGTCGGAGAAGTCGAAGGCCCTGCAGACCGCACCGGTGCCCGGCCGCCCCGGCGTGACCGCCGTACGCCCGATGATCACGCTGTCCACCTGCGCCACCCCCGAGGACCACGCAGCCGGCAACTTCTGGGCCGACGAGTTCGACAACCCCGAGCACCGGATCGACAAGATCGGCGTCCTCACCGACGTCCGCCCCGCCCCCGCGCTGATTTCCGTGATCGTGAGGGGAATCGGCACTCCCAGAACTGTGGATTGCCCTCACGATCATGACGCCAGGAAGGCAGTGATCTCGGCGAGTACGGCGGCAGGCTCGGTCCACAGCCGCCGCGCCGGGATCCGGAGCAGCACGACGCCAGCCGTCTGGATGGCGTTCTGGCGACGGAGGTCTGCGGTCCACGCGGGGGCGTCGAGGTGGAAGTCGCGACCGTCGATCTCCACGCCCTTCCCGAGGGCACGCCATAGCGCGTCGACCAGCTTCGGGCCGTCTCTCGTCTCGACTCTCGCGTTGTATTCCGGTGTCGGCAGGATGCTCCGGCTCACCATTCGTACCAGCCGTGCCTCGGACGCACTGTGCGCTCCACCGACGATCGCGGGAAGCGCGATCCGCGCCAACCGCGACCCGCGCTTGGGCGCACGGTCCAGTTCGTCGGCCAAGTCGAGTGCCGAGACTCTGGCCCGCTGAACGGCGCGTCCGAGGATCGCGCTCACGGCGTCCAAGGTCCTCGCCTCGAGTGCCAGATCGATCGCCGTCCTGGCCGGAGACGTGGCCAACCAGTCCTCGACAAGCACTGGGCGGTCGTCGCGCCTGGTCTGGTGAACGACGACTCGATCCGTGGGTGACAGGCGCCGCCCATGTGGCACCGAGAGGTGCACCGGCCCCGTGCGCTGCGGCCCGAAGCCCCAGAAGGCAGCAGCAGTTCCGCAGGAAAGCGTCGCGCCTTCGCCGGCGTACAGGATGGCACTGGTCAGCTCCTGCGATCGGCTCAGTTCACCGTTGGTGCGGCACACGACCTCGGGCAGCGGCTCGAGCCACAGCCCCCGCTTGATGCGGGCCCGCACCGTGCGGCGCTTGAGCCCGTGCGCCACGAGCGCGTCGAGTGTCGCGAGGCCGTCGCGCCAGAGTTCGGGCGGCATCCACGACAGCCTGCCGGTGAGGCCGCGACCTTGCGCTCGTGCTGTCCACAGGCTGTCGGGCCACCATGATCGTGAGGGGAATCGACACCACAGAACTGCAGATTCCCCTCACGATCATGTGGGGGAGGTAGCGGGTTAGAGGTACTGGCCGGTGTTGGAGGCGGGGCCTTCGGGGTGCTGGCCGTGCTCGCCCCCGTCGGCGCCGGGGGCTGTGAGGCCGGGCGGCAGGGCGCGACGACGCAGGTCCTCGAACTGCGCGCGCGCCGCCATCTGCTGGGCGAACAGCGCGGTCTGGATGCCGTGGAAGAGCCCCTCCAGCCAGCCGACCAGCTGGGCCTGCGCGACCCGCAGCTCGGCCTCCGAGGGCACCGCGTCGTCGGCGAACGGCAGCGAGATCCGCTCCAGCTCCTCGACCAGCTCGGGCGCCAGGCCCTCCTCGAGCTCCTTGATCGAGCGGGTGTGGATCTCCTTGAGCCGGGCCCGGCTCGCCTCGTCCAGCTCGGACGCGCGGACCTCCTCGAGCAGCTGCTTGATCATGCTGCCGATCCGCATCACCTTGGCCGGCTGGTCGACCAGGTCGGTGACCGAACGCGTCGTCCACCTCGTCGTTGCCCGGGGCGGCCTCGACGGCCATCCCGTTCGGCCCGACCACGACGACCCGCGGGTCCGACGGCTGCTCGGCTGCGGCTCTGGCTGCTGCTCGCTCATGACCCCATCCTCACCCAACCCGCCCGCAGGGAAAGCGGTGGACCCTTCCCACCACCGCTGGCAGCGCTCGCGTCATGCCCGAGCGCAGCGATGTCCTGACCGCGCGGCCGCTGGGTCCGGACGACCTCGACGCCGTCTGCGACCTCCTCGCCGAGAGCGACCTCGCGACCGTCGGCTTCGTCGACTTCACCCCGGACGAGATCGCGGTCGACCTGCGCCAAGGCGTCCATCGAGACGACCGGTTGGTACGACGAGGACGGCACCCTCGTCGGCTACGGCTGGCTGCGGCGCATCGAGCAGACCAACCAGGTCGAGGTCGACGTCTACGTCCGACCGTCGTACGACGCCGGGCTCGGCCACGAGATGCTCGCCCGCCTCGAGGAGCGCGCCCGCGAGCTGGCCGCCGAAGCAGGCCACGCCGAGCCCTGGACCGGCATGGGCGTCTACCGGCAGGACACTCGCACCCAGGACTGGCTGCGCGCGGCGGGCTACCGCACCGACACCACGTTCACCCGGATGCGGATCGACTTCGACCAGACGACCGGCAGCGGCCAACAGGTCAAGCGACCGGCGACCGATGTCGTCGTACGCCGGGTCACCGACGAGGTCGACCTTCGGGTCGCGCACGACATCGACGAGGAGTCGTTCCTCGAGCACTACGGCAACGTGCCGCATCTCGTTCGAGTCGTGGCTGGAGCGGTTGACCGAGCGCGGTGACGACTTCTCGCAGGTCTACGCTGGCGTACGTCGACGGCGCACCGGTCGGGTTGCTCATCAGCAACCGCGACTTCGAGCAGGACGACAACGCCGGCTACGTCCGCACCCTCGGCGTCCTGCCGGCGGGCCGCGGCCGCGGGGTCGGCACGGCGTTGCTGCGCGACTACTTCGCGCGCGCCCGAGCCGAGGGGCCGCGTCGGCGGTGCTGCTGCACGTCGACGTCGCGAACGTGACCGGTGCGCTGCGGCTCTACGAGTCGGTGGGGATGCGGGCGGTCCTCGAGATCGACGCCTGGGGCAAGGGCGAGCGGCTCGGCTGACGGGCCAGCCGCCGCTGGATGAGCACCTGCAGGTCGTCGCCGACGGACCGCGCGCTGCTCCCGGCGTACGTCGATCACGACAGCCGGCTCACCATCGGCAGCCGCGACCGGGACGTCAGCCAGACGACCGCGGCCGTGAGCAGGGGCAGCACGACGACCAGGCCGAGCACCAGCAGCCACGGCACGTCGACGAAGTGGTCGGGCAGCGGCGTGCCCTCGACCGTCGTCGCGCCGTCCCCGGCCCACGACGAGCCGGTCAGCGGGAACGTGATCGCGATCCCGGGGATGAAGCCGACAGCGGCTCCGAGGGCCGCACCGACCAGGCCGATCGTGCCCGCGTAGGCAGCCGCAACCGATCGCCGGGTCCGCGGGTCCGCACCGACCGCGCCCATCGTGGCGAAGTCCGGCCGCGCATCGGACAGCGCCAGGAAGGTCGCGGTCAACGTGCCGCCGAGGACCAGCACGCCGCCGATGCTGCCGAGCAGCAGCAGGATGATGCGGGTCGAGTCGTCCTGGTAGCCGCGCTCGACGTACAGCGAGGCGTTCTCCGACAGCCCGGCGATGCCTTCGTCGATGGTGTCTTCGGCGGACGTGCCGATCGGTCGCACCGCGCACGAGCATGGCGGTCGTGGTCACCGTCAGCCCCGCGTCCTGCGCCACTGACACCGGCAGCACGGCGCGGGCCTGCTGCATGGCACCGGGCGCGCTCACGGCCACGGCCCGGGCAGTCTCGGTGCCCAGCGTCGTGACCGTGCCGTCGTCGCCGTAGGACTCCTGGACCAGCTCGACCTGACCACCCGGCAGCGGCTCCGGACTCAGCAGGACGACCTCGCCGTGGGCCAACGCGCTGCGTGCCAGGCGCACGTCGTCGGCGGGCAGCCCGAGGGCGCCGAGGGATGCGGGGCCGACGAGCACGCTCGACCCGAGCGCTCCGGCCCAGGAGCCGCTGTCGGGTTCGATGCGCAGCTGCGTCGTCGGCGCCCTCGTCGACACCGCGGACCCGGGTCGTGCGCGCCGCCGGCAGCTCGCGGTGGACGATGCGGGCGAACGCCGCCCAGGTGTGATCCTCGGCGTCGTACGCCTGGATCACCCCCACGCCGAGCGGCGCAGTCGGCGTGTACATCGCCTGGCGCTCTGCGGCGTCGCTGGTGCCGCCGATGCCGAGCGCGACCACCCCGGCGACGGTGGCGGCCACCGCCGCGACGGCGGGTGCGGTCCGGCTGCGGTGCCGCGCGGCGTCGCGGACCGCGAACCGGGCGGGCAGCGGCAGCAGCCGGGCGAGGTGGCCGAGCATCCCGAGCACGATCGGCGTGAGCAGGACCATGCCCAGCACGGCCAGGATCGCGGCGACGGTGATGTACGAGCTCACCGCTGCTGGACTGCACCGCGCCGTACGCCGCCCCGGCGATCCCGGCCGTCAGCATCAGGCCGCCGAGCACCGGCGACCAGACGGCGGTCTTGGTCTCGCCGCGGCGCCCGGCCAGGATCGCGACCACGTCGCTGCGCGCGGCGATCAGTGCCGGCAGCAACGCGGCCAGCAGAGCACTGAGCAGGCCGACAGCGGCGATCGCAGCGATGTCGCGCGGCGCCACCTCGAACGGGCCGAACACCGTGTCGGTGAACTGCTGCACGACCGGCCGGGCCAGCCACGCGACTCCGACTCCCGCAGCCGAGCCGAGCACGACCGCGGCCGTCCCGAGCACGACGCCGCTGGCCATCACGACCCGGCGCAGGTGCGGCGGCTCGGCGCCGCTCGCGGCCATCAGGGCCAGGGCTCGCTGCTGCCGTCGCGCGCCGACCGCGAACGCCGGCCCGGCCAGCAGCACGACCTCGAGCAGCGCCATCGCCACGACGAGCGCCAGCACCGCGACCATGGCGCTGTCGACCTCGCTGTTGTACGTCTGCATGGTGACCTCGGACGCCGGCGGCGGGTCCTCGACCACCGCACGGGACAGGGCGGCAAGCCCCTCGCTGTTCAGGGCTCGCACGGTGTCCCAGTCGACGCCGCCCGGTCGGGAGACCAGCCAGTCGACCTCGGCCGTCTCGGGTGCGTCCGCCGGGTCGAGGCCGACGGCGTCCACCTGGCCGGCGAGCAGGCTCAGGTCGCGGGTGGTCGTCGACTCGACGATGCCGACGACCTGGCGCTCCGTGCCGTCGGCCAGCGTCAGGGTCGAGCCGACCGGGAAGCCGCGGCCGGCCAGCCGCGGGCTGACGACGACCTCGTCGTGCTCCCCGGGGGTAGCGACCGTCGCGCAGGTCGAAGAGCCCGCGGGTCATCGGGTCCTGCAGGTCGAGGCCGAACGTGTTCGGCCGGGCCAGGCCGGCGTCGGTGCGAACGGCCACCCGGCCGACCGATGCGCTCGAGCACCCGGGTGTCGGGGCCGAGGACCGACGTCACCGTCGCGGCCGTGGGGGGAGGCAGGTCAGTGACGCCGCCGTCATCGGGCGACCCGCCGACCGACGACATGTCCGGCGTCTGGTCGACCGGTGCCGCGCTCCCGGACGACGTCACCATGGCGTCGGCGGAGCCGAGCTGCCGGGACAGGCCCTCGACGGTGGACACGGCCGACGTGCGGTAGAGCGTGTCCAGCGCGACGATGCCCAGCACCGGCAGGCCGATCATCACCAGCACGAGGACGCTGCGGCCCCGAGCCCGCACCGCCTCGCGCCGGGCGATGCGCAGCGCGGGACGCCAGCCGCGGAGCAGGCGCATCTAGCGACCGCCGACGTTCAGCAGCGACTCGGCGTCGGTGTTCGGCCCGGTCTGGTCGACAGCCAGCCCGTCGCGCAGGAACACGACCCGGTCGGCCCACGCCGCGTGCCGCGCCTCGTGCGTGACCAGCACTCCGGCCGCTCCCGCGTCGCAACGCGTGCGCAGCAGCCGCAGCACCTGCTCGCCGGTCTCGGTGTCCAGCGCGCCGGTCGGCTCGTCGGCCAGCACCAGCCGCCGGTCGCCGACGATGGCGCGGGCGATGGCGACCCGCTGCTGCTGGCCGCCGGACATGTCGTCGGGGAACCGGTCGGCGAGCTCGGGGATGCCGACCTCGTCCAGCGCGGTGAGGGCGAGCCGGCGCGCGGCCCGCGTCGAGTCGCCGTCCAGCTCGCGGGGGAGCGCGACGTTCTCGGCGGCGGTGAGTGCCGGGATCAGGTTGAAGTCCTGGAACACGTAGCCGACCGAACGCCGGCGCAGCGCGGCGAGCTGCTTGCGGGACAGGGCGCCGAGGACGGTGCCCTCGATCGCGACCGTGCCGGCCGTCGGGGAGTCGAGCCCGCCGGCGATGGTCAGCAGCGTCGACTTGCCGGAGCCGGACGGCCCCATCACCGCGACCAGCTCACCGGCGACGACCGTCAGGTCGACCCCGCGCAGCGCGTGCACCTCGGACTCGCCGCTGCCGTGCACCCGGGTCAGGCCGCGGATCTCCAGGACGGTGGCGCTCATCGACGTACCCCTTCGTCGTGCTTTGACGTGTCGTCGGCGACGGCGCTGACCGGCGCGTCCTGCCGCTCGCGGGCGGCCCGGGCCAGCCGGGCCTCGCAGTGGTCGAGCCAGCGGACCTCGGCCTCGGCGGCGAACACCAGCGACTCGAGGACCAGCAGCCAGGCCATGTCCTGCGGCGCGGTCGGGTCGGTGGCGTCGGCCTTGAGCCGGGTGTAGTCCTGCAGCGCGCGGATCGTGGCGGACCGCTGTGCCTGGACGACGGCCTGTACGTCGACGCCGGGCACCGTCACGGCCATCGCCAGCTTGATCGCCAGCTCGTCGCGCGGCGGGGTGCTGCGGCTGACCGGCGTGCTGAACCAGGTGGCGACCTCGCCCCGGCCCGGCTCGGTGATCCGGTAGACCGCGTGACCGTCGCCGTCGTCGCCGGCCGGCTCGACCAGCCCGTCGCGCTCCAGGCGGCCGAGGGTCGTGTAGACCTGCCCGACGTTCAGCGGCCAGGTGGCACCGGTGCGCGACTCGAACTCGGCGCGGAGCTGGTAGCCGTACATCGGCCCCTGCTCGAGGAGGGCGAGCAGCCCCTGGCGGATCGACATGGCGGTGGTCTCCCGGCGTACGGCGGACTAGATACCGCGTATGTATACCGGGTATAGCGGCACAAGGCAAGCACCGGGATCAGGTGGTGAGCAGGACCTTGCCGACGTGCCCGCCGGCCTCGACGACGCGGTGCGCCTCGGCGGCCTGCTCCATCGGCAGCACCCGGTCGATCACCGCGCGCACCTCGCCGGCAGCCACCAGCGGCCAGACGTGCTCCCGCGTCGACGCCACGATCGCGGCCTTCTCCTGCGGCGGGCGGGCCCGCAGCAGGGTGCCCAGCAGCGCGCCGCGCTTGCGCATCAGCAGCCCGATGTCGAGCTCGGCCTTGGTGCCGCCCTGCATCCCGATCACCGCCAGCCGGCCGTTGGTGGCCAGGACCTCGAGGTTGCGGGCCAGGTACTTCGCGCCCATGATGTCGAGCACGACGTCGGCTCCCCGCCCGTCGGTCGCGGCCAGCACCTCCTCGACGAAGTCCTGCTCGCGGTAGTTGACCAGGATCTCGGCGCCCAGCTCACGGCAGCGCTCGAGCTTCTCGGCGGACCCCGCGGTCACCGCGACCCGCGCCCCGAGCAGCCGACCGAGCTGGATCGCCATCGTGCCGATGCCGGACGCTGCCGCCGTGCACCAGCAGCGTCTCGCCGGGGCGCAGCGCCGGCCAGCATGAAGACGTTGGACCACACCGTGCAGGCGACCTCCGGCAGCGCGGCCGCGCTGACCAGGTCGACGCCGTCGGGCACCGGCAGCAGCTGCCCGGCCGGCACCGCGACCTGCTCGGCGTACCCACCGCCGGACAGCAGCGCGCACACCTCGTCGCCGACCGACCAGCCGTCGACCCCGTCGCCGAGCGCGACGATCCGGCCCGAGCACTCCAGCCCGAGGTACGGCGAGGCGCCCGGCGGCGGGTTGTAGTGCCCCTGGCGCTGCAGCAGGTCGGCGCGGTTCACGGCGCTGGCGGCGACGTCCACCAGGACCTCGCCCGGCGGCGGCCGACCGGGTCGGGCACCTCCTGCCACGCCAGCGACCTCGGGTCCACCCGGGCTCGGTCACGACAGCGGCGCGCATGGTGCCCCACCCTAGGCAGCCGTCCGGGCAGCGACTCGCCGGGAGACCCTCAAGGACCGGTCAAGGCGCCGGCCGAAGCAGACGTGTCGGCCCAGATCGTCCTCCCTATCGGCCCGATGGAGGGTTTTCCATGCTTCGTGACGTCGGAGTGCGCACCAAGCTCCTCGCCGTCCTGGCCATCCCCACGGTGCTGCTCGTCGTCGTGACGGCGCTGCTCGTCGCCGGGCAGGTCTCCGCGGCGCGCCGCGCCGGGCAGGTGAACGCGCTGACCGACGTCGCCATCCAGGTCAACCGCGTCGTGCACAGCCTCCAGGAGGAGCGCAGCGCGACCCTCGGCTACCTGCAGGCCACCGACGCCGTCGTCGAAGGCGCGGATGGTCGGCCAGCGGCAGTTCACCAACAAGCAGCTGACCGAGCCTGCGCACGCTGGTGGCGGACTCGAACGTCGACGCAGATGTCCGAGGCGGTCCGTACGGCGGTGGCCCGCTCGGCTGCCGCCCACGAGGAGCTGCGCGTCGGCCCGGGCCGTCCGTCGACGCCGGCCGGTTCTTCGCCACCGAGGCCGACGTCTTCTACACCAAGACCATCCGCACCGACCTCGACCTCCCCAGCGTCGTCGCCACCTCCGGCACCACCGAGCTCGGCTCAGCGGCTGCAGGCCTACGAGGCGCTCTCCAGCTCCATCGAGTACGCCTCGCACGAGCGCGACCTGGTCGAGGCCGGCCCTGCCTGCGCGGCACCATGAACGAGGCGGACTTCGCCCCGGCGCGGCCCTCGTCACCCAGCAGCGCCAGGCGCCTGCAGGACTTCCAGCGGGACGCGCCCAGCCACGTCCTTCACCCGCCTCGACAACGCGCTCGCGGAGTCGCAGGTCTTCGAGATCGACCAGGTACGCCGGGAGCTGCCGGACCTGCTCAAGGGCAGGACCCCGACATCGGCGGGTCGGTCGACCTGGGTCGCCGCCGCGAACTCGCGGATCACGCCCGATGACGAACGCGGAGTCCGCCGCTCGTTGACGACATCGCGACGCGTCGCCGCCGACACCCAGCACGCCAGGAGTGGCGCGCGCTGGTGCTCGTCTTCGGCGCCGTCGCTCGGCCTCGGCCTGGCACTGATGCTCGCCGTCGGCCTGGCCCGCCGGATCACCCGGCCGCTGCGCCGCCTGACCGTCGCCGCCGGCGAGATCGGCGCCGAGCTGCCGCGCATGGTCGAGCGGATGCAGACCCCCGGGGAGGGCCCCGGCGTCGCCGTCGAGCCCATCCCCGTCGAGTCCGAGGACGAGATCGGTCAGCTGGCCGCAGGCGTTCAACACCGTCAACGACGTCACCGTCCAGGTCGCCAAGGAGCAGGCCGCGCTGCGCGCGAGCATCGCCGAGATGTTCGTCAACGTGGCCCGCCGCAACCAGGTGCTGCTCGGCCGCCAGCTCAAGGCGCTGGACAAGATGGAGGCCCGCGAGGAGGACCCCGACGTCCTCGAGCAGCCTCTTCACCCTCGACCACCTCGCGACCCGGATGCGCCGCAACGCGGAGAGCCTGCTGGTCCTCGCCGGCATCGACTCCACCCGCCGGCTGCGCAGCACGCTGCCGATGTCCGACGTCATCCGCACCGCCGTCGGCGAGATCGAGGCCTTCGACCGCATCGACCTGTCGATGTCCGAGGACCCCGAGGTCTCCGGCCGGCACGCGCTCACCGTCGCTCACCTGCTCGCCGAGCTGCTCGAGAACGCGACGCACTTCTCCAACCCGGAGACCCGGGTCGTCGTCTCGGCGTCGGTCACCGGCCACGGCGTCGACGTCACCGTCACCGACTACGGCCTGGGCATGTCCGAGGACGAGGTCGCGGACGCGAACGAGCAAGATCGCGCACCCGCCGGTCGCCGAGATCGCCGTCTCGCAGCGGCTGGGCCTGTTCGTGGTCGGCCGGCTGGCTGCCCGGCTCGGGCGCCACCGTCGAGCTGCGCCGCGGTCGCTCGGCCGGCACCGTCGTCGCCGTCAGCCTGCCCGCGGCGGTGTTCGAGGGCATGGCCGCTCCCGAGCCGGTTGCCGACGAGGATGTCGCGCCGGTGTTCGAGGCCGAGGTGCCGCAGGTCGACGAGCGACGCGTTGCAGGTCGTCGAGGACCTCCCGGCCGTCGCGCCGGTCCAGGCGGACGACCTGTTCGGCCCCGAGATGGCCCCCGAGCTCGTCCAGAACGACGCGGACGACGCGGTGCCCGTCCCCCAGACACGCGGCGGCGGCCTGCTGCGACGCGGCCGCCGCCGCGGACAACCTGCTCCCGATGCCGCGCCCAGCGCGCCGGAGCCGGTCAGTCGGTCGAGCCGGTCGCGGTCGACGAGGTCGTCCGGTCGACGACGAGGTCGTGCCGGTCGACGAGTCCGTTGTCGAGCCGGACGTCGGCCGACGAGCCGGTGCTGCCGACGTCGCCGTCGAGTTCGACGAGCAGAACACCCAGGAGTTCTTCCTGCCGGCCGAGCCGGCCGAGTCTGAGCCGGCCGACGAGCACGTCGCCGACGAGCCGGTCGCCGACGTCGACGAGCAGGTCGCCGACGTCGAGGCCGGTCGCCGAGGTCGAGGTCGCGCAGGCCCCCGAGAAGCCGGCCCGCCGCGGACTGTTCCGTCGTGGACGCCGCAACGCGCCCGCCGACGAGCCGGTCAGCGTCGACGTCGAGCCCGAGGTCGAGCCGGTCGCCGAGGTCGAGCCCGAGGTCGCCGAGCCGGTCAGCCCGAGCCCGTCGCCGAGGTCGCCGAGCCGGAGCCCGCGCCCGTCGCCGAGTTCGTGCAGCCCGAGCCCTGGCCGGTCGCCGAGGCTCGTCGAGCCGGAGCCGCAGCCGCGCCCGGCGCCGTCGGTCCCGGTCGTCTACGCGCCCGCCGTCGACATCCTGCCCAGCCGCTCCAACCGCCCGGCTCGTGGCAGCCGGTTCGGCCGGCACCGCCAGCCGGCCGCCGCGCCGGCGCCGACGTGCCGTCGCCGCCTTCGCGCCCCCGGCGCCGGCAGCACCGGTCGAGCAGGTCGCGGCACGGCCGCATCCGCGCCCGCACCGGCACCGGTGCCGGTGCGCACGGCCCCCGGCACGAGCGGGCCGCGAGCCTGTTCGCGCCGAGCCTGCCCGTGCCGCCCGCGCCCGAGCCCGCACTGATCCCCGACCTGTTCGCACCGCCGGCACCGGCTCCGACGAGCCCGCGCCGGTGGCCGCGAGCTGCCGTCGGCACCGCCGCAGCAGGCACTCCCGGCCCGGCGTCCGCGCCGCCGCGCCCGCGCCGGTCCCGCTCACCCCGATGCCGCGGCGTACGCCGGCCAGGTTCCGGTTGCCGCCGCGGCGCCGCTGCCCGGCCGGACCCCCGCGGTCCCGGCCGCGCCGGCACCCGAGCCCGTCGTGCCCCCGGTGCTGCCGGACCTCGACCGGGTGGCCGCGCAGGCCGACCTGCACGTCGTCGGCGCTGTCCGAGCTGCGCGGGCTCTACGAGCCGTCCTTCGCCCCGGCTGCCGCTCCGGCGGCACCCGGACGAGTCCGCGAACGGCGGCCTGGTCCGGCGTACCCCGAAGGCGGCCAACGCCGAGGTCGGCCCGCGCCACCGCCGCCGCCGGCGACGCACGCGCACCGCCGCCGACGTCCGCGGCATGCTCTCCGGCTTCCGGGCCGGCGTGGAGCGCGGCCGGCACGACGGCGCCGACGAGAACGCTGCCGACCCGCCCACGACTCCCCGACCAGCTGACACCCGAGACGAAGGACATAGCGACGTGACCACCCTCAGCACCGAGGCGGCCAACTTCAGCTGGCTGCTCGGCAACTTCGTGAAGAGCGTCCCCGGCGTCGCAGCACACGCTGGTGGTGTCGGCCGACGGTCTGCTCATGGCGATGTCCGACGAGCTCGACCGCACCCAGGGCGACCAGCTCGCCGCGATCGTGTCCGGGCTGTCCAGCCTGACCCGCGGCGCGGCCCGCCAGCTCGGTGCCGGCGAGGTGCGTCAGTCGATCGTCGAGATGGACAGCCTGTTCCTCTTCACGACGAGCATCAGCGACGGGTCGGTGCTCGCCGTGGCGGCCGACGCGACCTGCGACGTCGGGATGGTCGGCTACGAGATGACCCTGCTGGTGACCCGGGCCGAGGCGACCATGACGCCGCAGCTGGTGAGCGAGATGCGCTCACGGCTGCCCGGTCGGTGGCGTGCCGCGGCCCGTAGGCGCGGAGGGGTGACCCGCGATGACCGACGAGACCGCTGACGGCCAGGAGCGCCGGCGCACGACCTCTACGACGGGGAGCCGTCGAGGAGGCGCGCGTCGTCCGGCCGTACGCGCTGACCCGTGGCCGCACCCGGCCCGGCCGCGCCGACCTGCCGCTCGAGGCGCTCGTCCGTGGCGTCGACGGCGCGCACCGACCCGGTCGCCGACCGTCGGAGCGCCGGCGCATCCTCGAGCTGAGCCCGCACTCGATCCTGTCGGTCGCCGAGCTGTCGGCGCACCTGTCCCTGCCCCTCGGCGTCGTTCGCGTCCTCGTCGGCGACCTCGCCGACGAAGGTCTGGTCGTCGTCCACACCGGTTCGTCGGCTGCGGCTGCCAGCCGCGCCTCCAACCTCAAGGTCCTGGAGAGTGTTCTCAATGGCATTTCCTCGCTCTGACGTCGCCGCCGCTGCCGGCGCAGCAGGTGCCGGCGGCCAGGCGGAACCGCCCACGGCCCCCATCACCGTCAAGATCGTCGTCGCCGGCGGCTTCGCCGTCGGCAAGACGACCTTCATCGGGTCCATCTCCGACATCGAGCCGCTGTCGACCGAGGCCGCGATGACCGAGCACTCGTGGGCGTCGACGACGCCGGCGGCGTGTCCGACCGCAAGACCTCGACCACGGTCGCCATGGACTTCGGCCGCATCGCCCTGCCGGGCGACCTCTGGCTCTACCTGTTCGGCACGCCCGGGCCAGGACCGGTTCCACTTCATGTGGGACGACCTGGTCACCGGCGCGATCGGCGCCGTCGTCCTGGTCGACACCGAGCGGCTCGAGCAGTGCTTCGACGCGGTCGACTACTTCGAGGCCCGGCAGATCCCGTTCGTGCTGGCGGTCAACTGCTTCGACGGCGTCGCCAAGCACGACGCTCGACGACGTCCGCGAGGCGCTCGCCGTCCGCGCCGGAGGTGCCGGTGTTCTACACCGACGCCCGCAACCGGGCGGCGACCAAGCAGGCGCTGATCACCCTGGTCACGCTGGCGATGTCGCGGATGCAGTCCTGACCGGCTGACCTGCTTCGGACTCTCCGGCGCAATCGCACCCGCGAGGCAGCGGGTGCCGCTTAGGGTTGCCCGGTGGCGATACGGGTGCTGCTGGCCGAGGACAACGCGCTGCTCCGACAGGGGCTGGAGCGGCTGATCGAGCACGACGACGCGCTCGAGCTGGTGGCTCGGTCGCCGACCTGCCGTCGCTGCAGAAGGCCGTCGTCGAGCACGAGCCCGACGTCGTCGTCAGCGACATCCGGATGCCGCCGAGCAAGACCGACGAGGGCATCCAGATGGCCGCTGCAGCTGCGCGCCGAGCGGCCCGGGACCGGCGTGGTGCTGCTCAGCCAGCACGCCGACGCGACCTTCGCCCTGCGGCTGCTGGAGGGCGGCGCGGGCGGCCGCGCGTACCTGCTCAAGGAGCGGGTGGGGGACGTCGGCGAGCTGACCGCCGCGATCCGCACGCGTGGCCGACGGCGGCTCGGTCATCGACCCGACCGTCGTCGAGCAGCTGGTCGCCGCCAACCAGGGCCCGCGGAAGACGCCGCTCACCACCCTGACCCCGCGCGAGCTCGAGGTGCTCGGCGAGATGGCGCAGGGCAAGAGCAACGCGGCGATCGCGGCCAGCCTCGTGCTGTCCGAGCGGGCGATCGAGAAGCACACCAACTCGATCTTCGCCAAGCTCGCGCTGACCGAGGAGCGCGACCTGAACCGCCGGGTCAAGGCGGTGCTGCTCTACCTGCACGAGCACGGCACCGGCCAGGGAGGCTAGCCCCACCCCGCCGGGGACGGTTCCCACCTTCCGGCGTCCGGACCGGCCCCGGCACACTGGACCGGTGGCTGACTCCGTGCGCGTCCTCGTGGTCGACGACCAGCGACCGTTCCGGGTCGCGGCGTCGGCGGTGCTCCGTCGTACGCCGGGCTTCCAGCTCGTCGGTGAGGCAGCCTCCGGCGAGGAGGCCCTGCTGCAGTCGGCCGAGCTGGCACCGGACCTCGTCCTGATGGACATCACCATGCCGGGCATGGGCGGCGTCGAGGCCGCGCGTGCGCTGTCGGCGACACCCGGCGGGCCGGTCGTGTTCTTCTGCTCGACGTACGCCGCGTCGGACCTGCCGCCGGCCGCCGCGGACGCCGGCGCGGCGGCGTACATCAACAAGTCCGAGCTGGCCGCCGACCTGCTGGCCCGGCTCTGGGCCGAGTCGATGGCTGACGCCGACGACGTACGCAGCATCGCGCTGTCCCTGCCGCACGTGGTCGAGATCGAGAGCGACGGCTTCGACTTCCGGGTCGCCAACAAGGGTTTCGTCTGGTCCTACCCGGAGCGCATTCCCGGCCAGAAGCGGGTGATCCGCACCGACATCGCGGTGCTGTTCGTCGGTGACGAGGCCGAGAAGCAGGCGCTGCTGCTCGGCGAGCCCGACCTGTTCTTCACGACCAGCGGGTACGACGGCTGGCCGCTGGTGATGCTGCGGCTCGAGGTGGTGAAGGCCAAGCGGCTGCGCGAGCTGGTCACCGACGCCTGGCGGATGCGCGCACCGGACGACCTCGTCGCCGATCTCGACGCCGCCAACGCCGACCGCCGCTGAAGGTCGGCTACTCCGAGCGCAGGACTGCGGCGGGGCGCAGGGTGGCGGCCCGCAGCGCCGGCACGAGAGCGACCAGCATCGTGATCAGCAGTGCCGCCGGCAGCGCGACCACCAGCAGCCACCACGGCAGCGCGAGGTCGCCGGCCACGCCGATCCCGCGACGCGACCTCCCACCAGACGACGCGGCCGATCGCCAGGCCGAGCAGCGGCCCCAGCACCAGGCCGATCGCGGTCATCGTGGCCGCCATGACGCCGACGCTGAGCGCGACCTGGCGCGGCGTCAGCCCGATGACCCGCAGCACGGCGAGGTCGGCGCTCCGGCGGCGCACCGTGAGCACCAGCGAGTGCGCGAGTACGACGACAGCGATGACCGCCAGGAACATCGCGAGAACTGCGGGCAGCCGGCCCAGCGCTGCCAGGTTGCGGACCTGCGCGGGCTGCGACGCGCGGCTCATCTCCAGCCGCGCTGACAGGTCGCGGTACATCGCGTCGACGTCCGCGCCCGGCTTCACCTCGACCAGCCCCTGAGAGAAGGCCACGGTGCGGATGGCCTTGCGCAGGTCGCCCGGCCACAGCAGCACGATTCCGCCGAGGCCCTCGTCGCTCATCGCCGGCGTGACCGCGACCCCGACGACCCGCAGGCTGCGCGGGACCCGCTCGCCTTGCTCGTCGTACGTCCGCAGGGTGACCCGGTCGCCGATCCTCGCCCCGAGCCGGCGGGCCTCGCGGCTGCCCAGCGCGGTCTCGTCGCCGCGCGGACGGGCAGCCGCCCGGACAGCAGGGGCACCGGCACGTCGCCGACCGCCTTGCGCACCGAGGCTCCCACGGTGCGCCGGCCGTCGACGTTGACGTTCGTGGCGTCGATGACGGCGACCGCCGCGATCCGCGGGTCGGCAGCCAGGGCAGCGGCATCGTCGGCCTTGGCGTCGACGATGGCGAAGTCGGCGATCCACCCGTACCGCTCGGGGGCCTTGGTGAGCCGGTCCAGGCTGGCGGCGAACGACGCGACGGCCACGACCCCGGCGACCCCGACGACGGCAACCAGTGCGGTCGCGCCGGACAGGTACGCCGGAGCGCCCGCGGTAGCCGCGCAGCGCGAAGGACAGTCCGGCCACCACCGGCGCCGCCCGGCCGAGGCGCGGCAGCGCGAGCAGCCGCGGCGAGCTCAGCACCTGAGCGCGGCTCTCGGAGCGCACCACCCGAGCCGCGGTCGCCGCCGAGAGCAGCAGGAACGCCAGCGCCGCGACGGCGGCGCTGAGTGCCACGACCGCGACGTCCGGCAGCCAGCCCGGCTCCGGCTCGAAGGCGCCCAGCGGTCCCAGCGGCTCCACGAGCCCGCCGAGCAGCGCTCCGGCCGCCGCGAGGACGGCTGCGATCGACGCCCCGAGCAGGGCCGGTCCCATCCGGGCCAGCACCCGCTCGGCCCGGGTCAGCCCGAGGGCGGCCTCCAGCTCCTGGTCGGCGGCGCCGGCGGCGTGGTGCCGGCTCAGGGCCTGGCCGATCGCGAGCAGCCCGCCGGCCGCGGCGATGACGAGGAACACGATCAGTCCGGTGACCAGCGTGTGCCGCGCGGCGCGCACCGCCGGGTCGTCGTCGGTGGTCGGGTAAGAGCGCCTGCATGACACCGAACTCGCGACCGGTGTCGTCGGTCGCTGCCCGGTCCTGCAGCTGGTCCAGCCTGCGGCCGAAGGCGGCGGAACCGGCTGGCCCGTCCGCCAGCCGCACCAGGACGTTGTGGCCGACCAGGCTGCCCTGGTACTCGCGCGCCAGTGCCGGCGAACCCATGATCGGCCCGACGCCGTTGCCCACCCAGTCGCGCGCGACCCGCGCGATGCCGACGACCTTCAGCGTCAGCTCGGGACCGTCCGGCTCGCCGAAGCCGGTGTCGAACTGGGTGACCTCGAGCGGGGTGAGCAGCTTGAGCGGGATGCGGTCGCCGATGCCGATCCCCACCTCCTTCGCCAGCACCTCGGGGACCACCACCTCGTCGACCCGGTCGGCGATCGGCGCCCGCCCCTCGATGACGACCGGCGTGAACAGGTCGTCCGGCTGCGGCTGCCCGCGACGAGACGCTGAGGAACGTCACCGGCCCGCCGACGACCTGGCCGATGACCTGGCGGGACCGCCACGACCGACTCGACCCCGGGCAGCGACTCGACCTCCTCCGGCGTCACGGCGTCGGAGAAGATCAGGACCCGCGCGTCGTCGAGGTGGGTCGCGGCGGCCAGCCGGTCGTACGCCGTCGCGGTACGCCGGGCAACCGCCGTCGATGCCCCCACCACTGCGGCGACGAGCCCGGCGAGCAGGCCGATCACGACCAGCGACGCGCCAGCGGGTGCGCAGCTCGGTGCCGGCCACCACGCGCATCGCACCCCACGGGGCGCCGCCGCCCGCCGCGGTCACGCCCGCACCGCGAGCGGCACCTCGGCCCGCACCCGGGTGCCGCGACCGGGGCCGGTGTCGACCGTGAGCAGCACCGCCGACCGCACCGAGCCGGTCGGTCATGTTCTGCCGGCCCTGGCCGCCGGCGTCAGCTCGCCCGCGTCGAAGCCCGGGCCGTCGTCCTCGACCTCGAGCACCAGGACGCCGTCGCCGCCCAGCAGCCGCACGGTGGCCGCGGCATCGGGCGCGTGCTTGGCGATGTTCTGCAGCGCCTCCAGGACAGCAGAAGTACAGCGCTGCCTCGACGTCGGCCTCCTGGCGTCCGGTGACGTCGACGATCTCGAGGGTGACGGCGTTCGGGCTGCGCTGCGCGGCGGCCGCCAGCGCGTCGGGCAGGCCGGCCTGGCGCAGCAGCGGCGGGTAGATGCCGTGCGCCAGGTCGCGGACCTGCGCGATGGTCTCCCGCACGTCGTTCTGCATCTCCTCGAGCAGCGCCGGCGACGGTCGGTACGTCGTCCGGCGGAACGGTGCCGTCGCCGAGCAGCTGGCGGGCCAGGCCGAGGTTGATCGCCAGCGCTGCCAGGTGCTGCTGCGCGCCGTCGTGGATGTCGCGCTCGATCCGGCGGCGCTCGCCGTCGGCGGCCGACACCAGCCGCGAGCGGGAGGCGCGCAGCTCGTCGTTGGTGCGCCGCAGGTCGTCGAGGGTCGTCTGCAGCGCGGCGTCCAGCGCCCGGTTGTGCAGCACGACGCCGAGCCGTCGTACGACCTCGCCGAGGGCGCGCTCGTCGGCGGCCCGGAACCGTTCCGCGCCGCGCGGCCGCTCGGCCAGCAGCAGCGCGAGCAGCTCGTTGCCGTGCCCCGCGGGCGCGACCCGCACCTGCGCGTCGCCGCGCCCCTCGAGCAGCGCCGGCACCCAGAGCCGCAGCCAGGACTCGCCGGCAACGCCGCTGCGCCGCAGCGCCTCGCAGTCGGACGGCGCCGAGCCGGGTCAGCGGCGCCGCGCGGTGCGGCAGCGAGAGCAGCCGCACGAGGTCGGCGCCGTCCCGGGTCCACACCTCGACCGCGTGCCAGGCCGTAGGTGTCGCGCAGCGCCTCGGCGAGCTGGCGCAGCAGCTCCTCGACCGGGATGTCGCGGGCCGCGCGGTCACCGAAGGCCTCGAGCACCGACTCCGGCGTACGCCGGCCGCCGATCGCCGAACGCCGGGTGGCCGCCGTCGAGCGCCAGCCCGCACCGGCCCGAAGGCGAGCACCGCGACCGCTGCGGCGACCAGCGCGCTCGGCAGCAGGTCCTTCTCGTCGGCCTCGGGCAGCCGACCGAGCACCAGGACGAGGGTGCCCAGGAAGACAGCGAGCACGGCGCGCCAGCGCGGCCACCGCCGCCGCGGCGACGAGCACCTGCGCGGCCTCCCGCCGGGCCGAGGGTGCCGCGCCCGCACCGACGCCGGCAGCCAGCAGCACGGCCACGATCGCGGCCAGCTGCCAGGCCGGCAGCCCGTCGCCGGACAGCAGGTCGAGCCCGACGGAGACGACGACGACGGCGGCCGCGACCAGCGCGGCGGCCGCGAGCAGCTGGGCCCGCTGCCGGGTGACCGGTGCGGCTGCGGGGCTCACGCGGCGACCACGCCGTCGCGCAGGTGGACCGTGCGCTGCGCCCCGGCGGCGACGTCCGGGTTGTGGGTGACCATCAGGATGCTCTGGCCCGCCGCGTGCAGCCGGCGGAACAGCTCGAGCACCTCGTCGGCGCCGTCGCTGTCCAGCGCACCGGTCGGCTCGTCGGCGAGCAGCAGGGTCGGCCAGTTGGCCAGCGCGCGGGCGATCGCGAGCCGCTGCCGCTGGCCGCCGGAGAGCCCGGCCGGCGACGACCGGGCCTTGTCGAGCAGGCCCAGCAGGTCGAGCAGCTCGTGCGCGCGGGCGTCGGCGTCCCGCCGGGAGGCGCCGGCGACCAGCGCGGCCAGGACGATGTTCTCCGCGACGCTCATGCTCTCGAGCAGGTGGAAGAACTGGAAGACCAGGCCGACGTCCTTGCGCCGCACCTTCGACAGCCGGCTCTCGGACAGTGCGGTGATCTCGTCGGCCGGCCAGCTGCACCGAGCCCTCGTCCGGCCGGTCGAGCCCGGCGGCGATGTGCAGCAGCGTCGACTTGCCGCAGCCCGACGGGCCCATCAGGGCGACGAACTCGCCGCGGCCGACGACCAGGTCGACGCCGCGCAGCGCGCGCACCGGCGCGGTCTCGGCCTCGTAGGTTCGCCGGACCCCGTCCAGGGTCAGCGCGGGCGGCTCGGAGGTCTCCACGAGCGACGACCCTAAGGCGGCGAGACCCTGCTCGTCGGGTGCTCGGCGCAATGCGCCAGGTGCCTTCCCCGCCCCGGTGGTGGTAGCCACACCCCCGCCCGCCGCTCGCACGTCGACCACGTATGGCAGGCGGGTGGGTACGAAGCCAGGCGTGCTGCGCCTGCGGCGAGGTACCCACTATGCCTCGCAAAGCGACGACTGCCGGGCGGTCAGCCGCGGACGACGTCGACGTCGATCTCGAGCCGCAGCTGCCGGGGGACCAGCTTGCCGACGCCGGGGACGTCGAAGCGCAGCCCGAACGCCTCCCGGTCGATGGTGCCGCCGGCCCGGACGACCATCCGGTCGCCCGCCGCCCGACGACGTACGTCGCGGTCAGCGCCACCGGCCGGGTCACGCCGCGCAGGGTGAGCCGGCCCTCGATGTCCGCGCCGGACTCGGTCCACAGCACCCGGCTGCTCTCGTAGACCGCGACCGGGAACCGCGCAGCGTCGAACGGGTCGACCGCGCCGATCACCTCGTCGTACGCCCGGTTGCCGGTCGTCATGGACGTGACGTCGACCTCGACCCGCACGCCGTGCGCACCCGGGAGCCGGGCTCCACCACGGACACCTGGCCGGCGACCTCGCCGAACCGGGCGCTGATGGTCGGCGCCAGGAACGAGGCCCGGCCGGTGAACGCGACCACGGCGCGAGCCGGGTCGATCGCCCAGGTGCCGGCGGGCGGCATGGTGCGGGTCGCCGCGGGGCGGGCGAGCAGTGCGGTTGCGCCATGGCGGCGTCCTTCCGGCCGGCGTGGCCGGCGGGTTCCGGCTGCGTCTAGGACGAGCGTCGCGGTGGAAGATGGGTACGACGACAGTGCTGACCAGTCGGTTGCCGTGGTGCTGGCACCACCGCGCGCGAGCGAAGGAGGACCGTGCCGCTGCCCTCCCCGCGCGCCGCCGTCCGCACCCTGCTCACCGGTGACCCGGACGGCGCGGCGCCCGTGGGTACGCGCCATCGGCGAGCCGGGCGACGCCGGCTGGTTCGGGCCCGGGTCGACGATCTGGGCGGTGCACGCCGATGCGGCGACCCTCGTCGGCGGGGTCCGCGCGCTGCTCGTGCAGGCCATGCACCCGACCGTCCTGGCCGGCTTCGACCAGCACTCGGACTACCAGGAGGACCCGGAGAGCCGGCTGCAGCGCACCGCCGCCTTCGTCACGGTCACCACGTTCGGTACGACGGCGCAGGCCGAGGCCGCGCTGCGACCGGGTACGCCGGGCGCACGCGCCGGTCCGCGGCCGCACCCCTGACGGCGACGCCGTACGACGCGGGCGACCCCGAGCTGCTCGGCTGGGTGCACCTCGCGCTGGCCGACTCGCTGGCCGTCGCGGTGCAGCGGTTCGGCCGCACCCGTTCGACCTCGACGACTACCTCGCCGACATGGCCGTCGTGGGGGAGCGGCTCGGGTCCGCGCACGTGCCGCACGACCGCGGCCGGGCTGGCGCGCCGCGTGGGACCACTACCTGCCGCAGCTCGCCGTCACCGAGGCCACCACCGCGGCGCACGCCTTCCTGCTCGACCCGCCGCTGCCGCCGCAGGATCCGGCTGCCCTACCGGGTGATCGCCGCGGCCGCAGCCGCGTCACTGCCGCCGGAGCTGCGCCGGCTGCTCGCCGGCCGGCCGGTGCTCCCCGAGCTGCCCGCGCGGCTGGTCGGCCGGGCGGCGACCCGGCTGCTCGCGGCGGTCCTGGGCGCGAGCCCGGCGGCGCGCGCCGCCCACGAGCGCACCCGGCCGGTCGGTACCGTCCGGGGATGAACCGGGGCGGTCCGCGCGCGCTGCTCGGCGCGGCGGCGGCGGCGGCGTTGCTCGCCGGCTGCACCGGCGGCGGCGACGACGCGGCCGACCGGCCCAGCCGCAGCGCGACCCCGAGCTCGCAGGCGCCCACGTCGGCCCCGCCCGTGCCCGGCGTACCGGCCGAGCTGACCGACCCCTACGCCTGCCGTGGCGGCTTCATCTGCGCCGGCCTCGAGGTGCCGCTCGACCGGGCCGACCCGTCCGGCCGCGACCCTCACCCTGCAGGTCGCCCTGGAGGCCGATCCGGACGCGTCGCGTGGCGTGCTGCTCGCGCTCAACGGCGGGCCCGGCGCCGCCGGCGCGCCGCTGGCGCCCGAGCTGGTCGAGCGGTTCGGGCCCGAGGTCGTCGCGGACTACCGCATCGTCGCCCTCGATCAGCGCGGCACCGGTCCCGGCGCGCTGGACTGTCCCAGCGCTGCAGCAGGACGGTGCGACCCAGTTCCTGCCGTCGCCCGACGCGGTGCGCGCGTGTGCCGCGACGCTGGGCGACGCGCGCGGCCACTACGGCACCGACGACACGGTGGCCGACCTGGACCGGCTGCGCGAGGTGCTCGGCGCCGACCGGCTGTCGCTGTTCGCGGTCAGCTACGGCACCTTCGTCGCGCAGCAGTACGCCGTCGCGCACCCCGGCGAGACCGAGCTGCTGGTGCTCGACTCGGCGCTGCCGGCGGGCGGCCTCGACACCCTGCAACGCGACGTCGTGCGGGCCACGCCGCGGGTGCTGCGGTCTGGCCTGCCGGGCCGCGCGACTGCCCGGGCGACCCGGTGGCCGACCTCGCGGCAGTGGTGCGGGCCGGCGACGGCGCCGAACTGCTGTCGCTGCTCGCCGCCATGAGCTCGGCCCGGCCGAGCTACGACACTTTGTTGCCCGCTCTGCGCAACGCCGCCCGTGGCGACCGGACCGGGCTGGACCGGCTGCTGCAGGCGTACCGCACCGGCTTCGGCACGACCCCCGAGGTGTTCAGCGCAGGCCTCAACGCGGCGGCCTCCTGCGGCGACCAGCGCTTCCCGTGGGGTCGCTCGGACGCGCCTGCTCGCGGGTCGGCAGGCCGACGTACGCCGGGAGGTGGCCAGCGCCGGCAACCTGTCGCCGTTCAACGGCGCCGCGGTCAGCGAGGCCCTTGCGCAGTGCCTCGGGTGGCCGCCGGTCGCACCGTCGAAGGTCGAGCTGGGGCAGCCGGAGCTGCCCGACGTCCCGGTGCTGTTCCTGTCCGGCGACCGCGACCTGTCGGCGCCCGTCGAGGCCGTCCGCGGCGAGGCCGACCGCGCGGCCGACGGCCGGTTGGTCGTCGTCCGCGGAGCCGGCCACGTCGTCACTGCCCGGCCCGGCCGCGGGCGCGAGGTCGTGCGCGACTTCCTGCTGCGCTGACCGCCTCAGCCGGCCGGCGCAGGTGCCTCGGCGAAGACGGTCGACCAGTCGGACTTCATGCTGACAACGGTCCAGTCCTGCTCGCGAGCCCGGTCCAGCGACTCCTCCGCGCCGGCGACGTAGTCGAACTCGCGTTCGTCGTCGTCGTGCAGCACGAGCAGTCGCAGAGCAGGCCGCTCCTTGCCGCCGGCATAGCGCAGCATCGGGATGTCACCGTTCGAGTTGCCGCCGGCGAGGATGGGCCGTTTGCCGATGCGGCTCCAGATGCGCACCGGCTTGGTCGGCCCGTCGTCGAAGACGTCCGGCGTCGCCTGGTAGGAGACGGTGCCGCCGTGCTCGTCGTCGGTGTACGCGAGCGTGTTCGAGCTGCCGATCACGCGCTGGGACGGGATGCCGTAGATCTCCTCGGTGACGGGCCGCATGAAGTCGCGGTCGCCACCGGAGGCGATGTAGTTCGTGAACCCGTTCGCCTCGAGGTAGCGGAGGAGCTCGATCATCGGCAGGTAGCCGCACTCGTGGAACGCGCGGCCGAGGGTCGGGTGCTTGCCGCCCCGCAGGAACGCGTCGGCCGCGCTCGAGTAGTGCTCGACGCTCTGGCCGGCGAACGCCTGGAGCATGCCGCGCATCAGCACCTTCACGTCGCTGTCATCACCGTGGTAGTGCTTCGTGATCACCGCACCGAGCCAGGCGTAGTCCTTCTCGCGCGCCGCCTTCCACGGCTGCTCCTCGCGCAGCGACTCGTCGGCCTCCGCCATCTCGGCCAGCCGCATCAGGATGAAGCCGAGCTCGATCGGCATCGGCTTCTCGCACCAGAGCGTGCCGTCGTTGTCGAACACCGCGATCCGCTCGGCCGGCGGGACGTAGTCCGCACCGCCTTCGTCGGTGACCCGCTCGACGAAGTCGACGACGGCCGCTCCGCGTCGCGGTGTCGTGCCAGGAGCGAGCAGGTCCGATCGGTCAGCTGGCTGCGCTCACTGGCGACATTGAGCATCATCTTGGCGCCTCCGCTCGAGGTCGATGTACGGCTCGCCGCTGACGTCGACGGCGATCCGGTTGAACGTGCCGCCGGTGAACGCGTACGGCGACTCGCCCGGGTAGTCGTCGGTGACCGGCTTCGCCGGGGTGCCGGCCGACGTAGATGCCGGCCCCGGCGATGGCGAACGCGCCGAGCTGGGTCTTGATCGTGGCTCGCCGACCTTCTTGTCGCCGTGGAAGAGCGAGAGCATCCCGGTCGCGACGTAGCGGGTCTGCTGACCCTCCTTCTCGAACGAGGCCGACAGGATCAGGTTCTTGCCGGTCGGGATGTCCTCGGTCGCCGACGACCATCTGCTCGGCTGCACCGACGAAGTTGTTCACGTAGTGCAGCCGGTTGTCCTTGACGTAGAGCGCGTGCCCGCCGAACCGCGTCCCGTGGGCGAACAGCACGCCCTGCGCCCCCGGTGCCGGGATGTCGACGAGCGCGCCGATCACGAACGAGCGGTTGCTTATGTTGACGCGCCTGCCACTCCGAGCACAGGTGCGGTGTCCGGGAAGTAGACGTAGCGTTCGCGCGGCGCGGCGAGCTGCGGCCGCGGCGTGGCGAAGATCTCGACCGCGGAGCGGTCGTCGAGCGGGAAGGCGCCGTTGGCGCCGGCCTCGGCGAACCAGAGGTTGACCAGCTCGCGCAGCTTGTCGGGCTGCTCGTCGGCCAGGTTGTCGAGCTCGGAGCGGTCGACGTCGACGTGGTACAGCTCCCAGGTCGTCGTCGTTGAAGTTGCTCCAGCCCGCGATCGTCGGGTGGGTCGGTGACCGCCTTCCAGCCCTCGTGCCAGATCGACGCGCGAGCCGAGCATCGAGTAGAACTGGGTCTGCCGGCTCGACGGGGCCGACGGCGTCGTCGAAGCTGGCGCGCATGCTGACGCCGTCGATCGGGCTCTGCGTGTGCCCCTTGATCGTCTCCGGCGGCTCGACGCCGAGGACGTCGAGGATCGTCGGGACCAGGTCGATCGCGTGGTGGTACTGCGTCGCGGATCTCGCCCTTGCGCCTGCATGCCGGCCGGCCAGGAGATGATGCACGGGTCGGCGGTGCCGCCGTTGAACTCGTAGCGCTTCCACATCTTGAACGGCGTGTTGAACGCCATCGCCCAGCCGTTCGGGTAGTGGTTGTAGGTCCTCGGGCCGCCGAGCTCGTCGAGCATCGCCAGGTTCTGGTGCAGGTCGTCGGGGACGCCGTTCGCGAACTTCATCTCGTTGACCGAGCCGTTCGGGCCGCCCTCGCCGCTCGCTCCGTTGTCGGAGACGACGCACGATCAGGGTGTTCTCCAGCTGCCCGGTCTCCTCCAGGTAGTCGAGCAGCCGGCCGATGTGGTGGTCGGCGTGCGCGAGGAAGCCCGCGTACACCTCGGCCATCCGGGCGAACAGCCGCTTCTCGTCGTCGTTCAGCGAGTCCCACGGCCGGGTGTAGTCGAGCTCCGGGAACGGCTGGCCCTCCGGGCCCGGTGCGGGTGTCGGGCGTGCCGATCGGGTTGAGATCGGCGGCAGCTCGGTGTCCGGCGGGACGATGCCCGAGCTTCTTCTGGCGGGCCAGCGTCTGCTCGCGCATCGCCTCGTAGCCCATGTCGAAGCGGCCCTCGAACTTGTCGATCCAGTCCTTCGGCGCGTGGTGCGGCGCGTGGCAGGCGCCGGGCGCGTAGTAGAGGAAGAACGGCTTCTCCGGCGCGATCGCCTTCGCGTCCTGGATGAACTCGATCGCCTTGTCGGTGAGGTCGTCGGTGAGGTGGTAGCCCTCCTCCGGCGACCGCGGCTGGTCGACCGGGTGGTTGTCGTAGACGAGGTCCGGATACCACTGGTTCGTCTCGGCGCCGAGGAAGCCGTACCAGCGCTCGAAGCCGCGGCCGGTCGGCCAGTTGCGCCGCGGTCGCGGCGAGGTTCATCTCGTCGGTCGGGCAGAGGTGCCACTTGCCGACCATGTACGTGTTCCAGCCCAGCTCGCCGAGGATCTCGGAGAGCATCCCGTTCTCGGGCGGGATGGTGCCGCTCGCGTTCGGGAAGCCGATCGCCGCCTCGGTGATGCAGGCCATGCTGTTGCGGGTGTGGTTGCGGCCGGTCAGCAGACACGAGCGGGTCGGCGAGCAGAGCGCCGTCGTGTGCCACTGGGTGTAGCGAACGCCGGCGGACGGCGATCCGGTCGATGTTCGGCGTCGTCGATCGGGCCGCCGTAGCAGCTGCATCGCCGAGAAGCCGACGTCGTCCAGCACGATGTACACGACGCTCGGTGCGCCGTCCGGTGCCCGGGGCGGCTCGAACGGCCCCCAGTCCGGCACCGAGTCCCGGATGTCGACGTTGATCTTGCCCTTGAACGGCTCCGGCACGACGTCCTCCTCGCAGCTGCGCCCCCGCGTGGGGTTCGCTCCCAACCTCCCGCCGGCCGTACGCCCAAACCTCACCCGCTCCGGATGAGGCTCGCCGTCAGGCGAAGGGGAGCCGCCAGGTGCCGACGGCGACCGACACGGCGGTCGCGGCCAGCACGGCGACCACGGTCGCCGGCGATCAGCACCAGTCGCGGGCGAGCATCGGCTGCGGTCGCGCCACCGTCCGCGCGACGCCGGTGGCGCCGAAGCCCGCGGGCCTCCATCGCGGTCGCGAGCCGCACTCCGCGTCGTACGGCGGCAACCAGCACCGCGAACACCTGTCGCGGCGAAGGCCCGCAGGTGCGCCACCGGCGACCGCCCGGGGTCGAGGCCGCGGGCCCGCCGGGCGCGGGCGATCAGGTGCCAGTCGGCCGAGAGCAGCGGCAGCAGCCGCAGCGCGGCCAGCGCCCCGTAGGCGAACCGGGCCGGCGCGTGCCAGCGCTGCACCAGCGCGTCGGCCAGGTCCATCGGGTCGGTGGTGGCGAGCACCAGGATGCCGGGCAGCGCGATCGCGAGCAGCCGCAGCGACACCGAGACCGCGGCGCGTCACCGCGTCGCTGGTGATGTCGAACGGGCCGACCTCGAGGACGGTCCTCGCCGCCCTGCGACGACGATCAGGTTGGCCACCGCGACACCGGCGACGCCGAGCAGCAGCGGCCAGGACCGCCGGGCAGCGTGCCGGAGCGCACCCCGGTCGCACGGGACAGCGCCAGCTCGACCGCCAGCAGCGATCGCCGGGGTCACCGGGTCGAGGGTCAGCAGCAGCCCGACCATGAGGATGCCGGCGGCCGCGACCTTGGCGACCGGGTTGAGCCGGGCCAGCGCGGCGTCCTGGTCCGGCGCGAGCGGCACCAGCAGGCTCATCGCGGCACCATCACCATCCCGATCTGGCTCGGCGTCAGTCATGACGCGGGTCGACGAGCGTCCGGTCGTCGTGGGTGACCGAGCAGCAGCACCGCGGCCGCCGTCGTCGCGCAGGTCGGCGAGCAGGCCGACCAGCTGCGGCCCAGGTGCAGGGCGTCCTGGCCGAACGTCGGCTCGTCGGCCACGAGCACCCGCGGCGCGGTGGCGATCGCGGTCGCCACCGAGAGCCGGCGCTTCTCGCCGCCGGAGAGCGTGTACGGGTTCGCCGCCGCGAGCGCGCGCCAGCCCCAGCCGGTCCAGCAGCTCGTCGGCGCGGGCGCTCGCCGTCGGCCGCGGACGCACCGGCCCGCCGCGGCCCGACCGTCAGCTCGTCGCGCACCGTCGACGTGACGAACTGGTGCTCCGGGTCCTGGAACACCGTGCCCGACCCGGGTCACCAGGTCGCGCCCGCGCCACTGCCACATCGGCCGCGGCGGCTCGCGGCGGGTCGAGCGCCGGCTCGCGCGCGGACCTCGCCGCCGGTCGGCCGGAGCAGCCCGGCGAGGCACAGGGCGAGCGTCGACTTGCCGGAGCCGTTCGGCCCGGTCAGCGCCAGCGCCTCGCCGGCGCGCAGCGTCAGGTCGGTGGGCGGCAGCGCGTCGCCGGTCCGCGGCCGGGTAGCGGAAGCGCACGCCGCCTCGGCGCGTCACCAGCGCCGGTCCCGGCGCGGCGACAGCTCTGCCGGCGTACGACGGGATGGCCGCCCGGCACCCACACGCCGCGCGCCGCCAGCGCGGCGCCCTGCCCGGCCGAACACCTCGGCCGGCGGTCCGTCGGCCGACCACGCCGCCGCCGGGCTCGAGCACCACGGCGCGGGTGACCAGGTCGACGACCTGCTCGACCCGGTGCTCGACGATGACCGCCGTCGCGCCGGTCTCGGTCGAGGACGTCGGCGAGGACCGACGCGCACCAGGGCGGCGCCCGTCCGGGTCGAGGTTGGCGGTGACCTCGTCGAGCAGCAGCAGGCCGGGACGCAGCGCGAGGATCGCCGGCCAGCGCGAGCCGCTGCTGCTCGCCGCCGGACAGCGCGGCGGTCGGGTGGTCGCGGCCGTAGGGGAAGCCGACCGCCGCGCAGCGCCTCGTCGACCCGGCGCCAGATCTCGTCGGTGGGGACGCCGCGGTTCTCCAGCCCGAACGCGACGTCGTCGCCGGCGCGGGCCATGACCAGCGCGGCCTCCGGGTCCTGCAGGACGAGGCCGGCGCGGGCCCGGGCCTGCGCGCGCGGGCCGGCCGTCGAGCAGCGACCGTCGCCCTCCGGCTCGCCGCGCGTCGCCGGGTCGAGCAGCCCGGCGAGCGCGGCGAGCAGGGTGCTCTTGCCGGCGCCGGACGGCCCGAGCAGCAGCACCCGCTCGCCGGGCTCGATGTGCAGGTCGACCCCGCGCAGCGCCCAGGCCGTGCCGCCCGCCGTGCCGCCAGCCCCAGCCCCGCGACGTCGACCGCGGCCGGCGTCACGTCCAGCCGACGAGGTCAGACCGCTGGCCTGGTCGGCGGCCGGAGGCGAACGGCGCGAGCACGCCGGTGCGCGGCCAGCGCCCGCACCAGCAGCCACGACCCGAGCGCCGGCGATGAGCGCCGAGCTGGCCGCGAGCAGCACGGCGTAGGCCAGCTGCCAGCCGCCGGACCAGTCCGGGTAGTAGAAGACGAGGTCGAGCAGCGCGGCCGCCAGCCCGGCGACCGCGCCGGCGAGCAGCGCGGTGGCCAGCCGCCACGAGCGGTAGAGCGCGAAGGCGAACACGATCTCGGCCGCCGCGCCCTCGACCAGCGCCGTAGGCCACGACCGACAGGCCCCACGCGACTGCCGAGCAGCGCGGAGACGATCGGCGGCCACGAGCTCGGTGTAGATCGCCGCGCCGCGCTTGCGGATGACCAGCGCGCCGAGCACGGCGGGCATCAGCCACACGCCGTACATGAAGCCCTGGGCCGGCGGGAAGCCGGTGAAGGCGCGCTCGACGCCGTGTTCCAGAGCTGGCCCCAGCCCCAGAAGACGACGCCGAACGCGACGCCGATCGCCGAGGCGACGACGATGTCGACGGTGCGCCAGCGGGCCGAGGCCGGGCTGCGGGTGCCGGTGTCCGTCGGTGCTCTGCCGTGGTGGTGGTCATTCGCTCGCTCCTGTCCGTGGTGGACGGGGCGGCCGTGCTCTGAGCGCCCGTGCCGGCGTGCGCTCCGGAGCGGTGCGACCGGCGACGGCAGGCGGTAACCGACTCCCTGCGCTGGCATTACCCAGATCAGGTTGGAGGGTCTGCGGGCGGGCCCGCACTCTCAGCGCGTCAGCGCTCCCCTGTGGTTTGGGTTGGTGGTGCGACGGCCGACGCTAGCACGCAGACAGCGGCCGGGCCGAGGTCGTACCGCCGGCATCGGCGTGAGATGGGAACACGCGTGGGTAACGGCTGCAGTACGGGGACTCGGAGGGCGGTGAGCGCGTGTGCTGTGAGCCTGTGCTGCGCCTGCCCGAACCCTTCGGCCGGGCCCCGGTCGCCGTCGCCCAGCACCGTCGACCTCGATCCCGTCGCGCCGTCGGTGGGCCTGGCGCGGGCGTTCGTCCGCAAGTCGCTCGGTGACTCCGCCAGGACGACCTGGACATCGCGCGTGCTGCTCACCAGCGAGCTGGTGACCAACGCGATCCTGCACGCGCGGACCCCGGTCCAGCTCGGCGTGCTGGTCGACGACGAGCGACGTGCTGGTCTGCGTCGGGGACCGGCTGCCGGACAGCCCGCCGCTCGTCGCCGCGCCCGCCCAGCCGTGACCGGCCCGGTGGCCGCGGCCTGGCGCTCGTGAACCAGCCTCGCCGACTCGTGGGGGACGACGACGTACACCGGCGGCAAGACGGTGTGGTTCGTCCTGCGGACGCCGGTCGAGCCGGTCCGCCCGCCGCCGGACCGGCTGACGACACGCCCCGGACCGACACGCACACAACGTGACTTGCGCAGACGGTCCAGGTGTAGTCTACTAACACAGTGGACAAACCCCACTACAGGAGGTGCTCATGAGGCACGGACTGCAGGGGTACGCCGGTCAGCGCCCCACCAGGCCCAGCGACCGGCGACCCGGCCGCCCGGTCGTCGCTGTCGTCGGTGCCGGCGCCGCCGGGACGCTGACCGCGATCCACCTCGTCGACCGGGCCTCCCGCGACCGCCGGGCCCTCGACATCGTGCTGCTCGACCCGCGCCCCGACACCGGCCGCGGCGTCGCCTACTCGACCACCGACCAGCGCCACCTGCTGAACGTCCCCGCCGGCGGCATGAGCGCCCTGCCCGGCCGAGCCGGGCCACTTGGTCGACTGGCTGCGCGCCGCACGGTCGACTCGGACGCCGGGCCGGCCGACTTCGTGCCCCGCGCCGAGTACGGCCGCTACCTCGACGAGACCCTCGCCGCGCTGGTCGACGCCGCCCCCGACGTCGCGTGCGAGCACCGATGTCAGCGCGTCACCAGCGCCCGCCCGTGCCCGGCGGCGTGCACCTCGTCCTCGCCGGCGGACCCTGCTGGCAGCCGACGCCGTGGTGCTCGCGCCGGGCATCTTCGCGCCCGGCACCGCGTGGGCGCCCGCCGAGCTGCGCGGCTCCGCCCGGTTCGTCGCCGACCCCTGGGCGCCGGGTGCGCTCGACGCCCTCGACCGCGACCGACGGCGACGTGCTGCTCGTCGGCACCGGGCTCACCATGGTCGACCTCGCCCTGACCCTCGGCCGGCCCGGGCCGCACCCTGCACGCCGTCTCCCGCCGCGGCCGGGTGCCCGCCGCGCACACGACCCGGCCGAAGCCGCCCACGCCGGCGCCGAGCCCCGAGCTCGCCGAGCAGGCGGCCGGTCTCGCGCCGACCGACCTCGCGACGATGCGCCGGCTGGTGCGGGAGTGCGTCACCGCCGCGGTGCGCGAGACCGGCGACTGGCGGCCGGCCTTCGACACCCTCCGGCCGCTGACGGCCGACCTCTGGTCCCGGCTCGGCGCCGACGAGCGCGCCGACTTCCTCACCGGCGACGCAGCCTGGTGGGACCTGCACCGACACCGGATGGCGCCCGACCTCGGCTGCCGCGATCGCCCGGCTGCGCGCCGCGGGCGCGCTGCAGGTGAGCTCCGACGAGATCGACGAGGTCGACGAGACGTCCGACGGCCTCGCGGTGTGGCTCGCGTCCGGCCGCCGGGTCGACGTCGCCGCGGTCGTCAACTGCACCGGACCGCAGGGCGACGTACGCCGGGTGGCCGACCCGCTGCTCGACGACCTGCTCGCCGCCGGGCACCGCGACGGCCGGCTCGATGGGCCTCGGGCTGCGCACCGACGCCGGCCGGCTGGTCGACTCGACCGGGTCGGCCGGTGCCGCGATCTGGACCCTCGGCGCGATGCGGCGCGGCGAGCTGTGGGAGAGCACCGCCGTCCCCGAGATCCGCAGCCAGGCCGCCGAGCGTCGCCGCAGCCGTCACCGAGGAGCTGCGCCCGACGCGGCCGGTCCGGCACCTGTCCCGCGACCTGATGGGCCTGCCGCTGAGCACGACGCCGTCGGCCGCGGCGGCGTACAACCGGGGCCTGGACGCGGTCATGCGGGTGCAGTCCGGTGCGGTCGAGGCGTTCACCGAGGCGGTCGCGCTCGACCCCGACTTCGCCCTGGCGCACGGGGCGTTGGCGATGCTGGGCCACGAGGGCGGCGCCGACGTCGACGTCCGCGCCTCGCTGGCGCGCCGCGCGCATCGCCGTACGCCGTCATGGCACCGACCGCGAGCGCAGCCTGGTCGACGTCGTCGGCGCCCGGGTGCGCGACTGCCGCGGCGGTGGCGCCGATGCGCTGGTGCGGCACGTGCACGCACACCCGCGCGACGTGCTCGCGGTCAGCGCCGCGGTGCCGACCATCGCGTTCTCCGGCGTGACCGACGTGCAGCAGGAGGCGTGGGACCTCGTCGAGGGGCTGGCGCCGGCGTACGGCGACAACTGGTGGTACCGCTCGCTGCTCGCGTTCGTCCGGCAGGACCAGGGCCGGTACGACGAGGCCGGGCAGCTGTCCGAGGCCGTGCTGGCGCTGGAGCCCGCGGCCGGGCACGCCGTGCACGCGCGGACCCACGTGTTCTACGAGACCGGTGCGCACGAGGCGGGGCTGCGCTGGCTCGACCCGTGGATCACGACCTGCGGGCGGCACGCCACGCACCGCGCGCACTTCTCCTGGCACGCGGCGCTGCACGAGCTGGCGACCGGTGACGGCGACGCCGTGCGCCGGCGGTACATGGGACAGCTCGCGCCGCCGGTCGTCACCGGGGTGCGCGGGCTGGTGGACTCGGCGTCGCTGCTGTGGCGCTGCGAGATGACCGGCTCGTGGGCCGGGCACGTGCCGGTCGAGGAGGTGCTGGACCACGCGGGGGAGGACCTGCTCGAGCGGCCGGAGACGCCGTTCACGGCGCTGCACTCCGCGGTGGCGCTGACCGCGGCCGGCGACACGACGCGGCTGCGGGCACTGCGTGCGCACGCCGCCTCGGGTCCGGACCCGGTGCTGCGCGACGTGGTCGCGCCGCTGTGCGACGGCCTGCTCGCCGTGGCCGAGCAGCGCTGGGACGACGCGGTGCGGCTGATCCGCCCGCTGCTGCCGCGGCTCACTCCGGTCGGCGGCAGCCTGGCGCAGCGCGAGGTCGTCGAGGACACCTTCCTGTACGCACTCGTCGGCGCCGGCCGGTGCGAGGAGGCCGTCGCCCTGATCGACGCCCGCCTGGACCGGCGTCCGTCCCCGCTCGACCTGCGCCGCCGTACCGCCGCCCTCGCCAGCTGACCCGCCTCCCGCCGCCCGCTGGCTCAGCCGCCGTTTGACCACGTATGGCAGGCGTACGGGTACCTCGCCATGCGCAGACGCCTCGCAAAGTACTCACTCGCCTGCCATACGTGGTCGACGGCTGCGCGGCTGCGGGGTTGCGGGGGATAGGGGTGGGGGGTATGGTCGGCGGCAACGGAGATACCCCGGTGGGGTAGACGCTGCGGAGGCGACGATGGTGACGTACGGGTACAGCGACCGCAAGGACAGCCACCTCAAGCGGCTGCGCCGGGTCGAGGGCCAGGTCCGCGGCCTGCAGCGGATGGTCGAGGAGGACAAGTACTGCATCGACATCCTCACCCAGGTGTCGGCCGCCACCAAGGCGCTGCAGTCCTTCTCGCTCGAGCTGCTCGAGGAGCACCTCTCGCACTGCGTCGTCGAGGCCGCCCAGCGCGGCGGCCCGGAGGCCGAGGAGAAGGTCCGCGAGGCCTCCGAGGCCATCGCCCGCCTGGTCCGCAGCTGACGCAGCTGCCGCGTCCCCGCAACGAGCCGAAACCCGGAGGAACCGCATGACCAGCACCACGACGTACGACGTCGTCGGCATGACCTGCGCCCACTGCGTGCAGGCCGTCACCGACGAGGTGTCCGCGATCCACGGCGTCCGGGACGTCGACATCGAGCTCGTTGCCGGCGGCACCTCGACGGTCCGGGTCGTCAGCGAGGCGCCGCTCGCGGTGGACGCCGTGCGCGAGGCCGTCGACGAGGCGGGCTACGAGCTGGTCGGTACGACGTGAGGCCGGCCGCGACCCTCACCGCGTTCGCCGCCGGGCTGACGGCGGTCTTCGCCGTCGCGCTCGGCCTCGGCAGCGCGGTCGGGCCGGTCGTGGCCGACAAGCCCGCCCCGCAGCACGCCGCCGACGACGCGCACGACGACGACGCCGAAGCCACGCACGACGAGGACGCCGCCCACGACGCAGCCGGCGCATCGACACTGCCCGGGCTCTCCGTCTCCGACGCCGGCTGGCGGCTGCACCTCGCCAGCGACACCGCGAGCCCCGGCGACGCGGTGCCGTTCCGCTTCACCGTGACCGCACCGGACGGCAACCCCGAGACCGACTACGTGCGCACCCACACCAAGGAGCTGCACCTGATCGTGGTGCGCCGCGACCTGTCGTCGTTCCAGCACGTGCACCCGGTCCGCGCGGCCGACGGCAGCTGGTCGGTGCCGCTCGACCTCCCGGCCGGCGGCAGCTACCGCGTCTTCGCCGACTTCCGCCCCGCCGGTCTCGACCGCACCCTCACCCTCGGCGCCGACCTCTCGGTCCCCGGCGAGTTCGCGCCGCAGGCACTGCCCGGCCGCGAACCGCACCACGACCACCGGCGAGTACGACGTCACGCTGGCCGGTACGCCGGTCGCCGGCCGCGAGAGCGACTTCGTCATGTCGGTCAGCCGCGACGGCGCACCGGTCACCGACCTGCAGCCCTACCTCGGCGCATACGGCCACCTGGTCGCGCTGCGCGCCGGTGACCTCGCGTTCCTGCACACCCACCCGGCCGGGCACGTCGAGCCGGGCGAAGCAGGCGGCCCGGACATCGCGTTCGGCACGACGTTCCCGACCGCCGGCAGCTATCGGCTGTTCCTCGACTTCCGGGTCGACGGCGTCGTGCGCACCGCGGCCTTCACGGTCGAGGTCGGTGAGGCACCGTGACCGACCACGTCGTCGAGCTCGAGATCGGCGGGATGACCTGCGCGTCGTGCGCGACCCGGATCGAGAAGAAGCTCAACCGGATGGACGGCGTCGTCGCGACCGTCAACTATGCGACCGAGAAGGCGCACGTCACGTACGCCGATGCCGTGCGGCCGGACGACCTGCTCGCCACCGTCGCGAAGACCGGCTACACGGCGTCGGTGCCGCCGCCTCCCACGTCGGCACCCGACGACGACAACGGCGCCGCTAGCGAAGCCGACCGTGACCCGGTCATCGAGTCGCTGCGGCAGCGCGTCGTCATCACCGCTGCACTCACCATCCCGGTCGTGCTGCTGTCGATGATCCCCGCTCTGCAGTTCGAGTTCTGGCAGTGGGCCGCGCTGACCCTGGCCGCACCCGTCGTCACCTGGGGCGCGTGGCCGTTCCACCGCGCGGCCCTGATCAGCGCTGCGGCACGGCGCCTCCACGATGGACACGCTCGTCTCGCTCGGTGTCGCGGCCGCCTTCGGCTGGTCGCTGTACGCGTTGTTCCTCGGCGGTGCCGGCGAGCCCGGCATGACGATGCCGTTCACCCTCGTGCCGGCCCGCGGCTCGGGCGCCGACGAGATCTACCTCGAGGTCGCGACCGGCGTCACCCTGTTCCTGCTGCTCGGCCGCTACCTGGAGGCGCGCGCCCGCCGGCGGTCCGGCAGCGCACTGCGCGCCCTGCTGTCGATGGGCGCCAAGGACGTCGCCGTGCTGCGCGACGGGCGCGAGGTCCGGCTGCCGGTGGCCGAGCTGCAGGTGGGCGACGAGTTCGTCGTACGACCGGGGGAGAAGGTCGCGACCGACGGCGAGGTCGTCCGGGGCACCTCCGCCGTCGACGTGTCGATGCTGACGGGCGAGCCGGTGCCGGTCGAGGTCGGGCCGGGCGACGCCGTCGTCGGCGCGACGGTGAACTCCGGCGGCCGCATCGTCGTCCGCGCCACCCGGGTCGGCGAGTCGACCCAGCTCGCGCAGATGGCCCGACTGGTCGAGCAGGCGCAGAACGGCAAGGCCGACGTGCAGCGGCTGGCCGACCGGGTGTCCGGCGTCTTCGTGCCGGTCGTCATCGCGCTGGCGGTCGCGACGCTGGGCTTCTGGCTCGGCACCGGCGCGAGCCCTGAGCTGGCGTTCACCGCCGCGGTCGCCGTCCTGATCATCGCCTGCCCGTGCGCGCTCGGCCTCGCGACGCCCACCGCCCTGCTCGTCGGCACCGGACGCGGCGCGCAGCTCGGCATCCTCATCAAGGGCCCGGAGGTGCTCGAGCAGACCCGGCGCGTCGACACCGTCGTGCTCGACAAGACGGGGACGGTCACGGCCGGCCGGATGCAGCTGGTCGACGTGGTCCCGGCCGCCGGCGTCGAGCGCGACCAGCTGCTCCGGCTCGCCGGCGCACTGGAGTCGGCCAGCGAGCACCCGATCGCTGCCGCCATCGCGACTGCTGCCGTCACCGAGGTCGGCGCCGCTGCCCGACGTCGACGGCTTCACGAACGTCGAGGGTCTCGGCGTGCAGGGTGTGGTCGACGGCGCGGACGGCTCGTCGCACGCTGTGGTCGTCGGCCGACCGCAGCTGCTCGCCGAGTGGTCGCAACCGCTGTCGGTCGAGCTGGCCGAGCGGCTCGCCGCCGCGGAGGCGCAGGGCCGCACCGTCGTCGCGGTCGGCTGGGACGGCGAGGTCCGCGGCCTGCTCGTCGTCGCCGACACCGTGAAGCCGACCAGCCAGGAGGCGGTGTCCCGGCTGCGGGCGCTCGGGCTGCGACCGTTCCTGCTCACCGGCGACAACGCCGACAGCGCGGCCACGGTCGCGCGCGAGGTCGGCATCGACCCGGCGGACGTGGTGGCCGGTGTGCTGCCGGCCGGCAAGGTCGATGTCGTACGCCGGCTGCAGCGCGACGGTCGGGTCGTCGCGATGGTCGGCGACGGCATCAACGACGCGGCTGCTCTCGCTGCGGCGGACCTCGGACTGGCCATGGGCACCGGCACCGACGTCGCCATCGAGGCCTCGGACCTGACACTCGTCCGTGGCGACCTGCGCGTGGCGGCCGACGCCATCCGGCTCTCCCGTGCGACGCTGCGGACCATCAAGACGAACCTGGTGTGGGCGTTCGGGTACAACGTCGCCGCGCTGCCGCTCGCTGCGGCCGGCCTGCTGAACCCGATGATCGCCGGTGCCGCGATGGCGCTGAGCTCGGTGCTGGTCGTCACCAACAGCCTGCGGCTGCGGAGGTTCGAGGCAGCGTGACCGACCTGACCGTCGTACCCGACGCCCTGCTCGCCCACTGGGCCACCTGGACCGGTGCGACCGACGCCGAGCTCGCGGTCCTCGGTGCGCCGGGCCCGCCGACCGTCGTGGTCGTCTCCTCGGCGGGGCGCAGCCGACCGGGCTGGGACGGCGCGATCCACGCCGTCACCGGCATCGCCGACCCGATCGGGAACGCAGTCGTGTCGGTGCCGCCCGGGTACGGCGAGCGGGCCCGCGCCCTGGTCACCGGAGGCGGCGACGTCGATGCGCTGCGTGCCGCGCTGCCCGGGCTGATGCGCCTGCCCGACCACGTCGTCTACCGCGGCGTCTGCCGCTGGGCGGTCGACGTACCCTCCGCCGAGGTGCTGCCGGACGTCGGCGAGTGGCTGCCTGCGGAGGACCCCCGGGTGCCCGGCTGGCTGAAGCCGTTCGGCGGCGAGGTGCTGGTCGTCCTCGACGACGACGTGTACGTCGCCGGGGTCGGGCTCAAGCGGCACGACGAGCACGGCCAGGAGATCTCGGTCGGCACCGAGGAGGCGGCCCGCGGTCGTGGGCTGGCCCGACGGCTGGTCGCGCAGGCGGCCCGGACGCTGCTCGCCGGCGGCGTCATCCCGACGTACCTGCACGACCCGGCGAACACCGCGTCGGCCAAGGTCGCGGACGCGGCCGGCTTCCCCGATCGCGGGTGGACGGCCATCGGCATCGCCGGGCCTCGCGAGATGGCCGAAGCAGCCGGAAACGACTGAACCTGCCGAAACCGTTGCCGTTCCGCGATTGCTATGGCAATCTCCCCGAGTCCGGCATCGGGCCGGGTGGGGGGAACGGGGTCTGTCATGCGTCGTGCTGCCGTCGTACTTGTCTGCCTGCTGGTCGCCGCGCTCTGCGGGTCCGGGACCACCGCGGCGGCTGCCGCGGCCACCCCGACGCCGACTGGACTGACTGCCACGGTCGCTGCCGACGGCAGCGTCACCTTCACCTGGCAGCCGGTGAAGGACGCGACGAGCTACGCACTTGTCTGGGGTGAGACCCCGGACCAGCTCTACCCACTCGCCACGACCTCGGCGCCGTCCTACGTCACCAACATCGAGCCGGAGTACCGCTTCTACGTTGCCGTCCAGGCCCAGGCCGGGCGCCGCAGCTGGTCGCCGCTGAGCGCGCCGGTGGCCGTCGTCACGCCGCCGCAGGCGCCGTTCGATGCGACGGCGACGGTGGAGCAGCCGGACCGGGTGCGCATCGACTACCGCGAGAACAACCCGCGGCCGACGACGTACTCGGTGTTCGTCGTGCAGCCGGACGGCTCGGAGCAGCCGGCTGACGTGGTCGAGCAGTTCGGGACGCAGTTCCTGGTGCGCACCGAGGCCGACCGCTCCTACGTGTTCCGGCTGCGCGCCGAGTGGGACGGCGTGCCGTCCATCGGGTTCACCGACGTTGCGGTCACCACACCGCCGCGGCTGGAGTCCTCCGTCACGCTCGCCACGCCGCAGCCGGTGCCTGCGGGTGACACGGCGCTGCAGTTCGAGGTGCGCACGTTCGGGGCGAACGTCACCGGCACGATCGACGTCTCGATCGACGGCGCGCCGGCGACGACCGTCGAGCTGGTCTGGGGCGTCGGCACCCTCGACGTCCAGCTCGCTCCCGGGCTCGCACACGTACGACGTCTCCTACTCCGGCGACGGCGGCTCCCTTCCGTCGTCCGAGTCGCGTCCGTTCGAGGCCGTCGAGCCGCTGCCCGGCTACACCGCGGAGATCGTCCGGCCGGAGTACGTGAGCGCCACCGCCGTCGGCGACGTGACCTGCGACGGCCGGGCCGACCTGGTGGCGACCTACTCGTCCTTCGACGACGCCACCCAGACCTGGGGCACGCACCTGGACGTGTGGCCCGGCGGGTCGGACGGCAGTCTCGGAGCGGTCCGGTCCGTGGTGCCGCCGACCGACGGCGTGTCCGACCTGGCGACTGGCGACGTGACCGGCGACGGCTGTGCGGACGTCGTCCTGGCCAACGGGGACGTCTGGGTGCTGGCGGGCGCGTCCTCCGGGCTGCGGGCGGCCACCCGGCTGCGCACCGTGACCGGCGTCGGCGCCGTGGAGATCGCGGACCTGACCGGAGACCGGGCCAACGACCTGGTGGTCGGCAACGGGACGGTCACCCTGCTCGCCGGGAACGGCAAGGGCGGGTTCGCCAAGCCGAAGGTCCTCGTCCCCGCACAGGTCGACCGGTTCGACGTCGGCGACCTGGACGGCGACGGACGCCGGATCTGGTCGTCGGCACCGTGGGCGGTCCGCTGCGCGCGCTGCGTCAGACGGCGACCGGGAGCTTCGCGGCACTCTGGAGCCGGTCCGCGCCGACGGACCCGGTCGGCTTCGCGGTGGCCGACGTGACAGGCGACGGCAAGGCCGACGTCGTCATCGGTGGCGACGACCTCGCAGTGCTCGACGGCGCGACCGGCGGGCCGGTGCAGCAGGTGGCCGGCGTCTTCAGCCGGCTCGACGCGCTGGCCACCGGGGACGTCGACGGTGACGGCGACGCGGACACGCTGGCCTGGCAGGCCAGCGGCCTCTCGGTGTCGGTGACGTCGGACGGTGTGGCCACCGCGCTGCAGCGAGTGCTGGCCGAGGACGTCCTGTACGGCGTGGTCGCGCAGGAGCCGATCGTCGTCGGGGACCTCGGTTCCGACGGGCGCCCGGAGATCGTCGTGAGCCAGCGCGGGCGGCCTCGCGGTCCTGCGCGCGCAGACCTGAGGCGCTCGCGGTCGGCCGAGGCGGCGATCAGGGCTCACGGGCCTCACCGCCGACCGGTACCGTCGACCTTGGCCGGCGCGCAGCGATCGCCGGCCGAGGCGGGGTCGCCTAGCGGCCGATGGCATGCGCCTTGAAAGCGCACAACGGGCAACCGTTCGTGGGTTCGAATCCCACCCCCGCCGCCGCCTAGGTCCCGCCCTGTGCCGCAGTGGTCCTCGGCGCTCGGGGAGCGTTCGCTGGGCACGAGGACGTCGGCGACGTAGCTGTCCCGGTGCCGGGCCAGGATGTCCTCGCACCTCGTCAGGAAGACCTGCACCCGGTCTTGCGGCTCGGCGTCCTTGTACTCCGGGGTCAGGACGTACTGGAAGGCCCAGGCCTCGGCTCGTAAGGAGTCGAGCAGCAACCGGTAGATCCGCCAGCGGGCGCCGAACCGGAACACCGACTCGACGCCGGTGGCGACCGCGACAACGATGCTGGTGATCCACGCGGTCCATCGGATCCACTCCACGTCGACGGTCGGTGTGGTGAGTGCCGGCAGGACCACCGCACCGACCACGGCCGGGATGCGGGCGGTGTAGTAGTTCCGCTTGTTGTTCCCCATGCTGCGTGCGGCGCGTTCCACCTGACCCGCCCAGCGGGCTCGCAGGTACACGCGGACCTCGTCCGACACGTCGGCCAGGGCGAGGAGCTCGTCCACCTCATCCCGCACCTCTGCCATGTGCGGGCGTCGCCGTCCCCACTGCGGGTTCGCGGGAGGAGCCGGCGGTCCGGTGGGCGGGTCTGTGGTCATGACGGCTGGCCCCTCTCGACGGCTCCGACGGTGCGGCGTCTGGCGCCGTTTCCGCAGCATGCGCGCGTTCCGGTGCACCGTCGAGAGCGACCTGGCCGGTGGCGACCCGGCTGCCGCCCGCTGAGGTTAGGCTGGCCTAACTCAGCCACTGTCCCGAGAGGCAACGTGCCGGATTCCCTCGCGCTCGATGCGCCCGCGCCTGCCGAGCGGGTGCCGCCGCCGCGCGCCCGGAGGTGGCGCCCGACTCCTGCGGTCGGCCTGCTCCTGCTCGGACTCCTGCTCGTCCTCGTCTGCGCGGCGAGCTTGGCGTGGGGGGCGCGCGACATCCCGTTGGGCGTCGTGCTCGACGCGATCTTCGGCCGTACGTCGGGCGACACCGACCACTCGGTGGTGCTCGACCAGCGCCTGCCGCGCACCGTCGTCGGCCTGCTCGGTGGCGCCGCCCTCGCCGTCGCGGGCGCGCTCATGCAGGGGACCACCCGCAACCCGATCGCCGACCCGGGGCTGCTCGGCGTCAACGCCGGGTCGGCCCTGGCGGTGGTGAGCGCGATCCTCCTGTTCGGCGTCACCGACCCGGCCGGCTTCGTGTGGTTCGCGTTCTTCGGTGCCGCCGTCTCCTGCGTCGTGGTCTACGGCGTCGCGTCCCTCGGCTGGGGAGGCGTCACGCCGGTCAAGCTGGCCCTGGTCGGCGCGGCCTTCGCTGCGGTCGCCACGTCGATGGTGACGCTGGTGCTGCTCACCGACGTCCAGGTGCTCGAGCAGTACCGGTTCTGGTCGGTGGGGTCGCTGGCCAACCGGCCATGGAACACGATCCTCGTGATCGCCCCGTTCGTGCTCGTCGGGCTCCTGCTCAGCGTGCCGACCGGCCGCTTCCTCAACGCGATGGCGCTCGGCGACGACCTGGCCCGCGGCCTGGGTCAGAACGTCGTCATCGGCCGCCTCGTGTCCGTCGCTCGCCGTGATCCTGCTCTGCGGCGGGGCGGTGTCACTGGTCGGGCCGATCGCCTTCGTCGGCCTGATGGTGCCGCACACCGCGCCGGCTCATCGCCGGCCCCGACTACCGGTGGGTGCTGCCCTACTCGGTGGTCCTCGGACCGATCGTGCTGCTGACCGCCGACATCATCGGCCGCGTGATCGCGCGCCCCTCGGAGATCGAGGCCGGGCTCGTCGTCGCGTTGGTCGGAGCGCCGGTGCTGATCGCTCTCGTACGCCGGTCGAAGGAGGTGTCGATGTGAGCCAGCTCCTGGTGCGGGAGGAAGAGCTCATTGCCGGGGACAGCCTGGCGGAGGTGTCGGCGCGACGCCGCTACCGCTCCGTGGTCGTCGGCACCGGCCTGACGCTGCTCACCCTGTGCCTGCTCGCGATCACGCTGTCCGTGGGCGATGTGCCGCTCCCGCTGTCGCAGGTGCTCGCGACCCTGGTCGGCCGGGGCGACGAGACCTCGACGCTCGTCCTCATCGAGTTCCGGCTGCCCCGCCTCGTCCTCGGCGTCCTCGTCGGGATGGCGCTCGGGCTCTCGGGGGCGCTGTTCCAGAGCGTGCTGCGCAACCCGCTCGCCAGCCCCGACATCATCGGCATCACCGAAGGGGCGAGCGTCGGCGCCGTCTACGCCCTGCTGATCCTCGGCCTCGGCGGCGTCGCGGTCTCGGTCGCGGCCCTGATCGGAGCGGCGGTCGTCGGCGGGCTCAACTACGCGCTCGCCTGGCGCAACGGCGTCACCGGCTACCGCTTCGTGCTGTGCGGGGTCGGGCTCGCGTTCGTCGCGGCCAGCATCCTCGGCTACCTGCTCACCCGCAGCGACGCCCGCGAGGCGCAGGCCGCCCTGGTCTGGCTCAGCGGCAGCATCGCCTCGGCCGACTGGGACGGCAACGCCCGGCTCGCCGTCGCGCTGGTCGTGCTGGTGCCCGCCGCGCTCGCCCTCGCGCCCGGGCTGGGGATGCTCGGCCTCGGCGACGACACCGCCTCGGCGCTGGGGGTCCCGGCCCAGCGCGTCCGCCTGCTCGCACTGGCCGTCGGCACCGCACTCGCCGCGATCGCCACCGCCGCTGCCGGGCCGGTGGCGTTCGTGGCGCTGGCCTCGGCCCCCATCGCCCGACGGCTCGTCGGCCACGGCAGCCTGGCGCTGATTCCCTCGGCGCTGGTGGGCGTGGTCGATCGTGACGGCGTCCGACCTCGTCGCCCAGCACCTCATCCCCGACGTCCAGGTGCCGGTGGGCATCGTCACCGGCGTGGTCGGCGGGGCTTACCTGATCTGGCTGCTCGCCACCGCGCGAGGGGGAAGTGGGAACCGATGAAGCGATCCCTCGACGCGATCCCGAGGGTCCAGAGCCGACCGATCCTCCAGACCGTCGGGGAAGGGGACCCGGCGCCGGTGCCGACCCTGGTCGCCGAGGGGCTCACCCTCGCGTACGACCGGCGCGAGGTCGTGCACGAGCTCGACCTGCGGGTGCCGTCCGGCAAGGTGACCGTGGTCGTGGGCGCCAACGGGTGCGGGAAGTCCACGCTGCTGCGCGGGCTCGGCCGGCTGCTGCGCCCGGTCGCGGGCCGGGTGCTGCTGGGGGACGAGGACCTGCGCGGCCTGTCCACCCGCCAGGTCGCGGCCGTCCTGGGTCTGCTGCCGCAGCAGCCGATGGCGCCCGAGGGGATCACGGTCGGCGACCTGGTCGGCCGCGGGCGGTACCCGCACCAGGGGCCGTTCCGGCGCTGGACCGCGGAGGACGCGGCGGTCGTCGCACACGCCCTTGCGGTGACCGGCACCCACGAGCTCACCGCGCGGCGGATGGACGAGCTCTCCGGCGGGCAGCGGCAGCGGGTCTGGATCGCGATGGCGCTCGCCCAGCAGCCCGGCATCCTGCTGCTCGACGAGCCGACGACGTACCTCGACGTCGCCCACCAGGTCGAGATCCTCGACCTGCTCTGTGCACTCAACCGCGAGCGGGGCACCACCATCCTGATGGTGCTGCACGACCTCAACCTCGCCGCCCGCTACGCCGACCACCTGGTCGTGATGGCCGAGGGCCGGATCCTCTGCGAGGGCGACCCCGGCGAGGTGCTGACCGTGGAGACCGTGCACGAGGCCTTCGGGCTGGAGGCGGTCGTGGTCGACGGACCCGGTGACGGGCGGGCCGCTGGTGGTGCCGGTGTCGGCAGTGGGCCGCGTGACGCCCACATCCTCTTAGGTTAGGCTGCCCTAACCAAACTGGCCACGACGCCCCGCCGTGTCCTGATCGAGGGAGTAGCCCCGCATGTCCCCGTCGTCGTCCCCCCACGCCCCGCGTCCCCGACGCCTCCGCCTGTCCCTCGCCGCCGTCGCGGCCGGCATGGCCGCGGTCACGTTGGCCGCCTGCGGCGGCGGCTCCTCCGACGACGCCGCCCCGGAGGCCTCGAGCTCGGCGACCGGGTCGGCGTTCGAGCCGGTCACGATCACGCACGCCTTCGGCGAGACGACGATCGACGAGCAGCCGAAGCGGGTCGCGAGCTGGGGCTGGGCCTCGAACGACGCCGCGATCGCTCTCGGCGTGGTGCCGGTGGCGATGCCGGCGCAGTCGTACGGCGGCGACAAGGAGGGCGTGCTGCCCTGGAACCGCGAGGCGATCGAGAAGGCCGGCGCCGAGATGCCGACCATCCTCAGCGAGTCGCGAGGAGCCGCCGTACGAGGAGTTCATCGCCGCGAAGCCCGACGTGATCCTGGCGCACTACTCCGGCATCACCGAGGAGCAGTACAAGAAGCTCGCGGCGATCGCGCCCACCGTGGCGTATCCCGAAGAGGCGTGGGCCACCCCGTGGCGCGACGTGATCACCACGACCGGTGAGGTGCTCGGCAAGGAGAAGGAGGCCGAGGCCGCGATCGCCAACGTCGAGAAGTCGGTGTCCGACGCCGCCGCAGCGCACCCCGAGTTCGCGGGCAAGACGATCGCCGCGGTCCGCGACTTCCAGGCGTTCTACGTCTACACACCTGCTGACCCGCGGGTGGAGTTCCTCGCCGACCTCGGGTTCGAGATCGCCCCGAGCGTCGAGGAGCTCGACACCGGCGAGTCGACCTTCTTCTTCACCCTGAGCTACGAGCAGACCGACAAGCTCACCTCCGACGTGCTGGTGTCCTACTTCGACACCCAGAAGGAGGCCGACACCTTCGCGAAGGCCAAGTCCACGACGGTGATGGAGCAGGCCAAGGCCGGCACCATCGCGCCGATCGTCGGCACCGAGCTGGTCGCGGCGGTCTCGCCGCCGACCGCGCTCTCGCTGACCTGGGGCCTGGACGACTTCACCACGGTGCTCTCCGAGGCCGCCACCGCTGCCGACGCGTCCTGACGTACCGCGAGCCGAGGATCGACCGGCGCTACAGGCCCTGCCACTCCGGCTTGCCGGCGTACGTCTCCCGGTAGTAGTCGGCGAGCTTGCAGCTGGCTCGCCGCGTCGTCGTCCAGCAGCACGGTCGCGTGCGGGTGCAGCTGCAGCACCGAGGCGGGGCAGATCGCGGACAGCGGGCCCTCGACCAGCTGCTGCACCGCCGGCGCCTTGCCGGCGCCGCGAGCGACCAGCACGAGGTGGCGCGCCTCGAGGATCGTGCCCAGGCCCTGGGTGAGCACGTGGTGCGGCACCTCGTCCGGCGGCTCGAAGAACCGCTCGTTGTCGGAGCGGGTGCGAGCCGTCAGGGTCTTGATCCGCGTCCGTGAGCTCAGCGACGAGCCGGGCTCGTTGAACGCGACGTGCCCGTCCGACCCGACGCCGAGCAGCTGCAGGTCGACACCGCCGGCGTCGGCGATGGCTCGCTCGTACGCCGTGCACTCGGCCGGCAGGTCGTCGGCCAGGCCGTCCGGGCCGCGGACCGCGTCGGGCGCGAAGTCGACCTGTCCTGCTCGAGCTCGCGTCCGGATCACCGACCGGTAGCGCTGCGGGTGCTCGGCCGGCAGCCCGACGTACTCGTCGAGCAGGAAGCCGCGGCTCTGCGCGAAGCTCACCTCGCCGGCGCGGTGCCGCCGGATCAGCTCGGCGTACACGACCAGCGGGCTGGACCCGGTGGCGAGGCCGAGGACGGCGGTCGGCTTGCGGGCCAGCAGCGCGACGACCGCGTCGGCGGCCAGCGCACCGATCGTCGCCGGAGTCCGGGACGATGACGACCTCCATGCGTGCCGGTCCTCCTACTTCGTTTCGAGTACGTCGTCGGACAGCCAGCTGCCTCGGCGCATCACGCGCCGGAGCCGCAGGTCGTCGTCGACCACGACGACGTCGGCCTGCTGCCCGGCCGCGAGAGTGCCGACACCGGTCAGCCCGAGCGTCTGCGCGGGCGTGAGCGATGCTGCGGTGACGGCGTCCGCCAGCGGGACGCCGGCCTCGGCCACGCACCACCGCACGACGTCGAGCAGGGTCGCGACCCCGCCGGCGATGGAGCCCCCGTCGGCGAGGCGTGCCGTCCGGTCGGCAACCACCACGTCCAGGCCGCCGAGGGTGTAGCGGCCGTCCGGCATGCCGCTGGCCACCATCGCGTCGGTGACCAGGCAGATCGCCTGCGGCCCGACGAGGTCGAACAGCATCCGCACGGTTCCCGCCGCGAGGTGCACGCCGTCGCCGATGACCTCGAGCACCGCCTCGCCGCGAGCGGCCTGCGCCAGGCAGGCGGCCAACGGGCCGGGCGCGCGGTGGTGCAGCGGCGGCATGCCGTTGAACACGTGCGTGACCAGCGGTCGCCCGCCGCGCGGCGCGGACTCGAGGGCGGAGCGGAGCGAGGACCACGCCGTGTCGACGTCGCAGTCGGTGTGCCCCAGCGCGGGCAGGATGCCGTGCGAACCCAGCAGCGCGGGCAGCGGTCGCACGCGCCCGGACGCTCCGGCGCGTACGTCATCTGGGCGACCGCCGTGGGTGCGCCGGCCGACTCGGCGGCAGCCAGGACGGCCTCGACCAGCGCAGGGTCGACGTCGGTGAGCGCCGCCGGGTTCTGCGCGCCGCGGCGCTCGTGGGAGAGGAACGGGCCCTCCAGGTGGATGCCCGCCAGCTCACCGGCGGCCACCAGTGCCGGCGCAGGTGCGCACCCCGGCGACCAGCTGGTCGCGCGGTGGCCGAGACCAGGCTGCCGAGCAGGGACGTGGTGCCGCTCTCGTGGTGGTAGCGGACCGCGGTCGCCGCAGAGTCGGCGTCGGCGCCGAACTCGCCGCCGGCCCCGCCGTGGCAGTGGACGTCGACCAGGCCGGGCAGCAGGGTGACCCGACCCGGCCCGGCATCGGTCACCGGCAGGTCCCGCCACGGGGCCGGGACCTCGGCCGCCGGGCCGGCGAACCCGATCCGGTCGCCGTCCAGCACCAGCGCGCCCTCGTCGATCACGCCGGCGGCGGACACGAGGCGCCCGGTCAGCAGCGTCGGCGTGGGCAGGGTCACGCGGGACATCATCTCCTGACGCCGTGGAATAGGGTCGAACCGGTGGAAATCCGGGGGCTGTCCAGTACTGGGAGTGTGTCGTCCATGACCTTCAACCCGGACAGCGACCTCGCGCGCGAGGTCGCCGGGCAGCCCGACGACTGGGCCGGTGTCGTGGCGAGGCTGCCGGAGCTCGTCGATGCCCTGCCGCCGGCCGGCAGCCGGGTCGCAGTCGTCGGCTGCGGCACGTCGTACTTCATGGCCCAGGCGTACGCCGGGCTGCGCGAGCGTGCCGGCCACGGTGAGACCGACGCGTTCGCGGCCAGCGAGCACCGCCTCGACCGCAGCTACGACGCCGTGGTCGCGATCACCCGGTCCGGCACCACCACCGAGGTCATCGACGTCCTTGCGTCGCTGCGCGACCGCGACGTCGTCACGACAGCCATCGTCGCGACGCCCGGTACGCCGGTCACCGGGCTCGCCGACCGGACCATCCTGCTGCCCGAGGTCGACGAGAAGTCGGTCGTGCAGACGCGCTTCGCCACCTCCACCCTGGCCCTGCTGCGCGCAAGCCTCGGCGAGGACCTGGTGGCCGCGACCGCGGACGCCCGCGCGGTCCTGGCCGAGGACGAGGCGCAGTGCCTCGGCGTCCTGGCCGACGCCGAGCAGGTGACCTTCGTCGGTCGCGGCTGGACGATCGGGCTGGCCGCGGAGGCGGCGCTGAAGCTGCGCGAGTCGGCCCAGTTCTGGACCGAGTCCTACCCGGCGATGGAGTACCGCCACGGCCCGGTGAGCATCGCCACCGCGGGCCGCGCCGTCTGGGCGCTCGGCGAGGTCCCGCCCGGCCTCGAGGCGCAGGTGCGCGGCACCGGTGCGCACTTCGAGAGCCGTGACATCGACCCGCTGGCCGAGCTGGTGCGGGTGCACCGGCTCTGCCTGGCGAAGGCCCGGCAGGGTGACCTCGACCCCGACCACCCGCGGCACCTGACCAGGTCGGTCGTGCTGCCGCCGGACTCCACTCCGAGGTAGGGCATGTCCGAGGTGTCCAACGTGGTGGCGGCCGTCGACATCGGCGGCACGCGCATCAAGGCGGCCCTCGTCGATGCGTCCTACGAGACGCTCGCCCGCGTCACGATCCCCACGCCGGCAGACATCACCGCGGACGTCGGCGCGGTCGTGCAGGCCACGGTGACCGACCTGCTCGCCACGGCCGGCGCGGCCGACCTCGCCGTCCGACTGGTCGGCTGCGGTGTCGTCGTCCCCGGTCTGGTGGACGAGACCAACGGCGTCGGCCTCTACTCGGTGAACCTCGGCTGGCGCGACCTGCCGATCCGCGACCCGGTGGCAGCCCTGCTGGGAGTGCCGGTCGTGGTGGGGCACGACGTGCGCGCCGGACTGCTGGCCGAGACCAGGCTGGGTGCAGCACGCGGCGTGCGGCACGCGCTGTTCCTCCCGGTGGGCACCGGCATCGCGGGAGCGCTGCTGCTCGACGGGTCGGTGGTCACGGCGGACGGCTGGTCCGGCGAGGTCGGGCACCTCGTCGTCGACCCGGCCGGGCCGGCCTGCCGCTGCGGCGCCACCGGTTGCCTGGAGACGATCGCCTCGGCGGCCGCCGTGGAGCGGACGTACGCCGCCCTCGCGGGTCAGCACGTCGCGGCCGAGGAGGTCGCCGTCCGGGCCGCTGCAGGCGACGCCGACGCGATCGCGGTGTGGGGAGGGGCTACCGCTGCGCTGGCCCAGGCCATCGTCGCGACGGTGACGATCACGGGGGTGGACCTCGTCATCGTCGGCGGCGGCCTTGCCGAGAGCGGGGACGCGCTCCTGGAGCCGCTGCGCGCGGACGTCAAGAGCCGACTGACCTTCCAACGGCCGCCGCGGATCGAGCAGGCCGCGTTCGGCGAACGGGCCGGCTGCCTCGGTGCCGCGTGCCTCGCCTGGGACGCGGTGGAGGCACGATGACGCTGGCCCGGCTCGACGAGGTGCTCGGGTTCGCCACCACGGCCGGACGCGGCGTCGGTGCCTTCAACGTGATCCAGATCGAGCACGCGGAGGCGCTGGTCGCCGCAGCCGAGCAGACCGGCCTGCCGGTCGTGCTGCAGATCAGCGAGAACGCCGTGCGCTACCACGGCTCGCTGGCGCCGATCGCATTGGCGACGCGGACCATCGCGGAGCGGTCGTCGAGCCCGTGCGTGCTGCACCTCGACCACGCCGTCAGCGAGGAGCTCGTCGACGAGGCGCTCGCACTCGGCTTCACCTCGGTGATGTTCGACGGGTCCCGGCTCGGGCGACGAGGAGAACCGCGCCGCGACGCGCGCCGTCGTACAGCGCTGCCATGCCGAGGGTGTCAGCGTCGAGGCGGAGCTCGGCGAGATCGGCGGCAAGGACGGCGTCCACGCCCCCGGCGTGCGCACCGACCCGCAGGAGGCTGCGCAGTTCGTCGCCGACTGCGGGGTCGATGCGCTGGCCGTTGCCGTCGGGTCGTCGCACGCGATGACCAGCCGGACCGCCGAGCTGGACATGGACCTGATCGCGCGGATCCACCAGCGGGTCGTCGTGCCGCTGGTGCTGCACGGAGCATCCGGGGTCTCGGACGCCGACCTGGTCGCGGCCGTGCAGGCCGGCATGACGAAGGTCAACATCGCCACGCACCTGAACAGCGCGTTCACGACCGCGGTGCGCGAGCACCTCGCCGAGCACCCCGACGTGGTCGACACCCGGAAGTACGTCGGCGCAGCGCGCGACGCGGTGGCGGCCGAGGCGGCCCGGCTGCTCGAGCTGCTCGCCCTCCGCTAGTGGCAGTCTTCGGTGTCACATTTGTGAGCCCGGCGGTGCTGAAGAGACATGGACCTAGTACGGGATGGACGAGCGGCGCCCGCGGCCGTGCTGGCAGGGCCCGGATCGGGCACCGGCGTCGCGGGGCGGCGGGACGAGAGGATTCAGCGCGTGGGGGTGTCGGGTTCGGCCCGAGGTGACGTGCGCACCGACCTGGAGGAGGTCTTCCGCCGCGACTACCAGCGGGTCGTCGGCGTGGCCGCCCGCGTGCTCGGCTCGCGGGACCAGGCCGAGGACGTCGCCCAGGAGGTGTTCCTCTCCTTCGGCCGCTCGTCCGTGCCGGCGGGGGAGGCCACCGGCTGGCTGCACGTCGCCGCCGCCCACACCGCGCTGAACCTGCTCCGGTCCGGCCGCCGCCGCGCGTCGCGGGAGGAGACGGCCGCAGCCGCGAACGACGGCGTCGTGTCCGACGTGGCCGACGAGGTCGTGACGCTCGAGGAGCGCAGCCGCGTGCGCGCGGCGCTCGCCCGGCTTCCCCGCAAGCAGGCGATGGCGCTCGTGCTGCGGCACAGCGGCCTGAGCTACGCCGAGGTCGCCGCGGCACTCGACTTGTCCCCCGGCAGCGTCGGCACCACCGTGCGGCGCGCCGAATCCGCCCTGCGCAAGGAGCTGAACCGTCATGCGTCATCCGACTGAAGGCGTGCTGCGCCGGCTGCTCGACGAGCCGGCCGGGGTGGCCGACGCCGACCGCGCAGCACGTCGCCGGCTGCCCCGAGTGCCTCGACGAGCTGGCCGCCGTCCGCGAGGACGCCGACCTCGTCGACGCCGCGCTGGCGAACCGAGGCCGCGCAGGACGTCGATGTCGACGCCGCGTGGCGGCGCCTGTCGACAGCCGCTCCGGTGGCGGCTCCCGCCCGGACGGCGCCGCCGCACGTGGCACAGCCCCGGGCCAGCCGGTCCCGCGCGATCCTGCGCCGCCCTGTCGTCGCGGCCGCTCGCCGTCGCGCGTCGTCCTGGCCGGCGCCGGCACCGCTGCCGCCAACGACTGGCTGCAGATCTTCCGGACCGAGCAGATCGCTCCGGTCAGCATCAGCGCCGCCGACCTCGTCGCGCTGCCCGACCTAGCGCGTACGGCGAGCTCGCGGTGACCGGCGACCCGGACGTGCACGACGGTCCCCGACGCGGCGGCCGCGGCGGCGGAGACCGGTCTCGACGTGCCGGAGGTGACCACCCTGCCGCGCGGGGTCAGCGGCGAGCCGGCCTACCAGGTGGGCGGCAAGGTGAGCGCCACCTTCACCTTCTCGGCGGACCGCGCCGCCCAGGCCGCCGCCGAGGCCGGCGAGGACGCTGCCGCCTCCGCCGCCGGGCCTGGACGGGAGCCAGGTGCGGCTGGTCGCCGGTCCGGGCGTGGCCCAGATCTGGTCGTCCTCCGCCGGGGCGCCCGCCCTCGTCGTCGGTCGCGCCGTCGCGCCGACGGCGTTCTCCTCCGGGCGTCGCCGTTCGAGACGGTGCGCGACTACCTGCTGTCGCTGCCGGGCCTGCCCGACGACGTGGCCGCGCAGCTGCGCACGTTCACCGCGGACGGCTCCACGCTGCCGCTGCCCGTGCCCGCCGACCAGGTGACGACGTCGTCGGCGGAGGTGGACGGCGCGCCGGCCACGGTGCTGGCCACCCGCGACCGGACGCTGGCGGCCGTCGTCTGGGTGGACGACGGCGTGGTGACCGTCGTGGCCGGCTCGCTGGACGCCGACGAGGTCCTGTCGGTCGCCCGGGAGCTGCGGTGAGCGTGGCCGACACGACCCACCGCCGGTCGGGGACGCCGCCGCTCGTCGAGCGGCGGCGGACCTGCGTCGCCGGCCTGCCGCCGGCGCCCGCCGTCTGGTGCTCGGGCCTGCGCAAGCGGTACGGCCGGCGGCTGGCCGTCGAGGACGTGTCGCTCGAGGTCGGCCGCGGCGAGGTCGTCGGCCTGCTCGGTCCCGAACGGCGCCGGCAAGACCACGGTGATCAAGATGCTCCTCGGCCTGGTCCACCCCGACGCGGGCGAGGTGATGCTCCTCGGGCGGCCCGGCGGCCGATCCGGCCGCGCGGGCCCGCGTCGGCTACCTGCCGGAGCTCTTCCGGTACCAGCCGTGGCTGAGCGCGGCCGAGGTGCTGGCCCTCCACGTCCGGCTGTCCGGGATCGACGGTGACCGCGCAGGAGCAGCGCGACTGCCTGGCCCTCGTCGGCCTGGCCGAACGCGCCGGCGACCGGCGTGGGCGGCTTCTCGAAGGGGATGCAGCAGCGCCTCGGGCTGGCGGTCGCCCTGGTGGCCCGGCCGGAGCTCGTGGTCCTGGACGAGCCGACCAGCGCGCTGGACCCGCTCGGCCGCGCCGACGTGCGCGACATCGTGCTGGAGCTGAAGTCGCGGGGCGTCGCGGTGCTGCTCAACTCGCACCTGATCGGCGAGGTCGAGCGGGTCTGCGACCGGGTGGTCATCCTCGACCGGGGACGGGTCGCCGCATCGGGCACCCTCGCCGAGCTGCTCGGCCAGCGCGAGCTGCGGCTGCAGCTGACCGACGTCTCCCCGGCGGCGGAGGCGCGGCTGGCCGCGACCGGCAAGGTCGAGCGGGCCGGCGACTGGTTCACCGTGGCGCTCCGGCCGACGACGACGGAACGGCCGTTCCCGACCTGGTGCGCGACCTGGTCGCCCTCGGCGTACGGGTGCACGCGGTCGAGCCCGGCGCGGATCAGCCTGGAGGAGCGCCTGCTCGGCATCCTGCGTGACGGCGCCGCGCCCGGTCGGGAGACGCGCAGTGACGACGGCCCGGACGGTGCTGACCATCGCCGCGCTCACCCTGCGCGAGGCGTCCCGCCGGCGGGTGCTGCTCGCCCTCGCGGTGCTCACCGTCGTGCTGCTCGCGCTGAGCGGCTGGGGGTTCTCCCGCCTGGCGGCGGAGTCGGGCGGCAGCACGCTCACCAGCGGCGAGGCCCGGCTGACGGCCTCCATCCTGCTCAACCTGGTGATGTTCGGCTTCAGCCTGATCGCGGCGCTGGGCACCGCCTTCCTCGCCGGCCCCACGCTGGCCGGCGAGACGGAGTCGGGCATCGCGCTGGCGGTGCTGGCCCGGCCGATCCGCCGCTCCGCCTTCCTGCTGGGCAAGTGGCTGGGGCTGGTGGTCTTCGGCAGCGGCTTCGTCGTCCTCGCCGGGCTGGCCCAGTGCCTCGTCGTCCGGGCGACGGTGGACTACTGGCCGCCGGAGCCGGTCGACCGCCCTCGCGCTGCTCGCGGCCCAGACGACCGTGCTGCTCACCCTCGCCGTGCTGCTGTCGACGGCCATCTCGCCGATGGCGTCGGGCGTGGTCGCGGTCGGCCTGTTCGGCACGACCTGGGTGGCCGGCGTGGTGGGCGGCATCGGCGAGTCGCTCGGCAACGACGCCGTCGCCCGCGTCGGCACCGTGTCGCGGATGCTGCTGCCCACCGACGGCCTGTGGCGAGGGGCGATGCACGCGTTCCAGGACCCGTCGGTGCTCGTCGAGTTCGGCGGGCCGGACGTCGAGGCGTTCCCGTTCCTGAGCGCGGCGCCGCTGACGGCCGCCTACCTCGCGTGGGCCGCGGTGTGGGTGGCGATGGTCTGGGGGCTGGCGGCGACGTCGTTCCTGCGCAAGGACCTGTGACCGCTGACCGGGACGTCAGCTGAGGACGCGCGCGAGGTAGCGGTCGACGGCGGCGCGGACCCGAGCCTGCTGGGGGTCGTCGAGCAGGTCCACGCCGTGCGCCTGGCCGGGCAGCATGATGACGGTCTCCGGTCCCGGGTGCAGGCGACGCAGCTGCCGGGCGGCCCGGCTGTCGAAGAAGTGGTCCTGCTTGCTGCTGATCGCGAGCAGCGGCCCCTGCCACTTCCGGATGCCGGGCCGGCCGTCCAGACCGGGCAAGGTGATCTCGCCGCCGAACGACAGGACGCCCGCGAGCCGTGGGCGGACCCGGTGCGCCTCGGACATCGCGAGGAAGCCGCCGTACGACGCGCCGCCCAGCACCACCTTCTGCGCACCGGCGTCACGGAGCGCGGCCGCGGCGAGCAGCGGCAGCTCGGTGCGGGGCTCGTCCCAGTCGAACAGCGCCACCCGGTACCTGGTCGCGAGCTCCTCGGCGTACGGCAGCATCTGGCAGATGTCGCCGTTGTCCTGCGGACCGAGCACGACGCCACCGGTGCCGGTGCCGATCACCAGGATGCCGGCGCCGTTGCCCTCGCTGGTGGTGGCCCGGACGAACTCGCCGCCGGCGTCGGCGGCGCAGTCCGGGCGCTCGGGAAGGGGAAAGCCGTTCTCGTCGACCTGAGGCGTCGATGCACTCGGGCTCGGGGTCGATGACGGCGAGGAGCTGCCCGCTGCCGGCGCCGTGCTCTCGTCGCCGTCGCTCCCGCAGCCTGCCAGCAGGGCGAGCGCAAGCAGCAGGGCCAGCGCCCGCCCGACGGTCTGGATCATGGCCGACACCGTAGGGGCACTTGCGGACGGTCCGCGTCCGGAACGTGCACCGGCGACGGTTGCTACATCCGGAAGTCGAGGTACGCCGGCACCGGAACGGTGGCGCGCACCCGGGCAGCGAGGTCGGCGTCCGCCGGGCGGTGCTCGTCCCTCGCCGCGAGCGCCACCTGGTAGTCGAACCACACGTCGTGCAGGGCCGTCTCGCCCTCGCGGACGTCCGGCGGGACCACGTCCGTCTCGAGCACCCGCCCGGCGCGGTCGAGGTCGCCGGTCAGCAGAGCAGCGCGCACCTCGGCGAGACGGAAGCGGCCGAGACTGCGCATGCCGGCCGGTGCTGTCGTCGATCGTCGCGAGCGCACCCGCGCCGTCGCCGGCGAGCAGCAGGGTGTCGACCAGCTCCCGGGTCAGCGGTGCGCAGTCACCGTGCAGCGCGACTGCAGCCTGGTAGCGGTCGACCGCCAGCGGCAGGTCGCCGTCGGCGCGGGCCGAGCGCCGCCAGGTTGCGCCACGCCCAGGCCGTCGGTTCGGCCGCGAGGGACTGCTCCCAGGCAGCGGCCGCAGCGGCCAGGTCTCCACGGCGCCGGCGAGGACGACGCCGAGGTGCAGCTTGGGCAGCCAGCCGTCGGCGGCGTCGAGCAGCGGCAGCCACCGGCGGCCGGTCTGGTACGACGACGGCGGCTGCTCCGACCGGTGGCGACGGCATCCGGCCGGTCCGGAGCAGCTCGAGCCAGGCATCCTGCGCCGCCCCGAGCGACTCGTCGGCGAACGGTGTGCCGGGCAGGCGCAGCGACTCGTCGCCGTCCCGCTCCCGCAGCCGGCGTTCGAGTGCGCCCCACCCGGAGCCGGTGCTCAGCACCTCCACCGGCTTCGGAGTCGGCCCACGTCGCGGTGTCCGCGAGCACCTGCGCGAGCCGTGCGCTGGGGACGAGCCGCTCCAGGTCACGGTCTGCCGACGCGCGGGCGCGTGCCCAGTCGTCGCCGTGGACGGCATCGGCGTCGGTCTCGAGCAGCCCGTACGCCTCCACCCAGGACCACGACGCGCGAGCCGGCATGGGCAGGTGCTCCAGCTGGGTGCGGGCCAGCCCGGCCTGGATCTCGAGGTACTCCGTGCCGGGCTGCGCGAGCCACTCCTGCCAGTGGTCGCCGCCCGGGCTCTTGCCCCACAGGAAGAGCTTGCGTCCGCGGAGCCGGTCGGTGGAGGTCTGCACCAGCCCGGTGCCGCGGCCGTCCAGAGCAGTGATCCAGCGCCGCTGGTCGTCGTCGATCGCGAAGAAGTAGTCGGCGGCCTCGGACGCGCGGGTGGTGTACGTACGGTCGAGTCCGTCGAGCACGGGCATCGGCACCCGACGCAGTGCCCGGTCGTACGAGAACTGCCAGGCGGTGTCCGCGGGGGCGAGGACGCGCACGTCGTCCGCCTGCGGCACGGCGATGTTGGACCACCAGTAGATCGGCGTCTCGGTGTCGCTCGGGTTGACGATCCGGACGTGGACCAGCAGCACCGGCGAGCCCTCGGGCAGCCAGGCGTCGACCTGGAAGACGACCTCGCGCATCCGCTCGAACTCGTACATCCGCAGGACTGGTGTGCCGTCCGGCTGCAGCACCCGCGCCGCGTGCAGCGGCTCACACGTGGTGGGGGAGTGGCCGATGGTCCCGATGTTCCACTCCACCCCGCCCGCGAACCACGCGTTGCGCAGCGCGAGGTTCGCCGGCTGGAGGACCGGGTTGCGGTGCAGCAGCTCGCGCCCGGTCGGCTTGTGGACCAGGGACCACAGCCGACCGCCGAGGTCGAGCAGGAAGGTCGCCTTGCAGGACCTCGTTCTCCAGCACCGCGACCTTGTGCTCGGCAGCGCCCCGTTCGCGGCCGTAGCCGTCCTGGAGCAGGTAGGGCAGGACCGAGCCGACCCGGCCGTAGCCGACGTTGTGCCGCATCTCGGCGTCCGCCTCGCCGGCGTCGACGACTGCGTGCAGGTCGCGCTCGGCGAACAGCGGTGGCAGCGGGTTGACCGGTCCGACGTCAGCGGTCGGCATGCTCAGCGTCTCGAGACGCAGCTCGCTCATCGACTCATCGAGAAGGCAGCTACTTCATGGTTCCCGCGGTGACCGAGCCTTGCAGCTGTCGTTGGAAGATGGCGTAGACGATGAGGACGGGGACGACGGTGATCACGACGGCGGCGAACAACCGGCCGAAGTCGACGTTGTAGCCGGCTTGCGAGGCGAACGAGGCCATGCCCTGGGACAGGACGTAGTTGTCGCGGTTGGTGTTCAGGGCGACCGGCAGCAGGAACTGGTTCCACAGGCCGAGGAAGTTGAAGATGGCGACCGACGCCATGCCCGGCTTGGCCATCGGCAGCATGACCTGGAAGAACTTGCGCCACTCGCCCGCGCCGTCGATCTCGGCGGCCTCGGCGATCTCGTCGGGGAGGGCTCTGAAGAACGGGAACAGGAAGAACACGGTGAACGGCAGCGCGAACGCCACGTAGGTGATGATGAGTCCGGGGAGAGTGTTCAGCAGGCCGACACTCTGGAGCACGAAGAACAGCGGGACGATGGCAAGGAAGACCGGGAACGTCAGGCCGGCGAGCATCAGCCAGTAGATGACCCTGCTGCCGATGAAGGTGAAGCGGGCGAGCACATAGGCGCACATCGACCCCAGCACCATGACGATGACCAGGGCGAACCCGACCACGATGACGGTGTTGGCGAAGTACCTGCCGATGCCGGCCGTGGTCCACGCGGAGACGTAGTTGTCGAAGTTCCACTTCGCCGGCAGGGTGAACGGCGAGGCGAAGATCTCCCTGCTCGTCTTGAACGACGACATCAGGGTCCACAGCAGCGGGACGATGATCAGGATCGTCCAGAAGCCGAGGACGAGATGAGAGACGGTGCTGACGGCCTTCTGCCCGGTGGTGCTCGACGCGGGTGGCTGTCGTGGTCGTCATCGCTTGACCTTCTGCTCGCGTCCGCCGGTCAGCCAGTTCACCGCGAAGACGAGCGCGGCGAAGGCGAGGGTCGCGAGGGCCAGGACCACGCCCATCGCGCTGGCGAGGCCGAACTGGCCCTTCGAGAATGCGGTGTTGAGCAGGCGCTGTGGCATGACCAGGGTGGTGTTGTCCGGGCCACCGCCGGGGTTGAGCGCCTGCATGTAGACGAAGGCATCCAGGGCCAGGATGCCCAGGTAGATGTAGGCGGTCTGGATGTTCTCGCGGATCAACGGGATCGTGATCGAGACCGCAGTCCGGATCCGGCCGGCGCCGTCCAGCCGGATCGCGTCGTAGTAGTCCGACGGGATCCCCTTGATCGCGGCGACGAACAGCACCATGTAGAAGCCGACGAAGCCCCAGATGATCACGAACATCGAGGCCGGCATGGCGGTGCGGGTGTCCCCGAGCCAGGGGAAGCTGGCGAACTGGTCGAACCCGAGCTTGACGAGGATGCCGTTCAGCAGGCCGGCGGACGGGTCGAACATCTGGCTCCACAGGATGCCGATGATGATCGCCGGGATCGTGTAGGGGAAGAACGAGATGACCCGGTAGAAGTTGGAGTTCCGGATCCCACGCGCTTGCCCGTGCGAGGTGCCCCCCACGGTGACCATCGTGGCCAGCACGAAGCTGAGCACGACGGTCACCAGGGGCACCACGACCGCCAGCAGGATGTTGTTCCAGAACGCGGTCATGAAGATGTCGTCGTTGAGCAGCTTCCGGTAGTTCTCCAAACCGACGAAGTTCATGTCGGGCGTGAAGCCTGACCAGTCGGTCATGGAGTAGTAGAAGGCCTGCACGAACGGCCACACCACGAACAGCAAGAAGATCGACAGCGGCAGTCCGAGGAACACCACGAAGAAGCTGACCCGGTCGAACGTCAGCTTGCGGCGCGCCTTCTTGCGACGCACGACCGGTGCTTCTTCCGTGGCGAGAACGGATGCCGGATCGATCACGTGACCTGGATCTTCTTGATCGAGTCGTCCTCACGGACCTTGTCGGTGATCTCCTGCAGCTCCGAGGTCAGTGCCTTCACGTCCGCCTTGCCGGCCAGGAAGCTGTTCCAGATCACGAGCTGGTCGGTGTTCATGCCGTACAGGTCGACGAACTTCCAGGTGAAGACGTCGGTCCCGGCGGCGCTGAGCAGATCGTTCTGCGAGACCAGGGCGGTCGAGCCGAAACCATCAGCCGGCACGGTGTCCTTGACGATGGTCGGCGCGAGCTTGGTCTTGGCGAAGTTCGTGGCGGCCTCCTTGGAGAGCATCGTCCGGAGCAGCTCCTTGCCACCGGCCACGTTCTTGCCCTGCGACGGGATCACGAACGGCTCACCGGACGCGCTGTGCAGCGCCGTCGTACGGCATCGACGAGTCCGCCGTCACCGTCATCTCGGGGAAGCCGGTCATCTTGAAGTCGGGCTTGGTCGTGTCCTTCATCTCGTTCTCGATCCAGGAGCCCGACGGGTACAGCAGGGCGTCCTGGTTGTTGCTCCACTGGGCCTGAGCAGCGGTGAACTGGGTGCCCGCTCCGCCGGGCTTCATGTAGCCGGCCTTGACGATCGTCGCCCAGGCCGTTGAAGACGTCCTGGACTGCCGGCTTCGACCAGCAGTCCGCTTCCAGGTTCTCCAGCGCGAGCCGGACCTCGTCGCCGCCCTCCTTGATCGCCGACCCGATCGCCAGGGTCTGGTAGTAGGTCGCCGCCTCCTTGCCCCACACGAACAGGTACTTGTCCTTCGCCTTGGCCTTGGCGCCCAGGTCCATCGCCTCGTCCCACGTCTTCGGCGGGGTCCAGCCGTTCTCCTCGAACAGGCTCGCGGAGTACCAGACCGCGTAGACCGTGAGCACGTAGTTGAGCGCGGCGAGCTTGCCGTCGTACGTGCCCGGCTCCTCGACGCCACCGAACAGGGTGTCGCGGATCGTCGTCGCCCTCGAGGTTCTTCGCGTCGAGGACGTCCGACAGGTCCTCGATCTGCTCGAGGATCGTGCTGAACCCGATCGCGTCCGCACCGGAGTTGTCGATCAGGTCGGGCGGGTTGCCACCGACGAAGCGCGGCTGCAGCTCCTGGGCGATCTGGGTCGTCGGGGAGACCTTGACCGTCGACCCGGCGTGGTTCTTCTCCATCAGGTTGGCGGCGAACGTGACGTAGTCGTTGCCGTAGCCACCGTTGAAGATCACCGCGTCGACGGTCGACTTGTCCGCCATGCCGAACGGGTTGCTCCGCGGTCTTGCCGCCGCCGCTTCTGGTCAGCTGGCGTCGTCGCTGCCGGTGCCCGCGCAGGCGGCAAGCGTGCTGCTGACGGAATGACGCCAGCCGTCGCCACCGCGCCCTTCATGAACTGCGGCGGTCGACTGCTTCTTCTCGGTGGTCATGGGTCCGCCTTCCGGGAGTGTTGTCAAGCAGTACGCCGGATCCGGCCGGCGTAGCGTGCTTCAAGGGCGTGGTTGTGCTCGTCGCCGCCCGGGATGTTGGCCGACAGGTAGACCGGTGGCGTCTCGCCCGCCTCGGTCAGCCGCCGCAGGACCTCGGCGACGAGCATCTGCGCGATCAGGGCGGCGGTGATGGAGGAGACGGCGCAGACCTTGCCGCCGTCGGGCAGTGGAGCACGGAGTCGCCGTAGGGCGCGCCGTTGTCGAGCACCACGTCGGCGAAGTCGATGAGCTTCTTGCCGGACGGGTGCCGCGAGTCGACACCCGCGGTGTGGTGCAGCGAGGTGATCGCGATCAGGGGGTGGCCCTGCTCCTTCACCAGCTGTGGCGAGCTCGACGATCGAGCCGTTCACGCCGGAGTTCGAGGCGATCACGAAGAGGTCGGCAGGCCGACACGTGGCCAGTTCGTAGAGCCGGTGCGCGATCGACGGGTCGCGTTCGAGGTGCTTGCTGCGCGAGCACCTCGGGCGATTCGCCGCCGAGGAGGACCAGGTCGCGCAAGCGCGATCCGGTTGGTCGCGACCAGCCCGCCCGCGCGACCGGCGATCTCCATCGCCAGCGCCTCGGAGTGGCCGGAGCCGAAGGCCTGGACGACGCCGCTGGCGCGCAGTGACTCGATGACGAGGTCCGCGGCCTTCTGGATCGGGCCGTCGATCTGCTCGGTGACGGCCGCCATGATCGGAGTGAGCGCGTCAACATACGCCTGCGCGCTGACACCGCCGGGGGCTTCGCAGTGGGCTCGCCGTTTCCGGCCGTACTGTACGTCTCAACCATCGGAGTCGTGGCCTCCTGTGAAGTGGACCTCGCGATGCGCGCCGTCGCACGTTCGGGGGACGTCGGCCGGGGCGAACCGGTGCGACACTAACTGATATCCCCTTATATCGGAGTAGTTGTGCTCTCGGATTTCTTGGCCCTCGGCGGCGATCTCGGCGGCACGTCGACGCGCATCGTTGTGGTGGGACCGGACGGTCGCGAGCACGGCCGCGGCATCACCGGCGGCGGCAACCCGACGACCGATCCGGCGGGCGCTGCAGCCGCGTTCGGCGATGCGCTGCGCGCCGCACTGACCGGTGTCGACCCGGCTCTGGTGCGGGCGTCGGTGATCGGCGTCGCGGGTGGCTCGGCGCTGCGCACCCCGGCAGTGGCACGCACTTCGGCCGGGTCTGGGCCGGGGCCGGGCTGACCTGCGACCCGGGCTACGTCCCCGACCTCGAGGTGGCCTTCGCGGGCGGCACTCCGGCACCCGACGGGGCGGTGCTGGTCGCCGGCACCGGCGCCGCGGCGGGGTCGCTGACCGGCCACCGGCTGACGCGGACCGCGGACGGTCACGGCTGGCTGCTCGGTGACGACGGCTCGGGGTTCTGGCTGGGGCGCGAAGCCGTCCGGGCCACCTTGCGGACGCTCGATGCGGGGGTCCCCCGGTCCGCTGGTCGCCTCGGTGCTCCGCGAGCTGGACGCCGACCGGACGGTGGGCGAGCTGCCGGCCGGCCGGCACGGGGCCAGCGCGACCGGGTGATCCAGGCGGTGAACTCGCGCCCCGGTGTCCGGCTGTCGGCACTGGCCCCGCTGGTCACCGCCGCCTACCGGGTGGGCGACCCGCAGGCGCAGTCCATCGTCGAACGCGCCGCGGCGGCCCTGCAGGCGACCCTCGGCCTGATCCGGGACCCGGCCGAGAGCACGCCGATCGTCCTCGCGGGAAGCCTGGCCGGCGACGCGTCCCCGGTGGGGGCCGAGCTGCGAACGCTGCTCGCGGCGCGGTTCGCCGGCGCCGTCCTGCCGGCCCGCACCGGGGTGGGCGGGGCCGCCTGGCTGGCACTCGCAGCGCTCGACCCGGCACTGGCCACCCGCGAGACGCACGCCCGGCGACGTTCCTGACGCCGCCAGTCGGGGTCGCTCTTGGCTGAGGTGACCGTCGACCACGGTCCGGAGTGGTTTTCGGATGTTTGTAAGACTTACATGCGAACGTACGCGGGTCAAGAGTCTCCGGCCGAGCTGGCCCGGTGGGACCGTGCTCGACCAGCGGGGAGCGGTCAGAAGGCCACATCGAGCGACCGGGAGAGCACGATGCTCGCGGCGCCCCGCAGTGTCGCGTAGTCGTCGGGGTCCGCGAAGACGACGCGCGGCTCCCCGCCCGGGTGTGCGAAGGCCTGGCGGCGAACGTGGTTCTCGATCGAGGATCGCAGTGCTTCGCCACCGCCGACGGGCTCACCATGCACGATGAACAGCCCGATGCCGAGAATCTGTTGCAGGTTCGCGATCCCGACGGCGATGTTCGCCGCGTAGTCCTCGAGCAGTGTCGCGGCGGCCGGGTTCCGCGGTGCAAGAGTCGACAGGCGGGCTGCTCCCATGGTGTTCGGCTGTGGCAGCCGGCGGGGGGCGGCCTCCTCGCGAAGCCACCGGGTGGCGGCCAAAGCCTCCCAGCACCCGTTGAGCCCACATTCGCAGAGAGGGCCGCCTCGGTCGATGATCGTGTGGCCGACTTCGCCTCCGGCGCCCCGAGCCCCCGGTGCAACGCGCCGTCGAAAATGAACCCGGCGCCGATGCCTTCGCCGACATAGAGCGAGCAGTACGACGACTCACCCCGGCCGGCACCGAAGAGCATGTCTCCGAGCGCCTGGGCGCGAGGTTGCAGGTCGACGAAGGTAGGGACGCCGAGACTCTCTGCGATCAGCGGGCCTACCGCGAGGCCGTTGAACCCTGGCGCGTGGTCCGACCGCACGATCTCGCCCGTCTCCGTGTCGACCATCCCGGCGACGGCGATGCCGATGCCACGTAGCGGTGATGCGGCGTCTGCCG
>CAVYTH010000027.1:0-41028 GCA_963771345.1 uncultured Actinomycetota bacterium
GCTGGTCTACATCAAGCCGGACCACGTCCCGGCGACGTACACGATCCTGAACTTCCCGGTCGGCGACATCGACGCCGCCGTGGACGGGCTCGCGGCCAAGGGCGTGACCTTCGAGCGGTACGACGGGATGGACGCAGGACGAGAAGGGCATCATGCGCGGCTTCGGGCCGCCCATCGCCTGGTTCACCGACCCGTCCGGCAACATCCTGTCCGTCCTCGAGACGTCGTGAATCGCGGCCCGATGACGACCGCGGGGCCCGGCCGGACATCGGGGACATCTAAGGGTCTTCCCAGGGTCAGATTAGGTACTAATACCGATGCGGGCTGTCAGAGGTCGCAGCCACCATGGACCTCGTGACGATCGACGGCGCGTGGACGCGGACCGGGCTGCTGCCGGCCCGTACGCCGGCGCGCGCGACGACCGCCCGGCGCCGGCCGGCCCGACCGCGCGCCCTGGCCGAGCTCGCGCTGCTGGCCCTGCTGTACGTCGGGTACAGCCTGGCCCGGCTGCTGGCCGACGACGACCCGGTGCGCGCCACCGAGAACGCCCACCGGCTGCTCGACATCGAGGCCGCGCTGCACCTGGACTTCGAGGCCTGGGCCAACCACCTGATCCTCTACCTGCCCGGGCTGCCGCTGGCCGCCAGCTACTGGTACTCCGCGCTGCACTACATCGTCACGCCGGCCGTCCTGGTCTGGGTCTACCGCCGGCATCCGCTCGGCTACCGCCGGGTCCGCAACGTCCTGGTCGGTTCCACCGCGGTCGCTCTGCTCGGGTTCGTGCTGCTCCCGATGGCCCCGCCGCGGATGCTGCCCGGCTACGTCGACGTGCTCGCCACCACCTCCGTCAACGGCTGGTGGGGCAGTGACGCGAGCGCCCCCAAGGGTCTCGGCGGGCTGACCAACGAGCTCGCGGCGATGCCGTCCATGCACGTCGGCTGGGCTCTGTGGTGTGCCTGGGTCGTGTTCCTGTGCACCCGCAACCGCCTGCTGCGCACCCTCGTCGCCGTCTACGCGACCGGCACCACCGTGGTCGTCGTGATCACCGCCAACCACTACCTGCTCGACGCCGTGGCGGGCGTCGCCATCGTGGCGGCCGCCGTGCTGGTGACCCGCCCCCGAATCCGGCGGCGAACGCCTGACCCGGCGGCGACTCACTCACGGCTACTGCTTCGCCGTCCAGCTGACCGAGCCCGACGTGCAGGTGTCGGTCACCGCACCGGTGGCGTCATGCTCGGTGATCTTGTACGCCCACCGTCGTGACCCGCCACCCCGGAGCATCATTCGGTGCGTCATCTCCGACCGCCTTTCAGGCATGTGCCGGCACGGTCCGCGGGCCGACATCCGCGAGAGCTGGTCGCTGTGGAAGCGACTGTGTAGATGACGGCGTCCGGGGTCTACCGGTTCGGCCAGGCGGGCTGTGACCTGCTATCCGACGGGGAAAGTCGCCACGTCAGCCGGAGGCTCGGGCTGGGAGTGCAGCTGCCAGTAGAGGTCAGCGATGTCGTCGACGTCGAGCGCCTTGGGGCCGCTGAGGACGCCGTCGATGGTCACGGTGGCGACCCGGACGCCGTCGCCGGCGACCTCCTTGTGCAGCGAGCGGGCCAGGCTGCGCAGGCCGGCCTTGGCGACCCCCACGGCTGCCGCAGCGGTCGACGCCCGGTCGGCCGCGACGCTGCCGGTGAGCAGGACGGTCCCGCGGCCGGCGGCGCGCATCGCGGGCACCGCCTCCTGCGCAGCGACCAGGGCGCCGACCACGCCGACGTCGAAGGCGAGCCGGAGGGCGTCCGGCGCTACGGCGGTGACCGAGCCCTCGACGTACGCCGAGCCGTTGTAGACCAGCACCGTCGCCTCGCCGAGCTCGGCCCGCAGGTCCGCCAGCGCCGCCCGCAGCCCGGCCTCGTCGCCGACGTCCGCCGCGGCGGTCGCGACCGCCGGTGCCCCCGCGGCCGACACCTCGGCTACCAGGTCGGCCAGCCGGTCGGGCGAGCGGGCCACCAGGCCCACGGCGGCGCCCTCCCGGGCGAAGCGCAGCGCCACCGCCCGGCCGAGTCCCGGGCCGGCGGCCACCACCACGAGCACCTCGGCGGTCACGCCACCACCTCCTGGGGCACCCGGACCATCAGCCAGCACCGCGGCCCGCCGTCGGGCATGTCGACCTCCCGCTCGATCTCGAACCCCAGCCGCCGGTAGATCGCGACGTTGGTCTCGCTGGCCGTCTCGAGGTACGCCGGCAGCCCGGTCCGGTCGGCGGCGGCGAGCATCGGCGCGCATGACCGCCCGGCCGAGCCCGGTGCCCTGCCGGCCGGGAGCGGTGGCGAGCACGCCGAGGTACCAGTGCGGCCCGGCGGCCTCCGGCACCCCCATCGCCTCGTCGAAGGCGGCCCAGCCGGCCCGCTCCGCCGTCCGTGAAGCGCTGCTGGACCTCGGCCCAGCGCTCGTCCGGCGGCGGCTGGTAGAGGCCGCCCGGGCGGGTCCCACATGGCCACCGAGGTCACCGCGGCGCCGTCCTCGGCGACCCAGACCTCGCCGCTCTCCAGCCGGAGGTCGAGCAGCAGGCCGAAGAAGCCCGGCGCGCACGCGGCGTACCGGCCGTCGTCCGGCCAGACCCAGCGGAGCAGGGGGTCGGCGGCGAAGGCGGCCACCACGGTGGCGAGGGCGTCGTCCCGCGCGGCGGGCGGGCACCGGCGGACGGCGGGCACCCGTCGATCATGCACCCCGGACGAGTGCCGTCCGGCGCCCGGGAGGCGTTCGCTGGTGGCGTAGCGGCCTGAGCGTGAGATCGGAACACCTTCAGGTTCCGGGCAGTTGGATCCGAGTACGTAGTTCCGGGGTGAAGATCCCGGATCAGGGACAAGCAGCAGCAACGGTCAGCGTGCGGACTAGCATGCAAAGGGACAGGTGACCGCCCGAGGAGACCCGGACGGTCGCGCCACCTGCCCGACCGCTCTCGTGAGGAGCGAAAGAGATGTTCGAGAGGTTCACCGACCGCGCGCGGCGGGTTGTCGTCCTGGCCCAAGAAGAGGCCCGGATGCTCAACCACAACTACATCGGGACCGAGCACATCCTGCTCGGGCTCATCCACGAGGGCGAGGGTGTGGCCGCCAAGGCGCTCGAGTCGCTCGGCATCTCGCTGGAGGCCGTCCGCTCGCAGGTCGAGGAGATCATCGGCCAGGGCCAGCAGGCGCCGTCCGGGCACATCCCGTTCACGCCGCGGGCCAAGAAGGTGCTCGAGCTCTCGCTGCGCGAGGCGCTCCAGCTCGGCCACAACTACATCGGCACCGAGCACATCCTGCTCGGCCTCATCCGTGAGGGCGAGGGCGTCGCCGCCCAGGTGCTGGTCAAGCTCGGCGCCGACCTCAACCGGGTGCGCCAGCAGGTCATCCAGCTGCTCTCGGGCTACCAGGGCAAGGAGACCGCCGCTGCCGGCGGCCCGGCCGAGGGTGCCCCGTCGACGTCGCTGGTGCTCGACCAGTTCGGCCGCAACTACACGCAGGCCGCCCGCGAGGGGAAGCTCGACCCGGTCATCGGGCGCGAGAAGGAGATCGAGCGGGTCATGCAGGTGCTGTCCCGCCGCACCAAGAACAACCCGGTGCTCGTCGGCGAGCCCGGCGTCGGCAAGACCGCCTGCGTCGAGGGACTGGCCCAGGCCATCGTGCGCGGCGAGGTGCCCGAGACGCTGAAGGACAAGCAGCTCTACAGCCTCGACCTCGGCGCCCTGGTCGCCGGCAGCCGCTACCGCGGTGACTTCGAGGAGCGGCTGAAGAAGGTCCTCAAGGAGATCCGCACCCGCGGCGACATCATCCTGTTCATCGACGAGCTGCACACGCTCGTCGGCGCAGGTGCCGCCGAGGGCGCGATCGACGCCGCCTCCATCCTCAAGCCGATGCTGGCCCGCGGCGAGCTGCAGACCATCGGCGCCACGACGCTCGATGAGTACCGCAAGCACCTCGAGAAGGACGCCGCGCTCGAGCGCCGCTTCCAGCCGATCCAGGTGGCCGAGCCGACGCTGGCCCACACCATCGAGATCCTCAAGGGCCTGCGGGACCGCTACGAGGCGCACCACCGGGTGTCCATCACCGACGGCGCGCTGGTCGCGGCGGCCACCCTGGCCGACCGCTACATCTCCGACCGGTTCCTGCCGGACAAGGCGATCGACCTCATCGACGAGGCCGGCTCGCGGATGCGCATCCGCCGGATGACCGCACCGCCGGACCTGCGCGAGTTCGACGAGCGCATCGCCAACGTCCGCCGCGAGAAGGAGTCGGCGATCGACGCGCAGGACTTCGAGAAGGCCGCGTCCCTGCGCGACCGCGAGAAGACCCTGCTGCAGGAGAAGGCGCAGCGCGAGAAGGAGTGGAAGGCCGGCGACATGGACGTCGTCGCGGAGGTCGACGAGGAGCTCATCGCCGAGGTCCTCGCGATCGCCACCGGCATCCCGGTCTTCAAGCTGACCGAGGAGGAGTCGCAGCGGCTGCTCCGCATGGAGGACGAGCTGCACCGGCGGGTCATCGGCCAGCAGCAGGCCATCAAGGCGCTGTCGCAGGCGATCCGTCGTACCCGCGCCGGGCTCAAGGACCCGAAGCGTCCCGGTGGCTCGTTCATCTTCGCCGGCCCGTCCGGTGTCGGTAAGACCGAGCTGTCCAAGACGCTGGCCGAGTTCCTGTTCGGCGACGAGGACTCGCTGATCCAGCTGGACATGTCGGAGTACTCCGAGAAGCACACCGTGTCGCGGCTGTTCGGCTCGCCTCCCGGCTACGTCGGCTACGAGGAGGGCGGCCAGCTCACCGAGAAGGTGCGCCGCAAGCCGTTCTCCGTCGTGCTCTTCGACGAGGTCGAGAAGGCCCACCCGGACATCTTCAACTCGCTGCTGCAGATCCTGGAGGACGGTCGCCTGACCGACTCCCAGGGCCGGGTCGTCGACTTCAAGAACACCGTGATCATCATGACCACGAACCTCGGCACCCGGGACATCAGCAAGGGCTTCAACCTCGGGCTTCGCGGCGAGCGACGACATCAAGACCGGCTACGAGCGGATGAAGTCGAAGGTCCAGGACGAGCTCAAGCAGCACTTCCGGCCGGAGTTCCTCAACCGCATCGACGACATCGTGGTCTTCCACCAGCTCACGCCGGAGGAGATCATCACGATCGTCGACCTGATGCTGGCCAAGCTCGACGAGCGTCTGCGCGACAAGGACATGGGCATCGAGCTGACGCCAGCCGGCCAAGGAGCTGCTCGCGAAGAAGGGCTACGACCCCGTGCTGGGTGCCCGGCCGCTGCGCCGCACCATCCAGCGCGAGATCGAGGACGTCCTCTCCGAGAAGATCCTGTTCGGCGAGGTGCGGCCCGGCCAGATCGTGCTGGTCGACACCACCGGTGAGGGCGAGGAGGCAGACCTTCACCTTCACCGGCGAGCAGAAGGCAGCCCTGCCCGACGCCCCGCCGGTCGAGACGGTGGCCCCGCAGGAGTAGCAGCAGCTCGTACGACGACAGGGCGGCGGCCCCGGGAGACGATCCCGGTGGCCGCCGCCCTTCGTCGTACCCGGCGCTGCGATCCTTTGCCGTCCGCAGACCTCGCGGCCGACGATCCGGCGAGACACTGCACCCGTGGGCAGCCCGAAGTCCGGGTCGCACCGGTACCTGGTCCGTGCAGTGCCGGCGCTCGTTCTCGCCGCGGCCGCTCTTGCCGCCGCCGCGGCCGTCGCGGTCGCCTACCGCGGCGGCTGGGACCGCACGGTGCCGCACGTGTTCTCGGTGGGGCCGATCGACATCCGGGTCTACTACGCCGTGCCGACCCCGCAGCTGCTGCTCTCCGGCCTGCTGACCGTGCTGGCGGTCGGGGCAGGCGTCGCCGGCCTCGACCTGTGGGCGGCCCGCCGGGTGACCGACCCGGCGCGCCATCCGCCCGACGCCCGGGAACGGCTGCTGCGCCCTGAGACATCCAGGTGTACGTCGACAGGCTCTCCGCGTCGTAGCCGGCCACCGTCCCGCCCGCCGACTCGGCGACGCCGAGCAGGATCGAGAGCTTGATGACGCCGAACACGGTGTTGACGAACACCCCGGCGACCGCCGCCTGCCGGTACGTCGACCACCGGCGGTACCCCGCCCCCGCCAGCGCCCACAACCCCTGCGCCTGCCCGAAGTTGATCACGCGGGCGTGATCAACCGTGCCCAACAGCGGTGAATTCACCGCACCCAGCAACCAGTGATCACGCGGGCGTGATCATTTCGCGAAGGGGGCACAGTCGCGGGAGCCTAGCCCGGCGGTCAGGGCAGGCGGTAGCGGCCGGCGTCCTCGACGAGCAGTCCGTCGGCGAGCAGGCCGGCCAGTGCTCGGTCGCGCTGCACCGGCTCGGCCCAGACGGCCGCGAGCTCGTCGGCTGCGGCGGGTCCCGGCCGGTCCCGCAGCACGGCCATCAGCAGCCCGCGGACCTGCCGGTCGGTGCCGGCGAAGGCCTGGGTGCGCCGCACCGGCCCGTCGTACGCCGGGCAGCCCGCCAGCCGCCACGCGCACCGGTCGGCCACCGGGCACCGGTCACAGCCGGGCGCCCGGGCCGTGCACACCAGCGCCCCCAGCTCCATCACGGCCGACCGCCCAGCGGGCCGCGGTGGCCGGGTCGTCGGGCACGACCGACTCGGCACGCGCCCGCTCGGCGGCCGTGAGCGTGGGCGCCGGCTGCTCGGCGCCACCGACCGTCCGGGCCAGCACCCGGCGCACGTTGGTGTCCAGCACGGCGTGCCGGGCACCGTACGCGAACGACGCGACGGCCGCGGCGGTGTACTCCCCGACGCCGGGCAGCGTGACCAGCCCGTCGTACGTCGTCGGCAGCTCGCCGCCGTGCCGCGCCACCACCTCGGTCGCAGCCTCGTGCAGCCGCAGCGCCCGGCGCGGGTAGCCGAGCCGTCCCCAGGCCCGCACGGCCTCACCCGGCGGCTCGGCAGCCAGCGCCGCCGGGGTCGGCCAGCGCTCCAGCCAGGCCCGGTAGACCGGCTCCACCCGGGCCACCGGGGTCTGCTGCAGCATGACCTCGCTGACCAGGACGGCCCACGCCGACGTGCCCGGGGAGCGCCAGGGCAGGTCGCGCGCGTGCCCGGCGTACCAGTCCAGGACCGGAGCGTGCAGCGGCGACGACGGCATGACCGGGCGATCCTCGCACGGCCGGCAGCCTCAAGTGCCGCCCCCGGTCTGACGACGGAGAGATTGAGGGCGCCGCGTTCGCGCGCCTGCCCACGTGCTGTGGAAGGTGGCGGTCGGCGCAGATGTCGATGACCGGACAGCACCCGGGCGCGACCATGCCGGGCACCGGCGAGACCGCGCCCCCGCTGGTCGTCGTCGTGGTCGGCGACAGCCGCAACCGGACCCGCACGCTGCGCGGCCTGCTGTCCGCCCCCGGGTTCGTCGTCGCCGCCGAGGTCTGCACCGCGCTCGGAAGCCGAGGCCGCGGTCGTCGAGCACAAGCCGGGCGCCGTCCTGCTCGACCTCGACCCGGCCAGCGGCGGCATCGAGGCCATCGAACGGATCATGGGCACCCGGCCCACCCCGGTCGTCGTCTGCGGCGCCATGGCCGCGCACTCGCAGGCCGCCCTGGCCGCCGGCGCGGTCGACGTGGTCGGCGCGCTCGACGCGCAGCCGGGCTCGCCGCAGTACGTCACCGCCCTGCGCCGCCACCTGCGGGTCGCGAGCCGGGTGCGGGTCATCACCCACCCGCGCAACCGGCTCCGCGCCAAGGGGCTCACCGGGCACATGGCGCCCAGCCGCCGTGCCCCCGCCGGCCGCATCGCCCGAGGCTGCGACTGTTGCGCGCGCGCAACGTCCGCGTCGTCGTCATCGGCGCGTCCACCGGCGGCCCCCCTGCGCTCGCCATGATCCTCGCCGACCTGCCGGCCGACCTGCCCGTCCCGGTGCTCGTCGTCCAGCACATGGCCGACGGGTTCGTCGAGGGCCTGGCCAGCTGGCTGGACGGGCTGTCGCCGCTGCCGGTCGTGATGGCCCAGGACGGACGGCGGCTGATGCCGGGCGTCGTGCACGTTGCCCCCGCCGGCCTGAACACCGTGCTGCGCCCCGGGCTGCGGGTCGGGCTGCAGACCCCGCCGGACGGGCAGTTCCACGTGCCCGGGGTGGACGCTGCGTTCGCAAGCGCCGCGGCGACCTGCGGCGCGCAGGCGGTCGGCGTCCTGCTCACCGGCATGGGCCGCGACGGCGCCGCCGGGCTGCGCACGATGCGGGAGGCCGGCGCCATGACGATCGGCCAGGACGAGCCGACCAGCGTCGTGTGGGGCATGCCCGCTGCCGCCCAGGCGCTCGACGCGGTCGAGGCCGAGCTCCCGCTGCCCGCCATCGCCGCGGCCATCGTCACGGCGGTCAGCGTCGCCGTCGCCGAGGACGGTGTCGGGGCATGAAGACGCTGACCGACGACGACTTCCACGCGGTTCGCAACTACCTGCTCGCCACCGCGGGCCTGGTGTTCGACCAGAGCCGCCGCGCCGGGCTGTCCAGCGTCGTGGCCGACCGGCTGCGCGTCAGCGGTGCCCCGGACGTGACCGGCTATCTCGCGTCGCTGACCGGCGATGCCGGCGAGGCGGAGCGGCAGCGGCTGCTGGACGGCGTCACGGTCCAGGAGACGCACTTCTTCCGCAACGCCCCGCAGATGGAGGCGCTGCGCCGCCGGGTGCTGCCCGAGCTGCTGCGCCGCGCGGCCGGTCGCGACCGGCCGCTGACCATCTGGAGCGCCGGCTGCTCGACCGGCGAGGAGCCGTACACGCTGGCGATGCTGATGCTCGAGCTCTCGCCGATGCTCGCCTCGCAGGCGCAGGTGCGCATCGTCGGCACCGACGTGTCGGCCGCCGCGCTGCGGGCGGCCGGCCGGGCGACGTACACCGGCCGGACCCTCGAGTCCGCGCCGCCGATGGTGCAGGACCGGTGGTTCGAGCCGCGCGCCGGCGGCGCTGGGCGTCAAGGACGCTGCCCGCGCGCTGGTCGAGCTGCGCCTGCACAACCTGGTCACCGAGCCGCCGCCGTTCGCGCCCGGCGAGGTGGACCTGATCATCTGCCGCAACGTCACGATCTACTTCAACCGGGCGACCACCAGCGCGCTGGTCGGGTCGTTCCACGACGTGCTGGCCGAGGGTGGCTACCTGCTGCTCGGCCACTCCGAGACGCTGTGGCAGGTGAGCGACGCCTTCGCGCTGGTGCCCGTCGGCGACGCGTTCGTCTACCGCAAGTCGCACGACTCCCGGCGCGGCTCGCCCACGCAGCGCCGCCGCTCGGTGCCGATCCGCTCCACGCCCCCGGCGATGCCGTCGCGGCCGGAGCCCGCGGTCCGGGCCGTGCTGTCGCCCGGCGCCCGTCGGGCGTCCCGGGCTGCCGACGTCGGTGGCGTCGCACTGCTCGCCACCGCGCGCGGCCACCTCGACGCGCGGCGACTACGCGTCGGCTGCCGTCGCGGCCGAGGCCGCTGTGCGCGCCGACTCGCTGCTCGCACCGGCGTACGTCGTGCTGGGCCGGGCCCGCTCCACGCTGGGCGAGGACGCCGCGGCGGTCGACCCGCTGCGCAAGGCCGTCTACCTCGACCCGACCGCCGGCGACGCGCACTTCCTGCTGGGCGGCGCCCTGTCGCGGCTGGGGCAGCACGGTGGTGCCGCGGTGTCGTACCGCGCCGCCGCCGCGTCCCTGCAGCACCTGGACGACGCCACCCGCCGCGACCTGCTCGGCGGCCGCGACCTGGCCGAGCTGGTCGACCTGTGCGAGACGCTGGCCGAGAGCGCGGCCGCGCTCGCAGGTGGCGGTGTGCCCGCTCGCTGTTCCCGGGGCCGTGTCGTGAGCGGCTGGGTCACCTTCGTGATGGGCTCCCGCGAGATGGCCGGGGCCCTGGACGAGGTGCGCGAGGTCGTGCGCGCCACCGGGCTCGAGGAGCTCACCGGCACCCGCGCGCCGGTCACCAGCCTGCTCGAGCTGCGCGGCACTCCGGTCCCGGTCGTCGACCTGCGCTCCGGCGCGGACCCGGCGGACGACGGCGACATCCTGGTGCTCAGCACGCCGCAGGGCGTCCTCGGCCTCGCGGTGGACCGGGTGTCCTCGGTGCTCGGGCCGGACGACCTGGTGCCGCCGGACCCGATACGAGCCGTGCCCGCAGGGCCTGCCGGCGTACGTCGTGGAGGTCCGTCGTGACCCGGCCGGCCGGGCCGTCCTGGTCGTCTCGCTGCTCGCCCTGGCCGGCCTCGTCGCCAGCTGACCCGCCCTTGAGTGGCGCGTTGCACAGCTTCTGGCGCGAAACCTGTCGGAACGCGCCACTCAACGGCCTGGGGGAGGTCAGACGTAGCGCTCGAGGATCGAGGACTCGGCCAGCCGGGACAGGCCCTCGCGGATGCTGCGGGCCCGCGACTCGCCGACGCCGTCGACCGCCTGCAGGTCGTCGATGCTGGCGGCGAGCAGCTTCTGCAGGCTGCCGAAGTGGTCGACGAGCCGGTCGACCACGGTGCCCGGCAGGCGCGGCACCCGGGCCAGCAGCCGGTAGCCGCGCGGGCTGACCGCGGCGTCCAGGCCCTCGCCGCCGGAGTAGCCGAGCGAGCGGGCGACCGAGGCGAGGTCGAGCAGCTCGAGGGCGTCCAGCGCGTCGAGGTCGGTCATCACGTCGGCGAGCGTGCGCGACCGGCGGCCGGTCGGGGCCGGCAGGTAGTCGCGGGCGATCAGCTCGCGGTCCGGCTCGACGCCGGCGATCAGCTCGTCCAGCTGCAGGGTGAGCAGCCGGCCGTCGGTGCCGAGCTCGACGACGTACGCCTCGATCTCGCCGGCGATCCGGCGGACCATCTCCAGCCGCTGCGCGACCGCGGACACGTCGCGGACCGTGACGAGGTCCTCGATCTCCAGCGCGGACAGGGTGCCGGACACCTCGTCGAGGCGCAGCTTGTAGCGCTCGAGGGTGGCCAGCGCCTGGTTGGCGCGGGACAGGATCTGGGTGGACTCCTCGAGCACGTAGCGCTGGCCGTCGACGTAGAGCGCGATGATGCTCATCGACTGGCTGACCGAGATCACCGGGAGCCCGGTCTGCTTGTTGACCCGGTCGGCGGTGCGGTGCCGGGTGCCGGACTCGTCGGTGGGGATCGCCGGGTCGGGCACCAGCTGGACCGCGGCGCGCAGGATCTTGGTGCAGTCGCGGTCGAGGACGATCGCGCCGTCCATCTTCGCCAGCTCGCGCAGCCGGGTCGCGGTGAACTCGACGTCGAGGACGAAGCCGCCGGTGCACAGCTGGTCGACGACCTTGTCGTAGCCGAGCACGATCAGGGCGCCGGTGCGGCCGCGCAGGATGCGCTCGAGGCCGTCGCGCAGCGCGGTGCCGGGTGCGACCGCGGCCAGCGTTGCCCGCAACGGGTCGTCGACCCGCTCCGTACCTGCCACTGCAACTCCCCACGTCGGTCGATCACGCGGAGTGTATCGGCGTTGCACATCCGGCCGGTGCCCGCGGAACAGGTCACGAGATGGACACGGATGCCTGGCGAGCGGTCCCGGCTCAGTGCCGCCGGCTGGCGAACGGGATGACCTCGGCGCCGGGGAACGCCACGCGCAGCGCGTGCCCGAGGTCGCGCACCTCGATCGCCTCGATCCCCGTCGGCACCTTGCCGGGATCGGGCGGGACCAGCGCGTGGGTGAAGCCGAGCCGGGCCGCCTCGGCGAGCCGGCGGGCGGTGCCGGTGACCCGGCGGACCTCGCCGGCCAGCCCGACCTCGCCGATCGCGACCAGGCCGGTGGCCAGCGGGTCGTTGGCTGCGGCGCCGGCGACGGCGAGGGCGACCGCGAGGTCGGTGGCCGGCTCGGTCAGGCGCACGCCGCCGACGGTGGAGGCGTAGACGTCGAGCATGCCGATCTTGATCTGCGCCCGCCGCTGCAGCACGGCCAGCACCATCGCGAGCCGGCCGCCGTCGAGCCCGCAGGTCGTACGCCGGGGAGAGCTGAGGGTCGACGGGACCACCAGCGCCTGCACCTCGGCCACCAGCGGGCGCTTGCCCTCGAGGGTGACCGTGACGCAGGTGCCCGGCACCGCCTCGCGCTGCTGGGACAGGAACAGCCCGCTCGGGTCGGCCAGCCCCTCGATGCCGTCGTCGGACAGGTCGAAGCAGCCGACCTCGTCGGCCGGGCCGTAGCGGTTCTTGACGCCGCGCACCATCCGCAGCCGCGAGTGGCGGTCGCCCTCGAAGTGCAGCACGACGTCGACGAGGTGCTCGAGCAGCCGCGGCCCGGCGATCGAGCCGTCCTTGGTGACGTGGCCGACCAGCACGGTCGCGATGCCGCGCTCCTTGGCCACCCGGATCAGGGCGGCCGCGACCTCGCGCACCTGGCTGACGCTGCCGGGGGAGCCGTCGACCTCGGCGCTGGCGACGGTCTGCACCGAGTCGACGATCAGCAGGTCGGGCTTGACCGCGTCGACGTGGCCGAGCACGGCCGCCAGGTCGGTCTCGGCGGCGAGGAAGAGCTCGTCGCGCAGGGCGCCGATGCGGTCGGCCCGCAGCCGCACCTGGGCGGCGGACTCCTCGCCGGTGACGTAGAGCGCGCGGCCGCGCTCGGCGAACCGCGCCGCGACGTCGAGCAGCAGGGTGGACTTGCCGACGCCGGGCTCGCCGGCCAGCAGCACCACGGCGCCGGGGACGATGCCGCCGCCGAGCACCCGGTCGAGCTCGTCGACGCCGGTGCTGATCGCCCGGGCCGCCTCGACGTCGACCTCGGCGATCGGCCGGGCCGCGGTGCGTGACCGGGCCGGCCTTCGTCGTACGGACCGCCGGCGCGGCGGCGTCGCCCGACCGTGCCCCAGGCCTGGCACTCGCCGCACCGGCCGACCCACTTGGTCGTGGTCCAGCCGCACTCGCGCGCAGCGGAAGGACGGGCGCTCGCGGGTCGCAACCTTGGCCATGCGACGACAGTAGGTCGGGGGTCGGACACGACCGGGAAGGCGCGCGGCAGGCCCGCGCATCAGGGCCGGCGGAACGCCTCCTCGACCAGGCCGCGGCGGAAGAAGTCCTCGCCGAGGCCGGCGATCAGGGGCTCGACCTGGCTGGTCATCGACGCAGATCGCCGCCAGCTTGGTCTCGAGCTGCTCGCCCTCGAGCAGCAGGCTGATCAGCTGCTCGTCCCGCGGCGTGCACGGCGGCTCGGCGCCCATGAACACGTTGAACTTGTCCAGCGGCGCGCGGAACTCGGCCAGCCACTCGGGCGAGTTCGTCGCGTAGCCGAGTGCCGACCCCTCGGGCGCCACCGCCTCGAACGCCGCCGTCGCCCAGCGGCAGACGGCTTTGTGGTCGTCGTGACCCGTCATGCCGTCGGGCCCGAAGGTCAGCACCGTGTCGGGCTGCACTTCGGCCATCAGGGCGGTGACCCGGCGTACCGCCTCGTCCTGGTCGACATCGGCGCAACCGCCGTCCGGGTAGTCGAGCCAGTGGTGCTCGGTGACGCCGAGGATCGCCAGCGCCCGCTGCATCTCCGCGGTGCGTACGGCGGCCAGCGGGGCGCCGCTCGGCCAGCGCTCCTCGTCCGGGGAGCCGAGCTCGCCGCGGGTAGCCGTGACGCAGACGACCCGGTCGCCGGCCGCGACAGCGCGGGCCATCAACCCGGCGCACAGCCAGGTCTCGTCGTCCGGGTGCGCCCAGACGCTGAGGATGCTGCCGAGGGGGTTGTCAGCGGACATGTCCCGGGACGCTAGTCCGCCGCGGCTGTCAGCGCGACGTCCGATGCCCGCCAGCCCGCCGCCACGGTCGCCGACCATGGAAGGCATGACGACGACAACCGCCTTCGCGATCAGCGCGTTGCCAGCCGAGGTCCTGGACGCCGTGCGTGCCACCGGCGTGGACGCGTCCGGCTCCCCGGTCGAGCAGGTCGAGGCGACGGGTGGCGAACCGCTGCGTTGCTGCCTGCAGGACGCGCATCCCGGGGAGCCCTTGCTGCTGTTCGGCTATCGGCCGCCCACTGCCGACGGGCCGTACCGCGAGGTCGGGCCCGTGTTCGCCCACGCCGACCCATGCAGTGGGTACGACGGCAACGGGTACCCGCGCGACTGGCTGGGCCGGCCGCAGGTGTTGCGCGCGTACGACGCGCGTGGCTGGATCCACCCGGCCACCCGAGTGCACGACGGCAGCGACCCAGAGGGCATGATCGCCGCGGTGCTCGGCGAGCCGGGTGTCGCGAGGTGCACAGCCGCAACGTCGCCTACGGCTGCTTCATGTTCGCGGTCACCGTGGTCTGACCTGGACCGCGAGCCGGTGGCAGCCGGCGTACGGCCAGGTGCCAGGATGCGGGCCGTGCTGAACGCCGACGACGCGCGCGCCGAGGTCCTGGACCTGTGCCAGAGGCTGATCCGGGTCGACACGACCAACCCGCCCGGCCGCGAGACGGCGGCGGCGGTGGTCCTCCGGGACCACCTGGAGGCAGCCGGGGTTGCTGCGAGCTGGTCGCCCGTGATCCGGACCGGGCCAACCTGGTCGCGCGCATCCCGGGCTCCGGCGGCGGCCCGTCGCTGGCCTTGGTCGGGCACCTGGACGTCGTGCCCGCCGACCCGCGCGACTGGACGCATCCGCCCTTCGCGGCCGTCGTCGACGGCGACTACCTCTACGGCCGCGGCGCCGTCGACATGAAGAACGAGCTGGCCGCGCGCGTGGTCGCGATGGCCCGGCTGGCGCGGGCCGGCTTCACCCCGCGCGGCGACCTGTGGCTGCTGGCGGTCGCCGACGAGGAGGACGGCTCGGCGGACGTCGGCATGCGCTGGCTGCTCGAGCACCGCCCCGACATCCAGCCGGACTACGCGCTGAACGAGGGCGACGGGCTGCGCCTGGAGCTGCGGGACGGTCGCGCCGTGATGGGCATCGCGGTCGGCGACAAGGGCACCTACCCCGCGCGGGTCACCGCCATCGGCGAGGCGGCGCACGCCTCGATGCCTGCCCAGGGCCGCAACGCCGTGCCGCTGCTGGCCGAGCTGCTGCGCCGGGTGGGCAACGGCTTGCCGGACCCTCGGCCGAGCCCAGTCGTCGACCGGATGGTCGCCGTGCTCACCGGCGGTGCGGTGCCCAGCCGACGCCGACGGCTACCGCTCCGCCCTGGCGGCGGCCGCCGCGATGCACCCCGCGCTCGAGCACCTCGTCCCTGCGGTCGCCGGCATCACGATGGCGCCGACGATGCTCACCGGGTCGAGCAAGCGCAACGTGATGCCCGGGCGGGCCAGCGTCGAGCTCGACTGCCGGATCCTGCCCGGCACCACCGAGGCGGACGTCGAGCGCGAGGTGCGCGAGCGGCTCGGCAACGGCATCCCCTACGAGCTGGACTGGCCGGAGCAGCTCGTCGCCGGCAGCAGCTCGCCCGCGGAGGGGCCGCTGTTCGACATCTGCCAGTCGTTCCTCGACACCGCCGACCCGGGCACCGTGCTGCTGCCCGCGCTGTCGACCGGCTTCACCGACTCGGTCTACCTGCGCGCGGCGTGCGGCACTGTGGCCTACGGCTTCAGCCCGATGCTGGCGACGCCGGCCGACGTGGCGCTGGCCGGCTTCCACGCCAAGGACGAGCGGGTGCACGTCGACGACCTGCTGCTGGCCGTGCAGTTCCACGAGCACGCCGCCCGCGCGCTGCTCACAGCTCGAGTCTCCGGTCGCAGGGCGGGGACCCAGTGGTCGCCGTACCGCTGCCGCAGCTCGGGCCGCCGCCAGTCGTCGCCGGTGACCGTCCCGCGGCAGAGCGCGCTCCCGCACCGGCAGTCCATCGTGAAGTCCGGCTCGGCCGTCTGGGTGCCGTAGTCGATGGTGATCTCTTCGCCGCTGTCGATGTCGCGGCGTGCGGTCAGGGTGTAGGCGTCGTCGTGCCACAGCGCCGGGTCGCATGAGTGGTTGCCGTAGCCGATCGGTTGTCGGGCGGGCAGCACGAGGTGTACGTCGGGCAGCACGGTGATCGTGTCGACGTACGACGACGAGCTCGCGAACAGCTCACGCAGCTCGAGACCGCTCACCAGGCGACCGCCGAGCCGTGCCACGACGCTGCCGGCCTTGATCGGCTCGGTCGCGAAGAGCCCGCGACCCTCGATGGGTGACTCCAGGACCTCGACGCCGGGATGCAGCCAGCACGTCTCCGGCGGCCCCGGGACGTCCTCGGGCATCAGCGCTTGCGGGCCTTCGGGTCGGCGGGGTGCAGGGCGAAGCGGCGGCGCGACGCGAGGTGCGCCTCGCAGTGGGTCACCAGCGCGTCGTACCCCTTCTGGCCCATCAGCTCGACCAGCTCGGCGCGCATCGACTGGTACACCGGCTCGGCGCCGACGTGCGCCTCGGTGTTGCCGCTGCAGTACCAGTCCAGGTCGTGCCCGCCCGGCCCCCAGCCGCGCCGGTCGTACTCGGCGATGACGATGGTCAGCACCTCGGTGCCGTCGGGGCGCTCGACCCGGTCGTACGTCCGCCGGATCGGCAGCTGCCAGCACACGTCCGGCTTGGTCTCGAGGAAGTGCCGGTCCTGCCGCAGCGCGAGGCCGTGCAGTGCGCAGCCCGCGCCGCCCTCGAAGCCGGGCCGGTTCGCGAAGATGCACGCGCCGTCGACCACTCGGGTCTTGCGCGCACCCTCCTCGTCCTTCTCGGTCCAGTTCTTCGGGTCGTAGTGCTCCCAGGTCTCCGGGGTCAGCTGCTTGACGAAGCCCTTGACCCGCTTCTCGTCGGCCTTGTCGGAGAAGTGCGCGCCGAGCGTGCAGCAGCCGACGCCCTCGGGCTGGTCGGCGTAGATCCCCTGACAGCCGTTGCCGAAGATGCATGACCAGTTCGACGTGAGCCACGTGAGGTCGCAGCGGAACGCCTGCTCGTCGTCGGAGGGGTCGGGGAACTCGACCCACGCGCGGGGGAAGTCAAGCGGGACCTCGGGCACGACGACAGCCTACGTCCGGTGCGATGAACACGTGGGACGCGGAGCCGTCGACGGCCGGGAAGCGTTCGGCCGCGCGGTAGGTTGCGGGCACTGAGGACCTGTCGTCGCAGGGACGTACGTCGGGAGGTGCGGTGCGGCTCGGAGTGCTGGACGTCGGGTCCAACACCGTCCACCTCCTCGTCGTCGACGCGCACGAGGGTGCGCGACCGCTGCCGGCGCACTCCGACAAGTCCGAGCTGCGGCTCGCCGAGCACCTCACCGACGACGGGCTGATCGACGACGCCGGCCGGGACCTGCTGGTCGAGTGCATACGGCACGCCCTGGAGGTCGCCGAGGACCGCGGCACCGAGGACCTGCTCGCCTTCGCGACCTCGGCCATCCGGGAGTCGGCGAACGGCCAGGACGTCCTGGCCGCGGTGCGCGCCGAGACCGGGGTCGACCTCGAGGTGCTCACCGGTGAGGACGAGGCGCGGCTGACGTTCCTCGCGGTGCGGCGCTGGTTCGGGTGGTCGTCGGGCCGGCTGATGGTGATGGACATCGGCGGCGGGTCGCTGGAGATGGCCGCAGGGATCGACGAGGTCCCGGACGCGATCGCGTCACTGCCGCTCGGTGCCGGCCGGCTGACCCGCACGATGCTTCCGGGTGACCCGCCGAAGAACGCCGACGTCAAGGCGCTGCGCAAGCACGTGCGTACGCAGGTGGCCGGCCAGCTGCGGCCGTTCGAGGCGCGGGGCGAGCCGGACCACGTCGTGGCGACGTCCAAGACCTTCAAGCAGCTGGCGCGGCTCAGCGGTGCGCCCGGGTCGGAGGAGTCCGAGCGGGTGCCGCGGCTGTTGTCGCTGGCCGACCTGAGCGAGTGGGTCCCGCGTCTCGCCGAGATGACGTACGCCGAGCGAGCCAAGCTGCCCGGCGTGTCGGTCGGGCGGGCACCGCAGCTGCTCGCGGGCGCCGTGGTCGCCGAGGCGGTCATGTCGCTGCTCGACGTCGAGGAGGTGCAGGTCTGCCCGTGGGCATTGCGCGAAGGACTGATCCTGCGACGGCTCGACTGGATGAGCGGCGCGACCTGACCGGCTGCGCGACGGTCCGCGGCCGTCGTACGACGTGCCGCTTAGGCTGAGGTACATGGGACGGACCGTGCGGGTGTCGGGGGCGAAGGTCGCCCTGTCCACCGCGTCGTGCTACCCCGAGAGCTGCACCACGGCGTTCGAGATGGCGGCCGACCTCGGCTTCGACGGGGTCGAGGTGATGGTCTGGACCGACCCGGTAAGCCAGGATCCCGATGCGCTGCGGGCGCTTGTCCGACCGGTTCGGCGTGCCGGTGCTCGCGATCCACGCGCCGTGCCTGCTGCTCACCCAGCGGGTCTGGTCGACCGACCCGTGGACCAAGCTGCAGAGGGCGCAGGCCGCCGCCGAACGGGTCGGTGCGCCGACGGTGGTCGTGCACCCGCCGTTCCGCTGGCAGCGCGACTACGCCCGCGAGTTCGTCGACGGGTCTGCACCGGATGCAGGGCGAGACCGACGTGACCTTCGCGGTCGAGAACATGTTCCCGTGGAAGGCCCGCAGCCGGGAGATCGCGGCGTACCTCCCGCACTGGGACCTGCTGGAGCTCGACTACCCGGCCACGACGCTCGACCTGTCGCACACCGCGGTCTCCGGGTCGGACGCGGTGCAGGTGGTCGAGGCGCTGGGGGACCGGCTGCAGCACGTGCACCTCGCGGACGGCTCCGGGTCGAACAGGGACGAGCACCTGGTGCCGGGCCGCGGCGGGCAGCCGTGCGCGGACGTGCTGGAGCGGCTCGCGAGGGGCGGGTACACCGGCACCGTGGTGCTCGAGGTGAACACCCGTCGGGCCGTGAACCGCGACGAGCGCGAGTCCGACCTGGCGGAGGGGCTCGCGTTCGCGCGCCTCAACCTCGCGGCGGCCGCCGGCACGCCATGACGTCGCCGGTCGGTGGCGGCACTGGTCGCCAGCTCTTCGACTCGGTCGCGGCCGACTACGACGCCTTCCGGCCGGACTACCCGGCGCAGCTGTTCGACGCTCTCGAGTCGGGCATGGGGCAGCCGCTGCTGTGGTCGGACGTCTGCGACGTCGGAGCCGGCACCGGCATCGCGTCGCGCGCGCTCGCCGGCCGCGGTGCGACCGTGACAGCGGTCGACCCGGGCGAAGGCGTGATCCGGGTGCTGAGGTCGAAGTCGACCTCACGGGTGCTGCCGGTCGTCGGCGACGGCAATGCGCTGCCGCTGGCCGACGGTCGCTACGACCTGGTGTCCTACGCCCAGTCGTTCCACTGGACCGAGCCCGATCTCGCGATCGGCGAGGCGTTCCGGGTGCTCAAGCCCGGCGGTGTGCTCGCGACCTGGTGGAACCGCCACGACCTGTCGGTGCCGTGGTTCGCCCGGCACCAGGAACGGCTGTTCGCCGCCTGCGGCTGGGCCGGGCACGACGACGAGTCGTGGGTGGCCGACCTGCTCGCCGGGCCGCGCTGGCAGCGTCGGGTGGCGACCGTCGACATCCCCTGGCGCCGGCGGATGTCGCTGGCCGACTTCGGTCGCAACATCGCGACCAAGTCCTACGTGTTCGCACTCGGCGACCGGGCCGCCGAGGTGGTTGCCGCAGAGCTGGCCGAGCTCGAGCGCGAGCACCCGGACGGCTTCGTCGAGGAACCCTTCTCGACGTACGCCGTCATGGCCCGCCGCTAACCACCCGCCCGCCACCCCAACGTCGCCCGCGCCCTCCCTACTTCGCCGCTGATCATGCAGCTTTGGTGATCCCCAAAGTTGCATGATCGCCGGCGATTCTTGGTGGCCTGACCTGCGGGTTCTTTCAAGATCCCCATAACTGCATGATCAACTGGGAAGTGATCATGCAGTTATGGGGTCGGCGTCGTGAGCCGTCGGTGGTGGCGGGTGGCGGGTTAGTGGTAGCTGCGGAGGCTGCTGCCGAAGACGGGCTCGCGGTCGGCGTGCTTGCGCTCGTCGTCCTCGCCCTCTTCCTCTGCGGTGAGCGGGGTGGCGATGTCCTCCAGTGACCGTTGCGCGGCATTGACGCCGAGGAACAGCTCGACCAACCCGGCCGCGATCATCAAGCCCGGCACCGACGTAGTAGCCGGTGACGACCGCGTCCCGGCCGGACTCGATCAGCTTGCCGAAGTAGACCGGTCCGACGATGCCGCCGATGCCGGTGCCGACCGCGTAGAAGAACGCGATCGCCATCGCCCGGGTCTCCATCGGGAAGATCTCGCTGACGGTGAGGTACGCCGCGCTGGCACCCGCCGAGGCGAAGAAGAACACCGCGCACCACATCAGCGTGAGGGTGGTCGCCGACAGCGAGTCGTTCTTGAACAGGATGCCGGTGAGGATGAGCAGCAGACCCGACACGACGTAGGTCAGCGTGATCATCACCTTGCGACCGGCGGTGTCGAAGAACTTGCCCAGCAGCAGCGGGCCGAGGAAGTTGCCGATGGCCAGCGGGATCAGGTACCACGGCGCGGTGGCGTCGTCGACCTTGAGGATCTTCGTCAGGACCAGCGCGAAGGTGAAGAAGACGGCGTTGTAGAGGAACGCCTGACCGATGAACAGCGACAGCCCGAGCACCGAACGCTTCGGGTACTTCGTCACCATCGTCCGGGCGATCTCGCCGAAGCCGATGCTCTTGCGCTGCCGGACGGTGATGTCCTCGTCGACGCCGTCGAGGCGCTCGTTGGTCGAGTCCTCGACCTGGCCCTCGATGTCCTGGACCAGCTCCTCCGCCTCGTCCTCCTTGCCGTGGATGAACAGCCAGCGCGGGCTCTCCGGCACGTACTTCCGGACGATGAGGATGCAGAGGCCGAAGATCGCGCCGAGACCGAACGCGAGGCGCCAGCCGACGTCGGCTGCGAAGTAGTTCTCGTTGAGCAGGAAGACCGACAGGGCGGCACCGAAGGCAGTGCCGAGCCAGAACGACCCGTTGATGATGAGGTCGACGCGACCGCGGACCCGGGCCGGGATCAGCTCGTCGATCGCGGAGTTGATCGCGGCGTACTCGCCGCCGATGCCTGCGCCGGTGAAGAAGCGGCAGACGTAGAACCACATCGGGTTCATCGAGAAGGCGGTCAGCACCGTGGCGACCAGGTAGACGGCCAGGGTGATCATGAACAGCTTCTTGCGGCCGATCCGGTCGGCGAGGTAGCCGAAGAACAGCGCACCGAGACAGGCGCCCGCGACGTAGACACCGGCGGCGACACCGATCTGGCTCTCGGTCAGCCCGAGGCCGCTGCACTTCTCGGTCAGGCGGCCGGCGATCGAGCCGACGATCGTCACCTCGAGGCCGTCGAGGATCCAGACGGTCCCGAGGCCCAGGACGACCAGCCAGTGCCAGCGGGCCCAGGGCAGTCGGTCCATCCGGGCCGGTATGTCGGTGGTGATCTTGCCGAGCTCGGTACTGCTCATCCCGGCCTCCCGTTTCGCCTGCTGCGACCGCCCGTGCGCCCGCAGAGAGATGCGTCCCGCGTCGTGCCCGCCACCCATAGGGGTGAAACCTGGCGGTAACAGGGCAGTGCCAGGCCGTGGCCCGGTCGTGGCGCCGGTGGCGTTAACCTGACCCGGCGTACGACGACGAGGTCGTACGGCGGGGACCGGGCGTCCGAGGAGGAACTGCGTTGCTGCGTCGAGCGCTGTTGTCGTTGTCCCGCAGCGAGCGGGTCCGGCACGTGACCGAGACGGCACCCGTGTCGCGCTCGGTCGTGGCCCGCTTCGTGGCCGGCACCAGCGCGGAGGACGCGGTCGCGGCCACCCGCGACCTGGAGAGCAAGGGGCTGCTGGTCTCGCTGGACCGGCTCGGTGAGGACACCCTCGACCTGCACCAGGCGACCGACACCCGCGACGCCTACCTGCGGCTGCTCGAGCTGCTCGCGGCCGGCGGCCTCACCTCCGGCGCCGAGGTGTCGGTCAAGCTCTCCGCGGTCGGGCAGGCGCTGCCGGGCGACGGCGAGAAGGTCGCGCTGGAGAACGCGCGCGCCATCTGCGAGGCGGCCCACGCGGCCGGCACCACGGTGACCCTCGACATGGAGGACCACACCACCACCGACTCCACGCTCGAGATCCTGCGCAAGCTGCGGGCGGACTTCCCCGAGACCGGTGCCGTGCTGCAGGCCTACCTGCACCGCACCGAGGCCGACTGCCGTGACCTGGCGTACGCCGGCTCGCGGGTGCGGCTCTGCAAGGGCGCCTACAAGGAGCCGGACACCGTGGCGTTCCAGGGCAAGCGCGACGTCGACCGCGCGTACGTCCGGGCCTTGAAGGTGCTGATGGCCGGCGAGGGCTACCCGATGCTGGCGACCCACGACCCCCGGCTGATCGCCATCACCGAGGACCTCGCGCGCCGCAACGGCCGCGCCAAGGACAGCTTCGAGTTCCAGATGCTCTACGGCATCCGCCCGCACGAGCAGGAACGCCTTGCCGCGCAAGGCCAGAAGGTCCGGGTCTACGTGCCGTACGGCGACGAGTGGTACGGCTACCTGGTCCGACGGATGGCCGAGCGCCCCGCCAACCTCGCGTTCTTCCTACGCTCGGTGGCCACCAAGGGCTAGGAGGGACCGCTCGTGACGCAGCGAGTCGCCGTGCTGGGAGCCGGCAAGATGGGCGAGGCGCTGCTGTCGGGCATGCTGCGCAGCGGCACCAGCCCGGGAGACGTCGTCGTCACCGCCCGCCGGCCGGAGCGCGCGGCGAAGCTGCGCGACACCTACGGCGTGCAGGTCGTCCCCACCGCGGAGGCGGCCTCGGCGGCCGAGACCCTGATCCTCACCGTCAAGCCGCAGGACATGGCTGCGCTGCTGGCCGAGCTCGCTCCCGCGTGCCCGGCCGACCGGCTGGTCGTGTCCGCCGCGGCCGGCATCACCACGTCGTTCATCGAGGCGCGGCTCGCGCCGGACACCCCGGTGGTGCGGGTCATGTCCAACACCCCCGTGCTGGTCGACGAGGCGATGAGCGCGATCTCGCCCGGTGCGCACGCGGCCGAGGAGCACCTGGTGCGCACCGAGGCGATCTTCTCGCCGGTGGGCCGCACCATCCGGCTGCCCGAGTCGCAGCAGGACGCGGTGACCGCGCTGTCCGGCAGCGGACCGGCGTACTTCTTCTACCTGGTCGAGGCCATGACCGACGCCGGCATCCTGCTCGGCCTGCCGCGCCAGGTCGCGCACGACCTCATCGTCCAGACGGCCATCGGGTCGGCAGTGATGCTGCGCGACTCCGGCGAGCGGCCGGCGACGCTGCGCGAGGCCGTGACCTCACCGGCCGGCACCACGATCAACGCGATCCGCGAGATGGAGAACCACGGCGTCCGCGCCGCGATGCTCTCGGCGCTCGAGGCCGCCCGGGACCGCGGTCGCGAGCTCGCCTCCGGCGGCGAGGACGAGAAGGCGAAGCCGTGAGCACCCTGGACGACCTGGACCTCCAGGTCCCGCAGCCCGCGCTGCTCTTCGACCTCGACGGGACGCTGGTCGACTCCGTCTACCAGCACGTCATCTCCTGGCAGGAGGCGCTGACCGAGTGCGGCATCCCGCTGTCGGTGTGGCGCATCCACCGGCGGATCGGCATGAGCGGCGGGCTGTTCATCGACGCCCTGCAGCGCGAGACCGGTGTCGCACTGGACGACGACACGTCGCAGCGTCTGCGCACCCTGCACGCCGAGGCCTACCTGAGCCGCGCCGAGTCCGTCGTCCCGCTCCCGGGCGCTCGCGAGCTGCTGGCCCACCTGTACGACCGCGGGGTGCCGTTCGCGATCGCCACCAGCGGCGCCCGGCACACCGCCGGGTCCGCGCTGGACCTGCTCGGCCTGCCCGACGACGTGCCGGTCATCACCCGCGACCTGGTCGAGCGCGCCAAGCCGGACCCGCACCTGTTCCTCGCCGCGGCCCGTGCCGCGGCTCGCCGTCGCCCCGGCGAACTGCTTCGTGGTCGGCGACAGCGTGTGGGACCTGCTCGCCGCCCAGCGGGCCGGGGCGCTGGCCATCGGGCTGCTCTCCGGCGGCTACGGCCGCGAGGAGCTGGAGCGCTCGGGCGCCTACCGGGTCTACGCCGACCCCGCCGAGATGCTCACCCGCCTCGAAGAGGTCGGGGTCCGCCCCTGAGAGGTCAGGTGCTGGTGGCCCGGGTGGGTCGCTCGACCGCGGGCCAGCCGCAGCCGCGCAGCCGCCGGACCAGGAAACGCCTCTCGGCGCGGTCCACCGTCATCCGCCACCGCCACTTCACTGCTACCCATTCGGCGACGTAGGCGCACCGCCTTGCGCGCCGAGGCGGCAACCAGCGCTCCGGCCCCGCGGCGCCGCGGGCCTCGAAGGCGCGCAGGGTCGAGGCGTGGAGGGTGGGCCGGTAGCCCAGGTCGTTGGCCAGCTGCGCGCGGCGGGACGGCGACCATCGCCGCGCACCCGACTGCCACGCCTCGCGGAAGGGCACGTGCGGGCCGATGCGCAGCTTGGCGAGATCGGTCACTCGCGCCCCGTTCAGCCGGGACCGCCATCGACCACTGGTGACCGTGCACGACGCGAGCACCAGCGGCGGCCGGAGGGACTCGGCGAGCAGCACCTCGTCCCGGGTCGTGCAGCCGTCCAGGTCGGCGTCCAGCCAGGTGCCGAATCGCGACCGGCTGAAGCCGCGATCCCGCTCCCGAGCGACGGTCAGCCCACGCAGCAGAGCCCGACTGGACACGGACCCGGTCACCGCGGCGGGGATCGTCGCCGCCGCAGGCGCGCGACTGCGCCGAGTGGTTGTCGGACGTGTCGAAGGCCGACACCGTCCAGGAGTACGTCTTCCCGCGGGCCAGCCCCGTGTCGGTCGAACGTCGGTGCTGGCGGCCGGCAGCGTCGCGACGACGGACCCGTTGCGCCGTAGCGTGTACCCGCCGACGGCTGTGTACTGGTCGCTCGAGGGCGACCAGGACAGGTGCGCGGCGGACGCGGAGGCCGGGACCGCGACCAAGCCGCGTGGCACCGTCGGCGGCAGCGGGTCTCCGGTGCTCGTGCAGCCGATCGTCCCGGCGTCGAGCACGGCCCCGGCGGTGTCGACGTACTCGAACTGCGCGTCGTTCTCGCCGAGATCCAGTCGCAGGGCGCCACTGACCGGCATGGTCGTGACCAGGCGCCCGTCGGTGAACGCGGCCGGCTTGACCTCGCGCCCGCCGGCCCCGGCGATGAGCTGGGTGACTCCGCGCGGTGTCCGGGAACCCCGGCACCGTCCAGCGGGGTCCAGCGCTCGTAGGCGTGCGAGTGGCCGGCCACGGCCAACGTCACCCGGCGGGCCGCGAGCAGCGACCAGATGCGTCCCAGCTGGGCGCGGCCTTCGTGGGCGGCCACGGAGTAGCGCGGGTGGTGCATGTACACCATCGTGCAGCGCGACCGGTTCGCACCGAGGTCGGCTGCCAGCCACTCGTACTGCGCGGTGCCCGGTCGCAGCTGGCCGAACCTCGAGTTGGTGTCCAGGGCGACGACGTGCCAGCCGGCCACGTCGTAGCTGTAGTAGTGCGGCACGCCTCCCCAGTACTCGAAGTACCCCGCGGCACCGGGTGTCTGGTACTCGTGGTTCCCGACCACGGGGTTAGTGATGGCCCGGAACTGCCCGTACCCGTCGGGGCGGGAGTACCAGTTGTCGAACTCGAACGGCGAGCCGTGCTGGTAGACGTCGCCCAGGTAGGCCAGCAGGTTGGGCGACCAGGACGCGATCTGTCCCGCCACCTGCGCCTCGCGGGGAGAACCGTCGACGCCGTCGCCCACTGCCGCCATCCGGAACCTGCGACCCGGCGCCGGTGCTGTCCCTGTGCGCACGACGAACGGCTCGACCGCGGGAGGAGCCGGCGCGCTGAGCCCGTTGCCCACCGTGACAGGCACCCGCACCCCGGAGACGAGCCCGCCTTCTGTGCGGGCGTGGACGATGAGCGTGCCGGTCCCGTCGGCCATCCGCGTGGTGCGCCACGTGAAGCCGTACGCCGGGTCGAAGTCGGCGAGCAGGTACGTCCCGTCCCACCAGAACGACACTCTCGTCACTCCGGGCGGGTCTGGGTCGGTAACCCCTGCGACGGAGACGTCGACCGACACGGGGACGTCGCCTGTGAGGGGACCGTCGGGCACCGTCACGCAGACGGTCACCGTGAATGTCGGCGCCGTCAGGGTCGTCCGGGGTGGTCGCGCAGGTCTGCCCGGCCGCGGCGGCGGGTGCGACGATGACACCTGCGAGCAGGAGGCCCATGGTGGCCAGCAGCGCGGTCGTCAGGAGGCGGGCGTCGGGCATCCCGGACACGGTGTCAGCAGCACGTCCGCCGCGACCGGTGTTTGACCATTTTGTGGGCTAGCGTGCTGCGGTGCCCGAGCCGTGGAGCGCCGACGGGGCCGGCGTGCTGACGCTGCCGTCCGGACGCCTGGTGCGCGGCCGCGGCCTGCGGCACCCGCTGCCCGCCGGCCCGGTCCCCACCTTCGCGCTGTACCTGCTCGGCAGCGCCCCGCCCGAGGTGGCGTGGGAGTCGCGCTGGGTGCGGTGGCCGGACTTCCGGCTGCCGGCCGACCGGCCCGATGCCGAGGAGGCGCTCCGGCAGGCCTGGCAGCGGCTCGACACCGACCGGGTCGAGTTCGCGTGCCAAGGCGGTCGCGGGCGGACCGGCACGGCGCTGGCCTGTCTCGTCGTCCTGGACGCCGGTCCGGAGGTCGACGCCGTCGCCTACGTGCGCGCCCACTACGACCGGCACGCCGTCGAGACGCCGGGGCAACGGCGCTACGTGCGCGGCTTCACCGCCGGTTAGATCGGCCATGTCGATGAACGGCGAGCTGTACGCCGGCTCGGCGCCGAGGGCTGCAGCAGCCTGGTCCGCATCGATCCGGGACCGCTCGGCCTCGACGACCATGCCGAGCAGACCGACGTCGCCCGGCGTCGCGAGGCCGGTCACCCCGGGCAGCGACAAGGCCCAGGACACCGCAGCCGTGATGGTGGCCTGGTCGTCGAACGGCTCGTACCAGGTGGAGTAGCGGTGCTCCTGGCCGTCGCGCCAGTTCTGCCGGGCGACGGTCTTGATGAGCATCAGGCCGGCGTCCTGCCGGGCCACCTCGTCGGCGAGCTCCTCGTAGCCCGCGCGGAACGCCGCGTCGCGGTGCAGCACGACGTTCATCGGCGTGAGCACGGTGACGAACGGGTGCCGTCGCAGCGCCTCGAGGTGAGTCGCGGGGGCGCCGTCACCGTGCCCGGTGATGCCGACGGCGCCGACCAGGCCCTCGTCCTGCGCCCGCATCGCGGACTCGAGCGCGCCGCCCTTCGCCGTCACCTTGTCGAGCTCGTCGAGGTCGCCGATCGCGTGCAGCTGCAGCAGGTCGACACGGTCGGTCTGCAGCCGCTCGAGCGACCGGTTGATCGAGGCCCAGGCGCCTTCCGCGTCGCGGTCGCCGGTCTTGGTGGCGAGGTACAGGTCGGGGCAGCTGGCCTTGATGTGCGACATCAGCGGGCCGAGCCGCAGCTCTGCCTCGCCGTAGCTCGCGGCGACGTCGAAGTGGTTGATGCCGGCGTCCAGCGCCTCCTGCACCGAGGTGTCCGCGACCTCCTGGGTCACCTCGCCGAGCGCGGCGGCGCCGTAGATCAGCACCGAGCTCTCGTGGCCGGTCCGGCCGAGCCGTCGACGTTCCATCAGACCTCCCTCGAGCGGCGGCGCAGCGCGACTGCCCGCACCGTGATGATCAGCATGGCCGCAAGTCCCGCGGCCGCAATCCCCAGTCCTACCTGACCGTTGAGCGGTAGCGCGATGCCGATGGCGCCGCCGACCACCCAGGACAGCTGCAGCAGCGTCTCGGACCGGGCGAACGCCGAGGTGCGCACGGCCTCCGGCACGTCCCGCTGCACCGTGGCGTCCAGCGACAGCTTGCCCAGCGACTGCGCGAGTCCGGCGGCGAACGCGACGGCCAGGACGGTGTACGAGGTTGTAGAAGATCGCGCCGGCCAGCGCGGTGAACGTGACGATGCCGAGCACGACGACGATCACCGTCAGCGGGGCGCGAGTACGCAGCCGCGAGCCGATCGTCGTACCGGTCGCGTTCCCGATCGCGGCCGAGCCGGCGACGATGCCCAGGGCCACCGTGTCGTCCAGCCCGCCCACCGGGTTCTCGCGCAGCAGGAACGCGAGGAACAGCAGCAGGAAGCCGGAGAACGCCCGCAGCGCGCCGTTGGCCCGCAGCGCGATGACCACAGCCGACCCCACGCTGGTACGCCGGGGAATCGGCCCGGTGTCGTCCAGCGACAGCGTGGTCCGCGTCTCGCCCTCGGTCGAGTCGACCTTGGCCGGCAGCCGGAGCGCCAGCACGATGCCCGCGGCGAACACCAGGAACGCGGCGCGCAGCGACCAGCCCGGCCCGATCAGCGACAGCAGCCCTGCGAGGCCGGCGCCGAGGGTGCCCGCGACGATGCCGGCCAGCGAGATCCGGGCGTTGACCTCGACCAGCGTGCCGCCCTCGGGCAGCAGCCGGGGGACCGTGGCGGACCGGGTGACGCCGTAGGCCTTGGACGACACCAGGCAGGCGAAGGCAGCCGGGTAGAGCGACAGCTCGCCGCTCACGACGGCGCCGGCCAGCACCCAGGTGGCGAAGCACCGGGCGAGCATCGTGCTGGCGATGGCGTACCTGCGGCCGTGCCGGAAGCGGTCGAGCAGCGGGCCGATGATCGGGGCCATCACGGCGAACGGCGCCATCGTGATGAGCAGGTAGAGCGCGACCCGGCCGCGCGCCTCGCCGGTGGGCACCGAGAAGAACAGCGTGTTGGCCAGCGCGACCGCGACCATGGCGTCGCCGGCGGTGTTGACGGCGTGCAGCTCGATCAGCTTGCCGAGGCCGGACTCGCCGGCGCCCTTGGCGTGGGTGACCCGGCGTACGCCTCGTGCTGACCGCATCGCACCGGACTTGGTACGCCGGGCAGCGCCGCGGGAGGCCGCCGCGTACCTCTCCCGCCGCGTCTGCTCCACGCGCCCATCCTGCCGGTTCGGCCCCTCACTGGAGCAGCCGGTGGCCGGACCGCCCGCCGATGGGGGAGAATCGACGCTCGTGACCCCCACCACGCTCCGCCGCCCCGCCACCGACGCGGTCCTGACCGGCGCCGAGGACCTGGCGCGGGCAGCCGCCGTCCAGGTCGCGGCCCGCCCCGAGCACGTCGGCGAGCACCTCGGCGCCGACCTCGAGGCCGAGCGGATCGTCACCCACCGCTTCGCGACCACCGACCCGGCGTACCGCGGCTGGCAGTGGGCCGTCACGGTCACCCGGGTGCCCCGCGGGAAGGTCGCCACGGTCTCCGAGGCGGTGCTGCTGCCCGGCGACGAGGCGATGCTCGCGCAGGAGTGGGTGCCGTGGTCGCAGCGGCTGGCCCCGGGCGACCTCGGCGTCGGCGACCTGCTGCCCACCGACCCCGACGACGACCGGCTCGAGCCGGGCTACACCGTCGCGACCGTTGATGAGGACGAGGTCCGCGAGGTCGACGACGACACCGACCGGGTCGCGCTCTGGGAGCTCGGCCTGGGCCGCGCGCGCGTGCTGTCGTCACTCGGGCGCGACGACACCATCGACCGCTGGTACGCCGGCGAGCACGGCCCACGCGCACCGATCGCCGAGGCCGCGCCGGCGCAGTGCTCGACCTGCGGCTTCCTCGTGCCGCTCGGCGGCTCGCTGCGCCGGGTGTTCGGCGCCTGCACCAACGCGTTCTCGCCCAGCGACGGCCGCGTGGTGTCCTACGACCACGGCTGCGGCGCGCACTCCGAGGTCGCGGTGCTGCCCGGCCCGGTCGAGGTGGCCCCGGCACTGCCCGACGAGGACGCGCTGGACCTGATCGCGCTGCACCCCGTCGAGCACCCGCCCGGCTCGGTCGACGCGACCCCCGACACCGAGGACCTCGGCCACTCCTGAGGCGCGGCGCCTACGCCGACCTGGCGAGCTCCCGGTAGTGCTGGCGCTCGCCCTCCGGCAGGTGCCTGATCGCATGTCGCAGGATCGTCGGTGGGAGACCCGGCACGTGCCGGTCGAGGTAGGAGCGCAGTCGCCGCGGGGTCGCGCTTGCCAGCCTCACGGACGAAACCGCCGACAGCCGCCTGCACGACCTCCTCGGGGTCGTGGGCGAGGAGGTCGGCGAGGGCGAAGGTGTCGTCCAGATCGCCGCCGCGGATGAAGTACCAGGTCGCGACTACCGACGTCCTCCGTCGCCACGGGTCTGCCGAGCGTGCCAGTTCGTACAGCGGTGCCCGGTCGTGGTCGTGCAGGTAGCCGCCCACCACGTGGGGCGCTGCCCGGTCCACCAGGTCCCACGTGTTGATCAGGTCGTGCTCGCCGACGTAGAGCTCGTAGAGGGCCGCGCGCTCCTCCTCGGTGACCCGGCGACGTCGGGCCCGGAAATCCAGCACGCTCACGGCCCCCACTCGATGCAGGTGGTCGTCCGACGCAAGCAGAAGTCGGACCTCGCCGAGCGGCATGTCCATCAACGTCTTGGCAAGACCGAACACCTCGCGCATGGCGGGCGCGCGGCCACCGCTCGTCAGCTGCTCGAGGCCTGTTGTGAAGTCGACCGCGGTCGGCACGGGGGTCGGGCATGGCTGTCGAGCATAGGGATTCCGCCTGCCAGGCATGATGGCGAGCATGTCCCTGCCCACTCCCACGTTGCCCACTGCTCGCCTGCGACTGCGGCCCTTCACCGAGGCGGACGCGGACGCCCTGTTCGCGCTGCACAGCAACGCCCACGTGCTGCGCTACTGGGACTCGCCGCCGTGGAGCGAGCCCGCGCGCGCCGAGCGGTTCATCACGGCGTGCCGAGAGATGGCAGTGGAAGGCACCGGGGCGCGGCTGGCCGTGGACCGTGTTTCCGACGGGGCCTTCATCGGCTGGTGCAGCCTGACCCGGTGGAACCCGGACTACCGCAGCGCGGCGATGGGCTACGTCCTCGACGAGGCAGCATGGGGCAACGGTTACGCGACGGAGGCCGCGCGCGCGGTGCTGCAGTGGGCATTCGACGCGCTGGACCTGAATCGAGTCCAGGCCGAGACCGATACCCGCAACGCGGCATCTGCCCGCGTCCTGGAGAAGCTCGGATTCGTGCGCGAGGGGACGATGCGGGAAGACTGCGTCGTGAACGGCGAGGTGTCGGACTCGTGGGTGTTCGGGCTGATCAGGCGGGACTGGCTGCAGCATCAGTCGATGAGAAGGACCACCCCGACGGTTCCCGTGTAGAGGTGCGCCCAGAACGGCGGGTTGAACGGCCCAGCGAATCGGGTCGCCACCAGCCCAGCCGCGAAGGCGAGGCCCCACACGAGACCGGTCCACCCGAGCCACGGCGGCAGCGCGTCCGAGGCCAGCACGGCGACCCCGAGCACGGCGGAGCCGCCGTACGCGGTGAGCATGTGCACGACGTACAGCATCCCGGCCCACCGGTCATAGGCGTCGAAGCCGACCGGCATCTGCCCGTCAGTGACCGTGCGCGCCGCTGCCCACGGCACCACAGTGAGGCGGAAGGCCAAAGCTGCGATCCAGCTCACTCCGCCGGAGAGGTAGGCAGCGGTCGCCATGGCTGCGAGGACTGCGGCGGTCTCCTTGTCGAGGGTGACAGCCAGCCCCGCGAGGCCGGCGAGCGTGAGTACCAGCGCCGCGATCATCCAGGTGTGGATCCAGGTCCAGCGACACCGGTCCGCGTGGATGAGGGGCAGCGACTCCGGCAACGGGCGTTGGTAGTCCAGGCGCCACGCGGCGGCACCGACGATGAAGATCACTAGTCCGGCGACGAGGACGCTACCGACGAGGTCCGAGCTGTCCACACCGGCATCCTGCCAGCGGTGCTCGTCCGGGTCAGGCGGACGAGGCTGCCAGCCGCTGCAGGTCGGCCTCGGCCAGCCAGAGCTCGTCGAGCGGTACGCCGCCGCTCCGCTGGATGGCTGCGCGCAACGGTGCGGCCCACAGGTGCTCGATGAGCGCCACGGCGGCCGTCGTACCCGCCGGCACCGAGTCCGCCAGCGACCAGACCGGCCCGTCCAGCGCGTCGAGGTCGTCGCTGTCCTTCGGGTTGTCGCCCGTCTCGTCGGGGTGGCCGAGCAGGGCTGCAACGAGCGCCCCGTTGCCCTGCGGCAGGTCGACGAGCCAATCTGCGCCGCTCTCGGCGACCTCCACGGTGTCGAAGGTCCCGTCGGCGGCGCGGGTCACCAGGAGCACGTCGACCAGCCGGACCAGCCCAGCCTCGCTGAGCCGGGCCATCTCGGCCAACACATCGCCGGTGAACGCCGGCTGCTCGTAGCCGACGACCAGCACCTGGACCGGGCCCATCACCCGGTCACCCGGCTCGCCAGGCGATCGTGCTCGGCGGCGCTGATCAGGCCGTCGTCGCGGAGCTGTTGCAGCGCCTCCAGCTGGGCCGCTTGCTTCGCGGGCGATGGCGGCGGAGGTGGCGGCGCAGGGGGACCACCTGCCGCCCGCCGAGGGTGCGACGCGGCGTACGCCTGGGCCGGGCTCATCCGGCCGCCGTAGTACGGGACGTCGCCGGTCATGCCGGCTCGGGCCAGCTGACGGGGTACGAGGAGCACGAGCCACCTCCGAGGTCTACGGAGCCTTCACCATGCCGCTGAGCCTCCGCCTGCGCCTCACCCTGCACGGCGTACCTGCACGATCGATGAGTTCTCGTGCTGGCCGTGGTCTGTAGGTCGAGTGAGCATTTGACTTGACTTGAACTGGACTTCACATCCCACCCTGGTCACTTGGGACGAGCAGTCCTGACGACCACACCAGGAGCTGCCATGACCACCCCAACGCTCGCGATCGAGGCGAACGGCCTCGTGAAGTCCTTCGGCGACACCCTCGCCGTGGACGGCGTGGACCTCGCCGTGCGCACCGGGTCCGTGTACGGCGTGCTCGGGCCCAACGGCGCCGGCAAGACGACGACGATCCGCATGCTGGCGACGCTGATCCACCCGGACGCGGGCAGTGCGCGCGTCATGGGGCACGACATCGTCCGCGAGTCCGACAAGGTGCGGGCGGCGGTCAGCCTCACCGGCCAGCTCGCGTCGGTGGACGAGGACCTGACCGGCCGCGAGAACCTGATCCTGCTCGGCCGGCTGCTGGGGCTCGGGCGGCCCGCGGCCAAGGACCGTGCGACCGAGCTGCTGGAGGCGTTCGGGATCGCCGACGCGGCAGGACGCCTCGTCAAGAACTACTCGGGCGGCATGCGGCGCCGGCTCGACATCGCCGCGAGCCTGGTGGTCACGCCGCAGCTGATGTTCCTCGACGAGCCGACGACCGGTCTCGACCCGCGCTCGCGCAACCAGGTGTGGGAGATCATCCGGGCGCTCGTCGCGGAGGGGACCACGATCCTGCTCTGCACGCAGTACCTCGAGGAGGCCGACCAGCTCGCCGACGGGATCGCCGTCATCGACCACGGCCGGGTGATCGCCGAGGGGACGCCGGGCCAGCTGAAGGCGTCGGTCGGCACCGGTGCCCTGCACGTGCGGCTGCTCGACCCCGGGCAGCGGGCCGAGGCCAGCAGGCTGCTCGAGCGCGAGCTCGGTGCCGTCACGCTCGAGCCCGACCCCGCCGCCCTCTCCGCGAACTGCGCCGACGCCGACCGGGCGGCGCTCGCGGTCGCCGAGCTGGCCGGCTCGGGAGTGCGGATCGCCGACTTCTCGCTCAGCCAGCCGAGCCTGGACGAGGTCTTCCTGGCCCTGACCGGTCATCCGACGACCGAGGAGCCACCGGAGCAGCGCAGCCACGAAGAGGAGCACGCGTCATGAGCGCCGACCCGACCACCCAGCCCGGCGTGATGGCCGACGCCGACCAGGCCGCTATCCGCAACGCCATCGCCTCGACCACTCGTCCGCCGTTGGCCAGCCCGCTCTCGTCCGCCATGACCTTCGGCTGGCGCGGCATGCTCAAGGTCAAGCACGTGCCCGAGCAGCTGCTCGACGTGACGGTCACGCCGGTGATGTTCCTGCTGATGTTCACCTTCCTCTTCGGCGGCGCCATCTCCGGCTCGACGGCGGAGTACCTCGACTACATCCTTCCGGGCGTCCTGGTGATGTCCGTGCTCTTCACGACGGTCTACTCGGGGGTCGCTCTCAACACCGACCTGACGAAGGGCGTCGTCGACCGCTTCCGCTCGCTGCCCATCTGGCGACCGTCACCCCTGGTCGGGTCGCTGCTCGGCGACAGCGTCCGCTACCTCGTCGCCGGCACGGTCATCACGGTGCTCGGCGTGATCCTCGGCTTCCGTCCCGGCGCCGGCTTCCCCGGCGTGGTCGCGGCGCTCGCCCTGGTGGTGGTCTTCTCGTTCGCGCTGTCGTGGGTGTTCACGACGCTGGGGCTGCTGCTGCGCTCGCCCAACGCGGTGATGAACGCGGGCTTCATGGGGATCTTCCCGCTCGACCTTCCTGTCCAACGTCTTCGTCGACCCGGAGACGCTGCCCGCGCCGCTCGAGGCGTTCGTCGAGGTCAACCCGATCTCGATCCTGGCGACCGCTACCCGCGGCCTGATGGAGGGCAACGCCGAGGCGAGAGACATCGGCATCGTGCTCGGCGTCGCCGCGCTGCTGACCCTCGTCTTCGCCCCGCTGACCAACCACCTCTACCGCCGCGGCTGACGATCCCACCTGCCGCCGGCTGACCGGGAGGTAGCGTCCGGGGCGTGCGAGCGCCCGGTGACGATCCGTTCGACACCGCGGCGTTGCGCCGTCGGGTGCTCGACGCGTGGTCGGCGTCACCGGCCAGGTTCCGCGAGGACGCGAACGCCGAGGACGACCTGGTCCGAGGTGGCTACCGCGACCGCGTGGTGGTCGAGCTGGCGCAGAACGCCGCGGACGCCGCTGCCCGGTCCGGCGAGCCCGGCCGGCTGCTGCTGACCCTCGCCGACGGCGTACTGACCGCCTCGAACACAGGCACGCCGCTGGACGCCGCCGGTGTCGAGTCGCTGTCGACCCTGCGGGCCTCGGCCAAGCGGGAAGGCTCGACGACCGGCCGGTTCGGGGTCGGCTTCGCTGCCGTGCTGGCCGTGACCGCCGCCCCCGAGATCGCCTCCACCGGCGGCGCCGTCCGCTGGGACGCCGACCTGGCCCGCGCTGCCGTCGCCGAGGTCGAGGTCCTCGCCGACGAGGCCGGCCGTCGCTCCGGCCAGCTGCCGCTGCTGCGGTTGCCGTGGCCGTCGCCTGCCGTTCCGGTGACCGGCTTCGCGACGACCGTGCGGCTGCCGTTGCGCGACGCTGCAGCGCACGACCTGGCGCGCGCGTTGCTCGCGGACGTCGACGACGCGCTGCTGCTGGCGCTGCCCGCGCTCGCCGAGATCGTGGTGGAAGTCGACGGTGATCGCCGGGTCGTCGTTGCAGACGCCAACCGCTGGCAGGTCGTACGCCGGTCCGGGGCGCTCGCACCCGCGCTGCTCGCCGACCGGCCGGTCGAGGAGCGCGACCGGCCCTGGTGGAACCTCGCGTGGGCGCTGCCGCTGGCCGGGCAGCGGGTGCCCGACGTGCTGCACGCCCCGACACCGACCGACGAGCCGGTCGACCTGCCCGCCCTGCTGCTCGGCTCCTTCCCGCTGGACCCGACCCGCCGGCACGTCGCCCCCGGACCACTCACCGACGCACTGGTGCAGCACGCCGCCGACGCGTACGTCGAGCTCGCCACCGGCACTGCCGACCCGCTCGCCCTGCTCCCGTCTCCGGTCCCGGCCGGCCGGCTGGACGCGGCTCTGCGCGAGGCGATCGTCGCGGCGTTGCGCGAGTCGGCGTTCCTCGTCGCCACCGACGGGTCGCGGGTCGCGCCGCGCGACGCCACTGCCGTGCTCGGCGCGGACGCCGACCTTCGACTGTTGCTCGCCGAAGCGCTCGGTCCGCTGGTCGCCGACCACTCCGCGCTGGCCCGGCTCGGCACCCGGCGACTGCCGCTTGCCGAGGTCGTCGAGGCGCTCATCGACCAGGATCGTCCCCCGACCTGGTGGCGCGACCTCTACGCCGCGCTGGATGCCGCCGGGGTGCGCGATCCCGACGTCCTCTCGGTGCTGCCGGTGCCGCTGGCCGATGGGCGGCTGGTCCGCGGCCCGCGCGGAGTGCTGCTGCCGGGCGAGGACCTGCCCGATGCTTCGGGTCTGGGCGCGCTCGGGCTGCGGCTCGCGCACCCCGGGGCGGTGCACGGGCTGCTGCGCGCGGCCGGAGCCGCGGATGCCGGGGCGCGCTCGGTGCTCGAGGCGCCGGAGGTGCGCGGCGCGGTCGAGGCCGCCTGGGACGAGCCGGACCCGCTCGCGCTGGCTGCGGCTGTGCTGCCCCTGGTTGCCGCCGCCGGGCTGCGTCCCGGGGACCTGCCGTGGCTCGCGACGCTGCCGCTGCGCGATGCCGACGGGGAGGTCGCGCAGGCCGACGAGCTGGTGCTGCCCGGCTCGGTCCTCGCCGGGCTGGCCGACCCCGACGAGGTCGGCGTCGTCGATGCCGAGCTGGTGGACCGGTGGGGCGGCCGGGTGCTCGCGGCGGTCGGCGTCCTCGACACCTTCACCGTCACCGAGGTCGAGGACGTCGTGCTCGACGAGGCGACCGCGGACGACCGGCTTGCCGACTGGGTCGCCGCGGTGCTCGACGGTGAGCCGCGGTCAACCGTCCCGCCGACCGCCCGGTCGGTGCTCGTGGTGCCTGAGCTGGACCTCGTCGCCGACGACTGCTGGCCGGAAGCGCTGCGGGTGCTGTCGGCCGACTCGCGGCTGCGCGACGCGGTCGTCACAACGGTGCGGCTCAGTGGCGGCGACGGCCGGTCGGCGAGTGTGCCGTCGTACGCCGCCTTGGTGCTGCGCAGCAGTGCTTTGCTCGGTGGCCGGCCGGCGACCGGCTGGGCTCTGCCCGGGGTCGGGCTGGACGGCCTGTACGACGTGCTCGGCACCGGGCTGCTCGACGGCGTCGAACCGGCTGTGCTCGCGGCCGCCGGGGTGCGCGCCGGGCTGGTTGACGTACTCGCAGCAGACGGCGGGCCGGACGACCTGCTCAGTCGGCTCGCCGACGAAGACCGTAGCGTCTCGGCGAAGACACTCGCCGAGGTCTGGTCGCTCCTCGCGCAGGTCGACCCAGAGCGGGTGTCGCCGCCTGCCCGGTTGCGCATCGCGACAGACCTCGTCGTACCCGCGGCGGACGTGGTGGTCGTCGATGCGCCCGAGCACCTGCAGGTGCTGGCCGCGGACCGCGCGCTCGTGGTGCCGCTCGGTGCGGCCGAGCAGCTCGCCGAGGTGCTCGACCTGGACCACAGCTCGGACGTCGTCGGCGTACCCGACCTGTCCGGCGGCACCACCCGAGCGGTGCCCGACAACGTCGCCGGTCTCATCGACGGCCTGCCCACCACGTGGCAGGAGCACGACGAGCTGTCGGTCGACGGCGTGGACGCCGAGTGGTGGCGGGCGCCGGACGGCACCGTGCACGCCGCCACCGTCGACGGGCTCGCCCGCGGCCTCGCGGCAGCAGCCGGGCGGTGGGACGCCCGGCTGCTGATTGCCGCAGTCCTGCTCGACCCCGATCGCGCGGCCGAGCTGGCCACGGAGGCCCGACTCGAGGGCTAGTGCCCGTGCCCGCCGTCGTGCGTGTGCCCTCGCCGTCGTCGTGCGGGCTGCTGAACCCGGTGTACGCGAAGCCGAGCAGCCCGATCAGCAGGTACACGACACCGAAGACGGTGCCGAGCAGCCGGTTGGGGGAGTCGGTGAGGCGACCGGAGCGGCCGACCGAGGAGCGTCGCTCATGGTTCTTCCTTTCCTGGGCGCGCCGGATGGCGGTCCCACACCGAGACATTTCGGAGCGGTCGCCGACCCGGATGGGTCCAGGCTCGGACCGGCTCAGGCAGGCAGGTCCGTGGGCCGCGGGCGATCCTCGCGCAGCCGGGCCGCGCGCCGGCGTACGTGCCAGAGCCCGATCACGCCCAGGAACAGGCCGGCCGCGGCGATCCACACCCAGTCGCCCCGGCCGTCGTCGACGAGGCGGTCGTGCAGCACCAGCGTCAGCACCAGGGCGATCGCCCAGAGCACCGTCCCGATCGCCACGACAGCGACGTCGGAGGTCTCCAACGGCTCGGGGGCGGGACGGCGTGGTGGCGGCACAGGGACAGGCTACGTCTGGCACCTGCCGATGGACGCAGGTACCCGGCCCCGACGGATCCCACGCCACGCGAGGTAGCCATGTCAGGCTCGACCGGCACGCAGACCGACACCGCCACCCGCCCCGACCCCGCCGGCCAGTCCGGCCTGGACCGGTTCTTCCGGATCACCGAGCGCGGCTCCAACGTGGGCCGTGAGATCCGCGGCGGCATCGTGACGTTCTTCACGATGGCCTACATCGTGGTGCTCAACCCGCTGATCATCGGCACCGTCCCGGACGCTGACGGCAACTTCATCGGCGGCGGTGACGCGAGCCGAACCTCGCGATGGTGGCCGCTGCGACCGCACTGGTCGCCGGACTGCTGACGATCCTGATGGGTGTCGTCGCGAACTTCCCGCTCGCGATGGCGACAGGCCTCGGCCTGAACGCGATCGTCGTGTACTTCGCGATCAACCCGCTGGAGCAGCTGCTCGGCGTGATCTAGCCGGTCGCGGAACGGTCCCGCGGGCCCGCGGCGGGACCGGCGCCAGGTCGCCGACCGGTCCGGGGCGGCCGAAGTGCCAGCCTTGGCCGTGGTCGACGCCGAGCGAGAGCAGGGTCGCGGCGTCGTCCGCAGTCTCGACGCCCTCGGCGACGACCGACGCGTGGCAGCCGTGCCCGAACGCGACCAGCGAGCCCACGAGGGTCCGCAGCACCGGGTCGCCGGTGACGCCGAAGACCAGGGTGCGGTCGAGCTTGATGACGTCCGGCGTGGTGACGACGATGTGCCGCAGCGACGAGAACCCGGCACCGACGTCGTCGATGGCCAGCCGCATGCCGCGCGAGCGCAGCGGTGCCAGGGTCGACCGCAGGCTGTCGTAGTCGTCGACCCGGTCGTGCTCGGAGAGCTCGAGGAGCACCCGGTCCAGCGGCAGGCGCTGCAGAAGGTCTGCGCACTCGGGAGTCAACAACGTCGCGGGCGAGACGTTCATCGACACGTAGCCCTCGACCGACGACAAGTGGTCCGCAGCGCGCTCCAGGGCGAGCAGCTCGAGCTCGTGGCCGAGCCCGATGCTGTGTGCCTCGCCGAAGCAGACGTCCGGCGCCTGGCCCCAGTCCGACGGGAAGCGGCTCAGCGCCTCGGCGCCGACCCGGCGCGCCGGTCGAGAGCTCGACGATCGGCTGCAGGACGACGAGTGGTCCGCCGGTCGCCATCAGCGGCGTCAGCCGTCCGGCGATCTCGTCGCGACGCAGCTGCTCGCGGACACCGGGCTCGATGACCAGGGACGCGGCGTGCGCGAGCACCTCCATCAGCGCGCTGTCGCGCTTGGACAGGGCCGCGTCGGAGGTCAGGCCGGCCGCGCAGAAGGTGCCGTAGAGCGAGCCGTCGCTGAGCACCACCGGGACCGACACGTAGCTGCGGATCCGCGGGAGCCGCGCGGCCGGCAGCTTCATCGCCGCCGGGAAGTCCTTGACGTCCGGGATGACCGCCGGCAGCTTCCCGTCCAGGATCGCCTGGCAGAACGTCGTGTCCTGCTTCTGGGTTACGCCCTCCTTGAACAGGAACGGCACCGACGACTCGACCACCTCGAGGTGCTGGGTGGTGCCGTCCAGCCGGGACAGGAACGCCACCGAGAGGTTCAGGCTGCTCTTCGCGGTGCGCAGCAGCTGCGCCACCTGTTGCTCGGCGTCCGAGCGCTGCCTCCCCATGCCTGGTACCTCGACAGATCACAGCGCCAACTTCACCTCGGCCGTACGTCGGCCGTACGCCGGCCGTCCGTCGGGCACGCCGGGCCGTCGGTGCCGTGCGGCAGACTGCGCCGGTGCCCCGCCTCCCGGTCGACCCCGACGTCGGGCCCGGCGACAGCGCGCGCTGGGACGTGCTGGCCGCCATCGCGCTGGGCGGAGCGCTCGGGAGCCTCGGCCGGTGGGCGCTGGGCGGCTGCTGGCCGGCTCCGGCCGGTTCCCGTGGGCGACCTTCGTCGAGAACGTCACGGGGGCCTTCGCCCTCGGGGTGCTGGTCGTGCTCGCCTTCGCTCGGTGGCCGCGGTCGCGCTACCTGCGACCGTTCCTCGGCGTCGGGGTGCTCGGCGGCTTCACCACGTTCTCGACGTACGCGCTCGACATCCGGATCTCGCTGCGGACGACAGACCGGTCCTGGCCGCGACGTACCTGCTGGTCACCCTGGTAGCGGGCCTGCTCGCGGCGCGGCTCGGGATGGCGGCGGCCCGCCGGACGGTGACTTCATGACCGTCCTGCTCGTGCTGCTGGGTGGCGCGGCCGGAGCGCCCACCCGCTACCTGATGGACCGGTGGGTGCAGTCCCGGCACGCAGGCCCGATGCCGTGGGGCACCTTCACGGTCAACGCCGTGGGCTCGCTGGTGCTGGGGCTGGTCGCGGGCGGGGTGACGTCGGCTGACGGGCCGGAGTGGTTGCTCACGCTCGTCGCCACCGGCTTCTGCGGCGCGCTCACCACCTTCTCGACGTTCGGCGTCGAGACGGTCCGGCTGGTCGAAGAGCGGGCGGCGCCCACGGCCGTCCTCAACGTGGTGGGCTCGGTCTCGGTCGCGTTGGCCGGGTGCGCCGGCGGCTGGTGGCTGGCGGCGAGCCTGCTGTGACCTCCGCCGACCGGCGTACCGACATCGAGCGGCTGGCAGCCCAGGGGCTGACCACTCGGAAGGCCCGCAGCGCGGCCGAGGTCGTGCGGCACCTGCTCTCCGTCCAGGCCCAGGACCCGCGCGGTGCCCGGCTCGCAGTGCGGAGCCGCTCGACCGGCCTGCGGGCTGCCGATGTCGACGCCGCCCTCGACGACCGCACGCTGGTCGTGCAGCTGGCTCAACCGGGGGACGCTGCACCTGGTCGCTGCCGAGGACTACTGGTGGCTGCACCCGCTGACCCTGCCGCAGCTCGCCACCACCAGCGTCCGCCGGCTCGGACAGGAGGGCGTCAGCCCCGAACAGGCCGAACGCGGGGTCGACGTCGTGACCGCGGCAGTAAGCGGCGGCGCGGTCCGGTCCCGGCAGGACCTGCGGGACCGGCTGGACGAGGCCGGGGTGCCCACCCGCGGCCAGGCGCTGGTCCACGTGCTGCTGGCGGCCTCGATCCGCGGCGGGCTGCTG